>CAVXET010000014.1:0-114468 GCA_963760725.1 uncultured Gammaproteobacteria bacterium
GGCCCGCCGAAGGTCAGCGCGTTGCCGATCGACTGGCCTTCGCCGACGACGATGTCGGCGCCCTGCGCGCCCGGCGGCTCGATGGCGCCGAGCGCCACGACCTCGGTGAAGACCGCGACGAGCAGCGCGCCGGCGCGTGCGCCTTCTCGGCGATCGGCGCGAGGTCGATGAGCTGGCCGTAGAAGGACGGCGACTGCACGACGACGCAGGAGGTCTCGCCGTCGATGGCGGCGAGGATGGCCTCGGTGCCGAGCGGGTCGGGCGGCAGCGACGACCAGCGTGTCGCCGGCCATGCGCGAGATCGTCTCGACCACCGCGCGATATTGCGGATGCAGGCCGCCGGAGAGTACCGCCTTCCGCCGCTGTCAGGCGGTGCGCCATCAGCACCGCCTCGGCGGTGGCGGTCGAGCCGTCGTACATGGAGGCGTTGGCGACCTCCATGCCGGTCAGGTTCGCGACCTGGGTCTGGAACTCGAAGAGATATTGCAGCGTGCCCTGCGCGATCTCCGGCTGGTAGGGCGTGTAGGAGGTCAGGAACTCCGAGCGCTGGATGAGGTGGTCGACGCTCGCGCGGGACGTGGTGGCGGTAGGCGCCGGCGCCGACGAAGAACGGCACCGACGCCGGCGGCGACGTTCCGCGCCGCGAGGCGCGCGAGGATGCGCTCGACCTCGATCTCGCTCTTGCGCGGCGGCAGGTCGAGCGAGGCCGGCGAGCCGCTTGCCGGCCGGGATGTCGGCGAACAGCTCGTCGATCGACGGGACGCCGATCCGCGCCAGCATGGCGGCGCGGTCGGCATCGGTATGGGGGAGGTAGCGCATCGGCGGTCAATCCTTGGCTCAGCCGACCGGAAGCGGCGTCGACGACGATCTCGGTCTTGCACCGAATTGGCGATGAAGCAGCGCTCGTGGGCCTGGTGGTGGAGCTCGTCGAGCTCGTCGGCGTCGGGCGCTGCCGCCGGAGAAGACGATGCTGCGGGCGCAGCGTGACCTTCGAGATCCACCAGCGCGCCGGCCTTCGAGCCGCGCCATGACGCCCTCGGCGTCGTCGTCGTAGGAGTCGACGACGAAGCCGGCGCGGCGGGCGAGGTCGATGAAGGTCAGCATGTGGCAGGACGAGATCGAGGCGACGAAGGCCTCCTCCGGGTCGACCGCCGCCTCGACGCGACAGGGGCAGCGGCACGACCGCCGGCGAGGCGGAGGCCGGGACCTCGATGCCGCCGTCGAAGCGCCAGAGATGGCCGCGCGAATAGCGCCCCTTGGCGAAATCGCCCTCGCCGCGCCGCCAGTCGATCGTTGCCTTGTAGAGATGGTCGGCCATGCGCTCAGATCGTCTTCAGGAAGGCCTTGTAGGCCTCGGCGTCCATCAGCGCGTCGAGATCGGCGCGCGTCGACGCTTCAGCTTGACGAACCAGCCGGCGCCCTCCGGCATCCTCGTTGACCTTGCCGGGCTGGTCGGCGAGCGCGTCGTTGACCTCGACCACCTCGCCGGCGACCGGGGCGAAGACCTCGCTCGCCGCCTTCACCGATTCGACGACGGCCGCCTCGTCGCCCTTGTCGAGCTTCTTGCCGACTCGGGCAGCTCGACAAAGACGATGTCGCCGAGCTGCTCCTGCGCGTAGTTGCTGATGCCGACGACGGCGAGGTCGCCTTCGAGGCGGACCCATTCGTGGTCGCGGGTGTAGCGGGTGGTCATCTCAAATACCTCGTTCAGGATCGGCTTGCGGACATAGCGGTGGGGGACGAAGGGCAGCGCCGTCGACGGTGGCCGGCATGTGCGCTTGCCGCGGACGCTGAGCGCCAGCTTCGTGCCGGGCGCGGCGAAGGCCGGCTCGACATAGCCCATGGCGATGGGGCCGCCGACGGTCGGGCCGAAGCCGCCGGAGGTGACGACGCCGATCGGCGCGGCCGGCGAGATCGGCGATCGGCGGCGCCGTCGCGGGCCGGGCGCCTTGCCGTCGGGGAGGAGGCCGACGCGGACGCGCGGCGGCGCCGTCGGCGAGTTCGCGGGCGATGCGCGGCGCAGCCGGGGAAGCCGCCCTCGGCGCGGCGGCGCTTGGCGACGGCGAAGCCGAGATCGGCCTCGACCGGCGAGGTCGGTCTCGTCGAGGTCGTGGCCGTAGAGGCAGAGGCCGGCCTCGAGCCGGAGCGAATCGCGGGCGCCGAGGCCGATCGGCTTCACCTCGCGGCTCGGCGAGCAGCGCGCGGGCCAGACGCCTCGGCGTCGTCGGCCGGCGACCGAGATCTCGAAGCCGTCCTCGCCGGTGTAGCCGGAGCGCGAGATCGAGCAGTCGATGCCGTCGAACCGGCGTCGGCCGCGGTCATGAAGGCGAGGTCGGCGGCCGCCGGGCAGATGGCGCGCGAGGACCGCGGCGGCCTCCGGGCCCTGCAGCGCGAGCAGCGCGCGGTCGTCGGCGACGTCGAGGCGCGACGCCGGCCGGCAGGCGCGCGCGGATGTCGGGCGAAGTCGACCTCCTTGCGCGCCGGCGTTGACGACGACGCAGAGCTGCCGTCGTCGTCGCGGCGCGGCGAGCGGGTCGACCATCAGGTCGTCGACGATGCCGCCGTCGTCGTTGAGCAGCAGCGTGTAGCGGATGCGGCCGGGCTCGAGGCCCGGCGAAATCGCCCGGCGTCAGCGCTTCGAGGGCCGCTGGCGCGTCGTCGCGTGGTCGGCGGCCGGCGACAGGAAGACGCTGGCCCCATGTGCGAGACGTCGAACAGGCCGGCGTGCTCGCGCGTCCAGCTTGTGCTCGGCGAGGATGCCGGTCGGGTACTGGACCGGCATGGCGTAGCCGGCGAACGGCACCATGCGCGCGCCGAGCTCGCGATGGAGGCGCGGCGAGCGGCGTCTCGCGGAGGCGTTCGTTCGGCGGCTTCGGCCAAGGACGGTCCTCGCGAGCGGAATCGACGCGATGCGGGTCCGGCGATCCCGTCCCGCGCCCCCTCTGTCCGAGGACCTGAGAGATTTCCCGGCCTGCCAGGACGCGCTACTCGAGCGCCGGTTACTCCTTCGGTGAGCCGGCGGCGATGCCGCGGCTGCTTTCCAGAGTGTCGCCGACCGTCCGGTCCTTTTGCCTGAGAGTTTCCGGGGCGGTTGCTCCTTCGGCGCCGGACCGGTTGCCCGATCCGGTCTCTCCCGGCGGTCGTCACGGCCCGCCATTGGCGGCGGACCGGCCGGAACGCGACTCCATCCCGGCTAGCGCTGCAAGTCTAAGGCCGGCCGGCGGTGCGAGTCAATCAACCGGTCGGGCTCGGTCTCCGACGGCTTCTTGGGCGGCTTGCCGTCGTCGAAGCCGACATAGATGATGAGGTCGCGATCCTCCGGGCCGATCTGGAAGGTGACCTGGTCGACGACCTGCGAGAAGTCGGCGCCGAAGGTCGGCGCGGCGAGGGTCACCGGGATCTTGAAGAGCTCGGAGTAGAGCGCCGGCGCCGAACTGCTTGGCGACGGCGATGCGGAGCGGCACGGTGACCGTGCCGGCACCGCCCTTCGGGCCGGCGACCACCCGGCCGGCGACGCCGATCTTGATCGTGTAGTTCGGCGCCGGAGTTGTGGCATTCGCGGGCCGTCTTGCCGATCGAGGCCAGGTAGCGGACGAAGGCGGCTCGCCGTCGTGGCCCTTCTCGTAGAAGGCGCAGCGTCTCGGTTCCGCCGCGGATCTGGACCTGCGGGCAGTAGGCGGACTGGGTGAGATAGGCTCGAGTCACGTCGTCGGTGCCGGCGTGTCGGCGCCGCCGGTCTTCGAGCAGCCTCAGGAAGCTGCCGGGCGAACCGCCCCGCCGCCGCTCGACGTGCAGGCGGCAAGCAGCCCGGGCAACACAGGCGACCGCGGCGAGCAGAGCCGCGCGGCGCGACCCGGCGAACCGGCAAGTGCCCGACCGAACAAACGCATAGGCAATTCCTCGATGGTGAATGGGGCCTTTCTATAGCAGCCGCGCCGCGGCCTTGGCGATGGAGGCGTGCGCCGGCGGCGTGCTTGCGGGGGGTCCCCGCGAAGGGCTAGTTTCGGCCCCTGTCGGCGGCCTTTCGGCCGGCCGCTCCTTCGCGAGGCATTGGCCAACGTGAACTATGTGAGCACGCGCGGCCTCGCGCCCGCTCTCGGCTTCTCGGACGTGCTGCTGGCCGGCCTCGCCCGCGACGGCGGCCTCTATGTGCCCGAGAGCCTGGCCGCAGCTCGCGCCCGACGCGATCGCCGGGCTCGCCGGCCGGCCCTACGCCGAGGCGGCGGTCGAGATCATGCGCCCGTTCGTCGGCGGCGAGATCGCCGATCGCGACCTCGCGGCGCATGGCGAACGAGGCCTATGCGACGTTCCGCCATCCCGGCGGTGGCGCCGCTGACGCCAGCTCGGCGCCGGACCTCTTCGTGCTGGAGCTCTTCCACGGGCCGACGCTCGCCTTCAAGGACGTCGCGATGCAGCTCCTGGCGCGGCTGATGGACCATGTCCTCGACGAAGCGCGCAGCAGCGGGCGACGATCGTCGGCGCCACCTCCGGCGACACCGGCGGCGCGGCGGTCGAGGCCTTCCGCGGCCGCGACAACGTCGACCTCTTCATCCTCTTCCCGAAGGGCCGCGTGTCGCCGATCCAGCAGCGGCAGATGACGACCTCCGGCGGCCGGCAACGTCCACGCCATCGCCGTCGAGGGCACGTTCGACGACTGCCAGGCGATCGTCAAAGGCCTGTTCAACAACCAGCCGTTCCGCGACCGCGTCGCGCTCGCCGGCGTCAACTCGATCAACTGGGCGCGCATCCTCGCGCAGATCGTCTACTACTTCACCGCGGCGGTGGCGCTCGGCGCGCCGCGGCGCGCCGGTCTCGTTCACCGTGCCGACCGGCAATTTCGGCGACGTCTTCGCCGGCTACGCCGCCAAGCGCATGGGGCTGCCGATCGACACGCTGGTCATCGCCACCAACGTCCAACGACATCCTGGCGCGGACGCTCGCGACCGGCCGCTACGAACTCGCGGCCCGTCGTCGCCGACCGCTTCGCCGTCGATGGACATCCAGGTCTCGTCGAACTTCGAGCGGCTGCTGTTCGAGGTCCATGGACCGCGACGGCGCGGCGGTGCGCGCGGCTGATGGACGACCTTGCCGAAGTCGGGCGCGCTTCGCGCTCGACGCCGCGGCCGCTCGCCGCGATCCGGGCCGATTTCGCCGCCGGCCGCGCCGACGAGGCGGAGACCGCGGCGACGATCCGCGACACGTACCGGGCGACCGGCTTCCTCGCCGATCCGCACACCGCCGTCGGGCTCGCGGTGGCGGCGCGGCACCGAAGCCGGGCGTGCCGATGATCACGCTCGCCACCGCCCATCCGGCGAAGTTCCCCGAGGCGGTCAAGGCGGCGGCGGGCGTCGAGCCGCAGCTGCCCGCCGGCTTCGCCGACCTCCTCGACCGGCCGGAGCGCTTCACGGTCGTCGCCAACGACGCCGAAGCGCGGTCGAGACATTCATCGCGGATCACGTCCGCAGCGGTTCCGCGAAAAGGTTTGAGTTGCATGACGGTTCGCGTATCGCGTCTGCCTACCGGCCTCACCGTCGTCACCCATGACATGGACCATCTGGAAAGCGCCGCGCTCGGCGTCTGGGTCGGGGCCGGCTCGCGCTCGGAGCGCGACGAGCGAGCACGGCCTCTCGCACCTCCTCGAGCACATGGCGTTCAAGGGCACCGAGCGCGCGCTCGGCCACCGACATCGCCGAGGAGATCGAGGCGGTCGGCGGCGAGGTCAACGCCGCGACCAGCGTCGAGACGACCTCCTACTACGCGCGCGTGCTCAAGGACGACGTGCCGCTCGCCCTCGACATCCTCAGCGACATCCTCAGCAATTCGCGCTTCGACCCGGAGGAGCTGGAGCGCGAGCAGCATGTCATCCTGCAGGAGATCGGCGCGGCGCTCGACGCGCCGGAGGACCGCATCTACGACCTGTTCGCCGAGGCGGCCTTTCCCGGACCAGCCGATCGGCCGCACCATCCTCGGCACGGCCGAGACGGTGCGCGGCGTCGGCTCGCCGATGCTCGACGCCTATCTGCACCGCCACTATCGCGGCCCGTCGATGGTGCTGGCGGCGGCCGGCGCCGTCGACCACGACAAGATCGTCGCGCTGGCCGAGCGAGCGCTTCGGCGACGATCGGCGTCGAGCGCCGGCGCCGGCGCCGGTGCCGGCCGCCTATCGCGGCGGCGACGCGCGCGAGACGCGCGACCTCATGGAAAGCGCAGATCATGCTCGGCTTCGAGGGCGTGCCTTACTGCATCCGACGACTTCCACACCGCGCAGATCCTCGCCTCGATCGTCGGCGGCGGCATGTCGTCGCGGCTGTTCCAGGAAATCCGCGAGAAGCGCGGCCTCTGCTACTCGATCTACGCCTTCCACTGGAGCTTCGCCGACACCGGCATCTTCGGCGTCCACACCGCGACCGGACCGGACGACGTCGGCAAGCTGATGCCGGTGCTGCTCATGAGGAAGCCGCGCTTCGGGCCTGGCTTGGCACCTTCGTCGCCAGCACGTCGCTGCAGAACCGGACCTCGGAGGCCATCCGGGCGGCCTATCCGGACGGTCGCGCAGACGGTCGCGGAGGAGGTGCCCTTCTCGTCCGAGCTGCGCTGGAGCGCCGTGCGCATCGCCGCGGCGAGCTCGCGGGGCGCCCTCGTGCTGGGTGCGCCGGAGGTGCTCCGGCCCCGCCTGCTCGACGGCGATGGCGACGGCGACGCTCGACAGCGTTCGTCTCCGGTAGGGCCGAGCCAGGGCCTTCGGGTCGTCGTCTTCGCGCGGCGCCGGGGAGGCCGGCCCCGCTGCTCGGCGCCGATGAGGTGCCGACGCCTGCCACGCCGACCTCGAGCCGATGGCCGTGCTGGTGCTCCGGGAGCAGGTCGCGGCCCGACGCCCGAGCCACACTGGCGCGCTTCGCCGACGCCGGCGTCCGCCTCAAGCTGATCTCCGGCGACAACCCGCGAGACGGTCGCCGGCACTCTCGCGCGCAGGTCGGCCTGTCGCTCGTCGACCGGGCCGTCTCGGGGCTGGACCTCGAGCAGCTGGATGATCGCGGGCCTGGCCGCCGCCGTCGCGGCGGCCTCGGTCTTCGGTCGGGTGCCGCCGTCGCTCAAGGCGCGGCTGGTGCTGGCCATCCGCGCCAACGGCGAGTGGGTCGCGATGGTCGGCGACGGCGTCAACGACGTGCTCTCGCTCAAGCAGGCGCACCTCGGCATCTCGATGCAGAGCGGCAGCCAGGCCACGCGTGCGGTGGCCGACATCGTGCTGCTCGACGACTCGTTCGCCGCGCTGCCCGAGGCGGTCATCGAGGGCCAGCGGATCATCGCCGGCATGCACGACAGCCTCAACATCTTCCTGACGCGGTCGCTTTACATGGCGCTGATCATCCTCGGTGCCGCGCTCGTCGGGCTGGCGATCCCGGTGAGCCCGAAGCACAACACGGTGCTGGCGCTCCTGACCGTGGGCATCCCGGCGCTGTTCCTGGCCGTTCTGGGCGCATCCGGCGCCGGCCCGGGCACGGACGCGCTCCGGCGGATCCTGCGCCTGGTGGCACCGCCCGCCGTCGCCCTCACGGCCCTCGGCCTGCCGCTCTACTGGTGGGCGATCGCAGCGGCGACGTGGCATCGAGGCGCGGACCGTGTTCACGACGTTCGCCGTGTTCTGCGGGCTGGGGTTGCTGCCGCTGCTGGACCCACCCATCGGCGAATCGCTGAGCGGCGCCGACCACGACGGGCCCGACTGGCGACCGCTCGCCCTGGCGCATCGCGCTCCTTGGCGTCTACGCGGCTGTTCTTCGTCGTCCCGCCCGTGCGCGACTTCTTCGAGCTGACGCCGCTGTCACCGGTGCAGGTGATCGTGACGGCCGCTGGCCGTGCTCTGGGCGCTCCTCGTCATGCTCGCCTGGCGGGGCCGCGTCTATGAACGCGTGGAGTCCACCTGGCACGACTTCCGCCGACATCACGGATAGGCGCTGCGCGAGTAGCCCGGCCTTGTGCTCACCCGATGAGCGATCTCGACGTGTCGACGCCTCTCGTGTCACCGCGCGGGCCACTGAACCACCCCAGAACCGTGAATCAGGTCGAACCTGCTCATCAGGAGAGCAGGAGCGACACTTGACTGGCGCCCAACCCTAGGTTCTGCGCCCCAGTCGCCTCGAACGCCGGTCATCTGGCCAAGTGCTCGTCGGCGAGCAGCCGTCCAGGTCAGCCCTCGATCGGTGGCAAACGGCGCGAGTCGACGGGGAGCCCAGGGACCGGATGCTCGGGCAACGGGCGTCTTCAACGCGTGACAAAGCGGGCGGATGCTATCGCGCCGCCATCCCGTTCTGGCGGTCGCGTCACCTGAGCTCCGCCCAGCACCGACCTTCGCCAGCACGCCGTCGCGCAGCTTGTCCAGGCCCCGACCTCACGTGCCGCCGACGCGCCGATCGAGGTGAGCTGCATCTTGAGCGCCCGGATGGCGTCCAGCTGGCCGCGGATCGCCGTCGAGGGCGCAGCGCGATCGCGACCGCGTCCACCTCCGTCTCGTGTCTCGCGCAGGGTCGCGAGCGCGCAGCAGCCGCGCCAGTCGGACGGCGGCCTCGAGGACGGCTGGGTCCGGCGCTTCCGGGTCGACGACGCAATACACGTCGCCGGCCGCACGTCGAACGGGCGCGATGCCCGCGGGGCGTGCTGCGGCGTGAAGATGACCAGGCCCACCGCCGCGCTCCGATTGCGCTTGGCCTCCGCCAGCTCGTCGCGCATGGCGCTTGCCGGAGATGGCGCGGTCCTTGCACTCCACCACGACGCGCAGGTCCGCGCCGCGCGTGCCGACGCGGGTCCACGGTCAGCAGGAAGTCGCCCTTCCTGGAGCGGATGACGTCGCCCGCCTCGTCACCGGTGCGGTCGAGGATGTCGCCCGATGCCGCGGATGACCGTCGCCCAGCAGGTCGCCCACGAGGTCTCGAAGTCGGCGCCCTTGGCCGCTGAGCGCGCCCGCTCGGCGCCGCGGGCCGCCGCGGCCGCCTCGATGGCGGTCAGTCGGTCGTTGAGCCTGGCGAAGCCCGTCGCTCACCTCCACCCGGAACTGGTGGAGCGGCGAGCCCAGGCGCGTCGGGATCGAGCAGCTGGGCGAGGCGCGATGGCGTCCCCGTCGAAGTAGGTGCCGAGGAGCTGCCGCATGCGTCCGATGGCCGAGTCGCGCTTGGTCTCGTCGAACAGCTCGCCCACGAAGGCGCGCAGCTGACCGCGGTCGCCCAGGAACCGCTCCAGCGTGCGCGGCAGCCGGCCGTCCCCGTCGGCGAAGTTCTGGCGCAGCACGGCATCGAGGGCGGTCGCGGCGCGCTCGTTGGCGGCCTCCGTCTGGCTGGAGCATGGTCTCGAACTCGCGGCGGACGACGTCCACGTCCAGCGACACGCCCGGCGTCCTGGAGCGCGGTGAGGCCGATGCGCAGCGCGCGCTCGACGAGCGTCGGGCGCTCTTCCTCCGCGCGCTCGGCCACGAAGGCGGCAAGCGCCGGGTCCGCGAGCGTGCAGGTGCTCGATGACGATGCGGTCGCGGCTCACCGTGACCGATGCCCCGCCGCGAGGGGCGGGATCGGGAGCGGGACCAGGCGGGCTCGTGCGTCCATGGCCGTACCTTCAGCCCGCCTCGTGCCAGCTAGCGTGGCACGACACTCGCCACCCGACTTCCGGTCGCGTCGCCCCCGGGTGCTACCGGGTGACATTGCCGCCCGACCAGCGCCGTTGACGCAGGTCCCGGCCAGGGCCATAGTCGAGGGGCCGTACCAGCGAAGGACCTAGCGAGGGCGAGATGCGTTCCAATCGACCAAAGGCATGGCTGAGCGCATTGGTCATCGGCGGGCTCCTCATGGGGACGAGCGTCCCGGTCGCGGGGGCAGGCCCGCGAACCATCGCCGCGGACATGCCGCACGGCACGGTCCCAGCCCCCGCGGCGATCTCGGTGCACTGGGGCTACGTCGTGGCACGCCACCCGTCGAGGTCGCATTACACGCCGGGTCCCAAGGACCAGCGATCCATCGGTCCATCCGACGCCTTCATCGATCGTCTGGGGGTCGGGAGCTACCGGATCACCTTCCCGAGCCTCTCCGTGCCCGGGGCGGTGCAGCAGGTCACGGCCCTCGGTCCGACGACCCACTTCTGTGATGCGTATGACCTTGGCAACGGGGTCTCGGACGAGTCGCTGTTCGTCAGGTGCTTCACGCGGCATGGCGTCGCTGCCGATACGGCCTTCGCTGTGAACATGCTCCAGTCCTCGGATGGGACCGGCAAGGTAGGTCATGCGTTCGCGAGCGACGTCGTGAGCCCGTCCTACACGCCCAACAACCAGTACGACTCCGCGGGCGGCACCGTCCATGCCACCAACGACGGCACCGGCGCTTCGACCATCGTGTTCCCGAACCTCGGCACGACTGGCGGCTCCGTCCAGGTCACGGCCTCGGATCTCGGCACGACATGCCACGTGGCCAGCTGGGGCGCCGCGGGCGTGGGCGGTGCGAACCTGCGCGTCCACGTCTCCTGCCGCGGCTTCGATGGGGCTCTCGTGTCGGCCCACTACATGCTCACGTTCATCCAGGGGACGGGCCTGCAGGGCACTGCCGGGGAACCAGCCGCGTACGTCTTCTCCGATCGTCTGCACCCGCCACTGGGCTACCACCCACCGGCGAATCGCCGCTTCTCGAGCACTCACATGGCGCCGATCGTGAATCGGACCGGCGTCGGCCACTATCAGGTGACGCTGCCCGGCGAGCCGAACGGGGGAGCCGCTCAGGTCACCGCGTACGGGACCGGCAAGGCACGCTGCAACCTGGCCAGCATCCGCACCAGCGGTCTGCCGCAGGTGATCGGCGTCTCCTGCTGGGACGCGCACGGTCTGGCCGTCGATTCGCGTTTCACCTTCGCCTATATGCACTGAACCAGCGGCACGCAGGCGTGGCCGAGCGAAGCGCCGCCGTAGCGGTCGCCCCGGCGCGCTAGGATTCGGGTGACCACTCGTGGCGATGAGGTGATGACCATGGGCGACAAGACTCCGAAGCGACCACCCAAGAAGGCGAAGCCGAAGGAGGGCAAGGGCCAGACCCCCAGCAAGACGACCTAGTCCATCCGCGGTCGATCTGGGCAGACGGGATCCGAGGCGCGGAGCGCCTGGCCGCCTGTACAGGGCGTCGCCCGGCCGGCGGAAACGTCAGCCGGCCGCGCTGCCGCCGCGATCCTGAAGCGTTTTCAGGGCGCCTGCGCCGCCTCGTCAGTGGCCCGGCGTTTGCACCGGGGGTCTCATGATGGCCACTCGGAGCTCCCGCGGCCCTCTTTGGGGATGTACCGGCACCCGCAGACGGCCTCTGGTTAGCCGCTAGCAGACACCGGGTGCAAATACGGCGCCTGATAGACCTCGTTGTGGCTCCGCGGAGGTCGTTGTCGGCCATCAGCGGACTCGGGGTGCAAACGGGCCGTCCGAGCCGAGTCGTCACGGCCCGGGCGGTGCTCCCCGGGACCCCGGCCCCGGAATCGGCCCGCGGAACCCGATCGACAGAGCCCGCGTGGACCCCGGGACCCCGGGACCCCGGGGCGTCCTCCGACGGCCCGGGACCTAGCCCGGGCAGGCCCTCCGCCAGGCGTCGAGCGACAGATGCTTCCGCATGGCCTGGATGCCGAGTGAGGCGGCGCGATCGCAGAACGACGAGAGCGGGATCTCGTACTCCACGTTGACCACGAGCCTCCCGGCATCCAGGAACGGCTTGTACCGATAGCACTCGCCGTACTGGAAGCACTGCTCGTTGACGGCGAAGTCGTAGATGCCCACGAGGGTCTTGACCAGGCCGAGTGCGTTCTTCAGCCCGACCGCCAGGCCCCGTGCATGGGCGGCATCGGCCAGCCATCGGTCGAAGCGGAGCTGGTCGGCCCGGCTGATCGCGAAGCCCGTGTCCTGCTGGTAGCCGTCGACCCAGTCGTACTCCACGCCGTCGAATCCCTTGCCGGCGCATCGATCGAGCCGGTCGCGCAGGATCGGCTTGAGGACGGCGAGCTTCCGGATGTCGAGCCAGCGCTCCTGGGGCCAGCCGTCCACCACTTTGCCCAGGACGCTGGCCGGATATCGATCCGCGTCGGGTCGGTAGGACTCCCATGAACCCGCGTCGATGTAGCAGACGGCGTGACGGCCAAGGCCATGGAGCGCGGACACCACCGACGCCTTGGTCGAAAAGGCGTCGATGTCGAAGACGTCGACGTCCACGCTCGTGTCGATCGCGCCGTCCAGCTGGTACTGCCAGGTCTCGGTCGGGGTGGGGGCCCAGCGATCGGGCTCCGCTGACCGCACCGAGCTGAAGCCAACGAAGGCGAGCAGCCCGCCGAGGGCGAGCGCAGCCACCAGCGCGTGCAGATGATGCCGTCGTGCCACGCTCGGACGGTGCCCCGGCGCACCGCACGGGTCAAGCCTGACCTTCGGCTGGCGGAGTACACCCGAGCAGGCGCGAGGCACGTCAACGCCGCTGCATGCGGTAGCCTCCCGGAATGCGTATCGTCATCGCACCTGGCGCGTCGGGCACGGCCGCCACGATGCGTCCCTACGCCGATGGTCTGGTCGCCCGCGGCTTCGAGGCGGCCACGATCGACATCCCCAAGCGCAAGGCGGAGGAGGCCGTCCCGGCCTACCTCGCGGCGTCGGGGAGCGGCCCCGATGTGGTCATCGGCGGGCAGTCCTATGGAGGTCGTGTGGCCAGCCTCCTGGTGGCCGAGGGCTCGGTCCCGTTCGGCGGGCTCGTGCTGTTCAGCTATCCGCTGCCATCGCCCGGGACATCCCGAGTGGGAGCCGCGTTCGGAGCACTGGCCGCGCGTTCACGTGCCCGGCGCTGTTCCTCTCGGGCGAGGCCGACCCGTTCGCGAAGATCGACCTGCTGCGCCGCGCCATCGCAGAGCGTCTTCCTGCGGCCCAGCTGGTGACGTATCCAGGGGTGGGACACGGCCTGAGCTCTGTCCTGGACGACGCGCTCGACCACGTGGCGACCTTCCTGCGAGGGTTCGCGCAAGGCGGCTGACAGGCACGAAGGACTCGTGATACCGCCTGCATGGGTACCGGTGGGCCTGTGGACGGGTCAAGCGTGGGCGGATGTCCCCTTATCCGATCGCACACTGGGTGCATGGGTGGACCGCCCCTGTCGGGGCCTCAGGCTCTGCCAAACACGCCCGATCGGGGGCCTTCGCCGGCGGCTTCACGCTGGGCTATCCGTGCACCCGGTATCGAAGAGCTCAAGCTGATGCTCCACGATCCCTCTGGTGGTCGGGCTCCCCGGGGCGACTCAGCCTTCGGGCTCCTCGAACGACAGCGAGCCTCCGACCGGCAGGACCCTGACCTCCACCTCTGGCGCCACCTCCGCCGCGAGCCGCGCGAACTCGTGGGGTGGGTCGACCCGCGTGCTTGGCCGCATGCGGCGAAGACCGATGGGATGGAGCGTCCCCCAGTGGATAGGGATGGCCATGCGTGGTCGCAGGAGCGTCAGCACGTTGGCCGCGCCGTTCGGGTCCAGGTGGTCGCTCGACGGTACCCGCGGGCCCCAGCCCCAGACCGGGAGGAGCGCCACGTCCAGCCCGCGCGCGAGGTCGGCCATGCCATCGAACCTGGCCGTATCCCCGGCGAAGTAGATGCGGTGGCTCCCCTCGAGGAGGAAGCCGATGGAGCGTTCCGTTGCCCCGATGGGCGGACCGAAGCCACGGTGCTCGGCGTGCGTCGCCTCCACGTGCACGGACCCGATGTCCACCGCACGACCCGGCACCAGCTCATGGATCTGGCCGAACCCTCGCGCCGCGAGCCGACCGCGCATCCCGTCGGGCACAAGGAGCGGTACGTCGGGGGGCAGCATCCGGAGCGAGCCGATGTCCAGGTGATCCCAGTGCGAGTGCGAGATGAGCACTGCATCAAGGTCCTGCCAGTGACCCGACTCGACCGGTGGGGCCTCTCGGCGGAGGGGTCCGGCCCTGCTCCGGAGGATGGGGTCGGTCAGGATCCGCCGGCCGTCCAGCTCGATCAGGACGGTCGAGTGCCCGAGGTAGGTGATGCGGCCCCCGGATCCCGGCTCCATGGCGCGAGTATCGGGCAGCCGACACCCTTAGACTCGGCACCGTGACTTCGGATCGCTGGCATGGGCCCTGGCGCGAGGTGGGCGACCGCGTCTACGTTCGCCGGTATTCGTTCGCGGACCAGGACATCGGGCTGATCCTGGGCGACGGCGCCGGCCTCGTCATCGACACGCGTTCGACCATGGGCCAGGCGCAGGAGATCAGGGACGAGATCCGCCCGCTGACCAGCGTTCCCATCGACATCGTGGTGAACACGCACGGCCACTCCGACCACTGCTTCGGCAACGCCTGCTTCGCCGGCGTCCCGATCTGGGCGCAGCGCGGGGCGATCCGTTTCATCGAGGAGACCGGGGAGCGGCAGCGCGCCGCGCTCATGGAGGGCGTGCCGGAGCTTGCCGATGAGCTGAGGGACCTGCGCATCGTTCCGCCGGACCACCTGTTCGAGGAGCGGACGACGCTCGAGCTGGGCGGCCGGCGCATCGAGCTGGCGTACCACGGGCGGGCACACACCGACCACGACCTGGTCGTGACCGTGCCCGACGCCGGCGTCGTCTTCGCCGGGGACATCATCGAAGAGGGCGCCGCCCCCTGGTTCGGCGACGGCTATCCGCTCGACTGGCCGCCGACGCTCGCGTCGGTCCTGGATGCGCTGCCCTCGGGCACCGCGGGCCACGAAGCTCCCATCGTGCCCGGCCACGGCGATGTGGTCGACCGTGCGTTCATGGCGGCACAGGCTGCCGACATCGCGGTCCTGGTTGCGGAGGCCCGGGCAGCCCACGCGTCGGGCGGGACGGTCGACGATGTCACCAACACGGTGCCGTTCCCGGCCGAGGCGGCGCGCAGCGCAGTGGAGCGCGCGTTCCGACAGCTGGATGGGGAGTCTGATCGCGTATCGCTGAGCGGTACCACGCATCCGTGAAGGTGCCACTCATCCGCTACGGCTGCCGCCGAAGCACCGGCGGCAGCCCGTGAACGTCAGTCGATGTGCAGGGCGTGGGTGTAGGTCTCGGCCTGGCCTCCGGTGTCTGTGCCGAGCACGCTGATCTTCAGCTGCCCCGCCTTGCCCGCGTGGCTGAGCCGCAACGTCACGTGCCAGTGGCTCCCTCGTACGTGTTTCGTCGTCAGCGTGCGGGCGGAGAGCCCGGGCTGCACGATCTGGACCTTGGGCGCGCCGGCCTGCCGCTCGGTGGCGAAGACCGAGATGCCCACCCGCTCGCCGCGCCTCGGCGTCCCGTCGCTCAACGTCACCCGGTACGGGCCCACCCAGAGCCGCCGGGTGTAGGTCACCGTGCCCCCGTCGGTCGCCGCTGATACGACACCCAGGTACCAGCCGTCGTTCACGGCATGCCCGTCCTGATCGGTGCCGTCCCAGTCCCATGACAGCGGTCCGGCGCTGGTCGGCTCCGAGTCCAGGTGCGTCCGCACGAGGTTGCCGGCGCGGTCGGTGACCTTCCACGAGACGTTGGCATCGTGAGCGAGCTTGACCGAGAAGGTCTCGCTGGCTGCGAGGTCGTCGCCGTCGCGCACGTTGATCGCCTTCCGGGAGATCGCGGGTGAGGCCAGTGTCGTGAGGACACGGGCATCGAGCGTAACCGGCGGTCCCACGTTGTCCGCCTGGTCGCGTGGCGTCAGGGTGAGGTGATACAGGCCGTCGGGCACGGTGCTTCCATCGTCGGCCGTGCCGTCCCATCGGGTCGTGCCCGATCCGTTCCAGGACCAGTGCTCGAAGCTGCGGACCAGGGTGTCCGTATCGTCCCGCACATCCACGTGGACATATGACGGCTCGCTGAGCCGGCGGTCGATGTCCAGCACGTCCGCGACACCGTCCCCGTTGGGGCTGAAGGAAGATGGATCGGCGGCGCCGGCCGGCACCTTCACCCCGCCTGCCTCGGATGTGACGTCTGAGATCGACGGCGCCTGCTCGTCCGGCGGTGGCGCCTGCCCGCGCCACTCCTCCGCGGTCAGGCCGAGGTCACCGGTGATGGCGCGCCGGTGGCCCCAGGTATTGTCGGGATCCAGATGGATGCGGGCGCCGGGGCTCCGCTTCGCGTCGCGGTAGTAGTCGTACTTGCCGATGAACGCCTGGGGACCGTAGCGGCGCGAGGACCGGGTCATGAAGATCTGGTCCATCGTCTTCCGGGTGGTCGCGAACTCCTTGGCGAGGTTGTAGACCTGGTCCCAGTTGAATGTGAACACCACGCCGGCGCCGGCTCGCAGGAAGCCCTGCGCGTAGTTGTCGACGCGCTCCACCGCCAGGTTGCGATCCGATGCGTCGGAGGCCCACATGGGCCGATCCTCCGCCTCGGCGTTGCCTGACGCGTAGCACAGGTGCAGGAGCACCACGATCGCGTGCGGTGCGAACTGGACGTCCTTCCGGATGAAGTCCGCGCCGTGATAGGCGACCGGGGCATCAAGGCCGCTCCCGTCGCTCGGGTTGAGCCCGAGGCCGTCCTTGGTGCGCTCCTGGAACGGCCCGTACGGGCTCGGCCAGCCGTTGCCGTGGCCGTAGTAGACGATGAGGTTCGCATGCTGGAGCGCGGGGCGGACGCGCGCCCAGGTGGCGTGCGGGGAGTAGATGGTGCGGACGTCCATGCCGACGGCGCGTGCCTGGTGCGCGAAGATGCGCGCCGCGCCGAGGTAGTTGCGGGTCCGCCAGCCGCCCGGCCCGACGACGATCACGGCCTTCATGCCGTCCGCGTTGGACGCGCGGGCTGGTGGTGATGCGCTGATGGCGTGGGCGCTGATGGCGACGAGCGCGATGAGGACGGCGGTGAGCAGGGGTCGCGCCGCGAGACGATGGGCGACGCGCGGGCTCTGTGTCAGCGCCTGGCGGGGGAGGGGCTCGCCTGGGCGGGTCGAGGCGAGCGACGGGTGGGTCGAGGCGAAGGGAGGGTGGGTCGAGTCGAGCCACGGGTGGGTCGAGGCGAAGGGAGGGTGGGTCGAGACGAGCGACGGGTGGGTCGAGGCGAAGGACAGATCGGTCGACGTGTCATTCGTCGGGATGGGCGCCCTCTGGGCGCCACGGACTCGACCCGCCAATAGCTTGCCTCCCCTCTGCCGGAACGCCGTGCTGGGGCACGGTGACGGTGGGTTGTGCCGTCGAGCAGGATGGGGACACGGTGCGCACGGCCGACCGCGGTGCGACCTGAAGCCGCGGCCAGTGTGAGGCGACCCGAGCCGTCGATCCTGGGGGATCCTCCGCGACGGCTCGCGCTCGAACGGTAGTCTTTTGTTGTCAGCCCATGTGGGCCCGGCGCTGGGGCGGCCGGTTTCGCGAAGGATAGCCGCCCGCGGTGCTCCGTGTCACCACCCTTGTGCACTGCCGTTTCCACCCGGCGTGCATGCGGGCGGGGCCGCCGATGGCAGCCGCACGCACCCGCGGCCACGTTCCAGCCGCCATGATCAGGAGACCACCAGGCGCCGGCTCCAGCGCGCCACGTTCTCCCCCATATGTCGCGTGGGCGGACGTTATACGAGCTGCTCGCCGTCTCCGACCGCCCGTCGACATGTAGATCGCCATGAGTTAGCCGCTTTCGTCAACCTCGGGTATCCCCGTGGGCGCCTGGACGCCATCCGCGGGGCCGATCAGCCGACAACCTCTGGATAACGTCACGTGGGCGGACGTATGGGGAACTCGCGTGGAGCTCTCCTCCGCGCCCTGCCCACGGCCGAGTCGCGGCACCGCGGCCCGAGCTCCGCCACTCCGGCGCGCACCGCGGCACCCGTCGGCACCGCGACGTCGCGGCAGCGCGGCCGTCCGTCAGCCGGCGCCGGCCAGCTTCTGCAGGCGTTCCGCCGCCGCCTCGAGCGTCGAGCGCCTCTTGGGGAACGCGAATCGCAGCTTCGTGCGGCCCAGCGCAGCGCGCGAGTAGAACGAGGATCCGGGCACCGCGGCGATGCCCGGCTCGGCGATGATCCGTCGCGCGAAGGCGACGTCATCCTCGTCGGTGAGGCCCGCGATGTCGGTCATGACGTAGTACGCGCCGTCGGGGACCCAGGTCCGGAAGCCCGCGCCGTCCAGCGCCCCGACCAGCAGGTCGCGTCGCTCACGGTATGCGTCCGCCAGGCCGTGGTAGTAGTCGTCGGGCAGGCCGAGTGCCACCGTCCCGGCCGCCTGGAGCGGGGCTGCCGCGCCCACCGTCAGGAAGTCGTGGACCTTTCGGATGCCGGCCGACAGCTCGGAGCTGGCGATGACCCACCCGATGCGCCAGCCCGTGACCGAGTATGTCTTTGACATCGCATTGACCGTCACGGTCCGCTCGGCCATGCCGGGGAGGGTGGCCATCGGGATGTGCTCGCCCGCGTAGCGGATGTGCTCGTAGATCATGCTCGGTGATCTCGAGGAATTCCGCCGAGCGGTGCATCTCGAGCAGCGACTTGTTGGCGGTGGCGAGCCACAGGTCGAGCATCTGCGCGGCCGCTCGTGATCGGTTCGCCCTTGCGGATCGTTCACCGCCTTCATGAAGCGCTCGAGCGCCTTGTTCCACGCGCGCTGCGTGATCTCCCAGTAGCGCTCGACGTCGCGCGAGCGCTCCACCCACAGCTTCTGGACGTTCGAGCATCTTGCGGTCGAGGTCCCAGAGCGTCGCGTAGGTCGGGCCCTCGGTGAGCTTCTCGAGCCCCAGGTCGAAGTGCGAGCCGGCGCGCTTCCACTCGGCCGGATCGAAGAGCTTCTTCATCGCCTCGGCATCGAATCGCCCGCGCCTTGGGCCACGACTTCTGGGCGAGCTCGGCCCACTGCTCCATCGAGGCCTTCATCAGGTCCGAGATCTGCGCGGCCGCCTTGATCGGGTCGCCGCTCGGCGGCGCCTCGCCGCGGAAGGCGAACGGCGGCGGCTTGCCTTCGACCCAGGCCTGGAAGAGGCTCTTCTGGTTTTCGCTCCAGAACTTCAGCCAGTCGTCGCCCTGCTCGAAGGTCTTTCATCGGCTCCGCGCCTAGAACGTGATCGACCTGCCGCACGGCCTTGCCTTCGTGCAGCAGGTCGAAGCCCTCGTTGATCTCGCTCGAGCTTCATGCTTGCCCGCTCATCAGCTTGTTCACCGGCAGCCTGCCCGCGCGGTAGAGCTCGATGTAGCGCGGCAGGTCGCGCGAAGGCACGCAGGTGCCGATGTAGCTGCCCTTGATGGTGCGCTCCTCGGCCACGAGGTTGGTCGACGGCATGGCCCACGTCGCGGTCGGCGGCGGCAGGCCCGCGGTGACGGTGGTGCCGCCGCGGCGCGTGATGCGGTACGCGGTTTCGAAGGCGCGCGTCGAGCCCGCCATCTCGATCGCGAAGTCCACGCCGCCCTGGGTCGCCTCCTTCACCTTGTCCACGATGTCGGGATCGGCGGCGTTGAAGGTGTGGGTCGCGCCGAGCGCCTTGGCGAGCGCGAGCTTGTCGTCGGAAAGATCGATCGCGACGATGTGCGCGCGCGCCGGCTGCGACCGCTCCGAGGACCGAGGCGAGACCCACGCCGCCCGAGGCCCACGACCGCGACCGATTGGCCGGCGCGAACCTGCGCGGTGTTGACGACTGCACCAACGCCGGTGAGCACGGCGCACCCGAAGAGTGCGGCTTCGTCGAGCGGCGAGGTCGGGAACGATCTTCACCAGCGAGCGGCGCGAGACCACGGCGGCCTCGGCGAAGGCCGAGCAGCCCATGTGGTGGTGGATGGGCTTGCCGTCGCTTGAAGATGCGGCGCTCGCCCGAGAGCAGCGTGCCGGCGGTATTCGACGCGGCACCCGGCTCGCACAGCGCGGGCCGCCCTTCGGCGCACGGGTTGCAATGGCCGCAGCTCGGCACGAACACGAGCACCACGTGGTCGCCCTTCTTGAGGTCGTCGACGCCGGGCCCGAGCGCTTCGACCACGCCGGCCGCTTCGTGGCCGAGGGCCATCGGCGTGGGACGCGGGCGATCGCCGTTGATGACCGAGAGGTCCGAGTGGCACAGCCCCGCGGCGCCCATGCGCACCAGCACTTCGCCGGGGCCCGGGATCGCGCAGCTCCACTTCCTCGATCGTGAGCGGCTTCGACTTGGCGTAGGGCGCCTTGGCGCCCATGGCGTTGAGGACTGCGGCGCGGACTTTCAAATGATCTTCTCCGGGACGGGATGCCGGGCGCGGCGAGCGCCTTCAGGCGCGCGGTGAGCTTCATGTTCTCGCGGTAGTCCACCGGGCAGTCGATGATCACGACGGTGTTGTCCGCGAAGGCCTTCTTGATCGTGGGCACGAGGTCCTCGGTCTTCTTGATGCGGTAGCCCTTGGCGCCGAAGCTCTCGGCGTACTTCACGAAGTCCGGGTTCTTGAACTCGATGTGGCTCGGGCGCCCGAAGTGGCGCAGCTGGTGCCAGGTGATGAGGCCGTACTCCGAGTCGTTCCAGATGAGGATCACGAACGGCGTCTTCATCCGCATCGCCGTCTCGATCTCCTGGGAATTCATCATGAAGCCCGCGTCGCCCGTGACCGCGATCACCTTCTTCTTCGGGTACGCCAGCTTGGCGGCGATGGCGCCCGGCACCGCGATCCCCATGGACGCGAAGCCGTTGGAGATGATGCAGGTATTGGGCCGCTCCGCCCGGTACATGCGGCTCATCCACATCTTGTGGGCGCCGACGTCCGAGATCGCGATGTCCTCGGGGCCGAGGCACTCGCGCACGTCCCAGACGATCTTCTGGGGCTTGACCGGGAAGCCCTTGTCCTTCGAGTACTCGGCGCGGTCGTCGGCGATCTTCTTGCGCACGTCGCGGAAGCCCATGGCGGCGCGCGGCTTGGCGCTTCACCGCGATCTCGCGCAGCGAGAGCCGATGTCGCCCAGCACGCCCACCTTCACGATGTAGTTGGCGTCGACCTCGGCGGGCAGCGCGTCGATGTGGATGATGGTCTTGTCGTTGTCCGGGTTCCACATGTCGGGGTGGTACTCGACCATGTCGTAGCCGACGCAGATCACCACGTCGGCCTTCTCGAAGGCGAACCACGGCAGGTCGCGCGCCTTCAGGCCGATGGTGCCGATGCACAGCTCGTTCGTGAACGGCATCACGCCCTTGGCCATGAAGGTGTTGGCCACCGGGATGCTGCAGCACTTGCGGCGAAGTTCACCAGCGCAGTCGGCCGCGTCCTGGCGGATCACGCCGTTGCCGGCGAGGATGATCGGGTTCTTCGCCTGCGTTGATGAGCTTGGCGGCGTACTCGACCTTGGCCGTCGGGCGGCGACGGGCGTATAGGCGGTCTGCACCGGAATGGGCTTCTTGTCGCACGGCATTTCGGCGATGTTCTCGGGGAAGTCGATGAACGCGCCGCCCGGCTTCTCGGTCTGCGCGACCTTGAAGGCCTTGCGCACGATCTCGGGGGTGATGCCCGGGTCCAGGACCTGCGCGCTGTACTTGGTGATCGGCCGGAAAAGGTTCACCAGATCGAGGATCTGGTGGCTTTCCTTGTGCAGGCGCGTCGTCGCGCCCTGCCCCGCGATCGCCACGATCGGCGCGCGGTCCATGTTGGCGTCGGCGACGCCCGGTGATGAGGTTCGTGGCGCCCGGGACCCAGCGTCGACATGCAGACGCCCGGCTCGCCGGTGAGCCGCCCGTAGACGTCGGCCATGAAGGCCGCGCCCTGCTCGTGGTGGCAGGTGACGAACTTGATCGGCGCAGGACAGCAGCGCGTCCATCACGTCGATGTTCTCTTCGCCGGGAATGCCGAAGATGTACTTGACGCCCTCGTTCTCGAGGCAGCGGACCAGCAGCTCGGCGGCGGTCTGGGGCTTCTTCGGCCTTGCGATTTGGCGGGCTTTCTTGTCGTCTCCGGGCGCGGGCATGTGGCGGTTCCTCGTTTTATTGGGAATCAGTGTAATACGCGTGCCGTGCCCGCGCACGGCGCCCGTCCGGACAGAATTCAGGATTCGCCGTGCGTAGGCCTGCAGTCCGTCGATGCGACGCGGAATCCGGCCGGGTTGCCGTCGCGCAGCGCCTCCGGCAAGCAACGCCGCGGGGAAGTCCTGGTAGCAGACCGGGCGCAGGAAGCGGTAGATCGCGTAGCTGCCCACCGAGGTCGAGCGGCCATCGGCCGTCGACGGGAACGGGCCGCCGTGCACCATCGCGTGGCACACCTCGACGCCGGTCGGGAATCCGTTCACGAGCAGGCGTCCGGCCTTGCGCTCGAGCACCGGCAGCAGCTTCTGCGCGTACGGCAGGTCCGCCTCGTCCATCTGCAGCGTGATCGTGAGCTGGCCCTCGAGCGACTCGAGGATCTCGCGCATCGCGTCCACGTCGGGACAGCGCACCAGGATCGACGAGGCGCCGAACACCTCGTCGCGCATCGCGTGGTCGGCGACGAAGCTCTTCGCATCGGTCGAGAAGAAGGCCGCCTGGCCCGCGTTGGGGCCGGAAGGCGCCTGGCCGCGCGCCACCGTCTTCACGCTTCGCGTTCGCCGCGAGCTTCTCGACGCCGCCGCGATAGGCGTCGTGGATGCCGGGCGTGAGCATCGTCTGCGCCGGCGACGCTGCCGAGGTTCTCGGCCACCTTGCCGACGAAGCCGTCGAGCGCCGCGCCCTCGGCGCCCAGCAGCAGGCCGGGGTTGGTGCAGAACTGGCCCGGCGCCCAGCGTGAGCGAAGCGATGAACGCCTTGGCGATCGCCTCGCCGCGATTGGCGAGCGCGTGCGGGCAGGACCAGCACCGGGTTGATGCTGCTCATCTCCGCGTAGACGGGAATCGGCTCCGGCGCGATTGTTGGCGATGCGCATCAGCGCCGTGCCGCCGCCGCGCGAGCCGGTGAAGCCCACCGCCTTGATGCGCGGATCGGCCACGAGCCCGGCGCCGATCGAGCTGCCCGGGCCGAAGAGCAGCGAGAACACGCCTTCGGGCAGGCCGCATTCCTTCACCGCGGCTTGGACCGCGCGGCCCACCAGCTCCGAGGTGCCGGGATGCGCGTGGTGCGCCTTCACGATGACCGGGCAGCCCGCCGCGAGCGCCGAAGCGGTGTCGCCGCCCGCGACCGAGAAGGCGAGCGGGAAGTTGCTCGCGCCGAACACCGCGACCGGGCCGACCGGGACGTTGCGCATGCGCAGGTCCGAGCGCGGCAGGGGCTTGCGATCGGGCATCGCGGGATCGATGCGTGCTTCCAGCCAGCTGCCCTCGCGCACGACTGCGGCGAAGAGCTTGAGCTGGTTCATCGTGCGGCCGCGCTCGCCTTCGAGGCGCCCGCGCGGCAGGCCGCTTTCCTGCATCGCGCGCACGATCAGCGCATCGCCGATCGCCGAGGATGTTGTCGGCGATCTTCTCGAGGAACTTCGCGCGCGCCTCGAGCGAGGTCGCGCGGTAGGTGTCGAACGCCGCCGCGGCGAGCGCGCAGGCGCGCTCGAGGTCCGCCGCGCTGGCGCTGCCGTAGTCGGGCTCGAGCTCCTGGCCCGGTCGAGGGGTCGATCCCCTTCACCGTGGGCGCGCCACCCTTGGCGGCAGTGGAGCCGATCAGCAGTTGTCCGGTGAGGCCGATGGGGGTATCCATGGTGTTCCTTGATTAGAAGATATCACGCGCCCGCCCAGGCAGGCGACGATCGTCGATTCGAGCCCGACCTCGCAATCTCCCCCGTCCAGCACCATCGCGACGCGCCCGCCGAGCTCTTCGCGCACGTCGCGCGCACGCGTCGGGCTGATGCGGCCATAGCGGTTCGCCGAGGGCGCCGCGATGCCGCGGCCGAAAGCAGCGAGCAACGCCCGTGCGACGGGATGCGCGGGGGCGCGCAGCGCGACGCTTTCCTGCCCGCCCGTCACTGCAGCGGGCACGTGCACCGCTTTCGGCAGGACCAGCGTCAGGGGCCCGGGCCAGAACGCCTCGGCGAGGCGTGATGCCGCCTCCGGCACCTCGGCGGCCCAGCCGCGCGCGGCGGCGAAACCGCTGAAGTGCACGATGAGCGGGTGGGACTTCGGGCGGCCCTTGGCGGCAAAGATGCGCGCGACCGCCGCGGCATTCGATGCGTCGGCGCCGAGGCCGTAGACGGTTTCAGTCGGGAACGCGACCAGCTCGCCGGCGTTCAGCAGGGCGACCGCTTGCTCGATCTCGGTGGCATCCGGGAGCATCCGCCCATGATAGCGGCCGCCCGGCAGCGGGCGCTCACTCGAGCGGGATTCGCTTCCACCCGGTTTCGGAGCGACGCAGCTCGTAGGCCGGCCAGTAGTGCTGGTCGAGGCGCAGCGTGATGATCTCGACCGAGTCGTTCCAGCTTACGGTCTTGAGGCGCAGCGAAGCACCGTCCGGCCGGCCGGACACGGCACGGATGAAGGCATCGAGGTCGGGCACGGGGATGCCGTCAATCTCGGTGATGCGGCGCCCGGCCCAGAGTTTGTAGCGCGAGGCCGGCGAACCGTACATGAAGAAGGCGATGAACACGCCCTGCGGCTCGATGCCGCGCTGCGCGGCCATCGGCCGGTGCGGCGGCTGCAGTGTCGCGCCCGCCCAAACCAGGACGCGATCCACGTCGCGCCCGGACAACACCACCGTCTTGAGCGGCAGCGTCATTTCCTTGCCCGCGCGCCAGATCGTCAGGCCGACTTCCGACGCACGCACGACGGCGTTCACGTCCGCGAAGCTGTTGACGACCTTCCCATCCACCGCGAGCAGGAGGTCGCCCGGCTCCAGCAGCGCGGCGGCCGGCGAACCGGCCACCAGCCGGTCGACCGTCAGCACCGTGCGGCGCTTCGGGTTGTGCTCCGTCACGCGCTCGATCCACGCCTCTTCCAGCCCGAGCTGGCGCGCCTCCGCGAGCGAGAGCAGGCCGAACTCGATCTCCGCCGAGTACAGCGTGCGCTCTCCGCGTGCGAACTCGAGCATCTCCTGCACCAGCGAGGCCGGCACGCCCATGTTCTGCTGCACCAGCTCGCGCCCGTCCTCATACGCGAAACTCGACCAGAACGCGGCGATGTCGCCGCGCTTGTCGACGATGACGCCGTCGAAATCCGCCGGGCCGTTCACCAGCCGCAGGATCTCGAGGTTGGCGTCGCGGAACTGCAGCGTGCGCGACAACGGAAATCCGACCGGACCGATCGAGGCCACGGTCGCCTGCTGCGATGCCACACGGTTGTCGCCCTGCAGGCCGATGACGTGCACGGACTCCCCCGTCACCGGCATGCGCGTCGCGAACTTGACGGCCTTGACCGGCGTGTCGCCGAGCTGCCTCGGGTCGTAGCGGACCACGGCTAGGTTGTGCAGCGGGTGCACGTACTCGACGGTGCCGTCCACCTGGATGGTGCCGGCGAAGGTCAGGCGCACGTCGCCGAGCGACACCGGCACCGTGTTGCGGTCCACCGCGACCAGGCCGCGCACCGGGTCGAGCACCACGCCGGTGCCGTGGTAGTTGCGCTCGGTGACGCCGGAAATCGCGTACGGCATGTTGAACTCGACCAGCACCAGCGACGGGGAATACTCGTCCACCAGCTTGTCGCCGGTGCGGGTGAAGGCCGTCGAACCCGGCTGCGGCGGCGGCGCATCCGGTCCCGCGAGGATCGGCGTGCAGGGCCACAGGCCCGCCGTGTCGTCGCGCACGCAATGCCGTGCCGGAAACCAGGCACGGTCGATACGGATCGAGGTGAACTGGCGCGTACGCGTGTCCTCCATCGTGAAGTAGCGCACGGTCGCGCGCTGGCCGTGGCCGAGCGTCGCAAAGATCGCGAGCGCATCGTCGAGGCTGGCGAGCGGCTTGCCGTCCAGTTCGGTCAGGACGGCTCCGCGGGGAATGCCCGCGACGCCGAGCATGTAGCCGGGGTTCGCGACGTAAACGCCTTCGATCGGCATGTTCATGTGCCGCGCCATCTGCCAGGACAGCGTGTGCAGCACGCCGTCGCCGATCTCGAGGTAGTCGTCCGGCGTGATCTCGTTCAGGTCCTGTACCGTCAGCGTGACCTTGCGCGTGCCGCCGCCTCGCACGACCGCCAGCTCGACCGTCTTGCCGACGCGGTCGTCGAGCAGTGCGTCCACCGCGTCGAAGTCCGAAATCGCCTTGCCGTCGAGCGCGACCAGCACGTCGCCGACCGCGAGCTGGCCGTAGGCGCCCGCGCCCGGCTGCACTTCGGTGACGACGAGCATGCCGGTGCGCAAGGGCGACGCCGCGCGTGCCTCCTGCTCGACCGCGGGCGGGAGGCCGAGGCGGCGAAGCTCGTCGTAGGGCGTGTAGCGGAAGATGGTCTGCAGCGTGCCGCGCGCCACCGGCAGCCCGGCACGGACCTGCTTGAGCGCGCGCACCACGCGCGTCAGCGGCAGGTAGAAGCTCGACGCTGCGCCGGTCGATCCGCCCGCGTTCAGCGCGAGCACGCGGCCGCGTATGTCGAGGACGGGCGAACCGGAGGAACCACCGGAGGTTCCCGATGCGGCCTGGTAATAGAACGTGTTGAAGTCGTTGTAGCGGCCGGTACCGTACTCCGGGGCCTGGCGGTCGAGTTTCGCGAGCGTGCCGGCGAGGATCGAGAGCTGCTCGCCCGCGTCATTGCCGACGACGCGGATCTCGACGCCGATCTGCGCACCTTCGGGGAAGAGCGGCAGCTCCGCCGGCTGGATGAAGCGCAGCTTCGACGGGTCGTAGCGGTAGAAGCCGAAGTCGTGCACGGGATCCCGGTAGATGGGCTCGAGCTCGACCTCCTCGCGGTTCAGGAAGGTCGCGAAGGCCTTCACCGGCCCCGGCGTCACCACATGGCGATTGGTCAGGATGATGCCGCGCTCGGCATCCACCACGAAACCCGTGGCCTGCGACGAGGTGTTCCACTCGGTGTCGAAAGCGCGCGCCATGTCGATCTGGATCGCGACGACGCCGGTCGAGATGCGCTCGAGCGTGCGCGTCCAGCGCGAGGACTCCTCCAGCTCGATCGGCTGAGGCAGGGGCATCACCGGGATCTGCGGCGGCGCGATCGCGGGGTCGTTCACGGGCGCCTGCGGTGACTGCTGCTGCGGTGGCAGCTGGGGCTGCTGAGGCGGCGGGGGCGGCGGCGGCAGGGGCTGTGCCTGCGGCATCTCCTGCGCGTGCGCGAGTGCCGTCGAGAGAACGAGGAAGACGGTTGCGACGGCGAGCCGCGCGGCCTTGCCCTCAGTCCAGCCGGTAGCCGAATTTTTCATGAAATCGATCCCTGAACTCTTCCAACGTGAAGCGATGATGCTGCGTACCGACGGTCGCGATCTTGATCGCGCCCATCAGCGAAGCGATCCGCCCCGTCGTTTCCCAGTCGATGCCGCGCTTGAGCCCGTACACGAGGCCTGCGCGATAGGCGTCCCCGCAGCCGGTGGGGTCGACCACCGCCGCCGCGCGGACCGCGGGAATCTCGATGCGGCGCCCACCGGCGTAAACCGTCGACCCTTCGGCGCCGCGCGTCACTACATAGGCCGCGACGCGCGCCGCAAGTTCCCCGGTCGCGAGCCCCGTGCGCTCCTCGAGGAGCGTGGCCTCGTAGTCATTGACCGTCACCCAGGTCGCCTGCTCGACGAATCGCGCCAGTTCCTCGCCGCCGAACAGCGTCATGGCCTGGCCCGGGTCGAAGATGAAGGGGATCTTCGCGGCGGCGAACTGGCCCGCATGCGCGATCATCCCGTCGCGTCCGTCCGGCGCGCAGACGCCGATCGAGATGCTGCCGTCCACGGGGACCGACTGCCGGGCCGAATGGGTCATGGCCCCGGGATGAAACGCGGTGAGCTGGTTCGCGTCGAGGTCCGTCGTGATGTAGGCCTGCGCCGTGTACTCGTCGTCCAGCACCTGCACGTGACGGAGCGACATGCCGTTCTTCGTCATCCACTCCTGATACGGGCCGAAGTCGTGTCCGACGGTGCCCATGGCGTGGCCCGGGCAGTCGAGCAGGCGCAGGTTGTAGGCGATGTTGCCGGCGCAGCCGCCGAAATAGCGGCGCAACGTCGGCACGACGAAGGACAGGTTCAGCAGGTGGATCTTGTCCGGGAGGATGTGGTCCCCGAAGCGGCCCGGGTAGACCATCACCGTGTCGTACGCGAGCGAACCGCAGACTAATGCGGCCATGCGAGCACCAGCAGCCAGTTGAGGCCGAGCAGCACGAAGGCGACGAACACGGCCGCGGAGCCGAGTTCCTTGGCGATCGCCGACAGCGGATGCCGCTCGATGCCGATGCGATCCACGGTGGCTTCCACCGCGCTGTTGACGAGCTCGATCGCGAGCACGAGGAACATCGGGCCGACGAGGAGCGCACGTTCGATGCCGCTGTCGCCGAGCCACAGGCCGAGCGGGACGACCACGAGCGCAAGCAGGCACTCCTGGCGGAACGCCTCTTCCTCGCGCCAGGCGCCGGCAAAGCCGCGGAACGTGCTGCCGAACGCGCGCGACAGGCGCAGGGGTCCCGTCGTCCTCTTGTCGGGACGGTCTGTCACGCCGTAACCGGCTTCCAGGCGACGTCGAGCTGGCGCGCCGCGCGCACGTCGTCGAGCCGGCGCACGGGCATGGTGTGCGGGGCCGCCTTGACGGTGGCCGCGTCGGTTGCGGCCTCCTGGCGGATGGCGGCGAGCGCGTCGACGAAGCCGTCGAGCTCCTCGCGCGTCTCGGATTCGGTCGGCTCGATCAGGAGGCACTCCGGGACCAGCAACGGGAAATAGGTCGTCGGTGCATGGTAACCGTGATCGAGCAGCCGCTTGGCGAAATCCATCGCGGTAACCCCGAGTTCGCGGGCCTCGCGCTTCAGCGTCACGATGAACTCGTGGCTGGCGCGCCGGCCCGGGTAGGCCGCCTCGAAGCCCGCCTCGCGCAGCCGCGCCATCAGGTAGTTGGCGTTCAGCGTCGAGTATTCGGCGACGCGGCGCATGCCGGCGGCGCCGAGGATGCGCATGTAAACCCAGGCCCGCAGCAGCACGCCGGTGTTGCCCATGAACCCCGACAGCCGCCCGATCGAAGCCGGCAGGTCGCGCTCTTCGAGCCAGCGGTACCGATCGCCCTCGCGCCCGACGACGGGCAGCGGCATGTGCGGCAGCAGGCGCTGCCCCACGCCGACGGCGCCGGAACCGGGGCCGCCGCCGCCGTGCGGCGTCGAGAACGTCTTGTGCAGGTTCATGTGGATCACGTCGAATCCCATGTCCCCGGGACGGACCTTGCCGAGGATGGCGTTCAGGTTCGCCCCGTCGTAGTAGAGCAGGCCACCCGCCTCATGCACCTTGCGCGCAATCTCGACGATGCGCCGCTCGAACACGCCGAGCGTGCTCGGGTTGGTCAGCATGATGCCGGCGGTCGCGGGCGACAGGGCGGCCTCGAGCGCCGCGAGGTCGACGTCGCCGTCGGCGAGCGTCGGGATCTCGCGCACCTTCATGCCGCACATGGTCGCGGTCGCGGGATTGGTGCCGTGCGCCGCGTCCGGCACGATGATCTCGTTGCGGGCGTGGTCGCCGCGCGCGCGGTGATAGGCGCGGATCATGGCGACGCCGGCGAACTCGCCCTGGGCGCCGGCCATCGGCGTCAGCGAAACGCCCGCCATTCCGGTCACGTGCTTCAGCATCTCCTGCAGCTCAAACAGGCATGCCAGCACGCCCTGACCGGTCGACGTCGGCGCAAGCGGGTGCCGGCCGAGGAAGCCCGGCAGCATCGCGAGCGAATTGCAGGCCCGCGGGTTGTACTTCATCGTGCAGGAGCCGAGCGGGTAGAAGTGGGTGTCGATGCCGAAATTGAGCTGCGACAGCCGCGTGTAGTGCCGCACCGCCTGCAACTCCGACACCTCGGGCAGCGGCGGGGGGCGGCGTCGGCGGAATGCCGCCGGCACGTCGACTTCCGCACCCGCGACCGGATACTGCGCCGTCGCGCCGCGTCCTGGACGCGACAACTCGAAGATCAGCGGTTCGGCTCTTGGCATTTTCACTCCTAGGCCGCCGCCGCGCGGCCCAGCACGCGCGCGAGTGCGCGCGCGTAAGCCTCGATGTCGGACGTGGTGCGGGTCTCGGTCGCGCAGACCAGGAGCGCGTCGCCAAGCTCCGGGAAATCGCGCGCGAGGTCGAGGCCGCCGACGATGCCTTCCGCCGCGAGCGCCTCGAGCACCGGGCCTGCGGGCCGGTCGAGCTTCAGCACGGCCTCGTGGAAACGCGGGCCCGCGAATGCCGCCCGCACGCCCGGCACCCGCGTGAGCGCGGCGACGAGTTCCGCCGTGCGCGCGAGGCAGGCGCGGGCCACGCGCTCGAGGCCGGTCGGCCCCAGCAGCGCGAGATGGATCGTCGCCGCGGTCATCAGGAGGCCCTGGTTGGTGCAGATGTTCGACGTCGCCTTCGCGCGCCGGATGTGTTGCTCGCGCGCCTGCAGCGTCAGCGTGAAGCCGGGCTTGCCTTCGGTATCCACGGTGCGGCCCGCGATGCGCCCGGGCATCTGCCGCACGTGTTCCATGCGGCAGGCCATGAAGCCGACGTAAGGCCCGCCGGATGACAGGGGCACGCCAAAGGGCTGGGCATCGCCCACGGCGATGTCCGCCCCGCCGTCGCCCCATTCGCCCGGCGGCGCCACCAGCGCAAGCGCCACCGGATTCACGGCCGCGATGACGAGCGCGCCGTTCGCGCGTGCCCAGCGCGTCAGCGCATCGACGTCCTCCAGCTGCCCGAAGAAGTTCGGCTGCTGCACGACGATCGCGGTGATGTCTTCGCCGGCGAAACGTGCAAGCGCCTTCGCATCGATGCAGCCGGTGGCGGGATCGTATGGCACGGCGTCGAGCTTCAGGCCCTGGCCCTCGGTGATCACCTCGGCGACGTGGCGCCAGGTCGGGTTGACTGTGGCCGGCACCAGGATGCGGGCCGACTTCGAGCGCCGGTGTGCGCGCACGGCCATCAGGCAGGCCTCGGCGAGCGCGGACGCGCCCTCGTAGAGCGAGGCGTTCGACACGTCCATCGCGGTCAGGCCCGCGATCATGGACTGGTACTCGTACATGATCTGCAGCGTGCCCTGGCTGGCCTCGGCCTGGTACGGGGTGTAGGCGCTGTAGATTTCGCCGCGCGTGACGAGCGCCCAGACCGGCGCGGGGATGTGATGCTCGTAGGCGCCCGCGCCGATGAAGTTGAGCGGCAGGCCGTCGCCGGTTGCGCGCGCGCCGGCGAGCCGGGCGACATCCATCTCAGGCAGTGCCTCGGGCACGCCGGGCAGCGCATCGACGCGAAGCGCCGGCGGGATCTCGTCGAACAGGTCGTCGATGCTGCCCACGCCGATGCGGTCGAGCATCGCGCGGACGTCTTCGGGCGTGTGCGGGATGTACGGCACTCAACCCCCGGCGGCGGCGACGGCCTCGTAGGCCGCGGCATCTATCGTTTCCGTGGCGACACCGCCCGCCGGCTTCACGCGCATGATCCAGCCCTCGCCGTAGGGATCGCGGTTGATGAGCTCCGGTTGCGGTGGCGAGCCGCGGATTTCCCGCCGTCACCTCGCCGGCCACCGGACTGTAGACGTCGGAAGCCGCCTTCACCGACTCGACGACGGCGCAGGCATCGCCGGCCGCCAGGTGGCGGCCCGGTTCCGGGACCTCGACGAACACGAGGTCGCCGAGCGATTGCTGCGCGTGGTCGGTGATGCCGAGTTCGATCGTGCCGTCCGGCAGCGCGCGCAGCCACTCGTGGCTTTTTGTGTAACGCAGGTCGGCGGGTATCTGGCTCATGCGGTTCTCCGTGATCCTAGGATTCGATGCGCGCCTTGCCGTTCCTCGCGAACGGCGGCCTGACGATGCGCGCCGGGACGCGCTTGCCGCGGATGTCCACTTCGACTTTTCCCGCGGCCGCGGCCGGAAGGCGCGCGAGCGCGATCGAGCGCTCGAGCGTCGGCGAGAACGTCCCGCTCGTGACTTCGCCCTCGCCCGCCGCGCCGGCGAAGACTTTCTGGTGGGCGCGCAGCACGCCGCGGTCCTCGAGCAGCAGTCCCGTGAGCTGGCGCGCAACGCCCGCGGCGCGCTGTTTTTCCAGCGCGGCCTTGCCGACGAAGTCGCGGTTGCCCTCGAGCGCGACCGTCCAGGCGAGCCCGGACTCGAGCGGCGACACGGTCTCGTCCATGTCGTTGCCGTACAGGTTCATGCCGGCCTCGAGCCGCAGCGTGTCGCGCGCGCCGAGCCCGCAGCGGGCGACGCCGGCCGACGCCAGCCCGTTCCAGAGGTCCGCGGCCGCTTCCGCAGGCAGCGCGACCTCGAAACCGTCCTCGCCGGTGTAGCCGGTGCGCGAGACGAACCAGTCGTCGTCCAACGGCGCGCCGAAGAAATGGCCGAGCTGCGCCAGCAGCGGCACGGGCCGCCTCCGGCAGGAGCGGCGTCGCCTTCGAGCGCGCGTTCGGACCCTGCACCGCGATGATCGCGAGGTCGCGCCGCGCCACGACCGCGACGCCGATCTGCTTCGCGTGCTCCTTGATCCAGGCGAGGTCCTTGTCGGCGGTGCCGGCATTGACCACCACCCGGAACCACTTTTCGTCGAGGTAGCAGGCGATCAGGTCGTCGATGACGCCGCCGTCGGGCCTCAGCATGCAGCTGTAGAGCGCCTTGCCCGGTGCCGTGAGCCGGCCGACGTCGTTGGCGAGGAGCCGCAGGAGCAGCGGCCGCACGCCGGCGCCGCGCAGGTCCACCACGCACATGTGCGACACGTCGAACATGCCGGCGTCGCGGCGCACCGCGTGATGCTCCTCGATCTGGGAGCCGTAGCCGACCGGCATGTCCCAGCCGCCGAAGTCGACCATGCGCGCCCCGGCGGCGACATGGAGGTCATAGAGCGGTGTCCGTCGTCCCATGCGCGTTTCCGCTGTCTCGATCCCGAGAGATTAGCGGAAAGTGCCGGCGTTCACAGGGTATAGTCGCGCGGTCAAAATCAGCCGGTAACGGAGCCCGCCATGTCCCGGACGTCCGCGATTCTCGTCCTCGTCCTCGGTGCGCTCGCGGCGTCGCCGATCGCCGCCTCCGCGGATGCCGTCGCCGACCTGCACGCACTCTTCGATCGCGAATGGGAGCGCGACCTCGCGGACAACCCGCTGTCGGCCACCTACCTCGGCGACCCGCGCTACAACGACCGGCTGCCGGACGTGTCCCCGGCCGCCGAAGCGGCGCGGAATGCCGCCGACGCGAAGGTCCTCGACGATCTCGCCCGCATTCCGCGTGAGCGGCTGTCGCCCGCGGAGCAGCTCAACTACGACCTGTTCCGGCACGAATACGAGACGCGCAAGGCTGCGCTGCCGTTCCACACCGAGTACTACTCGATCGAGGCGAGCGGCGGACCGCAGTCGCTGAACGAGCTCGCCGAGCTGGTGCCGTTCGAGACGGTGGCCGACTACGAGACCTGGCTACGCCGCATGCGCGCGATCCCGGCCTTCCTCGACCAGTACGGGGACCTCCTGCGCCGCGGGGCCGCGGAAAAACGCACGCAGCCGCGCGCCGTCATGGAACGCGTGCTGGAGCCGCTGGCGAAACAGGTGACGGACAAGCCCGAGGACAGCCCCTTCTTCGAGCGCTTCCGCACCTACCCCGACGCGATCCCGGCGGCCGACCGCGAGCGGCTCACCGCGGAGGCGAAGCAGGTGATTTCGGAAGCCGTGATCCCCGCTTATCGCCGCTTCCAGGCCGTGTTCCGCGACGAGTACCTGCCCGCGACCCGGAGCACCGTCGGACTCTGGGACACGCCGGACGGGCGCGCGTACTACCAGTACCTCGCGCGCTACCACACGACCACCGCGCTGACGCCCGCGGAGATCCACGCGATCGGCCTCAAGGAAGTCGCCCGCAACCGCGCCGAGATGCAGAAGGTCATGGACGAGGTGGGCTTCAAGGGCTCGCTGACCGAGTTCTTCCAGCACCTGCAGGACCGACCCGCAGTTCTACTACAAGACGGGCGACGAGCTCTTCCGCGCCTACGCCTACATCGTGAAGATGATCGACCCCGAACTGCCGAAGCTCTTCGGCAAGCTGTACCGCACGCCGTTCGGCCTGCGGCCCATCCCGGACAACAGCGCGCCGAATACGACGACCGCCTATTACCAGGGTCCCTCGCTCGACGGTTCGCGCCCGGGCTACTACTACGTGAACCTCTACCGCCCCGAGGTGCGGCCGAAGTACGAGATGGAGGTGCTGTCGGTGCACGAGGCGGCGCCCGGCCATCACCTGCAGATCGCGCTCGCGCAGGAGCAGACCGACCTGCCGGTGTTCCGCCGCGCCGGCGGCTTCACGGCGTACATCGAGGGCTGGGGGCTCTACTCGGAGCGGCTCGGCTACGACCTCGGTCTCTACAAGGACCCGTACTCACGATTCGGGCAGCTCACCTACGACCAGTGGCGCGCCGTGCGGCTCGTCGTCGACACCGGCCTCCACGACATGGAATGGACGCGCCAGCAGGCCATCGACTACTTCATGGCGAATGCGGCCAAGACCGAGGCGGACATCATCAACGAGATCGACCGCTACATCTCCGACCCGGGCCAGGCGCTCGCCTACAAGATCGGCCAGCTGAAGTTCCTGGAACTGCGCGCGCGCGCCGAACAGGCGCTCGGCGACCGCTTCGACATCCGCGCGTTCCACGACGCGGTCCTCGCGACCGGTGCGGTGCCGCTCGACATCCTCGAACGCACCGTCGACCAGTGGATCGCCGCCCAGAAGGCGAAGTGACCGCCCCGCGCCGCAGCACCGTCGCGGTCCGCATCGGTGCCGTCACCGTCGGCGGCGGCGTGCCCGTCGTCGTCCAGTCGATGACCAACACCGACACGGCGGACGTCGAGGCGACGACGCCGCCAGGTGCGCGAGCTCGCCGAGGCCGGCTCCGAGCTCGTGCGCGTGACGGTGAATACGGACGAGGCGGCGGCGGCCGTGCCCGCATATCCGCGACCGGCTGCGCTCCGAGGGCTGCGACGTGCCCACTGGTCGGCGACTTCCACTTCAACGGCCACAAGCTGCTGCGCCGCGCACCCGGCCTGCGCGGAGGCGCTCGACAAGTACCGCATCAACCCCGGCAACGTCGGCCGCGGCAGCAAGCGCGACCCGCAGTTCGCCGCGATGATCGAGACCGCCTGCCGGTACCGCAAGCCGGTGCGCATCGGCGTCAACTGGGGCAGCCTCGACCAGGACCTGCTGACGCGCATGATGGACGAGAACTCGCGCGCCGCGGAGCCGCTGGGCGCGCTCGAAGTGCTGCGCGAGGCGACCGTCGTCTCGGCGCTCGCCTCGGCGCGCGCGCGCCGAGGAACTGGGCCTCGCCCACGACGCGATCGTGATCAGCGCGAAGGTCAGCGGCGTGCAGGACCTGGTCGCCATCTACCGCGCGCTCGCCGCGCGCTGCGACTATCCGCTGCACCTCGGCCTCACCGAGGCCGGGATGGGCGCCAAGGGCGTCGTGTCCTCGACCGCCGCGCTCGCGATCCTGCTGCAGGAAGGCATCGGCGACACGATCCGCGTGTCGCTGACGCCGGAGCCGGGCGGCGACCGCCGCCAGGAAGTGCGCGTCGCGCAGGAGATCCTGCAGAGCCTGGGCCTGCGCGCCTTCGTGCCGAGGGTCGTCGCCTGCCCCGGCTGCGGCCGCACGACCAGCAGCTATTTCCAGGAGCTCGCGCAGCGCATCCAGGAGCACGTGCGCGAGCGCATGCCGGCCTGGCGCCACGATTACGTCGGCGCCGAGAACATGACCGTCGCGGTGATGGGCTGCGTCGTGAACGGGCCGGGCGAGAGCAAGCACGCGAACATCGGCATCAGCCTGCCGGGCACCGGCGAGCGGCCGGTCGCGCCGGTCTACGAGGACGGCGAGAAGACGGTGACGCTCAAGGGCGAGCGCATCGCCGAGGAATTCCAGGAACTGGTCGAACGCTACGTGGCGCGCCGCTACGCCGCGCCGGGAGGCCTGATGGAATCGCTCAAGGAACGCAAGTGCGTGCCCTGCGAGGGCGGGATACGGCCGCTGGACGCCCGGCAGGCCGGGGACCTGATGAAGCTGCTGCACGCGGACTGGAAGCTGGTCGAGGACGGCAAGGCCATCCGCCGCGAGCTCAAGTTCCCGGACTTCTGGCGCACGATGAGCTTCGTGAATGCGCTTGCGCACGTCGCCAACGTCGAGGACCACCACCCGGACCTCGAGGTCGGCTACAACTACTGCCGCATCCGCTACTCGACCCACGCGATCGGCGGCCTCTCGGACAACGACTTCATCTGCGCCGCCAAGGCGGACGCGCTGCTGTGATCGATGCCGCTCACCGGAAGGTGATCTTCGCCTCCTCGCTCGGCACCGTCTTCGAGTGGTACGACTTCTACCTGTACGGCACCCTCGCCGTGTTCTTCTCGTCGCTCTTCTTCCCGCCGGGCAACGACACGGCGGCGTTCCTCGCGAGCCTCGCGACCTTCGGCGCCGGCTTCGCCGTGCGCCCGCTGGGCGCGCTCCTGTTCGGGCGCATCGGCGACCTGGTCGGCCGCAAGTACACCTTCCTCATCACGATCGTCGTCATGGGCCTGTCGACGGCGCTGGTCGGCGTGCTGCCGACCTATGCGCAGATCGGCATCTGGGCGCCGATCCTGCTGGTGACGCTGCGCCTCGCCCAGGGCCTCGCGCTCGGTGGCGAGTACGGCGGCGCGGCGACTTACGTCGCCGAGCACGCGCCGCAAGGCAAGCGCGGCTACTACACGAGCTGGATCCAGACCACGGCGACGCTCGGGTTCTTCCTCTCGCTCGCCGTCATCCTCGCCTGCCGCCTCGGCTTCGGCGAGGAGGCGTTCAAGGCCTGGGGCTGGCGTGTCCCGTTCCTGATCTCCGTCGTGCTGCTCGCGGTCTCGGTCTACATCCGGCTGCGCCTGCAGGAGTCGCCGGTGTTCGCCGAAATGAAGGCCGAGGGCAAGCTCTCGCGCGCGCCGCTGACCGAGAGCTTCGGGCAGTGGAGCAACGCCCGCATCGTGCTGATCGCGCTGCTCGGCGCGACGGCCGGCCAGGGCGTCGTCTGGTACACGGGCCAGTTCTACGCGCTCTTCTTCCTGCAGAACACGCTGAAGCTCGACTTCCAGACCGCTTACCTGCTGATCGCCGCGGCACTCGTCATCGGCACGCCGTTCTTCGTGGTCTTCGGCCGCCTGTCCGACCGCATCGGGCGCAAGCGCATCATGGTGGCCGGGCTGCCTGCTCGCGGCACTCACCTTCATCCCGATCTTCAAGGGCCTCACGCAATCGGTGAACCCGGCGCTCGCGGAATTCCAGGCGCGCGCGGCCGTGACCGTCGCGGGTTCCGACTGCCGGTTCCACATCTTCGCGAAGCCGAAGTCCGCCTGCGACCAGGCGCGCGACTTCCTGACCAAGGCGGGCGTGAATTACGAGCGCGCCGCGCCCGAGCCCGGGCTCGACGTGGTGACGACGATCGCGGGCGTGCGACTCGCCGGCTACGACGAGGCCGCCTACCGGTCCGCCCTCGACGCCGCCGGCTACCCGGCTGCGCCGGATCGCACGCGCATGAACCTGCCGGCCACGCTCGCGCTGCTCGTCGTGCTCATGCTGTACGTGACGATGGTCTACGGGCCGATCGCGGCCTACCTCGTCGAGCTGTTCCCGACGCGCATCCGCTATTCGTCCATGAGCCTGCCGTACCACATCGGCAACGGCTGGTTCGGCGGGTTCCTGCCCTTCCTGGCCTCCGCCCTGGTCGTGCTCACGGGGAACATCTACTACGGGCTCTGGTACCCGATCGCGATCGCCGCGATGAGCGGCATCGTCGGCTTCATCGCGCTGCGCGAGACGAAGGACGTCGACATCCGCTCATGACGGCGGGCGCCGGACGGACGCCGGCACGCCGCCCGCGACGCCGAGCGCACGCTGCATCAGGCAGCCGCTTCGCGGTGCCGGAGGACTGCGCGAGCCCGAGCAGGCCCTGGCGCAGGCGCGACTGCAGCGGGTTGCCGCCGAAGAACAGCCGCTTGATCCCGTCGAGCAGCGCGATCGCCGGCAACGCCTCGGCCTTGCGCCAGCGCTCGTAGCGGCGCAGCACGGCGAGCTCGCCCGGGTCGTCCCCCGCGGCGACGGCCTGCCCCACCACGTCGACGAGCGCGGCCGCATCCAGGAACGCGAGGTTGATGCCCTGGCCTGCGAGCGGATGCACCACGTGCGCGGCATCCCCGACCAGCGCGACGCGCTCGGCCGCATAGCGGCGCGCATGCAGGAGGCGCAGCGGAAAGGCGGCGCGCGGCGTCGCCGGCACGAGGCGACCGAGCACGCCGTCGGAGGCCACGGTCACGCGATCCGAGAATTCGGCCTCGGTGCACTGCACGAGTGACTCCGCCTCTTCCGGCAGCGTCGACCAGACGAGCGAAACGCGGCCGTCGCCGAGCGGCAGCAGCGCGAGCGGGCCGGTGTCGAGGAAGCGCTGCCAGGCGGTCGCGGCATGCGGCCGCTCGCATTCGAGGTGGGCGACGACGGCGCGCTGGCCGTAATCCCAGCCGCGCGTCTCGATGCCCGCCGCGCGGCGCACGGCCGACTCGGCGCCGTCGGCGCCGACCACGAGCCCGGCGCGGAACTCGCGCCCGTCCCCGAGCCCGACGCGGACCGCGTCGCGCGTCGCCTCGAGCGTCGCGAAGTCGGCACCGAGGAGCACGACGCCGAGGGCCTCGGCGCGCGCAGTGAGCGCCGCCTGGATCGTCCGGTTCTCGCCGATGTGGCCGAGGTCGGGCTCGCCGAGCTCGGCGGCGTCGAACACCAGCGCATCCGGGCCGTTCGGCCTTCTGGCGCATCTCCCAGATGACCATGCGCCGGTAAGCCGCTGCGCGCGCGGCGACCGCTGCCCATGCGCCGGTGCGCTCGAGCAGCTGCTGCGAGGCGCGCGACAGCGCGGATACGCGAATGTCGAGCGGCGCGTCGGGCGCGGGCGCCGTCGCGGGACGCGGCTCGACGAGCGCGACGCGAAGGCCGGCGGTCGCCGGCGTCGCGGCGAGCAGCGCCGCCGCGCCGGCGCCCGCCATGGCGCCGCCGACCACGACGACGTCGAAGTCACGCTTCATGCCCGGGGATCCAGCAGCGGCAGGCCACGCACCAGGCGAGGCTGCCGCCCGGCGAGGCCCATGGTGCGCCGCGCAAACTCGTGCTTGACCGGGCGCAGCAGGTCGAACAGCAGGAGGCCGTGGCCGCGCGCGCGACGCAACGGCGCGAGCGGGAGGCCGAAGCCGCGCACCAGCGAATCGGTGAACCGGATGACCGCTTCGCGATCCGGCGCCCGCTCCGCGGCATAGCGCTCGAGCAGCGCCGGGTCGCCGGGGTCGCCGTCGCCCGCATCGGCGAGCAGCTCCGCCAGCAGCGCGACGTCGCGCAGCGCCAGGTTGAAGCCCTGGCCCGCGACCGGGTGCAGGGACTGCGCGGCATTGCCGAGGATCACGGCGCGCGGCGCGGTGAGGCGCTCGGCCTGCGTGAGCGCGAGCGGATAGGCCTGGCGCCTGCCGACGCGCGTGAAGCGACCGAGCCGCAATCCGAACGCCGACTGCAGTTCCGCGAGGAACGTCCGGTCGTCGAGCGTGAGCGCCCGCCGCGCGGCGTCGGGCGCCAGCGTCCAGACGATGGCCGAGCGCCCCTCGCCGATCGGCAGCACGGCGACCGGGCCGGCCGGCGTGAAGCGCTCGAAGGCCGTGTAGTCGTGGAAGCGCGCGGTGTCCACGTGCGCGATGACCGCCTGCTGGCCGTAATCGGAGACGGCTGCGCCAATGCCGAGCGCAGCACGCACGGCCGACTGCGCGCCGTCTGCGGCCACCACGAGGCGCGCCTCGAGCGCGCTCGCCGCCGTCGGTCGCGATGCGGATCGCGCCGGCACCCGCCGCTACCGTCGCGACCCGCGCATTGCAGACGCGGATCCGCGGGAACGCACCGACCCGCGCACGCAGCGACTGGCCGAGCAGGCGGTTCTCGACGGTGTAGCCGAGCGATGCGACGCCCTGCTCCTCGGCCGTCAGCAGGGTGGTGCCGAAGGCGCCGCGCTCGGACACGTGGATGCGCCGGATCGGCGTCGCCCCCGCGGCGACCGCCGCCCAGGCGCCGATGCCCTCGAGCACGCGCCGGCTGCCACTCGAGAGCGCCGTCGTGCGCGCATCGAAGCTCGGCTGCTCGTCCGCGCCCGGCGCGACCGGCTCGATCACGACGACGTCGAGCGGCAGGTCGGCGAGCGCCGCGGCGAGCGAGAGCCCGACCATGCCGCCGCCGGCGATGGCCACGTCGCAGCGCAGGGACTTCGACGCGCTCACGCCGCGGCCATCAGCGCGCTCGATCTCGTCGGGATCGGTCGGCATGCCGGCGGTCAGGACTTCCGGCTTGCCGTCGGTGACGACGACGTCGTCCTCGATGCGCACGCCGATGCCCCACCATTCGCGCGGCACGTCCTTGCAGCCCGGGGCGATGTAGATCCCGGGCTCGATGGTGGTGACCATGCCCGGCTCCAGCAGCCGCCACTGCTCGCCGACCTTGTACTCGCCGACGTCGTGCACGTCCATGCCGAGCCAATGCCCGACGCGGTGCATGTAGAAACGGCGGTAAGCGCCGTCCTTGATCAGTTTCGGCACGCGGCCCTTCAGCAGGCCGAGGCGCACGAGGCCCTGCGTGATGGCGCGCACCGCCGCCTCGTGCGGCTCGTTCCAGTGCGCCCCGGCGCGAACCTTCGCGATCGCGGCCCGCTGCGCCTCCAGCACCACTTCGTAGACCGCCCGCTGCCTGCGGCTGTAGCGGCCGCCGACCGGGAAGCGTGCGCGTGACGTCGGAGGCGTAGTAGTCGTACTCGCAGCCGGCGTCGATCAGCAGCAGTTCGCCGTCCTGCATCTGGCGGCTGTTCTCGCGGTAGTGCAGCACGCAGGCGTTCGGCCCGCTGCCGACGATCGGGTAATAGGAGATGTCGGCGCGGCGACGATGGAACTCGTGCAGGATCTCCGCCATCACCTCGTACTCCATGCGGCCCGGCTGCGCGGCCGCAGCGGCGCGCCGGTGCGCGGCGCAGGCGATCTGCGCGGAGCGGCGCATGGAGACGAGCTCGGCCCGGCTCTTGGTGAGGCGCATCTCGTGCAGCGGGTGGTCGAGGGCCACGAACTCGTGCGGCGTGTGCATGCCGTGCTTGCCCTGGGAGCGCAGCTGGTTGACCCAGCCGATCACGCGCTTGTCGAACTCCGGGTGCGCGCCCATGGTGTAGAAGACGCGCGAGCGGCGCTCGAGCAGGCCCGGCAGGATCTCGTCGATGTCGCCGATCGGGAAGGCGTCGTCGGCGCCGTAGTCGTGGACCGCGCCGTCGGGACCGGCACGTGCGCCGTCCCAGGCCTCGCGCGCCGGGTCGCGGTCGCGCACGAACAGCACGTACTCGCCCTGCGGCCGGCCCGGGATCAGCACGGCGACCGCCTCGGGCTCGGCGAAGGCGGTCAGGTAGTAGAAGTCGCTGTCCGGGCGGTAGTGGTACTCGACGTCGTTGTTGCGCATGCGCACCGGCGCGGCCGGCAGGATCGCGATCGCCTCTTGCCCATGTGGCGCATCAGCTGGCGGCGCCGCCTGCGCGAACTCATCCTGGCGCATCGGCCCTCGCTCCCGCGAGCTCGTCGAAGGCGAGCTGGGCGCCCGCACGCACGAACTCGACCAGCTCCACGAAGTCGCCCTCCCCGTCATCGGTCTCGCGCCCGGGCTCGAGTTCGACGCGCGCGATGTCGGCGAGGTCGCGCAGGAACTCGCCGACGTCGCCGGCCGCCGCGATCGCCTGTTCCGAGGCGCCGGTGCCGATGCCGTAGAGGAAGCCGCCGCACCAGGCGGCGAGCGCGGCAACGCGATCGGGCAGCGGCGCATCGTCGTCCGGCAGCAGCGGCGCGAACTCGAAGTGCATCCGAGCGCAGTGCGGCCAGCGTCTCTGCGGGCAGTCCCGCGAGCGACGGGTCCACGGCGGACGCCGCGCCGGCCGAATCGGCCGCCAGTTCGGCGAGCCATTCGGTCGCGCCGTAACCCTCGCGCACGCACAGCGCCCCGGCCAGCCAGCCGTGGGCCTCGGAGGCGTCTGTCGTTATGTCCACGCGCGCGAAGGCGGCCTGCAGTTCCGCGTGGGTCATCGGGCGCAAGGTAGCAGTAATCGCCGCGCCGTGGCAGCATAAGGACCGTATGGATGACGCCAGCAAACCCGGTCTCGAACGCGAGTTCAAGCGCCTCGAGCGCCGGCTCGACGAGCTGGTCGGCGTGGTCGCCCAGCTGAAGGAAGAGAACCGCGCGCTGCGCCAGCGCCAGGACACGCTCTCCGCCGAACGGGCGACGCTGATGCAGAAGAACGAGCAGGTGCGCGCGCGCGTCGAGGCCATGATCGGACGGCTGAAGGCGATGGAGAGCGGTGCATGAACTGGCGATCCGAGACCGGGTCAGCGTCAAGATCCTCGAGAAGGAATACCAGGTCGCCTGCCCGCCCGAGGAGCGCCCGGCGCTGGTCGACTCCGCGGAATACCTCAACCGCAAGATGCGCGAGATCCGCGACAGCGGCAAGGTCATCGGCCTCGACCGCATCGCCGTGATGGCGGCCCTCAACATCGTCAACGAGCTGCTCAAGACGCGCGGCCACGACGAGGGCGTCGAGAACGACCTGGCGGCGCGGCTCAAGGCCATGCGCGAGCGCGTCGAATACGTGCTGACGCGCAGCCAGCGCTCGGCAACTGATTACAGGGCAGCCCGCGCGGGATGCGCGGGCGCCGACAGTTTGGCGCCACCTGCGGTGTTCGATGCGGGCCTGGGTACCTCTCGACCCTAATGTGAAACACCCAGGAGCCCGGCTCAGCGGCAGCATTGTGCATGTCCGCCTCGTTGCGGAAAGCCTTAAATGCCGCGGCCTGCTCCACCTGTTGCTCCGTGTCGAGAGCAGCGGTCCAAAACGGCACAGGCGGGTGGCGCCTCTCGACTTCCACCATGGCTGACGATCGACGCGCACTGCGCCGGCGCCTGCGCGCCGCGCGCCGCGCCGTGCCGGCCGAACGACCGCGGGCCGGCCGCGCTCGCGATCGACCGCGCCATCGCGCGCCTCGGCCTGCCGCACGCCGGCACCCGCATCTCCGCGTTCGAGCCCTTCGACGGCGAGATCGACCCATCGCGTCGTGCTGCGGCGGTCGCGGTGCACTCGGCTGCCGCGTCTACTTCCCGGGATCACGCACTGCGCCGCCGGCGCCTGCGCTTCGTCCCGGAGTCGGCGCCGCGCATGCGGCCGCGCCGCTCGACCCGCGCTGGCTCGACCTCGTGCTCGTGCCGCTCGTCGGCTTCGACGCGCGCGGCTACCGCCTCGGCATGGGCGCCGGCTTCTACGACCGGCACTTCGAGTTCCTGCGCCATCGCCGGACCTGGCTGCGGCCCCTCCTCCTCGGCGTCGCCTTCGAGGTGCAGCGCCTCGAGCACTTCGCCGACGTCGACCACGACGTGCCGCTCTGGGGCGTCGTGACGGAGCGCGGCATCTACGGCCGGGCGGCGGCGTCCTCAACGGGGGCGTGAGGCGATGAGGTACTGGCTGATGAAGTCCGAGCCGGACGTGTTCGGCATCGACCACCTCGCCCGCGCACCGCGCCAGACTTCGGGCTGGGACGGCGTGCGCAACTACCAGGCGCGCAACATGCTGCGCGACGATTTCAAGGCCGGCGACCGCGCTTTCTTCCACCATTCGAGCTGCGAAATGCCGGGAATTTACGGGACGATGGAGGTCGTGCGCGCGGGTCATCCCGACCCGTCCCAGTTCGACCGCAAGAGCAAGTACTACGACGCCGGCAGCGATCCGGAGAACCCCCGCTGGTACCAGGTCGAGGTGCGCTTGCTCGTGAAGAATTCGCGCATCCGGTGACGCTCGAGATGCTGCGCGCGCATGCGGGCGGCGCGTTGAAGAACCTCATCGTGTTTCGTCGCGGCAATCGGCTCTCGGTGATGCCGGTGACGCGCGACGAATGGAAATTCATTCACCGACTCGCGCATGCGTGACGCGCGTTCGCATCGACGCGCGATGCGCATACCCCTTGCTTGCATTCCCGTCAACCGTGTATATACTCGACCTCGGATTAACCCCGACATGGAGATCCAACATGGCTGCGAAGAAGAAGGCAAAGAAGAAAGCTTCTAAGAAGAAGTAATCTTCTTGCCTCAATGAGTCGGTGGTTGGCTGATCGCAAGACCACCAACCTCCGATTCAGAAAGAGACAAAACTGTGCCCGCGCAAGCGGGCACAGCTTTTTCCGGAGGTCGCACATGGACGCCGACGCGAAGAAGAAAGCCGCCGCACTCGCCGCCCTCGAATACGTCGAAGACGGGATGACGGTGGGTGTCGGCACCGGATCGACGGTCAACCATTTCATCGCCGCACTCAAGGATCGCCGCCACCGCATCGCCGGCGCAGTCTCGTCGTCGGAGGCGAGCACGCGGCTGCTCAAGGAAGCCGGCATCGAGGTGCGATCGCTGAACGACACGGGCGACCTCGCGCTGTACGTCGACGGGGCCGACGAGGCGACCCGCCACCTGGCCCTGGTCAAGGGCGGCGGCGGCGCGCTTACCCGGGAAAAGATCGTGGCCGCGGCGAGCCGGCGCTTCGTCTGCATCGTCGACGATTCGAAGGTCGTCGACGTGCTCGGCCGCTTTCCCCTGCCGGTCGAGGTCATTCCCATGGCCCGGTCGCTGGTGGCGCGCAAGCTCGCCGGCCTCGGCGGACAGCCGGTGCTGCGCCAGGGTTTCCGGACCGACAACGGCAACGAGATCCTCGACGTGCATAACCTGAAGATCACGGACCCGTCCGCGCTCGAGGAGAAGATCGGGCTGCTGGTGGGCGTGGTCGAGGTCGGCCTGTTCGCCCGGCGCGGCGCGGACGTGTTGCTGGTCGCCGGCGACGGCGGCGTCAGGACGCTCAAGCGCTAGGCGCATGCGCGCGATCCGGATTGCGCTCGGCGTCGCGGCAGTCGTCGCGGCGCTCGGTGTCGCGCTGGTCTACGGCGTCTCCGAGTGGCGGATCCGGAAGCAGCACGATGCGCCGTTCCTGCCGCTGCGCGCCGCCGGGCCTGCCGACCCGGTCGCGGGCGAGCACATGTCCAGGGTCGTCGGCTGCTGGGCCGGGTGTCATGGCGACCGGGGTGAAGGCGGCGTCGAACGCATCGAGGGCCTGCGCAGCGTCACGGCACCGACGCTCTCCGACGTCCTGCCGAACTACAGCGACGCGGAACTGGCAAGGCTGGTCCGGTACGGAGTCAAGCGCGACGGGCACAGTGCGGTCGGCATGGCCTCCTCCAGCTGGTGGCCGCTCGGCGACCAGGACCTCGTCAATATCTTTGCGCATCTGCGACGGCAGCCGCCGACGCCGGCCATCGCGCGCCACCGGGAGTTGACCTTCCGCGGCCGGATCGGCCTCGTGCGGGGCGAGTGGAGAGTTTCCGCGGACCAGGTGGACCGCTCGATCCCGCGCTGGGGCGAGCTGCCACGCCCAACGGCGTTCGAACGCGGACGCTACCTCGCGAGCATCGTCTGCAGCGAGTGCCACGGCCTCGATTTCAGGGGCGACCGGGTTGAAGGCGGTCCGTCACTCGCGATCCTTGCCGCGTACGGCCCCGAACAGTTCCGGCAACTGGTTCGCACGGCGCGGGCGTTCGACGGCCGGCCGATCGGGAAGATGAGCTGGATGCCGGACGTCGGATTCACCGACGCCGAGATCGACGAGATCTACCGGTTCCTGCGCACCTATCACGGCCTCGAATAGGCCGCCCTGCAAAAGCAGAAAGCCGACCCACGATCGGGCCGGCTTTCTGCTTTTGTTGGCTGGGGGACTAGGATTACTCGGCGCTTCGCGCCTCGCCCTTCGGGTCGTCGCCGCTGCGCGGCGACGATCGGCGGCGACTGCGTCGCCGCCGTCGAACCCAAGGGTTCTCATCCTAGTCCCCTTCAAAAGCAGAAAGCCGACCCACGATCGGGCCGGCTTTCTGCTTTTGTTGGCTGGGGGACTAGGATTCGAACCTAGGTTGGCGGAGTCAGAGTCCGCAGTCCTACCGCTAGACGATCCCCCAAATGCGGTTCGTCCCTGGTCAGCGTATCAGCGCTTGCTGAACTGCGTACCGCGGCGTGCCTTGCGACGGCCGACCTTCTTGCGCTCGACCTCGCGCGCATCGCGCGTGACGAAGCCGGCGGCGCGCAGCGGCTTGCGCAGCTCTGGATCGTATTCCATCAGCGCGCGCGTGATGCCGTGGCGGATGGCACCGGCCTGGCCGGTGATGCCGCCGCCCTCGACCAGGACGTTGATGTCGAAGCGCTCGGTCATCTGCACGAGCTCGAGCGGCTGGCGGACGATCATGACGCCGGTCTTGCGGCCGAAGAACTGGTCGAGCGGCCGCCCGTTGACCGTGATCGCGCCCTTGCCGGGCTTCATGAAGACGCGGGCCGCGGACGACTTGCGGCGGCCGGTGGTGACGGTAGCGCTGGATGCCATTGATCGGGTCCTTAAATCTCGAGCTGCTTCGGCTGCTGCGCAGCGTGGGGATGCGCGCCGCCGGCGAATACGTGCAGTTTGCGGAACATCTGGCGGCCGAGGATCGTCTTCGGCAGCATGCCCTTGACCGCGTACTCGATCGCCCGCTCCGGGTGCTCCGCGAGCATCTTGCCGAGCGAGATCGTCTTCATGTTGCCGAGGAAGCCCGTGTGCTGGTGGTACAGCTTGTCGCGGACCTTGTTGCCCGTGACCGCGATCTTTTCGGCGTTGATCACGACGATGTGGTCACCGCAGTCCACGTGCGGCGTGAACTCGGGCTTGTGCTTGCCGCGCAGTCGCATGGCGATCTGGGTGGAAAGTCGGCCGAGCGTCTTGCCGGACGCATCAACCAGGTACCAGTCGCGTTGCACACGCTCCGGCTTCGCAAACACGGTCTTCATCTTGAGCCCCTGAATAGGGTCGGGTACGTGAAAGGCCGGCAAGTTTACACAGATGGCCGGGGCTTGCAAAGCCGCCAGGCCCCGCTCGCAAGTCCTTGTCGGGACAGGGGAAGCGCCAGGGTCGAGTCTATATAATATGCGTTGCATGGATCCGCGCGTCTTCTCCCCCCTCGATCGCCTGCTGGAACTGGCCGATAGCGGCCTTTCGGCGAGCTTCGGCAGGCCCGCCGGCAGCCGTCCGACCCCCGGAAAACCGGCGGCCGAACCGGTCGATCCGGCCCGGCGACGACATGCGGCCGGCCTCATGCGGGTCAACCACGCCGGGGAAATCGCGGCCCAGGGCCTGTACCACGGGCAAGCCTTGACCGCCCAGGCGGCGGAAACGCGGGCCGCCCTGCGCCAGGCGGCCGCCGAAGAGGGCGACCACCTCGCCTGGTGCCGGGAACGGCTCGATGAGCTGGGCTCGCGACCCAGCCTCCTGAACCCGATCTGGTACGCGGGCTCCGTGGCCATCGGCGCATTGGCCGGTCTCTTCGGCGACCGTGCAAGCCTCGGATTCATGGCGGAGACGGAAAGGCAGGTCGAGGGGCATCTCGCCGATCATCTCGAGCGCCTGCCGGCGGATGACGCGCGCAGTCGCACGATCGTTCAACAGATGCAGGCCGACGAGATCGGCCATGGCCGGGCCGCGGTCGCCGCCGGCGCCTCGACGCTGCCGGAACCGGTGCCGCGCCTCATGCGAATGTCGGCCCGGATCATGACCGGAACGGCGTACTGGATCTGACCGATGGCCCATTATGTCTTGCGATGCGCGCGTGGCTGTAATACAACGTCGAGCGGGTACAGGGGGTATCAATGGAAGAAGCCGTCAAGCAACTGACTGACATCCCGGCGATCAATCGCTTCCTGAGCTATTGCCGCGTACGCACGGTACCGTCGAAGACGGCGCTGATCCACGCGGGCGACCTGCCGGATGTCCTCTACTACATCATCCGCGGCTCGGTCGAAGTGATGATCGAGGACGAGGACGGCAACGAGATGGTCCTCGCCTACCTCAACAAGGGCCAGTTCTTCGGCGAGATGGGCCTCTTCTCGGACAGCCAGCAGCGCAGCGCCTGGGTGCGGACGCGCACGCAGTGCGAACTCGCCGAGATGACCTATCCGCGCTTCCGCCAGGTCGCGTCCGAGAGCCCGGGCCTCGTGTTCGAGCTCGCGACGCAGCTCGCGACCCGCCTCGACCGCACCAACCGCAAGCTCGGCGACCTCGCCTTCGTGGACGTCACGGGCCGCATCGCGCACGCGATCATGGACCTGTGCGGCGAACCGGACGCGATGACGCATCCGCAGGGCATGCAGATCAAGGTGAGCCGCCAGGAGCTCTCGCGACTGGTCGGATGCTCGCGCGAGATGGCCGGCCGGGTGTTGAAGGTGCTCGAGGAGCAGGGCCTGCTGACGGCGCGCGGCAAGACCATCGTGGTCTTTGGCGCACGGCCGAAGGTCAAGGCGCGCTCGGCACCCGAATTCGCGAAGGCTGCGGTCTCCGCCGCGAAGTAAAAGGGGACGCACCCCTTTAACAGCTGGCGGCGGATTCGCCGCCAGCACTCCGTTAAAGGGGTGCGTCCCCTTTATTTCCGCGCGCATCGCGCGGATGGTCGCCGCGTAGTCTTTCGTCCCGAAGATCGCGCTGCCCGCGACGAACGTGTCGGCTCCCGCCCGCGCGATGGCCGCGATGTTGTCCTGCTTGACCCCGCCGTCGATCTCGAGCCGCACCTCGCGGCCGCTCGCGTCGATGCGGCGGCGGACCTCTGCCAGCTTGCCGAGCACGGGCTCGATGAACTTCTGCCCGCCGAAGCCCGGGTTCACGGACATCAGGAGCACGAGGTCCACCGCATCGAGCGTGTGGTCGAGCCAGCTGAGCGGCGACGCCGGGTTCAGCACGATGCCCGGCCGGCAACCGGAATCGCGGATCAGCTGGATCGTGCGGTCGACGTGGCGGCTCGCCTCGGGGTGAAAGCTGATCCAGGTGGCGCCCGCCTCGGCGAACTCCGGCACCAGGCGGTCCACCGGATCGACCATCAGGTGCACGTCGATCGGCGCCTTCACGCCGTGCTTGCGCAGCGCCTTGCAGACCAGCGGCCCGATCGTGAGGTTCGGGACGTAATGGTTGTCCATGACATCGAAATGGACCCAGTCGGCGCCGGCGTCGAGCACGGCGTCGACTTCCGCGCCGAGGCGCGCGAAGTCCGCGGACAGGATCGAGGGCGCGATGACCGGTTGCCGCATGGAACTCCCCTGCCCGTACTCTATCGCATGCCGCGCGCTTCGCGGATGCGCTCCCAGGCCGCCTGGATCGCCTGCGTCTTCTGCTTGGCGACTTCGTGCATGGACTCCGGCAGGCCGCGCGCGACGAGCTTGTCCGGGTGATTTTCGCTCATCTGCCTGCGGTACGCGCGCTTGACCTCGGCGTCGCTCGCACCGGCGCCCACGCCGAGGATCTCGTAGGCCTCGTCGAGTGCGGATGGACCGCCCGGCGCGGGTCCCGGCCGCCCGCCTGCCGGTCCATAGGTCCCGGCATAGGCCTGGAAGCGCAGCAGCGCCTCGAGATGGGCGAATTCCACCGCACCGACGCCGATCTTCGTGGCGACGCGCAGCAACGTCTCGCGCGTCGCCCCGGCGAGGCCGTCCGCCATGAGCGCCGCGCGCATCTGGATTTCGAGGAACATCCTGAGCACGCCCTCGCGCCCGCGGCCGGCTGCGGCGAGCTCCGCAAGCACGGCATCGGCGTCGAAATCCGGCTGCTTGCCTTCGGTGTAGAGGGCCATCGCGGCGCGGGTGTCGGCCTCGCCGAGGTTGAACTGCCGGAAGATGCGTCGCGCAGCGGCGATATCCTGCTCCGAAACGCGGCCGTCGGATTTCGCGACGAAACCCATGATCGTGAAGGCAGCGCGGAAGAACGTCGCGCGCACCGCGGCGAGGTCGCGCGCGCGGGCCCGCGCTGCCTGCCGCATAACGGTCGTAGAAATGCCCGACAATGAGGCCGAGCAGCACGCCCATCGGCCGTCTCGTCAGGATGAAGCCCAGCACCGCGCCGACCAGCTTTCCAGTCCAGCCCATGAAGAAGGAACCCCGTTTCTTGACCGCCCCGAGCGCGCCATGTTAGCAAGAGCGCCCAGCGCATGAACGACGACGCACTCTTCGAATCGAAGCTCCGCTCCCTTGCGCTCCTGCATCGCGGCAAGGTGCGCGACAACTACGCGATCGGCGACGACCGCCTGCTGATCGTCGCGAGCGACCGCCTGTCCGCCTTCGACGTCGTGCTGCCGGACCCGATTCCCGGCAAGGGGCGCGTGCTGACGGCGATCTCGAACTTCTGGTTCGCGCGGACGCGGCACATCGTCGCGAACCACCTGACCGGCGAGCCGGTCGCGAAATACGTGGAAGACCCGGCGGAATGCGCGCCGCTCGAGGGACGCGCCGTCGTCGTGCGCCGCCTCAAGCCGCTGCCGGTGGAGGCCGTCGTGCGCGGCTACCTGATCGGCTCCGGCTGGAAGGACTACCAGGCGAGCGGCCGCGTGTGCGGGATCGAACTGCCGAGTGGATTGAAGCAGGCGTCGAGGCTGCCGGCACCGATCTTCACGCCCGCGACCAAGGCGGCCGCGGGCCAGCACGACGAGAACGTGTCCTTCGAGGAGATCGAAAGGACGATCGGCCAGGCGACGGCCGCCCGCGTGCGCGAACTCACGCTCGCGCTCTACGCATTCGCCGCCGAGTACGCGCGCGGGCGCGGGATCCTGATCGCCGACACCAAGTTCGAGTTCGGGCTGGATGCGGACGGCGGGGTCGTGCTGATGGACGAGGCGCTGACGCCGGACTCCTCGCGCTTCTGGCCGGCCGACAGCTACCGGGAAGGCTCGAGCCCGCCCTCCTTCGACAAGCAGTACGTCCGCGACTACCTCGAGACACTCGACTGGAACAAGCGCGCGCCGGGCCCGCGGCTGCCGCCCGAGGTCATCGCCGGAACGGTCGCAAAATACCGCGAAGCCGAGCGCCGGCTGACGGACTGAAAAAAGGGGACGCACCCCTTTTCGTTTCCGACTGTTCCTTCATGTCTGCATCGGCGGAAAAGGGGTGCGTCCCCTTTTTTCGGCCCAACGCGCGATGTGCGCGTGGATCTCGGCCAGCCCATCGGTGAGCGCGGCGGGTCCCGGCTGCAGGATGACGGGCGACTTGACCTCGTGCAGTTCGCCGTCGCGTACCGCGGGCACTTCGGCCCAGCCCGGCCGCGCTGCCACCCTGTCAGGGCGGAATTTCTTACCGCACCAGGACCCGAAGATGATGTCCGGCGCGCGGCGCACGACCTCCGCGGGATCGGCGATGATGCGGTCGCGGCCGAGCGGCATCGCCGCGAGGTCCGCGAAGCAGTTGTCGCCGCCCGCGACTTCGACGACCTCGCCGACCCAGCGGATGCCGGCAATCAGCGGCTCGTCCCATTCCTCGAAGTAGACGCGCGGACGCCGCGGCAGGCGCGCGGCCGCGGCGCGGGTCGCCTCGACGCCGGCCTCGAGGCGCGCGGCGAGCGCGGCCGCTTTCGCCTCGCAGCCGATCATCCCGCCGAGCATGCGGATCATGCGCAGGATTTCGGCGATGCTGCGGTGGTTGAACAGGTGCACCTCGATGCCGGCGCGCACGAGCTCGGCCGCAATGTCCGCCTGCAGGTCGGAGAAGCCGAGCACGAGGTCGGGACGCAGCGCGACGATGCGGTCGATCTTCGCGCTCGTGAAGGCGGACACTCTCGGCTTCTCGCGCCGCGCCTGCGGCGGGCGCACGGTGAAGCCCGAGATGCCGACGATGCGCGCGTCCTCGCCGAGCAGGTACAGCGTCTCGGTCGTCTCCTCCGTGAGGCAGACGATGCGTTCGGGATAAGCGCCGGGCATCGAGGCACTCTAGCAGGGCGAATTGCGGGCCGAGGGGCCCTGTGCCACGCTCCGGCGATGACCCTGCTTGTCCGGTTGCATGAGCGCGTCGAGCGCCTCCTGTTCGACCGCCACCACCTCCCGGTCAAGACCGCCAACTGGCTGCTCGATGTACTGCGCTACCCATTCGCGCTGATCCGCGACCTGCTGACCGGCGAGCTGAACCTCCGGGCCATGGGCCTCGTCTACACCACGCTGCTCTCGCTCGTTCCGCTCGCCGCCTTCGCGTTCGCGGTCCTGAAGGGGCTCGGCGTGCACCGCGACCTCGAGCCGCTGATCTACGAGTTCCTGCGCCCGATCGGCGAACGGGCGACCGAGCTGACGGCACAGTTCATGGCCTTCGTCGACAACGTGCGCGGCGACGTGCTCGGTTCGGTCGGCCTCGCCTTCCTGCTCTACACCGTGGTCTCGACCATCCAGAAGCTCGAGGAGGCCTTCAATTTCGCCTGGCACGTCGAGCGTCCGCGTTCGGTCATGCGCCGCGTCAGCGAGTACCTGAGCCTGATGGTTGTCGGGCCGGTGTTCCTCGTCATCGTCTTCAGCCTGTTCGGCGCGCTCGGCAGCCACGCGATCATGCGCTGGCTCACCCAGCACGAACCCTTCGGCACGATCCTGCGCGCGTTCGGCGTCATCGGGCCGTTCCTGTTCGTGACCGGCGTGTTCACCTTCCTGTACAGCTTCGTGCCGAACACGCGGGTGAGGCTCAAGGCGGCATTCATCGGCGGGCTGGTGGCGGGCCTGCTGTGGGCCGCAAGCGGCGCGCTGTTCGCGCGGATCGTCGCCGCCTCGACGCAGATGGTCGCGATCTACGCGGGCTTTGCCATCTTCCTCGCGGCGCTGATCTGGATCTACCTGAGCTGGCTCATCCTGCTGATCGGCGCCCAGCTTTCGTTCTACGTGCAGAACCCGCGCTACCTGCGGGTCGGCCAGGGCCACGTGCGCCTCACCAGTGCCCTGCGCGAACGGCTCGCGTTCACGGTGATGCTCCTGGTCGCACGCAAGTTCGTCGCCGGTGAGCCGCCCTGGCATCTGCGGGACCTCGCCGAGGACCTGGAAATCACCGGCTCTGCGCTCGCGAGTGTCACGCGCTCGCTCGAGCATGCCGGGCTCCTGTCGCTGACCGAGGACGAAGAGGTCGTCCCGGCGCGGGACCTCGAAGGCATCCAGCTCGCGGACATCCTGAATGCCGTCCGCGACGAGCGCCAGTACGAGACCTGGCTGCTGTGGCGCGCGCGCACCGAGCCGGTCGCCGACGAGGTTGCGAATTCCGTGGAGGCCGGCATGCGCGAGCGCATTACCGGCATGTCCCTGCGCGAGCTGGCTGCGCGATAGAAAAAGGGGACGCACCCCTTTTCCGATCGGCACCTGGAAAAGGGGTGCGTCCCCTTTTTCAATCGCCGGCGATCGTCATCTCCGCGAACAGCAGCGAACCCGAGTGGATGGCGCCGCGCAGGTCGACGTCGTCGCCGAGCGCGGCGATGCCGAGGAACATCTCGCGCAGGTTCCCGGCGACGGTGATCTCGTGCACCGGCCGCGAAATTTCCCCGTTCTCGACCCAGAAGCCGGAGGCCCCGCGCGAATAGTCGCCGGTGACGCCGTTCACGCCCTGCCCCATCATCTCGGTGACCAGGAGGCCCGTGCCGAGTTGCCGCAGCAATGATTTCGGGTCGAGCATGCGACCCTGGACCACGAGGTTGTGCACGCCCCCGGCGTTGCCGGTCGTCACGAGTCCGAGCTTGCGCGCGGAATAGGAGTCGAGCAGGTAACCCGAAAGCACGCCGTTGACGACGAGCTCGCGGTCGCGGGTCGCGACACCCTCGCCGTCGAAGGGCGCCGAGCCGAGCGCGCCCGGCAGGTGCGGGCGCTCGACCATCGTCATCCAGTCCGGGAAAACCTTTGCACCCTGTGCGTCGAGCAGGAAGCTGCTGCGGCGATACTGCGCCGCACCGGCGATCGCGCCGGTGAAGTGCCCTATCAGCCCGCGCGCGAGTTCGGGCGCGAACAGCACCGGCGCCTTGCGCGTCGAGAGCTTGCCCGCACCAAGCCGCTGCACGGCCTTCTCGGCCGCCTTGCGGCCGACGGACTCGACATCCTCCAGCCCGCGCCAGTCGCGCGCCGCCGAGTACCAGTAGTCGCGCTGCATGTCGTCGCCGTCCTGCCCGACCACCACGCAACTCACGCTGTGCGAAGTCGACGGATAGCCGCCGACGAAGCCATGGCTGTTGCCGAACACGCGCAGCTTGCGATGGGTCGAGACCGAAGCGCCCTCTGAATTCCGGATGCGGGTGTCGAAGCCAAGGCCCGCCGCCTCGCAGCGACGGGCGAGCTCGACCGCTGCCGGCGCCTCGAGCGCCCAGGGATGGCTCAGGTCGAGGTCGGGGAGACGGTCCGCCATCCGCTCCGCGTCAGGCAGGCCCGCGTACTCGTCGTCCGCGGTGAAACTCGCGATCGAGAGTGCCTTGGCCACCGTTTCCTCGATCGCAGCGGGCGAGAGATTCGCCGTGCTTGCAGATCCCTTGCGGTGGCCCGCGTAGACCGTCACGCCGAGGCTGCGGTCACGCTGGTATTCGAGCGTCTCGACCTCGCCGAGGCGCACGGTGACCGACAGTCCGGTCGAGACGCCGACCCCTGCTTCGGCCGCCGTTGCGCCGCTCGCCCGCGCAAGCGCAAGTGCCTGCTCGACGACCTGCTCGAGGGCCTTCTGGTCGGGTTGGTTAGCCGGGGTCATGGGTCCGCCGGATTGTACCGGCGGGCGGGCGGCCTGTGACGGCGCTCATGGTAGGATTTTCGAATGCGCCGCCGTGAGCTGCCAGGCGGCATCCCGCCGCCCACCAAAGGTGAGTTGAAACGCCAGGCCCAGGCCGTCCAGGACCTGGCGAACCGGCTCGTCGACGCACCGGCCGAACTGGTCGATGGCCTCGGCCTGCCCGAGAAACTTGCGGATGCGATCGAGCTCGCGCGCCGCATCAACGGCGGCGGCGCCCTCGTCCGCCAGAAGCAGTTCGTCGCCAAACTGATGCGCGGCATCGACCTCGATCCCGTCCGGACCGCACTCGACGCCCGGGAGGATGCCGCGCGGCTCGATGCGGCGCGCTTCCGCCGCGCGGAACGGTGGCGCGACCGGCTCGTGGACGAAGGGCCGGAGGCGCTCGAAGCCTTCGCCGCGGAAAATCCGGGTGCCGATCGCGCACAGCTCGCGGCGCTTGCCGCCGCGGCCGTCGCCGAGCGCCGTTCCGGCCAGGCCGCGGGCGCCGGACGCCGGCTGTTCCGGTTCGTGCAGGGCCTGCTCGGGACGGGCTAGGCTCAGTACTTGTCCGGCAGCGCCTGTCCGCGGTCGAGCTGTTCGATGGTCTGGTTCGACGGACCGCGCGCCTTCTGCAGCCGCGCCGCGGCCTGCTCGGCCCCCCGCAGCACACGCAAGACGTTGCCGCGCGCGAGCTTTGCGAGCGCTTCCTCGGTCCAGCCACGGCGGATCAGTTCGGCAAACAGTTCCGGGTAGCGCGACACGTCCTCGAGCCCGGCTGCCATCCACGCGGGCTCGCCGAAGAAATCCGCCCCGATGCCGACGTGGTCGATCCCCGCGACGTCGCGCACGTGCTCGACGTGGTCGGCCACGTCGGCGATGGTCGCCCGCGGCTCCGGATGGACCGCTGCGTACTTCAGCAGCGCCGCATCGTAGGCAACGTCGCCGAGCTTGACGCCGGTCTCGCGCTCGAACGCCGCCTGCCAGCGCGCATGCTCGTCACCCTGCACGGCGAACAGCGAGATGAAGCTGACCATGACCACGCCGCCGTTCTTCGGCACCCGCGCGAGCACCGCGTCCGGCACGTTCCGCAGCGTCGGCGACAGCGCGCGGGCGTTGGAGTGCGAGAAGATGACCGGCGCCTCGGCGATGTCGAGCACGTCGTCCATGGTCTCGGCCGATACGTGCGAGATGTCCACCAGCATGCCGAGCCGGTTCATCTCCCGCACCACCTCCGCGCCGAACTTCGAAAGGCCGCCGTGCCGCGCGACATCCGTCGCCGAATCGGCCCAGTCGACCGTATTGAAGTGCGTGAGCGTCATGTAACGCACGCCGAGCCGGTAGAAGTCGCGCAACGCGCCGAGCGAGTTCTCGATCGCGTGGCCACCCTCCATGCCGAGCAGGGAAGCGATGCGTCCTTCCGCGTTCGCGCGTTCGATGTCGTCGGCACTGAGCGCGAGCGCGAGGTCCTTCGGATAGCGCTCGATGATGCGCAGCGCAATGTCGATCTGCTCGAGCTGCATGCGCGCGAAGCCGCGCGCACCGGCGTCGGGCGTGCTGGGGACGTACACCGACCAGAACTGGCCGCCGACGCCACCGGCGCGCAACCGCGCGAAATCGGTGTCGCCCGCGGTGTGCGCATTGAGGTCGTACGCGGCGACGTCGCGGGGCGGCTTGCCGCTCTCGCGGATGACCCACGGCAGGTCGTTGTGGCTGTCGATCAACGGATGGCGCTTCAGGATCTCGCGCGCCTGTGAAATCGCTGCATCCTCGGCGTGGGCGGCGCGGACGCCGAACGCAGCCGAAGCGGCGAAAATCATCATGCAGGCCGTTGCGATTCGGCGGCTGGCCGCCGCGGCGTGGGATCGGTGCATCTTCACATCCTGGATTTGTAGGACGCTGTCGCCGTGCGGAGACAGCGCCGGGATTGTCGTCGGTTGCGGGCGCGCTAGCCTGACTGCGTTGCCCAGCGTATCAAGCATCCCCTGATCTTCGGGCATCCCCCCTGCGCCGCACCACTCCCTGTCGGCGCAGGGGTTGTTTCTTTCCAGCACCACGATTCTGAAATCCTTTCCAAGTCAGCGAGTTACGCCTGACGGTTAGCGGGGGTCCGGGCGCCTTCTGCTAAACTCCCGCGATGAAACCGCTGGTCGGCATCATCATGGGCTCGTCCTCCGACTGGGAGACGATGCGGCTCGCTGCAGACCAGCTCACCGCGCTCGGCGTGCCCTTCGAAAGCCGCGTCATTTCCGCGCACCGCACGCCCGACCTCCTGTTTGAGTACGCGGCGAGCGCGGCCGCACGCGGGCTCGAGGTGATCATCGCGGGCGCCGGGGGCGCCGCGCACCTGCCCGGCATGACGGCATCCAAGACACTGTTGCCCGTCATCGGCGTGCCGATCCAGTCGAAGGCGCTGAACGGGCTCGACTCATTGCTCTCCATCGTGCAGATGCCGACCGGCGTTCCCGTCGCGACGGTCGCGATCGGCGAACCCGGCGCGCGCAATGCCGCCCTCTTCGCCACCGCGATCCTGGCCGCGAAACATCCGCCGCTGCGCGATGCGCTCGTGGCATTCCGCGAGCGACAGACCGCGGAAGTCCTGGCCCGGCCGGACCCGGCCGCAAGCTGAGGCCCGCCATGCGCATCGGCATCATCGGCGCCGGGCAGCTCGGCCGGATGATGGCTCTCGCCGGGATACCGCTCGGCCTCGAGTTCGCGATGTACGACCGCAGCCGGGACGTGCCCGGCGCGGCGGTCGCCGACATCGTCACCGGCCGCTTCGACGACACGGCAAGGCTCGCACGCTTCGCGCGCGGCGTGGACGTCGTCACCTTCGACTGGGAAAACGTGCCGGTCGCATCGGCGCGCGCGATCGCACGCGTCCGGCCCGTATGGCCGCCGCCGCGCGCGCTCGAGGTTGCGCAGGACCGCCTTTCCGAAAAACGGATCTTCGAGCGCCACGGCATCCCGGTTGCGCCTTACGCCGCAGTGGATTCGATCGCGGGTCTGGAGCGCGCCGTCGCGGCGCTCGGCGCTCCTGGCATCCTGAAGACACGCCGCCTCGGCTACGACGGCAAGGGCCAGGTCCGCGTCCGCCGTGCCCGCGATGCCGGCGACGCCTACGCGCGCCTCGCCGGGCAGCCGCTCATCTACGAGCGCCTGGTGGATTTCTCGCGTGAGGTCTCGCTCATCGCGGCTCGCGACCGTGCCGGTGCCATCGTGAACTACCCGCTCGCCGAGAATGCGCACGTCGACGGCATCCTCGCCGTCACGCGCGCGCCCTGGCCGGACGCGCGGCTGCAACGCCTGGCCGAACGCAATCACCGCCGCCTGCTGCAGGCGCTCGGCTACGTGGGCGTGCTGTGCGTCGAGTACTTCGTCGAGCGCGGGCGGCTGGTCGCGAACGAGATGGCGCCGCGCGTGCACAATTCCGGCCACTGGACCATCGAAGGCGCCGAGACCAGCCAGTTCGAGAACCACGTGCGTGCCGTCGCCGGGTTGCCGCTCGGCAGCGCCGCGCCGCGTGGCCACGCCACGATGGTCAACGTCATCGGCCGCAAGCCCCGGGCACGCGATCTGCTCGCCCTGCCGGGAATGCACTGGCACGACTACGGCAAGGCGGAACGGCCGGGCCGCAAGCTCGGCCATGTGACTTTCGTCACGCGCCGGCGGGCCCTGCGGGACCGGGTCGCGAAGCAACTGCGACGCGTGTTGATTCCCCAGCGTTAACCGGCACTTGCGCTGTGCTAGCCTAAGGAAAACCCTAGGACGACATGTACCTGGAACATTTCCAGCTGACCGAACTGCCGTTCCGGCTGAGCCCGGACCCGGCATTCCTGTACCTGTCGAAACACCATGCTCGCGCCAAGGCGTACATGGAGTCGACCATCTGGTTCACCGACGGCTTCGTCGTGATCACCGGCGAGATCGGTTCCGGCAAGACGACGCTGCTCGAGACCTTCCTGCGCGAACTCGAGAAGGACGTTGTCGTCGCCCAGGTCGCGCAGACCCAGGTCTCGCCGATCGAGTTCCTGCAGGCCGTGCTGGTCCAGTTCGGCTTCACGCCGTTCAAGATGCGCAAGGCCGAGCTGATCGCGACGCTCAACCAGTTCCTGGTCGAGCAGTACGCCGCCGGCCGCAAGGTGCTCCTGATCGTCGACGAGGCCCAGAACCTGTCGAACCGCGTGCTCGAGGAGATCCGCCTGCTGTCGGGCGTCGAGACGACGAAGGAAAAGGTGCTGAGGATCATCCTCGCCGGCCAGCCGGAGCTCAACGAAAAGCTCGACGCGCCCGAGCTGGTGCAGCTCGTGCAGCGTGTCCGCCTGCGCTTCCACCTGACGGCGCTGACACCGGAGGAGACGCAGGGCTACATCCTGCACCGGCTCGAGGTGGCGGGCGCTCACGGCCGGCAGCTGTTCGACACCGAGACGCTGCCCGTGATCTTCCGCTACTCCGGTGGCGTGCCGCGCCTCGTCAATACGATCTGCGACACCTCGCTCATGATCGCGTTCTCATCGGGACAACCCGCGGTCACGATGACGGAGCTGAAGGCGGCGATCGACGAACTGCAGTGGGTCGAGTTCGCCGCGCGCACCAATCGGATGCGGGCCGGCATCGCCCCGCCGGGGCCGCTTGCGCTGGCAGTCTCGTCCGACGAGGTGCTCGCGCGCATCATCGTCGCGCACGGCGGCGAGCACGTGGAGGAGCGCCCGCTCAGGATGGGCCGCGTGGTCATCGGCCGTACGGTCGACAACGACGTGCAGATCGACAGCAAGTATCGTCAGCCGGCACCACTGCCAGATCACGACGACGCCCGAGGGCAGCATCCTCGAGGACCTCAACAGTACGAACGGCGTGTACGTGAAGACCAAGCGCGTCCGCCGCCATCACCTGAACGACGGCGACGTGGTCGTGCTCGGCAGGCACGAGATCATGTACCTCGACGAGCGCTCGGCGCGGCTGCGCGACCAGGCGCAGGAGCCGACGGGCGATCACCCGGTGGTGGAAGAGGCGGACGAGGACGCGGAAGACGACACTGACGAGAAGTCCGGCACGGCCTGAGCCGGCGGCGGACTAGCTTTCCTCTTCGTCGAGGTCCGCGCCGTAGTGGCGCTGCTGGATGCGGTAGTCGCGCCGCCGCAGCGCCAGCACCAGCCCGCCGAGGATTGCGACCACGCCGAAGAACGCGAGGATCCCGGACCAGTCCGCGACGCGCCAGGCGAAGGACGCGACGAGCGCGGCGACCCCGACCACGATGTAGGCGTAGGGCAGCGACTCGTACAGCGGGCGCGAAACGCGCATCAGCCCGTCCCGCCGACCGTGAGCGCGTCGATGCGCAGCGTCGGCTGGCCGACGCCGACCGGCACGGTCTGCCCGTCCTTGCCGCAACTGCCGATGCCCTCGTCGAGCATCAGGTCGTTGCCGACCATGCTGACGCGCGTCAGCACGTCCGGGCCGTTGCCGACGAGGGTCGCGCCCTTCACGGGCGCGGTGACCTTGCCGTCCTCGATGAGGTAGGCCTCGCTCGCCGAGAACACGAACTTGCCCGAGGTGATGTCCACCTGGCCGCCGCCGAAGTTCACGGCGTAGAGGCCGCGCTTGACCGAGCGGATGATCTCGCCGGGGTCGTGGGGCCCGGGCAGCATGTAGGTGTTGGTCATGCGCGGCAGCGTCGCGTGCGCGAAGGATTCGCGGCGCCCGTTGCCGGTCGGCTTCGCGCCCATGAGGCGCGCGTTCAGCTTGTCCTGCAGGTAGCCCCTCAACACGCCGTTCTCGATCAGCGTGGTGCAGGACGTCGGCGTGCCCTCGTCGTCGATGTTGAGCGAGCCGCGCCGTCCCGGCAGCGTGCCGTCGTCCACGACGGTGCAGAGCTCGGAGGCAACCCGCTCCCCGATACGGCCGGTGAACGCGGAAGTTCCGCGGCGGTTGAAGTCGCCTTCGAGTCCGTGGCCGACGGCCTCGTGCAGCAGCACGCCGGGCCAGCCCGGGCCGAGCACGACCGTCATCGTGCCCGCGGGGGCCGGCACGGATTCGAGGTTGACCGTCGCCTGGCGCACGGCCTCGCGCGCGAGCCGGAGCGGCCTCTCGCCCGCGATGAATTCCTGCAGCGAATAGCGGCCGCCGGTGCCGGCGTAGCCCTGTTCGCGGCGCCCGTTCTGCTCGACGATGACGGAGACGTTCATGCGCACGAGTGGCCGCACGTCGGCGGCCAGCGTCGCCGTCGCTTGCGGCGACCAGGATGATTTCGTGCACGGCGGCGAGCGTCGCCACCACCTGCCGCACCCGCGGGTCGAGCGCACGCGCGCGGCGGTCGAGCTCCTGCAGCAGCGCGACCTTGTCCACGTCGGCCAGTGTCGCGATCGGGTCGTCGGACGGGTACAGGTTGTGCGCCGCCGTCGAGTGCCAGGCCTGGACCTGGCCCTTGCCGCCCTCGCGCGCGATCGCGCGCGCAGCGCGCGCGGCCTCGAGCAGTGCTCCCGGCACGACCTCGTCGGAATACGCAAAGCCGGTGCGCTCGCCCGCCATCGCCCGCACGCCCACGCCCTGCTCGATGCCGTGGCTGCCTTCCTTGACGATGCCGTCCTCGAGGGCCCAGTGCTCCTCGCGCGCCAGCTGGAAGTACAGGTCGCCCGCGTCGACGCTCGCGCCGAGCACCGAATCGAGCGCCTGTTCGAGGCGCCGGTCGTCGAGGCCGGAGGGCGCGAGGATCCGCTCGCGCGCGCATTGCAGGGCGTCCGTCATCCCATCACCCGGTGCTTGAGGGCCGGGAAGGTCTCGCGCGTCGCCTTCTGTCCGTCCTTGTCGAGCGCTGCGATGACCACGTGGCTCCCGCGCGGCTCGCGCGCCAGCACGCGGCCCCAGTAGTCGGCAATCAGCGTGTCGCCGTAGGTCTCCCGGTTGCTGTCGTGAATGCCGCTCTGGGCGGCCGCGATCACGAAGCAGAGGTCCTCGATGGCGCGCGCGCGCAGCAGCGTTTCCCAGTGCGCGCGCCCGGTCGGGCCCGTGAATGCGGCTGGCACGCTGAAGATTTCGGCTCCCTCCGCAACGAGTTGCCGGTACAGCTCGGGGAATCGCAAATCGTAGCACACGGTCAGTCCGAGCCGGCCCGCGGGCGTGTCGACCAGCACCGGCCTCGCGCCCGGCGTCGCATTGGCGGATTCGCGATAGCCCTCGCGCCCGCCCGGAAGGTCTACGTCGAAGAGATGGATCTTGTCGTAGCGCGCCGCGCGTTTGCCGGTTGCGTCGTACACGACACAGGCATTGGCCGGGCGCGAATCGCCGGTGACGGCGATCGGCTGCGTGCCGGCGACGATCCACAGCCCGAGCTCGCGCGCGACCTCCGCCATCGCCTGCTGCACGGGGCCGTCGCCGTCGCGCTCGACGATCGCTCGACGCTCCGCTTCGTTTCTGCCCATAAAGGAGAAATTCTCGGGCAGGACGGCGAGGCAGGCGCCGCACTCGCGCGCGGCAGTCAACAGCCGGCGCGCAGTCTCGAGGTTTTTCGCCGACGTCCGCGAGCGACGTCATCTGCACGGCGGCGACGATGGGTTGGCTCATGGGGGTTCCTGCGAAGCCTGGCGGTCGTCTTTCAGTCTCCCGGGCGTCGATGCGCCGCACCTGCGGATCGTCCCAGCTACCGGTGATGCGATAGTAGCCGCGCGTCACGCCCTTGAGCGACTCCTTGAAGATCTGCGAGAAGAGCAGCAGCGCGGCGCCGACGGCGGGCCCGCCGGCGAGCGCGCCGGCGACGCCGAGCGAGGCCCCGAGCTGGCCGGTCACGACGGCCGTCTGGTCGTAGGTCCGGTCGCGCAGGTTCGCGTGGCCCGCGAGGCCGATTTCCGCCGCGGATCCGCGCAGCGTCAGGTTGTCGGTGTAGGCATCCCCGTCGGTGAGCCGGAAGGTGCCGCTCAGCGTGTCGAACGCGAGGCCCTCTCCCGTCAGGTCGTTGAAGTCGAGCGCCAGCCGGCGCGGCAGGTGCGTGAGGCTCATGAGGCCGAACACGCGCCCCGCGCCCGGTTCCACCGCCGTGAGCTGGCCGTTGGCCGCGGAGAGTCTCGAGGCGGCCGGACAGCCGGCCGAGCGCGCTGACTTCCGGGGGGCCGGTCCAGTTGAGGTGCGCGGACATGCGTCCCTCCTCGGCCTCGACTCCCGTGCCGAGGCGCATCGCGCTCATGAGGGCCCTGACGTCCTTCGTCTCGACGTCGAATTCGAGCCGGCATTCCGCGGCATCGCCGCGCATCAGCCAGCTGCCGCGACCTTCGCCGCTGAACGCGGGTTGCTTCATCGTGAACCGGTTGAGCGTGATGCCGGCGGTGCCGCGCGCGAATTCCGCCTCGACGCGGCCGTAGTGCCGCTCGTCGAAGACGAAATCGCCGAGGCTCACGCGGATGGCCGGCAGCTTGCGCGGGTCTGGATCCGGACGCTCGCCGAGACCGGGCGCGCGGGCACCGAAGTGCAGCCGCTCGAGGTCGAGCACCATCGGCACTTCACCCGGGAAGCTGAAGGGCACCACGACGCGTCCGGCGATCGCATCGCCGGTCACCGTGACGTCCCACGCCCGGTTACCCGGCCGCAGCCGGCCGCTGACGTTCGCGAACTCGTAGCCGACGGCCTCGAAGCGATCGACCGTGAGATCCGCGCCGCCGAGCCATTCCTGGATCGGCCGCCCGCGCGGTTCGTCCCACTTGAGGTCGAGCAGCCGGGTCAGGCTCGCGGATTCGACGCGGCCGGCGAGCCAGAGGCCCGGCGTTCTTCGGCAAGGCATCGGCAGCCGCCCCGCCGAAGGCGATGATGCCACGCTCGACGGGCGCCGCGCCCGCGCTGCTGCGCCACTGAAGCAGCGCGTGCACGTCGCGCCCGAGCGAGCCCTCGATGCGCGGACCGGCGCGGCCGTCGAAGCTCGCGGAGAGCGCGAGCGGGCGCGAGGCCTCGGCCGTCTTGCCGAACGGCGCCGGCAGCGCCGAGGCGAGTCCGCGCAGGTCGCTCGACAGCCCCACGGTGCCGCGCGCGGGCTGCCTGGCGTCGGCGTTGCGTTCGACGTCGAGCGAGCCGCGCCAGTCGGTCGTGCCGACGAGGCCGGCGTTCGACGGCATGCGCGCGATCGGCGCGAGCGCCGCACCCTGCAGGCTGCCCGCGGCGTTCACCCGCGTGCGCAGGTTGCCGTTCCCGAGCACGGTGGTCGCGATCGAAGCCTGCCAGCGGCCGCCGAGCGCGCGGCCGGTGAGCGCCGGCGCCTCGATCTCGCGATTGCGCACCCACAGGTCGCCGGCGATGTCGGTCGCCTCGAACGGCTGCTGGCGATGGCGCAGCGTCACCCCGTCGAGTTCGCCTGCACCGTCACGACGCGCCGGTCGAAATCCTTGATCGGCAGGAACAGCGTGACGTCGGCCTGCACGGGGCCGGTCGCCGCCAGTTCGGCGAAAATCGCGCCAAAGGACGGCGCGAGCGGCGTCGCCTGCAGCATGCGCATCGCGCGGGCCGCGTCGGTGGCCGCCCTGCCGCGCGCGGCGAAGATCGCGTCGCGCAGGTCCGCAGCTGTTGATCTCGCGCGTCGGTGAAGTCGATGCCACCGATGCGCCCGCGGCTCGCCACCGCGTGCAAGGCCGGGCCGTCGAACGAGAAATCCGATTCGACGCCTTGCAGCTCCGGCCAGCCTGGCGCGAAGTGGAGGTTCACGCCGCTCGCGTGGCCATTTGCACGGAACAGGCCCTGCCCTTCGCGGTACGGGAAGCCCTGGGTCGGCCCGGTGATCGACACGTCGGCTGTCGTCACGCGCCCGGCACGGAAGGCATCGTCGAGCCAGCGAGTCGCCTTCGGCGACAGCTTGGCCGTCGGCAGGTAGCGCCAGGCTTGCGACACGTCGACACTCGATGCCGTCGCGTTGAGATCGATGAGCGGAAGTTCCCCGGGACGCAGCACCATGCGCAGCTTGCCGCGCGCGCTGCCGTGGCCGCTGTCGCCGAAGGCGTCGTCGAGCCAGAGCCGGATGCCGGCGTCGAATCGCTGCCACTCGAGGCGGCCGTCGCCGCGCAGGACCGGGATCGGCGCACGCAGCTGCTGCGGCCAGTCGATGGTCGCATCGCGCGTCGCGAGGGTGACGATGCCGCCGCCGCCGCGGCCCTCCAGCGTGCCGTCGAAGCCGGAGATGCCGGCCGCGCGGCCGAGCGGTCCGAAGCCGATGTCGGAAAAGCTGAGTCGGCCGGTGACGTCCGGCAGCTGCCGCCCGCCGACGTCCGTGACCGTCAGGTCGAGACCGCGTAGTTCGCCGCGCGGGGCCAGCGCCGCTATCCGCTCGCGCAGGCTGCCGGCCGGCAGCACCGCCGCCAGCGCGGCGATGCTCTCGATCCGCACGGAATCGGCGCGCAGGGCCGCCGCGACGACGCGCCCGTCCTTGCGCGTGAGCCGCGCCTCGAGGCTCGCCGTGCGCCAGGGCGCGCCGGGCCGCGACAGCTCGAGATCGGTGGCCTCGACCGAGATCGTGCTGTCGTCACGCTGCACGCGGATGTCGCCGGCCATGCGCGTGAACGCCGCGGCCGCATCGGGAAGCCGCAGGTCCTCGAGCTCGGGCTGCAGGCGCAGGCTCGTCACGGCTCGCCCGACGCCGCGCGCGGAGACGCGTATCGAACCGCGGCCCTCCGGCGGCACGCGGAAACTGTCCGGCAGCATCGCCGCCCATTCGGCGAGGTCGAGGTCGTTCGCCTCGACCCGCACGCGCCAGTTGACCGCTTCGCTGTCGGCGAGCGCACCGCTCGCCTCGGCCTCGACGTCGATCGCAGAGCCGAGGTGCTCCGGCAAGTCGACGTGCCCCGTCACCGTGACGTCATCGCCCGTGCGCACGAGGTCGACGTCGACGTCCGTCAACTGGAAGCGACCCTGTCGCGCGCGCAGGTCCAGCACTTCGAGCACGGCGTCGGATCACGGCGAAGCGGCCCCGCGGCAGGCGCGCGAGCGTCATCGGCTGGGGTTCGACGTCCGGGCGCTGCAGGGCGGACTGCCCCACCAGCCGGACCTGGCCGTCGGCCGTGATCACGACGCGCAGGTGCGGCCGCACGAACACGACGCGCGCGACCTCGAGGCGCCGGTACCAGATCGAGCGCGGGATCGAGAGGCTCACGCGGCCCGCGGCCGCCGTGACCAGCGGCTCGTCGCCCGATTCGGGCAGCACGCGGGCGCCGCGGAACACGATCTCCGGGCCGTGCCGGCCGATGCGGGCATAGACCGAATCGAACTCGAGCGTGAGCCCGGTCGCCTCGCGCACGCGCTCGACGATGCGCTGCTGGTAGCCGGGCAGCAGCTCGATGGCGAGCGCGGAACGCCCCGATGCCGAGCGCGAGCAGGAGGGCCGCAAGCCCGATGAGGCCGGCGACCCAGCGCAACAGTCGCTGCATCCTTGCGTTCCAGGCATTCATGCGGGGTGGCGGGCCAGGGGGTTCATGGATTGGACAAGCGCAGGCGAAGGCGGCGTTCCGGCCGCTCACGCCGCCTGCCAGCGCCGGACGCCCGCGGCATCGAGGAGCGCCGCGGTCTCGAACAGCGGCAGGCCCATCACGCCGGAAAAGCTGCCCTCGATGCGCGCCACGAAGACCGCGCCGAGCCCCTGGATGGCATAGGCGCCGGCCTTGCCGGCCGGCTCGCCGCTCGCCCAGTAGCGGCGTCATTCATCCGCATCGATGGCGCGGAATGTGACGTGACTCGTGTCGAGGGCCTCGCTGAGGCGGCCGTCGTGCCAGAGCGCGACCGCGGTCAGCACGTCGTGCGTGCGTCCGGCCAGCGCGCCGAGCATCGCGAGGCATTCCGCCTCGTCCGCCGGCTTGCCGAAGATCCGCTCGTCGAGCACGACGGTCGTGTCGGCGGCGAGCACGGGCATTCCGGCCGGCTCCCAAGCCGTGCGACGACCGCCCGCGCCTTGCCTGCGGCAAGGCGCTGGACGTAGTCGGACGGGCTCTCGCCCGGATGCGGTGTTTCGTCGATGTCGCCCGCGACGATGCGATGCCGCACGCCGATCTGGTGGAGGAGTTGGCTGCGGCGCACCGACGCCGAGGCGAGGACAATGGCGTCGTAACCCATTGACCCACGAGGATAGCCGAAGGTGGTCCGTCAGGCGCGGTGGTAGGGATGTCCGAGCAGGAGGCTGTGCGCGCGATAGAGCTGCTCGGCGACCATCACCCGCACCAGGCCATGCGGCCAGGTCAGCGGCGAGAGCGACCAGCGGAAGTCCGCCCGCGCGGACAAGCCGGCATCGAGGCCCTCGGGCCCGCCGACGAGGAGCGCCAGGTTCGCGCCGCCGGCCATGCGCGCGCCGAGCCACTCGGCAAGCTTCGGCGTCGACATCGCGCGACCGCCGACTTCGAGCGCGACGACGTAGTCCGAGTCGGCGATCGCGGCGCGCATGCGCTCTGCTTCGCGCGCAAGCGGGATTTCGACGAGTTCGAACTTGAGGCCGCGGCCGAAGCGACGCGCGTATTCCGCGACGCCCGCGTCGATCCACGCAGGCAGGCGGGTGCCGGCCGCGATCAGCCGGATGCGCATGGCGCGCTCACGTCAGGCGACGCTGGGCGTCCGCCGCGTCGGGCGCAGGTCCCAGAGCTTCTCGAGCCCGTAGAACTCGCGGATGCGCGGCAGCATGACGTGGACGATGAGGTCCTGCAGGTCGACGAGCACCCACTCGCCCTCGCGTTGTCCCTCGACGCCGTAGGCCCGGTGGCCCTCCGCGCGGCAGCGCTCGATCACGCGGTCCGCGATCGACTTGACGTGCCGGTCCGAGTTGCCGGTCGCGACGATCATCGTGTCGGCGACGTCCGTGAGCTTGCGCACGTCCAGGACCTTGACGTTGACGGCTTTCATGTCTGCGAGGGCGGCGACGGCGATCTTCGTCAGGGCGCCAGGTCCGGTCCTGGTCTTCTTGGCGGCGGGAGCGGTGCGTTTTCTCTTCGGTCTCGTGGCGGTCATTCCTTCTTTTCACCTGGCCGGGCGTAGCTGCCCCTGGCGAGGATGATCCTACGCGCGGCCTCGGGCATCAAGTAGCGCGGATCGCGGCCGCCGGCGATGACGGCGCGTACGGCGCTCGAGGAGAGGTCGAGCTGCGTGTTGGCGCTGACGTGGACGAGGCCCGCGGGCGATCCCGCGAGGCGCGCCGGGTCCTCGCAGCGGCGGTCGCGCAGGAGCGACGCGGCGAGCCCGGCCTGCGGCAGGACCGCCTGCGGGCGCAGGGCGATCACGATGTGGGCGAGCGTCGGCAGTTCCGCGGCGCGATGCCAGCGGTCGATACCCGCGAACGCATCCATGCCCATGATCAGCACGATCGGCTGCGCGCCGCGCTCGGCGCGCAGTTCCTCGAGCGTCAGGATCGTGTAGGACGGGCCGGCACGGCGGAGCTCGCGGTCGTCCACGAGGAAACGCGCATCGTCGCCGACCGCGGCGCGCACCATCGCGAGGCGGGCCGCCGCATCGGCGAGCGGCGCGGCGCGGTGCGGCGGATCGCCGGCCGGCACGAAGGCGACGGCCTCGAGGCCGAGCAATTCGTGAAGTTCGTGCGCCGTGCGCAGGTGCCCGTAGTGGATCGGGTCGAACATCCCGCCGAACACGCCGAACGGACGCATCAGGGATCAGCCGCGCAGCGTCGCGGGCGGCAGGCGCGCGCCCGACAGCGAGGCGACGAGCCCGGTCAGCGAGGTCCAGGGATCTCCCTGCCGGGAGCCTGGCCCTTGACCTGCCGATCGATGTGCGCGGCCGCTTCGAACCAGGGTTCGATCGGCTGGCCCGCGGTGCGCTTCGCTGCGCGCCTCACCAGTTCCTCGTGGCGCTCCTGCAGCGCGCCGAAGACCTTCCTCGCGACGCCGTTGCGCACGTCCGCGAGCGCGCGCAACTCGCGGCACAGTGCCCACAGCACGAGCGGCGGCTCGGCGCCTTCGGCGCGCAGGCCCTCGAGGATCCGGAGCGAGCGCGGCGCGTCGCCCTCGAGCGCCGCCTCGCCGAGCTGGTAGACGTCGTAGCGCGCGCTGTTCGCGACCGCCGCCTGCACGGCCTCGATGTCGAGCCGCCGCCGGGATGCAGCAGTGCCAGCTTCTCGATTTCCTGCTGCGCGGCGAGCAGGTTGCCTTCGACGCGCTCGGCGAGCAGCTCCGCGGCGCACCGCGCTCGAACGCAGATGCCGAGCCGCGCCGCGCGCTCCGCGATCCATTGCGGCAGGCGGCTCGATGTCGACCGGCGAGGTCAGGACGAACGATGCCGTGCTTCTCGAACGCCTTGAACCAGGCGCTCGACCAGAGTGTCCTTCTCGGGCCTCGTCGTCACGACCAGCAGCAGGTTGTCCGGCCCGGGATCGGCCGCAAGCGCCGCAAGCACCGCGCCGCCTTCCTTGCCGGGCCGCGGCGTCGGCATGCGGATCTCGAGGATGCGACGCTCGGAGAACAGCGAGAGCGTCTGGCTCGCGTTGCGGATCTCCGACCAGTCGAAGCTGCGGTCGGTGACGAACAGGTCGCGCCCGGCAAAGCCTTCCGCGCGGGCGCGCGCCCGCACGGCGTCCGCCGCCTCGCCGGTCAGGAGTGACCTCGTCGCCGGCGATCAGCCAGACGGGCGCGAGGCTCTTTTCCAGCGTCCGCGCGACCTGGTCGGTGTTGATGCGCACGCCGTCAATTGTAGCCGTCGTCGAGCGTCGCGAGGAACGCGACGAGGTCGTCGACCTCGGCGGGCGTCAGGGCGGGCGTCTCGCCGGCCTTGCGGTCGTAGGGCACTTCGGTCGTGTTGACGGAGCCGGCGAGCTCCGCGCGGCAGGTCGTCGAACTTCCGGATGCCGGCGGCCGATCTTCGGGTACCAGACGCCCGGGTCCGTGTCGCGCCGCACGTAGAAATCGACGGCCTCGCGCAGGGTCTCGAAAGCGCCGTTGTGGAAGTACGGCGCCGTGCGCGCCACGTTCCGGAGCGTCGGCACCTTGAAGGCGCCGCAGAGGTCGTGGCGCGCCGCGAGGTCCTTGCGCTCCGGACCGCAGAGGCCGAGGTCGAAGAAGGCGGGATCGGCGTTTGCGGGGATGTGCGCATTGCGCGGCAGGCCGACGTTGTCATAGGTGAAGTCGGTGAACAGCGGCGGCGATCCGTCCGCCGCGGGCCGGCTCGGATGGCAGGCGGCGCAGTTGCCTTTCTCGGCATCCTCGAAGAGCGCGAGTCCGCGTTCCTCGGCCGGCGAAAGCATCGCCTTGCCCGCCAGGAAGGCGTCGAACTTGCTGTCGAATCGGTGAAAGTCCGGATTCTCGACCTGGAACTGCGCGATGGCGGCGGCGAGTCGCGCGAAGGCCGCCTCCGGTTCGTCGAGCGCATCCGCGCCGAACACCGCGCGGAAGCGCGCCGCGTTCGGCGAGCGCGCGAGGCGCGCGATCACCTCGGCCGGCGTCGCGATTCGCCATCTCGCGCGCGTCGAGGAACGGCTGCTTCGCCTGCTCCGCCAGCGTCGGCACGCGGCCGTCGCGGAAGAAGCCCCCGAATGCCGTGCCCTCCTCGTCGTAGCCGAAGGGCGGCGTGAAGCTCGCATAGCGGATGGACGGCGAGTTGCGGACCCCGGGCACGTCCATGCCGGGGCCACCCTTGGAAACGAGGTCGCCGGTCGGCGCCGCGTGGGCGAATTCCGGCTGGTGGCAGGTCTGGCAGGACAGGCGGCCGGACGCGGACAGGGACTCGTCGCGAAACAACTGTTCGCCGAGCGCCGCGACCGGTGACAGGCCGGGCGTCGAAACCGCCGCCGGCGCCACGGCGGGCGGCGGATCATCCGAACAGGCGCCGAGGCAGGCCGCGCCCGCCAGCAACAAGCCCAGGACCCTGAATTTCATACGCAAAACGGATCGATGTTAGTGCGAATGATTCCCGTTCACAATGGCGATGCCGGTAGCCCTTGTGAGATAGTCAGGGCCGCATGAACCGCGCCCTGCTCGCCGCTTCCGCTGCCCTCTGGCTCGCCGCCACGGGCGCCCGTGCCGACGATTTGCCGCTGTTCCAGGCCGGCCTATACGGCGGTTATCGCGTGGGCGGCAGCCTCGAAGACCAGGACACCGGCGACGACCGCGACTTCGAGGACGGATCGAGCTTCGCCGTGTCGCTGGAACTGCGCTACGGCAAAGGCGACGACCGCTATTACCAGCTCTGGTATTCGCGCCAGGCGACCGACGTGGACGATGGCGCCGAGACGCACGATGCGGACGTCGAGTACCTGCACGTCGGCGGGACACTGCCCTTTGGCGGCTGGGAGCATGCGAAGCCGTATTTCGCGGCGGGCATCGGCGCGACGCGCTTCTCGGCCTCCGGGGCCGACACCGACGACCGCACGCAACTTTTCCGGCTCGGCCGCATTCGGGCTCGAGATCCCGCTCGCGCAGCACGCGGCGATCCGGCTCGAGGCCCGCGGCTACCTGACGCTGGTCGATACGGATAGCGCCTTCTTCTGCCGCTCGGACAATGGCGAGGGCGTGTGCCGGATCGTGGCGCAGCAGCTCGACGATTTTCCAGGCCGAGGCGCTCGCCGGAATCCTGATCCGCTTCTAGCGTTCCTGCGCGCCGGCCTTCAGCCAGGCAGCCAATAGGCGGATCTGCGTTTCATCGAGGCGGGCGCCGAATGCCGGCATGACGCCGGTCCGTCCGTTCGCAATCGATTCCGCCACGTCGGCAGGCTCGCCGCCGTAGTTCCAGGCGGCGTCGTTGAGGGCCGGTGCGCCGAGCAGCGGGTTGCCTTCGCCGGCGACCCCATGGCACGCCACGCAGTACTGCTGGAACAGCGCGCCGCCCGTTGCCGCCGCGGGCGAAGCGGCGTCGCCGCGCGACAGCGCGAGCACGTAGGCGGTGAGCTGGTCGACCCCGGGCTGGCCGACGATCGAGACCCAGCCGGGCATGGCGGCCTGGCGACCGGCATGAATCGTCGTGATGAGCTCCGTTTCGTCCGAACCCCATTGCCAGGCGGCATCCGTCAGGTCCGGAAACGCCTTGGCCTGTCCGGCTGCGTCGCGGCCGTGGCAGGAACTGCAGTTGTTGTTGAACACGCGCCCGGCGGATCGCATCGCCGAACTCGCTTGCGGCGAGTTCCGCGAGCGGCAGGTCGAGGATGAGCCTGCGCTGCGTGCCGAACTGCCCTTCGTAGTCGACGAATCGCTCCTCGATCCTTCCGCCCATGGACCAGCCGAGCGCGCCGCGCCAGCTGCCGAGCCCGGGATACAGCATCACGTAGACCACCGAGACCGTCATCAGGGCCAGGATGAACCAGAACCACCAGATCGGCGCCGGCTTGTTGCCCTCGCGCAGGGTCTCGTCCCAGACCAGCTGCTCGTTGCCGTCCGGGCCGCTGCGATAGACGTCGATGACGAACCACAGGAGCGCAAGGAAACTCAGGACCGTGATGGCGACGATCCAGCCTCCCCAGAATTCCGAAGGCAGGTCAGCCACGGCTTTCCTCGTCCTCGAGCGGGATGCGCGCGGCGCCATCGAGCCGCTCGCGCGTCGAGCGCATCGAGACCCAGACGACCAGGGCGATCATGAATGCCATGACCAGCATGTCGCCGACGAAGATGAACCAGGTCATGGCTGCGCCTGCCCGGCACCGCTGCGCCCCAGCGACTGCAGGTAGGCGATCACGGCATCGAGCTCGGTCTTGCCTTCGAGCGCCGCGGGCGCCGCAGCGATATCTTCCGCGGTGTACGGATGGCCGAGCTTCACGAGCGCACGCATGCGCGCCTGGATGCTGCCGTGGCGGTCCGCGGGGTGGGTCGCGAGCCACGGATAGGCCGGCATGATCGACGCCGGCACGACCGAACGCGGATCGAGCAGGTGCAGGCGGTGCCAGTCGTCGCTGTAGCGCCCGCCCACGCGATGCAGGTCGGGGCCGGTGCGCTTGGATCCCCACAGGAATGGCCGGTCGTAGGCGAACTCCTCGGCGCGTGAATACGGGCCGTAGCGCTTGACCTCGGCGAGCAGCGGCCGGATCTGCTGCGTGTGGCAGGTGCTGCAGGATTCGCGGATGTAGATGTCGCGTCCCTCGAGCTCGAGCGCCGAGTACGGCGCCATGTCCCCGGGTCCGTGCTTGTGCGGGCCTTCGCTGACGATCGGCAGCAGCTGGACCATGCCGCCGATCGCGGACACCAGCAGGATGCCGAAGATCAGCAGTCCCGTATTGCGCTCGAGCCGATGGTGCAGCGACAACCAGCTCATGCGGCCGCCCCGGCGCCGGCCGCCGCGGGCGGCGCGACGACGACCGTGCGTCGTGCCGGCAAAGGTCCGCGCAAGGTTCCAGGCCATCAGCACCGCGCCCGCCAGGAACAGGAGCCCGGCGAACAGGCGCAGCACGTAGTACGGCTTCATCGCCGCCATCACGTCGTTGAAGCTGAAGCGGACCTCGCCGAGCTCATCGAGCGACAGCCACAGCACGCCCTGCGACACGCCCGCGCCCCACATCGCGAGCACGTAGAGCATCGTCCCCGCCAGCGCCAGCCAGAAGTGGATGTTCGCGAGCCGCACGCTGTAGAGCGGCGCCCCCGCCATGCGCGGCACCAGGAAGTAGTAGGTGCCGAACGTGATCAGCGCATTCCAGCCGAGCGCGCCCGAATGCACGTGACCGATGGTCCATTCGGTGAAGTGGCTGAAGACGTTGACGCTCTTGATCGCGAGCATCGGCCCTTCGAAGGTCGCGAGCCCGTAGAACGCGAGCGCCAGCACGATGAACTTGAGCGCCGGATCGGTCTTCAGCTTCTTCGCGGCGCCGCTGACCGTCATGATGCCGTTGACCATGGTCGCCCAGGACGGCGCCAGCAGGATCAGGCTCATGACCATGCCGAGCGACTGCAGCCACTCCGGAATCGCGTGATAGTGCAGGTGGTGCGGCCCGGCCCAGATGTAGGTGTAGACGAACGCCCAGAAAGCGACGATCGACAGCCGGTAGCTCCAGATCGGCTGCTCGGCCTGCTTCGGCAGGAAGTAGTAGAGCATCCCGAGGAAACCGCCGGTCAGCAGGAAGCCGACGGCATTGTGGCCGTACCACCATTGCACGACGGCGTCCTGGGCGCCCGCGAACAGCGAATAGGATTTCCCGATCGTCACCGGCAGCGCCAGGCTGTTGACGATGTGCAGCATCGCCACGACGATGATCAGCGCGCCGTAGAACCAGTTGGAGATGTAGATGGCCTCGATCTTGCGCTTCGCGATCGTGCCGAAGAAGACGACCGCGAAGCTGACCCAGGCGGCGGCGATCGCGAGGTCGAACGGCCATTCGAGTTCCGCGTACTCCTTGCCGGCATTCCAGCCCGCGAGTATCGAGACCGCGCCGAGCACGATCGCGGCCTGCCAGGCGTAGAAGATGGCCCAGGCCAGCCCGGGCGCGAACAGCCGGACGTGCGAGGTGCGCTGCACGCTGTAGAACGCGGTCGCGATCAGCGCCGAGACGCCGAAGCCGAACAGCACGAGCGTCGTGTGCGCGGTCCGCAGGCGGCCGAACGACAGGGCGGGCAGGCCCCAGTCGATCGTCGGCCAGACCAGCTCGGCCGCGACGTAGACGCCGGCGAGCATGCCGAGCAAGCGCCCAGAACACGGAGCAGTAGATGAACGCGGTGACGACGCGATCTTCGTAGTGTTCACGTCAGGTCCCGATCCGCGGCCCGATGCCGCTGCCCCACAACGCGACCGTGATCCCGAGCAGGCTCACCAGCGCGACCAGCAGGTAGGCGATGAGGGCGGAAGCCATCAGCATGCCGCGATTCGGCCCCGTGCCGAGCACGACCGGCAACCCGCGGTACAGCAGGTACATGCACCAGATGAGCACCGGCACGAGCACCAGCACGTTCAGGAAGGCGTGCGGAAACAGGTGGACGACGCTGCCGACCGCGAGCGGCGCGCCGACGATCGCCATCAGCGCCAGGCAACGGCCGAGGGACTGGCTCGCATCGTAGGTCGCGGCCATCCAGCGCGCGATCACCGCGCTGCTCAGGAATCCGATCAGCAGCGCGCCGAAATACGCCGCGCAGATCGCGAGCACGGTGGACTGCGGCAGGTACACGGGTTCGACGCCGAGCCGCCAGCCGAACTTGAGCGTGCCGAAATAGGCGAACAGCGGAGGCAGCAGGCCGAGCCACAGCGCGAGGCGGAAGAACACGCGTCGCGCCGGATGGCGATTCCTGCGCGACCGCCTGAAACACGGCATTGGGCGAGAAGAGGATCCTGACCCAGCTGGAGGATCGAGAGTCCGGCCGGCATCGTTGCACCCCGCGCGGAGTCTAAGGCGAATCGCGTTTGGTGGCGAGGATCGTTAGGATGGCGACGCGTGAACCCGCGTCGCGAACTGTACCCGCCGATCGAGCCGCATCGCCAGGGACATCTCGCCGTCGGCGACGGCCACGAGATCTACTGGGAGGAATGCGGCAACCCGCCGGCAAGCCGGTCGTGTTCCTGCACGGCGGTCCGGGCGCCGGCTGCGACGCGCGGGCGCGGCGCTTCTTCGACCCGGCGCGCTACCGCATCTTCCTGTTCGACCAGCGCGGCTGCGGACGCAGCCGCCCGCACGCGAGCCTCGAGCACAACACGACCTGGGACCTCGTCGCCGACATCGAGCGGCTGCGCGACGATGTTCGGCGTCGAGCGCTGGCAGGTCTTCGGCGGCTCCTGGGGCTCGACGCTCGCCCTCGCCTACGCCGAGACGCACCCGGAGCGCGTCAGCGAGCTCGTGCTGCGCGGCATCTTCCTGCTGCGCAAGCGCGAGCTCGACTGGTTCTACCAGGAAGGCGCTTCCTGCCTGTACCCGGACCGCTGGGAGGACTACGTCGCGCCGATCCCGGCCGCGGAGCGCGGCGACCTGGCAGGCGCGTTCCACCGGCGGCTGACCGGCAGCGACCCCGCGGAGGCGCAGGCCGCGGCGCGCGCCTGGGCCGTGTGGGAAGGCGCGACGAGCTACCTGCTCACCGACGACGACAACGTGCGCCAGCTGGGGCGAGGATGAGTTCGCGCTCGCGGTCGCGCGCATCGAGTGCCACTACTTCGTGAACGGCGGATTCATGAAGCGCGAGAGCCAGCTGCTCGACGACATCGGCCGCATCCGCCACATCCCGGCGGTCATCGTGCAGGGCCGCCATGACGTCGTCTGCCCGATGGCCACGGCCTGGGACCTGCATCGCGCCTGGCCGGAGGCGGAACTGCAGCGTCATCGGCGACGCCGGCCATTCCGCCTTCGAGCCCGGCATCACCGACGCGCTCGTGCGCGCGACCGACCGCTTCGCGAATTAAAGGGGACGCACCCCTTCACATTCGCGAAGGGGTGCGATCCCTTCAATTGGGGCGTCAGCCGCCAGCAGACTCGGCGTCGTCCTCGTCGGTGAGGACAGGTAGACGAGGCCGTCCGGGCCCGACGCGGACGTCGCGGACGCGCTGGCCGAGCGAGCCGAACATCCGCTCCTCCTCGACGAAGAATCTGACGGCTTGGTCGTTGAATCGCAGCCGGCTCACGGACTTCGCCACGCGAGCGCCGCCGACCAGCAGCTTGCCGTCCCAGTCCGGGAAGGCCTTGCCGCGATAGACGGCGAGGCCCGAGGGCGCGATCGACGGCGCCCAGAAGAACGAGGAGCGCTCGATGCCGGGCGCGAAGGCGCGCTCGGAGATGATCGAGAGGTCGTAGTCGATGCCGTGCGTGACGAGCGGCCAGCCGTAGTTGGCGCCGGCGCGCAGCCGGTTGATCTCGTCGCCGCCGCGCGGGCCGTGTTCGTGCTGCCCAGACCGTCGCCGGTCGCCGGATCGAGCGCGAGGCCCTGCGGATTGCGGTGGCCCGTAGGTCCAGATCTCGGGCAACGTGCCCGCCCGGCCGACGAAGGGATTGTCCGCGCGGCGCCGCGCCGTCGCGCGTCAGGCGCAGGATCTTGCCGAGGTGCGAACCGAGGTCCTGCGCAGCGGCCTTGTAGTCGAATCCGTCGCCGACGGTGAGCAGCAGCGTCCCGTCCGGCAGGAACAGCAGGCGTCCGCCGGGATGGCTCGGGCCCCGCCTTGTCGGGCGTCACGCGGAAGATCACGCGCCCATCGATGCAGCCGGCCGCCCTCGTAGCGCGCGCGCCAGATGGCCGTGCGGTTCGCGCCTTCGCGTCGCCCTCGGCGAACGAGAGGAACAGCGAGCCGGTTGCTGCGCGAAATCCGGGTCGAGCGCGACGTCGAGCAGGCCGCTGTCCTCCTCGGCGAAGACACGCCGGTCGGCCCGCCCGCGACCGGATCCGGCAGCAGCGCGCCGTCTCGCACGACGCGCAGGCCGCGATACTTTTCTCGGTGACGAGGAGGTCGCCGTCCGGCAGGAAGGCGAGGCTCCAGGGCCGCTGCAGGCCGTCCGACGACGCGCTCGAGCCGAACGCCACCCTGGACGACGGGCCCGGCGCTCGCCGTCGCGACCGCCTGCTCGCGCGGCGAGAGCTCGGCCGCCTGTCGCGGCGAGCGACAGGGCGGCGAGCGTCGCGAGGTGACCTTCGACATCGGAGCAGCCTCCCAGGTGCGCGGGACGCGCTCGGCCATGCCGGAAGGCCTGCGGCAGCCCCGGAAGCCTGCGAACTAGGCTGAGCGCGACGGACGCGGCGTCAAACGGCGGTGCTTCGCACTTGGCGAAACGAAGGTGCGTCCTCGTGTCAGCACTCGGGGACGTTGACGGCGAGACCGCCCTGCGAGGTTTCCTTGTAGATCGACTTCATGTCGTAGCCGGTCTGGCGCATGGTCGCGATCACCTGGTCGAGCGACACCTTGTGCGTGCCGTCGCCGCGCAGCGCGAGGCGCGCCGCGTTGATCGCCTTCACCGCGCCCATCGCGTTCCGCTCGATGCAGGGAATCTGCACGAGGCCCGCGATCGGGTCGCAGGTGAGGCCGAGGTTGTGCTCCATGCCGATCTCGGCGGCATTCTCGACCTGGCGCGTTGCGTGCCGCCGAGCGCGGCCGCGAGCCCGCGCCGCCGCCATCGAGCAGGCGACGCCGACCTCGCCCTGGCAGCCCATCTCGGCGCCGGAGATCGAGGCATTGCGCTTGTAGAGGAGCCCGATCGCGCCGGCGGTGAGCAGGAAGCGGCGGATGCCCGCGTCGTCGCTGCCCGGGCAGAGCTTCGCGTAGTAGTGCAGGACGGCGGGCACGATGCCGGCCGCGCCGTTGGTCGGCGCCGTGACGACCTGCCCGCCCGCGGCGTTCTCCTCGTTCACCGCGAGCGCCCAGACATTGACCCACTCCATCGCGTCCACGGGCCCGCGGCGTCTCCGCCTCGAGCGCGCGCTTCATGCTGCGGCGCGCGGCGCTGCACCTTCAGCACGCCCGGCAGCACGCCCTCGGCGCGCGAAGCCGCGCTCGACGCAGGCCTGCATGACGGCCCAGATGCGCGCGAGCCTCGCGTCGACTTCGGCGGCGGGCCGCAGCGCCTCCTCGTTGACGCGCATCAGGCCCGTCGATCGAAAGGCCCGCGCGCTGCGCACTGCGCCAGGAGTTCCTCGCCGTTGCCGAAGGGCAGCGGAACTTCGCGCGCGGCCGCCGCCGGACGCCGCCCGCGCTCTCGTCCGCGCGCTGCACGGCGCCGCCGCCGATCGAGTACATCTCCTCCGCCAGCAGCGTCTGCGCCCGCCGCGTCGCGCGCCGTGAAGCGCATGCCGTTCGAGTGCCCGGGCAGCATCTGGTCGCGGTGGAACAGGAGGTTCATCGGCTCGTCGAAGGCGATCTCGCGCCGGCCGAGCGAGCCGGATGCGCGCCGCTCTCGCGGATGCGCGCGAGCGTCGGCTCCATCACCGCGGGATCGAACTCGGACGGGTCGTGACCCTCGAGGCCGAGCAGGATCGCGCGGTCCGTGCAGTGGCCGAGGCCGGTGAGCGCGAGCGAGCCGTAGAGCTGCACGAAGATCTCCGCCGTCTGCTCGAGCAGGCCCTTCGCCTCGAGGTCGAGCACGAAGAAGCGCGCCGCGAGCATCGGGCCCATGGTGTGCGACGAGGACGGCCCGACGCCGACCTTGAAGACGTCGAAGACGGAGAGGTTCACAGGGCCGCCAGGCGCCGCAGGATATGGTCCGCGATCTCTTCCGCGAGCGCCACGCGCAGCGAACTGCTCCTCGTGCTCCTTGGCGAGCACGGCCGACTCGTCGTAGCCGTAGTCGCGCGTGAGCTTCACCTGCGTTGCGCGGCGAGCAGCTCGGTCGGCGCCGTTCGTCACCGAGAACTCCGCGGCGTAGTACACCTCGTACTCGCCCGGCTTGTTGTCGGCAGTCACGGAAAGGAGCTCGCGGCCCGTCTCGTCGACGTGCAGCCGGATCACGGCCGCTCGCCGTCGACGCGTTCGCCGCCGGCGTCGCGCCGGCGGCGCGCAGGCGCTGGTCGAGCGCCGCGTAGAGCGGCGAGTAGTGGTCCGCGGCTTCGACGTAGGGGCTCGCCACGACCGCGGGCAGCGGCGTCTGGCCGCGCAGGTGGAAGCCGCAGCCCGAGAGCGAGCGACAGGGCGATCAGCAGACGATGCGAGCGCGGCGCATCACACCACCACGTTCACGAGCTTGCCGGGCACGTAGATCAGCTTGCGCACCGGCTGGCCGGCCACGAACTTGGCGACGCCGGGATCGGCGAGCGCCGCCTCGCGCACCAGCGCCTCGTCGGCGCCGGCGGGCACGGCGATTCGCGCGCGCAGCTTGCCGTTCACCTGCACGACGATCTCGATCGTGTCCTGGACGAGCGCCGCGGGATCCGGCCTCCGGCCAGCGCTCGTCGACGACGCAGCGTCGCATGCCCGAGCGCGCGCCACATCGCCTGCGCCGCGTGCGGGACGATCGGCGAGAGCATCAGCACGACGAATTCGAGCGCCTCCTGCATCACGGCGCGGCCCTGCGGCGAGCGGTCCTGCGAACGCGGCGAGCGCGTTGTAGAGTTCCATCACCGCGGCGATCGCCGTGTTGAACATGCGCCGGCGCCCGATGTCGTCGCCGACCTTGACGAGCGCCTGGTGCACCTGGCGGCGCAAGCTCGCGCTGCGGCTGCGTCGAGCGCGGCGGCGTCCGGCTTGCCCGCCGGCGCCGCCCTCGACGTGCGCGTGCACGATCTTCCACAGCCGCTTCATGAAACGGAACGCGCCCTCGACGCCCTCGTCCGACCACTCGAAGGTGTGCTCGGGCGGCACGTTCGACATCGCGAACAGGCGCGCGGTGTCCGCGCCGTAGCGGTCCACGAGCGCCTGCGGGTCGACGCCGTTCCTGCGCGACTTCGACATCGTGCCGATGCCGCCGTACTCGACCGGCTGGCCGTCGGACTTCAGCACGCCCGTCGCGCGCTTCGCCCTCGCCGGCCGCCTCGACGTCCGGCAGGGTGGTAGTAGACGATGCGACCCGAGGCGGGCTTCCGGAACCAGATCTCGTTCAGCACCATGCCCTGCGTCAGCAGGCGCTGGAACGGCTCGTCGACGTCGGTCAGGCCGCAGTCGCGCATGACGCGCGTCCAGAAGCGCGAATACAGCAGGTGCAGGATCGCGTGCTCGATGCCGCCGATGTACTGGTCGACCGGCATCCAGTACTTCGCGCGCGCGTCCACCATCGCCGCGTCGTTCCTCGCCGAGGCGAAGCGGAAGAAGTACCAGGACGAGTCCACGAAGGTGTCCATCGTGTCCGTCTCGCGGCGCGCGGCGGCGCCGCACGTCGGGCAGCGTCACGTCGAGGAAGGCCTTCGACTTGCGCGAGCGGGTTGCCGGAGCCGTCCGGCACGAGGTCCTCGGGCAGGCGCACCGGCAGGTCTGGTCGTCCGGCACCGGCACGTCGCCGCAGGCCGGGCAGTGGATGATCGGGATCGGGCAGCCCCAGTAGCGCTGGCGCGAGATGCCCCAGTCGCGCAGGCGCCAGACCACCTGCTTGCGGCCGAGACCCTTCGCCTCGAGGTCGCGCGCGATCGCGTCGGTCGCCGCGCCGTAGTCGAGGCCGTCGTAGGGACCGGAGTGCACGCAGCGGCCGTGCTCCGCGTACCAGGACTGCCAGGCATCCGTCGAATACGGCCGGCCGCCGACGTCGATGACGGGAACGATCGGCAGGCCGTACTTCTTCGCGAACGCGAAGTCGCGCTCGTCGTGGCCCGGCACGCCCATCACGGCGCCCTCGCCGTAGGCCATCAGCACGTAGTTGCCGACCCAGACCGGCACTTCGGCGCCGGTCAGCGGATGGCGGACGAAAAGGCCGGTCGCGATGCCCTTCTTTTCCATCGTCGCGAGGTCGGCTTCCATGATGCTGCCGCGACGGCACTCGTCCACGAAAGCGCGCACCTTCGCGTCCCGCCCCGCGGCGAGCTCGGCGAGCGGGTGCTCGGCCGCGACCGCGACGAAGGTGACGCCCATGATCGTGTCGGCGCGCGTCGTGAAGACCTTGAGCTCGCCGGTCTTCGCCGCCGATGTCGTACGGGAACGCGAGGTTCACGCCCTCGCTGCGGCCGATCCAGTTCGCCTGCATCGTGCGCACGCGGTCGGGCCATTCGGGCAGCTTGTCGAGCGCCGCGAGCAGCTCGTCCGCGTACTGCGTGATCCGCAGGTAGTACATCGGGATCTCGCGCTTCTCGACCAGCGCGCCGGTGCGCCAGCCGCGGCCGTCGATCACCTGCTCGTTCGCGAGCACGGTCTGGTCGACCGGGTCCCAGTTGACCGTGCCGGTCGTCTTGTAGGCGATGCCGCGCTCGAGCATCCGCAGGAACAGCCACTGGTTCCACTTGTAGTAGTCGGCGTCGCAGGTCGCGAGCTCGCGCGCCCAGTCGATGCCGAAGCCGAGCGACTTGAGCTGGCCCTTCATGTGCGCGATGTTGTCGCGCGTCCACTTCGCGGGCGGGACGCCGTTCTCGATCGCGGCGTTCTCGGCCGGCAGGCCGAAGGCGTCCCAGCCCATCGGCTGCAGGACGTTGTAGCCCTGCATGCGCATGTAGCGGGCCAGCACGTCGCCGATGGTGTAGTTGCGCACGTGGCCCATGTGCAGCTGGCCGCTCGGGTACGGGAACATGCACAGGCAGTAGTACTTCGGCCGCGAGGCGTCTTCGCGCGCGGCGAACGAGCCGGCGGCGTCCCATTCCTGCCTGGACGGCGGGCTCGATGTCCTTGGGTTCGTAGCGTTCTTTCATGCGAACTGGGAAGGATACCTTAGGGCGGCGGCCGGGAGGCCCTTCTCAGGACCGCCGTGAATCCGTCCCTGGAGGCTTCGGGCGCGCCATCCCTGGCGCGCACGATCCTGAGAAGGGCCTCCCGGCCGCCGGACTCAGGCGTTGTGCCGGGTTCGCAGGCGGGCGATCGCGAATGCGATCAAGCAGGACGAATGCGAAGCGTGAGGATCGGCCAGTTGCCGGTGCGGGCGTAGGGCGTGAGGCCGGTGCGCGGCTGGACGGTCGACTTGAGGATGCCGGGCGCGAACTGGGGGATGCGGTCGACGGACGGCGCCGTCGGGTCCGATGACCGCGGTGATGCCGTTGCTGGTCGCGCGCATCAGGAAGCGTCCGGCCTCGAGCGCGCGGAAGCGCGCCATCTGCAACTGCTGGTGCGGCGCCGACGAATCGCCGAACCAGGCGTTGTTCGTGACGTTGACGAGCAGCGTCGAGGCCGGCAGCGCCGCGAGCTGGTCGGACGCCGTAGGCGTCCTCGTAGCAGATCGTCGCGGCGAGCCGCTCGCCGCCCGCCCTGCAGCGGCGCCTGGTGCTCCTCGCCGGGCGTCATGTCGTAGTACGGCAGGCTCTGCAGCCGCATCCAGTTGCGCACGACTTCCGGCACCGGGAAGAACTCGCCGAACGGCACGAGCCGGCGCTTGTAGTACCAGCCGTCGCCGGCGCTGCTCATCGAGAAGAGGCCGTTGCGGATCACGCCGCGTCTCCTGGTCGAAGTTGAGCAGCCCGAGCATCACGTCGGATCCGCGCGCCGCGGATTCGCGGCGGATGCCATCGAGGAAGACGTCGCGTCGTGCGCGAGCATCGGGATCGCCGACTCCGGCCAGACGATGATCTTCGCGCCGAGCGCCTCGCGGTTGAGCGCGCGGTACTTCTCGAGCGTCGTTCGCGCGATTCTCGACCAGCCACTTCTCGTCCTGCGGGATCGCGCCCTGCAGCAGCGCGATGTCGATCGGGTTCGCCCGCCGGCCGCGTCCATTCGCGGCCGTCGAGCAGCCAGCCGCCGAGCCACAGTGCCGCGGCGAGCGCGATCGCGGCGAAGCGCCGGGCCGCCGTCCTGGAAGAAGACCACGATGATCGCGCCCGCGGTCACCGCGACTGCGAAGGTGACGAGGTGGATGCCGCCGACGCGTCGCGAGCGCTGCGAGCGGCGTATCGCTCTGCGAGTAGCCGAGCTGCAGCCACGGGAAGCCGGTGAACAACCAGCCGCGCAGCCACTCCATCAGCGTCCAGCCCGCGGGAATCAGCAGCAGCGAGCGCGCCGGCGAGGGATCCGGCGCGATGCGCACGACGACGTAGCCGAGCAGCGCGTAGTAGCGCGCCCTTGATCGCGAGCAGCGCGGCCACCAGGAACAGCGCGAGCCAGGCCGGCGCCTGGCCGAAGTCGTGGATCGCCGTGTAGATCCACCAGGTCCCGGCGCCGAACAGCGCCGCGCCGAACCAGAAGCCGGTGCCCGCCGCCTCGCGCGGCGACTCGTACTCCCACAGCAGGAACAGGACGGCCGGCCCGATCCAGCCGAGGAAGGACAGCCCGTAGGGCGCGAACGCGAAGGACGTGCCGATGCCCGCGATCACCGCGATCAGCCGGCGGTAGCGGAGCAGCCGGGAGATGGGACCGTCGGGCGTCGGCATCAGGCGACCCCGCGCGTCGCCGGACTCGGCCGGCAGCGGCTCGGGCGTCGTCACGCGCAACTGGTCGATGCGCCGGCGGTCGGCGCGCAGCACCTTGAATTCGATGTCCTTCCATGGTCACCGTCTCCCCGCGCCGCGGCAGGCGCCCGAACTGGTGCATCACGAGGCCGCCGATCGTGTCGTATTCCTCGTCGCTGAAGCGCGTGCCGAAGTACGCGTTGAATTCCTGCACGCGCGTGAGCGCCAGCACGGCGAACTGGCGGTCGCTCTCGCGGCGGATGGTCTGGTCCTCGTCGGTGTCGTACTCGTCGGCGATCTCGCCGACGATCTCCTCGATCACGTCCTCGATCGTCACCAGCCCGGACACGCCGCCGTACTCGTCCACGACGATCGCCATGTGGTTGCGGCTCGCGCGGAATTCCTTGAGCAGCACGTTCAGGCGCTTGCTCTCCGGCACGAAGGCCGCGGGACGCAGCACTTCGCGGATGTCGAAGCTGCCCGTCGCGCCCTCGGCGAAGTAGCGCAGCAGGTCCTTGGCGAGCAGGATGCCGACGATCTGGTCGCGGTCGTCGCCGATCACCGGGAATCGCGAGTGCCCGGACTCGATCACGGCCGGCAGGAGCTGCTGCGGCCCGGAGTCGCGCTCGAGCACGACCATCTGCGAGCGCGGCACCATGATGTCGCGCACGTGCAGGTCGTCGACGCGCAGCACGCCCTGGATCATGCTGCAGCGCGTCGGCGTCGATGATGCCGCCGCGCGCGGCGGCGCGGATCGTCTCGACCAGTTCCGCACGGTCGCGCGGCCCCTCCTTGGTCAGGCGCCGCAGCCAGCCGCCACTCTTGCCCTTTGCCGCCAACTCAGTCTCCGTACGGATCCGCGAATGCCGATGCGCGCGAGCAGCGCCCGCTCGCGGCCTTCCATGCGCTTCGCATCCGGCGCGCGCACGTGGTCGAAGCCGAGCAGGTGCAGCGTGCCGTGCACGATCATGTGCGCCCAGTGCGCGGCGAGCGACTTGCCCTGCTCGCGCGCCTCGCGCGCCACGACCGGCGCGCAGACGACGATGTCGCCGATCTGCCCGCGGCCGAGCTCCGGCGCCGCCGGAAACGACAGGACGTTGGTCGCGTGCGCGCCCCCGCGCCAGCGCTCGTTGAGCGCCGGCCCTCGCGCTGGCCCACGACGCGGATGCCGAGCTCGCCCTTGCGATTGCCCGGCCGCGAGCCGCGCCCAGCGGCGCAGCGTCGCAGGCCCGGGCGCCCAGGGCCGGCGCGTGCGGTAGCGCAGCACGACGTCGAGCGTCATGGAGCCCGTTGTCCGTCGCCGGAGTCGCGCTCGTAGGCCTCGACGATGCGCTGCACCAGCGGGTGGCGCACGACGTCCTTCGCGCGTGAAGCGCGTGACCGCGATGCCCGTGACGCCGTCGAGCACCTCGAGCGCGTGCCGCAGGCCCGACTGCCGGTGCGCCGGCAGGTCGGTCTGCGTGACGTCGCCGGTCACCACGGCGCGCGAGCCGAAGCCGATGCGCGTCAGGAACATCTTGATCTGCTCGACGGTCGTGTTCTGCGCCTCGTCGAGGATGATGAAGGCCTCGTTCAGGGTGCGGCCGCGCATGAAGGCGAGCGGCGCGACCTCGATGACGTTCCGCTCGATCAGGCGCGCGACGCGGTCGAAGCCGATCATCTCGTAGAGCGCGTCGTACATCGGCCGCAGGTAGGGGTCGACCTTCTGCGTCAGGTCGCCCGGCAGGAAGCCGAGCCGCTCGCCCGCCTCCACCGCGGGGCGCACCAGCACGAGCCGGCGCACGCTCTCGCGCTGCATCGCCTCGACCGCGCAGGCGACGGCGAGGTAGGTCTTGCCGGTGCCCGCCGGGCCCGATGCCGAAGGTGAGGTCGTGCGAACGGATCGCGTGGAGGTACTGCTGCTGGTTGGCGCCGCGGCCGCGGATCAGCCCGCGCAGCGTCTCGACCGCGTCCGCATCGTCCGCCGCGGCGCGCGCCCATGCCGCCCTCCTGGATCGCGAGGTGCACGTCCTCGGGCGTCACCGGCTGGCTGCCCGAGCGCTCGTAGAGCTGGCGCAGCACGGCCGCGCCCGCCGCGGCGTTCGCGCCGCGCAGCGAGAAGCGCCCCGAACGGCGGCGGATCTCGATGCCGAGCCGGTTCTCGATCTGGTGCAGGTTCTCGTCGAGCGGGCCGCAGACCGCGGCGAGCCGCGCATTGTCTTCCGCGCCGAAGTCGACGCTGGATTCGAGGGCGGCGTTCAAGCGACCAACCGGCCGCGCAGCGAATTCGGCATGGCCTCCGTGATGCAGACGTCCGCGAAGCGGTCGACGAGCGATTGCGGCCCGTCGAAGTTCACCCAGCGCATGTTCTCCGTGCGGCCCGCCAGCTGGCGCGGGTCGCGGCGCGAGTGCTTCTCGACCAGCACGCGCTGCGTGCTGCCGACCATCGCTTCGCTGATGCGCCGCGCCTGGCGGTTGAGCTGCGCCTGCAGCGTCTCGAGCCGTTGCTGCTTGACCTCGTGCGGCACCTCGTCCGGGCAGCGAGGCCGCCGGCGTGCCGGGCCGCTTGCTGTAGATGAAGCTGAAGGACTGGTCGAAGCCGACGTCGGCGATCAGGTCGAGCGTCTGCTGGAAATCCGCCTCGGTCTCGCCGGGGAAGCCGACGATGAAGTCGGACGAGAGGCTGATGTCCGGGCGCACCGCGCGCACGCGGCGGATCTTCTGCTTGTACTCGAGGCGCGTGTAGCCGCGCTTCATCGAGCGCGAGGATGCGGTCCGAGCCGCTCTGCACCGGCAGGTGCAGGTAGTTCGCGAGCTTCGGCACCTCGGCGTAGGCGTCGACCAGCGATCGGCGAGAACTCGAGCGGGTGCGAAGTCGTGAAGCGGATGCGCTCGAGTCCGTCCAGCTCCGCGATGTGGCGGATGAGCCCGGCGAGATCCACGATCGACCCGTCGGCCGCGGGCCCGCGATACGCGTTCACGTTCTGGCCGAGCAGCGTGATTTCGCGCACGCCCTGCGCGACGAGCGAAGCGACCTCGGCGACGACCTGCGCGAACGGGCGGCTCATCTCCTCGCCGCGCGTGTAGGGCACGACGCAGAAACTGCAGTAGCGGCTGCAGCCTTCCATGATCGAGACGAATGCCGTCGCACCGTCGGCACGCGGCTCGGGCAGGCTGTCGAACTTCTCGATCTCCGGGAACGAGATGTCCACCTGCGGCTCGCGCGTCGCGCGCAGTGCCGCGATCATCGCCGGCAGGCGATGGATGGTCTGCGGCCCGAACACGAGGTCCACGAACGGCGCGCGCTCGAGGATGCCCACGCCCTCCTGGCTCGCGACGCAGCCGCCGACGCCGATGACGAGGCCGGGCTTGTCGTGCTTCAGCAGCCGCCACTTGCCGAGATGGGAGAACACCTTCTCCTGGGCCTTCTCGCGCACCGAGCAGGTGTTCAGGAGGACGACGTCCGCCTCTTCCGGTTGGCTGGTGAGCGTAAGGCCCGCGGACTCGCGCAGCACGTCCGCCATGCGCGCCGAGTCGTATTCGTTCATCTGGCAGCCGAAGGTCGATATGTAGAGCCGGCCGCTCATGTCCGGGGTTTGAGCTCCTGGGGACGCTGAAGAGCCGTTTAGGGTACCGGTTTTGAGGGTCCCGCAGAAGCGCCGCGAGCCTCTCGACGACTCGATCGCCGATAATCTAACTATCTGTTTTTATTGCTTTTATTGGACATCTCACGACCGAAAGTGCCGGTCGCGACGAAATCCGCGGGTTTCAGGTCGCCGATGACGAAGCGGCCGGTGGCGGTGATCTTGGCCCCCTGCGGCAGGGTGTCGGCCATGGTGCGGCGGCGGGCCATGTGCACCGAGTACTCGAGCTCGTGCAGGAGACCCGGCCGCGCGTAGTAGTAGCCCTGCCCCGCCACGCAGCCGAGCTCGATCAGCCCGCGCTGCTGGTGCTCGAGCTCGATGCCCTCGGCGACGACCTCGAGGTCGAGCGTGACGCCGAGCGTGATGATCGCGCGCGCGAAGTCCTCGCCGCCGTCGACGCCGCCGAGCCGCTCCACGAACGAGCGGTCGATCTTCAGGATGTCGATCGGGAAGCGGTGCAGGTAGGAGAGCGACGAATAGCCGGTGCCGAAATCGTCGATCGCGATGCGCACGCCGAGCTTCTTGAGCTCGGTGAGCGTCGCCAGCACCGACTCGCTGTTCTGCATCAGCACGTTCTCGGTCAGCTCGATCACGAGGCAGCCCGGGTCGATCTCCGAGATCGCGAGCGCGCGCCTGACGTCGGCGCAGATGTCGGACTTCGAGAGCTGGACGGTCGAAACGTTGACGCCGACGCGCACCTGGCGGCCCTCCGGCAGGCGCGCCTGCCAGACCTTCACCTCGCGGCAGGCCTGGGCGAGCACCCAGCGGCCGAGCGGGACGATCTGGCCCGTCTCTTCCGCGATCGGGATGAAATCGGCGGGCGCGATCAGGCCGCGCTCCGGGTGCTTCCAGCGGATCAGTGCCTCGACGCCGAGCAGGTAACCGGAGCGCAGGTCGACGATCGGCTGGTAGTGCAGCAGGAACTGCGCCTCCTGCATCGCCTTGTCGAGCTCGGCTTCCATCTCGCGCCGCTCGCTCGCGGCGTGCTGCATGGATTTTTCGTAGACGACGAAGCGGCCCTTGCCGGCGGACTTGGCCGCGTACATGGCGACGTCGGCATTGCGCATCAGTTCCTCGACGCCGTCCTCGGAACTCGAAAAGGCGATGCCGACGCTCGCCGCGACCCGCATGTCGGCGAGCGGCAGGTCGAGCGGCTCCTGCAGCGAATGCACGATGCGCGCGGCGATCTCGAGCACCGGGTCCTGTGACGTCAGGTTCTCCAGCAGCACGGCAAACTCGTCGCCGCCGAGCCGGGCGACCGTATCGCCGTTCCGGGTCGCCTTGACCAGGCGCTGCGCGCTCCGGTGCAGCACGCGGTCGCCGATGGCGTGGCCGTGGGTGTCGTTGATGCGCTTGAAGTTGTCGAGGTCGACGAAGATCACGGCGATGCCGCGGCCATTGCGCTTGCTCACCGCCACCGCGTGCTCGACGCGGTCGCGGAACAGCGAGCGGTTGGCGAGGAGCGTCAGCGGGTCGTGCAGCGCCATTCGCTTCAGCTGTTCCTCCATGCCCTTGCGGTCGGTCATGTCGCGCAGGTTCAGCAGGCGCCCGCCGATCGCGGGCTCCGCTTCCATGTTCGTGCCGTGGATCTCGACCACGCGCTGGCGCTCGTCGCCGCGCGGCACACGCGCCTCGACGACCGCGGAGGCGCCCGCCTGCGCGAGGTCGCGTTTCAGGAACTCGCGCAGCCGCGCGCGGTCGTCGAAGGCGACGAGTTCCTCGAGGTGCTGGCCGATCAGGTCCTGGGCCGCGAAGCCGAAGATGCGCTCGGCCGTCGGCGTCACGTAGCTGACGGTGCCGTCGGCGTCGACGATCGCGATGACGTCGGCGGTGTTTCTGATCAGCGCATTGAAGCGCGCCTCGGCAGAGCGCGTGGCGAGGCCGGTCTGCACGGCGACCGTGAGCGCGGTCGCGATCGCCTGGCGCGCGAACAGCAGGCCCGCGGCGATGCAGACCACCCAGGCGATCAGCCCGGCCGGCTCGCCGAAGCTGCCTTTGTGGAGCACCAGCAGCGCGTAGCCCGCGAGCATGAGGGCGGCATACGGCATGAGCGAGGCGAACGGCGAACCGCGTTCCGAGGCGTCCATCGGCGGTGCGCGCCGGACGCTTCGCAGGTAGTCGAAATGCGCGGCGACGGCAAATCCTGCGATCGCGCGATCTGCAGGGGGCCGGCGTACAGCGACAGAGTGCCGGCTGCCGCCGCATGCGCTTCGAGCAGGTGCGAGCCGACCAGGGCGCAGAGCGCGAGGGCGAAGGTCGCGAGCCCCGGCCAGCCCTGCCAGTTCGAACGACGCAGCAGCAGGATCGCGGCGAACACGCCGATCACGGCGTCGAGGCCGACGGTCCAGGCGCCGCGGACCGGCAGCGCGTGATCCGGCAGGTCGTGCGGCAGCGCGAGCCAGAGCACCGCGCCGACGCAGAGCGCGACCAGCGTCGCTTCCAGCCAGAACTGCGGGCCGAATGCCTTGCCGCGAGTCGACCGCAGGAGCCCGGTCACCGCGAGCGCCGCGCAGGGGAAAAAGGCGAACTGCAGGAGGTCCGCGATCGCCCGCACGGCAGGCGCCTCGAACGGCCGCAGCACCGGCACCGCGAACGCGGCGACGAGCTGCGCGAGCAGCGCCATGGCGAGCCAGCGCCAGGCACCGCGGCGCTCGGGGCGGAGCTCGGGCAGCTCCGATGCGCGCCAGGCGAGCGAAATGGCGGCGAGCGAGACGGCGGCACCGGTGAACAGCACGACGAGTTCTTCATCGTGGCCACCGATCGTGATGCCGGTGACCGTCGCGAAAATGGTGAGGGCAATGCAAAGCAGCACGAGCCAGGCCGCCGAATGGTCGAACCATGGCGCCAAGGCCTCGCGCAGCCCGTTACCGGACGGCTGGGTGCGATCCAGCTCCATCTAGCCTCTCCCTTTCTCGGGACCCCGGGACGTCTTCGCGGGAAACCCGAAAAATCGGCTCGATGGTGACTTAATGTGCCCCGGCAGGACGCCGATCACATCACATAAAGTGGCGCGGCGAAGGGCCCGGAGTCAGAGGGGACAGTCCCCTTCATGCAAAAAGGGGACCTGCGTCCCCTTTTTCTGAAGGATGACAGTCCCCGCGGCGTCAGAAGGGGATGTCGTCGTCGAAGGATTCGGCGACGCCGGCCGGCTCGGCGCGGGCGGGTTCCGCCGCGCGATCGCGCGTGCGTTCGGCGGGCGGCGCCGAGCTGCGATCCCCGGCTCCGCGTCCGCCGAGCATGCTCATCTCGTTGGCGATGATCTCGGTCGTGTAGCGGTCGTTGCCTTCCTTGTCCTGCCACTTGCGCGTGCGGATCTTGCCTTCGATGTAGACCTGCGAGCCCTTGCGCAGGTATTCCGCCGCGATCTCCGCGAGACGGTCGAACATCACGACGTTGTGCCACTCCGTCGCTTCCTTGTTCTCGCCGGTCTGCTTGTCGCGCCACTGTTCCGTGGTCGCGATGCTGAAGTTCACGACGGCCTTGCCCGAGGGCATGGCGCGCTGCTGCGGGTCCTTCCCGAGGTTGCCGATCAGGATGACTTTATTGACGCCGCGTGCCATGGCCGTTCCCCGTTGGTTTTGTGCCGCTCATTGTAGTCGCTGAAGCCCCGGCCGGCGCACCGTCAAATCGGACGGTTTCGCGCAGTTTCCGTCGCCTTCGCCCACGGCAGCCAGGCGACGACAGCCGCGGCCGCGACCGCGAAAATTCCCGTGATCGGCCAGGGGCTTCCGAGCAGGACGCCGCCCATCAGGCCGCCGGCAAAGGCGCCCGCGAACTGGCAGGTCGCGAACACGCCGAGGGCGGCGCCGCGGGAGGCCTCCCCGGCCGCTTCGGTCAGGGCCGCCGGCAGCCGGGCCTCGAGGAAATTGAAGGCGCCGAAATAGAGCACCAGCGCGCCGAGCAGCGCATCGAAGTTCGCCTGCGCAATGGTGAGCGCGGCGAGTGCCAGGGCGAGCCCGGCGCCGCCGATCAGCGCCGCGCGCCCCGGGCTGCGATTCCGCTCCGACCAGATGACGAGCGGTACGGTCAGCGCAATCGAGGCCACGAAGACGCCGAGGTAGACGATCCAGTGGCGCGACTGCCTCGATGCCGTGCAGGTCGCGCAGCACGTGCGGCACGGCGATGAAGGTGGCGGTCAGCGTCAGGTGCAGCACGAAGATCCCGCCGTAGTACGGCGCCAGCGCGCGCGTCAGGGCCTGCGCGCCAGTCGCCGCGCGTGCGCGCTCGCGCGCGCGGCCGTTCCGCGGGCAACACGAAGAGCACGAGGCCGAGCGCGACGACGCCGAGCGCGCCGATCAGCCAGAAGACGCCGCGACACGCCGATCGCAGCGGCGAGCAGCGGGACCGGCGACCAGCGAAATCACGAACGATGCGCCGATGCTCATGCCGATGGCGAACATCGCGCGCGTGCGCGATTCGCGGCCGCGTGAGGTCGGCGAGGAATGCGGTCACCGGGCCGGAGACGGCGCCGAGCCCCTGCACGACGCGCGCGGCGACGAGCGCCGCCGGCGGTACCCGCCACCGCGCCCATCGCGGAGCCCGCGACGTGCAGGAGCAGTCCGACGACGATGAGCGGCTTGCGCCCGATACGGTCGGACCAGACGCCGAAGGGAATCTGCATCACGGCCTGCGTCAGCCCATAGGCGCCGACGGCGAGGCCGGCGAGCAGGGGCGTTCCGCCCGGCATCGAGCCCGCGTGGAGCGCGAGCACTGGCAATAGCAGGAAGAGCCCCAATAAACGGACCGCGTAGATTGCGGCCAGCGCGGCGACGGCACGGCGCTCGGCGGGCAGGAGTGCTGCGCCACTCGGCAAGGCCACTGGAAATCCCTTTGCGGTGCCCGGAATGGGCGGGTTATTCTATCAGGCTGCCCCGATGAGCCAGACCATCCACATCCGCGGCGCGCGCACGCACAATCTCCAGAACATCGACCTGGACCTGCCGCGCGACCGCCTGATCGTCTTCACCGGCCTGTCCGGCTCGGGCAAGTCTTCGCTCGCCTTCGACACGATCTATGCCGAGGGCCAGCGCCGCTACGTCGAGTCGCTGTCCGCCTACGCGCGGCAGTTCCTGTCGATGATGGAAAAGCCGGACGTGGATTCGATCGAGGGACTCTCGCCCGCGATCTCGATCGAACAGAAGTCCACCTCGCACAACCCGCGCTCGACCGTCGGCACGGTCACCGAGATCTACGACTACCTGCGCCTGCTGTACGCGCGCGCCGGCATCCCGCGCTGCCCGGACCACGGCCTCGACCTCACGGCGCAGACCGTGAGCCAGATGGTCGACCAGGTGCTCGCGCTTGCCCGAGGGCACTGCGCTGGCGCTCATCGCGCCGGTCATCTCCGGCCGCAAGGGCGAGCACCTGCAGGCCATCGAGGAACTGCGCGGCAAGGGCTTCGTGCGCGCGCGTGTCGACGGCAAGTACGTCGAGCTCGACGCCGTGCCGAAGCTCGATCCCAAGAAGAAGCACTCGATCGACGCCGTCGTGGACCGCCTCAAGGTGCGCGCCGGACCTGCAGCAGCGGCTCGCGGAATCCTTCGAGACGGCGCTGCGCCTCGGCGAGGGCTCGGCGCGCGTCGCCTTCCTCGACGAGCCGAAGCGCGAGGAGCTGGTGTTCTCCGACAAGTTCGCCTGCCGCGATCTGCGGCTACTCCGTGTCCGAGCTCGAACCGCGGCTGTTCTCGTTCAACAACCCGTTCGGCGCCTGCCCGGGCTGCGACGGCCTCGGCGTGAAGCAGTTCTTCGACCCGGACCGCGTGGTCGCGAACACCCAGCTCTCGCTCGCGAACGGCGCGGTGCGCGGCTGGGACCGGCGCAATGCCTACTACTACCAGATGATCCAGGCGCTCGCCGACCACTACCGCTTCGACCCCGAGGCGCCGTACGCGAGCCTGCCGCAGAAGGCGCGCGACGTCCTGATGCAGGGCAGCCAGGGCGAGGAGATCGAGTTCCGCTACTTCGACGCGCGCGGCCGCACGGTGAAGCGCAAGCACAAGTTCGAGGGCATCCTGCCGAACCTCGAGCGGCGCTACAACGAGACCGAGTCGCTCGCCGTGCGCGAGGAACTCGCACGCTACCTCGGCACGCGCCGCTGCCCGGAGTGCGACGGCGCGCGCCTCACCGAAGGCCGCGCGATTCGTGTTCGTCGGCGGGACGGCGCTGCCGACGATCAGCGCCCTGCCCGTGCGCCGCGCGCTCGAGTTCTTCAATGCACTCACGCTGGAGGGCTGGCGCCAGAAGATCGCGGCCAAGATCGTCAAGGAGATCACCGACCGGCTCGGGTTCCTGGTCGACGTCGGCCTCGACTACCTGACGCTCGACCGCAGCGCCGAGACGCTCTCCGGCGGCGAGGCGCAGCGCATCCGCCTCGCGAGCCAGATCGGCTCCGGGCCTGGTCGGCGTCATGTACATCCTCGACGAGCCCTCGATCGGCCTGCACCAGCGCGACAACCAGCGCCTGCTGGACACGCTGCACCGCCTGCGCGACCTCGGCAACACCGTCATCGTCGTCGAGCACGACGAGGACGCGATCCGCCAGGCGGACCACGTCGTCGACCTCGGCCCCGGCGCCGGCGTGCACGGCGGGCGCATCGTCGCCGAGGGCACGCCCGCCGAGATCGAGGCGAGTCCCCGGCTCGCTCACCGGCCAGTACCTCTCCGGCCGCAAGCGCATCGAGATCCCCGACAAGCGCCGCAAGAGCGAACCGAAGCAGCAGCTGGAGCTGCGCAAGGCGAGCGGCAACAACCTGAAGGGCATCGACGTGTCGTTCCCGGTCGGGCTGCTCACCTGCGTCACCGGCGTCTCGGGTTCCGGCAAGTCGACGCTGGTGAACGACACGCTCTACCGCGTGGCCGCGCGCTCGCTCAACCTCGTCGCCGAGCAGCCGGCGACCTCCGCAGGCGTCGAGGGACTCGAGGCGCATCGACCGCGTGATCGACATCGACCAGAGCCCGATCGGCCGCACGCCGCGCTCGAACCCGGCCACCTACACCGGCCTGTTCACGCCGATCCGCGAGCTGTTCGCGGGCACGGCCGAGGCGCGCTCGCGCGGCTACCAGGCCGGGCGCTTCAGCTTCAACGTCAAGGGCGGGCGCTGCGAGGCCTGCGAGGGCGACGGCGTCATCAAGGTCGAGATGCACTTCCTGCCGGACGTGTACGTCGCCTGCGACGTGTGCAAGGGCCGGCGCTACAACCGCGAGACGCTCGACGTGCACTTCAAGGGCAAGAACATCCACGAAGTGCTCGACATGACGATCGAGGACGCGGCGGTGTTCTTCTCCGCCGTGCCGGTGGTCGCGACCAAGCTGCAGACGCTGCTCGACGTCGGCCTTTCCTACGTCAAGCTCGGCCAGAACGCGACCACGCTCTCCGGCGGCGAGGCGCAGCGCGTGAAGCTCGCGAAGGAACTGTCGAAGCGCGCGACCGGCCGGACGCTCTATATCTTGGACGAGCCGACCACGGGCCTGCACTTCGAGGACGTGAAGCACCTGCTCGCCGTGCTGCACCGCCTGCGCGACGAGGGCAACACCGTGATCGTGATCGAGCACAACCTCGACGTGATCAAGACCGCCGACTGGGTGATCGACCTCGGCCCCGAGGGCGGCGACGGCGGCGGGTCGATCGTCGCCGAGGGCACGCCCGAGCAGCTCGCGCGCGCCGCGGATTCGTTTACGGGCCGTTACCTGAAGCGCGTGCTCGCGCGGGGAAGGAAAGCCGCATGAACCGCAGAAACCTGATGGCCTGGACGCTCGTCGCGTCGCTCGCCGCCCTGCCCGCCTTCGCCGGCGAGCTCTCGGTCACGAACGCCTGGTCGCGCACGACGCCGCCCGGCGTCACCGTCGGCGTCGCCTACTTCACGCTGAAGAACGACACCGGCAAGTCGGACCGGCTGCTCAAGATCTCCTCGCCGATTGCGTCCAAGGCGCAGGTGCACCGCACCGAGATCCTCGACGGCATCGCACGCATGCGCGAAGTCGCGGTGCTGCACGTCGACGCCGGCCAGACGCTCGAGTTCTGCGCCGAACGGCATGCACGTCATGTTGATGGGGCTGAAGAAGCCCCTGGTCGAGGGGAAGACGTTCGAGATCGAGATGCTGTTCGAGGTGGCGGGGCCGAGAAAGGTGCGGGTGACCGTCCGCAAGGACTGATTCGTCAGCGCCCCACGGCGTTCGCCGGTCCTGCGCTCGTGAACGAGTGCGCAACTTCGCCCTGCCCGCGCTTCTCGCGGTACTTGCCGTTGGTGAACTCGTTGACGACGCGGCGCCAGAAGCGGATCGCGCGCGGGTTCTTCGACTGCTCGGGTACGGTCCACTCGCCGGCGTAGCGCGCGAAGATCAGCATCGCGGCGCCGCGGCCGACGCCGCGGTTGCGGAACGGCTGGCGGATGAAGAATTCGCTCAGGCGATAGTGGCGCTTCGGCTCGTCGCTGCCCGGCAGGCTGCGTTGCACGACGGCGAACCCGACCGGCTCCTGCTCGCGCAGCACGATGAACGCGGTGCAACGGTCGTCGTGGAACCAGCCCTGGATGATCTCGGCGACGCTCTGTCCGGTGACGGTGAGCGAGGGAAACACGCCCGTCGTGTCGGCCGTGAGGTCGGCGAGGTACTCGCCGTAGGTGTCCTCGATCCAGTCGCGGTCGGCTTGCGCGGCCCGCGCTTCGCGGATGGTGATCGGCATTCAGGATCCTGAAAAGAGAACGGCCGGGGGAAGTCGCGGGGTCTCCGCGCCATCCGCCCGGCCGTTCAGGCCATACAGCAATCGCTTACTGCGACGGCGGAGCGGCTTCCTTGGAGGCGTCGGCAGCGGCGGCAGCGTCGGCGGCGGCAGCGTCAGCCGCGGCAGCGTCGGCAGCAGCAGTGTCGGCAGCAGCGCTCGCATCGGCGGCGGCATCGGCCGTCGCGTCAGCAGCCGAAGCGGCGGAATCAGCAGCCGTATCCGCAGCAGCGGCGGCGTCAGCGGCCTCATCCTTCTTGGCGCCACAGGCACCCAGCACGAGGGCAACCGCAATGGCGCCCCAGATCTTTGCATTCATCGTCAGTTACCCCAGTTCGTCAGTGAGAATTACAGTGCACTTGCGCGACGGGAACAGCTCAATTTGTAGCTTTGCCGTACTTGTCGCGTGCGAGGATTCTAGCGGTATTGCATTTGCAAGCAAAGGTCGCTGTTTTGCGACAGTCTTGATCGGCAGTTACTCTTTTGGCTGGGTTTTCGGGGTTCCGGCAATGGCAAATAAGACACTCGGCGAGCTATATGGCGATCACCTGAAGGCGGTCCAGTCGCGGGCCGAGCGGGCTTTGATTGCGGGCGGTTACGACGGATTGGTCATAAGTTCCGGAAGTCAGGTTTATCACTACCTCGATGACTCGACCTACCCCTTCCGGACCAACCCGCGTTACCGGTCCTGGCTGCCGGATGCCACCCCGGATTCATTCATCGTCTATCGGCCCGGCAGCCGCCCGAAGCTCGTTTTCCACCAGCCGGACGACTACTGGTACCTGCCGCCGGCCGCGCCGGAGGGCTATTGGGTGGGCCATTTCGACCTCGCGATCGTGCGCTCCCCAACCGAACTGCGGCGTGAAGCCGGTAAAGGCCGCTGGGCGATCCTGGGCGAGCCCTCGCCTGCGACAGAAGGCTTCGGCGACCACGATCCGCCGGCCGTCGCCGGGCCGCTGGATTACGGCCGGGCAGTCAAGTCGCCCTATGAGGTCGAGTGCATGGCGCTTGCGACGGTCGCCGGCGTGCGGGCCCACCGCGCGGCCGAGCGGGCGTTTCGGGCGGGCGCCTCGGAGTACGAGATCCACCTCGCCTACTGCCAGGCGGCCGGCGCGCGCGAGGAGGAACTGCCGTACAACAACATCATCGCCTTCGACCGCCATGCCGCGGTGCTGCACTACCAGCTGCTGGATCGCAGTCGCCCGGCGGGCGTGAAGTCCTTCCTGATCGACGCCGGCGCCCAGCACGCGGGCTATGCCTGTGACATAACGCGGACCTATTCCGCCGACGCGGGCGAATTCCTCGACCTCATCCGTTCGGTGGACTCGGTGCAGCAGAAGCTCGCTGACCGGGTGCGGCCGGGCGTCGACTACCGGGACATCCACCTGGAGGCGCACCGCTCGCTCGCCGGCGTGCTGGTGACGCACGGCATCGTGTCGGGCTCGCCGGAAGCGGCGGTCGAGTCGGGCCTGACGTCGGTGTTCTTCCCGCACGGCATCGGCCACCTGCTCGGGATCATGGTGCACGACGCGTCCGGGTTCGCGGCGGGACCGGAAGGAGGCACGCACGAGAAACCCGAGGGGCATCCGTACCTGCGGCTCACGCGCGATCTCGAGCCGGGGTTCGTGGTGACGATCGAGCCGGGCATCTACTTCATCGACTCGCTGCTCGAGGCCGCGCGCGCCGACGGGCGCGGGCGCGCGATCGACTGGAAGCGCGTGGAAGCGCTCAGGCCCTTCGGCGGGATTCGCGTCGAGGACAACGTGGTCGCACAGGCAGGCAGCCCGCGAAACCTCACGCGGGAGGCGTTCGCGGCGGCCGCCTAAGGAAAAAGGGGACGCACCCCTTTTTTGATTCGTGGCTGCCGTGGTCGGCAAAAAAGGGGTGCGTCCCCTTTTTCCTTAGCGCTGCCGCAGGAGGTCGCGGATCTCGGCCAGCAGCACTACGTCGGCCGGGGGCGCGGGCGGGGCCGCGGCGGGCGCGGGCTGCCTCAGGCGGTTGATCGCCTTCAACGCCATGAAGATCGCGGCGGCGATGATCAGGAAATCCACCAGCGCCTGGATGAACTTGCCGTAACCGAGCGTGACCGGCTCGCCCGTCGTGGCACTCGTGCCGAGCGTGATCGCAAGGCTCGAGAAATCCACGCCGCCGATCATCCAGCCGAGCGACGGCATCACGATCGCGTCCACGAACGCCGAGATGATCTTGCCGAAGGCCGCGCCGATCACGATGCCGACCGCCATATCGACGACGTTACCCTTCATCGCAAACTCTTTGAATTCCGAAAGCAGGCTCATGTTTGTCTCCCTGATGGTGCCGGGTCGCACTTATCGCACTTTTCGCTTCATGCCGAAAGTGCGATAAGTGCGACCCGGCACCATGAAAAAAGCCGGGGATGTCCCCGGCTTTTTTCGTGAGCGTAGTGCGAATGGATCAGGCGGCGGCTTTCTTGCGCCGCTTCGGGGCGGCTTCGCCCTTGTCGGCCTTGGCCGCAGCCTTCTTCGCCGGCGCCTTTTCCTTCTTCGGCGCGGCTTCCTTCTTCTTCTTGCCCTTGGTCGGCTCGTCGCCGGCCGGCGCGGCGGCCGGGGCCGGGCCGTCGACCAGCTGCATCAGCGCCATCTCGGCCGAGTCGCCCGGGCGCATGCCCATCTTGAGGATGCGCGTGTAGCCGCCCGCGCGGGCCTTGAAGCGCGGCCCGATGTCCTCGAACAGCTTCACGACCAGCGCGTCGTTGCCGAGCGCAATGCGCGCGCGGCGGCGGCCGGCCAGCGAGTCCGCCTTGCCGAGCGTGATGAGCGGCTCGACGACGCGGCGCAGTTCCTTCGCCTTCGGCAGCGTGGTGCGGATCGTCTCGGAGCGGATGAGGGCCGCGCACATGTTCCGCATCAGCGCCTTGCGGTGGCTGCTGTTGCGCGAAAGCTGGCGTCCCGACAGTTGGTGTCGCATTTCAGTTCTATCCCGTTACCGAGCTCAGGCCGTGCGCAGCTCGTCTTCGCGGCGCAGCGACGCCGGCGGCCAGCCCTCGATGCGCATGCCGAGCGTGAGCCCGTGGCTTTCGAGGACTTCCTTGATCTCCGTGAGCGACTTCTTGCCGAGGTTCGGCGTGCGCAGCAGCTCGACTTCGGTGCGCTGCACGAGGTCGCCGATGTAGTGGATGTTCTCCGCCTTGAGGCAGTTCGCCGAGCGCACGGTGAGCTCCAGCTCGTCCACGGGACGCAGCAGGATCGGGTCCGGCAGCGGTCCCGCCTCGCGCGAGGGCGACTCGCCCTGGCCCTCGAGGTCGACGAACACGGTCAGCTGCTCCTTGAGGATGCCACCGGCGCGGCGGATGGCCTCGTCCGGGTTGATCGTGCCGTTGGTCTCGATGTCGATGATCAGCTTGTCGAGGTCGGTGCGCTGCTCGACGCGCGCGGACTCGATGCCGTAGGTCACGCGGCGCACCGGCGAGAACGACGCGTCGAGCTGCAGGCGGCCGATCGGCCGGCTCTGCTCCTCGAACTCGAGGCGCTGGACAGCCGGGCGGTAGCCGCGGCCGCGCTCGATCTTGAGCGTCATCGACAGCTCGGTCGCCTTGTTCAGGTTCGCGATCACGAGGTCCGGGTTCACGATCGTGACGTCGTGATCGATCTGGATGTCGCCCGCGGTGACCGGGCCCGGGCCCTTCTTGCTGAGGCGAAGCTCGACCGAGTCGCGCGTGTGCATCTCGATCGCGATCGACTTGAGGTTCAGCAGGATGTCGACGACGTCCTCCTGGACGCCCTCGATGCTGGTGTACTCGTGCAGCACGCCCTCGATCTCCACCTCGGTCACGGCACAGCCGGGCATCGAGGAGAGCAGCACGCGCCGCAGCGCGTTGCCGAGCGTGTGTCCGAAGCCGCGCTCGAAGGGCTCGATGACGATGCGCGCCTGGCGCGCAGCCGTCTCCGTGACCTTGACCGAGCGGGGCTTGAGGAATTCCGTGGCGGTACCTTGCATTGCCGTCACCTTTTATTTCGAGTAGAGCTCGACGACCAGGTTCTCGTTGATGTCCGGGAGAATCTGGTCGCGGTCCGGCAGCGCCTTCAGCGTGCCGGTGAATTTCTTGTCGTCCACGTCGACCCAGTCGGGCCAGCCGGTCTGGGTCGCGATCGCGAGCGCCGCCGCAATGCGGGCCTGCGCCTTCGATTTCTCGCGCACCGCGACCACGTCGCCGGCGGCGCACTGGTACGACGGGACGTTCACGGTCTCGCCGTTCACCTCGATCGCCTTGTGCGAGACGAGCTGGCGGGCCTCGGCGCGGGTCGTCGCGAAGCCCATGCGATAGACGACGTTGTCGAGGCGACCCTCGAGGTAGCGCAGCAGGTTCTCGCCGGTCGAGCCCGGGCGGCCCGCGGCCTTGGTGTAGTAGTTGCGGAACTGGCGCTCGAGCACGCCGTACATGCGGCGCAGCTTCTGCTTCTCGCGCAGCTGCACGCCGTAGCCCGAGAGGCGCGTGCGGCGGTCGCCCTTGATGCCGCCGGGCGGCACTTCGAGCTTGCACTTGCTCTCGAGCGGCTTGATGCCGCTCTTGAGGAACAGGTCAGTGCCCTCGCGACGCGAGAGCTTGCACTTGGGACCCAGGTATCTGGCCATCGTTTCCTCGACCTCAGACGCGCCGCTTCTTGGGCGGGCGGCAACCGTTGTGCGGAATCGGCGTCACGTCTTCGATGCTCGTGACCTTGAGCCCGCAGGCATTCAGCGCGCGGACCGCGGACTCGCGGCCCGGGCCGGGACCGCGCACGCGGACCTCGACCGTGCGAAGCCCGTATTCCTGCGCCGCGACGCCCGCCTTCTCCGCCGCGACCTGCGCGGCGAACGGCGTGCTCTTGCGCGAGCCGCGGAAGCCCGAGCCACCCGACGTCGCCCAGGACAGCGTGTTGCCCTGGCGGTCGGTGATCGTGATGATCGTGTTGTTGAAGGACGCGTGCACGTGCGCGACGCCGTCGGAGACCTGGCGCTTGACCTTCTTGCGCGCCTTGGCGGCGGCAGCGGCCGGCGTGCCGGCCTTGTCGGCAGCAGCCTTCGCGTCGCCCTTCGCTTCCGGCTTGGCGTCGGCCTTCGGTTCGGTTTTTTCGTCAGCCATCGTCAGACCTTGCCCGGTTGAACGTTAGTCTTCACGGCCGCGCGGCGCGGACCCTTGCGCGTGCGCGCGTTGGTGCGCGTGCGCTGGCCCCTCGCCGGCAGGCCCTTGCGGTGGCGGATGCCGCGGTATGCGCCGAGGTCCATGAGCCGCTTCAGGCTCATCGAGTTCTCGCGGCGCAGGTCGCCCTCGACCATGTAGCGCGAGACCTGCGCGCGCAGCGCGTTGACCTCGGGCTCGGTGAGGTCGCGCACGCGCGTCGACGGCTCGACGTTCGCGGCCTTGCAGGCGGCGAGCGCACGCGTGCGCCCGATGCCGTAGATGTGCGTGAGGCCCACCCAGACGTGCTTGTTGACGGGAATGTTTATGCCGGCGATACGCGCCATGGCTGCTAGACCTCGACCCGCGGAGAACCGCGAAGTTTACGTGATTGTGGCGTTTTTCTCAACATTTCAACGACCTGGCTCAGCCCTGGCGCTGCTTGTGGCGGGCGTCGGACGAGCAGATGACGCGCACGACGCCCTTGCGCCGCACGATCTTGCAGTTCTTGCAGATCTTCCTGACCGATGGACGAACCTTCATCTCAAGGACCCCTCTTGCCGTACCCGCGCAGGTTGGCCTTCTTCATGAGCCCCTCGTACTGGTGGGACATCATGTGGGCGTGGAGCTGGGCCACGAAGTCCATGACGACGACCACCATGATGAGGAGCGAAGTGCCGCCGAAATAGAACGGCACGCGGGCGTAGGACATCAGGATCTCGGGCAACAGGCACACGATGGTGACGTACAGCGCGCCCCAGACCGTCAGGCGCGTCAGCACCTTGTCGATGTACTCGCCGGTCTGCTGGCCCGGCCGGATGCCCGGGATGAAGGCCCCGCCCTTCTTCAGGTTCTCCGCCGTCTCGCGCGAGTTGAAGACCAGCGCGGTGTAGAAGAAGCAGAAGAAGATGATGAGGCCGCCGTAGATCAGCAGGTGCAGCGGCTGGCCCCAGCCGAGGGCCGCGGCCACGGACTGCAGCCAGCTGCCGGTCTCGCTGGTGCCGAAGAACGACGCGAGCGTCGCCGGGAACAGCAGCAGCGAGGAGGCGAAGATCGGCGGGATCACGCCCGACATGTTGAGCTTGAACGGCAGGTGGCTGGTCTGGCCCGCGTACATGCGCCGGCCGACCTGGCGCTTCGCGTAGTTCACCGGGATGCGGCGCTGGCCGCTCTCGACGAACACGCAGAACGCGGTGACCGCGCCGATGATGATCAGCAGGATGATCGCGAATGCCGGGTTCATCTCGCCCGAGCGCACCTGCTCGAGCGTGCCGCCGATCGCCGCGGGCAGTCCCGCGATGATGCCGGAGAGGATGATCATCGAGATGCCGTTGCCGATGCCGCGCTCGGTGATCTGCTCGCCGAGCCACATCAGGAACATGGTGCCGGCCGTCAGCGTCAGCACCGCGGGCAGCACGAAGCTGAACGTGCCCGGGTTGATGACGACACCCTGGTTCTGGAACGCCACCGATGCGGCGAAGCCCTGGAACGAGGCGAGGATCACCGTGAAATAGCGCGTCCACTGCGTGATCTTGCGACGGCCCGACTCGCCTTCCTTCTTGATCGCCGCCATCGAGGGCACGACCACCGCCATCATCTGCAGGATGATGGACGCCGAGATGTAGGGCATGACGCCCATCGCGAAGATGGACAGCCGCTCGAGCGCGCCGCCCGAGAACATGTTGAAGAGGCCGAGGATCGTGCCTTCCTGGCTGTCGAACAGGCGCGCGAGCGCGACCGGGTCGATGCCCGGCACCGGCACGAAGGTGCCGATGCGGTAGACGACGAGCGCGCCGAGCAGGAACAGCAGGCGATGGCGCATCTCGGTGAAGCGCGTGACTTCACCGATCGCGAGCGCCGCATTGCCTGCCGTGGTCGCCATGTTCAGGTGCCGGCCGTCAGGCCGCCTTGCCCTCTTCGATCTTGCCGCCGGCCTTCTCGATCGCCGCGCGCGCGCCCTTCGACGCGACGACGGCGGGGCCCTGCAGCGTCACCTTGCGCTTGATCTCGCCCGAGAGGATCACCTTCGCGCGCTCGGTGTCGCGCGGCACGACGCTCGCCTCGAGCAGCGCCGCGAGGTCGATCAGCTCGGCCTTCACCTTGTCGAGGTCGGTCAGCGTCACTTCGGCGCGCGTCTTGCGCATGGCCGAGCGGAAGCCGACCTTGGGCAGGCGGCGCTGCAGCGGGACCTGGCCGCCCTCGAAGCCGACCTTGTGGTAGCCGCCCTTGCGCGCCTTCTGGCCCTTGCCGCCCTTGCCGCAGGTCTTGCCCTGCCCCGCCGAGGCGCCGCGCCCGACGCGCAGCCGCTTGCGCTTGCTGCCCGGGCCCGGCTTCATCGTGTTCAGTCGCATCATGTCTTCGCTCCTTGGGCTCAGGCCTTCTCGACGGCGAGCAGGTGCTTCGCGGCGTTGATCATGCCGCGCACCGCGGGCGTGTCCTCGACGACCCGGGTGTCGCGGATGCGCCGCAGCCCCAGCCCGTAGACCGAGGCGCGGATGTTGCGCAGCTGCCCGTGCACGCTGCCGTTCAGGGTGACCTTGACCTTGCCTTTGCTCATCGTCATCAGCCCGTGATCTCTTCAAGTGTCTTGCCGCGCTTCGCCGCGATGCGGTCCGGCGAAACCATGCGCTCGAACGCGTCGAAGGTCGCGCGCACCACGTTGATCGGGTTGCGCGAGCCGTAGCTCTTGGCGAGCACGTTGCGCACGCCGGCGCACTCGAACACCGCGCGCATGCCGCCGCCGGCGATGACGCCGGTGCCGTCCGAGGCCGGCTGCATGTACACGCGGGTCGTGCCGTGGCGGCCCTGCACCGCGTAGTGCAGCGTCGCGCGCGTGATCGGCACGTTGGTCATGTTCTTGCGCGCCTGCTGCATCGCCTTCGAGATCGCGACCGGCACCTCGCGCGCCTTGCCGTAACCGAAGCCGACGCGGCCGGCGCCGTCGCCGACCACCGTCAGCGCCGTGAAGCCGAACTGGCGTCCGCCCTTCACGACCTTCGCCGTGCGGTTGACCGCGACCAGCTTCTCGATCAGGTCGTCGCCGGACTGGGATCTTTCGACTCGTGCCATCGCGTAATCCTCGGAATCAGAACTTGAGGCCGGCTTCGCGCGCGGCCTCGGCGAGCGCCTTCACGCGCCCGTGGTAACGGAAACCCGAGCGGTCGAATGCGACCGACTCGATGCCGGCGGCTTTCGCACGCTCGGCGATGGCGCGGCCGACGGCCTTCGCCGCCGTCGCGTTGCCGGTGCCCTTCAGGTCCTTGGCAACCGCCTCCTGGACGGTCGACGCGGCCGCGATCACCTTCGCGCCGTCCGCGGTCGTGACCTGGGCGTAGATGTGCCGCGGCGTGCGGTGCACCGTCAGGCGCGCCGTGCCGGTCTCGCGGATGCTTGGCGCGGGCGCGGGTCGCGCGCCGCAGGCGCCGGGTTTTTTTCGTGAGTTTCATGGCCTTACTTCTTCTTGCCTTCCTTCATCACGATCTTCTCGCCGGCGTAGCGCACGCCCTTGCCCTTGTAGGGCTCCGGCGGGCGGTAGCCGCGGATCACCGCCGCGACCTGGCCGACCTTCTGGCGGTCCGTGCCCTTCACGATGATCTCGGTCTGGCTCGGCGTCTCGATCGAGATGCCCTCCGGCACCGCGAAGGCGACCGGGTGCGAGAAGCCGAGCGTGAGGTTCAGGTTCTTGCCCTGCACCGCCGCGCGATAGCCGACGCCGACCAGCTCGAGCTTGCGCTCGAAGCCCTTGGTGACGCCGGTCACCATGTTCGCGAGGTTGGCGCGCGTCGCGCCCGCCGCCGCGACGCGCTCGTTCGTCGCCTTGCCCTCGGCGATGACGACGACCAGCTCCTGGTCCTTCTGCGACACGGACAGGCCGTCGGCGAGCTTCAGCGTGAGCGCGCCCTTGGCGCCCTTCACGGTCACCGCGTCCGCGGCGATCGTCGCATTGACGCCCTGCGGGAGCTTGACCGGCATCTTGGCGATTCTGGACATGATCCTATTTCCTCAGGCCACGACGCAGAGCACTTCGCCGCCCTGCCCGGCGCGGCGCGCCTCGCGGTCGCTCATGACGCCCTGCGGCGTCGAGACGATGGCGACGCCGAGGCCGCCCAGGACCTTCGGCAGCGCGTCCTTGCCGCGGTAGGCGCGCAGCCCGGGGCGCGACACGCGCTCGAGCCGCTCGATGACGGGCTTGCCGGCGTGGTACTTCAGCGCGACGACGAGCGCCTTGCGCCCGCCGTCCTTGGCGACGGTGAAGTCGGCGACGTAGCCCTCGTTCTTCAGGACGCGGACGATCGCCTCCTTGACGCGCGAGGACTGCACGGTGACCTCCGCCTTGCCGGCGGCCTGGCCGTTGCGGATGCGGGTCAGGAGGTCTGCGATCGGGTCGTTCATGCTCATGTTCTGTTCCTCACCAGCTCGCCTTGCGCAGGCCCGGCACGTCGCCGCGCATCGTCGCCTCGCGCAGCTTCACGCGGCCGAGGCCGAACTTGCTGTAATTGCCGCGCGAGCGGCCCGTGATCGCGCAGCGGCTGCGGGCGCGGCTCGGGCTCGAGTCGCGCGGCAGCTTCTGCAGCGCCTCGACGGCCGCCATGCGCTCTTCCTGCGACGCCTTCGGGTCGCGGATCTGCTCCTTGATCTTCGCGCGCTTGACGGCGTACTTCTTCACCACCTTCGCCCGGCGCTTCTCGCGCTCGATCATGCTGGTCTTCGCCATCGGTCACTTCCTGAACGGAAAATTGAACGCCTCGAGCAGCGCGCGACCGTGCTTGTCGTCGCCCGCCGAGGTCGTGATCGTGATGTCCATGCCCCGGATCTGGTCGATCTGGTCGTACGCGATCTCGGGGAAGATGATCTGTTCCTTGACGCCGAAGCTGTAGTTGCCCTGGCCGTCGAACGAGCGCGTGTTCACGCCGCGGAAGTCGCGGATGCGGGGCATCGCCACGTTGATCAGGCGGTCGAGGAACTCGTACATGCGCGCGCCGCGCAGCGTCACCATGCAGCCGACCGGGAGGCCCTCGCGGATCTTGAAGGTCGCGACGGCCTTCTTCGACTTGCGGATCGCCGGCTTCTGGCCGGTGATCTTCGCCAGGTCGCCGGTCGCGGCGTCCATGACCTTCTTGTCGGCCACGGCTTCGCCCACGCCCATGTTGACCGTGATCTTGGTGATGCGCGGCACCTGCATGTCGGAGACGAGCCCGAGCTCCGTAGCGGAGCTTCGGCTTCAGGACCTCGCGGTAATGCTTCTGCAGCCTGGCTGTCTCGGCCATCTCGGATCTCTCCACTTACGCGTCCACCAGCTCGCCGTTCGACTTGAAGAAGCGCACCTTGCGGCCGTCCTTGAGGGTGCGGACGCCGATGCGGTCGGCCTTCTGCGTCGCCGGGTTCACCAGCGCGATGTTCGACGCCGTGCAGCGGCGCCTCCTTCTGCACGATGCCGCCCTGCACGCCGCGCGCCGGGTTCGGGCGCTGGTGCTTCTTGACCATGTTCACGTTCTCGACGACCACGCGGCCGTCGGCGCGCACGCCGACCACGGTGCCGGTGCGGCCCTTCTCGCTGCCCGCCGTCACGATGACGGTGTCGCCCTTGCGGATCTTCTTCACAGGACCTCCGGCGCCAGCGAGATGATCTTCATGAACGCGACGTTGCGCAGCTCGCGCGTCACGGGCCCGAAGATGCGGGTGCCGATCGGCTCGAGCTTCGGCGTCAGCAGCACGGCCGCGTTGCCGTCGAAGCGGATCAGCGAGCCGTCGCCGCGGCGCACGCCGCTGCGGGTGCGCACCACGACCGCGTCGTAGACCTCGCCCTTCTTGACCTTGCCGCGCGGGATGGCGTCCTTGATGCTCACCTTGATCACGTCGCCCACGCCGGCGTAGCGGCGGCGCGTGCCGCCCATGACCTTGATGCACATGAGCTCGCGCGCGCCGGAATTGTCCGCCGCCTGCAATCGCGACCTGAGCTGGATCATTGCCCCTCCCTCCGCTCATTCTGCCGGCGCGCGCTCGATGACGCGCACCAGGGTCCACGACTTGTGCCGCGACAACGGCCGGCACTCCGAGATGGCGACGGTGTCGCCCTCGCGGCACTCGTTCTTCTCGTCGTGCGCCAGCAGCTTGGTCGTGCGGCGCACGTACTTGCCGTAGGTCGGGTGCTTGATCAGCCGCTCGACCTCGACGGAAATCGTCTTGTCCATCTTGTTGCTGACGACGGTGCCGGTCAGCGTCTTCGCCGACTTCGCCGCGGGCTTCTGTTCGGTTTCGGTCATTACGCCTTGCTCCCCGCCTGTGCGCGGTCCATCTCGCGGAGGATCGTCTTCACGCGCGCGATCTTGCCCATGGCCTTGGCATGCTGGTCCGGGCGCGCCGGCTGGCCCGAGGCCGCGGCCATGCGCAGGTTGAATTGCTCGCGGCGCAGCTCCGCGAGCTCGACGCGCAGTTCCGCGCTTGGTCTTGCCGCGCAGCGACTTCATGCTCCGCGCGCGTTCCTTCACGTTCTTCCTGCTCATCAGCGCACCTGCCGCTTGACGAATGCGGTCGAGACCGACAGCTTGGCCGCGGCCAGCTTGAATGCCTCGCGCGCCGTCTCTTCGGGCACGCCCTCGATCTCGAACAGCACCTTGCCCGGGGTCACCTTGGCGACCCAGTACTCGACGTTGCCCTTGCCGCTGCCCATGCGCACCTCGAGCGGCTTCTGCGTGATCGGCACGTCCGGGAACACGCGGATCCAGATCTGGCCGCCGCGCTTCACGTAGCGCGTCATCGCGCGGCGCGCCGCCTCGATCTCGCGCGCGGTCATGCGCGAGCGGTCGGTCGCCTTCAGCGCGAAGTCGCCGAACGCGACCGAGCTGCCGCGGTGCGAGCTGCCCTTCAGGTTGCCCTTGAACTGCTTGCGGAACTTGGTCCGCTTAGGCTGCATCATGTCGTCTGTCCTTCAGCTCAGCCGGCCGCCGGCTCTGGCGCCGCGGGCGGCGCCGGCTCGGCAGCCTTCTCGGCTTCCTTGGCGGCCTCGGCCTGGGCCTGGGCCTCGAGCGCCTCGGCCTCGGCCGTCGCGGTCGAACACCTCGCCCTTGAACACCCAGACCTTGACGCCGATGACGCCGTAGGTCGTGCGCGCCTCGGCGGTGCCGTAGTCGATGTCGGCGCGGAACGTGTGCAGCGGGATGCGGCCCTCGCGGGTCCATTCCGAGCGCGAGATCTCGGCGCCGTTCAGGCGTCCGGCGATGCGCACCTTCACGCCCAGCGCGCCGCTGCGCATGGTGTTGGTGACCGCGCGCTTCATCGCGCGGCGGAACATCACGCGCTTCTCGATCTGCTGCGCGATGCTCTCGGCGACCAGGGTCGCGTCGAGCTCGGGCTTGCGGATCTCGGCGATGTTGAGGCGCACGTCCGCGACCGCCATCTTCATCAGCTTGGCGACCTCGACGCGCAGCTTCTCGATGTCCTCGCCCTTGCGGCCGATCACGACGCCCGGCCGGGCCGTGTGGATCGTGATGTTGGCCTTGCGGGCGGCGCGCTCGATGTGGATCTTGCTCACCGACGCGTCTTTCAGCTTGGCGCGCAGGAACTCGCGCACCCGCCAGTCGGACAGGATGTACGCCGGGAAGCCCTTGGTGTCGGCATACCAGCGCGACGTCCAGTCGCGCGTGATGCCGAGACGGATGCCGATCGGATTGACCTTCTGACCCATGTTCCGCCCTTACCGCGCCCTGTCGGCGACAGTGACCCTGATGTGGCGAAAGCCGCTTGACGATGCGGTTGCCGCGCCCCTTGGCGCGCGCGTGGAACCGCTTCGCCACCGGCGCCGCGTCGACCTCGATGCGCGAAATCCTGAGCTCGTCGATGTCCGCCTCGTGGTTGTGCTCGGCGTTCGCGATCGCCGACTCGAGCACCTTGCGCACGATCTTGGCGCCCTTCTTCGGCGTGTACGCGAGCACCGCGAGCGCCTCGCCCACGGGCTGGCCGCGCACGAGGTCCGCGACGAGGCGGCACTTCTGCGGCGAGATGCGCGCGTGGCGCAGGATGGCTGAAACCTGCATCGATTTACTCCGCCGCCGCCTCGACCTTCTTGGCCGAGGAGTGGCTCTTGAATACCCGGGTCGGCGCGAATTCGCCGAGCTTGTGCCCGACCATGTTCTCGGTGACGAGCACCGGCACGTGCTGGCGACCGTTGTGCACCGCGATCGTGAGACCCACCATGTCCGGCAGGATCATCGAGCGGCGCGACCAGGTCTTGATCGGGCGGCGGTCGTTCTTGTCGCGCGCAACCTGCACCTTCTTCGCCAGGTGCAGATCCACGAACGGGCCTTTCTTCAGCGAACGTGACATCTCGCTTACGCTCCCTTCTTGCGACGGCGCACGATCATTCCGTCGGTGCGCTTGTTCTTGCGCGTCTTCTTGCCCTTGGTGTGCCAGCCCCACGGCGAAACCGGGTGCGGGTTGCCCTGGCCGGAGCGGCCCTCGCCGCCGCCGTGCGGGTGGTCGACCGGGTTCATCACGACGCCGCGCACGGTCGGGCGGATGCCGCGCCAGCGCTTGGCGCCCGCCTTGCCGTAGCTGCGCAGGTTGTGCTCGTCGTTGCCGATCTCGCCGATCGTCGCGCGGCAGTCGACGCTGACCTTGCGGGTCTCGCCGGACTTGAGCCGCAGCAGCGCGTTGCCCGCCTCGCGGCCGGAGAGCTGCGCGGACGTGCCGGCAGCGCGCGCGATCTGGCCGCCCTTGCCGGGCTTCAGCTCGATGTTGTGCACCATGCGAGCCCACCGGGATGTGCCGCAGCTGCATGGCATTGCCGGCACGGATCGGCGAGTCGGCACCCGACTGCAGCTCGTCGCCCGCCGCGACGCCCTTCGGCGCCAGGATGTAGCGGCGCTCGCCGTCCTTGTAGAGGAGCAGCGCGATGTACGAGGTCCGGTTCGGGTCGTACTCGAGGCGCTCGACCTTGGCGACGATGCCGTCCTTGTCGCGACGGAAGTCGATCATCCGGTAGTTGTTCTTGTGGCCCGAGCCCTTGTGGCGGGTGGTCAGGCGGCCGACGTTGTTGCGCCCGCCGGTCGACTTCTGGCCGGCCACGAGCGCGCGGACCGGCGCGCCCTTGTGCAGGTGCGAGCGGTCCGGACGCAGCTGGAAGCGCGTTCCCGGCGAAGTCGGCTTGAGTTGTTTCATTGCCATGTCGACTATCCCTTCAGGCAGCCGCGCCTCAGGCGCGCTCGCTGCCGCCCATTTCGATCTGCTGCCCCTCGACGAGGCGTACGTAGGCCTTCTTCCAGTCGGAGCGGCGGCCGGTCGAGCGCCCAAAGCGCTTCGCCTTGCCGGCCTGGTTGACGACGTGAACGTTGTCGACCTTCACCTCGAACAGGTACTCGACTGCGGCGCGGATCTCCGGCTTCGTCGCGTCGCGGCGCACGCGGAACACGTACTGGTTGCCCTCGGTCGCGATGCGCGCGGCCTTTTCCGACACGTGCGGCGCGATCACGACGCCCGCCAGGCGATCCTTCGAATATGCCGCTCATGCCAGCTTCTCCTCGAGCATGCGCAGCGCGCCGACGGTCGCGAGCACCTTCGGGTAGCGCGCGAGCGAGACCGGGTCGAGGCTCGCGACCGTGAGCACGTCGACATTCACGAGGTTGCGCGAGGCGAGGTGCAGCTTCTCGTCGTAGGCCTCGATCAGGATCAGCACGTGGTCGAGGCCGAGCTCGGCGAGCTTGCCGACCAGCATCTTGGTCTTCGGCGCCTCGAGCTCGAGCGCAGCCGGTCACGATCAGGCGTTCCTGCCGCGCGAGCTCGGAGAGCATCGAGCGGATCGCGCCGCGGTACATCTTGCGGTTGACCTTCTGCGCGAAGCTGCGCGGCTTCGCCGCGAAGGCGCGGCCGCCGCCGACCCAGATCGGGCTGCGGATCGAGCCTGCGCGCGCCTGGCCCGTGCCCTTCTGGTTCCACGGCTTCTTGCCGCCGCCGCGCACTTCGGCCTTCGTCAGCTGCGCCTTGGTGCCCGCGCGGCCCGCGGCCGAGTAGGCCGTCAGCACCTGGTGCACCAGCGGCTCGTTGAACTCGCGCCCGAAGGTCGCGTCGGAGAGCTCGATCTCGGAGCCCTGGGCTCCCGCCATTCACCAGCTTCAACTTCATTGCCAGTGCCCCTCGATCACTTCTTCGCGGCGCCGACGGTCTTGCGGCGCGTCTGCGCGGCCGCCTTGACCGACGGACGAATGACGACACGGCCGCCCGGGGCGCCCGGAACGGAGCCGCTGACCAGCAGCAGGTTCCGCTCGAGGTCCACCTGGACGACCTTCAGGTTCTCTTCCGTGCGCCGCTCGTTGCCCATGCGGCCGGACATGCGCTTGCCCGGGAACACGCGGCCCGGCGTCTGGCGCTGGCCGATCGAGCCCGGGGAGCGGTGCACGACCGAGGCGCCGTGGCTCGCCATGCCGCCGGCGAAGCCGTGGCGCTTCATGACGCCCGCGTAGCCCTTGCCGATCGACGTGCCGGTGACGTCGACGACCTGGCCTTCCTTGAACAGGTCGACCTTGAGCTCGGTGCCGGTCTTGAGGTCGGCGCCTTCGCCCTCGGCGAGGCGGAATTCGACGAGCTTCTCGCCCGCGAGCACGCCCGGCTTGGCGTAATGGCCGGCGACCGGCTTGGTGAGCCGGGACGCGCGACGGGTACCGAAAGTGACCTGGACGGCGCGATAGCCGTCGGCCTTCGAGTCCTTCACCTGCACGATGCGATTCGGCAGGGCCTCGATGACCGTCACCGGCTGGGCATCGCCCGCGTCGGTGAAAACCCGAGTCATGCCGGCCTTCCGGCCGACCAGACCTATGGTCATGATTTATATCCTTTTTTCACCACACCGGCTGCAATTGGCCGATGCTGTCCTACAAAGGGGACGGTGAAAGCGTCCCCTTCGCCCCGCAAAAAGCCGCCCAGTATAGCGGCCCGAAAAATCAGTTCAACTGCCGTTCAGTTCAGCTTGATCTGCACGTCCACGCCCGCCGGCAGCTCGAGGCGCATCAGGGCGTCCACGGTCTTGTCGGTCGGGTTCACGATGTCCATGAGCCGCTTGTGGGTGCGGATCTCGAACTGGTCGCGCGCGTCCTTGTCGCCGTGCGGCGAGACCAGCACGGTGAAGCGCTCGATCTTCGTCGGCAGCGGCACGGGCCCGCGCACGGTCGCGCCGGTGCGGCGCGCCGTCTCGACGATTTCCCGCGCCGAGGTGTCGATCAGCTTGTGATCGAACGCCTTCAGGCGGATGCGGATGTTCTGACTCGTGGCCATTGCCGTTCCTTTACTTCAGGACCTTCGAGACCGACGCCGGCACCGACGGTGCGGCCGCCCTCGCGGATCGCGAACCGCAGGCCCTCTTCCATCGCGATCGGAGCGATCAGCTCCACCACCATCTTGATGTTGTCGCCCGGCATGACCATCTCGACCCCGGCCGGCAGCTCGATGTTGCCGGTCACGTCGGTGGTGCGGAAATAGAACTGCGGCCGATAGCCCTTGAAGAACGGCGTGTGGCGCCCGCCCTCCTCCTTGGTCAGCACGTACACCTCGCACTCGAACTGCGTGTGCGGGTTGATCGAGCCCGGCTTGGCCAGCACCTGGCCGCGCTCCACTTCCTCGCGCTTGGTGCCGCGCAGCAGCACGCCCACGTTGTCGCCGGCCTGGCCCTCGTCCAGCAGCTTCCTGAACATCTCGACGCCCGTGCAGGTCGTCTTGGTGGTCGGCTTCAGGCCCACGATCTCGATCTCGTCGTTGACCTTCACGATCCCGCGCTCGATGCGCCCGGTCACCACCGTGCCGCGGCCCGAGATCGAGAACACGTCCTCGATCGGCATCAGGAACGGCTTGTCGATCACCCGCACCGGGGTCGGGATGTAACGGTCCATCTCCGCCACCAGCTTCACCACCGAGTCGGCACCCAGCTCGCCCGCCGCGCCCTCCAGCGCCTTCAGCGCGGAGCCGCGAACGATCGGCGTGTCATCGCCCGGGAACTGGTACTTGACCAGCAACTCGCGGACTTCCATCTCGACCAGCTCGATCAGCTCGGCGTCGTCCACCATGTCGCACTTGTTCAGGAACACCACGATGTACGGCACGCCCACCTGGCGCGCCAGCAGGATGTGCTCGCGCGTCTGCGGCATCGGGCCGTCAGCGGCCGACACCACCAGGATCGCGCCGTCCATCTGCGCCGCGCCCGTGATCATGTTCTTCACGTAGTCGGCATGCCCCGGGCAGTCCACGTGCGCGTAATGCCGCACCGGCGACTGGTACTCCACGTGCGCCGTCGCAATCGTGATCCCGCGCGCCTTCTCTTCCGGCGCCTTGTCGATCTGGTCGTACGCCGTGAACTCGCCCCCGTTCTTCTCCGCCATCACCTTGGTCAACGCCGCCGTCAGCGTCGTCTTCCCGTGATCCACGTGCCCAATCGTCCCCACGTTCACATGAGGCTTCGACCGTACGAATTTTTCCTTGGCCATGGCGCAATGTTCCCTTAAGAGGCTTTCTTCAGGACCGTCTCGGCGACGTTGTTCGGCACTTCGACGTACTTCTTGAATTCCATCGTGAACGTCGCGCGGCCCTGGCTCATGGAGCGCACGGACGTCGCGTAGCCGAACATCTCCGCGAGCGGGACGTCGGCGGTCACGACCTTGCCGGACGGCGATTCGTCCATGCCGGTGATCTGGCCGCGGCGGCGGTTCAGGTCGCCGATCACGTCGCCCGAGTATTCCTCCGGCGTCACGACTTCGACGTTCATGATCGGCTCGAGCAGCACCGGCTTCGCCTTGGCGAAGCCTTCCTTGAAGGCCATGCTGCCCGCGATCTTGAACGCCATTTCGCTCGAGTCGACGTCGTGGTACGAGCCGTCGGTCAGCGCGACCTTCACGTCGACGATCGGGAAGCCGGCGATCACGCCGTTGCCCAGCTGTTCCTTGATGCCCTTGTCCACGGCCGGGATGTACTCGCGCGGGATCGAGCCGCCCACGATCTCGTTGACGAACTCGTAGCCCTTGCCTTCCTCGAGCGGCTCGAGGCGGATCCAGACGTGGCCGTACTGGCCGCGGCCGCCGGACTGGCGCACGAACTTGCCTTCCTGCTCGACGCGACTTGCGGATGGTCTCGCGGTAGGCGACCTGCGGCTTGCCGACGTTCGCCTCGACCTTGAACTCGCGCTTCATGCGGTCGACGATGATCTCGAGGTGCAGTTCGCCCATGCCGGAGATGATCGTCTGCCCCGATTCCTGGTCGGTCGACACGCGGAACGACGGGTCTTCCTTGGCGAGGCGCTGCAGCGCGATGCCCATCTTTTCCTGGTCGGCCTTGGTCTTCGGCTCGACGGCGACCGAGATCACCGGGGCCGGGAATTCCATCTTCTCGAGCACGATCACGTCGTCCGGGTCGGACAGCGTGTCGCCGGTCGTCACGTCCTTGAGGCCCACGGCCGCGGCGATGTCGCCGGCGCGGACTTCCTTGATCTCCTCGCGGTCGCTCGCGTGCATCTGCAGCAGGCGGCCGATGCGCTCCTTGCGCGAGCGGTTCGGCACGTAGACCTGGTCGCCCGAGTTGAGCGTCCCGGAATAGACGCGGAAGAAGGTCAGGTTGCCGACGAACGGGTCGTTCAGGATCTTGAACGCGAGCGCGGAGAACGGCGCCTCGTCCGTGGGCGGGCGCGTCATGTCCTCGCCTTCCTCGGTCTGGCCCTTGACGTCGGGCACCTCGAGCGGCGACGGCA
>CAVXET010000015.1:0-114015 GCA_963760725.1 uncultured Gammaproteobacteria bacterium
GCTAATCTGCGGCGGAAAGCGGAAAATAACGGAAATTCACCGAGGCGGGGCAAATGTTCCCCCCGGCCCTCCTGGCCTCAGATCGCCCAGACTTGGGCGCGGGAACCGTCGGTGAGTTGACTGCTCTGCACAGGTGGCTTTTGGGGGAATCTTTGAATTGAAGTTCAAACCATCAAATCAATTCGGACGCCAGATTCCTTCAACATGGTTTTTGCAATTGGGAATTGATTGCCCCATGTTGGATCAGTGCGATCAGGTTTGACCGACACCAATCGGATAATCCCGGCTTGGATGATTGCCCGAGCAGCATCTGCGCAGGGATACCATGGCAAAGGCACATTGTGCACCCTTGAGTCGCAATTCCAGCTTTTGCTGCTTGAAAGATGGCATTGCGTTCAGCATGTTCGGTCCAGAGATACTTCATGGGCCGTGCAACTCGGTCCGCGAGCCGTCGCGACCGGTACCCGGAAAGCCATTGTAGCCGATTGATCGAACTTCCCGATTCGGACCTAACCATTACGCACCCAACTCGCCTCGATGGATCTTTGCTCCAAGTAGCAAGTTGCTAGCTTCATAAATCGCCGATCCCACGCATTGATCATTTTATGAGAGCTCCATTGGTCAACACTGTAATTCCAACTGCTGTCGAAAGAACTCACATGAAATTGTTCAATCCGGGAGATAGCCGATGACGGTACTTGTTAAGGCTGAAATTGAGCACGAAATTGACACCAACGATCTGATTTCAGATGCGGACAAAGGCAACGTCAAAGGATGTAGTTACGATCTCACCATAGGAACAATCTTCAGTGAAGGAAGGATAATAAACGCGAACAGTCCGGAGGCGAAGGCGCCGCATATTGTTCCACCCGGTGGAGTAATCAGCATCCTTACGCGCGAACAGATAAATTTGCCGACCGATATCATGGCTACTGCCTTTCCAATCAATACCATGAGCTCGAAAGGTTTCATGGTTCTAAATCCAGGGCACGTTGATCCTGGGTTTAGGGGTGCGCTTTCTGTCAAGGCTGTGAACCTACGTAAAACCGGGCTGCCGCTTCAGCTTGGCACTCCAGTGTTCACGGTTATCTTTGAGCGGCTCCACACAAAAACCTGCGCATTTGGTCGAAACAAGTTACATGTCGATCGGGAGCGGGATTTCAATGCCCCAGACATTGAAGTAAGTCCACAAACACTGAGCAGTCTCATACAACTCGATAGAAATGGTCCGTATCGAGTGCGGGACGAAGTGAATAATCTAATTCGCCAACACTGGATGTCCCGCACGAGTTTCTGGTTCACGCTAATCGCGGCTATCGCAGCACTTTGGTTGCGATGATCTATCTGCAGTTGAAGCTACCGACTGAAGTTGCCCACCAGCGGGGAAATGGTCAAAAGGGCGGTAGGAGCTATCAATGTCGGCCGCATGGGTGGGCCAGCTCATTGTGCGCTCGAAAATCTGGAAGGCGGAGTCTCAACGAAAGAAACTAGCAAGTGAAATGCAGGCGGCTCTTGAAATGCAGAAGCTTCATGATTTGACTGTAGATTTGGGGCATGCCGGAAATAGTTGAAGTTGGGTGTGAGTTTCTCGGCGAAATGAGACCATAAATTGGGCGCCGTGAGCAGTGCCGGACTCGTCCGTAGGATCACTGGCTTTTTCCTTACTCGTGGGTTACGACTGCCCCAAGCCGCCTGAATTCGGCACGGTCGGCAAGGTGTGGGGCCAGACTGGCTGGCGCGTGGATGTGAAGTGGATGGAGCTGAAGAACCGGATCAAGCCGGGTTCGCACATGGATGCGCTCGACCCGTACCTGCCGGCAGAAGTACTCGCCGCTTACGCCCTCTGGCAGCGGGCTGCAGAGCGTCTATCTCACGCACCTGCCGGCCGGGCTTGCGGATGCGCTCATCGCTCTCATCGGCTCCGAGGCCACGCACGCGCGCCGCATGGCGGATAGCTGGGTTTCGGATGTCGTGCCGACGGAGACGCCCGCATTGGCGCAGGCCGAATGGGAACAGGATCTGGCGGAAGAGATCGAGGCCAATCCCGCGGTGCCGGTCACCGAGAAGCGGCAGATCATCCTGGCGCGGCGCGGGCAGGGGAAGTTCCGCGAGCGCGTGTCGCGCATCGAGCACGCCTGCCGGATCACGGGGGTCAATCGGCCGGAACATCTGATCGCCAGCCACTGCAAGCCCTGGCGGGACTGCGAGTCCCACGACGAGCGCCTCGACGGCGAGAACGGCCTGCTGCTCACGCCCACGGTCGATCATCTCTTTGATCGCGGGTTCATTTCATTCGAGAATGATGGCGAGCTTCTGATCTCGCCGGTCGTGCATCGCGAGTCGCTGCGGCGCATGGGGATCCCGCCGGACGAGCGGCGCAATGTCGGCGGGTTTACGGAGGGGCAGAGGGCGTATCTGGAGTTTCACCGGGAGGCGGTGTTCTTGGCGGCGAGGGTGAAGGTTTAGATATGCATCCGACATCCCGCATGCCGCTCCGAATCTGTTGATTTCTTCAATCGGCATTACCGCTCGTCCAGCGGGAATTGCCCTGTAAACATGAGATCTGTACCCTTGCCCGTATATAACTAAAGCGTTATACAGTGCCGCGGCTGCTGTTTATTGAAGATGCGAAGCGAGATCTGGCAGTAATCAAGCTGGAAGCTCCAAAGCTGGCAGTGCGATTGGCAGTGCTCCTTCAGGAATTGAGTTCGGACGAGTCGCTCCTGGAAGTGCCGACGGCGCACGACTTCGGATCGGACAAGCGGGCCGCTTTCCACGTCAGCCGTTGGCAGGAGCATTGGCGCGGAGGCAAGGATTTATGGCGCCTCAAGTTCTGGGAGAGCTCGAGGATCAAGGCCTCCCTTATCGCGTGATCTATGCATTGAAGCGCGGCACGGGGAATCACTACGTGCTCGCGATCGTGAGCAGGAATTTTGACTATGACCGCAACCATGTCGTTACCCAGCGAATCCTTCGCGCCTACGACGACCTCTGAACCGGTGACGCTGCCGAGGTCGTCGGCCGGGCTGATCCGACCACGCGACCGTCGGGCGCGGTGCATTACCTGGTGCTCCCGCAACCAGTTGAACGAGTGCCGCCGGGCTACGCGACCATTGACGATCTCGTCGCAGAGTTCGAGCGTGACCCCGTGTCGCGGGAGATGCTGATCGATGCCCGTCGCTGGGTTGCGGACACCGTATTGGCCCGGAAAGCCGGTAACCCTGCGCACGCTGCGCCTTCGCAAAGGTCTCTCGCAGGCCCAGCTCGCGGAAGCCATCGGCACCCAGCAGCCGCACATCGCGGCGTATTGAAAGCGGCCAGGCGGATGTGCGCCTCGAGACTTGCCGCCGAATCACGCAGGTGCTGGGCGTCGACCTCGATACGCTCGACCAGGCGCTCCGGTTGGAGGCGCACTGATGCAGCCTTTTCTCTCGACGATCTATTGTGACGACGTCCGCCAGGAAGTTGGCGGCAAGCTTTCGCTGATTGGCGTCTATAAAGACGTCATGTACGTGCAGCAATTTCCCGTGACCTTGCCGAAGCTGTGGGTCGTCGCAACCTTCGTGGGCGTCGAAGGACGATCCGGCCAAAAGCCTCAAGTTCCGTGTCTTCAAGGACAACGACCCTCTCGCGGATCTCGATGCGACGCCGGAGCACTTGCAACAACTCGCCAACGCGCGCGAGCCGGTCGTGCCGCTGCCGGATGGAAGTCGAAGGGTGATATCGACACAGACTCAGGTGTGTTTCGCACCGCTGCCGTTTGACGCGCCGTGCGTGCTGCGTGTCGCGGCCATAACAGAGAATGGCGAGACCCGCGGCTTGAGCTTGCAGGTGCAGCAGCTCAGCGCCTCTCCGTCTCACCCTCCACCTTGATGTAAGGCCGAATGCTATTGACCGTGTAGCGGCCTATCCCGTGCACTCGCTCGAGGTCCTCGATGCGCGTATAGGGGCGGCCTCCAATGATCTGCCTGGAGAGTGCGGGGCCAATGCCTGGGATTGTTTCTAGTTCAGCTCTCGGGTCGCATTGTTGATGTTGACGATCAGATCGCCTTCACCAGGTACCAGCTCGGCGCGAATGTTCTTGTAAAGGTAGAGACCGGCAGTCGCCAGCCCGATCACGACAGCTGCGATCCAGAGGTATCTCTGCCAGCCAGAGCCATTTCCACTTCTCCGGGCCCAGCGCAATGGCGAACGCCGCATGTAGTCGCGATTCAGTAATCCCATGGGAGGCTGTTTCTTACGCCGCCATGGGTTCGCAAAGCGCCCTCAAGCGCTCGCTGAAAATGCTGTTCTTGCTGCTGGTAATCAACAGTTCCTCGACTGCCCGGGTCATTGCCACGTACATCAATCGCGCTTCGTCCGATTCGTTTTTCCATGGCCAATACCCCACGCCCGCAACGACGCCCACCCTGTACTGCAAGCCCTTGCTGCTTTGTGCGGTCATGACCCGAACGCAGTCGCGTCCAGCATCGAAGGACTTGGATTGTGAGTCCTTGAGCCACTCGTACGGTACGCCAGCTTCCTCGAGGGCCCGTGCGACTTCGTCCGCCACGAACGCGCGCCGTGTAGACCACGCCCATGTCTCGCCACGGCGTCCCCTGCGCGTGAAGCCGTTGAAGTTCCCTGCGGATGATTAAAGCTTCGTCCCGTGCTGACCGTGTCTCGAAGAATCGCGGTCGCGGCCCTTTGCGCCCACCCGGCTCCGGTGACACCAGCGGCACGCCATCTTCATCCGCCTCTATCGGCGAGAGGATCTCGCGCGCGAACGCGCTGGCGCAGGCCAGGATCTCGTCGGTATTGCGGTAGTTGCGCTGGAGGATCTTCGTGCGACCCATCGCCGAGATACCGACGCTGCGGAAGGTGAACGACTTCGGCCGATTGACAGTAGATGGACTGCGCATCGTCATAGAGAAGCAACAGCGAATTGCTCTCCGGGTCCAGCATCTGCACGACGAGTCGCAGCCAGTCGGGCTCGAAATCGTGGCCTTCGTCGATGAGCAATGCGCCGTACTGCGCGCGCGGAATCTGCCCGCTGTCGACCGCGCGATGACGGCAGCGACCAGGTCCTCGTAGAAGGTCTTGCCCGTGCGAGGTGGGCTTGGGCACGTGATACAGCGTGAGCTGGTCGTGCACCAGCCATGAAAGGTGCGCACGACACGCGATCGGCCAGTCCGCGCGCGGCCATCTGGTGCGCAAGCCACGCCGCCAGCGCCTTGTTGTAGACCAGCACGAGGATGGGCTTGGTTAGCGTGCGCGCCAGGAACTCGCATCGGTACGCGAGGATCAGCGTCTTGCCGGAACCGGCCACGCCGTGGATGACGCGATGGCCTTCGCCGAGGCCGCGGGCGATGGCCTCCTGCTGCAGGTCCATGACTTGAAGATCGAGTCTCGAGGAGCTCTTCGCTTGCCTCGGGCTCGGATTCCTCGGCGAATAGGCCTTGTCGACTGATGCGAATCTCGGGAAAGAGGCGGGCGCGAATCCGCTCCACCTGCGGCAAGCGTGAGCTGGCTGGCAAAGCGAACGTTGAACATGTCCCAGAGACGCTTCTGGAATTCCTCGGCCTCCACGGACTCGGTCATCTCGTCCTTGCAGAGGACCAGATGGGTAGGCAGGAGCTGAGGAGAGACCGGAGGAGTCGAATTGGCGGCGCGTGATGTTCGTTAGGACGACGCCGTAGCCCCAAGGGAAATGTGAGACGACCGGCATACGCATCGTCCGGCGGATTGGTGAGTTGGGGGTCGGATTCGAGGAGTTGGACGACGGCGTGAGCGTATTGACGCGCCTGCTCCAGGGGATTCGACTGAGATTTTTCGACCGGCGTCGAAGTCGAGCAGAAAGGAGTCGGGATTGGCGTCGATGATGGTGTCGATTTTCCAGTCTTTGACTTCGAGGATGAGCAGCCCTCGACCCGGGTGCAGGAGAATGAAATCCGGGTGCTGATACTTCGGTCCGACGGGCACGTCGTACCAGCAGAGGTAGTCGTCCTCAAGCAAGTCCGAGAATCGAGCGGCTAGGCGTCTCTCGCCGCTTGTTGCATGGGTTCCCGAGCCAATGGGGCTCGAAAGGAAGGTTGCCATGCAGTGATAGTCCACCATGGATCACGGCCATAGCTGCCAGATACGTCACAAGTTATTGATTAAATGGCGAAAATTCTCGCGGTGTATTCGTCAGACTTCCTGTACTAGTGCCTGAGGTCACGGCCACCCCACCAGCAAGCTCGGCGCCATCACCTTCAACGCCGCATAGAACCCCAGCACCGTCAGCAGCCCGCACTCGACCGTCGCCTGGCGGCGGGACCGCGCCGCTCGTCGCGCAGCCGCACGAGCGTGGCCGGGGCGTGCTGCGCGCCCTGCATCACGAGCTCCGACCGTTCGATGACGGAGAGGCCGACGTAACGGATGGCGCAGTACAGGAAGATGAAGAGCGCGACCGTCACGTGCTGGAACGGCGTTTGCGCGGCCAGGAATGCGGCCACCGCGATGAGGAGCGTCACCAGCATCATCGACGCGCGCATCGCGACTCGGGCGAAAGTGATCATGTGTCCTCCCATGACAGGTACGGGACCAGCATGGGCGGCGAGGTGGATCAGGGCGTGAGCCTGTTGAATTTATTGGGATTATGGCAAGCCGCCGAGCGGCAACACCGGGGAGGTGCATGATCGGCGCCATGGCGTTGGACTATGAATCGCTCAAGGCTCGCCATCGCGCCGAACGGACCGGCCAGCATCAGAACCTGGCATTGCGCGTGCACCGGGCGCTCAGCTGGCTGAAACGCGCTGAGCAGCTCGGCGACGACCCGGACGGCCGCTTCATCTTCCTGTGGGTCGTCTTCAATGCGACCTATGCCACGGAGATCGACGAGAAGTACCGGCTCTCCGAACAAGAAACGTTCCGGAACTTCATCCGAAAGCTGGTCGAGCTCGACAAGAAGGACCGGCTGTCAGGACTGGTCTGGAACGAGTTCACAGGCAGTATTCGCCTCTTGCTCGACAACCCCTACGTGTTCCAGGAGTTCTGGGACTTCAAGAACGGGCAATCGACCGAGGAGGAGTGGAAGCGTCGCTTCGCCAAGGCGCGAGAGACCGCCAAGAAGGCGCTCGCCGCGCGCGACACGGTGACGGTCCTGTGCATCACGCTGAGCCGGATCTACCTGTTGCGCAACCAGCTCGTGCACGGCGGCGCGACCTGGGGCGGATCCGTCAATCGCGATCAGGTCCGCGATGCCGTCAACCTGATGGCGAAGCTCGCGCCCCTGGTGATCGAGATCATGATGGACAACCCTGACACGCTGTGGGGAGATGCGTGCTTTCCGGTCGTGGACTGACGACGCCACCAGCCTGGGACAAAACTCAACGTTCCCGGCGTATTGGCCTGTGGCCGATTCGCCCGGTAACCAGGATGCTATGGCGGTGAGCTATCTGTACTCGCTGTATGATGCCCTCGTCAGCATCGCCGTCCCGCCCGACAAGGCGCGGGCCGTTGTCGATGCGATGGAGCACGACATGGGCACCACGCTGGCGACGAAGCCGGACCTCGAGATCCTCAGAAGGGACCTCGAGAACCGGTTTGCGCTCCTGGACCAGAAGATCGACAGCATCAAGTCCCAACTCGAGCTGAAGATCGACGCCCAGGAATTCAGGATGACCGTCAAGCTGGGCTCGATGATGGTCGTCGGCTTTGGCCTCCTAGCAGCGCTGCGCGCCTGGACCTGAACGAGGTCGGGCTCAATCCTCCGCCGTTGGCATCTCCTTGCAGGACGACAGGCACTTCAATAGTCTCCGTCAACTCATCGAGGGACGGGGACCCATGAAGCATTCAATCCTGGTCGGCCTGCTGTCATTGACGCTGGCGAGCGGCGCGGCCTTCGCCGCCGACGAAAAGGACGACCCGGACAGCAAAGGGAAGGACGACGAGAAGGAATTCGTCCCCGTCCCCGCACCCCGCGCCGAGCAAGACCCAGCACCAGATCACGCTCGCCGGCCAGGTCCTGAAGTACACCGCGACCGTCGGCTGGCTGATCCTCAACGACAAGGAAAACCGACGAGCCGATCGCCCGCTTCGGCTACACCGCCTACACGCTGGACGGCGTCAAGGACCCGACGCGCCGGCCCATCACCTTCGCCTTCAACGGCGGCCCGGGCTCGGCCTCGATCTGGCTGCACATGGGCGCGCTCGGCCCGCGGCGCGTGGTCGTCGAACGACGGCGGCTTCGCGCCGCCGCCGCCGGTGCAGCTCGTGGACAACGAGTACAGCATCCTCGACGTCACCGACCTCGTGATGATCGACCCGGTCGGCACCGGCTTCAGCAAGCCGGTCGGCGAGGCGAAGGGCGAGCAGTTCTGGGGCGTGGACCAGGACATCGAGTCGGTGGGCGACTTCATCCGCCGCTACGTCACCGAGAACGGCCGCTGGGGCTCGCCGAAGTACGTGCTGGGCGAGAGCTACGGCGGCGTGCGCGGCGCGGGGCTCGCGCGCCACCTGCAGTCGAAGCTCGGCATGAACCTGAACGGCCTGATCCTGGTGTCGCCGTACTTCGGCCAGGTCTCCGGCAACGACGGCATGGCGATCGACCTGCCGCACGTGCTGTACCTGTCGACGCTCGCGGCGACCGCCTGGTACTACGACGCGATCCCGAACAAGCCGGCCTCGCTCGGGACTACATCAGCGAGGTCGAGCGCTTCGCGATCGAGGAATACGCGCCGGCGCTGCTGAAGGGCTACGCGATCTCGCCGGAGGAAAAGCAGGCGATCGCCGGGAAGCTCGCGGCCGTACACGGGCACGAGCGCCGCAGTACTGGCTGCGCGCGGACCTGCGCGTCGCCCACGAGCAGTACCTGCAGGAGCTGCTGCGCGACCGCGGCCTGATCGCCGGCCGGATCGACTCGCGCTTCTCGGGCCCGTCGCTGAATCCGCTCAACGACGAGATGGACTACGACCCGTTCTTCCCGGCGGTCGGGCCGGCGTACACGGCGGCTTTCCGCGAGTACCTGCACTCGGAGCTGAAGTTCGATGTGCCGGACGAATACGTCGTCTCCGGCGGGCTCTACAACAAGTGGGACTGGCGCCACGAGCAGCCGGGCGCCGACGGCGACGAGAACGGGCAGGTGCCGGTGACCAACCTGCTGCCGGACCTCGCGCTCGCGATGACGATGAACCCGGGCCTGCACCTGCTGGTCGAGCAGGGGTACTACGACCTCGCGACGCCGACGCACGCGCTCAAGTACAACCTCGACCAGCTGCGCCTGACGCCGGAGACGCGCGCGCGCATCCGCGTCAACTACCACGACGCGGGGCACATGATGTACCTGCACGAGGAGTCGGGACGGCAGTTCCGGGAGAACGTGGTCGGGTTTATCCGGGAGACGGATCGGCTGTAGCTTCAATGAGTTGCGTTCTCTAAGGTCGCAAATTGCGACCTTAAACGGGAAATGCCGCAGGCGCGCTCGATCATTGAGGCGCCTCGAATCGCTCCAGCGACGACGATGCGGCTTCATGGCACCCGGAAATACAAGCACCGATGCCGGCAAGATCGCGCAACGAATCATCATCGTTCGCGGGCAGCGGGTGCTGCTCGATTCTGATCTTGGCTGCGCTTTACGGGGTCCGGACCGAACGCTTGAATCAGCAAGTACGCCGAAATCGGGAGCGGTTCCCGGAAGACTTCGTGTTTGTTCTCGAAATCAATGAGTTACGTGATAACTGCCTGCAATTTGCAAGCAGCTCACGGAAGTTTCGCGGTCCAGAAGCGCCCGCCCCTGGTTTTCACCGAGCACGGCGCAATCATGGCCGCGACGGTCCTGAACAGCCCGCGGGCGGTCGAGATGTCGGTCTACGTCGTCCGTGCCTTCGTGAAGTTGCGAGAGGTCCTCGCTTCAAACACGGAGCTCGCCCGCAAGCTCGAGGCGCTGGAGAAGTCCGTTGCGACGCTGGATGCCAAGACTCGCAAACAGTTCGAAGAGGTCTATCGCGCCATTCGTGCGCTGATGGCGCCGCCGGCCGCGAGGTCGAGACCGATCGGCTTCACCGCGAAGTTTGACCACGATCGTTAGCGAATGCCTGAGAGCAGGGTGACCTTGTTGGATGGATTGGGGTCATAGAAAACAGGCGAATCTCGATATTTGCGTCGTTTTGACCGCAGCCCGAAGCGATTGCAATCCACGACACTGCGTCGGTGAGCTATCTCTACTCGCTGTATGATGCGCTCGTCAGCATCGCCGTCCCGTCCGACAAGGCGCGGGCGGTCGTCGATGCGATGGAGCACGACATGGGCACCACGCTGGCGACAAAACCAGACCTTGAGAACTTGCGGTTGGCGAGCAAACAGGACCTTGAGCTCCTGCGGCGGGACATGGAGGGTGGCTTTGCGGCCCTGCGGCGGGACATGGAGAACGGCTTTGATGTCCTGAGGCGCGACATGGAGAACGGCCTTGGCGTCCTGCGGCAGGACATGGAGAACCGCTTTGCACTCGTCGACCAGAAGATCGACAGCGTAAAGACCCAGCTGGAACTGAAGATCGACGCCCAGGAATTCAGGATGACCGTCAAACTGGGTTCGATGATGGTCGTCGGCTTTGGCCTCCTCGCCGCGCTGCGCGCCTGGACCTGAGCGGGTCGGGTCGGGGTCGTCAGGGATCCTGCGGCCTCGAGAGAGCGCCCTTGGCCGCATTCGAAATCGCGGTCGCGCGTGACGCAGCCGAACTGTTGGAATTGCTGGAACTGTTGGCAGTCGCAGGCCGCGCCGGCCGGATAGCCGGCGTCGAATTGCCCTGTGACACCGGAGCGCTTCGCGGTGCCGGAGCGCTCGCTTGCGGCGTCGAAACGTTTCTCTGCGCCTCGACCTGGTCGGCCGTGCGCTGCAAGACCGGCTGCCGGTCGGCATCGATGCGACGCCCGAGTCCACTCGACGCTGCTTCGGCCCGACGCTGCGCCTCGCCCGCGTTCGGACGGCCGACAGGATGTGTGGTCCCGCGATCGGTCCGCGGTCCATCGAGTGCGTGTTCGAGCTGATGGGTCGCGCGCGCCGCCCGCTGCCGCATGTCTCGCCGCTGCGCCACCCAGGCCCAGCGATTCTGGTCATCGAGGTAGGTCCAGTACCCATTGTGAAACGTGTACGAACTCCACGGCATCGGGTCGTACCACGAATAGCCGAAGCCGCTGCGCTGCCAGTAGCCGTAGGCGAACGGGTCGTAGCCGCCGTAGGCGTATGACGGCATCCAGACCTGACCGTAGCCCGGGTCGTCTTGCCATTCGCCGTACTGGTCGAGCGTCTCGTTGTCGTAGATGTCCGCGGACTCGCTGCAGGGCGGCGCCGACTCCGCGAGCTGCACTTCGCGATCCATGACCCATTCGTCGAAGTCGTCCGCCGCGCGCGGCGTCACGAGGCTCGCGACTTCGGCGCGGCCCTCGAGCCGCACGCGTTGGCCGTCGGCCACGCGCACCGGGCCGCCGGCGGTCGCGACTTCCGCGTCGCCGGCGCGGACCGAGAGTTCGGTCGCGCCGCTCGGCGTGATGTCGACGCGATACTCGCCCGGCTCACGCAAGGCGACCGTCGTGTTCAGCGTGACGACTTCGAAGGTCTCGTCGTCCAGCAGGTCGTGCAGGTGCACGCTCGCGGTGCCGGACTCGAGCTGGAGTCGAACCGTCGAGGCGTCGAGGTCGGCAATCGTGAGGTCGGTCGCTTGGTCGAGGCGAAGGGTTGCGCCGCCGAGGGCGATCTCCGCGCGCCCGTCGCGGGCGGTCGAGAGCCGATCGCCTCGGTCCAGCGGCCGGTCGGGCAGGGCGGAGGGCGCCACTTCCTGCGCGCCCTGGAAGCTCATTTCGCCCTGGACGTAGGACAGGCGTGCGATGCGTTCCGGCGGCTCGAGCGACTCGCCGGAGGCGAGGGCCGAAGCCGTGAGCGCGAGGACTATGAGGATGGGGCGCAGCATGACGACCCCATGATACGACTGGGGCGGGTGAACGGAAGCTGAACCGGGGTAGGACATAATTTGTCCTCGCAGGGCCGAGAAAAGCGCCTCACCGATTCGATCCCTCCGGTGCAGCATCGTTCCCTGATGTGCCTGTTTTGCCGGGGTTTTCCGTGGCTTACCTGTACTCGCTGTATGATTCCTTCGCGAATGGACCCGAACTTGGCAATCAGGCAAGAAGCCGAATCGCTGCGTCAGGACCTTGCTGGCATGCAGAGTAGGCTGACGCACGCGCTCGACATTCAGCTTCGGACACTGACGGTTCGTTTTGGGCTCATGCTCTTGATCGGACTCAGTTTGACCATTGCCGTGCTGCGACTCTGGTCCGGCTGATCGCAACTGATTCACATTCGGACCTTCACTCCCATTAGCTACGCGGACGGCAGCGGCCCGTTATAGTCGGACGGCCGATCCGGCCCTGGAGTGCTCCATGAAAATCGACGTCAAGGCAGTCGCCGCCACCCTCAACAAGATCATGGAGTACGAGCTGGCGGGCACCGTGCGCTACACGCACTACTCGCTGATGACCTACGGCTACAACCGCATCCCGATCGTGAGCTGGCTGCGCGGCCAGGCGACCGAGTCGCTCGACTCACGCGACGCAGGCCGGCGAGCTCATCACGCAGCTCGGCGAGCACCCGTCGCTCGCGATGGGCCCGCTGCTCGAGACGCACAAGCACGACATCGGCGACATCCTGCGCGAGTCGATGCAGCACGAGCGCGATGCGCTCGCGCATTACTACACGCTGCTCGAGCAGGTGGAAGGCAAGAGCGTGCAGATCGAGGAATACGCCCGCGAGATGATCTGCACGGAAGAGCAGCACCTCGGCGAGGTGGACAAGATGCTGCGGAAGCCGGGGGATATCGGCAAAGCAGGCGGTTAGCTGAACTTGATGTTGCAATCTGCAAGATCAAACCGAAGGCTCTCCATCGTCCCCATGCCTTAGCCGGAAAGTGCTAGAATTTGACCTGTGACGAGTGGAGCAGCCGCTCCCGCCAACCGACCTGATGGGCACGGTGGTTCCTCCGGCAAACGGGGCACACGGCCGCAAGGCAAACGTGAATCCCTGCGTGCCGCGAGCAATCGCGCACCCGACGAGGTGGCCGCTTGAACACGAGCAGTTTGATCCTCCGCGCCGCGACTTTCGCCGCGGATCGCCACCGCGACCAGCGCCGTCTGGGCAACGACGAGTCGCCTTACATCAACCATCCGTTCGCGGTCGCGAGCGCGCTCTGCGACGAGGGCGGCGTGACGGACGTCGGAGCTGCTCGCCGCGGCGCTGCTGCACGACACGATCGAGGACACGGCGACGACGCAGGATGAGCTGCGCACGGCCTTCGGCCCGCGCATCGCCGGCATCGTCGCCGAGGTCACGGACGACAAGCGCCTGTCGAAGGCCGAGCGCAAGCGCGTCCAGCTCGACCACGCGTCCCACGTGAGCACCGACGCCCAGCAGCTCAAGATCGCGGACAAGCTCTGCAACCTGCGCGAGATCCTCGCGAGCCCGCCGGCGGACTGGCCGCTGTTTCGCAAGCACCAGTACTTCGACTGGGCCAAGGCGGTCGTGGACCAGGTCCGCGAGTCGAACCCGCGGCTCGCCGAGAAGTTCGACGCGGCCTACTCGCAGCGGTCGAAGCTCTGACGTAGCTGCCGGGCTGGATCGGTTACGGCTCCGCCGTCACCCTCGCGTCCGTCACGAAGTACTCCGTCTCGCCAAAGCACGAGATCGGGATCCAGCGGTGCTGCTCGTAGCTGCAGCACGACGCGCGTGCCGACCGTCGCGTTGATCTTCTGCGCGACCGTCGTCGTCCCGCACGGTGAAGTAGAACTTCTCGGCGACGGTGCCGGGCATCGTCACCATCGCCATCTCGCCCTCCCAGGTCTTGCAGATCCAGCCCTTCTCGGCGAGCTTCTGCACGTACCCGGCGCGCTCGCCGTCGGAGTAGGCCCAGTTGAGCGTGAAGAGCGTCCAGGCGCCGAGCACTGCGAGGACGACGGCGACCGCAATCAGGATGAAGCGTATGAACATGACGACCACCCGGCCCGGGAGCGGGCCCTGGGCGGCATTATGACGCGGGCCGGTGGGTGGGCGTTAGAATGCCGCCGCTGGGGTGGGGTATTTCCAAGGGAGAACATGGATGAATGAACCGCAACCGGAATACATCGGCTTCTGGGCGCGCGTCGGCGCCTCGCTCATCGATACGGTCCTGATGGCGATCATCCTGGTGCCGGTCGGGCGCCTCTTTGGCATCGGCACCAGCCTGGAATCGATGCGATTCGACAGCCCGGCCAACATCATGGTCAACGGCCTCCTGCCCGCGGTCGCGGTCATACTGTTCTGGATGTATCGCCAGGCGACGCCCGGCAAGATGGCGATCGGCGCCAAGATTGTCGATGCCAAGACGCTCGGCAAGCCGTCGACCGGCCAGATGATCGGCCGGTACTGCGCGTACTACCTCTCGACCATCGTGTTCCTGCTCGGCTTCATCTGGGTCGGCTTCGACGCACGTAAACAGGGCTGGCACGACAAGCTGGCGGGGACGCTGGTGGTGCGCTCGAGGTAAGCGGACCCGAATCACACAATCGGTTGGGGCTCTTGCCGCGGGTACCCAAAATGGGTACGATCGTACCCATTATGGGTACTAAAGCCGCTAGATCGAAAGTTCCAGGGGGCACCGGCCTCGGAGACGCGCTCTTTACGCATACCCAGCAGAAGGTGCTTGGGTTGCTGTTCAGCCAGCCAAACCGCAGTTTTTATGCCAAGGAATTGATCCGGCTCGCAGATGCGGGATCAGGCGGGGTGCAGCGCGAACTTCGACGCCTCTCGGAGAGCGGCTTGATCACGGCCCGGTCAATCGGCCCGCAAAGGCATTTTCAGGCCAATCCCGACTCGCCGATTTTCGATGAGTTGCGGGCCATCGTTTCAAAGAGCTTTGGCCTGGTCGAACCATTGCGGGCAGCGCTTTCGGAAATCCGGGGCCGGATCCAGGCCGCGTTTATCTACGGATCGGTCGCAAAACGGCAGGACACGACCTCCAGCGACATTGATCTCATGGTCGTATCGGACAAGCTGAGCTATGGAGATCTCGTGGCCTCTCTGCTGGAGGTCGAGCGCGCGCTGGGTCGGCCGATCAACCCGACGATATTCTCGGCCGACGACTTCACGCGACGCCGCAAGAAGCGTGACTCGTTCGTAAGGCGCCTGTTGGCGCAACCGAAGATCTGGGTTGTGGGGAGTGAGCATGAGCTCCCGGCTTGATCGCCTATGCGATGCCAGAGGGCCGCTCGCCAAGGAACCTGCCAATGAAGAGGAAATCGCAGGCCTCGTGCGATCGGCTCGCGCTCGACTGGCGGACGCCGCGAACAAAGGGTTGTCCGTCGACAGCCGTTTCGATCTCGCTTATGGAGCTGCTCACGCCCTGAGTGCCGCTGCCTTAAGGCGCGTGGGGTATAGGGCCAAGCATCGCTACATCGTGTTCCAGGCGCTGGAAGATACGCTTGGAATCAAGCCTGAGGTCTGGAGGGTACTGGCGCGTTGCCACGAACTGCGCAACCTGGCTGAGTACGAAGGCGAGCAGCAAGCCTCGGCCAGTCTGGTTGAGGAGCTGATCTCCATTGGCAGAGACTTGTCCTCTCGCTTTTGAACTAGTGCAGCCTTGACCCGGCGGCCCGCCGGGTCTGCTTGCGCACCTCGGCACGGATGAGCTCGAGGTCCTTCACCCAATACCAGAGCTGGTCGCGCAGGTAATACTCCGTGATGCCGCCGCACACGACGAGCGTGTGCGAGGCCACGAGGTGTCCACGCCGGTTGGTCGTGACGTGCGCGACCATCATCTTCCAGTTGAGTTCGTGCACGGATGCCGCGGCGACCGCATACGGCAGGTGAACCTGGCCGTGCAGGAAGATGGAGGCGAACTCGTCGTAGCTGATCGACGGATAGACGGACGTCGTGACCGGGCCGGAGGTGGGGAAGGATTCAGCCATGCCCCCCATGCTACGAACCGGGTGGCTCCGGGAATGAGCCACCCGATTCGCGCGGCCGATCAGCGGGTTAGCGGCTTCACGCCCGGGATCAGCATCGGCACCTTGCGCCGGTAATCCGCATAGGCCTCACCGTGTTCGGCGATGAGGTCGCGCTCCTCGAACTGGATCGCGATCAGGATGTACGCGGTCGTCGCGATCGCGAAGAGCAGGTGCGCAAGCGTCATGTGCGGGGTCGCCCAGAATGCCAGCAGCCAGCCGACGTAGAGCGGGTGCCGGACCTGGCGGTAAAGCCACGGCGTGCGGAACGACACCGGCGTGTAGGGCTTGCCCAGCAGCGGCAGCGTCACTTGGCGCAGGCCGAAGAGGTCGAAGTGGTTGATGAGGAAAGTGCTGACGAGCACCGTGCCCCAGCCGAGCGCGAACAGCGCCCACAACACAGCCTGCCCGATCGGGTTCTCGACCGACCAGATCTCGATGCCGATGGGCCGCCACAGCCAGAAGAGCAGGATCAGCGCGACGCTCGAGGCAAGCACGTAGGTCGAACGTTCGATGGACCAGGGAATCATCTGGGTCCAGCGTTCCTTGAACCAGGGTCGCGCCATCACGCTGTGCTGGACTGCGAACACGCCGAGCAGCGCGCAGTTGACCGCGATCGCGGCGCCGAGGCTCCCGGTCAACGGGCCGTCCAGCCGATTCGGGAGGATGGGGCAGCCGCCGATGAACGCCAGCGCGTAGAGAAACGTCCCCAGGAACAGGATGTAGGCCGCAAGGCCGTACGCGAAATGCAGGATTCGCTGCGACATGTTCTACCCTCCTTGATGACGCGCGCAGCGTGCGCGGGCGGCGTCGCGGGTGCCATGGGTCGAATGTCCCGGTTCGCTAATATCCGGCGGTCGGACCCCCGACAAATGTCCCGGTGATGCCGAATGGCCGCCAGGAAGCCGCTCCAACAGCACATCCGCTACGCCAGGATGCCGGACGGTGCGCGTCTTGCGTGGGCGGAAGCGGGCGAGGGGCCGGTCGTCGTCAAGGCGGCCAACTGGCTCTCGCATCTCGAGTACGAATGGAAGAGCCCGCTGTGGAGGCACTGGTTGCAGTTCTTCTCGGCGCATTTCCGCTTCGTGCGTTACGACGAGCGCGGCTGCGGGCTGAGCGATGCGCAATTCGACGCACTGGATGTCGCCGGGTGGACGGCAGACTTCGAGGCGGTCATCGATGCGGCGAAACCCGCCTGGCCGGTTTCACTCCTCGGCATCTCGCAGGGTGCGATCGCCAGCATCGGATACGCGATCCGGTATCCGGAGCGCGTGTCACGGCTCGTGCTGTACGGCGGCTATGCACACGGCGCGTACCTGCGTGGAACGCCGGAATCGCAGGCGACGTATCGCGCGATGATCGAGCTCGCACGCGCAGCCTGGGGCAGCGACAACCCGACGTTCCGCCAGGTGTTCACCTCGCGCTTCATTCCCGGACGCGACGCCCGAGCAGCTGCACTGGTTCAACGAGTTCTGCCTAAAGTCGACGACGGGCGAGGCCGCGGCCAGACTCCTCGATGCGCGCGGCTCGGCGGACATCGAGTCGTTGCTCGGCGAGGTGCGCGTGCCGACGCTCGTCCTGCATGCGTGCGACGACCAGGTGGTTCCGGTGTCGGAAGGTCGCCTGCTCGCGAGCGGCATCCCGGGCGCGGAGTTCATCGAGCTCGACTCGCGCAATCACGTGCTGCTCGAGGACGAGCCGGCGTGGGCGCGGTTCCAGGAAGCCGTGCTGCAGTTCCTGCGGCCGGCGCTGGCAGCGGGCGGGGCAGTGTTCGCGGCGCTGTCGGCTCGCGAGCGGCAGGTGCTGGCGCTGATGGGCGACGGGCTTGGCAATGCCGACATCGCCGCGCAGCTCAAGATCAGCGAAAAGACGGTCCGGAACCATGCCTCGAACGTCTTCGACAAGCTGGGCGTATGGTCGCGGGCGCAGGCGATCGTCTTTGCGCGGGACCGTGGGTTCCGACGATGACTCGGCGTAGAGTAAGCACATGAACAGCCAACGTATGACGCGTTCGGGAATCGCGGTCGCAGTCATCGTCGCGACCGCGGCGGTCGCGAGTCTCGCGGCGGCGATCGAGGTCGACCTGGACTCCTACCAGGGGCGCACCGAGGCGGCGATCGCGGAATTTCGCGCGGCCCTGGCGCTCGAGCCGAACCTTGAACATGGAAAAACGTTGTTTGCCTCGTGTGCGCAATGCCACCAGGCAGACGGCAGCGGCAGCGCCGATGGCACGATTCCGGTCATCGCAGGGCAGCATGTGTCGGTGCTCGGTGAAGCAGCTCGTGGATTTTCGCCACGACCGGCGCTGGCACGCGAAGATGCAGGACGCGGCGAAGTCGCATGGCCTCGGCGGCGCGCAGGACCTGCTGGACGTCGCCGCGTATGCCGGGAGCATCGAGCGGCCGCCGCCGCGTGAGGGCGGCATGGGTGATGGCAAGTCGCTGCAGCAGGGCCGTGTCGTCTACTATCGCGACTGTGAGAGTTGCCACGGACGCCTCGCCGAAGGCAACCTGCAAACGCTGCGGCCGCGGCTCGCCGGGCAGCATTACGCGTACCTCCTGCGCCAGCTCAACGAAACGGCGGCCGGCCAGCGCCCCGGCATGGACGACGCGCACGTGAAGCGCATCGGCGCGCTGTCCGAGGCCGACCGCGCGGCGGTTGCCGATCACCTCTCGCGGCTGAGCCCGGGCTTTTCCTCGACCGAAGAATAAAAGGGGACGCACCCCTTTTTTGTAAGGCATGAAAAAGGGGTGCGTCCCCTTTTAAATGCCGAAAGCCTTGAGGAAGGCGTCGAGCAGGCCTTCGAGGCCGCGCCCGGTAAGTCCGCTGCGCCGATCCTGGCCCGGCATTTCCTCGTAGATGAACCACCCCGGCCCGCCGGCGAAGAGGTCGTTGAAGAGCTCTTCCTGGCCGCGCAGGTAGGGCACGAAGGTCTCGCAGCGGATCGTGCGGTACTCGAGGTTGGCGCTGAAGCCGAGCGTCGCCGCCTGGTTGATGAGGCGCGGCTGGTCGGGGAGCGGCGCCTCCGCGCGCACGCCGCGGCAGCCTTTCAGCAGCAGCCGGCACGGCCCGTGGAAGACGAGATAGCGCAGCTGCAGCGTGATCCAGGCGTGCGCGCTGCCGAGCCGCCAGTGGCGGGTGATGTGCGTCGGCTCACCGGCCGGCTTCACGACGGCGGCGAGAGAACGCGGCTGGATCACCATCGCGGCGCCTGCGGGCACATCGATCACGCCGATCTCTGAGAACGGGTCGCGCTGGGAAGACACGACGGCGCGCGTTGCTCGTCGGGCCTTCCGGCCGGACGCTGGTCAGCGCGAACATCCCGGAGGCGAGGCTCGCGAACGGCAAGCGCGGGTTCAGGAACCAGCGCGTGCGCTTGATTGCCGGCTGGCTGCTGCTCTGGAGGAAGTCCGGCTGCACGAGGAGTTCCTCGCCGGGCGCGATCTCGAGCGCGGCGGACACTTCGGAGCGAGGCGGCTTCGGGAACGGCGGTGCGTCGGCCGCCGGCAGGATGCGCACCGGCGCAAGCCGGCCCGCGAGCGGCGCGACGCCGAAGTAGAGGATCGTCTTGATGAGCGCGGGCAGCAGCAGGATGCCCGCCAGGATCCCGAGTGCGAGCGGGAATCCTGGACTTCACGGTCGCGATCATCCGCTCGCGCGGGTTGCGTTCGACCTCCGCGCGCTGCGCCTCGAGCCAGCGATCGAATGCGTCGGCACTCGCGAGATGCTGGGCACGCAGTGACTCGAGATGGTCGACCTGCTTGCGCAACGTCGCGACGGCGGCGGAGCTGTGGGCCCGGGCGGCCTCGGCCGTGCGTGCGGCGCGATCAAGCGCGGCGTACTTCGCGCGCGCAGCTTTCAGTTCCACGACCTTGGCGGGACGGACGTAGGTGTCCCACGGCCATAGATTGTCCTCGAGAACCTCCACTCGCGTCCGCGCCCGCTGTGCGGCAACGCGCGCGGCGCGGGCCTGTTTCGCGAGATCGAGGTACTGGCCGCGCGACGCCTGCGCCTGCGTCTCGAAGGCCTGGATGCCGGCGTCGATCGCGTCCAGTTCACGGTCGAATGCGACGAGCTGTTTCTCCACTCGGGTGCCGAGCGCACGCCTGGATCTCGCGATGCTCGCGCCATTCCGACTTCAGCAGGGACGCGCCGACCAGGATCGCGACGATGACGATCAGGAGTCCGAGCTTGCGGAGGATCCATTGGAATGCGAGGGCAAACAGGCGGGCCATGCGTTTTCCGGCTTGGACTACACGCAATCCTACAGCGACGCGCGGGAGACGGCTTACACGCTGGTTCCCGAGTGTTCATGGATCATATGTCAGAGACCGCCGGTTCCCGGTTGGTCAAGGAGTTTCCAGATGTTCGTATTCAAGAGCCTCGCGCGTCGTGGCCTCGCTGTGCTGGCGATTGCGCTGCCACTGGCGGCGGTGGGTCAGCAAGTCGAAACGGACACCGCAGTCCTGAGCCAGGAGATCACCGACCGCCTCGACGGCTTCAGCTACAACGAAGGGCCGGAGTCGCAGCTCGAGTTTCGCGGCACGGCCATCGCGCTCGGTGCACAGGGCGAGGCCGAAGTCGAGTTCCAGGAGGGACGCGCCCGCGTCGACGTCGAAGTCGAGAAGCTGCCGTCGCCTGGTCATCTCGGGCCGTTTGCGACCTACGTGCTGTGGGCAATCACGGCCGACGGCAATGCCAACAACCTGGGCTCAATCGAAACGAGCGACGGGCGGGGCGAACTCGAGGCATCGACGCCGCTTTCGCAGTTCGCGCTGATCGTGACCGCGGAACCGCATTTCGCCGTCACGGCCCCGAGCCGCGCGATCGTGCTGCAGAACCTCGCAAAGAACGTGCGCGGAGGGACCTTCAACGTGCCCGGACTCAAGGAGCGCATCGACTACGCCACGCTTTCTCCGCAGATGCGTGACGAGAAGCACGCAATACCCGCGGATCTCGTGCAGGCGCGCTACGCGATCGCCATCGCCGAGGGTGCGGACGCGGAGCGTCTCGTTCCGCAGGATTTCGCGAAAGCATCCGCACTTCTCGCCCAGGCGGAGGCAGCGCAGAAAGGCGACAACGCCAGCGTTCGTCGTGACGTGCCTCGCATGGCCCGTGCCGCGGTGCAGACCGCTGAAGACACCCGCCGGCGCGCTGTCGACGCTTTGAAGGCAGAGCAGAAGGCTGCGGCGGCGGCAAACGCGAAGCAGGAAGCGGAAAGCCGCGCCGCAGTGGCTGCTGCTTCCGCGGCGGAGGCGGCGAAGCGGAGCGAGGCGCAGGCGGCGGAAGAAAGTGCGATGGCCGCGAGCGCGACTGAGCGAGCTGCCGCGCGCGCAGACCTCGTCGCCCGGCTGAATCGGGTGCTCCCGACGCGCGAGACGGATCGAGGCATCGTAGCGGAGATCGCGGGCGTGCAATTCGCTGTGGGCAAGGCGGCGCTGAACGAAAGCGCACGCGTCGCGCTCGCACGGTTTGCCGGCATCGTGGGTGTCTATCCCTCGATGCGCTTCCGGGTGGAAGGCCACACGGATAGCACCGGCAGCGACGAGACCAATCGCAAGTTGTCGCAGGCGCGCGCAACCAGCGTGCGCGACTACCTGATCGGACAGGGCGTGGAGTCCTCGAACATCAGCGAGGTCGGGCTCGGCCCGGACCAGCCGGTCGCGGACAACGGGACCTCAGAGGGCCGCGCGCGTAACCGGCGCGTCGAGATCATCCTCACCGGCGATCCCGTCGGCTAAAGGGACGCTCACCTTAAGGTTAAAGGGGACGCTCACCTTTACGTAAAGGTGAGCGTCCCCTCTTAAAAGGTCTGTTGTTCGCGGCGGAAGATGGGCGTGGCGATGCGGCGGATGTAGGAGCCGGCGCCGGTCGCGAGCGATGCGGCGATGGTCGCGGTCGTCCGCGCCACGTGCGTACGCAGCTCCGGCACCGCGACCGCTTCCCAGTGCCGCGCGCGCAGCAGCGGCCCGGCGTAGAAGAGGACTTCCGACGCGTTGCCGTTCGCATCGAACAGGCGCCCGTCCGGATCCGTGCCCCAGCCGAGGCCGAGCCCGTCCGGCTCGCACAGCGCCTGGTCGATGAGCGACTGCACCAGCGCGCACGACGGAGCGGTTGGGGTTGCCGTCCGGTCCCGTCACGTTGACGACGGCGTCGAAGAGCTCTTCGCGGGGCGAGTCGCCGCCGCGCGGCCGCCAGGCGACGACGATGCCGTCCTTGATGCGCCGCGTCTCGACGATACGGCCGGCGCGGATGTCGAGCCGCTTCTTCTCGCGCAGCGTCTGGATGCGCTTGAGCGTGTCCGCCGGGACGCGGTGGCGATGCACATCCCACTGTGCGCGCAGGTGACGCAGGAAGCGGCGCCGCAGGCGGCGTGGTGCGGCGCGCCAGAGCGCCGGCATGACTTCGCGCACCTGCTGCAGCGCCGCACGCCAGTCGCCGCCCGAAGCCACGACCTGCGCGCGGAATCGGCGCAGGCGCTCGGACAGCGGCCCGCGGCCGAGGAGGACTGTCGCGTCGAAGATCGTCGCGGCCTGCGTGCTCGGGTTCTCGTGCGGCTGCGGCAGGAAGCCGTGCCTCGAGATCGCCGTCATGCGCACGTCGGGGCGGCGCTCCGAGATGGCGAGCGCGATGTCGATCATCGTGAGCCCGGTGCCGACCAGCAGCACGCGCGGCACGTAGGTCGGCAAGCGCTCCATCCAGCGCAGGTTCCAGGCGTCGTCCACGACTTCGGCGGCGCCGGCGAGCGGTCCCGCGACCGGCGAGTTGCCGAGCGCGAGCAGCACGCGGTCGGCCTCGATCACCGCGCCGTCGGTGAGCCAGATGCGCGCGCTGCGAGCGGGCCACGTCGATGGCCGTCGCGCGGGCGCGGACCTGCTCGAACGACAGCCAGCGCGGGCTCCGCCGCCGCGCGGCCTCGAGCCGGTCGGCGAGGTAGTCGCCGTACCAGGAGCGCGGCAGGAAATCGCCGCCGGACACCAGCGGATTGCGGGCGCGCGCGAAGGCGAGGAAATCGTCGGGCCGCTCGGGGAACGCGGACATCCTCTCGGCCGGCACGTTGAGTCGCCAGTAATCGGGGCCCGCGCGATAGGCGAGCCCCTCTCCGGCACGGCCGGGCTCGATCAGCACGATCTTGCTGCCAAAGGGCAGGGAAGGACCGCCGCGTTGAGGGGACGACAGCAGCCGAATGGCCGCGACCGTGCCGGAGAATCCGCCACCGATGATGGCAACCGTTGCGCTGCTCATGGGGTGGATTCTGCAAAATGGCAGTTATTGCGTCAGTCGCGGTGCGGTGACATATAGGTCAAATTCCTACGGAAACGTGGAGTCCGACATGCTGGAATTGATCATGGCGCTTGCACTGACATCCCCTGTCTTCAGCCACAACGGCCCGATCCCCAAGCTCTACACCTGCCAGGGCAAGGACATTTCGCCGCGCCTCAACTGGAGCGGCCTGCCGAACGGCACCAAGAGCGTGGCACTGATCGTGGACGACCCGGACGCGCCCGATCCCGCCGCGCCGACGCGCGTGTGGGTGCACTGGGTGCTTTACAACATCCCGCCGGGCGCGACGGGTCTGCCGGAGGCAGTGAACTCGTCGGGACTACCGAACGGCACACGCCAGGGGCGAAATGACTGGGATCGCACCGGCTACGGCGGGCCGTGCCCGCCGATCGGCCGCCACCGCTACTTCCACAAACTGTACGCGCTCGACGTCGTGCTGCCGGACCTCAAGCAGCCGACGAAGGCGATCGTGCTCGAGGCGATGGAGGGCCACATCCTCGAAGAAGCGGAGCTGATCGGGACGTACCAGAAGACGTAACGAAAAAGGGGACGCACCCCTTTTCAGGAAAAAAGGGGTGCGTCCCCTTTTTCCCGAGAGAGGGCGGCGGCGGGCGGGTCGCAGTAGACTCTGGCGACCCGCCCATGCGCAACGAATCCGAACATCACACGTCGCTCCAGGCAACGCTGGCTGAAATCAGCGCGATGATGGCGCGGCACGACGTCGTCAGCCAGCTGGTGGCGCGCGAGCGGACCAGCAAGCAGGACCTGGTCCAGGCGCTCGTCGCCCGCCAGCATTCCGTCGAACTCGAGACCCGACTGAACCGGCTGCACCCGGCGGACGCGGCTTTCGTGCTGGAGGCCTTGCCGAGCGACCAGCGCGACACCGCCTGGCAGCTGATCCGCAAGGACCGCCGCGGGACGATCCTGCTCGAACTCGCCGAAGCCGTGCGCAAGCCGCTCGTCGCGTTGCTGGGGGACGACGAGCTGCTCGCGCTCGCCAAGCAACTGCCTTCCGTCGACTTCGCCGACTTGGTCGAAAACCTGCCGGAGGATCGCGCCAGGCGAGTGTTGGCGCTGCTCGACTCCGGCGAGCGCCAGCAGGTGCAGACGGCACTGTCGTTCCCTCCGGAGAGCGTCGGCGCGCTCATGGAGATGGATTTCGTCACCGTGCACGGCGACCTCGATCTCGAGGAGGCAATCGCCGGGTTGCGGGGTCGCCGCGGGCTGTCCGCCCAACTTGTCTCGATCCCGGTCATCGACCGCGAAAACGTGTTCCAGGGAATGCTGCCGCTCTCGCGCCTGCTGTTCAGCGACGCGAACCTGAAAGTGAGCGAGGTGATGGACGAGGACGCGGTCTACTTCGCGACTACGGATCCGGCCGACGAGGCCGCGCAGGCTTTCGAGCGTTACGACCTGATCGCGGCGCCGGTCCTCAACCTGCACCGCCACGTGGTCGGCTGGGTGACGGTGGACAAGGTGCTCGATCGGGTCCAGGAAGACTCGTTCCGCCAGTCACTGAGCCAGGTGGGCCTCACCGAGGACATTGACCTGTTCGGGCCAATCTGGGAGAGCGGGCGCAAGCGCTGGATCTGGCTCGGGCTGAACCTGTTCACGGCCTTCATCGCGTCGCGTGTGATCGGCGTGTTCGAGGGCTCGATCGCGCAGCTGTCCGCGCTCGCCGCACTGATGCCGATCGTGGCCAGCATCGGCGGCAACACCGGCAACCAGACGGTTGCGCTGGTCATCCGCGGTCTCGCGCTCTCGCAGTTGAACGAGAGCAACCGGCGTTACCTGCTGCGCAAGGAACTGTCGATTGCCGCGCTCAACGGCGTGATGTGGGGCGTGTTGATGGGCCTGGTGACGCTCGTGCTCTACCAATCGGCCGCGCTGGCCGGCGTCATGGTCGTGGCGATGGCGCTCAACATGCTGGTCGCCGCCGCTGTGGGCGTACTTTGCCCGCTGCTGCTCGAGCGCCTGGGCCGCGATCCGGTCATGGGCAGCAGCATCCTGCTCACGGCCATCACCGACAGCATGGGATTCCTGATCTTCCTGGGGCTCGCGACAGCAGTCCTGCTGTAAAAAGGGGTGCGTCCCCTTTTTGTCCGTGCCCCTGGCGGCGGCCGCGCGGGGGGACGCCGGCCGCCGCCAACTCAACTATCAGCGAAACTCGTAGACCGTCGTCGTGCCGCTGACTTCGTTGCCGACGATCAGGAGCGGCTTGCCGCGCGGCGCATCGCGCGCGGGCACGAACTCGAGGCCTTCGGGACCGAGGTCGCCGGCCGCGGAGTTCGACTTGACGCAATCGCCGATGTCGTCCGAGTCCGGCGGGTCGAACTCGGCGCAGGTCGGCACCGGTTCGCCGGCGGCGTCGCGGAAGTGGCGATTGTTGTGGTAGTCGACGAACTCCGGGCTCGTCGGGTCGGTCAGGTCGAGCACGACGATGCCGCCGATCCGCTCGAGGCCGACGAACGCATAGAGCGTGCCCTGCACGATGCCGAGCGTGACGCCCTCGGGCTCGGGGCCCTTGTTGTCGCTGCGGTTGTCGAACGAGTCGTTCTCCTCGTGGTTCGCGTTGAACTCGGCGGGCAGCAGGTTGGCGAGCAGCTGCTCGAGTTCCGCGCCGCTGTCGAACACGAGCGCGCCGGTGCGTGCGTTCCAGATCGAGAACGAGCGGCCGCCGGGCACGTACAGCCGGTCGAAGTCGCCGTCCGAGTCGGTGTCGCCCAGCGCCTTCGTCACCGTCAGGCGTCCGAGGTTCTCGTCCTGCTGCAGCGCGGCGGCGTTCGGGAACGCGGCCGGGTCGAGGGTGAGGTCCGCGACCCGCTCCTCTTCGCTGAAGGCATCGTAGTCGCGCGTGTCACCCTCGTTCACGGTGATGAGGTAGTGCTTGTCGCCGCTGCGGAAGTTCGCGATCGCGTCCGGCTGGTACATCCCGAACACGGGCCAGCGGCGGATGCGGATCGCGCCGTCGTCGTCGCTCGCATCGAGCTTGTTGACGGCCCTGGAGTGATCCTTGAATCCGAGTGCGAAGACTTTCTTGACGCGCGCCGTACGGATGTCGATCACGGCGATCGCGTTGTTTTCCTGGAGCGTGACCCAGGCGGTGTCGCCGTCGGTGGTGATGTACTCGGGCTCGAGGTCCTGCGCGACGCTGGCGCCCGGGCCGTAGATGCGCACGTCCGCCGGCAACTCGCCGTGGCGCGTCCCGCCCTGGTTGAAATCGCCGAACTGTACGGTCTTGGTGAAGTCGGGCTGGCCGAAGCGCAGCATGTCGATGATGGTCACGGTGCCCTCCGGGTCGTCCGTGTAGCTGGAGTCGGGTTCGCCTTCGTTGGCCGCGAGCACGTAGCGGCCGCTCTGCGAGAACGTGACCATGTCGGGCAGGGCGCCGGCCGGCACGACCGTCAGGAGCTCGAGCGTCAGGGTCGAATAGAACGCGACCCAGCCATCGTCCTGCTTCGGTTCGGCCTCGACGGCGACAGCCAGGATCCCGAAGCGGGCGTCGACGCTGTTTGCGGCGCCCACCGAACGTGGCGCCAGGTCGGCGACGATATCGAGGCTGCCGAGCCGGGTCGGCCTTGATGGATTGCGGAGATCCAGGACATCGACGGTCGCCGACCCGGCATTGACGACGAAACTGCGGCGGGTGATGGGATCATAGGTGCGGTATCTCGCGCCGCCGACGTTGAAGAGTCCAGACTCGTAGGTGCCGAGGACGCGGAGCCGGCGGCTTTGCGGGCTGGGCCGCATTCGCCATGTGAGCGAAGCTCGCCAGAACGGCCACCGGTGCCGCCAACGTCATCGATGTCATCGGGAATTCCTTCTCGTGCCGTCATCGTGCCGTTCCGGCGATGACGGACACGATAGGCCCGGGATGTTGCCGGCTGATGACCGGCAGGCTGCGGGATTATTTCGCGAGCAGGGCCGTCTCGACGAAGCCGCGCCGGCAGGCGTTGCAGGGCGAGACGAAGGTGTACGGCGCATCGCGCGCCGTGCCGATGACGATCACCGTCGTGCCGACGGGATATTCATCGAGGGCCTGGGCCATGCGGCCGCCGGGTCCGTCGAGGACGGCGGAGTCCTTCGTCAGGGTCATGAGGCCGCGCGGTGCGATGTCGACGGCGTGGCCCTTGAAGTCGATCCAGGTGCGCGCGTATTCGCGGCCGTTCCACTCGTAGTAGGAATACTCGCTGCAGGGCTGCTGGCCGAGGCAGCCGCCGCGCAGGGATGCGAGCTTGCCTTCCTCGGCGGGCAGCACTTCGATGCCGGGCCCATCGTCGGCGTTGATGGCGCCGAGTTCGACCCAGGTTTCGCTGCGCTTCTTGTAGAGCAGGAAGGGGCAGCCCGTGCTGCCGCAGGCGAAGACGCCGGGCGCGCCATCGCAATCGAAGTTCCCGATGAGGTCGACCAGCACCTCGGCGCTCGCATCGCCGTCCACGTCGAGCGACCAGGCCTTCGAGGGCTGGCGTGCGACGAGCTTGCCGCCGCTCGCCGTGCACTGGCCGATCATGTAGTCGAGCGAGAGCAGGGCGAAGGAGGGGCAGCGCTGCGCACGTGCATCGTCGGCGGCGACGTCTTCGGCGAGGCAGGAGGCGAAGTCGAGGCGTGACGTGGCAGTCGATGGCACGCCGCTGGGGCCGGCCGCCGCGGCCGCATTCTTGCCGCCCGCTCGCTTCACGTCCTGCCGCACGTCATCGCCGCAGGCGGCCAGGAACAGGGTCGCCGTCACCAGCGCAATGAGGATCCGCATACCGCCCCCCGGCCGGCCTTCCGTGTCGCCGGCAACGGGCGCGAGCGTACCAGAGTTGCGCGGAGAGTAGCGCGGGGAGCTATGCCCCGTCAGGCAGCGGCGTCTTGAGGCGTCCGGTCAGTGGCAAGGTCGACGCACACGGCGTTGTCGAGGCGGCGCGCGACGTCGGCCCAGTTGATCATCTCCCAGAAGTTGACGATCCACTTTTCCTTCTTGTTGCGGTACTGCAGGTAGTACGCGTGTTCCCACATGTCCATCACCAGCAGCGGCACGGTGCCGAGGGCGCTGCGGTCCTGGTGGTCGTGCAGCTGCTCGATCAGGAGCAGCCCGCGCGTCGTCTCCCAGGTCAGCGCGACCCATCCCGAACCCTGCAGCGCGGCGCCTGCAGCGCCGAACTGCCGCCGAAACGCATCCGTGCTGCCAAAGGCGGAACGGATGCGGGATTCGAGATGGCCCGACGGAGGGGCGCCCTCGTTCGGCTCGAGGTTGCGCCAGAAGATGGAGTGCAGGATGTGGCCCGAGTAGTGGAACGCGAGGTCCTGCTCGAGCGCGTTGATGCGGGCGAAGTCACCCTTCTGCCGCATTTCGGCGAGCCCCTCGAGCGTGCGGTTCAGGCCGTCGACATAGGCCTGGTGATGGCTTGCGTAATGAAGCTCGAGGAGCTCTGCGGAATACGCCGGCGCGAGTGCGTCATAAGCGTAGCCGAGCGGCGGTAGCTTGAATTTCACTGGATGTGGGTTCATGGCATGCGTCGCCCGGCTACGCGCCGGCCTCTTGATCAGTTGCTGCGCGAAGGCCTGCGGTCGGCCCGCATGTCGCTGGTGCCCGAATCGAGGGTGCCGGCGAACTTGTCGATCTGCTTCTCGGCTTCGTCTTTCGAGACACCGTAGAGCCTCCTGGATGCGGCCCGCGAGTTCCTCGCGACGGCCGTCGATCACGTCCAGGTCGTCGTCGGTGAGCTTGCCCCACTGTGCGCGGACCTTGCCCGATAACTGCTTCCAATTCCCTTCGATGCGATCCCAATTCATGTGCTCACTCCTTGAGGCTTGTCGATGGCCGCGGACCCATCCGCGGCGGTCCATTTCAGGATCGCCGATGGCGTTCGGAATTTTTGTAGGACTACGGCTGATTGCCGCGTAAGTCGGCGAGGTCGCTTTCCTGCTCGGCAAATGCGGCATTCGCCTCTTGCTCGCACTGCGTGCGCACGGCTTCCGGCTGCGTCGCGCAGCGTTCCTGGGCAGCATTGCGTTCGGCGGCGGCACCGGCGATCGCGACCTCGTAGCTCGGCGGCTGCGTCGGATCCGCAACCTCGTGCGGCGCGATGATCGTCGCCGCGACGTCGGGCGCCGCTCCCGAGGCTGACGCTTCGACTGTCGATTCGACGGATCCGCCGCCGCAGCCGGCGACCAGGAGCAAGGTGGCGAGCGTGCATGCGTGTTTCATCAGCTGGTACCCGTGTTGCGGATGCGCTCGAGCGGCAGCGTGAAGCGGCATTCAGTGCCGACGCCGCGTCCGAGCGACTGGATCGCCGAGTGTACCGTCGAGCGACTCGACGCGATGTCTCATTCCGAGCAGTCCGTGCGACTGGGGAGTCTCGATCCGCCCTTCCTCGATTCCGACACCGTCGTCGCGAACGACGACGGACAGGCGGTCGTCTTCCACGGTTGCCCGGACCAGGACGGATTTCGCCTGCGCGTGCTTCACGATGTTCATGAGGCACTCCTGGACAGCCCGGAAGACGGCGATTCGAGCATCCGGCGACAGTTCCGGCATCGTCTCCGGATACTGCTCCTCGCAGGCGATGCCGTTGCGGCGCAGCGTCTCGTCCACGAGCCAGCGCAGCGCCGCCACGATGCCGACGTTGTCGAGCAGGGTCGGGCGCAGGTTCTCGATGACGCGGCGCTTGAGCGCAAGGCCCTCGTCCATGCAGCGCAGCACCCGCTCCCAGCGCAGCTTGGTCGCCTCCGACCCGTCGTCGACGCGCTTGCGCAGCCAGGAAACGTCGATCTTGGTCGCGACCAGCAGGCCCCCGAGCTCGTCGTGCAGCTCGCGCGCGAGGGCCGCCTTTTCGCGCTCGGCGACCTTCTGCAGGCTGCTCGAGAGGTGGAACAGCATGGCGGTTCGTTGCTGGACCGTGCGGTCGAGTTCGCGGTTGCGGGCGTCGAGGTCCTCTGTCTCCTTGTCGCGCCGGCGCATGTCGCGCGCGAGCAGGGCGCCCACCAGCACGACGAGCACCAGGCTCAGGAAGCTTGCCGCCCCGAGCAGCACGCGCGAAGTCTGCAGGTCGCGGTCGGAACTCGCGCGCGCCGCGGCGAGTCGCTCCCCTTCCGCGTCGAACAGCTCCCGCAACTGGTGGCGGAGATCCGTCATCGCGCGCTGGCCGATGTCGGTGTCGATCAGCTGGAGCGCCGCGTCCCGGTTCACCTCGCCATAAAGACGTAGCGACGTCTGCATCTCGCCGACTTTCTTGCCGGCGAGCGTGCGCAGCGCCTGCGCCTTTTCGGCGTCCTCATCGAGGCCGGATTCGCGCAGCTTCACGATGATTCGGTTGAGCATCGGATCCAGTGCGCGGACGGCGGGGTCGAAGCCGCGCAGGTAGCGCGGGTCCTCGGTCAGCAGGAATCCGCGCTGGGCTGATTCGGCATCGAGCACCAGGCGCAGGTAGCGCGACATGCAGCGTCTGGCGTTCCTCGGCCGCGGAGATGACCTGGCCGGCCTGGTGGATGCGCTGGTAGCCGGACTCGGCGACGATGAAGAGGGTCGCGATGAAGGCGATGCCCCGAGCAGGATCGGTGCGTAGGGCAGACGGACTTTTGTCCGGGTTTGCCATGGAGCGCCAATCTAACGGCAATCCGCGTCTCACGGGGTGGCCGGGGCGAGGGCCGTGTCGGTAACGTCCTACAGGCGGCGTAGGCATCTCCGGCTGCCCCTGGCGACACCGGATGTGAGAAGAAAGGGTTATCTTTCAGTAGGATGTAACTCCCATGATGAGCGCCAGGGTATTGATTGCGGACGACCACGCGGTGGTTCGCGCCGGGCTGCGGCAGATGCTGGCCGAAGACAATGCCGTCGGCGAGATCGGCGAGGCCGCGACCGGCCAGCAGACGCTCGAACGGCTGCGGGAGAGCCCCTGGGAGCTCCTGATCCTCGACATCGGCATGCCGGACCGCAGCGGCATGGACATCCTCCGTCACGTGCGGTCGGGCTATCCCGACACGCGGGTGTTGATCCTGTCCGGCTTCCCGGAGCGCCAGTACGCGATCAACATGCTGCGGGCGGGCGCGCACGGCTTCCTCGGCAAGGAGAGCGCGCCGGATGACCTCCTGAAGGCGGTGCATGTGGTCCTCGCGGGACGGCGTTACCTGAGTGCGACGATGTCGGAGCTGTTGATCTCCGAGATCGACAATGGCGGCGGCGACCGGCCGATCCACCAGCAGCTCTCGAAGCGCGAGTTCCAGATTTTCTGCAAGCTGGCGAGCGGCAGCTCCGTGTCGGAGATCGCGCGCGAGCTGTGCCTATCGGTCAAGACGGTCAGCACCTATCGCAGCCGCGTGCTCGAGAAGATGCACTTCAAGACCAATGCCGACATCACCTCTTACGCCCTGCGCAACGGCCTCATCCAGTAGACCCGTGTTGTGACCTTGAAAGTACTGCTGGTGGAGGACTCGCGCATGCTCGCGGAGCGACTGCGTGAGTCGCTGGCCACGCTGGACGACGTCGAGGTGATCGCGACCGCCGTGGACGAGTCCGGCGCGGTCGCGGCCGCGCGCGAGATGCACCTGGACGTGATCATCCTCGACCTGCAGCTCAAGGAAGGCACGGGTTTCGGCGTGCTGCAGCGGCTCGGCAAGGTGCGGCCGATCATCATCGTGTTCACGAACTACATGCTCCCCGAATACCAGCGCCTGGCGAATTCGCATGGGCGTCGAGCACTTCCTCAACAAGTCGGTCGACTACGAGCGGCTGCCGCAGCTCATCCAGGAAATCGGCGCCGCGCACTAAAAGGGGACGCGCCCCTTTTTCCTTGTCTCGTCTCTCTCCGAAAAAGGTGTGCGTCCCCTTTTAAAAAAAAGGCCCGCGTCTTTCGACGCGGGCCCTGGTGAGAGAACGTAAGCGAACTGGATCGAGTGTACGAGGGGGGTCAGTACGACTTGACGCTCAGCTCGTTCTTGACGTCCTTCACACCGGTGACGGATTTGGCAACGTTGGTCGCCGCAGACTTGGCAGCCGCGTTGTCCACGAAGCCCGACAGCTGCACCACGCCGCCCTTGGTTTCGACGTTGATCTGATGGGCCTTCGTCGTCGAATCGGCGATCAGAGCGGACTTCACCTTACCGGTGAGGATCGAGTCGTCGATCACTTCACCCGTGCTGGCATCGTCCTTCTTGACGGCGATGTCGTTCTGCACCGACTTCACGCCATCCACCTTGCGGGCGACGTCGCCCGCCTGCGACTTCTCCTTGGAGGTCTCCACGAAGCCGGCCAGCTTGACCACTCCGCGGTTCACGTCGACGTTGATCTCGCCGGCTTCAGTCACCGGATCGGAGGCCAGCGCGGACTTGACGCTCGTGAGAACGGTAGCGTCGTCGACCTGTTCACCCGGCGCTCTTTGAGTCCGGGTCGACGAGCAGGCCGCCGTGCCGAGCAGGGCGGTGCCCGCGATCAGGGCTACAAGTGTCTTGTTCATATAGTCGAATCTCCTGGGACGTTTTCGGTCAGATCACGACGGACCGGGCAGGTCCGCAGCCGCCTTGGCGGCTTCATACGTCGCGTCAGCCTCGGCCTTGCAGGCCTTCTGCTGGTCGCCCGGCAGCGCTTCGCACTGCTCGATGGCGATCTTGTGTTCGCCCTCGGCCTTCGCGAGTGCCGTCTCTTCCTGGCCTTCCATTGCCGTACTGGTTCATGTCGGCCTGGGCCTCGGCGACTTTCTCGGTGGCTTCGGCTCTGCGCCTCGGCCACGTCGGCCTGCACTTCCGCAGGGTCTTCGGCCTTGTTGCAGGCTCCGACCGACAGCGCGAACGCGCCGGCCATCAACATCGTCAGTACACGGTTCATGTTGTTTCTCCTGGATCTCGCCAAAATCGTACGGTTGGGAGTCTGGGTGCAGCGCAGGTTCCGCAATGTCGGTTGCCAGCGCGGCCGGATGTCGGAGGGACGCCTACGTCGTCCGACACCGACAATCCGGCCCCCGCGTCAGGCAATCAGAAGCGGTACGCCCCGGTGAGCCAAAGTGCCTGGGCGTCGTCGGCGGCATCGAAGTCGAACTGTTCGTACTCGAGGCGGATGTTCACGCGCTCGAAGACGTTGACGCCAACACCCGCACTCCAGGTGAAGGTGCTGTCGCTGTCGTCGTCGCTGAAGTCGCCGAGCGGCGTGGAAACTTCCACGTCCGTGCTGTACCAGTAGTAGCCGGCCTTCGCGAACACCTCGAACCAGTCGCCGATCGGGAGCGTGCCGACGACGTACGGCGCAAAGCCATCCGTTTCGATCGTCACGTCGGTGTCCGGCAGGATCTCGTCGTCCGGGCTGCCGAGATTGACGTAGGCGAGCTCGAACGCGAGATAGGGGTTCATGCGCCAGCCGCCGAATGCCTTCCAGGCCGTGTCGTCGCTGTCGTAGTTGTCGATCGTGGCGTCGACGTCATCGAAGTCGTCGATTTCGACGTCGAACTGGCCGATGCCTCCGCCGGCGTAGAAACCGGATTCGTTGTCCTGCGCCTGGGCCGCCGATGCAGCCGCAAGCGCCGCGACCGCGAGGACCGCGGTAATGCCGTGCTTCATGGGAATCTCCTGTGTTGTTCCGCGCACACAGTGTTGCCCCCGCGCGAAGCGGGCTAGGTAGGAGCGCGACTCCGGTTGGAGTCGGACCTGTCCCGGTGGAGCGTCAGGGTCCCCGGCGGATCAGGCCCATGACCAGCGAGACGGCGGCGACCACGAGGAACACGAAGAACAGGATCTTCGCGATCTCGGTGGCGCCTGCGGCGACACCGGTGAAGCCGAGCAGCGCGGCGATCAGGGCGATGATGAAGAAGATGAGTGCGTAACGAAGCATGGCCGAGGATCGCTGGCGTCGCCGTGCAGCGACATAGGACGTTCGGAGGGTCGTAAGTAGGACGACGCCTAGGGCGCGAGCATTATTGCCAGCGCAATGAGAGACAACTCAGCCCGCCGTCGAGCTTGCGGAACTCCGACATGTCGAGCGGGATCACCGGGAAGCCGAGCGATTCGATCTCCGCGCGTGTTTGCGAGTAACCTTCGGCGACCAGCACGTGGTCGTTGACGCGCAGCGCGTTGGCCGCGTAACGCTCCGACTCCGGCACGCGGATGATTTCGTAGGCCGAGAGGGAACTCCAGTTCGGCAGGTCCTCGGTCGCGAGCAGTCGTCCGTCGCCCAGCCACGAGATGCCGGTCTTGAGGTGCAGGAGCCGGCGGTACGGACGGATGTCCACGGTGTCCGCGCGGTAGCCGAGGTCGATGAGGTGGGCCGCGAGCTGCTCCGCGCCGGCCTCGTTGGTGCGCGCGGAGACCCCGATCAGGAAATGGCCGTCGGCCTCGCAGATGTCGCCGGCGTCCACGGTGCCGGGCGCCTCGATGCGCGGAATCGAGGTGAACAATCCCTTGAGCGCCGATTCGATGACGTCCACCTCGCCGCGGCGCGAGGGGGCGCCGGGGCGCATGACGATGGCGCCGCGCTCGGTGACGAGCGCCGTGTCCTCGACGAAGCAGCCGTCCGGGTGATGCGGATCGGCCGGCAGCACGGTGAGCGACAGGCCGCAGGCGGAAAGCGCCTCGCAATAGCGCTGGTGCTGCTCGAACGCGAGCTCCGGGTCCGGGGCGCCTTCGCCCGCCTGGGTGAGGCCCTGCGCAAAGTTCTCGCCGGGCAGTCGCAGGAGCGCGTGCGTGAACATCATTGGGGTGCCGGGTCGCACTTATCGCACTTATCGGTCATATGTGCAGTTTATGCGCAGTTTCGATAAGTGCGATAAGTGCGACCCGGCACCCAAGGCTGTTGCGGCGCACAAGGGCGCATCCATTATTTTCCCGGGAGCGTAGTATTTCGGCCAACGGATCGGTCTCCTGACTGACCGTTGGGGATGCTCAACGGCTCTGTTCACCACTGATGAGGGAAATGACATGTCAATGAATCGTCGTGATTTCGGCAAGGTGATGCTGGGCGTGACCGGCGGCCTCCTGGCCGGCGCGGAAATCGCCAAGGTAGCGTTCGCCGGCGAGGAAGCGGGCGGCGAAAACCATGTGTGTAAAGGCCATAACGCGTGCAAGGGCAAGGGCGGCTGCAAGGGCGGCGACGGCGGCTGCGCCGGCAAGAACTCCTGCAAGGGCAAGGGCGGCTGCGCCACGAAGGCCAAGCACGAGTGCGCGGGCAAGAACGCGTGCAAGGGCCAGGGCGGCTGCAAGGCCGGTGACGGCGGCTGCGCCGGCAAGAACTCCTGCAAGGGCAAGGGCGGTTGCGCAGTGCCGGTCGTGCACGGCTGAGGCCGATTCGAGACGTGCGCAAGCCGGCGCCGATGCCGAATCGATGGGGACTCCCGGACCTCGGTCTCGGCGTCGGCCTGCGCACGCAGCATTTCCGGCACATCACGACGAAATGGCCGGAAATGGACTGGTTCGAGATCGTGTCGGAGAACTTCATCGACACGGAAGGGCGGCCGCTGCATTTCCTCGACCAGATCGCCGAGCGCTACCCGATCGTCATGCACGGGGTGTCGCTGTCGGTCGGCAGCACCGACCCGATCGATTTCGGCTTCCTGGACAAGCTGAAGGCGCTCGCGAAGCGCGTGAAGGCGAAGTGGCTCGGCGACCACGTCTGCTGGACGGGCGTCGCGGGGCTGAACGGCCACGACCTCTACCCGGTGCCGTACACGGAGGAGGGCCTGCGGCACATGGTGTCGCGGGTTCGGACCATCCAGGACTATCTCGAGCAGCCGCTGGTGCTCGAGAACCCGTCGACCTACCTCACCTTCGCGGCATCCTCGATGCCCGAGGAAGAATTCATCGCGCGGCTCGCCGTCGAGGCGGACTGCGCCCTGCTGCTGGACGTGAACAACGTCTACGTGACCTGCCGCAACCACGACCTCGACCCGGTCGCCTACCTCGAGGCGATCCCGGCCGAGCACGTGGTCCAGATTCACCTGGCCGGCCACACGGATAACGGCACGCACTGCATCGATACCCACGACGGGCGGGTGGTCGATGCGGTCTGGGACCTTTATAGGCGTTTCCAGGAGCGCGCCGGCTCGCGGGCGACGTTGCTGGAATGGGATGCCAACGTCCCGAAGTTTTCCGTTCTGCAACAAGAGGTTAGGAAGGCTTCGCGGTTCCGCGGGGCGGCCGGGCGGGCGGCTGCATGAGGGCTTCTTCGGCGGCGGGGCTCGACACCCTCGAGCGCTGGATGCAGGCGGTAGTCATGCATCCGGAAGGTGCCGAAGCGGGGGCTCGTTCGCGGAGGGCGCGGGGGCTGTTGCCCGCGGCTGCGCGCCAGCTCGAGACCGCCGTCCTGCCTTCCCGGCAACTCACGTCCGTCGAGCGCCTCGAGATCTACGCGCACATGTACTACGCGCGCCTGGTCGAGGTGATGGAAGCGGAGTACCCGACGCTGCGCCAGCTGCTGGGGCCGCATGCGTTCGCGGCGGCGTGCCGGCGAGTTCGTGGCGAAGAATCCGTCGCGGACGCGGACGCTCGGGAGCCTGAGCGCCCGCTTCCCGGATTTCCTGGCGAAGACCCTGCCGCGCTCGAACCGGAACGGGCTCGCCGTGGACGTCGCCCGCATCGAGCGTGCGATGGAGGACGTGTTCGACGCACCGCGCGCGGAGCCGATGACGGCAGCGGAGTTTGCGGCGCTCGGGGCGGCGGACTCGGACGGTGCGACGCTGCGTGTGACGCCGGCGCTCCAGCTGTTGAAGCTGCGCTATCCGGCGAACGCGTACATGAATGCCCTGCGCCGAGGAGAGCGGCCCCGCCTGCCGCGCCCGCGCGCCACGTTCGCCATCGTCTTCCGGCGCGGCTTCAGCGTGATGCGGCGCGACCAGGAGCCGGACCAGTTCAGGCTGCTCGAAGCGCTCGTGGCCGGGCGCCCGCTCGCGGCCGCGGTGCGTGCAAGCATCGGCCGTCGCGGCGCCCGCGCCGATCGCGTCGCGAAGCGCCTCGGCAAGTGGTTCGAGGAATGGGCCGGCGCCCACCTTTTCGTAAGATAAAGGGGACGCACCCCTTTTTCCGCTGCCAGTCAGCCACGGATTCAGGCCTTGAGGAAAAGGTGCTCCCTTCGCAAAATAGGGCTCCGTCCCCTCTGTAGAATGCTGCAGCGGCATTACGTGACAAGGGGATGCCTATGAACATCCGGAGCCTGGCGAAGGGACTGCAGTACTGCGGCGAAGCGCAGGGCAAGCGGCAGACGTATTACGTGTTCGAGAGCGGCGCGGGTTACGTCGTGATGTCGGCCTCGCGCACCAAGCGCGCGAGCGGCTACTTCAACCTCGTCAGCCGCAACGCGGTCGCGCGGATCCGCAAGAACTATGCGGGCAAGAAAGACGTCACGGCGAAGGCGCTCGCCACGCGCTCGCGCGGGGCCGGCGTGCGCGACGCCCTGCAGGCGCTCAACATCCTCTACGTCCTGGTCGCAACCGGCGCCGCCAAGCTCGACGACCGTTACCAGGACACGCGGCTGCACTTCAACATCGCCCCGCGCTGACCGCGCGTCGAGGTTGCGGCCGTGAGGGTCTTCGAGTTCCTGCTCGCGCTGTATTCGATCGTCGCCGGCCTCGGCTTTGCCGCCGTGTTGCTGCCGGGCGTCCTGACCGCGAACCCGGTGGTGCATTCGACCCAGGCCCGCCCTCACCCTGCTGGTGGCGACGGGGGTGTCGTTCATCTCCCTGCCGATCGGATAGGCGGGAACCCCGACCCAAAAGAAAAGGCCCGCCAGGCGGCGGGCCTCTTCATGGACCGCGTCCTGCGGACCGGTTCAGGGCTTGTAGCGCCTCCAGATGTTGCGCGCGACGATCATGAGCGCCGCAGCCGCCGCGAAGGTGCCAGCCGCACTGAAGATGCTCGTCAGGTACGTGCCGATCTCCGGGATGTTCGTCAGGACCCCGGAAAGCGAGGTCAGCACGAGGGCGGAGACGAGCACCCGGACGTGATCTTCGGCAGCGATGGCAAAGCCGGCCGCGAGGCCGAGCAGAACCAGCAGCAGGTCACCGTACGGGATCTCCACGAACGCGCCGATGAGCGCGATGGCAATCGCCACCCAGCCAACGATCTTGAATGGATTCACTGTATTCCCCCCTGATAGTCGTTATGGACGCGGCCCTGTCCGCTCGAACCGCTCGGCGGATCCTAGACCTCAACCCGCGCTTCGGCAAAAGTGATACTTAGGGCTTTTACGTAACTTATTGAATATTAACGGATTACGTAATTTCGCTGAACCGCCGAGGTGGGCCGCGGTCACGGCAAGAACCGGGTTGCGACAAAGAGGGCGTTGGCCAATCCTGTGGCCGATGAACTACCAGCTCCGCGGACTCGAGCCCGCACTGTTCGAGAAGTTCTTCGATCACGATGATGCCGCGCTCGCCGGCCTTGGCATGCGCCGGATGCGCTCGGACCAGCCGATCGGCTTTCCGTGCCGGGTCAGCCTGGAGGATGCGCCGGTCGGCGAAGAAGTGCTGTTGCTGCCGTTCACCCACCAGGACAGCCGTTCGCCGTACCGGGCGTCGGGGCCGATTTTCGTGCGCCGCGGCAAGCCGGCGGCGCGGATCGAGAACGAGCTGCCCTCGTACCTGACGCTGCGGCCGCTTTCGGTGCGCGCCTACGATGCGGCCGACGAAATGGTGGACGCGGAGGTCGTGGAGGGCGCCGCCGCCGAGCCGCTCATCCTTCGCTATCTCGCGCGCACGGACGTCGCCTACCTGCACATCCATTTCGCCCGCCGTGGTTGTTACGCCTGCCGCGTCGACCGCGCTTAAAAGGGGACGCACCCCTTTTTCTAGCAGTGGCGACCGTCTCGCGAAAAAGGGGTGCGTCCCCTTTTAGTCGGTTGAGAAATAGGGCTCCGTCCCCTCTTAGAATGCCGGCATGCCACCACATGTCAGCCGTCGCGGCTTCCTGGCGGGGTCGGCCTCGATGGTCGCCGTGCTGGCGGCGCTGCAGGCGCGCCGCGCCGGCGCCACCGCGCGCACATCGCAGTTCGTGCGGGGACCTTATGGTCCGCTGCGGCCTGCGACCGATCTCGAGACCGGCCTGCCGCTGATCTACCTGCCGGAAGGCTTCGAGTACCGCACCTATTCCTGGTCCGGCGACCCGATGGCGGACGGTTCACCGGCGCCCGACGCGCACGACGGGATGGGCGTCGTCGCGGCGAGCGGCCGCGGCGACAACCTCGAGGTCACGCTCGTCCGCAATCACGAGCGCGGGTTCGCGAGCCCTATCCTGGCGCCGTCGCGCTATGACACGGTCACGCCGACGGGTCAGGCCTTCGCTCCCGGCGGAGGCACCACCACGTTGAAGTTTCGCGGGCGCCGCTGGGTGAGCGCCGAGCCCTCGCTCGGCGGGACGATCTACAACTGCGCGGGCGGCGCGACGCCCTGGGGCACCTGGCTCAGCTGCGAGGAAACGGTGATCGACCTGACCGCGCGCGGCGGGCGGCGGCACGGCTACGTGTTCGAGGTGCGCGGGGACGCCGCCGGCACGACGGCGAAACCGATCGTCGGCATGGGACGCATGCTGCACGAGGCGGTCGCCATCGACCCGGCGACGGGCATCGCGTACCTCACCGAGGACGAGGCCTGGAATTCCGGCTTCTACCGCTATGTCCCGAACGAAAAGCGCGTCGGTCCGGGAAGCTACGAGGCGGGCGGGCGGCTGCAGGCGGCGCGCGTCGCCCACCGCGCGCACGCGGACATTCGCACGCCGGTTGTCGGTGACGTCCACGCCATCGAATGGGTGGATATCGAGAATCCGGATGCCGATCCCGGCCAGACACCGCCTGGGATTGCCGGCTCCGCGCCCGTCCGTGCGAGCGGCCCGTTCCTGCAGGCCTGGGCGCAGGGTGGACTCGTGCATGAGCCGCGGCGAGGGCATCTGCCACCACGGCGGGAAGCTCTATCTCGTCGACACCGAGGCGGGGCGCGGTGCCGATGGCCTGCCGGGGCACGGCGAGGGCGCCGTCTGGGAATACAACCCGCGCGAGCAGACTTTGACCGCGATCTTCGTCGCGGAAAGCCAGCAGGTCGGGGACAACATCGACAACATCACGGCCAGCCCGCGCGGCGGCCTCCTGCTGTGCGAGAACGGTGATGCCATCACCGACGAGTACGGCGAGGGCACGCGGCTGATCGGCATCACCGCCGACGGCGACTCGTACGCTTTCGCCAAGAACAACATCGACCTCACGCTCGAGGACCAGGTCGCGTCGGGCAAGCGGATCTTCGCGGACTATTACCGCGCCGCGGAATGGGCGGGCGCCTGTTTCGATCCGGGCGGCGAGGTGCTGTTCGTCAACATCCAGATCCCGGGCATCACGTTTGCGATCTGGGGACCGTGGGAGCGCGGCATCCTCTGATCGGATCGAAGCGCGCGCGCTTGATGACGCCAGTGGCGTAACTCACCCGTCGTTCTCGCTGCGGCGATTTCCCGCTCATCCAATTTCGCCGACGCGTTTCGCGAACTTGGCACTACCCAGTCCGCGATTCACTCCCGTTCGCAAAACCAAACGCGGCAGCGAACGTTGCTTTGTTGCAACGACGAACCTGACATGCCCTTGCTTCCAGATGTTTCCGTCGCGTATTCCGCTGGTGCGAAGGAGATTAATGTCGTTCGCTCAAGAAAAATGCCGTGTGGTTTCTTTGCCTACGAGCTTCCTTCTCGTACCCGGCCCACATAGTCTCGCGGCCATTGAGCGTGAGTGTTGTTTCGGCGCGCCGAACGATGAGGTTGTCGCCGGGGACGCTTCGCGCGAGGTCAAAGGAGGCTCAAGCAATGGCACGTTCTATTCAATTCAAGTGGGCAGCAACTGCAAGTCTGCTCGCCGCGGCTGGACTGATGGCTGGCTGGGCCCAGGCACAGGAACCTGCGCTGGAGGAAATCGTCATCACTGGATCGCGAATCTCCAATCCGAACGCGACCAGCTCGAGCCCGATCCTCGGAGTGACAGCTGAGGACATCAAGCTCCAGGGCATCGCGGATGCGGGCGATCTGATCGACAACCTCCCGCAGCACATTACGACCAACGTCGACCTCAGCAACACCAACAACGCGCTGTCGGGTCCCGGCGGCGTCACGACGATGAACCTGCGCGGCCTCGGCCCGCAGCGCACCCTGGTGCTGATCGACGGCAAGCGACTCGGGGTCGGTGACCCGAACTCCGGCAATCCGAATCCGGCACCGGACATCAACCAGATTCCGGCGGCGCTGATCGAGCGCGTCGACATCGTGACCGGCGGCGCTTCGGCCGTGTACGGCTCGGACGCGATCGCCGGTGTCGCGAACTTCATCCTGCGTCGCGACTTCGAGGGCGTGCAGGCCGACCTCCAATACAGCTTCCTGCAACACGAGAACGACAGCGATTACATGCAGGGACTCGTGGACGAAGCAGGTCTGCCGCTGCCCAGCAGCAGCGTCACGGACGGCGGTGAGTTGGCAGCGAGCCTGATCGTCGGCGGGAACTTCGCCGACGGGCGCGGCAACGCCACGGGTTACCTGTCGTACATCGACTCCAAGCCCGTGAGGCTGTCGGAACGCGACTACTCGTCCTGCCAGCTTGGGGGAACCACGGGCGCCGGCGACAATTGTGCCGGTTCCTCCAATTCGAACCGCTTCGTCTCATTTGCGAACGGCGCAGATCTGGCCGTTTCCGGCGACCAGCTGGTGCCGTGGGGCACGTCCACCACGAGCCCGCCGACGCTCTTCAATTCCAATCCGTACGTGAACCTGAGGCATGGCCGGGAGCGCTACCAGGGCGGTGTGCTGGCGAAATACGAGTGGAGCGAGAAGGCGGCAATCTACACGGACTTCATGTTCATGCAGGACAAGGCCAACACGGCGGTTGCGCCTTCCGGCCTGTTCACGACCAACGTGGCTGAGGTCTACTGCAATAACCCGTTGATGAACGATCAGCAGCGTACCGCGATCGGCTGCGATGCCGGGATGATCGCCGCCGGCGAGCAAGTGAGCCTGCTGATCGGGCGTCGCAACGTCGAGGGAGGTCCGCGTCAGTTCGGATACGAGCACACGAACTACCGTGCCGTCGCGGGCGTGAAGGGCGACCCGAGCGAAGCCTGGAGCTATGACGCCTACGGATCGCTGTACTACACCGACCTGTATACTTCAAACGAGGGCTACATCTCCATCCAACGCTCGGAACTCGCTTTGAATGGTTGTCAGCAGAGTTCCGACGCCAATGACCTGGCCGCTGGTTGCGTGCCGTGGAACATCTGGCAGGACGGTGGCGTCACGAACGCGGCCACCGACTATATCTACGCGTACGGCATCGCGAACGGCACTGCCGAGCAGAAGATCGTTGCAGCCAGCATGACGGGAGACCTGGGCTACTACGGCTTGAAGCTGCCGACGGCCGACTATGGCGTCAGCGTCGCCTTCGGTGCCGAGCACCGCATCGACGAGTTCGGCTACCTCCCGGATGCGTCCCTTGGCAGCGGCGACTTGTCCGGCAGCGGCGGCGCCAGCCCGACCATCGATGCCGTGACGCGGGTGAACGAGGCGTACGCTGAATTCCTCGTGCCGCTGGTGCAGGGCAAGACCGGCGCCCAGGACCTGCTGCTCGAGGCCGGATACCGCTACTCGGATTACGAGCAGTCGGGCGGCGTCGACACCTATAAATTCGGCCTGCAGTGGGCACCGATCGACTCCATCCGGTTGCGCGGATCTTTCAACCACGCAATCCGCGCCCCGAGCCTGATCGAGCTTTACAACCCCCAGGCGGTGACAAATACCTCCACCTTCTCCGCTGACCCCTGCGCAGGGCCAAATCCCCTCTATACGCGGGAGCAGTGCCAGCGCACGGGCGTGACGGCGGCACAGTACGGCAACATCCCGCAATGCCCGTCTGCCCAGTGCGGGACGCTGACCGGCGGCAATGCGGCGCTCGAGCCGGAGGTGGCGGACACGATCAGCGTCGGTTTCACATTGACGCCGACCGCCCTGCCGGACTTCTCCATGAGCGTCGACTGGTACGAGATCGAGGTGGAAGACATCGTCGGCATCATTCCGTTGAACGTATCGTTTGACGGTTGCGCCCTCAACACGAACCCGGCGTTCTGTTCCAACATCGTGCGCACACCGTTCGGAACGCTGTTCGGCGATACCATTGCCGGCGGCGGCTATGTCGTCGGCACGGGTGCAAACGTTGCTTCCGCGACCTTCCAGGGCGTGGATATCCAGGGTACGTACCGGTTCGAACTGGGCAATTTCGGCACGCTCCTCACGACCTTGAATGGCGTGTACCTGGTCGAGACGACGGCGCTGCCACTGCCGGGCGAGAACGAGTACGACTGTGCCGGGCTCTACGGCACCACCTGCGGTCCGCCCATCCCGGATTGGAGGCATTCGCTGCGCCTGACCTGGGACATGCCGGTGGACGTGCAGGTTTCCCTGCAGTGGCGTTACGTGGAGTCCATAACCCACGAGCAGAATACGCGCGACGTGACTCTCGACGGTCCTCCGGGCGATGACGTGGTGTTCGGCGGCGAGCTGGGCGCCAGGAGCTATTTCGACCTGGCCGGCTCGTGGAACGTGAACGAGACCTACAGCGTGCAGCTCGGCATCAACAACCTGCTGGACCAGGACCCGCCGCTCGTGGATACGCTGTGGTCCGGTCCGGGCACGCCGAACACCTGGGGTCCGTACGACGCGCTCGGAAGGCAGATCTTTTTCTCAATGACGGGCAAGTTCTAACGCATCGACGACTGAAGGACCTGCTGCCAGGGCGGCCTGCGTAATGAGGCCGCCCTTGGCTTTCCCGATCCCCTGGCGTTTCAATGCGCGTGGCTCAGGGGCAACAAAGGGCCGTGTCGGTGTCTTGCCGTACGCTTCGGCCACGCGGCCGTATCCGTTGGAAAACTGGCACTTGGCAAAGCTTTCCCGCCGTTCGCAAGTGTTGTGGAACGAATCGGGGACTCGCGGCGTCTCAATGTTGCAGAATGCCAACGGCCTTGGCGGGCGAGCTCGACATGGCGGAAATCGGCGCAAACAGGGTGCGGGCGCTCATCGTCGACGACGAGGAGCTCGGTCGGCGCATGCTTCGCTCATTGCTGGCCGCCGACAAGGAAGTCGACGTCATCGGCGAGGCGGGATCTGCGCGCGAAGCGCGCAGCCGGATCACGCGAGCTGCAGCCCGATCTCATCTTCATGGACATCGAGATGCCGGGCGGCAATGGCATCGAGCTGATCCAGGAGCTCGGCGACCCGCTCCCTTACGTCATCTTCGTGACTGCGCATCCGGAATTCGCGCTGCCGGCGTTCGAGCTGCAGGCAGTCGACTACCTCGTCAAACCGGTGGAGCGCGAAACGCTTTGTGGGCAGCGTGCTCCGCGCCAAGCGGCGTATCTCCGAGCGACGCGTGGCGGGGCTCGCAATGCAACTCGCGGGTGCCGTGGGCATGAACGGCGACAAGCCCGAATTCCGGGAATGGCGCATCGCCCCCGGCTGCGCGCTATCCTCGACCAGATGACGATCCGCGTGCGCCGGCGGATGTTCTCCCTCGAAGTGAGCGACATCTCCTGGATCCAGGGTGCGAGCCAGTACAGCCGCGTGCACACCAGGAAGGGCGAGTACCTGATGTCGCGGAGCCTTGCTTCTCTCGAAAGCGAGCTCGACCCGACGACCTTCTTCCGTATCCATCGGTCGGCGATCGTGAATGCGGCGTACGTGCGCGAGGTCCGTTCGAGCGGCGACGGCCGCTACAACGTCTATCTGCATAGCGGGCAGGCGCTGCCGATGGGCCGCGCGCGCCGGGAGATCCTGGAAAGCCTCCTCGGCGGCATCAACAGCCGAGAACAACTGACTTGGCGCACGTGGAAACCGCCGCAGCCGGCAGGGTCGACGTCGGGATTGACGTGGAGTCGCCTGACTGGTTGCTGACCGATGCGGGTCAACCGGCCGACGGCATCGTCGTCGACCATCTCATTGGCGACCAGCTTTCGCGCTGGTGGTCGCTTTCCGGTGTCTGGCTCACGGTCGCGTTCACCGCCGCTTTCGGGCTCTACGTGAACGACCGGGCCCAGGGCGTCGATGCGAGCTTCACCTCGACGTTGATGGCGATGCTTCCCCACTTTTTCGTTCTGGGTGCTCGTCAGCCCGGCGCATCTATCGCGCCCTGCACAAGACGATCGAGGGCGCCGATCGCCTGTTGTGGTTTTCGATGCTGTTCGGTTGGAGCGCCATCGCGCTCGCGGGCTCGACCGCGATGTCCTTCTTCAGTTACGTGATCCGGCACGATCTCGCACCGACGTTCCGCCAGCTCGTCGAGATCTACTTCCTGCCGCCGGCCGGGCCGGCGTTCTGGGCCATGAATTTCAGTACGCTCGTCGTCGCGCTCGTGGCCTTCGGCGCGATACGCACCGTGCGGCTGCGCGACCAGGCGCTTTGGAACGCGGCGCAGACGGAATTGCGCGGCGCAAGGCTCGAGGCGCAGCTCGCGGAGGCGCGCCTGCAGGCCCTGCAGGCGCAGATCAACCCGCATTTTCTGCTGAACAGCCTGAATGCAATTGCCAGCCTGGTGCAGATCGGCGAGCGGGAGCGCGCATCCGACGCGATCGGGCGACTCGGCGACCTGCTGGCAATTGCGCTCCGGAACGGCCGCGACCTCAACGTGACCTTTGGCGAGGAGCTGGACTTCCTTCACAGCTACCTGAAGCTCTGCAAGCTGCGTTTCGATGCGAATTTCCGCTATTCCGTGTCGGTGCCGGATTCACTGCGTACGCGGCGGGTACCGGCACTGATCGTGCAGCCGCTCATCGAGAATTCGACTCCGCCATGGCATGGATCCACCGCGGATGCTGCACGTCGACATACGCGCCTACGAGCGAGGATTCCGCAATCGTCATCGAAGTCGAGGATGACGGCTGCGGCATCACCGCCGAGAGAGCCGCGGCGCTGCCCGCAGGTCACGGGCTCGCAAACGTCTATGAAAGGCTGCACCTGTGCTTCGGCTCCGCCGGCGACCTTCGTCTCGAGCCACGCGTGCCCCGGGGTACGCTGGCGCGCATCGTCATCGGCGGCCGGGACTCGCCGCTGCCGCGGAACACCCGGCGATAGTCCGCCGGCGCGGCGGCGCTATCGGGCGCCGCCGTTCTTCCTCGTTTCTACGAAATAGCTGATCAGGTTCGCAACGCCGATCGCGGCCGGAATGAGGCCGAACAGCGCCACGTCTTCGTCGACGACGGCTCGCAGCGCGGCATAGAGCACGACGCCGACCAGCAGGCCCGCGAGGCCGCTGCGCAATCCGCCCGGCTTCTTGCCAATCTCCGGCTCGACGGGTTCCGGCGGCAGCTCGAATCCCTTCTCGATCGCCGCCATGCGCTCCTTGTGGCGCATCTCGGAGCGCTGCACCTTCTGCCGGTGCGAAGTGACGATCCAGACGATTGCGATCGCCACGCCCAGCACGATCGTGATGATCGGGATGAACAGGGCGAGCAGTTCAATGGCCATGCGGGTACTCCATCCGGTTCAGTTTCCGAGCAGCAGGCGCAGCGCCTGCCAGAGCGGCGCGAACTCCGAGCGCAACGCGTCGCCGGCGAGCAGTGCGAAGACTGCCATGATCGCGCATTCCACCACGCGTGTGCCTGACGACGATCCGGATTCCGGCCTGCTCATGGTCCTTGATACGCGCCGCGGCCGGGCGGGGTTTCGGGTCCGCGTATAAAATCCGCTGAAACCTGGCGGGCGCCCCGCGCGTATCAACCGGGGAGAAGGTCCCATCAGAATGCCGGCCGACGAGGCGATCATCCAGTTGGTCCAGGCCGGCCAGGGGCAGGAGGCCTTCGAGCGTCTGGTGCCGGCGTATCGGCGCCGCGTGTTCGGGCTCGCGTTCAGCATCCTGCGCGACCGTGCCGCCGCCGAGGACCTGGCCCAGGAGGTGTTCGTGAAGTTATGGCAGGCGCTGCCCCGCTATGACGGGCGCGCGCAGCTCTCGACCTGGATCTATGCGATAACCCGCAACGCCGCGGTTTCGGCGCTGCGCGCGCGCCGGCGCTCGGTGTCGATGTCGGACGCGGCCGTGTTGGCGGAGGTGGAAGGCCTGGCCGCCGTGCCGGCCGCGGACCCCGTCGACGCGGGCCTGCTGCGGCAGGTCGAGGCGCTGCCCGAAAAGCAGCGCCAGGCCGTCACGCTCTATTACATGGATGAGCGCCCGGTAGACGAGGTCGCCGAGATGATGGGCTTGCCGGTCAATACCGTGAAGACGCACCTGCACCGGGCGCGTGCGGCCCTTGCATCAGCGCTCGATGCGGGGGAGCGCCCATGAACGACCGTCGATATCCGGATGCGCCGGCTGCTCGCGGGTGCCGACACGTCGCCGGGCTTCGAGGCGCGCGTGCTCGCGCGCGTCGCGGCGCTCGAAGCCAGTCCGGCCGCCGAGAGCCGCAGCCTCGCCGAGCGCCGCCGCGAGCTCGAACACCGGCGGCTGCGACGCGACTCCTGGATGAACGCGGTCACCGCGGCGGGCATCGGCGCGGCCGGCAATTGCCGTCGTCTGGCGCAATGGCCCGGACGTCGCGCGCTGGGTGGAAGAAGGCGTGGCCCATGCCACGGATCCCGCGCTGCTGATGGGCTTCGCGCTGGCCGTGCTGGCGCTCGGGTTGTGGCCGGCCCTGCGGAGCCTGCTGCCGCGCTAGAATCGCGCGATGAAGAATCCTGCCGTCGACGCCTACATCGCGAAGTCCGCGGACTTCGCCAAGCCCATCCTGCGGCACGTGCGCAGCCTCATGCACAAGGGTTGTCCCCGGATCGAGGAGACGATCAAGTGGGGCGTTCCGGCGTTCGAGCGCGAGGGCATCGTCGCGATGATGGCGGCGTTCAGGAAGCACGTGGCGTTCGGCTTCTGGAGCGAGCGGCTCATCCGCGAGAAGCTCGGCGCCGATGCAGAGCGGATGTTCCCGAAGGACGCGAAGCTCGGCATGGGCGGGCGCCGCTACCTCGCGCGGTCGGAGCTGCCGCGCGGACGCGGTCATCCTCCGCGCGGTCAAGGCGGCGGTGGCGCTCAACGAGGCGGGAGAGCGCCCGAAGCGGGTGCTGAAGCGCAAGCCGGCGCCGAAGGCGCCGCCGTACCTCGCCGCAGCGCTGAAGAAGAACGCGAAGGCGCGCGCGACCTTCGCGAAGCTCACGCCGGGCAAGCAGCGCGAGTACGTCGACTGGCTGGTCGAGGCGAAGCAGGCGGCGACGCGCGAGCGACGCCTTGCGCAGGCCATCGCGTTGCTCGCGGCCGGCAAGCAGCGTTACTGGAAATACCAGGACTGCTGAGCCGATGACCCACCGCATCCAGGAAACCGCGGACGCCGTCGTCCTGGCGCCCGCGGCGCCAGCCTCGGCCAGCGTCATCTGGCTGCACGGCCTTGGCGCGGACGGCAACGACTTCGTGCCGATCGTGCCGGAGCTGAAGCTGCCGGCGGCGCCGGGCATCCGCTTCGTCTTCCCGCACGCGCCGGTGCGCCCGGTGACGCTCAACATGGGCATGCGCATGCGCGCCTGGTACGACATCAAGACGCTGACGGCGGAGGGCCGCGCGGACGAGGCGGGGATCCGCGAGTCGGTGGCGCCGCCTCGATGAGTTGATCGCGGCCGAGCGCGCGCTCGGGATCGCCTCGGAGCGCATCGTGATCGCGGGCTTCTCGCAGGGCGGCGCGCTCGCGCTGCACGGCGCGCTGCGCCATCCCGAGCGGCTCGGCGGCATCCTCGCGCTGTCCTGCTACCTGCCGCTGCAGGCGCTGCTCGCGAATGAGCTCGCCGAGGCCAACCGCCAGACGCCCGTCCTGATGTGCCACGGCCAGTACGACCCGGTGCTGCCGCTCGCGCTCGGCGTCGCGGCCTGCAACTGGCTCCGGGCCTCGGCTACCGCGTCGAGTGGAAGGAGTACCCGATGCAGCACCAGGTCTGCGGGCCCGAGATCCAGGACGCGGCGACCTGGCTGCGCGCGCGCTTTTCTTAGGGTGCCGGGTCGCACTTATCGAACTTGTTCTCGGACCGCGCGGGGTGCCGCGTCATCAGGCCCCGAATTGCAGATTCGCTGCGACCCAAGCGACGCGCCAATGAACTTGTGCTGGCTACGCCGCGGGTAACCACTTCATGGGCAAGCCAGGCCCGCGCAGGTACGAGGTGACGCGACCGACTGCTCGAGACAATTGCGTCCGGCGTAACCTTGAAGATTCGGCTGCATTCGATGAGCAAATCTTCGATGGTTGAACTGGCACGCGTTGTTGGCTTGCTACTCGAGAGTCGTGCCAAAAAATCGTCGTTGCCGAGGACTTGAGGATTCTCTGGATTCGGGACAAGCACGCCCTTGCCCCACTGTGTCCCGTCGGCGGCGTTCATCCAATCGAGATAGCGCGACACGGCGTCGTGCGGGTTCACAGACAGCATGCTGAGAGCCAGGTCGGTTCGGACCCAGGGTACTCGGCGCATACCCAGATACTCGGCATGGCTCGACCATGGATAGGCACGAGGATCGAGCACAAGGCCTGCTCGCACCGGATTCAGGTGAATGTACCGAACGAGTGCAAGAAGATACGAATCGACATCAACCAGGATGGCGTGATACCTACGCTCGAACAGGTGACCGGTAGTTTCGAGACGCTCCTGGAACTCGCGAGCATAGCGACTGGCGATTCGGAGGACGACTTTGCCGAGAGGAGTGTCTGAGACTTGCGCCAACAGGTGGATGTGATTGGTCATCCAGCAGTAAGCGTGCACGCGTACACCGAGATCGCGAACTGCAGCGGCAACGACCTCGTCAAGAAGCTCTCGGTCAGTCGGCGTTCGAAAAATGTCTTGCCGGTGATTCCCCCGAAGGGTCACATGGTAGAAGCCGCCGGGAACGTGCAAGCGTAGTGGGCGGGGCATGCGTTTGCCTGCTGCAACGGGACAATCTGCAACCAACCTTGCAGGAAGCGCCTGCCGCCCGTAGTGCCGTATCAAGCGGGACTTGTGGGAAAATGCAAATATGGGCTCTGAGCCGGGTGTCCATAAGTGCGATAAGTGCGACCCGGCACCATAAGGAAGGGAGGGCTGTCATGGGTTGGGTCATTCTCGCGATCATCGTCCTGCTGGTGGTGTGGGCGGTCGGCATCTACAACGGCCTGGTCACGGCGCGAAACGGCTTCAAGAACGCGTTCGCGCAGATCGACGTGCAGCTCACGCGCCGGCACGACCTCATCCCGAACCTGGTCGAGACGGCGAAGGGCTACCTCGCGCACGAGCGGCAGACGCTCGAGGCCGTGATCACTGCGCGCAATGCCGCCGTGTCGGGGCTCAAGGCCGCATCGGCGAATCCCGGCGACCCGGCCGCGGTGCAGCAGCTCGCCGGCGCGGAGAACGCGCTCTCCGGCGCGCTCGGCCGCCTGTTCGCGCTCGCCGAGGCCTACCCGGACCTCAAGGCCAACACAGAACATGATGCAGCTCTCCGAGGAGCTGACGACCACCGAGAACAAGGTCGCCTTCGCGCGCCAGGCCTTCAACGACTCGGTGATGGGCTACAACAACCGGCGCGAGATGTTCCCGGGCAGCGTCGTCGCCAACATGTTCGCGTTCCTGCCGGCCCAGCTGCTCGAGATCGAGTCGCCGGCGAAGCGCGAAGTGCCGGCGGTGAAGTTCACCTGAGCCGCGGCGCGGCCGAGGCCGGCATGGACTTCTTCGCGCGGCAGGCCGCCACCCGGCGGCAGTCGCGCTGGATGGTCTTCCTGTTCATCATCGCGGTGATCGCGATCGTGATCGCGATCGACTTCGTCGTGGTCACGACGGTCGCGATCCTCTCCGTGCAGGACGACGGCGGCCTGCTCGCGCAGCCCGGACATGTCGCTGTCGCGCTACCCGATGGTGGTGCTCTTCTCGACGGTCGTCGTGCTGGGGACGATCGGCATCTCGAGCCTCGCGCGCACGGTCTCGCTCGCGGCCGGCGGCGGCAAGGTCGCGGAGCAGCTCGGCGGCACGCGCGTCGGCGCCGACACGACCGACCCGCTCAAGCGGCGGCTGCGCAACGTCGTCGAGGAGATGGCGATCGCCTCCGGCGTGCCGGTGCCGCAGGTGTACGTGCTCGAGCGCGAGGCGGGGATCAACGCCTTTGCGGCCGGCTACAGCCCGGCGAATGCCGCGATCGCCGTCACGCGCGGCGCGCTCGTCAACCTCAATCGCGACGAGCTGCAGGGCGTGATCGCGCACGAGTTCAGCCACGTGCTGAACGGCGACATGCGGCTCAGCACGCGCCTGATCGGGCTGCTGTTCGGGCTCACCGTGATCGCGATGATCGCGCGCACGATCCTGCGCATCGCGCCGCGCGGCGGCGGCAGCGGGCAGCAAGGGCGGCGGCGGCATCGCGGTGATCTTCGTCGCGGCGCTCGTCGTGCTCGCGCTCGGCTGGATCGGGCTGTTCTTCGGCCGGCTGATCCAGGCCGCGGTGTCGCGCAACCGCGAGTCGCTGGCCGACGCCTCGGCCGTGCAGTTCACGCGCGACCCGCAGGGCCTGCGGAACGCGCTGGTGAAGATCGGCGCGCTCGGCGCCGGCTCGCGCTTCGCGGACGCCGACGCGGAGGAAGTCGCGCACCTGCTGTTCGCCGAGGGCATCCAGCGCGCGTTCGCGACGCATCCGCCGCTCGTCGAGCGCATCCGCGAGATCGACCCGCGCTTCCAGCCGTCGGAGTTCGACGAGGTGCGCCGCCGCATGGGCGAGGCGCGGGCCATGGCGGAGGAGGAGGCCGCGCGCGACGCGCCAGCCGCGGCACGTCGCGGCGGTCTGCTCGAGGGCGCGGTCGTGCTCGCGCCGGCGGCGGTCGCGGTGCTGGTCGCGAACCCGGGCACCGAGCACGTGCTCAAGGCGCAGGCGATGCTGGAGTCGCTGCCCGACGTCCTTCCGGCGCGCGGCGCGCCAGCCGGCACAGGCGACGGCACTGTTCGTCGCGCTCGCGATCGACACGGCGCCGGAGGCGCGCGAGCGGCAGCTCGCGTTCATCCAGCCAGCAGTACGGCGGCGAATTCCACGACGCGGTCCAGGCGATGCTCGCCGCAGGTGGACGCGCTGACTGCCGTGCAGCGCATGCCGGCGCTGCTGCAGGTGTTCGCCGCGCTCAGCCAGCTCGGCGCGCGGCGAGCGCGTCGAGCTGCTGAAGTGCCTGAACGGCTTGCTGGTGCGCGAGAGCCGCGCCTCGGCCGTTCGCGTATGCGCTGCGCAAGCTCGCCCAGGTGCAGCTGCAGGACAACCTCGACCCGCGGCGGCGCGCGGCGGGCTACCTGAGCGCGCAGGGCGCGCGCGACGAGCTGCAGGTGCTGTTCTCGGCGCTCGCGACGCAGGGCAGCGAGGACGAGGCAGGCGGCGCGGCAGGCTTACGAGGCGGGCATGGACGGCATGCTGCCGGGCATCCATCCGCCGTACGCGCGGCTCGCGCACTGGCCGCCGCAGCTCGACCAGGCGCTGACGCGCCTCGATCGCCTGCAGCCGGCGGCGAAGAAGCCAGCTCGTGCAGGCGCTCGCTCGCCACGATCTCGCACGACCGGCCGCATGACGGTCGCCGAGTCGGAGCTGCTGCGCGCGATCTGCGCGGTCGCTGCACTGCCCGCTGCCGCCGCTCTATGCGGCCGCGCCGCCCATGGCCATGAGGCCCGCCGGTCACTTGCGCTGCAGCGCGACCTGCATAGGGATGGACCGTGGCGGTCATCAATCCCGCGACGACGGCCGGATCGGAGTGCATGAACATCACTGCGCCGCGGCCGCGCTGTCGGCTTCGAAAGATCACGAGTCCCGAACGGTCTTGTCCAGGGATTCCGTGGTGCGCCCGACGAGGATGACCTGGCCTGAGCGTTGACGCGCATCGGTCAGCCACGGCTCGAAGTGCCGCGCCACCACGGCATTCTCGGTGTCGTGTCCACGCCGCCTCCGCTCTGGAATCTGCGGCGCAAGCCTGCAGGACGTAGACGTACTGCCCGTGCGCCTGGACCGTGCTGTGCACCGCGGCGCTGGCCAGTCGGAAGCATCGCAAGGGCCACCAGCGCTGCGAAGATTTCATGGCAGCCATGCTCAGTGCCAGAGGCCGAGGATCAGGCCGTAGAGCGTGAACTGGACCGTGTGGTAGCCGCCGTTCACGAGGAAGAGCGAGAGGCTCTTGCGTTCGAACAGGTAGTTGATGCCGAAGCTTGCCGCGACCCAGCAGAGCCCGGCGCAGAGGCCATACGCCGTCGCGGTGCCGACCGGGAGCTTGCCGAGGAACATCGCGAAGGTCGCCGCCGCGACCAGCGAAAGCACGAAGGCGCCGCCGTAGATCTTGCCGGGATGGCCGCCTTTCTGCAGCTGCTCGTCGGTGAGCCCCGCGCCGCGTTGCCAGGCCTTCAGGAACATCGCCGGCGAGTACCAGAGCCCGCCGAGCAGGAACGCCGAGATCGCCGCGGCCAGCACGGCGAGCCAGTTGATGTCAGGCATGAGATTTCCCCTTCTTGCGTCGTTGTGGCCCGCGGCGGGGCGGCCGTGCGGCCGGCCGCAGCAGGCGGTTGAAATATTCCTTGAGCTCGCCGATGGCGCGGTCGAAGTAGCCGATGTCGCGGTAGCTGCGCGCGAGCATCACGCCGCCTTCCATCGTCGTCAGCACGAATTCCGCGAGCGCGCGCCGGTTGATGCCCGGCGGCACGCGTTCGCCCGCCTCGTCGAGGCATTCCTCGATCGCGTCGGTCCAGTTCGAGAAGTTCTTCGCCAGCCGCTCGCGCACCGGCGGGTCCGGCTCGTGCAGCTCGAGCGCGAGGCTGCCGATCGGGCAGCCGTAGGTGCATTCGGTCTGCACCAGCGCGTCGCGGTAGCCGTCCATCAGCTTCCAGATCTTCTCGATCGGGTCGGCGACGCCGCGCCAGTTCGGCTCGAGCAGCATCTGCGCGGATGCCGCCGATGTAGGTGTCGAGCACCGCGATCAGCAGGTCCTGCTTGCCGGGAAAGAAGTGATAGAGGCTGCCGCTGTTGACGTCCGCGCGGGCGAGGATGTCGGCGATCGAGGTCGAGCCGTAGCCCTTCTCCCAGAACAGGTGCATGGCCGCCTCGAGGATGCGCCAGCGGGTGTCGACCGGTGGTTGATTGATCATTCAACCAAGTGTGCTACAGCGGAACCTGGACTGCAAGTGCGCCTCACAATGCGTGCGAGGCGGGTGAACCCGATGCGCCGGATCTGCACCGGCGACGCGTCCTGCCGTTCACGCTGGGTTCGGCGGTTTCAGCGCCGCGGCTATACTCGGCCGCGTGCGCAGGCTCAACGAGTTTTTCTACCGCCTCCGCTGGGGCAATCTCGAGGAACGCCGGCGCCGCGGCCTGATACGCCTGCACGAGCTGCTCTCGCGCACGCCGTTCGCCGACAAGTACTGGATGATCATGGGACTGCTGCTCGGCTGCATGCGCGACGGCGCACCGATTCCCTGGGACCGCGACTCCGACTTCGGCTTCCTGGACCGCGACCTGCCGCACTTCCTCGCGGCGATGCGCCAGCTCCGCGCCGAGGGCTATGACCTCCGGCCCGCCGCAGGTGAACAACGACGGCCGCACCACGATGTGGACGCTCAAGTTCGAGGCCGTGAAGTACGACTTCTTCCTTTTCGACCGCAACGGCGCGAACATCCGCTGGTACTTCCACCAGCGGAAGCCGCCGCTGGAGCTGGTCAACGAGGTGCCCGCGCATGGCCTGGCCGAGTACGAGCTGTACGGGAAGCGCTGGCAGGTCCCGAACAACGCCGAGGAGATCCTCGCGCGGATCTACGGCGACTGGCGCACGCCGAACCCCGGCTACCTCTACTGGCGCGATTGCCGGGCGATCGTGGAGCGCTATCCGTGGACCGGCGAGAGGAGACCGCCCGATTGACGCTGCGTGACGACTTCGAGCAGAGCCTGGTGCGCATCGCGACCACCGGGCTCATCCCGTCGCGCTGGCTCCTGAAGCCGCCGCGGCCGGAGGACCTTGCCGCCCGCTCGGGCGTGCTCGACATCGAGATCGTGAGCCACTGCTGGCAATACGGTCACCTGCTCGCCTACCAGCTGTCTTCGCTGGTGAACTTCCCGCCAACGAAGGCGCGCGTGCGCATGACGGTCTTCCATGCGCTCGAGGATGTACGTACGCGCGCGATGCTGGACTTCTTCGGCGGTATCGCCGCGCCCGGCGTCAGCTGGAACTGGCAGGCGCTGCCGCCGCCGGAACTTTTCCGCCGCGCGATCGGCCGCAACCGCATCGCGCGCTCGACGCCGGCCGACTGGGTGTGGTTCACGGACTGCGACATCGTCTTCCACCGGGACTGCATCGACGGGCTCGCGTCGGAACTGCAGGGTCGCCAGGACCTGCTGGCCTACCCGAAGTTCGAGCGCATCACGCCGATGCTGACCGAGGACGATCCCGTGCTCGCCGCCGAGCGCGAGCGCCCGCGGGTGGTCGACATCGACACCAGCCAGTTCACGCTCGCGGCCAATCCGCCGAAGGCGAAAGGCGCGTACCACATCGTGCACGGCGACGCCGCGCGCCAGTGCGGCTACTGCGAGCAGGTGCCCGTGTACCAGCGCCCCGTGGCGCGCTGGGCGAAGACCTACGAGGACAGTGCATTCCGCTGGCTGATGGGCACGGACGGCGTCGGCCTCGAGGTGCCGGGCGTGCATCGCATCCGCCACATCCACAAGGGTCGCTACGGCGACAACAAGGCCGCGGCCCTGGTGCGCGGCAACATCCGCCGCGCCAAGGAGAACCTGCAGCGCACATGAGCAAGGTAGATGGCAGGACCTGGACGCCCGCGGGCGCGCTGGACGCGCTCGGCAAGACGAGCGCCGACTTCGTCACGCTGTTCCAGCAGGGCACGCTCGAAGTCGAGATCTACCGGCCGGTCGGCATCGACCGCCAGGAGCCGCATACGCAGGACGAGCTCTACGTCGTCATCTCCGGCAGCGGCACGTTCGTGCATGGCGACGAGCGCTCGCCATTCGGGCCGGGCGATGCGCTGTTCGTGCGCGCGGGAATCGTGCACCGCTTCGAGGATTTCAGCGCCGATTTCTGCGACCTGGGTTTTCTTCTACGGGCCCGAGGGCGGCGAGTAGCGGGACCGCCTCAGCGGTCACATCAAGTTCCCTGTCTTTCCGCCGGATTTTCCTCGGAAACCGGCTTTGGACGCTCTCCTTACTGTCACGCGATCGTCACATCCTCGTCACGCGGACGACACAACGCGTACCTATCGTCGCCGTCTGATCCGGGTTTGTGCGTCCACGCGAAGAACCAACGGCGCGCCCGGGCCTTGCACGCAAACGCACGGGAGATACCGACGATGAAGACGATGAGACTTGCGCTGCTGGCTCTTGCCCTGGCGGGCCTGGCCGCATGCGAGGGCGGTGGCGTCGACCTGAACGTGGCGAACACGGATAATTCCACCGACAACAGCGGCGGCGGCGGCGGCGGGGATGACGAAGAAAACCCGTGCGCGGCGTACACGCCGCCCGACGCGACCGAGGAAGTGCAAGGCGACTTCGACGGCACGAACTGCGTGTACGGTTCCGATTTCGTCGGCCAGTCAAATCCGCTGCTCGTCGACCTGACCATTCCGCTCTTCACGGGCAAGCACGTCTTCGAGGACAGCCTGTTCGTCGGCGAGGACATCTCGACGGGGGCGGCCCCGGCGGCAGGCGAAGGCCCGACGCTCACGATCGAGGCCGGCAACACGCTGGTGTTCCGGGACTCGGCCGACTACGTCCTGATCAACCGCGGCTCGCGCATCGTCGCCGAGGGCACATCCACGGAGCCGATCACCTTCACGTCCTTCACCGACGCGATCAACGACATCGCAGGGGCCAATGACGTTTCGCAGTGGGGCGGCATCGTCATCAACGGCAATGGCATCACCAACAACTGTACCGATGCGGACCGCGCCGGCGACACCTGCCACGTGGTAGCCGAGGGCCAGCCCTCGCACTACGGCGGCGACGACAATGAGGAAGACTCCGGCATCCTGCGCTACGTCGTTGTCAAGCACACTGGCTTCGAGGTCACGCCGGACAGCGAGCTGAACGGCATCACCTTCAACGCCGTGGGCTCCGGAACCGTGGTCGAGAACGTGCAGACTTACAGCACGTTCGACGACGGGTTCGAGATGTTCGGCGGCGCCGTGAACCTGACGAACGTCATTGCGCTCTATTCCCGCGACGATTCGCTCGACTATTCCGACGGCTATGTCGGCACGATCACTAACGCGCTCATCATTCATTACCGGTCCGACGGCAACCGCTGCATCGAGGGCGACAACGTGGGTTCGGCGCGCAGCGATGCCGGCGTGCCGCTCGACACCGCCCCGCTCACGACCCCGACGATCCTCAACGTCACCTGCATCACTGGTAATTCGGACGTCAACACCCATGGTGACTCCGAAGGAGCACTGGCGCGCCAGGGCGGACAACTGCGGCTCGAGAACTCGATCATTTACGGCGGTTACGGCTTTGCGGTGAGCGGGTTCGCGTCGAACGAGTGCCTCGAGGTGGAGAGCACCGTATCGCTCGATGCGGCGGCCGCTGGCCCGGAGACCTTCCAGTCGCAGAACAACGTCATTGCCTGCCAGGAGGCCGTCAAGGGTACGCTCTCGAACGGCGACGCGCTGACCGAGTGGTTCCTGGGCGCCAGCCCGAGCACGAACGGCGCCGACTACTCTTTCAACGCCGGCAACTTCCAGATCCTCGATTTGACCAGCCCGAGCGTGCGGGTGCTGGTGCCGGGCACGTTCTACACGTCCGCCACGATCGTGGACGAATTCGGCACGACCGTGGTGGCGGACGCCTCCGGCCTCGGCGCGGTGCGTCAGATCGAAGACTGGACCTCGCCCTGGGCATTCGGCCTCGATCCGGACAACGCCGACGAGCCGCTTTGGTTCGCGCCCTGAACTGAGGAGGGGGTTGCCGATGAACAAGCTGACACTGCGCGACGCGGTGGGACGGGTCTTGCTGGGCATGTCCGCCGCGGCCGCCGGTTCGATGTTCCAGCCGCTGGCCTTGGCACAGGAGCAGGCGGGGACCCAGCCGGCAGGCGCCCCGAAGACCATGGAAGAAGTCGTGGTGACCGGGCGCCAGCGCTCGGCTGCGGACGACATCCTCCAGGAACGGCTCGAGGCGGAGGTGGTCTCCGACCTGATCAGCGCAGAGCAGATCAGCCGGGTCGGTGACAGCACGGTCTCGACCGCGCTCCGGCGGCTGCCGGGCGTCACGCTGGTCGGCGACCAGTTCATCTACATCCGCGGCCTCGGCGAGCGCTACTCGAGCACCACGGTCAACGGCGCCTACGTCCCGTCGCCCGACCTGACGCGCAACGTCATTCCGATGGACCTGTTCCCGTCGGAGATCGTCGAATCCCTGTCGATCCAGAAGGGCTACTCGGCCGACCAGCCCGCCGCGTTCGGCGGCGGCAACGTGGACATCCGCACGCGCACGATCCCGGACGAGTTCGAGTTCAAGGTGCAGTTCGGCATCGGGACCAACTCCGGGAACTCCGACGACGGGATCGACTACCCGGGCGGGTCGGACGACGAATTGGGAACCGACGACGGGACCCGCGCGGTGCCACACGAGATCCGCGACGCGATCCAGACCTATCGCGGCAACCTCAGCACGAACAACATCCTGAGCACGCTGCAAATGGATGGGCAGCCCCACACGCTGGAGGAGGCGCAGCAAATCAACCGCGAGCTGGCGACGACCCTGTATCGGGACGTCGATTTCCGCAGCAAGTCGGTGGACCCGGACATGTCGGCCGAGCTGTCGGCCGGCAACAGCTGGTACCTCGGCGATGGCGAACAATGGAAGGTCGGCGTGATGGGGCTCGGCGACTATTCGAACTCCTGGCGCAACCGCGAACGCACGATCCGTTCGGTGACCAACCCCGACATCGATTTCGACGAGCAGTTGCGCACCACCAACCAGGTCGTGCTGACCGGCGCGCTCGGGCTCGGCATCGATTTCGCGGAGGAGCACCGCGTCGAGGTAACCGGATTGTACCTGCGCAATACCGAGGACGAAGCCTCGCTGACCGTGGGACACAACACGAACTTCGCGGAGTCGTCCGGGCTCGGGATCCGGAACTACCGGATCCGCTACGAGGAGCGCGAGCTGGAGCTGCTCCAGTTCCGCGGCACGCACACGATCGGCGACGCCACTCTGGACCTGGTCGGCGACTGGCTCGGTTTCGCCAGGGACGCCAGGATCGAGTGGTATTACTCGGACGCCACGGCGAACACCGACATCCCGAGCGAGATGCGGTTCGCCGCGCTGGATACGGTCGATCCCGTCACGGGCGAGCTGATCAGCACTTCCCTGAGATCCTCGATCTCGTCCGCCGAGTATCGATTTACCGACCTGGAAGACTCGGCCACGAGCTACGGAGGCCAGTTGATGCTGCCGTTCCGGCCGGGCTCGAACTTGATCGAGGTCAGCGGCGGCTTCGACTACTACGAGAAAGGCCGCGGCTACCTGCAGAACCAGCTGCAGTTCGGCACGACCAGCGCGCCGGCGGGGGCGCTGCTCGGCACGCCGGGCGAGGTCCTCACGGACGAGGCGATCCTGGACCCGCTCAACGGCTATGCGCTGACGATCGGCGGTATCGGCACCGAGAGTTACCTTGCCGGCGAGACCGTCGATGCCCTGTGGGGCAAGGTCGACGCGACGTTCAATGACCGCTTTCGCGTCACGGCGGGCGTGCGCTGGGAGGACTTCGAACGCCTCGCAGTGCCGATCAATCCGCTCGAGTTCGACCCGGACATCGGCATCATCTCGATCCCGGACGATGAACTCGACGATTACGCGACAGTCGACGACGAGTACTACCCGTCGCTGGCGCTGACCTGGATGCAGCCCGACTTCTGGGCCGAGGATTTCCAGCTGCGATTCGGCTACAGCGAGACGGTCGCGCGGCCGGACCTGCGCGAGATCTCGGACGCGACCTACATCGACCCGCTGACCGAGGCGCGCATCCAGGGCAACCCTGCGCTGACCGACTCGAACCTGACGAACTACGACCTGCGCGCCGAGTGGTTCTTCGAAGGCGGCGACAACCTGACGCTGTCGCTGTTCTACAAGGACATCGAGGACCCCATCGAGACGGTCGAGGAGGCCGGCACCGACGACGACATCGTGCTGTCGTTCATCAACGCGGAGTCCGCCGAGATCTACGGCGTCGAGTTCGAGGGCCTGAAAGGCCTCGGCTTCCTGAGCGGGGGCGGCTGGACGGACTCGTTCTTCGTGGCCGGCAACCTCACGCTCAGCGATTCCGAGATCATCATCGGCGACACAGCGCCGGACCTGACCAACAACAAGCGGCCGATGACCCAGCATTCGGACGTCGTCGTGAACTTCCAGCTCGGCTACGACTCGCCGGACACGCGGCACAGCGCTGCGCTCGCCTACAACATGTACAGCGAGCGGATCTTCTTCGCCGGCCGGTTCGGCGCGGACGATGCCAAGGAACAGCCCTTCAACTCGTTGGACCTCATCTACAGCTTCCACCCGACCGAGAAGCTGGCCTTGAAGCTCCGGCTGCAGAACCTGCTCGACGAGGACATCGTGATCGAGCAGGGCGGCGTGGATGTCCTGACCCAGACTGTAGGACTGACAACAAAGATCGACTTCACCTACGGGTTCTAGCCAGGGAATGGCGGTTTTGTGGGGCACCTCGCAGGGATGCGGGGTGCCCCGTGCTATTTTGGGCCCGGTAACCCGTCTTACCGGAGGTCTCGGATGCGTATCGAACGGTTTCGCCGCGCCTGCGTTGCAGTGCTGAGCGCGAGCCTCATCTCCCTCGGCATGCAGGCCCCCGCCTCGGCGGGCGTCGTCGGCACGGCCGAGGCGATCGCCAGCCAGGACAGCAACGCGCGCGCAGTGGTTGACGCCACGCTCGCCCGTGCGGATGTCCGCGCCGAACTCGAACGAATGGGTGTGGATCCTGCCTCGGTCGAGGGACGACTCGACGCGCTTTCAAATGCGGAAGTCGCGACGCTCGCAGGCCAGATCGGCGAGGTGCCGGCCGGCGGCGATGCGCTGGCCGTGATCGGCATCGTGTTCGTGGTCCTGATCATCCTCGAGCTCGTCGGCGTCATCGACATCTTCAAGAAGACGTGATCCGCAGCGCGCCGGTCATCGCGACGCTTGCAGTCGCCTTGACCGGCTGCGCGACTTCGCCGCCGCTCGCCGACGGCCTTCCCCCGACCGCACCGCGCGCAATCGAACTCGACTCGACGCCGTACTTCCCGCAGGACGACTACCAGTGCGGCCCCGCCGCGCTCGCGACGCTGCTCGTCGCGAGCGGCGTCGACGTCGCACCTGAATCACTTGCGCCCGAGGTCTACATCCCGGAGCGGCACGGAAGCCTTTCCCTCGAGCTCGTCGGCGCCGCGCGCCGGCACGGCCGGCTGCCCTACGTCCTCGCGAGCACGGCCGACGAGATGGTGGAGGAGCTGGAGGCCGGCCGGCCCGTGCTCGTGCTGCAGAACCTGGGCGCTACGAAACTCCCGCGGTGGCACTACGCGGTCCTCATCGGCTACGACGCGGACCGCAACGTCGCCCTGCTGCGTTCCGGGCGCGAGCGGCGCCTCGAGATGAAGTGGCAACGATTCGCGGGCACCTGGCACCGCGGCGGGCGCTTTGCGATGACGACCTTGCGGCCAGACCAGGTCCCGGATCACGCGGAGCCGGAACGATTCGTGGCCGCGGCCGCCGGCCTCGAGGCCGCAGGGCAGCGGTCGGCCGCAGCCGCCGCATACGAAGCTGCGATCAGGCGCTGGCCGCGGGAGCCGCACGCCTGGCTCGGCCGCGGCAACGTCGCCTACGCGGACGGCGACCGGGCCGCCGCGGCCGATGCCTGGTCGCGCGTGATCATGCTGGATCCTTCCAATGCCGCAGCGCGCAACAACCTCGCCGAGCTGCTGCTCGAGGCCGGATGCCTCGACGAATCGCGCCGGCAGATCGAACGTGCCTCTGCGCTCGCGCAGGGCACGGCGCTGGAAACCACGGTCTCGGAGAACCGCTCGAAGATCGACGCAACCGCGCACGCGGCCGCGCGCTGCCAGCTCGAGGACCGGGCCTGGCCCGACTGAGCGCGCTCAGGCCTTGGGCGGCACGTTGGCGTTGAGGCGGAACAGGTTCATCGGGTCGTACTTGGCCTTCAGCGCGACGAGGCGCTCGAAATTAGGCCCGAAGTTCTCCCGTTGCCCGGCCGTCACGATCTCGCTGCCGGTGTAGTTGGTGTAGAAACCCTGCGTCAGCGGCTCGAGCTCCTTCCAGGCGGCACGCATCTTGGCCACTTTCTCGTCGACGCCGTCCGACGTCGGCCAGCCGCTCCAGATGGCGAGCACGAACTGCATGTCGCGGCGCGGAAATGCCGTCGCATCGACGGCCACGCGCGAGTACGCCCCGCCGCAATGGTCGCAGAAGATGTCGTACAGGCCGGGCGTGCGTGACAGCACGTCCATGATCAAGTCGATGCCGCCGTCCGTGAGGCTGCCGAGAAACCCGTTCTTCGCGTAGCTGCGGATGCCGTGGGGAGCGGACGCGTCGTCCTTCGACTGGATCGCGACATAGGGCGTGGGCTCGATCCGCTGATTCGTGGGCTTGCCGAAGGCGCGCAGCGGCTTCAGCCATTCCTCGCCTTCGGCATGGTCGCCGGACCAGCAGACGCTGACACCGAAGTACGGCTTGCCCTCGCTCCAGTACCAGGCAGGGATGAGATTGACCGTTTCCGGAGCGTCCCCCGCGATGTCGCGATAGAAGCGGGCGGCATCGCGCGCCTGGTCCCAGGGCCAGTCGACGTATCCGCCGAGCACGACCGGGTTCATGGGGTGCAGCCGGTACTCGATGGCCGTCACGACGCCGAAGTTGCCGCCGCCGCCGCGCAGGCCCCAGAAGAGATCCGAGTTCTCGTCATCGCTCGCGCGCAGGAAATGACCATCCGCGGTCACGACATCGAAGGCTTCGACATTGTCGCAGGCGAGCCCGAAACGCCGGCCGAGCCTGCCGAAGCCGCCGCTCAGCGTCAGTCCGGCGGCGCCGGTATCGGAAAACGTGCCGGCCGTGGTCGCGAGCCCGAAGGCCGTGCTCTCATGATCGAGCTGGCCCAGCAGCGAGCCGGATTCGAGATAGGCGCGCCGGAGTTCCGGATCGACGCGCACGCCCTGCATCTGCTGCAGGTCGATCACGAGCCCGCCGTCGCAGGTGGACTTGCCGGACACGCTGTGGCCGCCGGCGCGGATCGCGGTCAGCAGCCGGTGTTCGCGCGCGAAATCGACGGCGTGGCGGACGTCGCTCGCCCCGGTGCAACGGGCAATCAGTGCGGGATGCTTGTCGAACATCCCGTTCCAGACGCGCCGCGTCCGCTCGTAATCCGGATTGCCGGGGAGCAGCACGTCGCCACGGAGGCTGGCGGCCAGGGCTTCGATCGACGAGCCGCGCAATGAGATGTCGGCGCCATCGAGCGACTTCGCAGCCACGTCGCCGACATTCTTCAGCACGGCCGACCAGCCCCTGAACGGCCAGGCCGACGCGAGCGCAAGGCCCGCCCCGACGAATTCGCGTCGTTTCATCGTGTTTTTCCTCCGGTCCCGACTCTACTCCCGGCGGCGCGCCAGCGCACGAAGCCGCGGATCGCGAAGCCGATGACCAGCACGATGAAGACATCGCGCACGGCCTCCCGCGAAACCGTGGCGAGCAGCGCGACGCAGGCGGCGAGCGCAAGTACCGAGATGACGACGCCGCCGCGGATGTGGACCGGCGCGACGCCCTCGCGGCGACGCAGCACGATGAGGGCGGCGGCGGTCGAACCGTAGGCGAGCATGCGCGAAACCACGAAGATCGTGAGGACGTACTTGAACGTGCCCGTGATGGCGAGCAGCCAGGCGAGCGTCGCGTAGACGGCGATGGCGGCGTAGGGCGTGCGCCAGGCCGCGTGCACCGCGGCGAGAGGCCGCGGCAGGTCGCCGGCCTCGGCGAGGGCGAAGATGCCGCGCGGCGAGACCAGCATCTGCACGGAGTTTCCGCCCGCGGTCGAAATGACCGCCGCGATCGCCATCAGCGTCCCGCCCACGGGACCGATGAAGGCGGAGGCGACGTCGGTCAGGGGCAGCTTCGAGGCGGCCGTGTCGGGCAGCACGCCGTAGCAGGCGATCATCAGCAGCAGGTAGAGCAGGCAGGAAATTGCAAGCCCGCCGAGGATGCTGACCGGCAGGTCGCGGCGCGGATCGCGCATCTCGCCGGCGACGACTGCGGCGACGTCGAAGCCGACGCAGGCGAAAAGGGCGAGCAGCAGCGCATCCATGAGCCCGTCCGGCTCGCGCGGCTCGGTCACGGGCAGGTCGTTCCAGCCGGCGAACCAGAGCCCGGCGAGGGCGATCAGGCCGAGCGGCAGCATCTTCGCGATCGTGAGCAGGTTTCCGACCCAGGCGCCCCGGGTGACACCGCGCACGTTGATGACGGCCAGGGACAGCGTGTAAAGCGTGATCACGACGGCGCGGGGCCATGGCTCGGCGAGGAGCGGCCAGAGCGCGCCGGCGTAGTCGAGCATGACCTGGCGCGATCAACGCGATACGATGCCAGCCTCGAGACCGTGAACAGCCAGCCGACGGTGAAGCCGGCGACGGGCCCGAACGTGTGCAGTGCGTAGACCTGCGGCCCGCCCGTCTTGTCGAAGCGGCTCGCCACCTCGGCCATGGACAGCGCGAGCAGTCCGACGACCGCGAAGGCGACGAGGATGACGGCGAGGCTGTACTTGCCCGCGTCCAGCGCGAGCGTGCCCGGCAGCGCGAACACGCCGGCCCCGACGATCGAATTGACGCAGAGCGCGACGACGTCGAATCGCCCGAGGCCGCGACGCAGCCCGGGCGATCCGACAGAGCCGTCAGGCCTCAAGTCGTGGTCGCCGCCCGATCAGGGCGTCGCGGCTGCGACGTTCTCCCCGCCCGCATCCGACAGCACGCGCCATTCGCCGTCGGCCTTCGCCCAGGTCGTCGCGAACGAGCCCTGGATCGCCGGCTTCTTGCCGTCGCCGTCCGGATCGAAGTTGAAACTGCCCGTCTCGAATGCCAGGTCGCCGGAGCTGGCGACGCGCACCTGGTCCGAGGTCCAGCTGACGACGCCATCCGGTGCGTCCTTCGCATCCGCTTCCATGGCAGCCTGGATGGCCGCCGTGCCCTTGTGCGCCTTCTCGTCGGCGATCAGCACGCCATCGGCCGCGAAAATCTTGGTGGCAATCGAGACCGCGTCCCTGGAGTTGGCGTAGTTCATCCACTCGCCCGAGCGGTTGCGGACAGCCTGCTCTTCGGCGGCCAGGTCGATGGCCGGCGTCGCGGGCTCGGCGGCTGCTTCGGCCTTGGGTTCTTCCTTCTTGGCGCAGCCGGTCGCAAGAAGCGCTGCGACAAGGGTCATCGCGAACAATGTGCGTGTGGACATGGGGTCTCCCCGGTTCGTTATTGGGCGGGGTAGTATACGCGCCGAGGAACGCCGCAGAAGCATAAGAAGGGCGCGCCCGTGGTCTTCAACTCGCTGACTTTCCTGGTGTTCTTCGCGATCGTGTTCGCGCTCCACCGGATGCCGTTCTCGTGGACCACGAAGAAGTTCAACCTGCTGATCGCGAGCTACGTGTTCTACGCGGCGTGGAACCCGCCCTTCGTCCTGCTGCTGTGGGGCTCGACCATCGTCGACTGGTTCATCGCGCGCGGCATCTACGCGTCGCGCGACAAGAGCCGTGCCGTGCGCCGGTCCTGGCTCGTGATATCGGTCGCCGTGAACATCGGCTTCATCGGCTTCTTCAAGTACGGCGAGTTCCTGCTGCAGAACTGGCAGGCGCTGATGGCATCGTTCGGCATCGCCTACGTCGCCGCCGGCCTGGGACATCGTGCTGCCGGTCGGCATCTCGTTCTACACGTTCGTCACGCTGTCCTACACGCTCGACGTCTACCTCGGGCGCGGCCAAGCCGATCCCGAAGTTCCTCGACTACGCGCTGTTCGTCACCTTCTTCCCGCACCTGGTCGCCGGCCCGATCGTGCGCCCGACGCAGCTCGTGCCGCAGTTCGAGGCGCCGCGGCAGGCGACGCGCGACCAGATCCTCTGGGGCCTCGGCGCTGCTGATCCTCGGCCTGTTCGAGAAGGTCGTGATCGCCGATGCCGGCCTCGCGAGCGCCGCCGACGCGGTGTTCGGCGCGCCAGGACCGGTCGGCTCCGCCGACGCCTGGCTCGGCACGCTCGCCTTCTCGGGCCAGATCTTCTGCGACTTCGCCGGCTACTCGACGGCCGCGATCGGCGCCTCGCTGTGCCTCGGCTTCGCGCTGCCCGACAACTTCCGCATGCCGTACGCGGCGATCGGCTTCTCCGATTTCTGGCGGCGCTGGCACATCTCGCTCTCGACCTGGCTGCGCGACTACCTGTACGTCCCGCTCGGCGGCAATCGCGGCGGCCGAGGTCCGCACCTACGTCAACCTGATGCTGACGATGCTGCTCGGCGGCCTCTGGCACGGCGCGAACTGGACCTTCGTCGTCTGGGGCGGCCTGCACGGCCTGTACCTCGCGGTCGAGCGCTGGGTCCGCTCGCGGACCGGCGTGGCGGGCGATCCGGCAGGCGCCTGGAACCGCCTCGCGCTCGCGCTGCTCACCTATGTCCTCGTCAACATCACCTGGGTGTTCTTCCGTTCCGCGACATTCGACGGCGCGGCGCGGATCCTCGCCGGCATGTTCGGCTTCGCCCCGGACGCGGACCCGGTGCTGCCGACCATCTACATGATCAAGGTCGCCGCCATCGTCACGCGGCATCCTCGTCGTCCAGTGGCTGGATGCGAAACGTCACGCTGGAAGCCGTGGTCGCGCGCGCACCGTGGTGGCTCACCGGCGTCGTGGCCGCCGCGATGCTGCTTCGCCGTGATCGTCGCCCAGGGTTCGGGCGAAGCCTTCATCTACTTCCAGTTCTGATGGACATGCCATGACCACAGTGCACGAACAGGACGTCGTGACGGAGCGGGAGATACCCGCGACGCGCCTTTCCGCGATCGCCTGGCTGGTGCTGGCGCTCGTGGTCGCGGCGACCGCGGCCTGGGAATGGCGCATGCGGGACCTCGGCCTCGTCGCCGGGGACCTCGACGACAGCAAGTCGAGCTGGGCCGTCGAGCGCCGCAAGGTGGACTCCGGCGAACACGACGGCGTCGTGATCATCGGCGGCTCGCGCATCCTGTTCGACACGAACCTCGACGTCTGGCAGGAAATGACGGGCCGCCGCCCGTTGCAGCTCGCGCTGGCGGGCGTCGAGCGGCGCAGCCATTCCTCGACGACATCGCGGACAACACCGGTTTCGCCGGGCTCGTGCGTGATCGACCTGACGCCGAGGCAGTTCTTCCGCGAAGGTGCGGCCAATCCCGAGTCTTCGAGGGCGTGCTGGACTACTGGGCCGACGAAGGGCCCGCCCGGCGCGCGGGCCACCGCATCGGACAGTTCCTGTCGCGCTACTTCGCGTTCCTCGATGACGAATACTCGCTCACGACGTTCATCGATCGAGCTTGACGCTGCCGAACCGGGGCGGAATGTCGGCGGTCCGTACCTCCGGCCCTGGAAGCTGTCGGAGACCTACGAGGACCGCCAGTACGGTGCTGTGGCGCAAGATCGAGACGGACTCGCGCCTGCGCGAACACGCGATCGAAGTCTGGTTGTCGGGGGACGCGGCCGCCGCCGCCGGAGGCGCTGATCGCGCAAGATCTGCGCAGGCGTGCGCGATGCTCGTCGGCGAAGATCCGCGCGCGCGGTGGCGAGGTCGTCTTCATTCGCGCCGCCGTCATCGGGCGCCTACTACGACCGCGAGGAGACGAACGCTGCCGCGGGCCACGTCCTGGGACCGGCTCCTGCGCGAGGCCGGCACCTTCGGCATCCACTTCAGGACTATCCCGGAGATGCAGGGACTCGACCTGCCGGAGATGTCGCACCTCACCCGCGAGGACGCCGCGCGCTTCACGCGCGCCTACGTCGGCGTGCTACGTGAGCGGTACGTACGGCTGCGGTCGCCGCCGGTACCTGAGCCCGCCGGCTGAGGTGGTGCTGCCCGGCGCCGCGCGCCTGAACACCTGGTGATGGCCCGGCTTCCAGCTGTTGCCGCCGTCGGTGCTCACTTCCATGCGCGCCTCGAGCCGGTCCGGGCTGACGTTGAAGCGCGTGACGCGCATGACCTTCAGTTCGCCGTCGGTCCCGACCGAGGCCATCTCGATCGCCGAGCGGCGCTCGTTCACGTAGAAGAGGAGGCCCGAGGCCTGCTTCCAGTCCGGGATGTCCGAGCGGCCGGCCAGCACGCGGTCGGGGACGACCCAGTCGAACCGGTAGGTGCCGCAGGCGACGCGTGCGACGGCGCCGTCGTCGGCGTATTGCGTGGTCTCGACGTCCCACAGGCCGACCGCGGACCGCAGTTGCTGGACCGCGGAGTCGAAGCCGATCGGGGCGGTTTCCGTGGCCTCCGCGAACGGGAGGACGAGGAATGACAGCAGGGCGGCAAAGCGCTTCATGAATCTTCTCCCCCGGGGCCCGAGCGACGGGCGCCCAGCCATTGATCTTAGGCTCGGACAGGCGCGGACTTCTGGCGTTCCATCGTGCTGCAAGCTCGGTTGGTCGCGGCGCTAGAATTCCCGCAAAGGAGTCCCATGGCCAGCCGTTCTTTGCAGCGCAAACAACTCAGCCGGTCGAAGATCGAGCTCTTCACCGAGTGCCCGCGCTGCTTCTACCTCGACGTCGCGCGCGCCATCCCCCGGCCGAGCGGGCCGCCGTTCACGCTCAACAATGCCGTGGATGCGCTCATGAAGGCCGGAATTCGACCGTTACCGGGCGGCCGGCGAGCCGCACCCGCTGTTCGCCTCCGCCGGGCTCGATGCCGTGCCGTTCCCGCATGCCGACCTCGACCGCTGGCGCCACAACTTCACCGGCGTGCGCTGGAAGGACGCCGAGACGGGCTGGACCCTGTTCGGCGCGGTCGACGACCTCTGGCAGGCGCGCTCCGGCGAACTGATGGTGGTCGACTACAAGGCGACCTCGCGCGGCGAGATGCCGACCACGGCACCCTGTATCCGTCCTACCGCCGCCAGATGGACGTCTACCAGTTCCTGGTCCGGCAGCAGGGTCTCGAGGTCAGCGACCGCGGCTGGTTCGTGTACACGAACGGCGACGCGCAAGCGGGGCAGTTCGGCGACAAGCTCTGCTTCAGGACCGCGCTCGTGCCCTACGACGGCGACGATGCCTGGGTACTCGAGGCCTTCCGGCGCGCCGTCGCCATGGTCGGCCAGGCGGCGGCGCCCGCGCCCGGACTCGAGGCTGCGACTACTGCGCTTACGTCGCGGGCGCCTCCGGGCGCCGGCTGAGGCTCCGGCGCCAGCAGGTACTCGATCAGCGCGTCGAGCAGGTCGTCGTCGCTGGTCAGCGCGTCGTGCCGTGCGCAGACGATCAGTTCGCGTCCGGTTCGAGCCCTCCTGCTCGTACTGCGGCACTTCCCGGCTCATGTCCTGGCGCGACAGCAGCGAGGAGAGGGTGACGCTGCCGTCTCCCGGCGCGAACATCAGCGTCTCGTAGTCGACGCCCGGCGACGGCACGCAGGATCTGCTCCGGGCGCAGCCGCGCGATCGAATCGCCGGCGACGTTCTCGAACACGAGCCGCCGCGGCGTCGGCACGCAGTCGCTGCCGAGCAGCAGCGGCTTCGATCAGCGGCACGTCGCCGGCCGGCACCATCAGCGACCAGGTGAAGCGGCGACCGCGCGTCGAGCCGCTTCTCGAACCAGCGCTCGAACACGTCCTGCTGCGGCCACACGTCGCGGTGGCCGTCCATGCGGCGCTGGATGCGGTGGTCGAAGATCGACCATTCGTAGCGGCGCCAGAGCTCCACGTCGAAGATGTCGAAGTCGAGCGGCTTGCCGTTGATGTTGACGACCCAGTCCACGAGCGGATGCGGGAACAGCTGGAACGTGGAGGGCATGGTCGCGACGCCCTCGGTCGGCAGCGCGGAGATCCCGACGCGGTAGCCGTTCAGGAACTTGTGCACGGCGGTCACCGTGCCCTGGTTCGGCGTGCCGAGCAGCACGACGCGCCGGAGCTTCGAGCGGCCGAGGCCGGTGACCGGGAAGGAGTTGCCGTCCAGCACGTCCACGGTGCCGTAGCGCTCGAAGTAGCGCACGATGACCCCGCCCATGCTGTGCGCGACGACGTCGACGCGCAGGTGCGGATCGCGGTAGTCGCGGCGGATCTGCTCGATCAGCTCGTCGAGCTTGCCGACGGTCTTCACGAGGTCCTGGCGCCAGTCGTAGGTGAAGACGTAGAGGCGCGCCTGCTGCTCCACCACCGGGCGGCCCGGACTCATGACCTGGTAGCCGCCGGCCTCGCGCAGCTCGCGCACGAGCCGCCGGTAGAAGTCCTTGCCGGCCGCGCCCTCGAAGATGCCGCTCGGCACCAGGCCGTCGTCCAGCGGCTCGAGCGTCACCGGGTCGATGCGCAGCGCGAGGTCCGCGTAGTCGCTCGTCAGCAGCTTGCGCGTGCTGCCGGGCCAGAGCTCGACGCCGTCTGCGGCGCGCGCCAGGCGCGAGCCGAGCAGGCCCGGGATCAGGATGACCGGCACGCGCTCGAGTCGATGGTCGCATGCGCCGGGTAGAGCTGTTCGGCAGCCGGCCCGACCGCCGTGCAACCCGCGAGGATCATCGCCGCGATCAAGACTGCGAGCCGCATGACGCCCGCCGAGGTTACCATTGCGGGCGCCGGCCGGTGCCGGGGAGCGACGATCATGACGGCAGAAACCAGCGCCCGGCTCGCCAATCGCATCCTGGTCGGGCTGCTCGATCGGCGCCGCGGCCGGCGGCGCGACGCTCCTGATCGGCGAGGCCTCGCCGGGTTTCCTCGACGCGGCCCGCGGGTTCGCGACGCTGGTGCTCGACCCGATCGGGCAGGTCTTCCTGCGGATGCTGTTCTTCGTGGTCATCCCGCTCGTCTTCGCCTCGCTCGCGATGGGCGTCGCCCAGCTCGACCGGCTGTCGACGCTCGGGCCGCTCGCGGTGCGCACCTTCCTGCTGTTCTTCCTGAACATGGCGATCGCGGTGACGCTCGGCCTCGTCATGATGAACGTGATCGAGCCCGGCTCGGCGTTGGCGCCCGAGTCCCGGGCGCAGCTGCTCGAGGAGTACGGCGGCGATGCCGCAGCAGCACGTCGCGAAGCGCGCGGACACGCCGGACGTGACGCCGATGGCGATCGTCGAGATGTTCATGCCGCGGAACCTGTTCGGCGCCTTCGTCGGCAACGACCGCAATCGCCTCGGCGACGTGCTGCCGCTGATCCTGTTCGCGATCCTCGTCGGCGCCGCGGCGGTGAAGCTGCGCGACGACCGGCGCGACCAGCTGCGCTCCGGCCTCAGCCTCGTCAACGACCTCATGACCGGCATCGTGCACTTCGCGCTGCGGCTCGCGCCCTATGCCGTGCCGGCCATGATCTACAGCGTCGTGGTGAAGATCGGCTGGGACATCGTCATCGCGCTCGGCTGTTCGTCGCCGGCTGCATCTCCGATGATGCTGCTGCACCTGTTCGGGACCATGTCGGTGTGGCTGCGCTTGCTCGCGCGACGCAACCCGCTCGAGACCTTCAAGCTGATGCGGCCGGTGCTCGTGACCGCGTTCTCGACCAGCTCGAGCGCGGCCTCGCTGCCGACGGCGCTCGCGGTGGCGCGCGAGGACCTCGGCGTGCGCGCGCCGGTCGCCGGCTTCGTGCTGCCGCTCGGCACGACCATGAACATGTCGGGCACGGCCCTGTTCGAGGGCTGCGTCGTGCTGTTCGTCGCCCAGGTCTTCGGCATCGAGCTCGGCTTCGCGCAGCAGGTGACGCTGGTGCTGCTCGCGGTGCTCTCGGCGGTCGCGGTGTCCGCGATCCCGGGCGGCGCGCTGCCGCTGGTCGCGGGGCTGCTCGCGGCCTTCGGCATCCCGCCGGAAGGCATCGGCATCATCCTCGGCGTCGAGCGGCTGCTCGACATGACGCGCACGATGGTCAACGTCGGCTCGGACGTCGTGACGACGATCGTCGTGGATCACTACACGAAGCTCGATTCCGTGCCGGCGCGCGGCGACAGCCATGCCTGAGATCCAGCCGGCGGACCCCGCCACCCGCAGGCGTGCACTCATCGCGGCCGGGGCGATCGCCGTCGCCGGGTGGGCCGCGTTCTTCGCCCTGCAGGAGTGGCTGTCGCGGCTGCCGGGCACGGATCCGGAGCACATGCGCGAGTCGCTCGAACGAGCGCTCATCCTGGGAAGCTGGGCCGCCATGCTGCCGGTCGCCTTGCTGTCCGTCTGGTTGTGGCTGTATGGCGCGCGCGTCGGCCGCGCGGGCCGTTTTCCGGCGCCGGGCGCGAAGGTGGTTCGCGACACGCCCGTGTTGCTCGGCGATGCGGCGCGCCTGCGCGGCACTTTCCTGAAAGTGCTCGCGGCGTTCCTGGGGCTGCTCGCGGCCGGCACGCTGATCGCCGTTTACCGGTTGATCGCAAGGCTGCACGCATGATCGAGGCCTCGTGCCACTGCGGAACGGTGCGGCTCGAGGTCCCGCGCGCGCCGCGCGTGCTGCTCGACTGCAATTGCTCGATCTGCCGGCGTTATGGCGGTCTCTGGGCCTACTACAAGGCGGGTTCGGTGCGCCTGAAATACCGGAGGCGCGACGTGGAGACGTACGCCTGGGGTGACCGGATGATCCGCTACATCCGTTGCCGGCAATGCGGATGCACGCTCCTTCACGAGCGGACGAAGGGGACGGCGGACAGCCCGATGGGGATCAACGCGCGCAATTTCGATCCCGCCGTCATCGCGAAGTCACGCGTGCGCCGGTTCGACGGGGCAAAGACCTGGAAATACCTCGACTGAAGCGTCGCCGCGACGCACCATTGATGTGGTTCAGGCTGCCAGTGCCCAGGAACGGGGGATCTATGCGATGAATGAACAGTGCTGCTCGTCGCGGCGGTCGCCGAGATGGCAACCGGCGCGGCACTGATTCTTGCTCCTGCGCTGGTCGGTCACCTCTTGCTCGGCGAGGAGTTGAGCGGCCTGGCCATCATCGTGGCGCGAGTGACCGGCCTTGCGCTCGTCGCACTGGGATCGCCTGCTGGCCCGGGACACCGATGTTCGCGATGCTGGTCTATTCCGCCGCGATCACCGTGTTCCTCGTATACGTCGGGCTGGCAGGAAGCGCCAAGGGAGTGCTTCTGTGGCCGGTGGTCGTGCTGCACGCGGTCATGACCGTACTGCTGGCGCGGTCCTGGCTGGCCACCCGCCGCCCGCCGCAGGCGCAATAGGTATTTCGACGGCCGGCGCAGCAGCTTGTACATCACCGGCGTCACGAGCCGCGCGAGCAGCGTCGAGCTGATCAGCCCGCCGATGATCACGATCGCGAGCGGGGAGTAGAGCCCGGAGCCCTGGACCGCGAGCGGCATCAGGCCGCCGATCGCCGTCAGCGACGTCAGCAGGATCGGCAGGAAGCGCACTTCGCCCGCTTCGGCGATCGCGTCGTCGAGCGGCATGCCCTCGGCGCGCAGCTGGTTGGTGAAGTCGACGAGCAGGATCGAGTTCTTGATCTCGATGCCGACCAGGGCGATCATGCCGATCATCGACGTGAACGACAGCGTGTAGCCCGTCAGGAACAAGCCCGCGAGCGCGCCGGTGATGCCGAGCGGGACGACGCCGAACACGATCAGCATCGAGCGGAAGCTGCCGAACTCGAGCACCAGCACGGCGAGGATGCCGAACACCGCGACCAGCATCGCGACGCCGAGGCCCGAGAAGCTCTCGCTGCGCGCCTCGACTTCGCCGGCCGCGACGTAGCGGTAGCCGGGCGGCCAGGCGATCGCCATCGAGGCCGGCGATCACCTTGCGCGTCAGCTCGTCGGTCGCATAGCCGGTCGCGGGCCAGGCGGTGACGGTGACGGCGCGCTCGCGGTTGTAGCGCTGGATGAGCGGCGCGGCGGTCTGTGAACGCAGGGTCGGTGATCTGCGCGAGCGGTACCTGCTCGCCGGTCGCCGACGAAACCTGGATCGATCGCAGCAGGTCGAGCGTCGGCCGGCCCTCGATCGGCAGGCGCAGCGTGATGTCGTACTCGTCGCCGTCCGGCTCGCGGAAGCTGCCGGCGGCGAGGCCCGCGACCGCGAGCCGCACGGTGCGATCGGCCTCGACCGCCTGGCACGCCGAACAGCGCGGCCTTCTCGGTGTCGATGTTGAGGTCGAGGTCGGTGCGCTGCAGGCGCACCGCGTTCATGACGTCGCGCGTGCCGGGGATCGCCGCGCGATCAGCTTCTCGACCTCGCCCGCGAGCAGGCGCAGCGTCTCGATGTCCGGGCCGATCACGCGGATCTCGATCGGCGCCGCGACCGGCGGGCCGTTCTCGAACTGGTGCACGCTGATGCGCGCGCCGGGATAGTCCTCGAAAGTCGTCGCGCAGGCCGTCGAGCATCCGGTTGGTCTCGCGCCGGCTCGTAGTCCTCGATCTCGCCGAAGACCTCGGCCGATGTTCGCGGCGGCATTGCGCGACAGCACGTTGTAGTAGATGCGCGGGTTGTCCTGGCCGAGGTTCGAGAACCACCAGTGGATTCCCGGCGTCGCCGCGAGCGTCTCCTCGACGAAACGCAGCGCACGGTCCGTCTCCGCGAGGCTCGCGCCGTCCGGCGCCTCGATGCTGCACGCGGAACTGCGGGATGTCCGCGGTCGGGAACAGGCTGAAGCCGATCGCCGGCACCAGCGCGAGCGAGAGCACGAAGACGCCGAGCGCCGCCGCGAGCGTGCGTCGCGGCCGCGCGAGCCCCCAGCGCAAGCGCCGGGCCGTAGATGCGGTGGATGCCGCCCATCAGCGCCGCCGAGCAGCCGGTCCGCGACCTCGTCCGGGCGGTCGACGATCGCGCGGACACGGCGTAGCGGCGCCGCGAGCCAGGGCTGCCGCGGCGTCGCGCGGCGTCGCCGCCGCGCAGCAGCCGGCTCGCGAGGAAGGGGATGATCGAGAGCGACACGAAGAACGACGCCATGATCGTGAACAGCACGGCGGCCGGCAGCGAGCGGATGAAGTCGCCGGCGCCCTCGGGCAGGAACAGGAGCGGCACGAAGGCGAGCAGCAGCGTCGCCGTGCAGCCGAGCACCGCGAGCCAGATCTGGTCGGTGGCCGCGATCGCCGCCTCGCGCCGCGACATGCCCTGGCGCACGTGCCGCGCGATGTTCTCGACGACGACGATCGAGTCGTCGACCAGGAGGCCGAGCGCGACCACGAAGCCCGCGATCGAGAGCTGGTTCAGCGAGAAGCCGACCAGGTAGAGCGCGGCGAGCCCGATCGCGAGCGAGAGCGGGATCGAGATCATCACGATGCCGGCGGCGCGCAGCCCGAGCGGCAGCAGGGTCAGGGCGACGAGCGCGATCGCGATCGTGAAGTCGAACTGGAGGCGCGACAGGCGGCGGTCGACGTTCTGCGACTGGTCGAATCCGCGCTCGAGCCGGATGTGCGGCGGGCAAGGCCCGTCTCGAACTGCGGCAGGCGCTCGTAGATGGCGTTGCGCACGTCGAAGACGTTCTGGTTGTCCTTCATGCTCGCCGTGACGAACACGGCGCGCTTGCCGTTGAAGCGGCCGAGGTAGCGCTCTTCCTCGGCGCTCCAGCCGACGTCGGCGAGGTCGCGCAGCCGCACGACGCGCTCGCCGCGCGCGCTGACCACCGTGTTCGCCGATCTCGTCGAGCGATTCGTAGCTGCCCGAGGTCTTCAGGTTGTAGCGGCGCAGGCCCACGTCGACGGCGCCGCCCGGGATGCTCGCGTTCTCGCCCTGGACGGCGGCGATCACCTGGCCGAGCGTGACGCGCGCGCGCGGCGAGGCGCTCGAGGTCGATGGCGACGCGAACCTCGGGTTCGGGGTAGGCCCAGGTCTCGGCGCGGCGCACGCCGGGCGCGGTCTCGATCAGTTCTTCGAGGTTCTCCGCCTGCTTGGCGAGCTCGCGCCAGTCGGCGCGTCGTCGCTCACGAGCGCCATCTGGACGATGTTGACCGTGCCCGGCGTGAACTGGCGGATGTCGAGCGAGAACACGTCGGCGGGCAGCGAGGGCCGCACGACGTTGATCTCGCGCACGACCTCGTCGTACTTGCGGTCGGGGTCGGTGCCGTAGATGAACTCGATCTCGATCAGCGCGAGGCCGTCGAGCGCCGTGCTGTTGAGGCGCTTGATGTCCTCGAGCTCGGACGAGTGCGTCCTCGATCGGGTCGACGACGAGCCGTTCGACGTCCTCCGGGTCCGCGCCCGGGTACTGGACGACGATCAGCGAGCCCGGGAACTTGAGCGACGGGTCCTCGGCGCGCGGGATCGCCGACAGCGCCCACAGGCCGGTCGCGATCAGGAGCGCGAACACGACCAGCGTGAACTGCCAGCGCTTGACCGAAAACGACCAGAGGCTCATCGCGAGCGCCTCAGGCGCCGCCGAGCACGCGGACCGCGATCGTTGTCGTCGAGCCAGGCGGCGCCCTCTGTCACGACCTGGTCGCCGAGGGCGAGTCCGGCGATGACCTCGATCCGTTCGCCGAGCAGACGTCCGGTGCGCACCGAGACCTTGCGGGCGACGCCGCCCTTGGCGACGACGAAGACGGTGGCGAGGCTCGCCGTCGGCCTCGAGCAGCGAAGTGACGGGCACGACGGTCGACGCTCTCGGCGTCGGGATCGGCGATCGCGACCTTGGCGACCAGGCCCTGCACGAAGCGGGCACCGCGCCGGATCGACCGAGACCTTCATCTCGTAGGTGCCGGTCTCGGGATCGGCGGCGGCCGCGATCTCGACAACCTTGGCGGCGAAGCGCCGGCCGGGATAGGCGTCGAGCGTGACTTCGGCGGCGTCGCCCGCGCTGCACGCGCACGATGTCGCGGTCGGCGAGCGAGGCGCGCACGATCCAGCCGCCGGAGGTGTTGCCGACCACGAGCACGGGCTGGCCGGCGGCCACCTGTTCGTCCGGCTCGGCGAGCTTGCGCAGCACGACGCCGTCGGCCGGCGCCTCGATGCGCGCATGGCGGGCGTTGAAGAGTGCGGAGCGCAGCTGCGCCTGCGCGACCGCATTCGCCGTCGCGAGGTCCTCGACCTGCTCGCGCGTCGCGACCTCGTCGGCGAGCAGCGCACTTGCCGCGTTCGAGGTCGCGCGTCGCCTGCTCGGCGACGGCGCGGGCCTGCGTCACCGCGGCGGCGACTTCGTCGTCGCGCGAGCGTCGCGAGGAGCTGTCCTTTGCTGATCACGGCGCGCCCTGTTCGACGGCGATCGTGCTGGATCACGCCGCCGGTCTTGAACGCGAGGCGCACTTCGTCGGCCGGCGCCAGCACGCCGATCGCGCGCAGCGACTCGGTGGCCGGCGCCTCTTCGACGACCGCGACGCGCACCGGCGCCGCGCCCTTGCGCGGCCGCCGGTGTCCGCGCCGTTGCCGCAGCCGGCGAGGGCGAGCGCGGCGGCGATGGCAACTCGAAATTTCCCGTGCTTCATGGCTGCTCCATGCCTCCGATCGCGTACTCGACCTGCGCCAGCGCTCCGAGCGCCTGGAAGCGCGTGACGTTTCCGTTCAGGCGCGCCTGCGTCAGCGCGCGCTGTGCATCGAGGTATTCCGCCGACGACACCTGGCCGAGGTCGCGCTTCTTCGCGACGATGGCGTAGGCCGCTTCGGCCGCCTCGACGCGACGGCGCGCGGTCTCGAGCGAGGCCTCGGCGACCTCGAGGTCGGTGATCGCCTCCTGGACCTCGATGCGGATCTGCTGTTCCGCCAGCGCGCGCCCGGCGGTGAGTCCCGGCGCTCTGGGCGCGCGCCTGCCGGATCGCGGCGCGGTCGCCGCCGCCGTTGAAGAGGTTGAAGCGCACGATGAAGGACGCGAGGACGTAGGAGTCCTCGTACGCTGTAGTCCCATTCCTCGCCCTGGGTGCCGGCGTCGACGGCGAAGGCGAGCTGCGGCTTGAAGGCGGCGCGCGCGGCGCTGCTCGGCTTCGCCCGCGGCCGCGATCCCGGAATCGAGCTCGCGCAGCTCCGCGCGACGGCCGACGGCGCAGTTCCTCGAGCGCGGCGCCGCGCGTCGCGCGGCATGCGCATCGCAAGGCGCGGCAGGTCGGCGTCGCTCACCGGGACCGCCTCGGGCTCGCGCTCGAGCGGTGCGTTGCAGAGCAGGTTCAGGTAGCGCCGTGCGAGGTCCTCGGCCGCGCGCGCCCGCAGGAGTCTGTTGCGTGATCTCGAGGTGCTCGGCCTCGGCGCGCAGCAGCAGGTCGCGCGTCACCTTGCCGTTGCGATAGAGGCTGTCGTTGACGCGCTCGTTCTCGTTGGCGAGTTCGGCGGTCGCCTCGAGCACGCCGATCGACTCGCGCGCGGTGAGCCAGCGGTAGTAGGCCTGGCGCACGTCGCGGGCGAGACGCAGCCGATACGCGTCGAGCCCGTGGCGCGAGGCGTCGTAGACATGCGCCGCGCCGCGCTTCTCGGCCGCGAGGCGCGCGTCGTAGATCGGCTGCGTGAGCCGCAGATAACGAGTCCTGCTCGCGATCGCGCAGGAACTGGAAAGTCAGGTCGAGCGCGGGCACCTCGATCGTGCGGCCGCCATCGCTTCGGAGTAGCGCAGCTGCAGGTCGATCTGCGGCAGGTACTCGGCGCGCGCCTGGTCGAGGATCGCGAGACGCTGGTCCACGTTCGCCTCGGCCTGGTCGAGGCCGAGATTCGACTGCGAGCGCCTCGCCGACCAGCGCGTCGCGTGACGCGCTCGACGTCGGGCACTTCCTGCGCGCGCGCGCCGTGCAGCAGGATCGCGACCGCGAGCAGCGCAAGGCGCGGAATTGGGCAATTGTCGAGTCGTTAGACATGTGTCAATTCACGGGCCAAAAAAATCAGGCGCCGGGTTTCGCGGCGAGCATGTAACGGAGCATGCGCGAACGAGCCTTCCATGAGCTGCGGGATGTCGACACCCTGGCGCGCGATCTCGACCGTCTTGTTGCGTCGCGATCTGGATCAGGCCGTGCGTGAACGCCCAGAGCATCACGCAGACCTGCACCGGGTTGCCGATGTCCTTGCGGATCGTGCCGTCGGCCTGGCCCTGCATGAGCGCCTTGACGATGACGGCGATGACGGCATCGCCCGCGGCGGCGCAGGCGTCCTCGGCCGGCTGGCCCTCGGCCTGGTGCGCGTGGAAGCGGCGTGCAGGCATCGAAGCGATAGGGCTTTTCCTGCTGAAACAGCACGTAGGCGCGGCCGATCGCCTGCACCTGGTCGATGCCCGTCGCATGCGTGCCCGCCGCCGCGACGAAGCGCTTGCGCAGCTCGATCAGCGCGCGCTCGGTGATCGCGTGCAGGAGGTCGTTCTTGTCGCGGAAGTAGACGTAGAGGAGGGCGCGCGAGAGGCGCGCGCTCCGGGCGACGCGGTCCATGGTGACGGCGTCCCAGCCGACCTTCGCGTACAGCTCTTCGGCCGCGTCGACCATTTCGGCGCGGCGGCGCTCTTTCTCTTCTTCGCGGCGGACAGCGACATAGGACATTCGCGCACACTAACCCGGTAATTTGACACAGTGTCAATAACTGTACATATGTCCATTTCCGATCGCGTCGCACTGGTCTACGGGCCGGCCGGGTTCCCTCGCTCGCGCCGGAACTTTATGCGCTCGCTCGGGACCCGGCCGTCCCTGGCGCCGGCGACCGCCGCCAGTGCCGCACGTGCCGTCGCTGCGGAGTGGCGGGCGGGTGCGCGAGCGAGCGCATAAAGTTCCGGCGCGAGCGAGCGGAACCCGGCCGACGCGCGCAGCGCGAGCACAGCGAGACAGCGCAGCGTCAGTCGACTCGGTTGCGACGCCCGCCGGAGAGGAACGAGAGAACGTTCAGCGCGAGCTCGTCGAGGCACCGCTGGCGGGCTTCGCGTGCGGCCCAGGCGACATGCGGCGTGACGATGAGGTTCGGGATCGACGGATCGAGCAGCGGGTGGTCGGACGGCGGCGGCTCGCGCTCGAGCACGTCGATGCCGGCGCCGCCGAGCTTGCCGGACTTGAGCGCATCGGCGAGCGCGCTGCGTGTCGATCAGCGCGCCGCGCGCGGTATTGATGAGCACGGCGTCCGGCTTCATGCGCGCGAGACGCTCGCGACTCATGAGCCCGCGCGTTGCGTCGGTGAGCGGGCAGTGAAGCGAGAGCACGTCGAGCTCGGGCAGGAGGTCGTCGAGGTCGCGGCGGCCGGGCGCCGGCGCGCCGCCGGGCCGGTTCGCGATCTCGACCCGCATGCCGAAGGCGCGCGCCAGTGCGGCCACGGCCTTGCCGAGCGTGCCGTGACCGACGATGCCGAACACGCGCCCCTGCAGTTCGCGGATCGGATACGGGAACACCGAGAACTGGCCCGCCGCCTGCCAGCGTCCGCCCGCAACCAGCGCGTCGTAGTCCGCGATCCGATGGGTCAAGAACGAGCAGCAGCGCGAACACGTGCTGCGCGACCGAGGCGGTGCAGTAGTCGCGCAGGTTGCAGACTGCAACTCCGGCTTCACGCGCGACGGCGAGATCGACATTGTCGACGCCGGTCGCGGTGAGCGCGACCAGCCGCAGCGTCGGGTTGGCGCGAATCGTCGCGCCGTCGATCACGGACTTGTTGGCGAGGACGGCTTCGCATCCCGCGATGCGGCCCGGCACGTCCGCCTGCGCGGACCGGTCGTGGATCACGATGCCGGGGAGGGCGCGTTCGAGCGGGCCGGGGTCGAGGTCGCCGTTGCTGACCGTGCCGAAGTCCAGGAACACCGCACGCATCGAGCGATCAGTCGCGAAAATTCTTGAACTGCAGCGGCCTGTCGAGGCCGGCCTTGCGGATCAGGGCCATGGTCGCCTGCAGGTCATCGCGCTGCTTGCCGGTCACGCGTAACTGATCGCCCTGGATCGAAGCCTGCACCTTCAGCTTCGAGTCCTTGATCAGCCGCTGGAGCTTGCGGCCGCTGTCGGTGTCGATGCCGTGTCGCAGCACCAGGGGCTGCTTCGCGGCATTCAGCGCGATCTGCGGCTCACCGGGCTCGAGGCACACGACGTCGATGCCACGCTTGGCGAGCTTCAGCTTCAGGATGTCGAGCATCTGCTTGAGCTGGAAGTCGACCTGCGCATGCAGAGTGACGAGGTGGTCCCCAAGCTCGAAGTTGGCGCCGGTGTCCTTGAAGTCGAATCGCTGGGACACTTCGCGATTTGCCTGGTCGACCGCGTTCGCCAGCTCATGTGAATCGATCTCGGAGACGACATCGAAGGAAGGCATGCTAGCCCTGTTCAGCGAGCAGCGAGTCGACGAGCGCCGTGAGCTCGCGATTCTGCTCTTCGTGATGGCTGCCGGTCGCCGGTCCCGCGAAGCCCGGTGTGGATCGTGCGCACGATCCCCTTGCGGTCGATGACGAAGAGCGTCGGGTAAGCCTTGAATGCCGCGACTTGCGGCAGCTTCTTCAGCACGTCGTCGTCGGTGACGGTCCCGGCGACCAGCACCGGGTAGTCGATGCCGAACTTTTCCGCAAAGTCCCGCGCGGCCTTGGACTGAACCCGCGAAGTCGGTGGTGCGCTCGAACATCAGCTGGATGACCTCGAGGCCGCGCCCTTCGCGGCTCGCGAGGAGTTCCTTCAGGAACGCCGCTTCGTCGTGGCAGTTCGGGCACCAGCTGCCGCCGACGGTGACCAGCACGACCTTCCCCGTGTGGCGATCGTCGGGGTAGCGCTGCAGGTTGCCGTCGACGTCCGGGAAGCTGAATTCGAGCCGGTCGACGCCGGGCTTGAGCGCCGTGCGCTCGGCCGGGTTGTCGAGCTTCGCGGTCGGGTCGCGCCGGCCGCTGAACGATTCCTGCGAGCCGCCGCCGGTGAACTGCTCGCCCGCGAGCACGCCGTCGCTGCCGAGGCGTCGCGAGGTAGAGGTAAGCGGTGCCGCCATCGAAGCGCGAGAGGAACAGCGTGTCGCCCCGCGCCTCGCCGGCGAGGTAGCGGTCGTCGCCGCTCTGGCGCAGGACCGTGCCGGTGACGATGTGTCCCTCCTGCGCGAACTCCGCGATGCCGGCGCTTTCGCTGCCATCCGCATCGCGGAACGTCAGCGCCCAGCGCCCGGAGAAATCGAGCGGCGCCGCGTCGGGTTTCGGAAAGAAGCGCCAGGATCTCGCCGGGCACGGCGACCAGGCGCAGCTCGCGGATCACGCCACGCGGGCGCAGGATGCTGAGCGTGCCCTCGAAGCGGCCGTCCTTGAACGTCGCCTCGATCCGATTCTGGTAGCCCGGCATCTGGATCGCGAGCGTCCCGCCCTCGAGCCGCACGCCCGTCGCGCGCACGCGCTCGGGTCCGTTCACCAGGTAGGCGACGAGGCCGCCGTCCTCGTTTACGAGCTCGAGCCCGAAAGGGAGGTCGCCGCCGTCGGTCGAGACCACGGCGCGATAGATGCCGAGCGGCGGCGCGTCGGGCGGGCTGCAGGCCAGCAGGACTGCGAGGAACGCGGCAATTGCGAGGCCGTTCCGCAGCGAGCGTGTCGCGAACGCCGGCATCACAACGTTGAAGCCGGGCGCGGGAAGCCGTCGGGACCGGCGCGCCACGGTTCCCAGGCGAGGACGATGCGGCCGATGGCGATGTCGGACTTGCGCGGCGCAATGCGGATCTTCTCGAGGGCGACGCTCGCCGGGTCGAGGCTCGCCGTGAGCGCGCCGGCCTCCTGCTCGATGCGCTTCAGGAGCTCGTCGCGTTCCGCGCCGAGCGATTCGAGGCTCTCGCCCGCGCGCTCGACGTCGCCCCGCTCGCTGAACACGCGCCCCGCGGAACGGGCGGCCGATCCGGCGCGGGTGGTCGCCGTGCTGCGGCCGCCGAAAATCGCGCCGAGCACCGAGGTGCCGATCGAGATCGCGGTGTCGAGCTTGCGCTGGGTGTACTGCGACTTCTCGCGCTCGACCTTGTCGGTCGCGCGTCGCAGCCGGTCCTCGAGCGATTTGAGCTTCGCGGCGTGCTTCTCGCGTAGCTTCGCGACTTCGCGGTCGCGGTGCTCGCGCAGGGACTGCGCCAGGCGGGTGCGGAAATCGCCCTCGCTTTCACCCGGGTTCGAAGTGAGCTTCGGCGTCTTCGCGGCGAGGAGTTCCGCCGCGCCGTTCTGGTACAGGTGCGCGGCGAGGGCCTTGCTCCATTCGCCATAGCTCTTCGCCGCGAGTGCCGACGCCGGCACCTCCGCGAACGTCCCGCCGTCGAGCGGCGCCTGCGTCGTCACGGACTCGAGGCTCGCGACGGCAGCCGCCTCGGACCAGTCGGGCGCACCGTTGCCATCGGCGAGCGGCGCGAGCCAGGCGCCGCGCGTCCAGCTGTCGACGCCGGCCGGCTTGTCGGCATAGTGGAGCTCGGCGGTGGCCGCGATGCGCGGGCGGTAGACAAGGTCGCCGCTGCCGGGCTTCGCGGCGAGGAAGATCTCCTCGATTCCCGCAGGAAGTGCCGGACGCACGGACGCTTTCGCCGCTGGTGCCGTCGCAACGGCGGGTCTTGCCGGCTCGGCGGCCTTGCGGCCCGCCATGAGTCGCGTGATCTCCGGGAGCGTCAGCGGGCCGCGCAGCCAGGAAAGTGCCCACCGGGTGCGGAACAGCTCGGGCGCGTCGTCGTTGACGTTGCGCATCAGGAACACGCGCGGTGCGATGCCTGCCATCAGCTTCACGAGCTCGCCGCGGTCGAATCCGCTGCCGGCTTGCGCGGACAGCAGCCCGTCGATGACGCGCTCGCGGTCGCGCTCCGTCTGCAGGCGACCGATGAACCAGGTGCCGGCGTTCGACAGGCCCTTGTAGTCGAGGTCGACCGGGTTCTGGGTGGCGAAGACCGTGCCGAGGCCGAACGCGCGCGCCTGTTTCATGAGCGTCAGCATCGGCAGCTTCGAGGGCGGCATGGCCGTCGGCGGGAAGTAGCCGAAGATCTCGTCCATGTAGAAGATCGCGCGAAGTGACGCCGTGCCGGGCTGGCGACGCATCCAGGCGACCAGTTCGTTGGCGACCAGCGTCACGACGAACATGCGCTCCGCATCGGAGAGATGCGCGATCGAGATCACGGAGATGCGCGGCTTGCCCTCGGGCGTGAACAGCAGGCGCTGGATGTCGAGCGCTTCGCCCTCGAGCCAGACGCCGAAGCCGGGCGAGGCGAGCAGGTTGTTCACCGCCATCGCCAGCTCGAGCCGGTCCTTGGCGGGATAGAAGGTCTCGACGTCGAACACGCCGACCTTGTCGAACGGCGGCTTCTGTATGGCGCCGATCAGGCCCGCGAGGTCGAGCGCCTGGCCGCGGCTCCAGGCCGCGTCGACGATCGCGGAGAGCAGGATGTGCTCGCGGCTCTTGAGCGGGTCGGCGGCAATGCCGACCAGCCCGAGCAGGCCCGCGACTGCCGCGGAGATTCGATCGCGCGTCGCGCCGGCGTCGCTGCCCTCGGGCGGCGGCGCGAACGAGCGCAGGATCGAGAGCGGCAGCCCGGCCGTGCTGCCCGGCGTGTAGATCGCAATGTCGACGGACTCGCGGAAGCGGCGGATGCGGTCGCCGTCCTCGCCCCATTCGGCGAGCCCGTTCTTCCAGGTCTCGGCGGTCTTTGCAGCGAGTGCCTCGGCCGTCGTGCCCTTGCGCGCCGCCTCGGCCGGGTCGATCCACGGCTGGAACTCGGCGGCGCTGAGGCCCGGGAAATGTCAGCATCAGGTTCGCGATGTCGCCCTTCGGGTCGATCACCAGCGCCGGGATGCCGTCGAGCGCCGCCTCCTCGAGGAGCGAGATGCACAGCCCCGTCTTGCCGCTGCCGGTCATGCCGACGCAGACCGCGTGGGTGGTGAGATCCCGCGAGTCGTACATCAGCGGCTCGGCGGCGAGCGCGTCCTTGGCGGCGTCGTAGCCGCGGCCGAGGTAGAACGCGCCCAGTTTTTCGAAGTCCGCCACGGCGCGATTATACGCAGGGATGTTCCATGCTACTTTGGCCGTTCCCATGAGACCCGAAGTCCATCCGTTCCGGCACGAGCCCACCGGTACCTGGAGCTATGTCGTCGTCGACCCGGGCTCGAGCCGCAGCGCGGTGATCGACCCGGTGCTGGATTTCGACCCGAAATCGGGCCGCGCCTCGGCAGCGAGCGCGGGCGTGCTCGCGGATTTCGTCCGCGACCACGGCCTCACCAACGAATGGATACTCGAGACCCACGCGCACGCCGATCACCTCAGCGCCGCGCCGTGGCTGCAGGCCGCCATCGGCGGGAAGATCGCAATCGGGCAGGGGATCCGCGAGGTGCAGAGAGCTTTCCGGGACATCCTGAACCTCGAGCCCGCGTTTCCGGTGGACGGACGGCAGTTCGACCGCCTGCTCGCGGACGGCGAAGCGGTTTCGATCGGCGCGCTGTCCGCGCGCGCGATCGCGACACCGGGACATACCAGCGACAGCCTGAGCTACCTGGTCGGAGACGCCGTATTCGTCGGCGACTCGATCTTCATGCCGGACAGCGGCACCGCACGCTGCGACTTTCCCGGCGGCGACGCCGCCCTTCTGTACGCGTCGATCCGCCGCCTGTACGAGCTGCCGGGCGAGACGCGAGTCTTCGTCTGCCACGACTACAAACCCGGCGGTCGCGAGGCGCGCTGCGAGACGACGATCGCAGCCGAGCGCGAGGGGAACATCCACGTCAAGGATGCGACCACCGAGGCGGAGTTCACGACGATGCGCAGGAAGCGCGACGCGACGCTCGAGATGCCGGCGCTGATCTACCCGGCAGTGCAGTTCAACATCCGCGGCGGCCGTCCGCCGCCCGCGGAGTCGAATGGCCGCAGCTACCTCAAACTTCCATTGTCCGGACCGGAATCGTGATTCGGCGAGTCGTCGTGTTGGCGTTTCTGGTCGTCGCGACGGCCGCCGCTGACGAGCCGGGGCGCGGTTTTTATCTCGGCGCCGACCTCGCTGCAATCGACGCCGGCTCAGGCCGCAGCCATGGCCTCCTGGCCGGCACGCCGGAGTCCGTTGTGAGGGTCTTTCCTGAAACCGCGAGCGTGAGCGGAACGGATGCCAGCTGGGGCATACATGCCGGCTATCGCATCAATCGTTTTCTGGCGATCGAGCTTGCCTATACCGATTACGGCTCCATGATCGTCCATCAGATCTATGACCTCACACCCATCATCCCGGATGCGCCACCCAATTTCGAGAACGATGTTTACTTCGGGGCTGCAGGAGTGTCACTAAGCTGGTTGGCGTCGATTCCGCTTGGCGAGCGCTTCGAGGCTTTCGTGCGTGTTGGCGTACTGCATGCCGAGCAGGACATCGAACCGCTTTCGTTCGCGGTCTTACCGGGTCAATCCTTGTTTTCTGAAGTCAGCGATGACGTGCCGGTCTACGGGATCGGAGCGGCATATCGAATGTCGGAAAACTGGGCGCTACGCATGGAGTATCACCATGTCGAGGGCCTTCACGGTGGCGACAGCATCGATGGCACTGACAGCGTGGGACCGGTGCGCATCCGGCGACTCGGGCTCGGGGCTTCGTACTCGTTCTAGTCCTTTTCCAGGCACCCGAGGCTCATGCGCCCGCGATTGCTCCTCATCGACAACTACGATTCCTTCACCTACAACCTGGTGCAGGCCTTCCTCGTGCTCGGCGCGGACGTGCGCGTGCACCGGAACGACGAGATTACGGTTGAGGCGGCGCGCGCGATCGAGCCCACGCACCTGTGTGTTTCACCGGGCCCGGGCGTGCCGTCGGAGGCGGGGATCTCGGAGGACATGATCCGGGCGTTCGCTGGCCGCATTCCGGTGCTCGGCGTCTGCCTCGGGCATCAGGCGCTGGTCGAGGTTTATGGTGGCGCCATCGTGCGCGCGGAGCGGCTGATGCACGGCAAAGCGTCGCAGGTGATGCACGAAGGCCGGGGACTGTATGCGGGCCTGCCGAATCCGTTTGCAGCCGGCCGCTATCATTCGCTCATTGCGAAACGCGACACGGTTCCGGAGGCTTTCGAGATCACGTCCTGGACCGCGGAGGGCGAAGTCATGGGCGTGCGGCACAAGACGCTCGCGCTCGACGGCGTGCAGTTCCATCCCGAGAGCATCCTGACGCCGGATGGACCGAAGTTGCTCGCTGCTTTCCTGCACTCCTGAGTCCTCATGTGGAGCCTCGACAGCGTGGAATTGGATCGCGGCACGCAATGCTGGCGTGGCGTGGCAAAGGCCGGTCGCAAGCTGACCTTTGAAGAGGTCTGGAGAGCCTGGCAGTCGGATGTTGTTTTTCGAGCGTTCTGGGTCGCAAGCCTGGGAGCCGTTGCATTCGACGCTTATTGCTGGGAGTGCCCACCGGTAAGCGATTTGAATCGTTCCCGGCCGTTCGAATGCGTATTCGTCTCGAGCCCGTCGCTGGCAAGAATGCCGCAGGACCCCGCAGACTTTGCAGAGCATTTCCGGCCCGGTTGCAGCGTCGCATCGTTCGAAAACCTGGGCGGGGACGCGATGCTTGTCGCGCCTTGTCCCGAGCACCAGGGCGACTTCGCACACCTCGCGAGCTTCACGGCGACCGCATCGCCCGCGCGGCAGGACGCGTTGTGGCAGGCCGTCGGTGAAGCGATGGAGGCGCGCATCAGTACCGATCCGACGTGGCTCAGCACCGCGGGCCACGGCGTGGCCTGGCTCCACGTCCGGCTCGACTCCCGGCCGAAGTACTATCGGTATTCGGAATACACGAGGGCCTGACCGTCATGGCCGTTGAAACGCTGGTTTTTCTGACCGCGGGCGTCTTTGTCATCGCGCTGCTGTATTCCTCGGTCGGGCACGCGGGCGCTTCGGGCTACATCGCGGTGATGACGCTCCTCAGCCTGGCGCCGGCCGAGATCAAGCCGATCGCGCTGGCGCTCAACATCCTCGTGGCCTCGATCGGCAGTTTCCAGTTCTGGCGGGCCGGGCATTTCTCGTGGAGCCTGTTCTGGCCGTTCGCGCTGCTGTCCGTGCCGTTCGCATTCCTCGGCGGATACCTGAACCTCCCGACCCACGTCTTCAAGGTCATCGTGGGAATCGTCCTGCTCGTCTCTGCCGCGCAGTTCCTGGTTCGCCCGCCGGCCGAGGGCGAACCGCATGCGCCCGCGAAGCCGCTCGCGATGGGTGTAGGAGCGGGACTTGGACTGCTGTCCGGACTCACTGGCACGGGCGGCGGGATTTTCCTGACGCCGCTGCTCATCTTCCTGCGTTGGGCGAAGACGAAGACGGCCTCAGCGACGTCGGCACTTTTCATCCTGCTGAACTCGATATCCGGGCTACTCGGAAATGTCAGTGCGACGCAGACCTTCCCGAAATTCGGTGTCTCGCTACTCGTCGCCGCAGCAGTTGGCGGCCTGATCGGCTCCTACCTCGGCAGCAGGCGCTTTGACCCTGCCGTGATCAAAAGGCTACTGGCAGTCGTGCTGGTCATCGCCGGCACAAAGCTCATCTTCACGTGACCCCGTGTCGATCCCGGCCTCTTCGATAAGTCGGCGCAGCGGCGCGAGCTGACGCTCGAAGTGATGCCACTTGCCGACCGAATCCGCATACACGGGCTGGCGAACCTGCAAGGCGCTGGCCGTCGTCGAGGCCTGCTGGTTTTCGTGAAAGCGCAGGCACTGGTCATCCCAGGGCAGCCCGCAGTGCTCGAGCAGGCGCCGCGCCTCGGTCTCGAGGTCGGCAACGAGCGCCTCGTACCGGATCGTGTGGATCACGCCCGGCATCACGGCGTTCCAGTGCTGCATCAGGCCGTGGTAGGCGATGTAGTACCGGCCCAGTTCGTCGAGGTCGTAGGAGAAGGGGTAGGCGTCGCGAAACAGCTGCTTGAAGATGGCGAAGCAAGTGTCCATGGGATGCCGCTGGACGTTGACGATCTTCGCCTTCGGCAGCGCCAGGTGGATGAGGCCCGCGTACAGGAAATTGAATGGCAGCTTGTCGATGAAATGCGGGCGCGCATCCCGGAGCGATCGCGTCGCAGCCACGTAGGCCTGGCCGAGCGCCGTGAAAGTCGACGCGGGCGGAAGCGTCGACGAATTCGAGCCGCGAGAGGCGCCGGGTGCCCGCCGCCTTCTGCACGAGCGGGATCAGGGCGAGCGAAAAGTGATTCAGCTCGCCGGCGGAGAAGACCGCCGGGTGGCTGGCGAGAATGCGCTCGACGAGGGTCGTGCCGGTGCGCGGCAGGCCGACGATGAAGATGGGGTCGGGGCTCCCGAAGCCCTGAATCCGGCCATCGAACAATCCGGCTGCCAAAGGTTTCGCGGATCCTGGCGATGATCTGAAGGTCCGTCTCGACGCTGTACCGCATCTGCCGGCGCTTGAGCCCGGCGCCGGCCGCGAGGCTGTCGAAGGCGCCGTCATAGTCGCCCAGGTCCTCGAGCTCCTTGGCGAGCGCGTAGTGGAGCTGGACCAGCCCGGCCGGCTCGCGCGTGCGCGCGATGGCGCGCGCGCAGCTCTTCCACGTGGTTGCGCTCGCGGGTCTGCGTGCGCACGTGCGCGCGGCCGTTGTAGGCCTCGTACTCGTCCGGGTTGATTGCGATCGCGGCGTCGAATCCCGCTTCCGCACCGGCGCCGTCGCCGAGGTAGCGCAGCACCGCCGCGCGGTTGAAATGATGGCCGGCATTGCGTGGATCGAGTCGAAGGGCGCGATCGTATTGGGCGACTGCAGCAGCGTGGTCGCCGAGCTGGTGCAGCAGCGTGCCGAGTTCCGCGTGCAGCAGCGGATCGTCAAAGTCCCTGCCATACATTTCGGCGGCAGCCAATCGCGCCCTGGCGATGTCGCCCATCTCGAACAGGCACTTGACGCGCTGCAGCAGGTAGCGGTCGATTGGCGAAAGCCGCAGCGCGCGCTCGATCGTCTCCAGCGCGTCCGCGTAGCGCGCGCGCCTTTTTCGCCAGGAAACTGGCGAGGTACCAGCCGTAGGCGTAGTCCGGATGGCGCGCGTTCAATTCGCGACTGAGCGCCACGCCGCGCGCCAGATCATTGGCGTCGATGCAGCGCACGATCGCGTCGGCGACCTGCTCCTTGCCGGTTGAAACTGGGCCTGACATGTACGGCGGTCCCCGCATCCTAGCAGGGCGTGGCGACGGGCCCTGGCCGGGGCTGCCCGTCGCCTTCAACGTGTCAGAACCGGTAGCCCAGCGTCACCCCGATCGTCCGCGGCAACGCGATGCAGGGCGCGCGAGTTGTTGCCGAAGTAATTCTGCGTCGGGTCGGTCTGCGAGCCGCCGACCAGGAACGGGAATACACCCGTGGTTCCCTCTTCGTTCAGCAGGTTCTTGACGTACAGCGACCCGGTCCACCCATCCTTGCTGGCGGTCATGCTGAGGTTCCAGAGGTCGAAACCGTCGACCTCGGCAAAACTCCGGCTGAACACCGACAGCGGGGCGTAGAAAGCCGACCCCGGATTGGCGCTGTCCGAGCAGTTGCCGATCGCATTGAACTCCGTGAGGCACACGTCGTCGCCGAGGCTGTTGCTGATCTCCGACTGGTAGTAGCCGGAAAGCACGGTCGTCAGTTCGATGCCGTTGTCGAACGTCATGTCGTGCCGCAACGATGCGGTGACGACATGCTCGGCCGACCCCGGCAGGCGGTCGCCGTCCGCGCCGACACGATCCGTGTAGAGCGGCCCGCCGTAGAAGTTGCCGGCAGGCTGGTAGACGTCGGCAGTCAGCTGGCTGTCCGCATAGGTATAGCCGAAGCTGTAGCTGAAATGCTCCCCGAGCAAGCCGGACAACTCAACCTCGAGTCCCGTCGACTCCGCTGACTCGCCGTTGATCACCCCGAAGAATCCCCAGTTGGAGGTGGCGGTGTTGAGCTGCGGGTCCTTCCAGTCGTCGTAGTACAGCGAGACGGCCCAGGTCAGCCGGTCGTTCGAGCCCTTGTAGCCGAGTTCGTAGTTGTCCAGGGAGTCGGCATCGAAGGTGAAGAAATCCGGGTTCTCCGCGTATTTCCCGGTGGTCGGCACCGCGTTCGCGCCGGCATGCCGATAGCCCTGCGAGAAAGTCAGGTAGACCATCGAATCGTCGCCCATGTCCCAGGCCAGGTTGGCCTTGGCGAGGAAATCGTCATCGGCGATCGTTTCGCTGGCCGTTCCGGGAGGCGCAAACGCCGCATAGATCGGCACGTCCACGACCGCGTCGACGTCCACCTCGTTGTCGAAGTAGCGGCCGCCCACGGTGAGATGCAGGCTGTCCGTCACGTCGAACGTCACCTCGCCGAACAGCGCCATTTCTTCGTACGCCTGGTTGCGGCGGAACAGGAAGTCCTGGTTCGTCTCGTAGGGCGCGATGCCGTACCAGTTGAGCGCGTCGAGGTAGGGGATGTACCCGACCAGGTAGCTGTTCTGCCCGAGGTCATAGTCCTGGTCCATGTAGAAGAACCCTGCGGTCCAGTCCACCCTGCCGTCGCCGTTCGAGACGAGGCGCAGCTCCTGGACGACCGCGGAGTCGTCGTAGAACCGTTCGGCCTGGGCCATCGGCCGCGGCGAACTGCCATAGAAGACGAACCAGCCGTTGCGCGCGTAGACGCCCGAGTTGTCGCTGATGCCGGTGCCGGTGTGCTCGTAGTACGAGGTGCTCGAAGTCAGCGTCGCGAAGCCGAGTCCGAACTCGAGTTCGAGGCGCGGCCAGCTCGACGTCGCGCTCCGTAGGCTCGAGCTGAATTCCGCCGAATTCGTATTCGCCGTACTGGCCGCCATTGACGAGGTTGTCTCCGTTCGTCACCTGCCGCCGGCCGCCGACTTCGTCCTCCTGGCGCTGGTAGGACAACTGCGCGCTGAAGGCGTCACTCGGCGCGAACAGCGCCGAAACGCGGCCGTACTTGATATCGACGTCGTCCACGTCCTTGACGCTCTTGTAGACGGGCAGGGCCGTCAACAGGTCGCCATCGACCACCGGGTCGCCGTTCCCGTCCAGTTCGTAGACGTTCGGGTAGTCCACGATGCCGTCGTTGTCGATCATGCCGGCATTCAGTCGGATCGCAAAAGTCTCGCCGACCGGCATGTTCAGCATGATGTCCGGATTCAGGTTGTAGCCGTCGGAGCCATCCGTCTGCCCGTAGCCGATCGCGGCCTCGCCGCTGAAGCCCGATAGATCCGGCTTCCGCATCAGGTACCGCACGTTGCCGGCGAGGGAACCCGAACCGTAGAGAGTGCCTTGCGGGCCACGCAGCACTTCGATGCGCTCGATGTCCTTGAGGATGAAGTTTCCGTAAAGCGGCGTGTCGTCCACGTAGGTTGCAACCGTTGCCGGTGCGGCAAGCGGCACGTCACCGTTGGTGGCGGAATCGACGTTGATGCCCCGGATGACGATGCTGCTCGTCACGCCCGCATTGCGATGGCCGCGATCCTGGACGGAGATCCCGGGCATCGTGCGCAGCGCCTCGACTGCCTCGGTGATGTTCGCCTTTTCGAGTGCCTCGCCGCCGACGGCGGAGATATTGAACGGGATGTCCTGGATCGACTGCTCCCGGCGCGTTGCCGTGACGACGACCTCGGCGAGTGCGGCAGTCGGCGCATCCTGTGCGCGCGCGGCTGGCGTTCCTCCTGCAAGGACGCTCGATACGGCCAGCGCTATGGCCGAGTTACGGCGGAGGGCGGGTGGCTTGTTCACGGCGGTTCTCCAGTCATGCAGCTGCAAGGGTTACTCACGCTCGGGCATGCGCAATGGGCCCAGCGACGCGAGCGAATCAGAGACAAGGCGCCGGTCCCCGCAAACGGGAAAATCGACGGCGCGATCACGGAAACTCTTGAGGACCTGGGTCGTGCCATGCCATCCGCGGCGGCGCACGTGGCGCACGTAATCGAGGTCGACCTCGACCGGAAAGACTTCGCGGCCGCGGCCAGCGACGTGCACGACTTCGCCGCCGGGTCCGCAGACGATGGACTGGCCGAATCCAAGCCGGCCGGCGACGTTGATGTCGAGGAAATAGCATTGGTTGACGGCGGCGTTCGTGCGCGCGATCGCGAGCTCGACATCGCGGTCGATGGTGTTGGTCATCGAGGGATGAAGGATCACCTCGGCGCCCATCGCGGCAAGCGTCCGCGTGGTCTCCGGGAACCACATGTCGTAGCAGATGCTGACGCCGAACCGGCCTACCTTCGGGACGTCGAAGATCGTGAACTCGGTGCCCGAAGCGACGCCGGTCTCGTACGGCTGGAATGGGAAGATCTTGCGGTGTCGCGCGACGACCTCGCCCGCCGGGTTGATGACGGGCGTCAGGTTGTAGATGACGTCGTTTTCGTGGACGTAAAAGGAGCCCGGCACGAGCCATATGCCGAGCGCCTTGGCGATGCGGCAGAAATCCTTCTCGGTCGGGCCGGCTATCGGCTCGGCGCGGTCAGTGCCGGTTCCGAAGGCTGACAGCTCGCCGAGGACGGCCATTCGCACCCACGGGAAGCGTGCGACGGCAGACTCGATTTCGGAGCGCAGGGATGCCAGGTTGTCGCCACGCGAGATCTCTAGCTGCAACGCTGCGATCGCGAAGCTGGTCATGACAAACGCAAGGCTGCCCCTCGAGCCACTCCGGGTCTGGAGCGGGTGCTAGTATTCGCGAACCACGCGGGCGGGCAATATGGCGGAAGGCATAGTCCTCGACGATCCCCTCGGTGCTGGCCCATCGTGGCCGGCATTGATGGAGGACGTGTTGCCGCGCCTTGCGACGAGCGCGGGTACGCCGCAGTTTCCGGAATGCCTCGTCGACGCATTACGGCACCTGGTGGCGTTCGACTGGTGGATGGTGATGCTCTATCGGGAGCAGGCCAGCCCGGAGATGCTGTTCGACAACTTCACCAGCAGCTGGCGCGCGCGCGGCCTCACGACTTATGTCGCCGGCTACTACCTGCTCGACCCGTTCTACGTCATGAGCCGCTCGCTCGATCATCCCGAGGTGTGCCGGCTGGGCGATATTGCGCCCGACGGGTTCCTCGAGAGCGAATACCACCGTGCACATTATGCCGCCGGACGCATCGGCGACGAGGTCAACTACCTGTGGCCGCTCGAAGCCGGCGTGACGCTTGCAGTCAGCCTCGAACGGTCGGAGCATTGCGTGCCCTACGGCGATGCGGACGTCAGGAACATGGAGGCGACGCAGCCCCTGCTGTACGCACTCGCTTGCAAGCACTGGAGCCTGGTCCGGCAAAAGGCGGCACCGCAGGGCTCGCTGGAACTCGGTCGACTGGTTCAGCAAGCGGCGTCGAACTTTGGCCGCAAGGTGCTGACGCCGCGTGAACGCGACGTCGTCACGCTCATCCTGCGTGGATACTCCACCAAGTCGACCTCGCAGGCACTCGGAATTTCGCCGGGCACCGTCAAGGTCCACCGCGAGAATATCTACGGCAAGCTGGGTGTTTCCTCCCAGGCGGAGCTGTTCAACCTGTTCATCGCCTCGGTGTCCGCGCCGCAGGGCGGCGCAACCGTCGATGCAGGTCGCGCCGCGTAGCGCGAGGCGTCAGGGGCGGCGGTAGAGGTGCGTGAAGCGGTCCGTCTTGCCGCGGATCGATGCGTCGAACACTTCCTTGCTGTGATCGTCCGTCGAGTTGCGATAGCCGGGCCAGGCCTTTTCCACCAGGAAGCCGTGGCTCGCGATGTCCTTGCGCGTGAAGTCCTCGTCGATGCGGTGCAGGCTAGTCGCCGCTGAACTGCCTGTCCCTTCCTTCGCGGCGTGGTCCACGACGAGGAGCTTGCCGCCCGGCTTCAGCGAACGGTTCAGCTGGTCGAGGACACCGCCGGCGTCGATCTTGGGCCAGCCGTTTGCTTCGTCGACCCAGTAGAGGTCGTGGTAGCCCATGAAGATGACGATCAGGTCGAACTGGCCGGTGCCGAGGTCGAGGTTGCCGGTTTCAACGACGCGCTGGCGGATGTCCTTCAGGCGTCCGTCGGCAAAACGCTCCTTGAGGCCGTCCCGGCTGAAGAAGTAGTAGCCCGGGTTGTTGACCAGGGTGACGCTGCCGGTCGGACCGACCGCGCGCGCGAGGAGTTCGCTCCAGTAGCCGCCCCCGCCGAAGAAGTCGGCGACCTTCATGCCGGGCTTCACGCCGGCAAACGTGAGCAACTCCGCCGGCTTGTCGTGGGCGTCGCGCTCGCGGTCCTTCGCGCTGCGCTCGGGTGCGGCGACGGCCTTGGCGATGTTGTCCGGGATCTCGGCCGCCTGCAGCGGCAGGGCCGCGAACAGCAGGGTCGTCACCAACAAGGAATAGCGATTCATCGTGATGTCTCCTGGTCTACTTGCCGCCGCCCGGGACGCCCTTGCGGTAATCGAGGGCCGGCGCGCGATCGCCGAGCAGCGCGCGGTACTGGAAGTCCTTGCCGCGACGCTCGTCGAACTCGGATTTGGCCTTGGCGAGGATATCAGGGCGCGTGAACAGCTCGCGGCCGGCGAGGGCCAGAGTTTGCGAAGCGACGTTCATGCCTTTGTAGCCGATGGTCATGCCGCCGGCCGCGGTCGCCTGCCAGCTGTGGGCCGACGTGCCCGGCACCCAGGTGGCGGTCCGCAGGCCCACGGTCGGCACGGTCCAGCTCACGTCGCCGACGTCGGTCGAGCCGAGGCCCGGGCGCTCATAGTCATAAGCCTGCACGTCCTCGTGCGAGCTGAGCTCGTCCGCGGGCGATATCAGCGTCGCGTAGATCTTCTCGGCGAAGAGCCTGTTCCTCGGGCGTGTAGGTGAAGCCGCCAACTTCGTTCAGCTTCTCGTTCATCACGCGCGCGAGCGCGTCGTTCGCGAGCAGGTTGTGGGTGCCGCCGATGACCTCGTGATCCACGGTCGTGCCGGTGCCGAGCGCGGCACCTTCGGAGGTCTTGACCAGCCGGTCGAAGATGGACTCGACGGTTTTCGCATCCATGTGGCGCACGTAGTAGTAGACCTCGGCGAAGTCGGGCACGACGTTCGGGGCCGAGCCGCCGCTCGTGATCACGTAGTGCATGCGCGCATCGGACGGGATGTGCTCGCGCATCATGTTGGCCATCATGTCCATGGCCTCGACGCCGTCGAGCGCCGAGCGGCCCTTCTCCGGCGCGCCGGAGGCGTGGGCCGAGAGGCCGTGGAAGCGGAACTTGGCGGACTTGTTGGCCAGCGCCTTGTCGATGCCTCCGAAGTTCACGTCGGAGGCGTGCCAGTGCATCACCGCGTCCACGTCGTTGAACAGCCCGGCGCGCACCATGTACACCTTGCCGGAGCCGCCTTCCTCGGCGGGCGTCCCGTACACGCGGATCGTCCCCGGCGTGCCGCTCTTCTTGAGCCAGTTCGCGAGCGCGATGCCGGCGGAAACGGAAGCCGTGCCGAACAGGTGATGCCCGCAGGCGTGGCCGGCGTTCTTGCCCTCGATCGGCTTGCGGTCGGGTACCGAGTCCTGGTTGATGCCCGGGAGCGCGTCGTACTCGGCGAGGATGCCGATGACGGGCTTGCCGCTGCCCGCGGTCGCGACGAACGCCGTCGGGATGCCGGCGACGCCGGCCTCGACCTTGAAGCCGGCCTTCGTCAGCTCCTGCTGGAGCAGCGCCGTGCTCTTCGTCTCCTGGTAGCCGACCTCGGCGTATTCCCAGATCGAGCGTGCGACCTCGGCGTCGCGCGCGGCGCGCCCGGCAAGGAACTCGCGCAGCCCGTCGCCGGAATCGGCGGCGAACGACGTCGTCGTGGCGAAGGCGAGGCCGAGGCAAAGTGCGGCTTTTTTCATCGAGGCATCCGTGGCCGGTGATTGGAGGCGGCCAGCTTAGCGGCCGTGCGCGCCGGCATCCACCCCGATGGGCTACGATGCCGCGCACCATGGGCGCGAGTCGCATCCTCGTCATCAATCGCCGCTTCCGCGGCCCGCCGACTTCCGGCAATGGCGGCTATACCTGCGGCATGCTTGCGGCCGTCGCCGCGAAGCCGGTCGAGGTGCGCCTCATTCGCCCGCTGCCGCTCGATGCGCCGCTTGCGATCGAGGACGATCCCGCGACTTCGGGCCTCGTCCTCAAGGACGGCGACGAGATCGTCGCGACAGCCGACGCCGAAGACTTTCGATCTCGACGTGCCGCGTCCGCCTTCCTACGAACAGGCGCTTGCGGCCGCGAAACATTACGAGGGTTTCCAGGAGCACGCCTACTCGGACTGTTTTGTGTGCGGCCCGGCGCGCAGCCGCGGTGACGGCATGCGCGTGTTTGCCGCGCCGATCGAGGGGAGGGAACTCGTCGCCGCCGCCTGGATCCCGGACCGCTCGCTGATTGGCGCAGACGGCAAGGTATTGCCCGAGTTCATGTGGGCTGCGCTCGACTGCCCGGGCTTCTTCGCGACCGGCGCGGCCGTTCGCGGCCCGCTGCTCGGCACCTACGCGGCGCGCATCGACCGCTGTGTGCAACGCGACATGGCCTGCGTTGTCATCGGCTGGGCACTCAAACACGAGGGCCGCAAGCACGTCGTCGGCACGGCGATCTTTGACAGTTTCGGCGAGCTCTGCGGGCGCGCGCTCGCGACCTGGGTCGAACCGCGGCCGGCCTAGGGTGTTGCGTGCTGCAACTCCAGCCCTTCCGCGTGCCCGCGCTGGAAGCCTTTCCAGACGGTGACCCCGTCCTTTCCGGGACTGTAGGCGTCGTAACCACCCGGCACTGACGCCGGCCATTCGCCTTGTGAAGAATCGGGCACGAGGCCGTCGAGGTAGGCCGCGCGGCTCGCATCGTCCTTGACGTAGCGGTCGAGGAACGCGGTGATGAAGTGCAGGTTGATGCCGACCACGCGATCCGCGCTCCACACCGAGTCCGCGAACCAGTCCTGGTCCCAGAGTCGGCTTCGCATCTCCTTCGGCGCCGGGCCGAGCCCGATGCGATGGCCGGCGCCGCGGAAGGTCAGCAGGTACCGGTTGCTGTTCGTCGCTGCATCGAAGAACGCGCGCGCACCGGACTTGTAGTCGACCGTTCCATCACGATCGCCGGAGATGAGCAGGAGCGGTGCGGTGATCTGGCCGAGCCCGGCAGCGCCCCAGGCGTTCAGTGCGCCGCCCGCGGGTGCGATGCCGACCACGGCCTTCACGCCGGGGACGCGCACGGCATCGCGCCGGTCGCCGCCGCGGGCAAACGCCTTCATCAATCCGCCCGGTACCAGGCTGGCAGCGGGGCTCGCAGGATCGAGCTCGCCGCCCGCCGCCGTCAGCACGCCGTAGCCGCCCATCGAATAACCGACCAGCGCGATGCGCGAGGCATCGACGCCGTTCGCCTCGGCGAGCGCACCCTGCAGGGACTGCGCGACGAAGGCGATGTCGAGGGGACGTCGCAGCAGTGGCCCGGGAAACTTCGTGCGCTCCGTGATCGGCGGGTCGCGATGCCGGATCGCGGCGACCACGTAGCCCTTCGAGGCGAGGTTCTCGGTGAGCCAGCTGAGCAGCACCGACTCGTTGTCGTAGCCGTGCGAGACGATCGACGAGCGGGAAACGGCCCGTCGCGCGCTCGGCATCACGCACCGCGATGCCGGGTCGCGTGAACTGCGTCGGGGGCGCCGGCGGCTCGGCCGTGAGGCTGCCCGCGTAGGTCTCGGGCCGGGCGCCCGCGCCGACAATCGCGGGGTACCAGAGGTCGACCGTGAGCGGGCGATCGTGTTTCGGCACGATTCCGGTCGCCGGATCGAAGGCCAGCACGTCGTCCTGCGCCGACTGCACGAGGTCGATCGTCCGTACGCCCACGCCGAAGGGCCCGAGCTGCGCAAGCTCCGGCGCATCGACGGCCGGTCGGCTGGGTGCATCGTGGGCGAGGGCGCATCCGGCGAAGGCGTACGCGAGTCCGAGCAGGAAGGCAGGAAGTTTGTTCATGCGCGCCAGTATCTCATTGCTCGCGGGCTTGACACTCCCCCGGCCTGCCGGATTAATGGCCCCGCCGTGCATCCCTTCGTCAAAGACCGGGCGGATTTCGATCGACTCGGTGCACTCACCATCGAGATGCTGGCGGAGTACCTGCGCGCCTTGCCGTCCCAGTCGGTCGACCGCGTCGTCCCCGAGGACCTGCGCCGCCGCCTGATGTCGCTGCCCTTGCCCGAGCAGGGCCTGGCGCCCGAAGAAATGCTCGAGTTCCTGCGCCGCGAGATCCTGCCCTGGCCCATCGCGATCGGGCACCGCCGGTCGTACGGCTGGGTCAATTCGCCGCCCGCGCCCATCTCGATCCTCGCCGACGCGGTCGCGACGACGATGAACTCCGGGCTCGATGGTTACGACCACTCGGCGCTGTTCCTGATGTCGAGCGTCGGGCGCTGGATCATGGAGCTCGTGGGATTCCCCACGGAAGGGAGCCTCTGCCTGCTGCTGACCGGCGGGTCGGCGGCGACCCTGAACGCGCTGACCGCCGCACGCCACCGCGCGGCGGAGCGCGCGGGTTGGAACCTGCGCGCGGAAGGGCTGCAGGGCGGGCGCCAGCGCATGACGGTCTATGCCAGCGAGGAAAGCCATTCCTCGATCCAGAAGTGCGTCGAGCAGCTCGGCATCGGCACGAACCAGCTGCGCGATGATCCCGGTCGACGCGGATTTCCGCATGCAGGCCGGACGCGCTGGCGCAGGCGATCGAAAGCGACCTGCAGGCCGGGCACCTGCCGGTCGCGATCGTGGCCTGCGGCGGCGCGACGAACACGGGCGCGATCGACCCGCTGGACGAGATTGCCGCCGTCGCGGCCCGGTTCGACATCTGGCTGCATGTGGACGGCGCGTTCGGCGCCTGGGCGGCGCTCGATCCCGCGTACGCGGACCGGTTCAGGGGCATCGCGCGCGCGGACTCCCTCACGCTCAACCCGCACAAATGGCCGCAGGTGCCGCTCGACTGCGGTGCGATGCTGACCCGGCACCCGGACGTGCACCGCGCCGCGTTCTCGCTGACGCCGGATTACCTCGTCGCCGGTGACAGCGAAGTGCCCTGGCCCTGCGAGCACATGTTCCAGCTCACGTACGGCAATCGCGCGCTCAAGACCTGGGCTGCATTGGCGCGCCTGGGACGCAACGGGCTCGCGGAACTGGTGACGCGCTGCAACGGGCTCGCCACGCTCCTGGAGGCGCGCGTGCGCGAGGCGCCGGACCTCGAGTTGCTGGCGCCGGCGTCGCTGTCGGTCGTGAACTTCCGCTACCGGCCGGCGGGCCGGAAACCTGACGCCGCCGCGCTCGATGCGCTCAACGAGCGGATCTCGGAGGCCGTCAGCGAGAGCGGCGAGGCGCACCTGCCGACTTCACGCGTGCGCGGCCAGGTGTCGCTGCGCGCCTGCTTCCTGCACTACGAAAATGACGAGAGCGACGTGAATCACCTCGTGCAGCTGGTCAAACGCCTGGGATCCAACATGCCACGTAAATCGATCGTCGCTTCCGCCTGCCTGCTCCAGCTCCTCGGCGCGCATTCCGCATCCGCGGAAGAGGCGAAGAACTGGCTCCTGGTCGAGAGCCCGCATTCCCAGGACGTCCAGGTGATCGACACGGCGACGCGCCAGGTCGTGCGCAACATCCCCATCGGCGAGCACACCGACGACGTGATGGGCTCGCCCGACGGGCGCGTGTTCTACGTCGGGGCACAGGACGACATGCGCAGCCCATTCGGCTACCAGAACAACGAGAGCGGCAAGGTCATGGCTTTCGACAGCCGCAGCTTCAAGCAGCTCTGGTCCGTCGCGCTCGACGGCTCGCCCAACCACATCTCCCGTTCGCCGGACGGAAAGCGCATCTACGTCCCGCTCTACACGCGGCACTGGATGGTCGTGCTGAACGCGGAGGACGGCAGCATCGAGCAGTGGTGGCCCGCGACCATCGGCAACCACGCGACCGAGATCTCTGCGGACGGCACCCGCCTCTATGCGGGAAACATGGTGACCGACGCGATCTACGTCTACGACACCGCGACCGGCAAGGTCGTCATGGCGCTCGACGTCGGCGAGTCCGTGCGGCCGATCGTTCTCGACGAGCCACGTGGACTCCTTTACTACCAGCTCTCGCGCCTCCATGGCTTCGAAGTGCGGCGTATCGCGGACGGCTCTTTCGTCAAGCGCGTCGAGCTGCCGGCGCTCGACAAGCCGGTCGGTCCTGCGGACGGCAATCTGGCCACCCGGCTGGCCAACCTCGAGGGCGCAAGCGCCTGGCCCTACACCTACAACCACGGTCTCGCGATGACCCGCGATGGCCGCCACCTCGTGGCCGTCGCGACGGTCGCGAATTACGCGGCGATCTACTCGCTGCCGGACTTCACGCTCAAGGGCGTCGTCCCGGTCGGCGGCAGCCCGAACTGGGTCGTATGCGACCGCGAAGGGAAATTCGCCTACGTCTCGAATCCGAAGGACGACTCGGTGTCGGTCATAGACATCGAGGCGGTGCGCGAGGTCGCGCGCATCAAGGTCGGCAAGGGACCGAAGCGGGTCGCGTTCAGCGTCGAGTGAGCCCGCGCAGGAGCCACGCGGCACCGCCCGCGGCGAGCAACCAGCCGAGCCAGCCGGGCCGCGTACCGAGCGAAATCCAGACGATGCCGCCGAGGAACACCACGCCGGCGGCATAGACGGCGTCGCTGCGCCGGCGAAGCTTCCGCGTCTCCGTGCGCAGCGCATCGAGCGAGGCGGATTCCGTCTTCACGACCAGCTCGTCATCGTAGGCGCGGCGAATCGCGCGGCGGGCGATCACCGGCAGCACCTTGATCGCCTCCGCGATGTCGGGCCAGTGCTCGCGCAGGCTGCCGATGACGGTGCGCGGGCTCGCGCGCTCGCGCATCCAGTCGCGCAGGATCGGCAACGCCGTCTTCCACAGGTCGAGCTCGGGATAGAGCTGCGCGGCCGAGCCCCTCGATGTTGAGCAGCGTCTTCTGCAGCAGGATCAGCTGGGGCTGGACCTGCATCTCGTAGCGGCGCGCGACCTCGAACAGGTGCATCAGCACGATGCCGAACGAGATGTCCTTGAGCGGCTTGTCGAAGATCGGCTCGCAGACGGTGCGCACGGCGGACTCGAGCTCGTCGACGCGCGTGCCGGCGGGCACCCAGCCGCTCTCGAGGTGCAGCACGGCGACCCGGCGGTAGTCGCGCTCGAAGAAGGCGAGGAAGTTGCCGGCGAGGTAGAGCTGGTCGCGCGGCTCGAGCGTGCCGATGATGCCGAAGTCGACCGCGGCGTAGCGCGGGTTGGCCGGGTCGGCGACGTCCACGAAGATGTTGCCGGGATGCATGTCGGCGTGGAAGAAGTTGTGGCGGAACACCTGGGTGAAGAAGATCTCGACGCCGTTTTCGGCGAGCTTCTGGATGTCGGTGCCGAGCTCGCGAAGGCGGCCGACTTCCGAGATCTGGATGCCGTGGATGCGCTCCATCACCATGACGTCCTGGCGGCAGAGGTCCCAGTAGACCTCGGGCACGTGCAGCTTCGCGCTGCCGGCGAAGTTGCGCTTGAGCTGCGAGGCATTGCCGGCCTCGCGCATCAGGTCGAGCTCGTTCAGGATGGTCTTCTCGTACTCGACGACGACCTCGCGCGGGCGCAGGCGGCGGGAATCCGGCCAGTACTCCTCGGCGAGGCCCGCGAGCGCGTGCAGGACCTCGAGGTCGAGGTCGATCGCCTCGCGCATGCCCGGCCGCAGTACCTTGACGACGACCTCGCGCCCGTCCGGCAGCGTCGCCGCGTGCACCTGCGCGATCGAGGCCGCCGCCAGCGGCGCAGCGTCGAAGTTCGCGAACAGCTCCGTGACCGGGCGGCCGAGCGAGGCCTCGATGCGCGCTTTCGCGAGCGCGCCGTCGAAGGGAGGTACGCGGTCCTGGAGTTTCGCGAGCTCATCCGCGATGTCGGCTGGCAGCAGGTCGCGCCGCGTCGAGACGACCTGGCCGAACTTCACGAAGATCGGCCCGAGGTCCTCGAGCGCGCGCCGCAGGCGCTCGCCGCGCGTGCCGCGCCGGCGCGTGAACCAGGTCCAGGGCGAGAGCCAGAACACGAAGCGCAGCGGGCGGTAGAGATGGGTCGCGCGCACGTAGTCGTCGAGGCCGTAGCGCACCAGCACGCGGTGGATGGTGAGCAGCCGGCCGGCGACGCGCAGGGAGATCAAGACGGCCCCCGCGCGCGCTCGGCAGCTGCGACCCGCGCGTCCAGGCGGTCTACCGCCTCGCGTATCCGGTCCACGTCCTCGAGGAATTCCTCGACCTCGAGGCGCACGGGCAGGTCGCGGCTCTCTTCGGTCAGGTACTCCGCGGCATTGCGCGCAAACGTGTCGCCCGCGCGCTTCCCGAAGCTGGCCGCGTCGCGCGCGAAGCCCGCGAGGTAATGCGCGGCGACGTCGCCCGTGAACCGCGACAGTTCCTCCTCGAAGTCCGGCCTCGCGGCCTCGAGCAACCGGCGGAAACCCTCGGCGATCTCGGCATCGCCGCGCACGTCCATGCCGCCCGTGCGGATGGACTTCGCCGCATCGCCCGTGGCGAGCCGCAGGAAGGAGAGCGGCGTGCCCTCGATCACGGCGTCCGCGGGTTCCTCGCCCGCAGGCCGGATGGTGAGCGCGCCGGATGCGGAAGCCATGCGGACCCGCAGCGGCGTGGCCGCGAAGCGCAGCTCCATCGAGCGCCCGGCGAGACCGTCGAGCATCGCGCGCGCACGGCTCGAACCCGCGATGCGGCGGTTCAGCATTTCCTCGAGCGGGCGCAGCAGGTCGGGCGTCATTCGGTACTAGTGCACGACGCCGACGTGCAGCGCGACGATCCCGGCCGCGAGGTTGTTCCAGCGGCAGTCGTCGAACCCGGCTTCGCGGATCATCGCCGCCAGCGTTTCCTGGTCCGGGTGCATGCGGATCGACTCCGCGAGGTAGCGATAGCTCGCCGCGTCGCCTGCCACGATGCCGCCGAGGCGCGGCAGCACGTTGAAGGAATAGGCGTCGTAGGCCGGCCTCGGACTTCGGGCGCGGCTTCGAGAACTCGAGCACGAGCAGGCGACCACCCGGCCGCAGCACGCGCCGCATCGAGGCGAGGGCCGCAGGCTTGTCGGTGACGTTGCGCAGTCCAAAGCCGATCGTCACGCAGTCGAAGCTGCGGTCCGGGAAGGGCAGGCACTCGGCATTCGCGATCACGAAGGAGACTTGCGCGCCCGAGCCCCTTGTCGATCAGGCGGTCGCGGCCGCGCGCGAGCATCTCGCGGTTGATGTCGGTCAGCACGGCGAGGCCGTCGGGTCCCACCTGGCGCGCGAGCCCGGCGCCGAGGTCCCCGGTGCCGGAGGCGACGTCGAGCGCGCGCTGTCCCGGCCTGAGGCCGGTCTGGGACAGCGCAAATCGCTTCCACAGCCGGTGCAGGCCGCCGGACATGAGGTCGTTCATCAGGTCGTAGCTGCCGGCAACGGAATCGAACACGCCGCGGACGCGCGTGGTCTTTTCCTCGGGTGTCACCCGCTCGTAGCCGAAGTCGACGGTTTTCACGGCCGTCCGATTCTACGGGTTCGGCCGTGCTGCGTCAGGACGCCGTGGCCGCCGGAACAGTTTCAGCGCCAGGAACGACGAGACCGCCCGCGACGATGCCGACGACGGCATTGACCAGCAGTCGGAACCAGCGGGCCGAGCACCGTGCCCGCGCCGGGCAGCGCGGCCGCGTCGACGGCCGCGTCGCGGATCCATTCGCCGACCGCGTGGACGCCGTGGGTGAGGATGCCACCACCCACCAGGAACATCGCCGCCGTGCCCGCGACTGCCAGCGACTTCATGAGCCAGGGCGCCGCGCGCAGGATGCCGCGGCCCGTCGCTACGAGCGCCGCATTGGCCATGCGGCTCATGCGCAGGCCAGGTCGTCGAGCTTGACGATGCCCGCGACGAGTCCATAGACGCCCACCGTCATCAGCGCCGCGATGCCGGTCAGCACGCCGATCTGGACCTCGAGTTCACGGTCGGCGACGGTGCCGAGCGCGATGACGATGATCTCGGCGGACAGGATGAAATCCGTGCGGATCGCGCCCCGTGATCTTGTCCTTCTCGACGGCGAGCAGCTCCTCGCGGGAACGCGCCAGCGCGGCGAGGTGCGCAGCGTGGTGCGCGTCGTCTTCCGTTTTCCCGTGCTGCAGCTTGTGCGCGACCTTCTCGAAGCCCTCGTAGCACAGGAACAGTCCGCCGACCATCAGGAGCGGCGTGACCGCCCACGGCAGGAATGCGCTGATCGCGAGCGCGGCCGGCACCAGGATCAGCTTGTTGCGCACCGAGCCTTTCGCCACCGCCCAGACCACCGGCAGCTCGCGGTCGGCGCGCACGCCGCTCACCTGTTCCGCGTTCAGCGCAAGGTCGTCGCCGAGCACGCCAGCGGTCTTCTTCGCCGCGACTCTTGGTCATCACCGACACGTCGTCGAGGATCGTGGCGATGTCGTCGAGCAGCAGGAGGAGGCTCGAGGCCATGTCAGGCGGGCGGCTTGCGCTCGTAGCCGAGCGCCTCGCAGCGCTCGAGGTATCGCGACCACTTCTCGTCGTATTGCTCGCCGAGCTCGCGCAGGTAGGCCCAGGTGAAGAGGCCCGTGTTGTGCCCGTCGTCGAAGTGCAGCCGCACGGCGTAGACGCCGACCTGCTCGACCTGCGTGATCTTGACGCTTTCCTTGGCGAGTTCGAGCTTGCCTTCGCCGCCGCCGTGGCCGCGCACCTCGGCGGAAGGCGAGTAAACGCGCAGGTACTCGAAGGGCAGGGCGTACCGCGCGCCGTCCGGCCATTCGACCTCGACGACGCGGGACTTCGGCTTGACCGTGATGCCGGTGGGCGCGTTCATAAGGATGTAGCGCGAGAGGTCTTCGTCCTTCGCGAGCGCGCCGAGATGGCGGTCGACGAAGGCCGCGTCCACCTCGATCGAGGTGCCGCTGCGGTCCGCGGCGTCGAAGGAGTCCTGTTCGAGCAGGCGCTCCATCACCGTGTGCAGGCGGCGCGCGCCGATGTTCTCGGTCTTCTCGTTGACCGACCAGGCGATCTCGGCGATGCGGCGGATGCCGTCCTTCGTGAACTTCACGCCGACGCCCTCGGTGCCGAGCAGCGCCGTGTACTGCTCGCACAGCGAGGCATCGGGCTCCGACAGGATGCGCTCGAAGTCGTCCACCGACAGCGGGTCGAGCTCGACGCGGATCGGCAGGCGGCCCTGCAGCTCCGGGATGAGGTCCGAGGGCTTCGCCATGTGGAAGGCGCCGGAGGCGATGAAGAGCACGTGGTCGGTCTTCACCATGCCGTGCTTGGTGCTGACCGTGCAGCCCTCGACCAGCGGCAGCAGGTCGCGCTGCACGCCCTCGCGCGATACGTCCGCGCCCATCGGTCTCGGCGCGGCGGCAGATCTTGTCGATCTCGTCGATGAAGACGATGCCGTTCTGCTCGGCGTTCGCGAGCGCGCGCGTCTTCAGCTCTTCCTCGTTCACCATGCTTGCCGGCTTCCTCGTCCGTGAGCGCCTTGAGCGCGTCGCGGATCCGCAGCTTGCGCGTCTTCGTGCGGCCGCCGCCCATGCCCTGGAACACCTGCTGGAGCTGCTGGGTCATCTCCTCCATGCCGGGCGGGCCCATGATCTCGAGGCCGGCCGGCATCGCGCGCAGCTCGATCTCGACCTCGCGCTCGTCGAGCTGCGCCCTCGCGCAGCATCTTGCGGAACTTCTGGCGCGTCTCGTCGCCGTTCGTGAGCTTCGGCAGCAGCGCGTCGAGGATCGCGCTCCTCGGCCGCGTCGGTCGCGCGCGGGCGGACCTTCGCCATTTCCTCCTCGCGCGTCTGCTTCACCGCGACGTCCACCAGCTCCTTCACGATCGAGTCCACCTCGCGGCCGACGTAGCCGACCTCGGTGAACTTCGTCGCTTCGACCTTGATGAAGGGCGCGCGCGCGAGCTTCGGGCGAGGCGGCGCGCGATCTCGGTCTTGCCGACGCCGGTCGGCCCGATCATGAGGATGTTCTTGGGCGTGATCTCCTGGCGCAGCGGTTCGTCGACCTGCATGCGGCGCCAGCGGTTGCGGAGCGCGATCGCGACCGAGCGCTTGGCCGCGTCTGGCCGACGATGTGCTTGTCCAGTTCCTGGACGATCTCGCGGGGCGTCATGGTTTCCATGCTCAACCCGTCGCCAGCTCGTCGATGACGAAGTTCCGGTTGGTGTAGATGCAGATGTCGGCGGCGATGCCGAGCGAGCGCTCGACGACTTCGCGCGCGGAGAGCTCGGTGTTGGCGGCGAGCGCGCGCGCGGCCGCGAGCGCGTAGGGCCCGCCGGAGCCGACGGCCATCACGGCGTCCTCGGGCTCGATGACGTCGCCGTTGCCGGAGATGATGAAGGACGACTGCCGGTCGGCGACGCAGCAGCAGGGCCTCGAGGCGCCGCAGCGCGCGGTCGGTGCGCCAGTCTTTGGCGAGCTCGATCGCCGCACGCGTGAGGTTGCCGTGCTTCTCCAGCTTGCCCTCGAAGCGCTCGAACAGCGTGAACGCATCGGCCGTGCCGCCGGCGAATCCCGCGAGCACCTTGTCGCCGTTCAGGCGGCGCACCTTGCGGGCATTGCCCTTCATGACCGTGTTGCCGACGCGTGACCTGGCCGTCGCCGCCCATGGCGACGGCGCCGCGGCGGCGTACCGAGAGGATCGTCGTGCCGTGCGGGTCGAATTGTGGATTGCTCATGGGATCAGTTACTTGCGCCTCCTGGCTCGCGGGTGGGATTCGTCGTAGATGCGGGCCAGGTGGGCGAAATCAAGGTGCGTGTAGACCTGCGTCGTACTGATGTCCGCGTGTCCCAGGAGTTCCTGCACGCCGCGCAGGTCGCGGCTCGACTCGAGCAGGTGCGTCGCGAAGGAATGGCGCAGGAGGTGCGGGTGCACGGGCACGTTGAGGCCGCTCGCCGCCGCCCAGCGGCCGATGCGCTTCTGGATCGCGCGCGCGCCGAGCCGGCGGCCGTTCTTGCCGACGAAGAGGGCGCCGGTCCCGTCCTTCGCGAGCGCCCGGCGCTCGCCGAGCCAGGTGCGCAGCGCCGTCGACGGCCTTGCCGCCGACCGGCAGCACGCGCGTCTTCGAGCCCTTGCCGAGTACGCGCACGGTCCGGTCGGCGAGGTCGAGGTCGGTGACGTCGAGGCCGGCGAGCTCCGCGAGGCGCAGCCCCGACGAGTAGAGCAACTCCAGCATCGCGAGGTCGCGGCACGACAGGGCGTCCGTCGGCTTGCGCGCGAGGAGGCTCGCGACCTGGTCGACGTCGAGCGTCTTCGGCAGCCGCTTCGCGGCCTTCGGCGCGCGGATGTCGACGGCGGGATTGGATTCGAGGGCCTTTTCCCGGATCAGGTAATTGAAGAAGCCGCGCAGCGCCGACAGGCGGCGCTGGACGCTGCGCGGCCCGAGGCCGTCGCGGTGCTCGCGCGCCGCGAAGGTGCGCACGTGGAAGTTGTCGATGCGCTTCCAGTCCGCGATCTTCTCGCCGTCGCAGAACGCCACGAGCGCGTCGAGGTCGCGGCGGTAGGCGGCCTCGGTATGGGGCGAGAGCCGGCGCTCGGTCCGGAGGTGGGCCAGGTAGCGCCCGATCCAGGCGGCTGCCTTCGGCTGCATCACTCTCCCGGCGAGGGCGGCGGCGATCAGTTCCCCGATGTGGGCGAGGAAATCCGTGCTCATCGTCGGGTTGAAGCGCTGGCTGTCGTGCGAGCCGCAGGCGAGCAGGCCGAGGCCGCGCCTTGCCGCCGAGCGGCACGAGCGCGACCGAGCCGATCTCGCCGGCATCGCGCGCCGAACAGGAACTCGCGCTGCGAATCGCGCAGCTGGCCGCAGCGCGGCTTGCCGGCGCTGAACAGGGTCTCGAAGGAGCGCAGTTCCGGCGCCTCCGCCGGCGACGACGCGCAGGAAGCGGCTTTCGGCGCAGGCCCTTCGGGTGCGCGCGCGGCCGTCAGCACGAGGACCGACTGGCCGGCGCCGAATTCCTCGCGCAGCGCCGATTCGATCGCCGCGACCGCGGCGGCATGATCGTTCGCGGCGATCAGCCGGCGCGCCATCGCCAGTACGCGCGTGCCGAGGACGTCGTTCTCGCGCGCGACTTCGACGAAGTCGGTGACCTTGCGCTCGAGCTGGCGGTTGCGTTCGCGCAGCACCTCGACCTGGCGCTCGAGCAGCGAGACGGTGGACGCGCCGCTGCGCATGTCGGGCAGGCGGATCTTCGCGAGCAGCTGCGCGTGGCGTTCGAAGAACTCGGGCGTCGCGGCCAGGTAGGAGGCGACGGCGGCCTCGTCGACCTCGGCGATCTCGACGCCGCGAACCGGTCTTGTCGTCATAGTCTTCACTTCTCCCTCGAATGCGCGTTCCGCGGGCCCGGTCATCCAGATCGGCTCGCCCGGTCCCTTCCATTGTATGTCGAGCCGGCCGCCCGGGAAGGTCGACCTGTACACTGTTCGTCGAGCAGGCCGTGCCGGCGGCCCACCGCGACCGCCGCGCAGGCCCCGGTGCCGCAGGCCCGGGTCTCGCCCGTGCCGCGCTCGTGGACGCGCAGGCGGATGTGGCCGCGGTCGACGACTTCCATGAAGCCGACGTTGGTGCGCTTCGGGAAGCGCGCGTGGTGCTCGATCGGCGGGCCGAGCCGGGCGACCGGCGCGTCGGCGACGGCCGGGACGCGGATCACCGCGTGCGGGTTGCCGATCGAGACGGCGCCGATCTCGACCTCGCTCGCGCCGACCGACAGCGGGTACACGTAGGCCTCGCCGCTCGCCTCGAAGGGCAGCGACGCCGGGTTGAAGTCCGGGACGCCCATCGTCGACCGAGACCCGGTCGCCGTGCATCCGGGCCTGCACGAGGCCGCCCGGGCTGTCGAGCACGAGTTCGGATTGCGGCCGGCGTTCGCGTGCTCGCGCGATGTGCCGGGCGATGCAGCGCGCGCCGTTGCCGCACTGTTCGACCTCGCGGCCGTCGGCGTTGAAGATCCGGTAGTACACGGCCGTTCCCGGCCGCCGGGGCGGCTCGAGCATCAGGGCCTGGTCGAAGCCGATGCCGGTGAAGCGGTCGGCGAGGCGGCGGATGGCGTCCGCGGCCGGGGCGCCCCCGGGCGGGGCGTCGAAGATGATGAAGTCGTTGCCGAGCCCATGCATCTTCGTAAACCGCATTCCGCTGATTCTACCGGTAAAATGCGGCGTGGCCAGCAGGAATCCCCGCGTCGGTTTCGTGAGTCTCGGCTGCCCGAAGGCACTGGTGGACTCCGAGCGCATCCTCACGCAGTTGCGCGCGAGGGCTATGACGTCGCGCCGTCCTACGACGCGGCCGACCTCGTCGTCGTCAACACCTGCGGCTTCATCGACGACGCCGTGCACGAGTCGCTCGACGCGATCGGCGAGGCGCTCGCGCAGAACGGCGGTGATCGTCACCGGCTGCCTCGGCGCGAAGCCCGAGAAGATCACCGAGCGCATCCGGCGGTCGCTCAAGGTCACCGGCCCGCACGCCTACGAGGAAGTCGTCAGCGCGGTGCACGAGCACCTGCCGCCGAAGCACGACCCGTTCATCGACCTGGTGCCGCCGCAGGGCGTGCGCCTCACGCCGCGCCATTACGCGTACCTCAAGATCTCGGAGGGCTGCAACCACCGCTGCCGCTTCTGCATCATCCCGTCGATGCGCGGCGACCTCGCGAGCCGCCCGATCGACCAGGTCCTGAACGAGGCGATCCGGCTGCGCAACGCCGGCAAGCTGCCGGTCGGGGAGTTCGTGGAGGTGGATATCACCGGCTCTTCGACTACGACCTCGAAGCGCGGGTGGCCTGAGTGAAACTCGAGCCCCCGATCCGCGCGATCCGCGCCGACATCACGACGCTCGCCGTGGACGCCATCGTGAACGCCGCGAACGAGACGCTGCTCGGCGGCGGCGGCGTGGATGGCGCGATCCACCGCGCGGCCGGGCCGGAACTGCTGGCGGAGTGCCGCCGGCTCGGCGGCTGCGCCACGGGCGATGCGAAGATCACGTCCGCCTACCGGCTGCCCGCGCGGCACGTGATCCACACGGTGGGCCCGGTCTGGCGCGGCGGCGACCGCGACGAGGCGGAACTGCTGGCGTCGGCCTACCGGCGCTCGCTGGAGGTCGCCGACGATGCCGGGCCTCGAGACCGTCGCGTTTCCGTCGATCAGCACGGGCGTCTACGGGTATCCGGTCCGGCCGGCCGCCCGCGTCGCGATCGACACGGCGCGCACGATCCTCGGCACGGCGAAGAGGGTGCGCGAGGTGATCTTCTGCTGCTATTCGGCGGCGGACCTCGCGGCTGTACGAGGAGTTGCTGCACTCATGATCGAGGGTGATGCCTTGCCGACGCTCGAGGCGCCGCGCGTGCGGCTGCGCTGGCTGACGGCGGACGACGTGGACGGGCTCTTCGCCATCTTTTCCGACGAGCAGATGATGCGCTACTGGTCGTCGACGCCGATGAAGGCGCGCGCGGAGGCCGAGGAGCTGCTGGTCCGGATCCACCGCCAGTTCGCGGAGCAGTCCGGCTTCCAGTGGGGCGTCGAGCGCAAGGAAGACGGCGCGCTGATCGGCACCTGCACGCTCTTCAGCATCCACCGCGGCAACATGCGCGCGGAGCTCGGCTACTGCCTGCACAGCGCGTACTGGCGCCAGGGCTACATGGGCGAGGCGCTCACGGCGCTCATCGACTACGCGTTCCAGGTGCTGAAGCTGCGCCGGCTCGAGGCCGACGTCGACCCGGACAACGCGAACTCGCTGCGGATCCTCGACCGGATGGGATTCCAGCGCGAGGGCCTGCTGCGCGAGCGCTGGAACGTCGGCGGCGAGATCCAGGATTCCGTTTTCCTCGGGTTGCTGGCGCGCGAATGGCGAGGCGGAGCGGGCGCTTGAGCGCGATCATCGTCGTTCCGTACCGGCCGGAGTACGCGGCCGATTTCCGCCGGCTCAACCTCGAGTGGATCGAACGCCTGTTCAAGGTCGAGGCGCCCGACCTCAAGGTGCTCGACGATCCCGGGCGCGCGATCATCGCGCCGGGCGGCATGATCTTCTTCGCGCTGGAAGGCGGCGCGGTCGTCGGCACCGTGGCGATGATCAAGGGCGACGATGGCCGCTGCGAGCTCGCCAAGATGGGGGTCGCGATGACGCACCAGCGGCGCGGCATCGGCGAGATGCTCGGGCGGCGCCGGGACGGCCTGGGCGCGCGAGCACGGATTTCGCAGCGTTTTCCTCGAAACCAACAGCAAGCTCGGCAACGCGATCCGCCTCTACGAGCGGCTGGGGTTCCGCCACGCCCCCTGGCCGCATCCCTCCGACTACGCGCGCGGCGACGTGTACATGGAAATGAAGATCGATCCAACGAGGAGCTGAGCGATGCACAAGAGCAGGCTGGCGGGATTCATCATCGATTGCAGGACCCCCGACCTGCACGGCGCGGCGCGGTTCTGGTCGCAGGCGCTCGGCATGGCGACCGAGATCCTGCCGGGCCAGGAGGGCGACACGTACGTGAAGCTCAAGGTGCCGGAGGAGCGCCTGCACATCGAGGTGCAGGCCGTGGATCACGACAGCCGCGTGCACCTCGACATCGAATCCGACGACATCGAGGCCGAGGCGCAGCGCCTCGAGAAGCTCGGCGCGAAGCGGCTGAAGAAGGTCCACACCTGGATCGTCATGGAAGCGCCGACCGGCCAGCGCTTCTGCGTCGTGCGGCCGCAGAACAAGGGTTTCGAGCAGGACGCGAACGTCTGGAAGTAGACTGCATCAATCACCAGGGAGACTCGCATGATCGGATACGTATCGGTCGGAACCAACGACTGCAAGCGCGCCAGCGCGTTCTACGACGCGCTGATGGCCGAACTCGGCGCCAAGCGCGTCATGGACTTCGGGACCTTCGTCGCCTGGAGCCAGGGCCAGGGCAAGCCCGGCTTTGCGCTGGCGCAGCCGCACAACAAGAAGCCGGCGACGATCGGAAACGGCTCGATGGTCGCGTTCCAGGTCGACAAGCCCGCGCAGGTGGACGCGCTCTACAAGAAGGCCATGTCGCTCGGCGCAACCGATGAAGGGCCTCCCGGCGATCGCGGCGACAACTACTACGGCGCCTACTTCCGCGACCTCGACGGCAACAAGCTGAACTTCCACTGCTGGACGTGAGCGCGGGACCGTTCAGCATTGCGACGGTCGCCGGCTGGGCCGACATGGACGCGAACGCCCACATGGCGAACTTCGCATACCTCAACAAGTGCGTGGACGCGCGCATGGGCTTCTTCAAGCAGCACGGATTCCCGGTCACGGAGTTCGCGAGTCGCCGCATCGGCCCGGTCGTGCGGCGCGACGAGCTCGAGTACCACCGCGAGGTCGGGCCTGCTCGAGCCGATCACGGTGACGCTCGCGCTCGCCGGCATGGCGCCGGATGGTTCGCGCTTCCGGCTCGTCAACGAGGTGCTGAAGGGGGACGGCCGGCTCGCGGCGCGTATCCGCAGCGAGGGCGGCTGGATGGACCTCGCCGCACGCAAGCTCATCGCGCCGCCGGACGACCTGCTGCGAGGCGCTCTCGGCCATGCCCCACGCCACGGAGTTCGAGATCCTGCCCTCGAGCATCCGCAAGTGAACGCGTGGCACGGGCGCTGCCATTGCGGCGCGATCGGCTTCGAGTACCGGACGGAGAAGCCGCCCGCCGAATGGCCGGTCCGCGAGTGCCAGTGCAGCTATCTGCCAGAAGCAAGGCGCCAGCTACACGTCGGACCCGGAGGGCTCGGTCCGGTTCGTGCACACGGATGCGGGTGCCGTGTCGCGCTACCGCTTCGGGCACGAGACGGCGGACTTCGTCTTCTGCGGGCGTTGCGGCGGCTACCTCGGCGCGGTGACGGAGGAGGGCGGCCGTTCGCTCATGGTGCTGAACCTGCGCGCGCTCGATCCGCAGCCGGAGAAACTGCCGGCTGCGCAGCCGATGACCTACGACGGCGAGTCGACCGGCGATCGCAACACGCGCCGCGCGGCGCGGTGGACGCCGGTCGCGGGCTGGATTCGTGTCAGCGCTGCAT
>CAVXET010000016.1:0-23912 GCA_963760725.1 uncultured Gammaproteobacteria bacterium
GGTGCTGGCGCTCATGGGGGAGGGGCTCAGCAATACGGACATCGCGACGCGCTTGAAGATCAGCGAGAAGACGGTGCGGAATCACGCGTCGAACGTGTTCGACAAGCTCGGCGTGTGGTCGCGCACGCAGGCGATCGTGTTTGCGCGGGATCGGGGGTTTGCGGCGGCGGGGGAAGGGCGAGTGAATGACTGCGTGTGCGAAATTCTGGGGAAAGCTGTCAAGTTATGAGTTTCAAGAACTCGCAGCGCTCAGATGATGGCTTGCGATGCCATCAACGGATTCGCGGGGTCGATCCGGCGGGAATTGCACACCGAATCCTCGTAATCCGCGGACAACGGGTGCTATTGGACTCAGATCTGGCGATTCTTTATGGGGTGCCGACGGCACGCCTGACTCAGCGAGTCCGCCGCAACCAGACCAGGTTCCCTGCGGATTTTGCATTTCCGACAAATCAAGAGTTGGCAAACTTGATGCTTGCAATTTGCAAGCGTCAAGTCGGGGCGGCACTCGAGACGAAGGTCCCATCGCCTTCACCGAACACGGCGCGATCATGGCCGCGACGGTGCTGAACAGCCCGCGCGCGGTCGAGATGTCCGTTTACGTCGTACGCGCCTTCGTGAAACTACGGGAGCTTCTGGCTTCCAACACCGAACTCGCCCGCAAGCTCGCGGCACTTGAGAAATCGGTTGCGACACTCGATGCACGACACGTCGCAGTTCGACGAAGTTTACCGAGCGATTCGCGCGCTGATGGCGCCGGCGAGCGAAGTCGCGGCCGATCGGTTTTACCGCGGATTGGAGAATGTGAGGGAGGAGAAGGGTTAGGGTCAGCGGAGTCAGAGTAGCCGCGAACCAGAGAAGGCAGCGGCCCGCAAATCGGAGTGCGCAAGCCGAAATCATGGACTTAGAGAAAGGTGACATGTCACCTTTATGAAAAGGTGAGCGTCAGGGAGGCTGATAGCTCGGCGAGGCGAAGACGCTCGAATGCGGCGTCGTCGTTGAGGGCGTAGAAGGCCGCGTGCTGGGGCTGCCCGACGGGCGCATCGTCCCGGTGTGACCCTGCGTCGACGGAGCGGGCTGCGACGGCGGGGCGGGTTGCGTCGACGGGGCCGGCTTCGGCGAGGAAGCGCGCGGGAGGCCCAGGACGTGGACGTCACGACGCGGCTGCGTGCGCGGTTCGACGGGCTGTCGAACCGATGGGCCGTCGCCAGGGTTATTGCGCGGATCCACGACTGGGCGTGAAGGATGCCCGAAGGGATGGGTCTCGCTCACGACGCGCGGCTCACGCCACCGCGGGCTCGGCACCCAGCACCAGCGGTCGCGGTCATGCAGGTAGGCCCAGCGGCCGGAACCGAAGGTGAAGTAGCCCCAGGGCGTGGAGCTGACCCAGCTCCAGCCATACCCGCTGTGCTGCCACTGGCCATAGCCGTACGGGTCCCAGCCGCCGTACGCGTAGTTCGGCATCCACACGTGGCCGTAGCTCGAGTCGTCGTACCACTCGCCGTTGCGGTCGAGTTCGTCGTAGCTGTCGCTGGCATCAAAGCCGTAAAAGGAGGGGGCTGCTTCCGCCATCCGGACTTCGCGATCCAGGACCCAGTCGTCGAAGTGATCGGCTGCGGCGGGCGTCTCGAGAGTCGCCTGCGCCTCGCGCCCCTCGAGCCGCACGCGCTGGCCGCTCGCAATGCGGACGGGCCCGGTGGCGGTCGCTACATCCGCAACGCCGCCACGGACCGTGAGCACCGTGACGTCTGAGTCCTGCGCTTCCACGCGGTACTCGCCCGGCTCGCTGAGCGTGATGCTCGCGTTCGCCGTCGCGATCTCGAAGGTCTCGCCCTCGAGCAGCTCGCGCAGGCGCAGGCTCGCGACGCCCTGCTGAAGCTCAACGCGAACCGTCGTCGCGGCCAGCGTCTCGACGCGAAGCACGCTGCGCTCATCGAGGCGAATCGCGGAGGTGTCGAGCGCGAGTTCCGCGCGCCCGCCGTCCTGGGTGATCAGGCGATCGCCCGGGATCAGCGGCCGGTTGGGCAGGGTGGTCGGCGCGGGCGCGTCTTCGGCCTGAAGCTTGACGACGCCTTCGACATAGCTGAGGCGCAGGACCCGCTCGGGGTTTTGCGCGGACTGGCCGAAGGCCAGGCCTGGCGCCGCGAGCGCCAAAGCGAGTATGGCGGTGTGCAGCTTCATGACGGCTCGATCATACGCCCGGGGTCGGTGAATGGAGGCTGAACGGACCCCCAGATTCTGAGCGCTTTGCCTACGTCCGGTCCTAGGTGCGGTCGCGGGCCTGTCCTACGGTGCTCGCGGAGTACTGCTTATGTCACACAGCCCAAACTCCGAGTACTCCAATCATGTCAACTTCTTCACGCACCCTTCTACCCGGTGCTGGCACTTTTCGCCCTCACGCTTCCGCTGTCGCTTCATGCGCAGGACGTGGAGCGCGACGTATCGGTCCAGAGCCAGGAGACCGCCCGGCTCGACGGCTTCAGCTACCAGGAAGGACCCGAATCGCATCTGGCGTTTCACGGCACGCCGATCGCGCTCGCCGCGTCAGGCGAGGCGGAGGTCGAGTTCCAGGACGGCCGCGCGCGCGTGGACGTCGACGTCAAGAAGCTTCCCAAGGTCTCGAGCCTGGGCCCGTTTGCGACCTACGTGCTGTGGGCGGTCACCGCCGACGGCAACGCCAACAACCTCGGTTCCATCGATGTGAAGGACGGCAACGGTTCAGCTCGAGGCGACGACTCCGCTGGCGCAGTTTGCGTTGATCGTGAGCGCGGAGCCGCACTACGCGGTCACCGTCCCGAGCCGCGCGATCGTGTTGCAGAACCTCGCCAAGGACGTGAAAGGCAAGAAGTTCGTCATCACCGAATTCAAGGAACGCATTGACTATGCGTCGCTCGAGCCCCAGCTGAAAGAAGGCGACGACAAGACACCGGCTCGACCTGATCCAGGCGCGTTACGCGCTCGCGATCGCCAAGGGCGCGGACGCGCAGCGCCTGGCGCCGAAGGAATATTCGCTGGCCGACGCGCTCCTGAACAAGGCCGAGGCCGGCCAGACGGACAAGAGTTACAGCACTCGCAAGAGCGTGCCGCAGCTGGCGCGCGATGCCGTGCAGGCGGGCGAGGACGCGCGCCGGGTCGCCGTGACGGCGCTGGCGGCCGAACAGAAGGAAGCCGCGGCCCGCGCCGCGCGCGAGCAGGCCGAGAGCCAGGCGGCGGTCGAGGCCGTTGCCGCGGCGGAAGCGGCCAAGACCCACGAAGCACAGGCGGCAGACCAGGCGACGCTCGATGCGAACCGCGCCGCGCGCGCCGACCTCGTGGCGCGACTCAACCGCGTGCTGCCGACGCACGACACCGAGCGCGGCATCGTGGCGGAGATCGCGGGCGTCCATTTCGCCACCGGCAAGGCCACGCTGAATTCCGAAGCGCGCGAAGCGCTGGCGCGGTTTGCGGGCATCGTCGGCGTGTATCCTTCGATGCACTTCCGGGTCGAGGGCCACACGGACAGCACGGGCAGTGATGCGATCAATCGTCCTCTGTCGCTGAATCGCGCCGGCACGGTGCGCGACTTTCTCGTCGCCCAGGGCGTGCCCAATTCGAGCATCGACATGGATGGCCTCGGCCCCGATCACCCGGTCGCGAGCAACGACACGGCGGAAGGGCGCGCGCGCAACCGGCGCGTCGAGATCATCCTGACGGGAGACCCGGTCGCGCCGAAGTCCTGAAACCGGGCGGATTCTTCGCTTGTCGAATCCGGCAGGTGCGCAGACGACCAGGTTTGGCGGCCTGAGGCAAGGAGAACTGCATGAAACAGCTCGAACCCTATCTGTTCTTCAACGGCAACTGCGCCGAGGCGATGCGCTTCTACGAGAAGGCGCTCGGCGGCAAGGTCGAAATGATGATGAAGGCGTCGGAAGCGCCGGGCGGCATGGAGAAGCCGGGCTCCAAGGCCGACGGCATCCTGCACGCCGCGATCTCGGTGGACGGCCAGCGCCTGCTGGCGTCGGACTGGATGTCGCCGGATCCGTACCCGGGCATCAACGGCGTCTCGCTGTCGCTCGTTTATCAGACGGTCGATGAAGCGACGCGCAAGTTCAACGCGCTCGCGGCCGGCGGCAAGGTGCAGATGCCGCTCTCGAATACATTCTGGGTCGAGTCCTTCGGCATGCTGAAGGACCAGTACGGAGTGGCCTGGATGGTGAGCGGCGGCAAGCAAGGCAGCTGAAAGCAACAAGGGGACGGTCACCTTGACTCGCGACGAGACAAGGGGAGCGTCCCCTTTGGTCACCGTTTTCGCGCACAATGCGGGGATGCCGCGGCGCGAGCCAAGAGACGAAACCGGACCCGGGGCGGAGTTGAGCCGCCGCGAGTTCCTGCGCGCGACGGCGTCGGTGGCCGGCGGATTGGCGGCGAGCCGCGCGCTCGGCCAGGGTTCGCCGCCGGACAAGAACTCGGCGCCCGCGGAATTCCCGCCCGGCTTCCTGTGGGGCGCGGCGACCGCCGCCTACCAGGTCGAGGGCGCGAGCCAGGCCGACGGCGCGGGCGAGTCGATCTGGGATCGCTTCTCGCACACGCCGGGCAAGGTCCTGAACGGCGACACGGGCGACGTCGCCTGCGACAGCTACCACCGCTATCCCGAGGACATCGCGCTGCTGCGAGCAGCTCAACCTCAAGAGCTACCGCTACTCGGTCGCCTGGACGCGCATCCAGCCGGAGGGCCGCGGCCGCGCGAATCGCGAAAGGGCTCGACTACTACAAGCGCCTGACCGACGCGACGCTCGCGGCGGGCATCCGGCCGCTCGTGACGCTGTATCACTGGGACCTGCCGCAGGCGCTCGAGGATGCCGGCGGCTGGCCCAAGCGCGACACCGCGGCGCGCTTCGCCGAGTACGCCGAGATCGTCGTCCGCGCGCTCGGCGATCGCGTGAAGCACTGGATCGTCTTCAACGAGCCCAAGACTTTCTCGAGCGTCGGCTACTGGTACGGCGCCCACGCGCCGGGACGCAAGGATCCGCTCGCTTTCGTCCGCTCGACGCACGTGATCAACCTCGCGCAGGGCGAGGCGGTGCGGGCGATCAAGGCGGTCGACGGCGCCTCGCAGGTCGGCAGCGCGTTCGACGTCGCGCCGATGTATCCGGCGACGCGCTCGCCGGAGGACGTCGCGGCCGCGGAGCGCTGGCATCGGTTCCAGAACCTGTGGTTCATCCAGCCGGCGCTGCGCGGCACTTATCCGGAAGGCGTGCTGCAGGCCGACCGCCAGGCGGAGCTGCTCGATTTTCGCGCCGGCGACGAGAAGATCCTGCGCGCGCCTTACGATTTCGTCGGCCTCAATTACTACACGCCGACGCTCGTGAAGGCGGCGCCGCAGGGCAACGGCGTCCCGGGCCTCGACACCGAGAGCCTCCTGGGCGACGATGCACGGCGATCTCCCGAAGACGGACATCGGCTGGACCGTCTATCCGCAGGGGTTCTACGACATCCTGACGCGCATGGCGAGGGAGACCGGCCGCCTGCCGATCGAGATCACGGAGAACGGCGCGTCATACAACACCGCGCCGGGCGCGACGGACGGATCCGCGATGCCGACGCGCATCGCTTACCTGCGCGATCACCTGCGCATGGTCTCGCGCGCGATCGAGGACGGCGTGCCGATCCGCGCGTACCACTGCTGGAGCCTGCTCGACAATTTCGAGTGGGCCTACGGCTACACGCAGCGCTTCGGCATCGTGCACGTGGACTTCGCGAAGGGCCAGCGGCGGACGATCAAGGATTCCGGCCGCTGGTACGCGCGAGGTCGCCGCCTCCAATCGCGTCGCGGCGGGCTAGACCTTCGGCGCGGCGGATCGTCATCGAGATCTCGCGCGCCTCGCCGCGGCGCGAGCCCCCACAGCCCGCTCTCCGCGGCATCCGGCAGGTTCATCGCGTTCACCGCGTGCGTGACGGGCTCGACGCAGAAATAGTCGGCGCCCGCCGGAATGTAGACGATGAGGAAGTGCGCCTCCTCGCTGCCTTCGAGCACGAAGCGTGGCGCGTCGTCGCCGCCGCTCACGGTCGCGCGGCGCTGCCAGCCGTCGAAGCAGTGATCGGTGCCCTGCCGGTCGGCCACGCGCGGCCCGTCGCGGAAATCGAGCGAGCGCCGGCACGGCCACGCGCATCGTCGGGAACGCGCCGGCGCCGCCGTCCCAGACCTGCGCGGCCTCGAATGTCGAGGCGCGCGTCCGGCGTCCGCGGCAGGAACGGATGAAAGCCGAGGCCGCAGGGCATTTCACCCGGCGCAAGGTTCTCGATGGCGAGCGTGATGCGAAGCTCGTCGCCCGCGATGGCGATCGTCTGCCGGCCTTCGTAGGCCCACGGCCAGTCGCGGCGTGGCCGCGCGAGAGAACGCGAGCGTGCATCCGCTGCGCCTGCGTTCGATCACCTGCCACGCCGCCCGCCAGCCGTGGCCGTGCAGCGCGTGCGGCGAGCCGGCGACGTTCTCGGCGAGCTCGACCGACGATCCGCCGAAACTGAACCGGCTGTTCTCGACGCGGTTCGAGAACGGGATCATCGGGAAATGGCAGCAGCGTCATGGGCGGGCGGCCGGGAGCCGGCGGCTGCGCGGTGGGCTTCAGGATCGCAATCCCGTCGTGCTCGCAGGCGAGGAGGCTGCCGCCCTGCGAGGGCGCGACGACGAGGCGCCAGCGTCCGTCGGCCAGCTCGAGGCGGTCGTCGTCGAGCGCGGCGAGTGTCAACCGAGCTCGACCTTCACCTGGACCGTCGATCCCGGTTCCGCGAGCGGCATCACGTTGCCGACGATGTTCCTGCCGTCCACGGTGAGGCTGCGCACGCCACGGGTGGCGCGGTTCGGATTGCGGACTTCGATCTCGTAGGTGGCGTCGCGGAACACGCGGCGCGCGCTGAAGGACGGCCAGTCCGCGGGAATGCAGGGATCGACGACGAGGCCCTCGTACGTCGCGCGAAGGCCGAGGATGTACTGCGTCGACGGCGACGTGCGACCACGACGCCGTGCCGGTCAGCCAGGAATTCTTCGCCTCGCCCGGCGTCGCGGCCGCGGGGCCCGCGACCATCTGCGCGTACACGTAGGGCTCGGTGCGGCGCGTGTCGGGATCCGCCTGGTAGGTCGGCGCGATGGCGCGCAGGTACTGCATCGCCCGGTCGGCGCGGCCGCGCAGCGCCTCGGCGATGATGACCCAGGGATTCGTGTGGCAGAACACCGAGCCGTTTTCCTTGTAGCCCGGCAGGTAGGTCGAGATCTCGCCGAGTTCGCGGTGGTAGCGACTGGTACGGCGGATCGAGCAGCCGAATGCCGAAGGGCGACGGCGAGCCGCTCCGCGACGCTCTGCAGCGCGCGCTCGGGCAGCCCGGCCTCGGCGCCGATGCCCGCCATCGCGCAGAGCGCCTGCGGCTCGAGAAAGATCTGGCCCTCGGCGTTGCCGCGGCTGCCGATCGCTTCCCCGGCGTGATCGTAGGCGCGCAGGAACCACTCGCCGTCCCAGCCCTGCGCCTCGACCGCCGCCGCCATCGCGTCGGCCGCGGCGCCATGGCCGCGCGGCCGTCGCCTCATCGCCGAGCGCGTGCGAGAGCGCCGCGTATTCGCGCGCGGCGAGCACGAAGAGCGCGGCGATCATCACCGATTCCGCGCGTCCGGCGCGTTCGCATCGGCGCGGTCTGGAAGGACTCGTCCGGATCCGTCGAGTGCGCGTTGAGGTTGAGGCAGTCGTTCCAGTCCGCGCGGCCGATCAGCGGCAGTCCGTGCGCGCCGAGGCGCTCGAGCGTGTGGCGCGAGCGACGCCTCCAGGTGATCGCGCATCGTCGCGCCGCCATCCGGCGCGTCCTCGAACGGCACGGCGGCATCGAGCAGGTCCGCGCGGCCGGTTTCGCGGACGTACGCGGCGACGCTCGAGCACGAGCCAGAGCGGATCGTCGTTGAACCCGCTGCCGATCTCGCTGTTGCCGGTGCGCGTCAGCGGCTGGTACTGGTGGTACGCGCTGCCGTCGCTCTGCTGCGTGGCGGCGAGGTGCGTGAGGCGCACGCGCACCTCGTCCGGCACCATGTGCACGACGCCGAGGCAGTCCTGGTTCGAGTCGCGGAAGCCGATGCCGCGGCCGCGGCCGGTCTCGAACAGCGAGGCGCTGCGCGCGAGCTGGAACGTCACCATGCACTGGTACGGGTTCCAGGTGTTGACGAGCTCGTTCAGCCGCGCGTCCGGCGTGTTCACCTGCAGCGCGCCGAGCAGCGAATCCCAGCGGCGCCGGTGCTCGGCAAAGGCGCGCTCGACGTGATCGCCTTCCTGCAGCCGCGCGTTCAGGCGCCGCGCGGCCGCGACGATTCGGCGAGCCGTCGTTCGCCCACTTCTCGCTCTCGGCGTTCTCGGCGTAGCCGGTCGCGAACACGAGCTCCTGCGATTCGCCCGGCTGCAGCGTGACGGGCACGCACAGCGAGGCGATCGGCCACCAGCCGTTGACGCGGGAATTGCCCGAGCGTCGCGCACGGACGGCCGCCGGGTCGCGGCGTCGCCGTAGGGGCCGAGGAAAGCGCTGCGGTCGGTGTCGAAGCCGTCGACGGCGCGATTCACGAGGTGGAAGGCGTAGTGCGCGCGCCGCTCGCGGTAGCCCGTGACGTGGCAGATCATCGAGCCGTTCACGAAGCATTCGGCGAGCGAGAGATTGCGCTGCAGGTTGCCGGCGTCGTCGTCGGCGTTCCACAGGCACCACTCGACGTACGAGAAGACGCGCAGGGTCTTCGGCGCGGCGGTGTCATTGCGCAGCTTCAGGACCTGCATCTCGGCGTTCTCGTCGTCGGCGATGAAGACGAGCAGGTCCGCGCTGAGCCCGTTCTTCGCGGACAGGAAGCGCGTGTAGCCGAGCCCGTGGCGGCACTCGTAGCGGTCGAGCGGCGTGCGCGTCGGCCGGAAGCCCGGGTTCCAGGTGGCGTCGCCGTCGGCGATGTAGAGGTACTTGCCGACGCTGTCGAGCGGCACGCTGTCGTAGCGGTAGCGCGTGAGCCGGCGGAGCTTGGCGTCGCGGTAGAAGCTGTAGCCGCCGCCGGTGTTCGAGACGATCGCGTGCAGCGCCTTGCCGCCGAGGTAGTTGATCCAGGGCAGCGGCGTCAGCGGCTCGGTGATGACGTACTCGCGCTGCCGCGGCGTCAAAGTGCCCGTAGGCGCCGCTGGCCGGCAGTTCCGCTTCGGGTCGCGCGGCCATTCAGTCCTTCTCCAGCCGGTCGTACCAGCTCTTCTTCAGGATCGCGCCGCCCGCGGCGACGAGCGCGAGGCAGGCGGCGATGCCGTCGAAGCGGCGCAGCACGATGTAGATGGGCAGGGCGACGAGCGCGGTCTGCACCGCGGTGCCGATGACGATGTTGAACATGTCGCGGCGGAAGCCGCGATTGACCGGGAACTGCGGATCCTCGGCGAGCACGGCGTCGCGCACCGGTCCCCAGAAGCCCCAGGGCCGGACCTTCCGGTAGAACAGCTTCAGCATGTCCATGTCGTCGGCCGGCGTCAGGTACGTGCCGATGAGGCAGCCGGCGAGCGACAGGATCAGCAGCAGCGGGAAGCTGTAGAGCGGGAAGACGTCCGCGGCGATCTGCGGGAACAGCGGGCCGAGCAGGCGGGGCAGGGCGAGCGCGCCGACCATCCCGACGAGCATGCCGATGAAGAAGCCGTAGCCGTTGAAGCGCCACCAGTACCACTTGAGGACGTTGGCGGCCGTGTATCCGCCCCAGAGTCCCGACACGATCCAGATGAGCAGCGAGTTGATGCTCGGGATGTAGAGGCCGATCGCGGCGCTCAGGTACACGAACACGATCGAGACCGCGTAGCTGAGGGAGATGAGCCGGCGGCGGCTCGCCTGCGGGTTGATGTAGCGCCGGTAGACGTCGTTGACGAGGTAGGCCGGCGCCGCGTTCAGCGTCGCCGCGAACGTCGAGACGAAGGCCGCGAGCAGTCCCGCGACGATCAGGCCGAGGACGCCGGGCGGCGCAAACTGGCGCATCGCCGCCGGCAGGATGCGGTCGTAGTCGTTGCCGCTCGCCGTCGCGATGCCGAGGTCGTCGAAATAGGCGATCGCGAGGACCGCGAAGCCGGCGACGAGCAGGTAGCGGACCGGCATCAGCACGATGGACACGAAGCCGCTCATCAGCGCCGCCTCGCGCGGCGAGCGCGTGGAGAGGATCTTCTGCATGTCGTAGTTCGGCGCAGGGCCCGCGGCGCTGATCAGGATGCCCTTGAACAGCATCATCATCATGAACGCGCCGAACAGCGAGTAGCCGTCGCTCGTGATCTTGTGGTTGAGCGCGGCGAGGCTGCCGCTCCAGTCGAGGTCGAGCGACCAGCCGAAGAACGGCGAGTGCCAGCGCGGCGGGCGTCAGCGCCGCGAGTCGTCGTCGGGTCGACGCGCTCGATGGCGATGACGGCGACGATCACCGAGACGATCGTCATCAGGATGAACTTCAGGACGTCGGTCCACACGATGCTGAACATGCCGCCGAGCACGGCGTAGATCATCGTGAGCGTGGTGAAGGTGATGCCGTAGAAGTGGGCGACGTTGCCGGGCGCGACGTCGAACGGCAGGTAGGGCGCGACCGTGGACCAGGGCAGGAAGATCTCGATGAACTTGCCGATGCCGACGAATCCGTAGGCGAGGAAGCCGAGCACGCTCGAGACCGCGAAGCCGATGACGACGAATTGCGAGAGCTGTCCGCCCCGGCCCTTGCCGAAGCGGGTCTCGATCCACTCCGCGCCGGTCAGCGCGTTCGAGCGCCGCAGCCAGGCCGAGAGATAGACCATCAGGAAGACCTGGTTGAAGACCGGCCACACCCAGGGGATCCAGATGCTCTTCAGCCCGTAGACGACGCACAGCGTGACGAGCCACATGGTCCCGGTGACGTCGTACATGTCGGAGGCATTGGAGAGGCCGAGCAGGTACCAGGGCATGGACTTGTCGGCGAGGTAGTAGGATTGGAGGCTGCGCGCGGCGCGGCGGCGCGCGAAGCAGGCCGATGGCGATCGTCGCCAATACGTACAGGCCCACGATGGCAAAGTCGATGGCCTGCATCGCCGCGGATCCCCCCAGAAATCGTCAACAATCATTCCACTTCGTGACAGCGCTGTCAACGATCCGCTATGATCCGCAGCGAGGGCTCAGGGGAGGCGAATGAAAAAGAACCGGGAGCCGAACAACACGATCGACGACGTCGCGCGGCACGCCGGCGTGTCGATCAAGACCGTCTCGCGCGTGCTCAACCGCGAGCCGAACGTGCGGCAGGCGACGCGCGACAAGGTGCTCGCGGCGACGAAATCGCTCGGCTACGCGCGCGAACATCTCCGCGCGGCGGCTCGCCGCGCGGCGCTCGTTCATCGTCGCGCTCGTCTACCGCGACGACGACGTCAACCACTACATCCCGGACATCCAGCACGGCGCGCTCGACGTGTGCCGCGAGCGCGGCTACAACCTGCTGCTGCATCCCTGCCAGGGCAGCATCGGCGACGCGGCCGCACGAGATCGAGCAGCTCGCGAAGGCAGTCGCTGCTGGACGGCTTCATCCTGGTCCCGCCGCTCGCGGATTCCCGCAAGCTGCTCGGCCAGATGGCGCGCCAGGGCGTGCCGTTCGTGCGCGTCTCGCAGCTCTACCGCGGCGAGCTGTCGCCGTCGGTTTCCGTCGGGGATCGCGCCGGAGCCTATAAAATGGCTGAATATCTCGCGAGCCTGAAGCATCGCGACGTCGCCTTCATCCTCGGCAACGAGAACCAGGGCGCGAGCATCGACCGCCTGCGCGGCTTCCGCGAGGCGGTCAGGGACTTCGGCCTGCGCGACAACCCGGAGTGGATCCGCCAGGGCGACTTCACCTTCGAGTCCGGCGTGCGCTGCATGGAGGAGCTGCTGGCGCTGCGCAAGCGGCCGACGGCGGTGTTCGCGAGCAACGACGACATGGCGGCCGGCGCGCTGCTGGTCGCGCACCGGCGCGGCCTCGCGATCCCCGGCGACCTCAGCATCGTCGGCTTCGACGACATCTCGATGGCCCAGCGGCTGTGGCCGCCGCTGACGACCGTCCGCCAGCCGATCAAGCGGGCGGCGGCGACGCGACCGGCATGCTGCTCGACAGCCTGCGGACCCGCGACTTCACGCCGGTCAACCAGGAGATTCCGGGCGAGCTCGTGATCCGCGAGAGCGCCGCCGCACCGGCGCGGAAATGATGCTTTGCAAAAAGACGGCGTTATGCCCGCAACCGGGCGGGGATGGACAGCGCTGTCATTTCTGGTCTAGTATCTGATAGCGCTGTCATCCGGGGCACGTGGACCGGCGACGGCGGGTACAAAAGCGCTACCGACACGAAAGCTTGGGGGGAACCATGAGGACTTCGATTTCGGTCCTGGGCATTACGGCCCTGTGCCTGTCCACCGCCATTCCTGCACACGCGCAGACATCCGCGGGTACGCAGGTGTCACTGGGCGAGATCGTCGTCACCGCCACGCGGCGCGAGACGAACATCCAGGAGACGCCGCTCGCGATCACCGCCTTCGACCAGGCGACGCTCGACGAGAACCGCGTCGTCTCGCTGCTCGACGTGCGCGGCCTCGTGCCGAACCTGCAGTTCTTCGAGAACGGCGACCACGCGGTCCCGCTGATCTTCATCCGCGGCCTCGGCACGCGGAACCAGACCGAGGCCGGCGACCAGGGCATCGCGTTCTACGCCGACGGCGTGTTCGCGGCGCGCTCGCAGGGCACGACCGTGATGCTCTACGACCTCGACCGGATCGAGATCCTGCGCGGCCCGCAGGGCACGCTGTTCGGCCGCAACTCGACCGGCGGCGCGATCGCGCTGCACACGGCGAAACCGGACGCGAGCGGCTTCGACGCCTCGGGCGAGCTCGTATCGGGCTCCGACTCGCTGCGCGGAATCCGCGGCATGGTCAACGTGCCGATCACCGACAAGTGGGCGCTGCGCGCGGCCGCCGCCACCGAGGAGCAGAAGGGGACCACGGACTACGCGCCCGGCAATGAGTTCGAGACCAACCGCAAGTACGGCACGGAGGACATCAGCTCGTACCGGATCAGCTCGATGTTCGAGCCGACCGAGAACATCAGCTGGTTCCTCGCCTTCGAGAACTTCCGCAACGACGGCACCGGCGACGTCGGCAGCCTGGACTTCGACCATCGCGTCAACAATGCGACCGCGCCCGGCAACCTGAACCTCGATTCCGACAGCATCCGCACGCGGCTCGACATCGGCGTCGGCAATGGCTACACGCTGAGCTACATCGGCGGCTATTCCGAATTCGACCAGAGCCAGCTCTACGGCAACGGCTTCCAGGGCGATTCGCGCAACACCGTCTACTCGACCTACGAGGGCACGCAGCACGAGCTGCAGTTCACCAGCCCGTCCGACCAGCGCCTGTTCTGGACCGCGGGCCTGTTCTACTTCAAGGAAGAGAACAGCATCCGCTTCGACATGCTGCACGGCAGCTGGGGATTCACGCCGCAGGACGACCCGAACGGCGTGCTCTCGACCTTCGTGCAGCCGAACCGCGGTCTCGAGTCGGAGAGCGTCTACGGGCAGGGCACGTTCGCCTTCACGGACCGCTTCCGCTTCACGGCCGGCGCGCGCTACATCGACGACACGCGCGAGGACAAGGGCGGCCGCTCGATCGACTGCACCTTCGGCCTCGTCGGCAAGCTGCCCAACGACATCGCGGCCCAGGCCTCGGACCTCAACGGCGCGCAGGGCTGCTTCTACCGCCAGTACAACGACATGAAGGGCAACTGGACCAAGACCACGTGGATGGTCCGCGGCGAGTACGACCTGTCCGACAACGTGCTGCTCTACCTGTCGCACGGCACCGGCTGGAAGTCAGGCGTGCTGCAGGACGGCATGAGCTTCGCCGCGCTGGATGACGGCACCGGCAACCTCGACTTCTCGCGCAACGACGCGCTGCTGCAGGACCCGGAGGAAGTCGAGAGCACCGAGCTCGGCGTCAAGACCGACTTCGCCGGCTGGCGGCTGAGCGCGAACCTGTTCTACATGGACTTCACGAACATGCAGGTCACGGGCGCGGTGATCGACCCGGTCACGGGCCAGTCGACGCTCACGAACACGAACGCGGGCGGCTCCACGATCCAGGGCCTCGAGTTCGAGAGTTCCGTCGGCGTGTTCGACGGCGCCGGGCGGCTCGACGTGACGCTCGCCTGGCTCGACGCGACCTACGACGAGTTCCTCGGCAACGAGAGCAACTTCGGCGATGCGCGCGGCCGCATCTGGAATCCCTGCGGACTCGGCGTCGATCCGAGCGGCGCCTGCGTCGGCAACGTGTTCGACTTCGCCGGCAACCACCTGCCGTACGCGCCGGAGTACCAGGCGACGGTGATCTACACGCACACCTTCGAGCTCGGCAACGGGGCGGGCATCGTGCCGCGCCTGCGCGTGAGCTACTTCGACGACATGTTCCTCGGCTGGGAGAACCGCACCGACCGTCCGGCCGGCACGCTGAGCCCGACGGACCCGGGCGAGAAGAACTTCGGCATCCAGCCGGCCTACACGATGGTCGACCTCAGCCTCGGCTACCATGCGGCGAACGGCCAGTGGTATGCCGAAGTCTATGGAACCAACTTGACGGACGAGGCGGTCAAGACCGAGGCCTTCTACGGCGGGGAGGTCACCGCCTACAAGTGGGGCGACGGCGAGGAATACGGCGTGCGATTCGGCTTCCGCTACAAGTGAGATGACCGCGCGCGCGGGATCGGTCTGGCGTGCCGCGGCGCTCGCCGTCTGGGCGGGCGCCGCGGCAAGCTGCGGCGGAGGCGGGGGCGAGTCGGGAGGCGGCAATCCGCCGCCACCCGTCCGCCGGCGGAACTCCAGTTCAAGAACATCACGACGAGCACGGGCATCGCGTTCGTGCACGGCATCGTCAATCCCACGCACTCGAAGGCCGAGTTGTTCGGCGGCGGCGTCGCGGCCGGCGACTATGACGGCGACGGCGACGTGGACCTCTACGTCGTGCGCGGCAACATCGGGCCGAACCTCCTGTACCGGAACGACGGCGACAACCACTTCACGGACGTGGCCGCCGCGGCGGGCGTCGACCATGCCGCCCCGGGCGGCGGCGGCTACCTGCACAGCGGGCCCGTCTTCGCGGACGTCGACGGCGACGGGGATCTCGACCTGTTCGTCGGCGGCATGGAGGGCGATCCCTGCCTCCTGTACGCGAACGACGGCGACGGCACGTTCACCGACGTGACCGAGGCGTCCGGCTTCAAGACGATGGGCGCGAAGAACACGATCTCCGCGTCGTTCGGCGACTACGACCTCGACGGCGACCTCGACATGATGCTCGCGCACTGGGGCACGCCGCGGCCGCCGGACGGCTCGGGCGGCAACGGCGACACCGAGTCGCTGTGGCGCAATGACAGCGACGCGAACGGCATCCACTTCACCAACGTGAGCGTCGAGGCGGGCATCGCCGCGACGATCATCGCGCGGCGCGGCGGGTACTTCGAGTTCCAGCCGGACGCGCTCGACTACGACTACACCTTCACGCCGTCGTTCGCGCGCATGGATGCGGACCGGTATCCCGACATCCTGAGCGTCGCGGACTTCAGCAACTCGCGCGTCTTCATGAGCAACGGCGAGAACGCCGGGATCGTGAGCTTCCGCGACACCACCGACAACTCCGTGCAGATCGACCGCAACGGGATGGGCGCCGCCGTCGGCGACGTGGACAACGACGGCGACCTCGACTGGTTCGTCACGGGCATCTTCGGCTCCAGCGAGACGGTCGGCAACCGGCTCTACCTGAACGACGGCAACGGCGTGCTGCACGACGCGACGATCAACGCCGGCGTCGCGGACGGCGGCTGGGGCTGGGGCGCCTGCTTCGCCGACTTCAACCTCGACGGGCGGCTCGACATCTTCCACACCAACGGCTGGGAATCGAACCCGATCGACGACTTCGCGCATGACCGCAGCCGGCTCTTCATCGCGCGGCCGAGCGGGCTTTCGTTCGTCGACGAGGCGGCGAAGCGCGGCATGACGGACACCGAGCAGGGCCGCGCCGTCGTGTGCGCGGACTTCGACGGCGACGGCGACGTCGACATCTTCATGACGAACCGCGGCCTCGAGAATTCCGGCGCGTTCTGGCGGAACGAGGACAGCGAGAACGAGAACCGGTCGCTGTCCGTGCGCCTCGACGGCTCGGCCCGCAATTCCGAGGCGGTGGGCGCGCGGATCCGCGTGACCGTCGGCGGCGTGGTCCAGATGCGGGAAATCCTGGTCGGCAGCAACTTCACGGCGCAGAACCCGACGACGCAGGTCTTCGGGCTCGGCGCGGCGACGTCGGCCGATTCCGTCGAGATCGAATGGCCGGACGGCAGCGTCGACACGTACACCGACGTCGCGGCCGGCGCCGTCGTCTTCCACCAGTAGCCGTGTCACGCGCTGCACGGATTGAGGATTTCCATGAACACGCATTCATCGAACTCCGCGGCTCGCGCGCGTGCCGGCATCGGCGCGGTCCTCGCCGTGCTCGCCGCCGTCGTCGTCGGCTGCAGCGGCAGCGACGGACCCGCCGCCGGCCAACAGACCGCCGACGCGCGCAATCCGTCGGTGGCGCGCCATGTGGAACGAGGCGCTGCTCGACGCGATCCGCAAGGACCTGGCGCGGCCGACGGTGCATGCGCGGAATCTCTTCCACGTCTCGGCCGCGATGTACGACGCCTGGGCCGCTCTATTCGGACTCGGCCACGCCCTACCTTGCGGGCGGAGAAGTGCACGGCTTCGCCTGCCCGATGACGGGCTTGAAGCAGAGCGGAGACCGTGCAGCTCGCTCGCGAGGAGGCGATCAGCTTCGCGGCCTACCGGATCATCCGGCACCGGTTCGCGGCCTCGCCCGGCGCGGCGGCGACGCTGGCCGAGGTCGACGCGCTCATGAGCGACGCTCGGCTACGACGCGTCGAACACGTCGACGGACCTGAGCACCGGCTCGGCGGCCGCGGTCGGCAACCGCATCGCGGAGTGCTACATCGCCTACGGCCTGCAGGACGGCGCCAACGAGGCCGAACGGCTACACGAACCAGCACTACCTGCCGGTCAATCCGCCGATCGAGCCGCCGAAGCCCGGCAATCCGAACATCGTCGACCTCGACCGCTGGCAGCCGATCGCGCTCGTGCAGTACGTCGACCAGGCGGGCAACGTCTATCAACTCGAAGCCGCCGGCGCTGACGCCGGAGTGGGGCGCGGTGCTGCCGTTCTCGCTGACGGACGCCGACAAGACGACGTTCTACCGCGACGGCTTCGACTACAACGTCTACCACGACCCGGGCGCGCCGCCGCGCGCGCAGGGCTCGGACGCGGACCTCTACAAGTGGGCCTTCGCGCTCGTCGCCGTCTGGTCGGGGCATCTCGACCAGGACGACGGCGTGATGATCGACATTTCGCCGGCGAGCAATGGCAATGCCGGCGAGTTGCCGACGACGTTCGACGAACTTCCGGCTTTCTACGACCTGCTGAATGGCGGCGACCATGCACACGGGCCACACGGTCAATCCGGCGACCGGCGCGCCCTACGCGCCGCAGATCGTGCCGCGCGGCGACTACACGCGCGTGCTCGCGGAATTCTGGGCCGACGGCCCGACCTCGGAGACGCCGCCCGGCCACTGGTTCACGATCCTGAATACCGTGACCGATCACCCGCTGTTCCAGCGCCGCATCGGCGGCGCCGGGCCGGAGCTCGGCCCGCTGGAATGGGACGTCAAGGCGTACTTCACGCTCGGCGGCGCGATGCACGACGTCGCGATCACGGCCTGGGGCATCAAGGGCTGGTACGACTGCATCCGCCCGATCTCGGCGATCCGCGCGATGGCCGATCGCGGGCAGAGCTCCGACCCGCTCGGTCCTTCGTATCACCCGGACGGCATCCCGCTCGTGCCCGGGCACATCGAAGTCGTGCAGGCCGGCGATCCGCTGGCGGGCGCCTCGAACGAGAACGTCGGCAAGATCAAGCTCTACGCCTGGCCGGGCCCGACCGCGATCCCGGATCCGCTGACGACCCAGGCCCATGCCGGCTGGATCCTGGCGGAGAACTGGTGGCCCTATCAGCGGCCGACATTCGTGACGCCGCCGTTCCCGGGCTACATCTCGGGGCACTCCACGTATTCGCGCGCGGCCGCCGAGGTGCTGACGCTGCTGACGGGCGAGCGAGTACTTTCCCGGGCGGCATGAGCCAGTTCCAGATCCACGAAGAACGAGTTCCTCGTGTTCGAGGAAGGCCCGAGCGTCGACATGACGCTGCAGTGGGCGACCTATCGCGACGCGGCCGAGCAGAGCGCGCTGTCGCGCATCTGGGGCGGCATCCATCCGCCGATCGACGACATGCCCGGGCGGCGGATCGGCATCGTGATCGGCACCGAGGCCTACGACTTCGCGAAGGGCTACTTCGACTAACGCAGGGACGACTTCAGAGGTGACCGCCCCTTTTTGCAGAACGCGTAAACTGCCCGCATGGGTACCCGGTTTTCCGGTTCCGCTTGGGTCGCTGCGGTGGCACTCGGCGCCGCATGCGTACTGATTCGCACGGCACTCTCGGTCGAGGTTGATCCGGGGCTCCTACCAGGGCCGCACCGAGGCCGCCATCCGGGATTTCCGCGAGGCGGTCGCGCTCGAGCCGAACCTCGAGCACGGGAAAACCTTGTTCACCATCTGCGCGGAATGCCACCAGGCCGACGGCGGCGGCAGTGCGGATGGCAGGATTCCGGTGATCGCGGGGCAGCACGTCTCGGTGCTGGTGAAGCAGCTCGTGGACTTCCGCCATGACCGGCGCTGGCAAGCGCGCATGCAGAATGCGCTGAAGAAACACGAGCTCGGCAGCCCACAGGACCTGCTCGACGTCGCGGCGTATGCCGAGAGCCTGAAACGCCCGGTTCCGCGGGTGCTCGGCGCCGGCGACGCGGCGGCGCAGCAGGATGCCCGGCGCATCTATTACCGCGACTGCGAGGGCTGCCACGGACGGCTCGCCGAGGGCGACCTGCGCACGCTGCGGCCGCGCCTCGCCGGGCAGAACTACCCGTACCTGCAGCGCCAGTTCATCGAGACGGCCCACCGGCAGCGGATCGGCATGGACGAAGAACACGTGAAGCGCATCGGTGCGCTGTCCGACGCCGAGCGTGATGCGGTCGCCGACTATTTATCGCGGCTCACGCCGGAATTCACGTCGACGAATTGACCGGTACGCAGGAAAGGGGACGGTCACCTTTAAAAGTGACCGTCCCCTTTAGTGTCCCCTTGGATGAAGGGGTCAGGCCCCTTCACGAATGTGAAGGGGCGCGTCCCCTTCGATCAAGGCGGGCGTCCCCTTGGGGGAAAGGAGGGCGCCGCCTTTTTCAGAAGAGGGAGGTCTCGCGGCGGAAGAGGGGCGTCGCGAGCTTGCGGACGTAGGAGCCGGCGCCTGAGGCGAGCGAGGCCGCAACGGCAGCGCTCGTGCGCTGCACGTGGGTGCGCAGCTCCGGCACCGCGGTCGCTTCCCAATGCCGCGCGCGCAGCAGCGGGCCGATGTAATAGAGAACCTGCGAGGCATTGCCGGCCGCATCGAACATGCGCCCGTCCGGGTCCGTGCCCCAGCCGAGGCCGAGCCCATCGGCTTCGCAGAGTCCCTGCTCGACGAGCGACTGCACGAACGGGCAGTTCGAGCGGTTCGGGTTGCCATCCGGGCCCGTCACGTTCACGACGGCATCCACGAGCTCCTCGCGGAGCGTCTCTTCGCCGCGGGGCCGCCAGGTCACGAGGACGCCACCCTTGATGCGCCGCGTCTCGACGAGGCGGCCGGCCTCGATCTCGAGCCGCTTCTTGTTTCGCAGCAGGTCGATGCGCTCCCGCGTCGCGCCCGGCACGCGGTGGCGATGCATGTCCCAGTAGGCGCGCAGGTGCCGCAGGAAACGCCGACGCAGGCGACGCGGCGCCGCACGCCAGAGCGACGGCATGATCTCGCGCACGAGCTGCAATGCGGCACGCCAGTTGCCGCCGGAGGCATGCACCACCGCGCGGAAGTCATGCAGGCGCCGCGACAACGGCCCGCGCCCGAGCAATGCCTGCGCGTCGAACTTGGGCGGCGGCGCGCGCTCGAGGTCCTCGAAGCGCTGCGGCAGGAGGCCGTGGCGCGAGATCGCGAGCATGCGCGTGTCCGGACGCCGGTCCGCGATCGCGAGCACCATGTCCACCATCGTGAGGCCCGTGCCGACGAGCAGCACGCGCGGCACGTAGGTCGGCAGCTCCTCGATCCACTGCAGGTCCCAGGCGTCCTGCACCGCATGCAGCACACCGGGAAGCGGGCCCGCAGCCGGAGAATTGCCGGTCGTGACAATCACGCGATCCGCCTCGACGACTGGACCGTCCATCAGCTCGATGCGCGCACTGCCGTTCGCGACATCGATGCCCGTTGCGCGCGTCCGCAGCCGCTCGAAACCGAGCCAGCGCGGGCTGCGGCGTCGCGCGAGGTCGAGGCGTTCGGACGAGGTAGTCGCCATACCAGGAGCGCGGCAGGAAATCGCTGCCGCTTACCATCGGGTTACGCCCCTGCGCCCATTGCAGGAAATCGTTTGGCCGTTCCGGGAAGGCGGACATCCGCTCGGCCGGTACATTGAGACGCCAGTAGTCCGGGCCCGCGCGGTAGGCGAGGCCTTCACCCGCGCGGGCCGGCTCGATCAGCACGATGCGGCTGCCAAAAGGCAGGGACGGACCGCCGTTCTGTGAGGAGGTCAGAAGGCGGATCGCCGCGACCGTGCCGGAGAACCCACCGCCAATGATCGCAACCGTGGTGCCGCTCATGAGGCGGAATATTCGGCTTTGGCGGTCTTGGCGTCAGTCGCGAGGCGGTGACAGAAAGGTCATTTCGATGTCGAATGGGAAGCCGGCCGTTCGATTAGCCCGGGAATTGGAGGAAAAACCCATGTCAGCCAGAACCTACACCCCGGTCCGTGCCCTTGTTCAGCTCCTGCTGGCCCTCGTATTGGCGCTACTCGTCATGGAGGCTGCAACCGCCGCCGTGACGAGCCAGTCCGTGCCGAAGAAAACCGGCCACATCGACGCCAATGGCGTCAACTACTACTACGAGATTCATGGCCAGGGCGAGCCGCTCCTGTTGCTGCACGGCGGGCTCGGCTCGATCGACATGTTCCGGCCGGTGCTGCCGGTGCTCGCCGAGGGCCGCCAGGTCATCGCCGTCGATCTGCACGGCCACGGCCGGACTCCGCTCGGCAATCGAAAGATCAACCTGATCGACATCGGCGACGACCTCGCGGTCATCCTGAAGCAACTCGGCTACGACCAGGTCGACGTGCTCGGCTATTCGTTCGGTGCCGGCGCCGGCTTCCGGCTCGCGGTGCAGCATCCGGAGCTGGTCCGCCGGCTCGCGCTGGTCTCGGCGGATTCGCGCAGGACGGCTTCTATCCCGAGATGCTGCCCATGCAGGCGCAGGTCGGCGCCGCGATGCTGGAGCAGATGAAAGGCACGCCGATGTACGAGTCGTATGTCGCCGTCGCGCCGAACCCGGAGGAGTTTCCGAAGCTGCTCGACAACATGGGCGAAATGATGCGCACGCCGTACAACTGGGCCGAGGACGTCAAGAAGCTCAAGATGCCGGTCATGCTGGTCTACGGCGACAGCGACATGTATCGCCCGGAGCACATCGTCGAGTTCTACCACCTGCTCGGCGGCGGCCTGCGGGACGCCGGCTGGCAGCGCGAGCACATGTCGCAGAACCGGCTCGCGATTCTCCCCGGGCTCACGCACTACGACATCTTCCTGTCGCCCATGCTGACTGCGACCGTCCTGCCGTTCCTGAATGGTGAAAACGCGACGAAGAACTGGAGCGATCAGGTCGTGGAGCGTTCGAACTGATGGTGGACGACGCAAATCCGGAAGGCGGCTGCCTCTGCGGCGCGATCCGCTACCGCGTCACCGCGGAGCCCTTTGCGCGCTCGATCTGCCACTGCCGGTCCTGCCGGCCGCGAGCGGCGCGCCGTCGGTCGCCTGGGCGGTATTCCGGCCGGAAGACTTCAGTTTCGTGCAGGGCGATCCGCTTCGCTTCGAATCTTCGCCCCAGGTGATCCGGACGTTCTGCGGCCGATGCGGAACACCGCTGACGTATCAGCACACGGGCCGACCGGCGGCCATCGACGTCACGACCGCGACGTTCGACCATCCCGAGCGATTTCCGCCGGCCAAGGAAATCTGGACCGAGCACCGGATTCCCTGGGAACGCGTGAACGAGGGCTTCCCGCAGTTTCCGCGCAGCAGTCTCGACACTTGACCGCCGTGAAGTGGCTCATCTTCGCGTGCCTGGTTGTGGGTCCGCGTCGCGCGCCCAGCCCGCATCGCCGGATTTTCGGGTCGTCGCCTACGTCGCAGGCTGGTCGATGCCGGCAGTGATCCACGCCGAAAAGCTGACGCACATCAACTTCGCGTTCGCGCACATCGACGCCGGCGGCCGCGTCGTCTTCGACAACCCGGATCTCGCACCGGCGATGAAGTCCCTGCTCGCGCTCAAGCAGCAGAACCCGAAGCTGAAAATCATCATCTCGGTCGGGGGCTGGGAAGCGGATGGATTCTCGGACGCGGCGCTCACCGAGGCGTCTCGCGCGACGTTCGCGGAGAGCGCGCTCGCGTTTCTCCGCCAGCATCACGCCGACGGCATCGATCTGGACTGGGAATATCCGGGGCAGGGCGTGGCGGGAATCAAGTTCCGGGCCGGAGGACAAGGAGAATTTCACGCGCCTGCTGAAGCTGCTGCGCGAACGCTGGACACCGCGAGCGCCGCGGACGGGCGCAACGGTCCGGATCGCTACACGCTCACGATCGCCTCGGCGGATCGCGAGTATTTCGAGCACACGGAGATGAGCCGGCTGCATGTCTTTCTCGATTGGATCAACGTCATGAGTTACGACTTCTTCAACAGCCTGACGCCGACGACCGGGCATCACGCCGGCCTGTTTGCCTCGGCATTTGCGGCGCCCACGGATCGCAACGCCGACGCCTCCGTGCGCCAGCACATCGCCGCGGGTATTCCTGCCGGGAAGCTCGTGCTCGGCGTCGCGTTCTACGGCCGCGGGTTTGCGGGCGTAAAGCCCGCGCACGAGGGCCTCAATCAGCCGTACGCGAGTTCGATGGCGCCCCCAGTTACGCGGAACTGGTCGAGAAGTGGATCGGCAACGAGGGTTTCGTCCGCCACTGGGACGAGCGCGCGAAGGCGCCTTACCTCTGGAACGAAGCGACGAAGACCTTCATTACCTATGACGACCCGGAGTCCATCCGCGCGAAAGCAGACTATGTGCGGGCCAAGAGTCTCGGCGGCATGATGTTCTGGGAGTTGAGCCAGGACCGGAACGACGAACTGCTCGATGTCATCGTGACATCGCTGCGTCGAACGGACGCACGCTTATGAGCGGATCTCGAGCGACGTAATCTTGTTGCCGTCGAGCCTGAAGATGAACTGAAGCTCAATGGGACTGCCGGGGAAGTTCCCGGTCAGCCGATTGGTGACAATCGTCCGGTCGTCTTTCCGGGCGATCGCAAGCGGCTCGACGGTGTGCTGGTATTTCTTGTGGGTCTCAGCCTTCCAGCGCTTGATGGCATCCAGACCCTCGATGGCCTGGCCCTCGTCCCGCACCACAGCGTCCTCGGCAAAGCACTGGCTCAGCGCTTCGGCATCGTCCAGGCTCTCGGCATTGAAAAAGGCGGCAATGGGAGCTGGCAGCTTGATCGGCATCCTGGTTGCTCCTCGATGGTATCGACGGAGGCGCGCGCCTTCCGGCACCTAGGGTACTCCACTCCGGCTTGCTGAAAGTGCCGCCGGGCATGCACAGTTCGTAAAATGACTTCCTTCATTCTGGTGATGGCCTGTGCGATTGCGGCCGGCTGGGTCGCAAACCGCAT
>CAVXET010000017.1:0-49089 GCA_963760725.1 uncultured Gammaproteobacteria bacterium
GCAATGTATTGCTCCAGTGACTCGAGCCAACCTTTCCGGCGAGCGGAGCGGACTTCATGTGTTGCGTGGCAGTCCTGCCGCAGGCAAGTCAACCCCGATCCCACACCCGGTGACCTGTCCCACGGTGTCCGGGATCGTACGCAGCCGGCCCGCCATCGTCCACTAGTTGGGCGGGAGCCGGCGTCAGGCCTTCGGCAGAAGCCTGGGCAGGAGCCGGCCTGTACGGGCGCGGTAGGCGCGATATTCCTCCCCGTGAACCGTCAGGAGATACGCTTCCTCGTCGCGCGCCTTGATCCACGCGCACAGGTAATGCAGGCCCAGGATGAAGAACGCGAACACGGTGGGCAGCAGCAGGGCCACTCCAAGCAACATCATCACTTGCAGCCCGTAGATCGGGTGACGCGTCAGCCGATAGGGCCCCTGCGTCACCAACCGCGTCTTCTCGTTCCGGTCAATGCCCATGCGCCAGGCGTCGCCCATGATCGAGTAGCACCACAAGGTGCCGGCGTAACCCAGCACCACGAGCAGGATGCCCGACGACCAGTCCCAGCCGGTTCACCAGGGCCGGCAGGATCTCGAACAGGGCCATGGTCGGCAGGCTGTCTGGCCATGAAGGGCAGTGCCGTCCACGCCGCGATCACTGCGAACCAGCCCACCCACAGCATCCGCTCCTTGATTCCCCGCGGCATGGAATTGGCCGATCGTCCGGTGCGCTTCCGGATGCGGCGGGTCTGGACGATATACCCCCGCCCAGTAGACCAGCGCGGAGCCGAGGACTACGGCACGGCGCAGCGTTGCATCTTCAATTTCCATGTGGCGGGGCCCGGCGCGCCTGGATGGATCGCTGGAGTTCGCGCACCCAGTGTTTCTTGATGCTATACCAGACATCCGCCGCCCACAGGATATTGCGGCTGTCCGCTTCGAACTCCGGCTCTTCTGCGGGCGGCTGCCGCGGGATCGAAGTCGTTGATCCATTCACGCAACTCCGGTGTCGCCAGGAGGTGGCGCGTGTCGGGAATCGATCCGTGCTTGTACTCGGTGGGCAGGCGCACGTTGCGAACCACGGCCGTGCCGTCGGCGTGGGAATGATTGAGCGACCCGTACCCGAGAAAATCCCCGCCAAGCAGGTCGTTATGCTTGTAGAAGTCCGTGAATTCCTCCACCGAGTCGGGAATTGACCGCAGCCGGCCGGTCATGCCCCATTGATTGGGCAGGAAGCGCGTCAACCCGCCGCCGCTGAGTGCGCTGGCGTAGGGCAAAGTCAGTCCGACGACCGGCCGTGTCTTCCCGCTGAGCGGATCGGTGATCTCGGAACGGTCTTCCTCCTTCCACGTCACGGGGTTCCATACCGCGATCCGGTGTCTGGAATCCGGCTCCAGCTTTTGCAGGACCTTGACCACCTGGAATGCGCCCTGGCTGTGACCCAGCATCATCGGCCGCAAGCCTTCCTTCTCGTAATACCAGGCGACGGAGCCAGCGACGATCCGGGCACTCTCGTAACAGCTGAACGTGTAAGTTCCGTCGCCCGGGTTGATGATGCTGCGCGCCGGATAGCCCATGCCAATCAGGAAATCGCCGAACGACTCCATGTAGGGAATCACCCGCGAGATACCGCCGTGGATCAGGATGATCCTGGGCGCCGGGGCCGAGGCCAGTACGTCGCGGATGTCACGGTCCGATACGCCCAGCGGATTCAATGCGAGGATCCGGTCTTCGAGTTCGCGGGGCAACGGCTGTGCTTGCTGACGCAACTCGCTTTCGATCTCCGCGCCGCGCGACGGCTCGACACCCGGGCGGGGATAGGTTCCACATCCGGCCAACAGGAGCGCGAGCCCGACGATTTCCAGATAGAAGCCCGGCCGGTTCATGCGTTCATTCAGTGCCTCGTCAGCAGTTGCCTGAAAAACTTCCTGAACGCGCTCCACGTCCGACTTCGAGAAGACCGCGGTGCGAAACGACAAGCCGACATTGAGCCGGTCGCCGGCGGTCGTGATCGAGAATACCAAGGGAGTGGCGGGTCCGGTGGACACGGCTCGAAAGTAGTCGGGCGGTGCGCTGCCGTCGACCGGCTTCCAGAGTGCGTTCAGGTTCAAGTTGGTGAGGCCGGCCCACAGCGGCTGGTGTTTCGCGTAGACCATCGGCCGCCGGGCAGGGGAACTCCGCACGAACAGGAACCGTGCGACCGCCAGCTGCAATGGCGTGGCGAGATAGCTCCGGCTGCGCTTGGCACGGTCCGTTTGCGCCTGCATCGCCCGCGCGAGTGCTTCCAGGCCGATGTCGGGTGGGACTTCATGGGCCACGCGAAACGAGCCGAGCGACAGGCCGAAGTCCGACCGGTTTTCGTCCCCAAGCTGGGCGCGCGTATTGACGATGGAAGCCACCGACAACCAGTGGCGGCGCGACGACCTGGAGCGGCCGGTTGCCAGCGGCGACACGGCCAGCAGGATCGCGGCGAGGAACAGGTCATTGAGCGTGACGCCCCACGACTTCGCGGCCGCCTTCAATCGCGGCAAGACGGAGTTCGGCAGCGAGAAGAAGCAAAAGCCGTTTCCAGATCGGCCGGATCGCGGCAGTCGGGCCGATGCGAGGCCCTCGCGCTACGGATTGCCGACGGCAGTCCAGCCAGCCAGCGCACCAGGAGTACCGGCCGCCGCAGTATCGCAAGGTCCTGCACACGGGGATAACGGTTCCACGGTGTGATGCCGGCGAGGCTGCCTGGATCGCGGTAAGCGGTGGCGATGTCCTGCATCAACCGGACAATGGCGTCCGCATCCGCGACGGGATGGAAATACGCCAGCGCCAGCCACGACCCGGCGGGTTCGGTGGCCACGAAGAATCGAAAGGGTTCGCCCGCGGTGGCAAACGTGAACGGCGTGTTCAGCTGGGCTTCGATCTCATGGGTCAATGAGGCCAGGGCGTCACCCCCGACCGGCAACTGCCGGACGATCCCCTGCATGGCACCCCCGGCGTAGTGAAAGCCGGCGGGTTCTGGCCTGAACCCGGTCAGTCCACGCTGCTCGACGACCGCACGGACGACCCCGCGGAGCCGTTCCAGATCGACCGAGCCGGGAAGCCGCTGCACATGGACGGCGTTGTACGAGTGGAGTCCATTCCACTGCAGCATGGTCTTTTGAAAGCTGTTCCACCGGCCTGACGCTGCTTGGTTCACAATAGACCCTGCACTGCGCGTTCAAAGCCATGGTACTCCGGGGAGGGACCTGAGCCATGTCACTGCGCCGCGTCTCGTCGTAATCGTACTTTCCGTCGTGGGAGCCTTGCTCCTTGCGATCGTGCTCTATGTTGCATTCGCCGATCTGGGTCGACACAAGGGCCAGATCGAGGCGTTCGTCACCCGTCAGATTGGTCGGCCGTTCGCGATCGACGGGGCGTTCGAGCTTCGAAGTGGTACCGTCGGTCTCTGTCCTGGCCGAGCGCGTCCGCATCGGCAACGCGGAATGGGGCTCGAAGCCGCAGATGCTGGAGATCGGACGCTTCTCGATGCACGTCGGGCTGTGGTCGCTGGTCTCGGGCCCCGTGGATGTCCGTTCATTCGAGCTGAGCGACGTCTCGGTTCTCCTCGAGAAGAACCGCGAGGGCGTCGGCAACTGGGCCTTTGGAGCGGCGGACGAACCCAGCGAGGAAACCGCGCGCTACTCGGGCGCCACAGAAGTCCCGGCCGTCATCCAGCACGCGAAGCTCAGCAATGTCGGGGTCACCTATCGCGAACCCGGTAACCCGGACCGCGTCGCGCAGCTCGAGGCCTTGACCATCGAACCCGGCCAGGACGGCCTGCTGGCAATCTCCGGCAAGGGAAGGCTCGACGAGTACAGGACGAAGATGGACGGGCACGTCGGTCCCATCGACGCGCTTTTCTCCGGGCGGAACATCCGCATGTCGATACAGGCTGCGATCGAAAGGCTGCAACTCGGCATCGATGGCAGCCTTGGCCGACTTGACCCCCTGGACGGCGCGGATCTCACGCTGAATCTCGCGCATCCGGACATCGGCGGGATGTTCGAGAACCTTCGGCTGCCTGTCGTTGCAACGGGCACGCTGGACGTCGACGCCCAATTGAAGGACGCCGGCGAGCTGACGCAGCTTGCCCTCGATGCGAAGCTCGGCGATATCACGGCCACGGCGAATGGAACCCTCGAGACGCTTGGGTTGCCCGGTTCGGATCTGCAATTCGAAGTCGCGGTCGCTGACGCGGCCCGGCTCGCACAAGTCTTCAAGGTCAGTGACGTGCCGGCCGAGCGCTTGACGGCCAGCGGCCGCGTCACATCCTCGAAAGAGGAAATCGAAGTTCGACGGCCTCGACGCCAGGCTGGCGGGTGCGCAGGTGAAGGCTGACGGCACGATCCGCCCGGTCGGTGACCGGGATGCCGACATCCGCTTCGAGCTCAGTGCCGAGAACCTGATGAGGCTGCGCAAGGGGCTGCCGGAAATCAAGTTCGCCATGAGCGGCAACTACCTCGAAAGCCGCGACAAGCTCGAACTCAAGGACGTCAAGTCACGCCTGGGCGCGACCGAACTCTCCGGTTGGGCTTCGATGACCCGGGATGGCAAGCAGCACGTCGAAGCCGATATCACGACGCCCCGTCTCGACCTGACGCCGTTCCTGAAGAAGGAGCCGGACAGCGGCGCGAAAGCGCAATCGACCGGTGGCGCGTCCGCGCCGAACGCCGCAGGAGCCGAAGGAAAAATACGTCTTCAGCGAGGCGCCCCTGGGGCTTGGCGAGCCTGGCGGCGCTGACGCGAAACTTCATTTCGCCGCCGGCGAAGTGAAGCTGGCCGAGGGAACGCTCAAGGACGTCGATGGCACGCTGGTGGTCGATGCAGGCCAGCTGACGTTCAAGGGACGCGCGAAAGGCGGCCTCGGGGGCACGCTCGACGGCGTGTTCAAGTTGACTTCGAAGAGCAGCAGGCTGCCGACATGGAGCTCGATCTGACCGTGAAAGACATGCGGGCCGGCCTGGGCATGGGCGAGGGGATCGACCCCAGCCTCGTGCCGCCGACCAATGTCGAGGCGCACATCCGGTCGAGCGGCGTCTCGGCGCGCCAACTGGCCTCGTCCGCCAACGGCGAGGTGTTGTTGACGCAGGGATCCGGCAAGATCAAGAGCGGCATGCTCGGCGCGTACGGGAGCGGTGTCCTGAGCCAGCTTGCCGGCAAGCTGAATCCGTTCTCGGCGCAGGACCCGTTCACGCAGCTGGACTGCACGGTGGCGCGCGTCGACATCGTGGACGGCATTGCGACGGTCAAACCCGTGCTCATGCAGACGGAGAAGATCACCGTCACCGCCGACGGCAAGGTGGATCTTCACACCGAAGACCTGACGGTCGACTTCAACACCCGTCCGCGCGAGGGCATCGGAGTCAGCCCGGGAATGTTTACCAACCCGTTCATCAAGCTGGAAGGGACCCTCGCGAGCCCCAGGATTGCGATCGGCGGCAAGGGCGCGATGTCCGGCGCAGTCGCCGTTGCAACCGGCGGCGTTTCGGTGGTTGCACAAGGGCTCGTGGACCGCGCGCGGGGAGAGGCCGACGCGTGCAAGAAGTCGCTCGAAGAGGCGAAACTCCCGGCGACACCGGACTGAAAATCCGCGTATCAGCGGTTCGATTGCACCCCTGCGGCTCGCGCTGCACCGGTCAGGACTTTAACGGCGAGCGCCTGGACATCCGCATGGCTGGCTGACCGCTTCAATCGAGTGCCGTAGATGACGCCGGTGCCTTCCGAAATCACTGCCACCAGGTGAGCGATGACGACAGCCGACTCCCGGCTGACCGCGGGATCGGCATGACACAGCATCTGGGCCACGCGCTCGATGGCAACATCGTAAAAGTCGTCGACGGCGCGCGCCAGGAATCGATCATGGATCGCCATTGACCACAGCTCTCGAAACAACCGGTTGGAATCGAGCGTGGCGGCGTCGGCCATCAGCCATTCGATCAGCGCCTTGAACTTTCGGTCCGCCGGAACTGACAGGTCGGCGAAGAACCCCTCGATGGCAGATGCATATTCCCCGAGCAACCGTTCGATCAGGGAGCCCAGGAGCTGGCGCTTGCTGGGAAAGTGGTAGGTGAGGTTGCCGACGGTCATGCCCGCTTTCGCGGCGACCTTCCGGGTCGTGAACCGCTCATAGCCCTCTCGCAGCAGCACCGCACGCGCAGCCGCAAGGATTTCTTCGCGCGTGCTGCTCGGCGCCTGGGGAAGTCGTCTGGTCAGACGGGAGCGACGCGCACGAGTGCGCTTGGCGGGAGCCTTTGATTTCACGGACTCATTCTAAGCAGGATCCCTCTTGACTGTCTAGGTCGCATGACCTAATTTATAGGCCACGCGTCCTAATAAGAGTTCGATCCATGTCAGGGCTCAGATTTGCTGTCTTTGGCGTCGCCGCACTTGCTGCGTGCGCCGCGGACGCGGCGGAAATCGGCCACTTCGCCCCCGGCGTCCTGGGAGTCCGTGACTTCGTCGTGCCGGAGCCCGGCCTCTACGGCGTGCTGTACAACTACTACTACTCCACCGACCGGCTGAATGACGCCGACGGCAACAAGGTGGATTCGATCACGATCAATCCCGGTCCGGGTCCCGGTGTCACGCTCGATCTCGAGGTCGATGTCGACGTCTACGCAGTCGCGCCGACGCTGATCTGGGTTTCGTCCAAGAAGTTCCTGGGCGCCAAGTACGCGGCCTATATCTCGCCGTCTTTCAGCGACTCGAGCGTGGCAGCGTCCCTGACGACCGCCAGCGGAACGGGTCGAAGCGCGGAGGGATCCCAGTTCGACGTCGCCGACCTGTTTGTCCAGCCGCTCTGGCTTGGATGGACACAGGAGCATTGGGATTTTGCGCTGGGCTATGGCTTTTATGCGCCGACGGGCCGCTACGGCACTGAAACGATCGCATTGCCGGTCGTCGGTCCCATCACCGTCGAAGCCTCGGACAACATCGGGCTCGGTTTCTGGACCCACCAGTTCCAGGGCGCCGCAAGCTGGTATCCGTGGGCCGACCGCAGGATGGCGGTTGTGGGCGCACTGACCTATGAGACTAATTCCAAAAAGGAAGACTTCGACCTGACGCCCGGGCGACGTGCTGACGTTCAGCTGGGGCGTGGACCAGTACCTGCCATTGCGCGCGGACCAGTCCCTGCTTCTGGATGTGGGATTGGCCGGTTACAGTAGCTGGCAGGTCAGCCAGGACTCCGGCGCCGATGCGGCGGCTGCGGGCGTCAAGGACGAAGTACATGCCATCGGCTTGCAGATTGGACTGACCCATGTGCCGACGAACATGGCGGTCACGTTCCATTACCTCAGTGAATTCGAATCGAAAGACCGGTTCCAGGGGGAATCGGTCGGTCTCAATTTCGCGATCAAGTTTTGACGACAACCAAATTCCTATTCGGCATCAACGAGGGTTGACCATGAACATTTCCTCACTGATCCGTGGTTGCGCGATTGTCGCAACCTGCGGTCTGGCTACCACGTACACGACGGTGTCCGTTGCGGACGCGACTCCTGGTTTCAACAACGAGATCCCCGAGAAGATCCTGACACCCGACAAGGTGGAGACGCGCCTCGGGACATTCGAATTCGTGGACGGCGTGCCGACCGTCGATACGACCCAGAAGCTCTATGACAACCTCGACCACATGCGCGGCGTCGAGGTCTTCCTGAATTTCATCCCCGCAGCTTCACTGGAAGGACTGCGGCTGGGCGCCATCGAGACCGGCGCGCGCAAGGTCAACCAGGCGATCCTCTTCAATGACCTGATGGATTCCAACCCGCTGTACCTCACGGGAAATACCGACACCGTGTACTGCATGGTGTTCCTCGACCTGCAGGCCGACGGACCGACCGTCCTCGAGATCCCGCCCGGCATGGGTCCGGGCACAGTGGACGACGCGTTCTTCCGCTACGTCATCGACCTGGGCGCGCCCGGGCCGGACGCCGGCAAGGGCGGGAAGTACCTCATCCTTCCGCCGGATTACAAGGGCGAGGTGCCGAAGGACAAGAAAGATGGCGGCGAGTATTTCGTCGCGAAATCCACGTCGTACGTGAACTGGGTGCCGCTGCGCGCGTTCCTGGTCGAGGGCAAGACGGATGCCGCCGTGAAGCTCTACAAGGAACATTTCAAGGCGTATCCGTTGAGCCAGGCTGCCAACCCGCCTCCCATGGAGTTCATCAACGCGTCGAAGCTTCCGCTCAACACCGTCCACGCGAACAACATCGAGTTCTATCACGAGCTCGACAACGTCATCCAGAAAGAGCCGATCGATTTCCTCGATCCGGAACTGCGGGGACTTGCGGCTAGCATCGGCATCGTCAAAGGGAAGAAGTTCGCACCCGATGCGCGCATGACGAAGATCCTCACGGATGCGGTCGCCGTGGGCAATGCCACCGCACGCGCGATTTCCTTCCGCGACCGCGATCGCCGGGCCGACATCTACCCGAACAGTGCGTGGCAATCCCTGTCTCTCGCAAACGACTATCACTACATCGACAGGGACGCCGCGGGTGCCCGAAACCTGGACCAACGGACCAAATTCTTCTATGGCTACACCGTCAACACGCCCAAGATGATGTCCAAGATCGTGGGTGGTGGCTCTCAGTACGGGGTCGCCTTTTCGGACTCCACAGGTCAGCCTTTCGATGGCTCGAGGAACTACAAGATCAACGTGCCGGCCAACGTGCCCGCCAACCGGTTCTGGTCGGTCGTGCTCTATGACCCGCAGACGCGATCCCAGCTGCAGACGATCCAGCCGTTCCCAAGCAAGAACAACACGCGCGACAAGTTGATCGCCAATCCGGACGGGTCCGTGGACATCTACTTTGGCGCCAAAGCCCCTCCGGGCAAGGAAGGCAACTGGATCGCGACAGTTCCTGGCAAGGGTCTCTTCGTCGTTTTCCGGCTCTACGGGCCACTCGAGCCGTGGTACGACCGCAGCTGGCGGCTCGGCGAGCCTGAACTGCTGAAGTAGCGCGCAATGGAACGACGCTGAATCGGGCGAATTGCACGAGAAAATCCGCGTGTCGAATTCGGGTTCCGCCATTCGACTACCTTGCAGGACCCGGATGCAGACCCAGGAGAAAACCCATGCAATTCATGATGCTGATGATCCCGAACGTCTACCGAGGCAACGAGAAGCTGGAGGGCTTCGCGCCCGAGCGCAAGGACATGGAAGCGATGGGCCGCTTCAATGAGGAGATGGGCAAGTCCGTCAAGATCCTGTCCCTGAACGGGCTCCATCCGCTTTACACCGGCGCGCGCGTTTCGTTCGGCAAGGGCAAGCCGACGGCGACCGACGGCCCGTTCGTCGAAACAAAGGAAGTGCTGGGCGGTTACTGGCTTGTGGAAGCCGAGTCGAAGGAAGAACTCGTGAAATGGGCGCTGCGGTGTCCGGCGGAAGAGGGCGACATCATCGAGATCCGCCAGGTCTTCGGCGCGGCGGACTTCGGCCCTTAGGCGCGGTCACCTTTCACGGCGGCTTCGATCCGGGCGACGTCGATTTTCCCCATCGTCATCATCGCGTCGAACGCGCGCTTGGCGACATCGCCGCCACGCGCCATCGCCTCGGTCAGCACGCGGGGCGTGATCTGCCAGGACAGGCCCCATTTGTCCTTGCACCAGCCGCAGGCGCTTTCCTGGCCGCCGTTGTCGACGATGGCATTCCAGTATTTGTCAGTTTCTGCCTGATCGTCGGTCGCGATCTGGAACGAGAATGCCTCGCTGTGCTTGAAAGCGGACCCGCCGTTGAGGCCGATGCAAGGTACGCCACAAACCGTGAACTCCACGGTCAATACGTCACCGGCCTTGCCGCTCGGGAAATCTCCCGGTGCGCGGAATACCGCGCCGACACGGCTATCCGGAAAGGTCTTCGCGTAGAAGCGCGCGGCTTCCTCGGCGTCCTTGTCGTACCAGAGGCAGAGGGTGTTCTTGTTCATTTCTGAATCCTGTTAGTTCCGGGCTTCCGCAGTGAGCCGGATATCGGCCTTTTCCAGCATGGCCTTGAAGCGCGGGTGTTCGCGGATCGTATTGAGGTCGGGATCCACTTTCGCCCAAATGAATACGTCAGCCACCGGGAACTACCAGATGACCACCAGCTGCTCGCCGCTGTGCACCATGGGGTCACCCGTCTTGCAGGCGAACGCAGTTGCGAAGGCCGGCATGTTCCTGGGCGGGGCGTTCGCGCGCACCAGGTCGGGGGCGTGCGGATTGGAGGCCACGAGGACCTTGAGCTGCTCCGGCGTGAACTGCGAACGGAATACGGTCGCCCATCCCAGGAAGAAGCGCTGGTCGCGGCTCAGGCCGTCGATCTTCGGGTCGGGCTTGCCGGCCGTCGCGATCTGCAAGGCGTCGTAACCCACGCTGAGCCCGCCGAGGTCGGCGATGTTCTCGCCGAGAGTCAGGTTGCCGTTGACCATCAGTCCGGGCGCGGCCTCGTAGCTGCTGTATTGCTTGACGAGCTTGCCGGTAGACGCCTTGAATTTCGCGGCGTCCTCCTTGGCCCACCATTCCTCGAAGTTGCCCGTCGGCCCGAAGCGCGAGCCCTGGTCGTCGTAGCCGTGGGTCATCTCGTGACCGATCACGGCGCCGATCGCGCCGTAGTTCAGCGCGTCGTCGGCCTCTGGATCGAAGAAGGGCGGCTGCAGGATCGCGGCCGGGAAGACGATCTCGTTACGCAACGGGTCGTAGTACGCGTTGATCGTCTGCGGCGTCATGCCCCATTCCGTCTTGTCGACGGGCTTGCCGATCTTGTCGAGTTCCCAGCGATAGTTGAACGTCCGCGCTGCGAACACGTTGCCTGCGTAACTGTCGCGCTGCGTCGCAAGGCCGGTCCAGTCGCGCCACTTGTCCGGATAACCGATCTTCGGCGTGAACGTGGCCCATTTCTCCAGGGCCTTTTTCTTGGTCGCGTCGCTCATCCAGGCCAGGCTGCTCGATGCGAAGCTTGAGCGCGGCGTGCAGGTTTTCGACGAGCTCTCGTCATGCGGACCTTGGACGAGGCGGGGAAGGCCGACGTCGACGTAAAGCTGGCCCATCGCCTCGCCGGCACCGTCGTTGAGTGCGCCGAGCACGCGCTTCCAGCGCGGGCTCTGTTCCTTCTGACCCGCGAGTGTCTTTGCGTGGAACTCGTAAGTTCTCGGTTGCGAACGCGTCGCTCAGGTACGGCGAGGCGTCGTCGACCAGGTGATAGCGCAGGTAGCCCTGCCATTGCGCAACCGGGACGTCGGCCAGCATCCGGTCGACTTCGCGGTGGAACGCCGGAATGGCGAGGGAGAACGTTTCCGGCGTGTCGACGCCCTGTGCGGCAAAGAACGCGGTCCAGGGGAAATTCGGCGTCAGCTTGTCCGCTGCCGCAGGCGTCGTGGGGTTGTAGTAGAGCGAGACGTCCCGCGACAGGTCTTCCGACGATCTTCGAAGCACGGGCGAGTCGTGTCTCGAACGCGAGCACGTCCTTGGCCTCGGCCGCGGATCGGTCGGCTGGAAGTCCGGAGAGTTCGAGCACCTTGGCAACGTGCTTTTCGTAAGGCCTCTCGAATCGGCTTCTTGTCCGCGTCGAAATAATAGGTCTTGTCCGGCAGCGAGAGTCCGCCCTGCATCGCGTAGGCGATGTTCATCGAGGAGTTCTTGAAATCGGCCAGCGGGAAGAACTCGAACAGCGGGTTCTCGCCGCTCGCGGCGACCTTGCGCAGGTAGTCGGCGACTGCCGGCCCGTCGCGGAGGGAATCGATGGCGGCGAGTCGATCCTTCAGGGGCGAGAGCCCTTGCGCGTTGACACGCGCCTCGTCCATGCCCGAGCCCCAGAAGTCCGCAACGATCTTGTCGATGCCGGCAGGAGCCGCCTCGCTTGCGGCACGCTCCGCGAGCTGGCGCTGGATCCCGAGCGAGCGCAGCTCGAGCACGTCAAACGGCCCCCACGAGGTCTTGTCACCTGGGATCGGGTTGGCGGCCAGCCATCGGGTGTTTGCGTAACCCGAGAAATCGTCGCAGGCACCCTTGGCCGGATCGAGATCGGCGGCGCTGAAACGGATGGGAGCGGTCAGGGTGCTCTCATCCAGCGTCCAGGCGGGCGTCCCTGGGGATGCCGCGGCGGCCTCCGGCTCGGACGGGCGCTTGCAACCGGGCAGTCCCGGCAGCGCGGCCAGGAGGACGGAAAAGGCAGCAAAACGAAGCGATTTCATCGAGAGCATCGGGACCCCGCCTTGGAGATGAATGGCGCGTGCAGGACTATAACGATCTGTCGCCAACCTCGCTAACTCCACACGCTTTGTGGCACCCTAAGCACCGAGCCTTCAGGGAGCGTCCATGAAACATCTGTCGTGGTTGGCAACCGGATTCGCGATATTCCTTGTGGTATTTGCACAAGTCGCTGCGGTCCAGGGACAGACAGGCACGACTTCGGCTCCAGCGGCCGCGGCTGCCGCTGCGCCGGCAACGACATTCAGCAAGGAACAGCTCGAACAGATCGTGGCGCCGATTGCGCTCCATCCCGATCCGCTGATCTCGCAGATCCTGATGGCTTCGACTTATCCGCTCGAGGTCGTCGAAGCCGGGCGCTGGGTCAAGGCGAATCCCGGCGTCAAGGACAAGGCACTCGAGGAAGCGCTCAAGACGCAGGACTGGGACGCGAGCGTCAAGTCCCTGTGCGGGTTTCCGGACGTGCTGAAGCAGATGGACGAGAACCTGGACTGGACCCAGGATCTTGGCGATGCCTTCTTGGGGCAGAAAGTCGAGTTGATGGACACGATCCAGCGCATGCGTGGCAAGGCCTATGACTCCGGCAACCTGAAGACGACAGAGCAGCAGGTGGTCACGCAGCAGCCGGACAAGATCATCGTCGTGCAGCCGGCCAACCCCGAGGTCATCTACGTCCCGACCTATTCGCCGACGGTGGTCTACGGCGGTTGGTCCTACCCGACCTACTATTACCCGCCGATGTACTATCCGCCGCCCTATGGCTATGGCGCGATGGCCTTCACCGCGGGCGTGGTGTGGGGCGCTGCGATCTGGGGCGGCTGCAACTGGGGCTGGGGCCACAGCGACGTCGATATCGACATCAACCGCCAGAACAACTTCAACCGGAACACGAACATCGACGGCGGCAGGAACCAGATCAATAACAAAGCCGGTGGCAAGCAATCCTGGAAGCACGATGCCTCGCACCGGGGCGGCGTCAACTACCGCGACAACAAGACCGCCCAGCAATTCGGCGCGCAGTCCGGGCAAAATCGAGTCTCGCGTGACCAGGCGCGCGGCTATGACCGCGGGAGCGCAGGCAATGTTTCAGCGGGCCAGCGGGGTCCGAGCGCTTCCACCGGCGCAGTCGGTAGCCGGGACGTTGGAGCCTCGACTCGGGATGTCGGCGCATCCTCACGGAACACGGGTGCCTCGACACGCGACGCCGGCGCATCTTCCCGCAACGCTGGAGCTTCTTCCCGCGGCGGCAGTGGCAGCAGCGCCTATAGCGGCTCGCGCAATTCGAGCATGGATCGCTCTGCGAGCAGCCGCGGCGGCGCGAGCCGCGGTGGCGGAATGAGCCGTGGCGGCGGGATGAGCCGTGGTGGCGGCGCGCGTCGGCGATAAGGATCGGGGAGAAATACGATGAACACGGCTGATCGGCAGCACGGCTCCTGGCGCGCGTTTATCGCGGTCGCGGTCCTGTCCACGCTGGCGGCATGCGCGCCCAAGCCGGCGGGTACCTTCGCGACGCCGGCAGAGGCCGTCAAGGCACTCGGGGATCACGCAGGATCGGGAGATCTCAAGAAAGGCGAAGAGATGTTCGGGGTCGATGGCCTGGAACTGCTGAAATCGGGCGATGACGTCGCCGACCGCGAGGACGCATTGCGCGTCAAGGCGATGATTGCCGAGAAAGTCGCTTTCGAAGACCTCGACGACAAGACCAAGGCCGTCATCATCGGCAACGAGGCGTGGTCGTTCCCGATACCGCTGGTCCTGGAAGAGGGTCGCTGGCGATTCGACGTGGCCACCGGGCGGGAAGAACTGCTGAATCGGCGCATCGGTCGAAACGAATTGCTCGCGCTCGCCAGCCTTCACGCCTACGTGGACGCCCAGCGCGAGTACATGGCCGCGGTGCGGCATGGGAAGGCGCGGTCATACGCGCGCCGCTTCCGCAGCAGCGAGGGTGCCCACGACGGCCTGTATTGGGCCGTTGCGGACGGTGAAGAGGAGAGTCCGCTTGGGCCGCTCTATGCCGGGGCTGCACATGACGCCTTGCAGAATGTCGAACCACAACCCTTCCACGGCTACAACTTCCGTATCCTCGAGGGCCAGGGCAAGAACGCGCCGGGCGGCGAACGCAGTTACCTCGACAAGAAGGGCCTGCTGACCGGGGGCTTTGCCGCAGTCGCATGGCCCGCGAAGTACGGCAACTCGGGAATCATGAGTTTCCAGGTCAACCAGCAGGGCCTCATTTTCCAGAAAGACCTGGGCGACGAGACCGACGTCGCGGTCGCAACGATCAACGCCTACGATCCCGACGAGAGCTGGCACCCGACCGGCGACTGAGCCCCTGCGGCGCGCCGTGCGGTCAGCGCGCGGGCAGGAATCGGCTGTTGCGCAGCAAGCGCCGCCGAGATCAGCGAGACAAGGCAGCCCGACCGGAAAGATCTCGATGAAGGTGACCGGCAGCCGGAACAACGGGTTCGCATACTGCTGCCGGAACTCGGCCATCTGCGCGACCACGGCTTCGACCTCGGCGGCCGAGGCGCCCTTGGCCCGCGCGGCTTCCACGGCGGCGTTGCTGTAGGAATCGATGAACGCGAAATCCGTGATCGCCAGCGTGATCTCCCAGCCGATCACGTAGATCACGCTCGCCACCGCGCTGATGCCGAGACCCGCCAGAAGGGCGGGGACGAAACGGATCACGCCCCCCAGCTCGCGATCGCGCAGGCGTTTCACGCCAAGGAAGACCAGGCTGAGCGCCAGCAGCATGATCAGGTAGCCCGTGAAATGGGACGTTGCCGCCGAGCCGGGCTCGGCGTTTGCGATCAGCAGGCACATGGGAACCGCGACGATCAGGCCGGCGGCGATGCCGAAGGTCAGGATGATGCGAGACATGTCGGAAGCCCTCGTGGTATTGGTGCCGGCATTAGGGACCGGCGTGTGGATTCACGCCATCGCCCGAAAGGGTGAATTCGCCCGTTTCACCTGAAATCCTCGCTGTCGGACCGCCCTACGGGACGAGCCCGAGCTCGCGCGCGAGCGAGATTGCCTCGGTCCGCCGCGCGACCCGCAGCTTTTCGAACAGGTGCGCGACGTGGGTCTTCACCGTATTGGGCGAGAGTCCGAGGCGCGCGGCGATCTCCTTGTTGGAGCGGCCGTCCGCCAGCAACTGCAGGACCTGCTGTTCACGCTCCGTGATGCCGAGCGAGGATTGCGCGCGCTCATTGGTCGTGAATTCACTGGCGCGCCGTTCGCTGCGAAACAGCCGGCGGCCGACCCAGATTCCAAGGCCCAGGAATGCGGCCGCAATCAGGGCGACGTAGACTGTGCCGGGATGCGTGCGGGCCCAGATCTGGTACTCGAGCCACTGCAGCGCAACGGCGCCGGCTGCGAGCGCGATTCCGTAGGTGAGCACCGTCTTCAGCACGGTGGGAGTTTAACGGACCCATGAGTACACGACGTCGGTTCCTCTCGGCCCTGGCGGTCCCGGGCCTCCTGATGACTGCGTCGCCCGTCGCCAGGGCGTTTACCTCAATGGCGCCGTTCGCGCCGGGCCCCCAGGATGACGACGCGGCCGTGTTTGCGGCGGCTCGCGAGCACTTCCTGATCCCGCGCGGGCGTTGCCTACTGCAATACCGGCACGCTCGGCGCATCGCCGCGCGAAGTCGTGGACGCGCTGACCGACGGCATTCGCCGCCTCGAAACCGATCTCGCGGCCTGGCCGTACGAACAGCCCGACGGCGAGCCGCTGACCGGCTACCAGCCGTTGCTCGAGATACGCCGCGTGGCGGGGCGTTCGTCAATGCATCCGCGGCCGAGATCGCGCTCACGCAGAACGCGACGATGGGCATGAACTTCCTCGCCAACGGCCTCGACCTGGCTGCGGGCGACGAGGTCGTCAGCACCGACCAGGAACACGGCGGCGGGCATCTCGCCGTGGCGACTGCTCGCGAAGCGCCGCGGCGATCGTCGTCAAGGAACTGCCGCTCGAGCCGGCGCTCGCGGACGGGCCGGACGCGATCGTGCGGCTGTTCGAGGCCGCGATGACGCCGCGCACGAAGGTCGTGATGTTCAGCCACATCACCAGCGGCCTCGGCGCGCTGCTGCCGGCGCGCGAGCTGTGCGCGCTCGCGCGCAGCCGCGGCGCGCTCGCGATCGTCGACGGCGCGCAGGCGGTGGGCCAGATCCAGGTGGACGTGAAGGCGCTCGGCTGCGACGCGTACGTCGGCAGCCCGCACAAGTGGATGCTGGCGCCGAAAGGCACGGGCTTCCTCTACGTCCGGCGCGACGTGCAGGATCGTTTCTGGACGACGCTGGCGAGCTACCAGTGGGACAACCACGAAGACGGCGCGTTCCGGTTCATGCAGTACGGCACCGGCAGCGTTCCGGTCGTGGACGGCCTGCTGGCGGCGCTGCGCTTCATCGAGAAGAGTCGGCATGCCGCGCATCGAGCGCTGGGACGCGATGCTCACGAAGCGCCTGCGCGACGGACTCGCGACAATCCCGGCGGCGCGAATCGCGTCACCCGCCGACCCGCGGCTGACCGCGGCGATCACGACGTTTCGCGTCGATGGCGTGAAGGCCAAGGCGCTGCAGGACGCGCTGTGGGCGAGGCGCGTGCGCGTCCGTGCGCAGAACGACGAGCGGGGCGTCCGGTTGTCGGCTCATCTGTACGTCAGCCCGGCGGACGTGGACGTGATCCTCGACGTCACCCGGGAAGTCGCCGCCCGGGCGTAGCGCGTGCCGGCGCGAATTCACGTACAGTCTCCGCCAGGTATTGGCGCTGGGGGGTGACTCGTGAGCGACTGGTTCCGCCGCTATCTGCTGCCGGGATTCGTGTTCGAAGCGGCGGTCATCGCCGGGGGCTACGCAACCGGCCGAGAGCTCGTCGAGTTCTTCCTGCCGGCCGGTCCCTGGGGTGGACTGCTCGGCATGCTGGTCAGCATGCTGTTCTGGAGCGCCGTGCTGATGATCAGCTTCGAGCTGGCACGCCGCGCCCGCAGCTACGACTACCGATCCTTCTTCAAGCTGCTGCTCGGGCGCGGCTGGTTCCTGTTCGAGATCGCGTACCTGCTGCTGCTGGTGATCATCCTGGCGGTCATGGGCGCGGCCGCCGGCGAAATCACGCACAGCCTGTTCGGCCTGCCGAAGCTGGTCGGCTCGATCGGCATGATCGCGCTGACGGGAGCCCTGCTTTTCTACAGCTCCGCGACCATCGAGCGATTCCTGGCGCTCTCGGTGGGCTACCTCTACCTGGTCTACATCGTGTTCGTCATCTGGAGCATCGTGGTGTTCGGCGACCGGATTGCGGCGGCGCTCGCGACGGAACCGGTCGGCAACACCTGGTTCAAGGCGGGCATCACGTACGCGGGCTACAACGTCGCGACATTGCCGGCCGTGCTGTTCTGCATCCGCAACCTGACGCGGCCGCGCGAGACGCTCATCGCCGGGTTCCTCGCCGGTCCGCTCGGAATGCTTGCCGGGCGTGCTGTTCTTCATCGCGATGATCGGCTATCAGCACGAGCTGGCCGACGTCGCGCTGCCCTCGGCGTTCCTGCTGGGCAAGCTCGGGGCGCCGTGGTTCGAATATGCATTCCAGATCGCGGTGCTGCTGACGCTCGTCGATACGGGCGTCGCGCTCCTGCATTCGATCAATGAAAGGGTGGCGAAGGTCTACGAGGAGGGCAACCGGCCCATGCCGCGAGTGCTGCGACCTGCGCTCGCCGTGACCATCATGGTCATCTCGGTCTATGCGGCCTCCGCCATCGGGCTCGTCGACCTGATCGCGAAGGGTTACGGCTACCTCACGTACGCGTTCATCGCGCTGCTGATCGTGCCGGTGCTCACGGTCGGGCTCTGGCGGCTGCTGCGCTCCTGATGGCATCGAAGGCCAGAAAGGGCAAGTCCGGCGGCAAGACGCTCGCGCCTAGCAAAGACCGGCGCGGCCTCGATGCCGCGGACATCGCGCTACCGATCGACGACGAGCGCATCGCAGCGCTCGTCGCGCAGGTGCGCGAGCGCGGCGGTGCGCCGATCGGCGCGTACCGCGAGCCGCTGTCCGGCAGCACCGTGCTGGTGGCCGCACTTCCGCTCGCCGCCGTGCAACCCACGCCCTTCCAGCGCGACCTCTCGCCGACCCACACCAAGCGCCTCGCGCAGAAGATCGACGAGGCCGGCTCGTTCCTCGACCCGATCATCGTGGTGCGGGACGAGAAGGGCGAGTTCCATACGCCGAACGGGCGGCATCGGCTGGCGGCTGCCAAGGTGCTTGGGCCTCAGGCAGATCACGGCACTCATCTCACCCGATGAAGGCCTTGCGTTTCGTATCCTCGCGCTCAACACGGAGAAGGCACACAACGTCAAGGACCGGAGCCTCGAGGTCATCCGCATGGCGCGCGCGCTGGCCAAGCGCGAGCCGCGGGCGAAGGAGACGGACTACGCTGCCCAGTTCGAGGCCGCGGAGTTCCTGACGCTCGGCGTGTTGTATGCGAAAGACGGACGCTTCGCCGGTGGTGCGTACAGCTCGTTCCTGAAGAAGGTCGATCGATTCTCAGACCGCACGATGACGGTCAGCCTGCGCGAACGGGAAGGCTACGCCTCGCGCCTGCGCGACATCGACACGCAGGTGCGCAAAATCATCAAGTCGCTGGAGGCGCGCGGCTTCAAGTCGCCGTACCTGCGCGCATTCGTCGTCGCGCGCATCAACCCGGTGCGTTTCCATCGCGCCAAGCCGGGCGACACCAAGCCGGCCATGCCGATCGCGGCCGCCCTCACGCGCATGACGGCTGCGGCGAAGGGATTCGACGTGGGCAAGGTGCGCACGTCGGACCTGGCATTGGTCGCGGCGCTCTCGAGCGAATGAGGCGTCGCCCAAACCGCCTTTGCGGGACATTGATCGCGGCAGGACTCGCAGCGCTCGTGGGCTGCGCTTCAGCGGCCGGCGTTCAGGTGGAACGCGACGTCGCCGTCCCGATGCGCGACGGCGTCGTACTGCGCGCGGACATCTATCGGCCCGCGGGCGCCGGGAAGTTCCCGGTCCTCGTCTTTCGTACGCCGTATGGAAAGCACAATGCGGCGAGCAGCGACGGCGTCCACGAGAAGGCCGTTGCGCGCGGCTATGCAGTGGTCATGCAGGACGTACGTGGCCGCTACGCGTCGGGCGGCCACTTCGATCCGTACCGGCAGGAGGGCGCGGACGGCTACGACACGATCGAGTGGGCGGCGAGACAACCCTGGTCCGACGGACGGGTCGGGACTTACGGCCTTTCCTACCCGGGCGCGGTGCAATGGCTCGCCGCCCTGGAGGCGCCGCCGCATCTCCTCGCCATGGCGCCCGCGATGACGTTTTCCTCGCCGCGCCGGTTCTTCTACATGAACGGCATCTTCGACCGGTCGTGGCTGCCGTGGATCTACGAGAACATCGCGCCGGACGCGCGACGCCGGCTCGGCATGCCGGACGATGGCGACGCAGAAGCGAAGTGGCGGTCCGTCGCCGGCGACTACCAGTCGTGGCTGCCGCTGCGCGACCTGCCCTGGCTCCGCAAGGAAGCACCGTACTACTTCGAGTGGCTGTCGCATCCGCCCGAGGACGCCTGGTGGGACTGGGCGGAGCTCCAGGGACGATACGGCCGGATCACGGCCGCCGTGCTGAATCTCAGCGGCTGGTACGACGATGCCTATGGCGTCGAAGGCGCCGCGACCAACTTCAACGGCCTGCGACAGGCGAGAAGCGGGCAGGGCGCAGCGCGCACGCATCTCGTGCTCGGCCCCTGGGTCCACGGCGTGCCTTCGGCGACCGACGGCCGCACGGGCGAACTGGACTTCGGGCCGGACGCCGCGTTCGACTATGACGCGCTGGGTGCTCGATTTCCACGACCACTACCTGCGCGGGATCGCGAACCGTTTTTCGAAGGACGCCTCCGTCCGCTATTTCGTCATGGGCGCCAACGAATGGCGTGACGCCGGCGCATGGCCGCCGCCTTCGGGCCGCGCTGAAACGCTCTATTTCGATGCGTCGACAGAGCGGTACGCACAGGCTGACGTCGAGACTTCCGGATGCAACCGCATCGCGCAGTGCGTTCCCGGCGGACCCGGGTCACCCGGTCATGGATCCTCATGACACGCCGGGCCCGCGTGACTACAGTGCGCTCGCTTCGCGCGAAGATCTGCTGACCTTCGACACGGACCCGTTGCCCGCGGACGTGACGGTCGCCGGCAACATCACGGGAACAATCTACGCCTCCTGCGATTGCCGCGACTTCGACCTGTGGGTGCGCTTGCAGGACGTCCATCCCGACGGGCGCGCGTTCAACCTGATGAGTGCCGGGAACGACGTGCTGCGGGCCAGTTACCGGGATCCCGTCGAAGGGCCGGCAACCGGTCGAGCCCGGACGCGTCTACGAACTGCGCTACCCGGCCCTGATGACGGGAATCCGGTTCGCAAGAGGGCATCGCATCCGGGCCCAGGTCTCCGCATCCTTCGACCCGCACCTGTCGCGCAACCTGCAGACCGGCGAGTCGGAGATCGAGTCGGCCGAAGCCCGGCCCGCCACGATCACGATCCACCACGGCGCCGACCACGCGTCGAAGCTGTCGTTGCCGGTGCTCGACTGATCCATCCACTGGTCTTGCCGGCGCGTCTGTTCGTCGCATGACCTCTGGATTGGAGCGCGGCGCGTCCTAGCATGCCGCGATGCGCTTCAGTCAGGCAGGGCATCGAATGACCCCGACAACGAACATCCCGCGTCTGTGGCGCGCGCTGGCCGTGGCTGCCGCTCTCGCGGCTTCTTTCGCGGCGCCGGCATCGCGCGCGGCCGATCCGTTCGAGATGCAATGGCGCGAACTGGCCCAGGGCGTGTGGGTCGGCGAGCGCCCGGTTTCCTACCGATCGCCGGTGATGACCAACACGACCGTGGTGATCGGAGACAAGGGCGTCCTCGTGTTCGATGCGGCCGGCCTCGCCATCCAGGGCGAGCGGCTGGTGAAGAAGGTCGCCGAGCTGACCGACAGGCCGATCACGCACATCGCGATCAGCCACTGGCACGGCGACCACAGCATGGGGGACTACAAGGTCCTCGAGAAATTCCCGTCGGCGGAGGTGATCGCGCACGAGTTCACGGCGCGCTACAACGCGAGCCCGAACGGGGAGAAGGTGGAGGCACGCGACGTCAAGGGAGAGGAGGAGTACCGCGCGAAGGTCGAAAAGGCGCTCGCGACGGGTGTCCGCTCCGACGGCACCCCGGTCACGCCGCAGATGCGCGCTTTCTACGTCGAGATGCTCGAGCACTATGACTTCCTCAATGAGGAAGGCACTCGCCGGGAGGTCACGCCGCCGACCCGGACGATGACGGACCGGCTCGTGATCGACCTGGGCGGAAGGACGGCGGAGTTGCGTCACATCGCCCCCGGCAACACCAAGGGCGACATGTTCCTCTGGCTGCCTGAGGAAAAGATCCTGGCGACCGGCGACATCGTCGTGCGCCCGACGCCTTACGGCTTCTACAGCTATCCGCGGAGCTGGGCCCGCGTGCTGCGCGAACTGAAGACCTACGGCGCGAAGTACATCGTGCCCGGGCACGGCGAGCTCATGACCGACACGTCGTACCTGGACCTGCTGGCGGAGACGATGGATCTCGTGGCGGACCAGGTCGACGCCGCCGTCAAGGCCGGAAAGACGCTCGAGGAGACGCGCGCTGCCATGGACTGGTCACCGGTCGAGAAGCGCTTCACCGGTGACGACGGCATGCTGCCCTTCCTGTTCAACATCTGGTTCAAGACGCCGATCGTCGAAGCCCAGTACAACCTGTCGAGCGGCAAGGACAACGAGTCGCTCGAAGCGCCGGAAGCGCCGCAGAGCTAACCGCCGACCGGCAGTCGGGTAGACTCCTCCCACTTCAACCGGGGGGATGACATGAAGCTACGCGCGCGAGGGACGATCGTTGCGGCCGTGGCCGCGATCCTGTCGACGGGCATCGGCTTGGCGAATGCGCAGGCGGCGGCGCCCAGCGCCGACGAGGCCGCGTTCCGCGCGCTCTTCAAGGAGCTGGTCGAGATCAACACGACCCGCTCGGTCGGCAACTGCACGCAGGCGGCCGAGGCGATGCAGAGGCACCTGCTTGCGGCCGGGATACCCGCCGGGGACATGCAGATACTCGCGCCGCCGGAAGCGCCGAACGACGGGGCGCTGGTCGCCGTGCTGCGGGGCCGGGACCGCTCGGTCAAGCCGATCCTCCTGCTTGCGCACATCGATGTCGTCGAAGCCAAGCGCGAGGACTGGGAGCGCGATCCGTTCACGCTGGTCGAAGAGAACGGCTGGTTCTACGCGCGCGGCGTCAGCGATGACAAGTCGATGGCGGCGATCTTCACGGACAGCCTCGATCCGCTACCGGAAGGAAGGGTACACGCCGCGGCGCGACATCAAGCTCGCGCTGACCTGCGGCGAGGAGACGGCAGGCGCGGGACTTTTCGACAGTGTGCGCTGGCTCGTGCAGACCCGGCCGGAGGTTCTCGACGCCGCGTTCGCGATCAACGAGGGTGCGGGCGGCGAGTACGACAAGGACGGCAAGCCGGTTGCACTCCAGATCCAGGCGGGCGAGAAGGTGTACCAGGATTTCTCGCTCGAGACGACGGACGCCGGCGGCCACAGCTCGCGCCCGACGCGCGTCAACGCGATCGTTCGGCTGGGCGAGGCTATCGCGAAGCTCGGCGCCCACCAGTTCCCGATCATCCTGAACCCCGTGACCCGGAGCTATTTCGAGGCCATGTCGAAGCTCGTGGATCCCGCCATCGCGAACGACATGCGCGGCGTGCTGAAGTCGCCCCCGGACGAGGCGGCCGCGCAAAGGTTGTGGACGGCCGACCCGTCGTGGAACGCCATGCTGCGCACGACCTGCATCGTGAGCGAGATCGAGGGCGGCCACGCCCCGAACGCAATTCCCCAGAACGTGAAGGCGACCGTCAACTGCCGCATCATGCCGGGCACGCCCGTGGCCGACGTGCAGGCCGAGATCGCGCCGGGTCATTGCCAACGACGCGATCACCGTGACTCCCAAGGGCGAGGGCGGCGTGCAGTCCGAAATGCCGCCGCTGACGGAGACCATCGTGGGACCGGCACGCAAGGTGGCCGAGTCCATCTGGCCCGGTGTCACGATCGTGCCAACGATGCTGCCCGGCTACACCGACGGCAAGTACCTCAACCCGGCGGGCGTACCGACGTACGGCGTGTCGGGCCTGTTCGAGGACGCGGAAGGCAATTACATCCACGGCCTCAACGAGCGCATCAGCGTGCAGTCGCTGATGGAAGGGCGCCGGTTCCTCCACGAGGTCGTCAAGCTGTACGCGGATGGCCAGGACTAGGCACCACGTTGCCTTTGGCCTCCTGGCGATCGCCGGGTTCGCAGCGAGTGCCGGCGCCGAGTCCTGGTGCGATGCGGCACCCGCGCCGGAGTTTGCCGCGCTGGAAAAAAGCGATGCCGGGGACGACTGGTTCACCGTGTACGCGGTCGCCCCGGGCGTGTTCGCGATCTCCGAGCCGCGGCAGTACGAGGGCGTCACCTCGTTCCTGGTGATCGGTTCGAATCGTGCGGTCCTGTTCGATTCGGGCCTCGGCGTTGCGGGCATCCGGGATGTCGTGCAGCGGCTGACGGCGCACCCGGTGACCGTGGTCAATTCCCACACGCACTTCGACCACGTGGGCGGCAATCGCGAGTTCGAGGATGTCCTTAATCTCGACGACCCCTACAGCGTCGCGAGCGCTCGCGGAGAGGTGGCGCAATCGCTTGCCGCCTACGCGAGCGAAACGCTTGCGGAGGACCATGTTTGCGGTCCGCTGCCGGCCGGCGTCTCGAGCCGCACCTACGTCCTTCCGACCTGGCGCATCTCGGCAAACGTGAGCGATGGCGAGGTGCTGGAGCTCGGCGACCGCAGGCTCGAGGTCCTGCGCACCCCCGGCCACACGCCCGATTCCATCTGCCTGCTCGATCGTGCGAACGGGCTCCTGTTTACCGGGGATACCTACTATTCGGGGGAAATCTACTTGTGGTCACCGGAGACGAGCGTGAATGACTACGCGGCGTCGATCGGAATGCTCGCCGGACTCGAGCCCGGGCTCAAGAAATTGCTGCCGGCGCACGGGCCGCCCGTCGCCGAACCGGGACGGCTGCTCGAGTTGCAGCAGGCGCTGCAGGACATCCACGCGGGTAGGGCGACTTCGAAACCGGCCCCGGAAGGCCGGCGCCTGTACCCGTTCGAGCACTTTTCCGTCTTGATGGCTCCGCAGTCCGCCGAACCTAGTCCTTGAGGTGCCGGCAGCGCCCGAGTCGGGCGCCTGCGGCCAACCTTTCGCGCGCTTCTTCCGGGAAGTCTGTCGCGACCGATTGCCCGTCCTCGCAGACGAACACGCGCTTCATGTCGATGATCCATGAGAACGCGACGCCCGCCATGCCGCCGGAGACGATATTGCCGTTGCCGCTGATCGAGATCGGGTTCGAGAACGGCACGTTCGACGCCTCGGCGACGCCCTGCTCGCGCAGGAACCGGTCGAACGTCATCCAGCCGATACCCTCGACCCACATGACGCCCGTGAATCCGGTGAAGAACGAGCCGCTGCGCCCGATGAGGATGGTCCCGTCGTCGCTCATGTCGAAGATCTCGACCGGCGGGCGACCGTAAGCCTTGGTGATCTCGGCGGGCGTCATCGTCTCGCAGAGGTCGCCCTCAAATCCCACGTAGGGTACGTCCTTGCACCATCGCGGCGCGCCGATGCGGACCAGTCCCTTCTTCGCATGGTCCCAGAGACCGATGCCCTTGCCGGCATACGTCGTGAGGTCGACCAGCGTCAGGGCGACGCGATGGCCGTCCGCGCTCGCCGCATACGCGTTTATCGCGCCGAATCGCTTCGTGAGGTCGATCGCCGGTCCTTCGTTGACCCAGGCGTAGTGGTGATCGAAGTTCGCCGTGCCGAGCGCGACGCGGCCGTTGCCGGAAATCGCATGCGCGCGGATCCACGGCAACTCGTCGACCGGCAGGTTAGATGTGTTCAGGAGACGCATGCCCTTCTGCGCGTCCCAGATGAACGGTGCGATCTCGCCCGGGGCGCCGCCCTCGCAAATCCCGTCGCCATCCATGTCGCGATACGCGGTTCCCACGGCCTTACGCCCGCTGTCATCGACTGCCCAGCCGTAGCTGCTGCTGACTCCCCATTGGCTGCTGCCGCCGCAGGTGTCGCCGTTGAGGTCGCCGAGCGAGATCACGCTGCCATCGGCGCCGCGAAGTGCCGCCTGGGTGATGCCGTCGCCGTCAAAGTCCTTGTTGACCGTGATCCACTCGCCGTTGCGCGTCATGCTGGAGTTGTTGGCGATGAGATCCGGAGGCAATACCTCGATGCCCGTCTCGAGGTCCCAGATGAACACGGTACTCTCGCTGATGCCGGCCGCCTTGCGGCCGTTCTTCGAGAGATCGGTGAGGTAAGCGGCGACGATCGGCGTGAACTGCACGCCATGGAGATAACCGTTGAACGTGATGTCGGCACGCCGCGTCGCGCCGGCGCGGGCGCGAATCGTCGTAACGTCGCAGGGCCGGTCGGCGGCCGGGGAGCGGCCCTCGTTTTCGTCCCAGTACTCGGACTGCGAGACGAGCATGTTCGGGGCCGTGGGATAGCCGCCGGCGAAGATCTCCTCGATGTAGAGTTCGTAGTCCTGGCCGGGCGTCAGGTTGCGGATGGTGAATCGCCCGTCCGGTCCGATGCTTCCCTGCGTCTGGTCGCCGCTCATGGCCGACACGGCATCGAACAGGCGATTCCTGGGATTGCGCGCGATGATGTTGATGCCGCTGTACTGCGTCCGCCCATCCTTGAGCCTCAGCACGCCGCTGATCGAGCCCCTGCCGGAGAGGTAGTCGGCCGTCGGGTAGATATTCGAGATGGCGGCGACGTCGTCCGCCTGGTTGATCGTGCTTTGTTCCCTGCCGACGACGTTGAACGTGTCGATGAACGGATACATCGTCTCGAGGATCGCCGGGTCGGCCCGGTTGACGCCGACGTCGTCCCAGTGGTTCCACAAATGCACCGGGGCGACACAGCCCGGAACGCCGGGGTAGCGGTCGAAGCCGTCCGCCCGGTAGCTCGAGTACACCATCGGCCCGTTGACTTGCGAGTGCGAGAGGTTGATCGCGTGGCCGAACTCGTGGGTGAACACGCCGGCGAAGTTCTCGGCCAGCGGGTCGGTCTCCGACACCATCCAGCCGTTCATCAGCGCGGTCGCTTCCGTGATGTGGCCGTCGTCGTCCGCCCACTCCGGGAAGGCGATGCCGAGCACGGCGTAGCGCGAGACGCCGAAGTATTCCTCGAGCAGCGATCCGTCCGTGTCGTAGACGACCCAGACGCCGCGGCCGTTCTCCGCCTCATAGAGCGTCCGGGCGTTCGCCGCCGTGACGTCCGCGATGCCGGTCCGGCTCTCGATGGTGCCGGCGACCGAAGCCTCGAACGTGGCCGTCGACACGGCGCTCCATTGCGAGAACGCGAACTGCGTGATCTCGTTGGCGCGGGCGATCGTAATGAACGGCGTGACGCCGTCGATTGCGTACGTGAACGCGCCGCCGCCGTCGGTCCAGACGGGGACGGGGCCCTGCGACATGTCCCAGGCGAAAGGGCGCGGAGGATCGGTTTCCTGCAGGAGGAGGGGACCGGCTGCTTCGGCGACGCCGCCCGCGAGCATGAGGCCGAAGCCGGCGAGTGCGTGAATGCGGTTCATCAGCGCATCTCCCCGGTCTCGATCCACCGCTCATTGACGGCGCGGCCGACCAGGCCCATGAAGGTCGCCGCCTCCACGGAGCCCTTGCCCGACATCATGGCGCGTTCCTTGTCGCTCAGGAGGCCGTCGCGCACCTTCACGCCCTCGAACAGGCCTTCGTTGTTGAACTCGTTGCGCACTCGACCGTCGAGAAGGCGCAACTTGCCCTGCGCGAGTCCGGCCGTCGTCTGCAGGCCGGTTCGCGAGGCCGGCTTGTGCATGAAGGCGACCACCCGTTCGCCGACGGCCCAGCGCGGGAATCCTTCCGGCGTAACGGCGATCAGCATCTTTCCATTCGGCATCTTGCGCGGCTTCATGAGCCCGAACTGGCGGAAGGTGTACTCGGAGCCGCCGCGTGCCTGGCCCTTGGCCGAGTCGCTGACCGTTATCGTGACCTCGGTATAGGGCAAGCCGCTGTCGTCGACGCCGTCGGTCACGCGCTCGACCTTGCCGGAGATGATGTTCTGGGACTCGGCAATGAGCTGCGTGAGGTTCTGGGGCCTCAGCGTCGCTGCGCCGGCGACGTGGGCGGCGACAAGCGCGACGGCCGACGCGGCGACCACGAGCGCGCCGCGCATGGATGCGGACAGTCCGAACATGTTGATGACCCCCCTGTAGGCATCGATTGTTGTCGATCCCGTGCTTCGACGCCAGTTGCGGACGGGCAAACGCATTATTGACAGTACGAGAATACTTGTAATATCGTACGGCACATGAAAAACCGGGATGCGATTCGTGCGTTGGGGGCGATTGCCCACGAATTCCGCCTCGAGATCTACCGGCTGCTGGTCCGTCAGGGCCCCAATGGGCTGCCGGCCGGTTCGATCGGTGAGCGCGTCGGCCTTGCGCCGTCATCGCTGACATTCCACTTGCAGGCCCTGCAACGGGCCGGGCTCATCAAGCAGGCGAGGGTCAGCCGGCAGCTCTTCTACAGCGCCGATTACTCCGCAATGAATGGCCTGGTCGGATACCTGACGGACGAGTGCTGCGTCGCCAGCCCGAACTGCAGCACGGAGTGCGCGCCGAAGACCGCATCCCGCAGGTCCCGGTCAGCCAAGGCCGCCTGAGTTCACGCTAGATGCACGCGTCGAAATGGGAGATCGCCACCGGGCCGACCCGATCGGGCGCGAGAATATTGCTTGAGTCCGCGAACTTGCCTACGGCGGACCTCGGCGACGCACAACTCGATCACTTCTTCTTCGTGGGTCAGGCCACGGCACCCATCGCACTGGTCGGACTCGAGCTGTTCGGGGAGCATGCGCTGCTGCGCTCGCTCGTCGTCACGCCGTCCGCACGCGCGGGTGGCGCGGGGACGGCCCTCGTCGATCATGCGGAGGACTTTGCCCGATTGCAGGGCGTGCGTGAGCTATTCCTGCTTGACGACGACCGCCGAAGGATTCTTTGGCCGGCGCGGCTACGCCCGGCTCGATCGGGACAGGGCGCCGGAATCCATTCGTTCAACCCGCGAATTCGCCGACATCTGTCCCGCCAACTCCGCTTTCATGGTGAAACACTTATGAAAAGACTGCATGTCCACGTCAGCGTCGCGGACCTCGACGAGTCAGTGCGCTTCTATTCCACGCTGTTTGCCGCCGAGCCGACCGTGCTAAAGGACGATTACGCGAAATGGATGCTGGAAGATCCACGCGTCAATTTCGCGATCAGTCGCCGCGACAGGGTCACCGGCATCCGGCACCTGGGCATACAGGTCGAGGACTCGGCCGAGCTCGCCGAGGTGTTTTCGCGCGTCGAACACACGCAAAGGCCTGTGCTGAACGAGGGCCAGACGACCTGCTGCTACGCGCGCAGCGAAAAGAACTGGGTCGAGGACCCTCAGGGCGTGCAGTGGGAAACCTTCCTGACGAGCGGCGAAAGCACTGTCTACGGCTCGGGACAGGCGAAGCACGGATCTGTGCCGTGCTGTGAACCCAGGATTGCTTAGGTGCGCCATGCCAGAAGCCAGATACAACGTACTGTTCCTCTGCACCGGAAATTCAGCTCGCAGCATCATGGCAGAGAGCATTCTCAACCAGTTGGGAGGCGGCCAGTTCGTCGCATACAGCGCCGGCAGCTTTCCGTCCGGGTCGGTCCACCCGCTCGCCCTGGAGCTGCTCCGGCAGAACGGAATTCAAACCGGGCACTTGCGCAGCAAGCCATGGGATGAATTTGCGGTGCCGGGAGCGCCAGCCCTGGATTTCGTCTTCACCGTGTGTGACAAGGCCGCTGGCGAAACCTGCCCAATCTGGCCCGGACAGCCGATGACAGCGCATTGGGGCATCGCCGATCCGGCTGCTGTGAAAGGGACCGACGAGGAGAAACGGCACGCTTTCTTCAACGCCTTCCGCGAACTCAGCCAGCGCGTCAGGATTTTCACGAGCCTCCCGATTCGCTCACTGGACAGGATCAAGCTGCAAGAGCGGCTGAACGCAATCGGCACGATCTGCCTCGACGACGAAGTCGCCTGAGCCGACTATGCGCAAGGAGCTGTTGGCCGAGGGTCTTGGCGCACTTCTGCTTGCCACGGCGGTCATCGGCTCCGGAATCATGGCGGAGCGGCTGGCGGGCGGAAACCAGGCCATCGCGCTGCTCGCCAACACCGGCGCAACCGTTGCCGCGCTGGCGACGCTGATCGCCATGCTCGGGCCGGTGAGCGGCGCTCATTTCAATCCCGTCGTCACCGATCGTCGCAGTCGTCCGCGGCGATCTGACGCCAACGCACAGCGCTCGGCTACGTGGCGATCCAGGTCGCGGGTTGCTGCGCCGGCGCGATGCTTGCAAATGCCATGTTTGAGCTTCCCCTCGTAAACGCTTCGACTCATGCGCGCACTGGAACGGCCCAGTGGCTGTCGGAAGTCGTGGCGACGGCGGGTCTGGTGCTGGTCGTCGTCACGTCACCGACCTTGCGTGACGCCACATGGCGCGTCCCAGCGTGGATCGGCGCGGCTTACTGGTTCACGGCCTCGACGTCCTTCGCAAATCCCGCGATCACGATCGGCCGCTCGTTGAGCGACACGTTCGCGGGGATTCGCCCTTCGGATGTGCCGGCTTTCATTGCCGCGCAGCTGGTCGGCGGCCTCGTCGGTTGGCTGATCGCGCGCTCATTCGCGCCGCGCGCCGCCGGTTCCCCCTGATCGAGAAACCGGGCACGAGCGCAATGCGCCGGTCATTGTCCTCGCAAGATCCGCAATCTGGCCCGGCCCGACGCGGCAGCAACCGCCGACGATTCCCGCACCGACCCCGACCCATTCCAGTGCCAGGGTCGCAAGTCCCTCGCGGCCCGCCGCTCCGTGCCAGGACTCGTCCCCCGCGTTCCACCGTTCGCCGGAGTTCGGGTAGACGACGATCGGCTTTGCGGTGCCGGCCTTGAGCGCGCGGATCGCGTCGGCGACGACCTCAGGCTTCACGCAGTTCACGCCGACGGCAATGACGTTCGGGACGCCGTCCGCGAGCCGCGCGCATTCCGCAAGCGGCTCGCCATGCGACGTATGGATGCCGTCCGGGGAGGTGAAGCTGAGCCAGGCGCGCGCGTCCGGGTTGCGTTCGAGCAGCGACGGCATAGGCGCGCGCCTCCTCCAGCACCGGGATCGTCTCGCAGGCGAGGAGGTCGGCGCCGGCCGTGCGCGAGCACCTCGAATCGCCGCGCGTGGAACTCCGACGAGCTCGTCGACAGTGAGGCCATAGTCGCCGCGGTACTCGGCGCCGTCGTGGGAGATCGCGCCATACGGCCCGACGACGCCGCGACCAGCAGCTCACGCAGGTCCTGCGGATGGTCGTGGCGATACCGGTCACGGGCGATTGCGGGCGAGCTCGACGGAGCGGCGCAACAGCCGTGTCGTCTCTTCGGCAGCGATGCCGATGGACGCGAAGCCCTCGTAGCTCGCCTGGTAGCTGGCCGTGATCGCAACTGTGCGCTCCGGCCACGTAGTAGTCGTAGTGCAGCTGCTCGATGGCATCGGGGCGCGTCGCGCAGCACGCGCGCGGACCAGAGCGCGCCCGGAAATGTCGCAGCCGCGGGCCTCGAGCTCGGTCGCGAGACCGCCGTCCAGGATCACGGTGCCGTCTGTGAAGAACGCCATCGGAGTATGATTTCCGCCTCCACCATGATCGCATTCCTCGAAGCCCGCAAGGCGGGACTGTTTCGCCGCGGCGAAATCTGGCGCAACGTCGTCGCCGGCGTCGTCGTCGGCATCGTCGCGCTGCCGCTCGCGATGGCCTTCGCGATCGCCTCCGGCGCCGAAGCCGGAGCAGGGGCTCTACACGGCGATCGTCGCCGGGCTCGCGACCTCCGTCCTCGGCGGCACGCGCGTGCAGATCTCCGGCCCGACCGGCGCCTTCATCGTGGTGCTCGCCGGCATCACGGCGCAGTACGGCATCGCGGGACTGCAGGCCGCGACGCTGATGGCCGGCGTGATGCTGCTCGCGATGGGCTTCCTGCAGCTCGGCAGCGTCATCCGCTTCATCCCGAACCCGGTGATCGTCGGCTTCACCTCCGGCATCGCCGTCATCATCTTCGTCGGGCCAGTGGACAGTACTTCTTCGGCCTGCCGCCGGTCGCCGCCGGCGCGCACTTCCACGAGAAGCGTCTGGGCGCTGGTCCAGGCGCTGCCCGGGCTTGCACCTCGCGACCACCGGCATCGCGGTGCTCGCGCTCGCGATCGTCGTCGCCGGCAACCGCCTGCTCGATCGCATCCCGGGCCTCGGGCGCGTCCCGGCGCCGCTCGTCGCGATGCTCGTCGCGACCGCGGTGCAGGCGGTCTGGCAGTTCCCGGGCGTCGCGACGATCGGCACGGCCTTCGGCGGCATTCCGCGCACCCTGCCCACGCTGCACTGGCCGGAGATCGCGCTGTCCGATGTGCTGCAGCTCGTCGGGCCCGCGTTCGCGATCGCACTGCTCGGCGCGATCGAGTCGCTGCTGACGGCCGTCGTCGCCGACGGCATGACCGGCACGCGCCACAACCCGAACCAGGAACTGATCGGGCAGGGCGTCGCGAACGTGCTCGACGCCGATCTTCGGCGGATTCGCCGCGACCGGCGCGATCGCCCGCACGGCGACGAACGTCCGCAACGGCGCGACGAGCCCGCTCGCGGGCATCGTGCACTCGGTCTTCCTCGTGCTCGTCATCGTGCTGTTCGCGCCCTTCGCCTCGCACGTGCCGCTCGCTGCGCTTGCCGCCATCCTGTTCTTCGTGGCCTGGACCATGTGCGACGTGCGCCACTTCGGGCGGTTGCTGCGCCGCGCACCGCGCTCGGACCGGATCGTCCTGCTGGTGACCTTCGGGCTGACGGTCTTCGTCGACCTCGTCGTCGCCGTCAACGTCGGCGTCGTGATCGCGGCGCTCCTCTTCATGCGCCGCATGGCGGAGTCGGTGAGCGTGCAGGAGGAGGTGTTCGGCGGGCCCGAGGCGCGCGGGCGATGCGGCGTGAGCCGGCGCTGGTGCTGCCGCCGAACGTGCTCGTCTACCGCATCGACGGGCCGTTCTTCTTCGGCGCGGCGGAGAAACTCGAGTCGACCGTCGAGCGGGCGCAGCTGCACGTGGAGACGGTCGTGATCCGCCTCGGCCGGTGCCGTTCATGGATGCGACCGGCATGCACACGCTCTCGGAGATCATCGAGCGCTTCCAGCGCCGCGGCATCCGCGTGTTTCTCGTCGAGATCCAGGAGCGTCTCTCGCGCGCGCTGGCGCGCGCCGGCGTGCTGGAGCTGGCGGGCGCCGCAGAACGTGCACGCGGACCTGGCCGATGTCCTGCGCGCGCTCGGCGCCGAAACGCCGACAGGCAGGGACTGACCGCAGCGGGCTCAGGCGGCGTCGAACAGCGGCCTCGCGCGCAGGCTGAACGGCGCATCGAGCGCAGCGGCCCACTCGGCGTCCTGGCCGTAGAGGTCGCGCCGGAAGTTCATGCGGCCCTCGGCGTCGACCCACGCGGTCCAGTAGGCGAGCAGCACCGGCATCTTGCGCTTCAGCGTGACGTTCTGCGAGCTTGCCGCCGCGCGATCGACCGCGTCGATCGCTGCGGCGTTCCACTGCTGCGGGTCGTCGAGCACGAGCGCCGCGAGCTCGAGCGCGCGCTCGACGCGCACGCAGCCCGAGCTGAAGGCGCGGTCGGCGCGGTCGAACAGCGCCTGCGACGGCGTGTCGTGCAGGTACACGAAGTAGGGATTCGGGAACATCAGCTTGACCCGGCCCAGCGCGTTCTTCGGTCCCGGATCCTGGCGCAGCGTGTAGGGAATGTTCCCGCTCTTGAACCGCGACCAGTCGACCGATGCGGGATCGACCTCGCGGCCCGTTCGCGTCGAGCACCTTGAGGCCCTTGGCGCGTGATGGCACGCGGGGTCGCGCTTCGCGGCCGGCAGGATGTCCGCGGCGATGATGCCGGGCGGCACCGTCCAGGTCGGGTTGAAGACGAGGTAGTTGATCTCCGAGCGGAAGATCGGCGTCTTGCGGTAGGGCTTGCCGACCTGCACGCGCGCACTCCACACGATGTCCTGGCCGCGCACGAAGTAGACGGTGAAGCCGGCGATGTTCACGACCACGAACTTCTCCGGCAGGTCGTGCAGGAGCACGCGGCCGCGGTCGAGGTTGACGCGCAGCTGGCGGATGCGCTCGGCCACCGGCACGTTGAGCTCCGCGACCGTGCCGGCGCCGACGACGCCGTCGCTCTCGAGTCCCATGCGCTGCCTGGAACCGGCGCACGGCGGCCTCGAGCGCCGCGTCGTAGATCGGGCGAGTCCGCGGCGTCGGCGGCGGCGCAGGTCGCCGCTCGCGGCGAGCCGCGCGCGCAGCAGTCGGCACGCGCGGATCGCTCGCGCCCGGCTTCAGCGCCGCACCCGCCGGAATCGCGACGGTACCGGGCTTGCCCGCTGCCGCGCGGTAGCGCGCGAGCTCGCGCTTCAGCCCGACGTACAGGCGGTGCGTCGGCTTCAGCGCCTCGATGCGCTGGTAGATGTCGTTGGAGGCGAGCGCCTCCTCGATCTCGCCGCGCGACGTCGCGATCCTCGAGCGTGCGCCCGTAGTTCCACTGCGCGTCGAAGGTCTCGGGGTCCACCTTGCCGAACGACAGGTGGTAGGCGAGCCGCAGCAGGGCTTCCGTGCATGCAGGATGTCGTACTGCGCGCGCAGCGTCGTCCGTCGCGGCCGGACCCGCGAGCTGCCGCGCGAGGTCCGTCGAGCAGCGGCAGGTAAGTAGTCGGCGGGGTTCGAGCCCGTCGGCGGCGCTGTCGGCGAGCGCGCGGCGCAGCTCCGCGGCGTTCTTCGCATCGCCCCAGGCCGGCCGGAATGCGCGCCGCGCGTAGAAGGGCTGCGATCAGTTCCTGCGAGTGGCGATGTGCGCGCCGTGGATCGGTCGCGGTCTCCGGGTCCATGAGCGACTCGAGCTCGCGCGGCGATCGCCATGGCGACGGGGTCGACGAGCGCGCCGGCGGCCTGCGGCCGCGCGGCAGGCGACGGCAGCGAGGCAGCGCCGCGAGGGCCAGGGCGGCAGCGGCGCGCGATATCCGCGGCAGCCGGCCCGTCCGTTCAGGCCGCCGTCCTTGGCGCTCGTCGCGCTGCTTCATCTGCTCGACGACCATCTGGTAGGCGAGGTAGTACTTGTAGATGTTCGAGACGTACTGCACCGTCTCGCGGCCGATGCTCTCCGCGGCGACGATCTCGACGTTGTTGAACCACTTGTTCGGGTCGAGCCCGCGCGCCGCGGCCTTCTCGCGCAGCTGCCGGATGCGCGCCGGGCCCGCGTTGTAGGACGCGAATGCGAACAGACCCTTGTTGAGCTGCGTCCATCGGCTCGTCGGCGTAGTAGCGGTCGATCATGAACCGCATGTACTTGACGCCCGGCGTGGATGTTCGGCTCGAGCTGGCGGACGTCGCCGACCTTCAGCTCGGCGCCGGTCTTCGGCATCACCTGCATGACGCCGACGGCGCCGACCTGCGCTGCTTGCGGCTGTGGTCGAGCCCGGATTCCTGGTAGCCCTGCGCGGCCATCAGCAGGTAATCCATGCCGTACTGGTCGCTGTACTTGCGCATCAGTGCGACGACTTCGTTCAGGCGCTTCGAGTGTCCGCGTCCGAGGTCGCCGACTTCGCGTACTTGACGCTCTTCAGGTATTTCTGCAGCAGCACGTTGCGCGTGAGCGAACCCTCGCGGGTAGCGCGCGAGGAAGGCGTTGAGCTCGGCGAGCAGCTGCGGGCTGCCCTTGCGCACCATCATCGCCGGTCGAGGCGTCGGTGCGGACGGCCGCGCCGCGGATTCAGCACGAGGTCCGGGAAGACCTGCTGCCAGAACTCCGCGACGTAGTCGTCGACGATCGTCTGCGGCACGAGGCCGGCGCTCACCATCTCGAGCATGTCCTCGTCGGCGAGCACTTCGGGCGCGGGCCGTCACGCGCACCGGCGGCTTGCCGGCGGCGGCGAGCGTCGGCGTTGAAGCGCTCGACGGCGTCGCTCGGACACGTCGGAGGGCGCGCAGGTAGACCTCGCGCCCGGCGAGGTCCTGCGGACTCGTGAGCGGCGGCACGCCGGGCCCGGTGACGGGGATGATCGAAATGCCGGTCCGCGTCGGGTTCGTGAAGTCGACCTGGCTGCCTTGCGCCAGTCGGTGATGAGCTTGCCCGCAGCGACGATGTCGCCGCGGCCCTCGAGCAGGGCGGGCACGAGTTCGTCGTGCGCGACCGGCACGATCACGACCTGGACGCGCAGGTTCTTGTTCTTGAGCTTCTTGTTGAGGTCGTCCTCGAACAGCTTGAACGCGTCGGGCACGAGGCCGCGCGGCGTGCCCTGGTCGATGAAGAATGGAGTCTTCGAGTACGTCGTCAGGACGCGGATGAAGCGCCGCTCGATCATGCCGTCGAGGTCGCCGGTCCACTTGGCCAGCGCGACCGCCGCGACGCCGGTGTCGGGAATGGCGACGGTGGCCTCGGGCGTTGCGGCCGCGCTTCGTCGTCGGCCGGTTCCAGCGCGCCGTGTCGGATTCCTTCCCGCAGCCCGCGGTCAAGACGCCTGCGAGCAGCAGGCAGAACAGCAGTCCAAAACGGTTCCGGAATCGGTGACTCATGGCGGACTCAACCCTCGCGTGGTGCCGCGCATTTTGCGCCTAGCCCCGGGGAATTGGTCGGCTGTCTTGCAAGTCGATGATTTTATTGAATCTGCCGATCTTCGCAAACACAGATGCAAATAATTCCCATTCCGGTCGACAGCGGCCAGGCGATTCGCTAGCATATTGCGAATCGTTCTCATTTGGCGGGAGCCGGGAATGTACATGAGACTTCGGTTCGCGATCGTGTCGATCCTCGCAACGGCCGCCGTCCACGCGGCCGCGCGCGGATGACGCCGCCGCCGATGCGCCGACGCCGCTGCCGAAAGTCACCGTCGATCGGCGAGCACGAATCCGACGGTTACCTTGCTCGAGCACACCCGCACGGCCACCAAGACCGACACGGCCCTCATCGACGTTCCGCAGTCGGTCTCCGTGGTCACGCGCGACCTGATCCAGGACCAGTCGATGCAGGGCCTCGCGGACGTCGCGCGTTACGTGCCGGGCGCCGGCATGGCGCAGGGCGAGGGCAACCGCGACACGATCATCCTGCGCGGCAACAGCTCCACGAGCGACTTCTTCCTCGACGGCGTGCGCGACGACGTCGAGTACTTACCGCGACCTGTACAACCTCGACCGCGTCGAGATCCTGAAGGGCCCCAACGCGATGATCTTCGGCCGCGGCGGGGCGGGCGGCGTCGTGAACCGCGTGTCGCGGCAGGCGAACTGGCAGCCGGTGCGCGAGGTCGCGCTGCAGGGCGGCTCCTGGGACAACAGGCGCGCGACCTTCGATGTCGGCGACGCGATCAGCGACGGTGTCGCGGTGCGCATCACCGGCGTCTACGAGGACTCGGAGAGCTACCGCGACGACTTCGAGCTGGAGCGCAAGGGCGTGAACCCCACGGTCGCCTTCGCGCTCGGCGAGTCGACGGTGCTCCGGGTTTCCTACGAGTACTACGACTACGACCGCGTTGCCGACCGCGGCATCCCGTCGCTCGCCGCGCCGTCGCTGGTCGACGGGCCGTTCCGCACGAGTGAATCGACCTTCTTCGGCGACCCGGACCAGAGCCCGACCGCACGCGACGGTGAACCAGGGCTCGATCACGATCGACCACGCGTTCAACGACGACGTGCACCTGCGCAACCGCACCGTGTACGCCGACTACGACAAGTTCTACCAGAACGTCTACGCCGGCGGGGCGGTCGATCCGGCCACCGGGCTCGTCCCGCTCGCCGCCTACAACAACGGGCAGCTGCGCGAGAATTTCTTCAACCAGACCGACCTGACGTTCTCGGCGCAGACCGGCTCTGTCGGGCACGAGTTCCTGGTGGGCATGGAGATCGGCGAACAGACCACCGACAACCTGCGCATGACCGGGCTCTTCAACGGGACCGACCTCGCGTTCCTCGTGCCCGGCGGACGACCCGAACGTCCCGGTGCCGGTGACGTTCGCGCCGACCGTGACCGACAACACCAACCACGGCCGCGCCACGATCGCCGCGGTCTACGTGCAGGACCAGATCCAGTTCTCGCCGAACTGGCTCGCGGTGCTCGGCCTGCGCTACGACAGCTTCGACATGGATTTCACCGACCGCCGCGGCGCGGGCGTGAACATCGACACCTCCGACGACCTGCTCTCGCCGCGCGGCGGCCTGATCTACAAGCCGGTCGAGAACGTGTCGCTGTATGCGAGCTACAGCATGACTTACGTGCCGCGCGCCGGCGCCCAGCTCTCGTCGCTCACGCTCACGAACGAGGCCTTCGACCCCGAGGAATTCGAGAACATCGAGGTCGGCGCGAAATGGGACGTGAATCCGTCGCTTGCGCTGACGGCTGCGTTGTTCCAGCTCGACCGCAAGAACGTCGTCATCCCGGATCCCGCCAATCCGACCGATCCCGCGGCGTCGCTCCTGGTCGACGGGCAGCGCACCGAGGGCATCGAGCTCGGCATCAGCGGGCGCGTCAACGAGTCCTGGAGCATCCAGGGCGGCTATGCGTACCAGGACGGCCACCTGACGGAAGACCTCGGCGGGACGCGGCTCGCGCAGCTGCCGAAGCACGTCGCCACGCTGTGGAACCGCTACGACTTCACGCCGGCCTTCGGCGTCGGCCTCGGCGTGATCTACCAGACGGACATGTTCGCGGCGGCCGACAACCTGGTGGACGCTGCCCGGATTCACGCGCGTCGACGCCGGCGTGTACTACACGCCGAACGAGCGGCTGCGCCTGCAGCTCAATGTCGAGAACCTGTTCGACGAGCGCTATTACCCGAATGCCCACAACAACAACAACATCACGCCGGGATCGCCGCCGGCCGTCCGCGCGTCGGTGACCGCCAACTTCTGAGATCCCTCATGCGCGCGGCCCGGGAACAGGACTACACTCCCGGGTCGTGGGGATGCGGATTTGCCGGGGATGAGGGGGCCGTTCGCGCTGCAGTTCGCGTGCGCGGCCGTGCTGCTTTCGGGTTGCGGCTCGTCGCCGCTCGTCGCGTATTCGACCGACACGCCGCCGCTGGTGCTGGCGAACGCCGCGCAAGCGGGTGTCGCGGACGGGCGGGCCCGGTTTCGCGAGATCTATTGCGCCGTGCTCGACGCCCACGGCCGCGAACTGCCTGACTACCGGCCATGCGATGAAGCCCTGACCCGGGTCGGCACGGAACCGGCAGCGATCGCGCGGCCAGTGAACCTGGTTCCGTCGAACGGGGGATACGTCGCCGTGTTCGTGGGCGGCATCGGCTACGAATGCGTCCACGCCTGGCTCGAACCGGCGGGCACCGTCGAGCGCCACCTGGCGCAGAACGGTTTCGGACTGCGCGAGGTGCAGGTCGACGGGCTGTCCGGTTCGACACACAACGCCCGCCAGATCCGCGATGCACTGCTTGCGATGCCCGAGCCGGCGGGTCCGCCGCGGCTGGTGCTCATCGGCTACTCGAAGGGCGCACCGGACATCCTCGAGGCGGTCGTCACCTACCCCGAGATCCGCAGCCGCATCGCCGCGGTGGTAAGCGCATCGGGCACGGTTGCCGGTTCGCCGCTCGCCAACGACTCCGAGCAGTACCAGGCCGCGCTGTTCCGGCATTTCCCCGGCGCGACCTGCACGACGGGTGACGGAGGAGGGGTCGAGAGCCTGCGTACGTCGGTGCGCCGGTCCTGGCTCGCGGCGAACCCGTTGCCGGCGGACCTCCGTTACTACTCGCTCGTCACCTTCCCGGATCCGGAGCGCATCTCGTCGGTCCTGAAGTCGGGCTACCGCAAGTTGTCTCGCATCGATGGGCGCAACGACGGACAGATGGTCTTCTACGACCAGGTCGTTCCGGGCAGTACGCTCATGGGCTACGTGAACGCGGACCACTGGGCCATCGCATTGCCGATCGCGCGCTCGCACGAGCGCATCGGTTCGTGGTTCGCCACCGAGAACGCCTATCCGCGCGAGGCCCTGGCCGAGGCCATCCTGCGGTTCGTCGAGGAAGATCTTTCCGGCGCAGCAGGTCGGGGAGACTGATGGAATCGAACAAATGGATTCCCGTGCTCGGTACCGCCCTCTTGCTGGCCTCCACAGCAAGGCCTGCGCACGCCTGGGTGTATCCGGAACATCGTGACATTGCCGTGCTGGCGATCGAGGGACTCGACCCGGAGCGCCGCGCGCAATTCGATCGACTGTGGTCCGAGGCTCGCGCGGGCAACGAAAACCGCCTGTGCGCCGCGGGCGCCGATGTCGGGCAGGGCGTTGCGCCCGTCTGCATCGACTGGGCCGCGATGTCGGCCATCGCAGGCGACCATTCGTGCTCGAGTGCGCAGATGCTGGACACCGTGCTGCAGTCGGACTGGATCCTCGCCGTCGCGGATGTCGCGGCCCAGTTCAAGCTCGACCTGTCGAGGATCGAGGAGGGACCGGCCGCCAAGCCGGGTGGCCAGGGGATCACGCCGATCCGCGACATCCGGCGCGAGCTCGAGAACGAAGCCGTGCGGGCCGAGCGCATCAACACAGTGCGGGTGGCCGACATCCGGCTGCAGCGCGCGGATCCCGAGTACGCGACGCGCGCGGGTTCGAACAACGCGCATTTCCTGCTGGCGCGACCGAGCACGGATTTCGATGCGCGACAGTACCTGGACGCCACGCTGAAGCGGCGGGTCGGAAATCAACGCAGCCGGCGTGTTCGGGTGGTTTCACCTGAGTGCGCTGCAGAAGGCCACGCGCCTGGCTCGGGAGACATTGAGTGCGGACGAACGGTCGGTACTGATCCGCTCGATGCTGGCTGACGAAGCCTTTGCCCTGCACTTCATGCAGGACATCTATGCCGCGGGCCACATCGCCGGGACCTGGGGCGACGTGTCCCAGCGCAAGGGCACGCACGACTACTACAACCAGTATGGCCTGGAAGTCCATGTCTGGAAGCCGGGCGCCCCGTCGGCGGTGCTGATGGGCGATGCGCACATGCGCCCGGAGGACGCCGCGCGCGCGGGCGAGGCCATACGCCTGAGCATGGAGCAAGTGCTCGACACGGCCGCCGGCCGCCCGCGGGAGATCAACCTTCCTTACGAGCCGGCGGCGCCTTCGCAGCCGGACTCATTCGACGTCTGCAGCCACGACACGCTAGAGCCCCGGCCGGAGGGACACCCGGCGCTTCCGGAGGCGATTCAGCTCGGCGTCGAAGTCCTGCGAATCACGCCGATTCCTAGCCTTGAAGAGGGGCTGGGCGCGATGCCGCGTTTCCGTGCAGAAGTCGGGCCGTTCGTCGGGGTGGCGGGCGCGCTCGACGCCCGCTACATGGACGACGGATTCACCGGGCTCGAAGGCAGCGGATACGTCGCCGGTGCCGATCTGTCGTTTCGCGTCGGCATGGGACTCGAGGGCGTGCTCGGCGAGGCCGGAGACGGGCTGATATTCCTGGCGGCAGGCTATCGCGGCGACGCCCAGTCGACCAACGATTTCGTCGATTCGGCGGGAGCCGCCCAAGGCGGGAGTCTCACCGCCGCGATCCCGGGCCGCACCGCACTCAACGTACGCCTGCGCATGCCGTTCTACCTGATTCCGGGCGACCTGCTGCTGCTCTCGCCTCTTTATTTCGTGTCGCCGACCACGTACCAGAACATGGCCGTTACGGCGAGCAACGGCGGACTCGATTCCGTGGCAGCTGGGATGGGCGACCCGGTTCGGACGCTTTCAGTTCGTGCTCGGGCGCGAAATCGGGGTCACTTTCTACGGCGAGCTGTCGGACGACACCGTGTTCGCGGCCGGCGATACGCCGGGTTCCTTACGGATCATCGGCTTCAAGTCGACGTACCTGGACCTGCCGATCCTCGAGTACCGCCCGTACCGCGCCTTCGACACGACGCAATCGTCTGCGGCGATCTTCCAGCTTTACGCCGGCATCGACGAACCCCGGGGCGAACACGTCGTGGCCCCGGAGGGCGCGCCGCCGGTCCGGTTCGATCGCATCTATTCCCTGGGTGTTCGGATCATCTTCGACTGGCGGCGTTACTTCTAGGCGCGCCCGTTCCCACGAGACTGGATTATGATCGCTGCCATCTGGCTCCGAACCTGAGGGGGTTTCGCAGTGCACAAGAAAAACTCTCGCGATGGCCGTTGCGGCGTCGCTCGGCAGCCTGGCGGCCGCAGGATCCGGCGATCGCGCCAGGAAACGACGGTTTTCGAACCGGTCATCGTGACGGCGCAGAAGCGCGAGCAGAGCATCTACGAGGTCCCGGTCGCGATCAGCGCGTTCACCGCCGACACGATCGAGCAAGCAGGGCATCACGACCTGACCGACATCGGCAAGTTCGTCCCGAACCTGAACGTGACCGGCTTCTCGGCCGGCCACACCTCGTCGGCGAATCCCTTCATCCGCGGCATCGGCCTGCAGGACCACCTGATCACGACCGACCCCGGCGTCGGCGTCTACGTCGACGGCGTCTACCTCGGGCCGCCAGGTCGGCCAGAACTGGAGCCTCGCGAACATCGAGCGCGTCGAGGTGCTGCGCGGCCCGCAGGGCACGCTGTACGGGCGCAACTCGATCGGCGGCGCGATCAACATCATCACGCGCGAAGCCCGGCGACGAGGACGGCGGCCGGGTATCGCTCACGGCGGGCATCGCGCGGCCGCCTGAACGCGGACTTCTACTCGAACATGGCGTTCTCCGACCAGCTCGCGTTCTCCGTGACCGGCGCCTTCCAGCACCGCGACGGCCTCGGCCGGTTCGTGAAGCTCGAGAACCCGCGCAAGGAGGTCGGCGAGATGGAGGACGTCTCCGGCGCGCGTCGCGCTCAAGTGGTCGCCGACCGACCGCCTGTCGTTCCTGCTGACCGCCGACGCCAACGACGGCGACGGCGGCCTGCGTCCCTACGACACGCTGATCGACGAGGTGCCGAACGGCGGCGTGTACGCCGCGGGCTACCGCAATTCGGACACGGCGCGCGAACCCGTACGACAACAATACGGGCCAGGAGTCGCAGACCGAGGTGACGAACGAGGCAGAGGGCGTCTCGCTGACCGTCGACTACGACGATCTCGCGACAACATGGCGGCCAAGCTGCTGCTGAGCGACCGCCACTCGGAGTACCAGGCCGGGCTCGACGACGACGGCTTCTTCGACGACTTCCTGAGCTTCCCCGAGAACGGCGACGCCGACCAGCAGTCGGCGGAACTCCAGCTCACCGGCGACTTCGGCGCCTTCGACTACGTCGCCGGCCTCTACTGGTTCGAGGAGGACGGCAAGAACGACCAGGACCCGACGATCTTCCTCGGCGGCCCGGGCGATTTCCTGCTGCAGCAGAAGGTGGACAGCCAGGCGATCTACGGCAACGTCGGCTACCACCTCTCGGACGCGCTGCGCGTCTCCGCCGGCCTGCGCTACACGCAGGACGACAAGACCGCCGGCATCAACATCAACGGCGGGCTGATCGTCGACGACGTCGCAACAGCCGCGACTGGTCCGAGACGAGCTGGGACCTGTCGGCGAACTACGAGCTGAACGACCGGCATGAACGTGTACGGCACGATCCAGAGCGGCTACCAGTCGGGACAGTTCCCGCCGCGGCCGTATCTGCCTGTTCGGTTCGTGGACTTCTGCGCGGACTCGATCCGGCGTTGAACCCGATCCGAACTGCTTCGTCGCCAACGACAACGTCACGGCGCTGAACTACGAGGTCGGCCTCAAGGGCCAGCCGCTCGACAACCTGCAGATGAGCATCGCCGTGTTCTACACGGACTACTCCGACCTGCCGTACCAGGTCAGCGAGACGCTGCCGGGCGCCGGATTCGACACGCGCAACATCATCGTCGACCAGACCTCGATGGGCGTCGAGTGGGAAGGCATCTGGCAGGTCACGGACGCGTTCCGGATCCACTCGACGCTCGGCTACATCGACACCAGCGTCGACGAGCAGGTCACTGACCCGAACAACCCGCCGCCGCAGGCCGTCGCGCCGCTCACGCCGGAGCTCACGGTCTCGGTGAGCCCGGAGTTCAACTTCGCGCTCGGCAGCGGCGACCGTCACGCTGCGGGCCGACTATTCCTTCCGCGACGACATGTACGGCGAGCCGAGCGCCGACCCGGGCCGCTTCACGCAGATCGACAGCCGCGACCTGATCAACTTCGACATCACCTACGAGCCGGCCGACGGCGACTGGACGGTGTCCGCCTACGGCAGGAACGTCACGGACGAGCGCTACGACAACGCGCGGCTCAACACCGGCGACTACATCCTCGTCATCCTGTCGAACGACGCGAGCGAGTTCGGCGTGCGCGTGACGCGGGAGTTCTGACCGCCGGCATTGCCGGATTTTCGCGCCGTTGTCCTACATGTCCGACGGCGGCAGAATGAAATCCTATGCGCTGTGCGCAGGCGGCATCCTCGCGGCTTTCACTGGTGTCGGCGGCGGCCTTCGGGCCGCCGCTCTGCCGCGGCCGAGAGCGACTACCTCGGCCTCCTGCGCGCGCGTGACCTCACGACCTTCGGTTTCCTGCGCCTCGACATGCGCCCGGCGCATGCGATCCATGCGCCCGCCGGGCACCTGGGCGATCGAGGCGGAACTCGCGCACCAGAACACCTGGGCGCTCAGCTGCGGGCGCACGGGACTACCTCGACTCGCTGCCGGGCAGGCGCGCGCTCGGCCCGGATGAGGTCGCGGACATCCTGGCGCTGCCGGGCGAGAACTACCTGTTCGACATGGAGCTCGCCGAGCTCGACGTGACGCTGCACTACAAGTTCACCGAGCACTGGGGCGGCTACCTCGTGATGAGCGGCGTCAACTACAGCGGCGGCTTCCTCGACCGTTCGATCGAGAGCTTCCACGACATGTTCGGCTTCGACAACAACGGCCGGCCCGCGGTCCGAGCGCAACGACGTCAATCTGATCGCGGATCTCAACAACGCGAACCTCGCCGTCTTCGACGCACCGACGCAACGGCGGATTGCTCGACCCGACGATCGGCATCCGCTATTCGAGCCCGCAGCAGCTCAAGGGCTGGAACTTCGTCCTCGAGGCGGCGGCCAAGCTCGCGCTGCAGGGAGAGGAGGAGTTCCTGTCGACCGGCAAGTCCGACTACGGCGTGCAGGCGACGCTGCAGCGCTTCGGCGACCACCACGCCTGGTACGTGAGCGCCTCCGCCGTCTATTACGACGGCCGGTCGAGCATCACGCCGACGGACCCGCAGGTCGTGCCGACGCTGGTGCTCGGCTATGAGCGCAAGCTGAGCGACAAGACGCACCTGGTCCTGCAGGCCTACGTCAGCGACAGCGTCTATTCGCGCGACGACACCGACCTCGATGAGCTGCTCGACACCAAGTACCAGCTCAGCCTCGGCGTCTACCGGCGCATCGGGCGCGGCGTGCTGTCCTTCGCGTTCACCGAGAACCTGCAGAACTTCAACAACACGCCGGACGTCGGCCTGCAGCTCGGCTGGGCCTACAGCCCGGCGCTCGCGCACGGACACGACTGATCAGGCGGGCTGGATGTTCGCGTTCAGGCGGAACAGGTTCTTCGGGTCGTACTCGGCGCTTGATCTCGCGCAGGCGCGCCGATGTTGCCCCGGTAGTTCTCGTCGAGCAGCGGCTGGCCGTCGTCGGCCACCTCGTTCGTGTAGTAGCCGTCGGTGAAGGGCAGCAGGCTCGACCAGTATTCGCTTGATGTAGTCGACTGTGGGCTTGCCGTCGGTCGCGAGGTCCCAGCTCACGATCGCGAACATCTCGAGCGTCGAGCGCCGATGCGGGAACGCCGTCGCGTCCGGCGCGACGCGGCCGATGGCGCCGCCGGCATGCTGGTGGAAGAACGAAGGTGCCGCGCGCGGGATCCGGCCGGAAACCGTCGAGGATCGCGTCGAGCAGGCCGGCGCGAGTAGCCGTTGAGGAAGCCGGACTTGAGGTATTCGCCCTCGTTGCGCGGATCAGTCTGGTCCCAGCTGCGCTGGATCGCGACGTAGTCCTGCGCCCGGATCGTGTCCTCGAGCGGCTTGCCGAGCTTGCGCAGCGGCGCGAGCACGCGCTCGGCCTCCGCGGCGGGTCCCGAATAGGTCGCGTGGATGATGACCGTGCCCGGCTTGCCGCCCATCGGCGAGTCCATGCCGGCGTCGACATACAGCTCGTCCGGGCGCTGCGTGGCTGTAGTCGCCGTAGAACTCGAGCAGCTCGCGCGCCCGCTCAATCGGGAACACGACGTCGCCGCCGATGACCTGCCGCTGCATCGGGTGCAGGCCGAACTCGAAGCCCGTGACGACGCCGAAGTTGCCGCCGCCGCCGCGGACCGCCCAGTAGAGGTCCGGGTTCTCGTCGGCGCTCGCATGCCGGAGCTGGCCGTCGGCCGTCACGATGTCGACGCGCCTTGACGTTGTCGAGCGCGAGCCCGAAGCGCCGCGCGAGCCGGCCGAAGCCGCCGCCGAGCGTGAGGCCGCCGACGCCCGTGTGCGACACGGTGCCGGCCGTCGTCACGAGGCCGCATGGCCATCGCCTCGTGGTCGAGGTCGCCCAGCAGGCTGCCGCCCTCGACGTACGCCCGGCGCGCCGCGGCATCGATCCGCGCGCCGCGCAGGCGCGACAGGTCGATCTGCAGGCCGCCGTCGCAGGTGGACTTGCCGGAGAAGCTGTGGCCGCCGCACTTGACCGCGACCAGCAGCTCGCGCTCGCGCGCGAAGTCGACCGCGCTCTGGACGTCCGCGGCGCCGGTCGGCTGCACGACGAGCGCCGGGTGCCTGTCGAACTGCGGGTGCAGGATGCGCCGCGCCGCGTCGTAGCCCGGATCGCCCGCGAGCAGCAGCGGCCCGCGCAGGCTCGCCTTGAGCTCGGCGACCGCGGCCTGCTCGATGACCGTCGCGCGTGCCGTCGAGCTTGACCGCGGCGATGCCGCCCGCGGCCTGCGAGGCCGCCTGGTCGAGCGCCCAGAGCCGCGGCGCCGGCAGCGCGAACGCGACGGCAGCGGCCAGCGAGGACTGGAAGAAACGGCGTCGGTTCATCATCTGCCGACTCCCTCGGCCGCGATGCGGCCGATCAGGCGGGCTGGACGTTCGCGTTCAGCCGGAACAGGTTCGTCGGGTCGTACTTCTTCTTGATCTCGCGCAGCCGGGGCAGGTTGCCCTGGTAGTTGTCGTCCACCTTGCGCTGGCCCTCGTCGCCCGTCTCGTTCGTGTAGTACCCGTCGGTGAACGGCTCGAGCTTCGACCAATAGTCCTTGACGTAGGCGACGTGCGGCGTGCGGTCCGTCGTCGAGGCTCCAGGCGACGGTCGCGAAGATGCCGTGCGTCGCGCGCCGGTGCGGGAACGCGGTCGCGTCGGTCGCGACACGGCCGATGGCGCCGCCCGCCTGCTGGATGAAGAACGCGGTCGCGCGCGCCGGGTCGGGCCGGAAATCGTCGATCACGCTTGTCGACGAGCCCCGCCGGGAAACCGTCGATGAAGCCGGACTTGAGGTAGCTGCCTTCGTTGCGCGGGTCGAGGCGGTCGTGCATGCGCTGGACGACGCAGTAGTCGCGGCGCCTGGATCGTGTCGGCGAATCGGCTTGCCGAGCGCGCGGATCGGCGCGAGCACGCGCTCGGCCTCGCCTGCCGCGCCCGACCAGCAGCCGGCGATGATCACGGCGCCGGGCTTGCCGCCCGGCGGCGCGCTCATGACGAAGTCCACCTGCAGTTCCTCGGGCGCGGCCGAGCTGTATTCGCCGTAGAATTCGAGCAGCTCGCGCGCGCGCTCGATGCGGGAACACGACGTCGCCCGCGACGACCTCGCGCTGCATCGGGTGCAGTCCGAACTCGAAGTTCGTGACGACGCCGAAGTTGCCGCCGCCGCCGCGGACGGCCCAGTAGAGGTCGGGGTTCTCGTCGGCGACTCGCGTGGCAGCAGGCTGCGCCGTCCGCGGTCACGATGTCGACGGCCTTCACGTTGTCGAGCGCGAGCCCGAAGCGCCGCGCGAGCCGGCCGAAGCCGCCGCCGAGCGTGAGTCCGCCGACGCCCGTGTGCGACACCGTGCCGCAGGTGGTGACGAGGCCGAGCGCCATCGCCTCGTGGTCGACTTCGCCGAGCAGGCTGCCGCCGTCGACGAAGGCGCGGCGCGCCTCGGGGTCGACGCGCACGCCGCGGAAGCGCGACAGGTCGATCTGCATGCCCTTTTCGCAGGTGGACTTGCCGGACGGGCTGTGTCCGCCGCACTTCACCGCCAGCAGCAGCTCGCGCTCGCGCGCGAAGTCGCACCGCGCTTGGACGTCCGCGACGCCGGTCGGCTGCACGACGAGCGCCGGGTGCATGTCGATCGACTCGTTCAGCACGCGGCGCGCCTGCGTCGTAGCCGGGGTCGCCCGCGAGCAGCAAGCGGACCGCGCAGCTGCGCCTTGAGGTCGGCGAGCGCCGCCTGCTCGATGACGGTCGTCGTACCGTCGAGCTTGACCGCGGCGATGCCGCCCGCGGCCTGCGAGGCCGCCTGGTCGAGCGCGTAGAGCCGCGGGACGCGGCAGCGCATACGCGACGGCGGCGGCGAGCGAGGACTGGAAGAAATGACGGCGGTTCATCACGGCTCTCTCCGGCAGTCGACGGGCTGTCGCGGAAGGCCGAGCGCAGCAGCAGGAACGCGGCGTAGAGGACGACCACGACGACGCCCCAGCGCAGCCAGACGATCGGCAGTTCCTTGACGAGGAACGCCGCGACGAGCACCGCCGGGATGCCGCCGATGCGCGATGCCGATGACGACCCGGAGGTCGATGCGCTCGCTCTTCATGAAGCGGAAGCCGGTCGTCGGCATCAGGAACGCGCAGGCGCTCACCATGATCGGGAACGCGAGCGCGCGGGTCGAGGCCGAGCAGGCTCAGCAGGATCAGCGACGGCGCATACAGGCCGATGCCGAACGCCATCAGCGCGCCCGAGCAGGAAATGCACGCGCGATGGCGATGACCATCTGCATGGCCGGCAGCGGCGAGTGCGTTGCCGCCGACCGGCATCATGTTCGAGGTTGCTCATCGCGTACAGGCACGCGGCGATCAGCAGCGCGACGCCGACGACGCCCTGCACCAGCCGCACCGGCGCGCGGATGACGAGCGGCGCGCCGATCAGCGACGCCGAGGACCGCCGCGACGATGCAGGAGGTGAGCAGCACCGGGTCGACGTGCACGCCGAGGATGACGAGGATAGATCGCCGCCTGCACGATCGTCGGCAGGGCGTGGCCGACGTTGAGGATCGCCGGAATGAAGCTGTCCGGCACCATGCGCCGGAACTTGATCCACGCCGTCGTGGTCGCGAAGGAGCCGATGCCGAGCGTGTCGAAGAAATTCGTGACGGCCCCGAGGACGATCGCCTCGGCCGTAGGCCGGGTCTCGCCGCGCTTGGCGGCGGTGGCGATGAGGACGAAGGTGAAGGCGATGCCGAGGGCCGCAAGCGCGGCGAGCAAGACGATGATCGTCACGGAACCCCCCGTTTGCGCATCGCGCGTACTCTACCCCAGAATGCGGCACCTGCCCCAAAGGACCGCTCTCATGCCAACCGATCATTCCGGGCGCCGCCTGGCCGCCTTCTTGTTGTGCCTCGCCCCGATCGCGACCGCCGCCGCGGGCGATTCGACCATCCCGCCGGATATCTCCGGCGAAGTCGCTGGAGATGCTGAAGCGCTCGGTCGGCTTCAAG
>CAVXET010000018.1:0-203011 GCA_963760725.1 uncultured Gammaproteobacteria bacterium
CGGTGCAGAAGCCAATCCGAGAAATCAGCATGACCCGTACGTATTCGCCTCGCGGGGCTACGTGGTCGTGGTACAGGATCACCGGGGCCGCTACGAGTCCGAAGGCGAATACTTTCGCTATCCGCGCACAGACGGGCTGGACGGTTATGACACGATCAGCTGGATCGTGGCGCAACCGTGGGCGTCTGGGGAAAATCGGAACCATTGGATGCTCCTATCTTGGCGAAACGCAACACATGCTGGCGAGCCAGCGACATCCCCATCACACAACCGCGATCGCGATGTCGGGCACCAGCAGCATGGCGCCGGGCGGCGTCACCAATTTCGGCTTCATGCGCTACGGCGTGCTGGCGCTCGCCGCGGTGACGGGCTGGAACGAGAACCATCCGGGGCACGTCGCTTTTGGGCCGCCTTCAAACGTCGATCGACAGAGATGGTTTCAATCGGAGGAGTCGCAATGGTATGCGCCGGACCCCGTCCTGCCCAAGAAGACGCCTGAACAGCGCCTCGCCGCACTTTCCTCATTGCCGGTGCAGAACGTGATGACCGTGTTGTACGGGGCACGCGTTCCCAGCGCATTCGAAGAATGGTTTCAGATGGAAGCGAGCCTGGCGCGGATTACTGGCGGGTTCGGCAGGGAATGATCGTGGACGCCGACCGCTTCAACGTGCCGGCCCTGCACATCAATTCCTGGTATGACGGCACACCGATGTCTACTCTGGATCTGTTTCGCCTCTTCTCGCAGAACGCGGACTCGGCGCGCGCGCGGGACAACCAGTTCCTAATCATGTCGGCGTCGCTGCATTGTGAGTTCGAGAAGATGACGCGAGACTCTGTCATCGGCGACCGGCCGGTCGGCGACGCGCAACTGAACTATCGCGCAATCTACCTCAACTGGTTCGATCATTGGCTGCGAGGTGCAGACAATTCGATCACCCGTATGCCGCACGTATCCAGTTTCGTACTCGGTAAGGGCGATTGGAAAACCGCTGCGACGTGGCCCATTCGCGGAACGCGGCCGATGAAGTGGTATCTGTCCAGTGCGGAACGGGGCGCCGACAGCCGACACGGTGATGGCACGCTGGCCATGCAACCTTCCGATTCGGCGGCAGGTCGAGCGACCACTACGTCTATGACCCACTCTTTCCGTCGCCCTCCGTTGGTGGCGGCGTGTGCTGCGTCGGGCCGGAGACCAGGCCGAGGCGGCATCGACCAGCGTGGCGTCGAGCTACGCAACGACGTGCTCGTGTATAGCACGACGCCGCTGGCGCGACCGATGGAGATTGCCGGCCCTATTCGAGCCGAATTGTTCGTATCTTCCTCGGCCAAGGACACGGATTTCATTGCCAAGCTCGTCGATGTTTATCCCGACGGCACGGCATACATCCTTCAGGAAGGCGTTCTTCGTGCGCGCTGGCGCAAGGGCTTTGAGCGACCTGTCTGGTTTTCTCCTGACGAAGTCGTTCCCATCAAAATCGAAATTGAGGCCACCCACAACTATTTTCCCGCCGGACATCGCATCCGGCTCGATATCTCCAGCAGCAGCTTTCCGATGTGGGAGCGAAACCTCAACACCGGCGGGCCGAATTATTCGGAAAGCAAGCCATTCATCGCGACCAATTCAATTCATCATTCGAAGCGATATCCATCGGCCCTGATATTGCCGACGGTGGATGATGAGTCTGCGCACGCGGCATCGCCGTGATTCACATTATGAACACCAATATCGGGTCGCCTGAGTCCCTCGTCCAGAACCTCCCCCAGCCGTATCTCCTGTTCCTCGGTGATACGACACATGTGGGCTACGCCAAGACCGCGCTGGGCCTCAGGGATTGGGCCCCGGAGCGGTGTATCGGCGAATTCAGCGCTCCGGGCGGAACCGTCAGCGTGGGCCTCCCGGTTCTTACGCCGGTGCAGGCGTGTGCGAAAGGCGCGCGCGCGGCGCTGATCGGCGTTACGAACTCGGGTGGGTTCATCGCGCCGAACTGGATTCCTGCTCTCACCGAGGCCCTACAAGCGGGTCTGGACATTGTCAGTGGCATGCATATGCGGCTGGCAAGCGTGCCGGAATTGAAGAGTGCCGCTGAGCGCCACAAGCGCCGCCTAATCGATGTGCGCTCGCCGCCTGCGGAAATCCCGATCGCCCACGGGCCGCACACGCTCGGGCAAACGCCTGCTTGCCGTGGGAACGGATTGCGCACTCGGCAAGAAATACACGGCGCTCGCCATCGCGCGCGCGTTCAAGGCGCGCGGCATCACCGCGGACTTCCGTGCTACCGGCCAGACCGGCATCATGATCGCCGGCAGCGGCATCCCAATGGATGCAGTGATCTCCGATTTCGAAGCGGGCGCCGCTGAAATCCTGAGCCCCGATGCGGCGCCCGATCATTGGGACGTAATCGAAGGGCAAGGCTCGCTCTTCCATCCGTCTTTCGCGGCGGTATCGATGGGCCTGCTTCACGGCAGCCAACCCGATGTGATCGTGGTCTGCCACGAGCCGGGCCGGGAGCATACGCTGGGTCTGCCCGCATATGCATTGCCAAGCCTCGAGGAAACAATCGATCTTAATCTGCGGATCGGCCGGCGGACGAATCCGCTCATTCGCTGTGCAGGCGTCAGCTTGAATACTTCTAGTCTGTCGGAAAACGCAGCGCGAAGCCTGATGGCCGCGGAGTGTGCGCGTCTCAATCTTTGTGTCGCCGATCCCATTCGTGGCGGACCGGAGTTCGAACGCCTCCTGGATGTCTGCCTTCTGGATGACTGCCTTGAGTAATTAATGTGCGGTGCAGCGGAGCGGCGCGTCGAGATCTGCGAACCGGCAGGACTGTGCAACCAGGAGAGCGGCAGCTATCGCTAGCGATATAGACATTATCATCATGATGAAACGATAATTGCAATGGTTTAATGGGTGGGAGACAGGGCAATGCCCGCCGGACAGACTGACCGGTCACAGCTGGCAACCGACCCTGGCATGGCAGCGCGGGACGCCGGTGATGCCCATCAGCAGGCGCGCCAAGTGCGAACAGGGGCGACGTCCGCCGTGCAGCTCGTGCAGCAAGCGATACAGAGCGCAGAAGCGCTGAATCCGGCGATCAACGCACTGAGCCACCGCCACTTCGACGAGGCCTGCGAGCGCGCGGCATCGTTGCCCCCGGACGCGCCGATGCCGGGTGTGCCGTATCTCGTGAAGGACAGCTTGGGCTATAAAGGCATGCCATCGAAATGCGGCTCGCAGCTGCTTGCGAAGGCACCGGCCGAAACCACCCAGTTCCCGCTCGCGGACCGGCTGGATGCCGCTGGCCTGGTGCCGATCGGCAAGTCAACCGTGCCGGAGTTCAGCCTGCTCCCAACGACCGAGTCCGCGTTGTACGGCGAGACGCGCAATCCGTGGAATCCCATCCGGTCGGCTGGCGGTTCCAGTGGCGGCGCAGCGGCGGCTGTGGCAAGCGGCATCGTGCCCATCGCGCATGGCTCTGACGGCGGCGGATCGATCCGCATACCTGCCTCCTGCTGTGCGCTTGTCGGTCTCAAACCCTCGCGCGGTGCCAACGTGAAGGCGCGGGAATTTCACCTTATCGAGGACATCCTGGTCGGCGACGGCATGCTTACCCGCACGGTGCGGGATGCGGCTTTTTTCGCGCGACTTCTGCGACCGGATACTGCCATGCAGCAGCCAGTCAAGAGCAGATTCCGGATAGTGCTCTGCCTGAGCGACACGACCGGCGCACAGCCGCACCCGGAGATTGCCGACATCGTCCTGCGTTGCGGCAGGCTCTGTCAGGAACTCGGCCATGAAGTGACGCAATTCGAACGGCTGCCGGGCCCGGCCGAACTCACGGTTCCCACATTTCGAACGCTGTGGTTTTACCTGGCACTGGATCTCGCTGAAGGACTGCACAAACGTATGCCGGGGATCGACATCGAATCGAAGCTTGAGCCGTGGGCGGCGGGCCTCGCCCGCGCGGCTCGGGGACTCCATCCACACGCGCTTGCCGCTGCCTATGGAGCGATCGGCGTGATCGGCGATGCGATGAAACGCTTCTATGAGACTTTCGACATACTTTTGAGTCCGGTCACCCGTGAACCGCCACCGCCACTCGGTCGCCTCAGCCCGGCCAGAGATTTCAGGTCACTCGCAGAGGATGTTTTCAGCTACGTGGGATACACGCCGCTAGCCAATCTCGCCGGACTTCCGTCGCTGTCGGTCCCACTATATATATCCGCTTCTGGCCTGCCAGCAGGTGTCATGCTGACTGCCGGCAGCGGTGGCGACGAGCAGCTGCTGGCACTTGCGACCCAACTGGAAGCAGCGTGCCCTTGGAGCCAGCGCTGGCCCACGCTGGCGACAGTCTGATTCCGCTCCGGCATGCCAGCATCCGCCAACGCGGCGAACCTGATCCACCGGCTGCAGACGCCGGCACTGCTGCTCGACGTTGGTCGCATGGAGCACAACATCGATCGCATGCGCGCAGCCGTGGTCGATCGTGGCGTGTCCCTGCGTGGTCATCTGAAGACATCTAAATCACTCGAAGTTGCACGCCGGATCTGGCGCTCGGACCGGCCTGCAGTCACCGTCTCGACGTTGCGCGAGGCAGAGTATTGTTTCGAGCACGGAATTGAAGACATCCTCTATGCAGTCGGCATCACCGCGAACAAGCTCGAGCGTGCATTCGATCTTCGCCAACGGGGAGCGCAGCTTGCCATCGTCGTGGACAGCGTCGATGCCGCTCGTGCCGTCAGCACCCACGCGCGCCACCGTGATTGCCGCATCAGCACGCTGATCGAGGTGGATTGCGACGGCGAGCGCGCTGGCATCGCACCGGATCAGGACGAAGCATTGCTCGCAATTGCGTCCACGCTGGAGCAATCGGTTGAGCTGCTAGGAGTGTTGACACATGCCGGTGGCAGCTACGGCGCGCACGGTGACGTGGAATTGCGTCGTTTCGCCGAGCTCGAGAAGTCGAGTGCAATCTCAGCTGCACAGCGCCTGCGTGATTCGGGTCGGGATGTGCCGGTTGTCAGCATCGGATCGACCCCGACCGCTCTGGCGGCGACGGATTTCCGCGGCATTAGCGAGGTGCGGGCAGGGGTTTTCGTTTTCTTCGATTTGGTAATGGCCGGTATAGGTGTGTGCGGCATCGACGACATCGCAGTTAGCGTGCTGTCGACGGTCCTCTCCGCTCAGCCGGGGAAGGGGCAGTACATCATCGATGCAGGCTGGATGGCCCTGTCTCGTGATCGCGGGACGGCGGCGCAGTCGCTCGACCAGGGCTTCGGCCTCGTCTGCGACATCGACGGCAGTCCGATCGGCAATCTCATCGTTGCGTCGACCAACCAGGAGCATGGCATCGTGCGTCAGCGGCCTGGCAACGAGACGAGACTGCCGCGCCTTGCTGTCGGTGACTTTCTGCGGATCCTGCCCAATCACGCCTGTGCAACCTGCTCACAGCACGATGGCTACCAAGTGATCCAGAGTGGCTCGCATGCCATTGTGGATCACTGGTCGCGATTCAGAGGCTGGTGACCTGTGCCGCCGACAGGTGAAGTCATGAGCGCAGTGGCCGCGATCCGGCGCGAAGGATGGGGGTCGGTGGTACCGACCAGCGTCGGTATCGCGGACCTGCGCGTTCTGCTCGAAACCTATTGTGGCGCGAGTCATAGCCCATGAACTCCATCAACCGACCGCTAGCGCAGGTCATCGGCGGAGCGGGCTTTTTCGCGCTCGCCTTTGGCAGCATCGTCGGCTCCGGCTGGGTCGTCGTGCTAGGAGACTGGCTGAAGGCCTCAGGGCCTGGTGGCGCCGTGATCGGCTTCGCAGCGGGCACACTGCTGATGGCGATCGTTGCCGCGGCTTACGCCGAACTGCTGACGCGGTGCCCACGGGCGGGTAGCGAGTTCACTTTCATCCTGGAAGGACTTGGCACCGGCTGGGCCAATGTGGTGGGCTGGTTCATCGGACTCTACATCGTCGCATTCACCGCGTTCGAGGCTCTCGCGCTTACATGGTTCCTCGAAATTCTGATCCCGCCGCTCGCCACCGGGCCGATCGCCTACAGCTTGCTCGGGCAGGATGTCTCGGTTTTCACGCTCGCCATCGGCATCTTCGGAGCGGTCCTGCTGACATTGTTCAACAGCATCGGTGCGCAGGTGGCGGTTGGCTTCCAGCAGCTCGTTACTTATGCCTTCATCGCCGTATCGGCGGCACTGATACTGCTGGGTTTCTGGAACGGCAAGTCGGTCAACTGGCAGCCGCTATTCGAGGCTCCCGCGGGTGGATCATTGGCCGGCGGAATCCTGTGGATCTTTGCCAGCTCCACGTTGTTTCTCAGCGGATTCCAGTCCGCGGCCAACGCCGTCGAAGAGCGCGCGGTTGCTACCGGCATCCGCATCGTCGCGTGGTCGATGATCGGCGCCGTCGTCGCGGCTGGAGTGTTCTATTGCATGATGATCCTCGCATCCTCCGCGCTATGGCCATGGCAGGAACTGCCGGCACAGGCGCTGCCGGTCGCGGCAGCATTCGAGTCTGCGCTGCCGGATGGCTTGGCTGCCAGGATCGTCCTAATCGCCGCGACGATCTCGCTGGTCAAGACCTGGAACGCCCTGCACCTGAGTGCGTCGAGACTGCTCCTCGCGCAGGCACGTTCGGGGCTCCTGCCGTCGGCGCTTCAGCAGGTGGAGCCCGTTCATGGTGTTCCGCGCAATGCCGTGCTGTTCGTTGGCGTCATGACTTGTCTCGGTGTCTGCCTCGGGCGCGGCGCGATCATCCCGATCATCAACATGTCTACGGTCTGCATTGCGGCCACGGTCGTGCTATGCCTCATCGCATTGCTGCGCCTGCGCCACCGGTCGCAGGGCAGGCCGGAGTTTCGTGTATTCGGTGGCACGTTCGTCATTGTGCTCGCGATGATCGGGCGGCCGGCGCCGCAGTGATGGCCGCCGTCGCCCCGTTCAGCGCCACGGATGGCGTGCCCCTCGAGATGAAGCTCCTGGCGGGCTGGGCCCTGCTCGGAGCGTTGCTCGTCGCATTCCGGAAGGTCTGGGATACCCGCGGTCGCGGTCGATCGAGCTGATCCGGGACCGTTGTAAGCCATGCTCGTCGCGAGTCCATCCGACGAGTTGCGGCGGGCGAAAGAGTCCGCTTACGCTGCCTGATCCGTTGAAATCGCCCCTCGACAGTTTCGAGCGTCCGGTGCTCAACTCATGAACATGCGTCTGAAAGTGTCGCCGCGCGTCTGGCCATTGCGCGAACCGTTCGTCATCTCCCGCGCGACCTACCACGACTGCGCAGTCATCGTGGTGCAGCTCGAACGGGACGGCCACGTTGGTCGCGGCGAGGCCGTCGGCGTCGACTACCACGGCGAAACGCCGGCGAGCATGATCGCCCAGATCGAGAACATCCGACCCGGAATCGAGCGCGGCGTCTCGCGCGTCGAGCTTCTCCGAGCTACTGCCTGCCGGCGGCGCCCGGAACGCCGTCGACTGCGCGTTGTGGGATCTCGAGGCGAAGCAGAGCTGCAAGCGCGCCTGGGAACTCGCCGGCGTTCCCGTTCTGCACCCCGTCGTCACTACGGAGACCATCGGTATCCGCCCGATTGCCGCGTATGAAGAGAGAGCGCGCCAGCTGTCGGCCTTCGAGTGGCTGAAGGTCAAGGTGGATGCGCGGCAGCCGATCGAGTGCATCCGCGCGGTCCGCCGCGGCTCCCCGGGCGCAAAGCTCGTCGTCGATGCCAACCAGGCGTGGAGCGTGCGTGAGCTCGTCGAACTCGCGCCTGCGCTGGCCGATCTGCGCGTGGATCTCCTGGAGCAGCCCGTGCCGATCGACCGGGACGAAGAGCTGGCTCGCGTCGATCTGCCCGTTCCTGTCTGCGCGGACGAGCCGGTGAACACCATTGCGGATCTGCCCCACATCGTCGAGCGCTACGACTACGTGAACGTCAAGCTCGACAAGAGCGGCGGCCTCACCGCGGGACTCGAGCTGGCCTATGCGGCACGTGCGGCCGGGATGAAGCTGATGGTCGGATGCATGGTCGGGGGTTCGATCGCCATGGCGCCCGGCATGATCTTGGCGCAGCTGTGCGAAATCGCCGATCTCGACGGACCTTTGCTCCAGTCCGAAGACTGGCCCGATCCCATCGTCTACACGAATGGCGTCATGAGCCCTCCGTCGCGCGCGCTCTGGGGTTGAGTGTGTCTCCGCTGCCTGAACCCGCGGGGTGGAGAGTGTCGTGCTGAAGGTGAGAAACAACATCGCAAAGTGCTTCATTGCCGACACTCCTCGCGCCAATCGGAATTCGGGCATCACACCGAACTCGACCCGGAGTCCCATATGACCGCACACCGAATGACCGATTCGTTCACCCCGCGATCCGAGAAAGACGTTGCCCGATTGATCGAACGCCACCCGCTCGCCTGGATCGTCTCCCGCGACGGCGACGATTCGCGAGCGACGTTGCTCCCGCTCCAAGCCGTCGCGGATGCGGCGGGACGCATCGAGCGACTCGTCGGCCACTTCGCACGCTCCAACGCCCACGTCGATTCCCTGCGGGGCGAGCCGCGGGCGATAATCCTGTTTCTCGGCCCGCACGGTTACATCTCGCCGTCCTGGATTCATGACCGCACCTGGGCACCCACGTGGAACTATGCGAGCGTCCAATTCGTCGCCGACGTCGAGTTTCGGGACGATGCCGCAATTCTTGACCGCCACCTGCGTGACCTGGTCGCAGCCATGGAACGCGGGCGGCCTGGCGCTTGGAATCCAGATGAGATGGGTGAACGTTATCGGAAGCTCTCGGCCCACGTGGTCGCTTTTGTGGCACATGTTCGCGCAGAACGGCCGCGATTCAAGCTGGGTCAGGACGAGCGTGATGCGGTCTATAAAGATATTACGGTTGGGTTGCGCCAATCGGGCGCGCAGGACCTGCTACGGTGGATGGCAGATTTCAATCCCCAGCGCGAATCGTGACGAGACCCGAACCGACATCCTGCGGCGTCCAAGGTCGCCGACTGCTGCTGGCCGCCCTGAAGCTGCTTGTGGCTGCTTCCGTCCGCGCCGGGGAATCGGTCGCGCAGGATATGGATTATTCCGCCGACGCGCGCTGGCTTCCCACGGGTGCCGACGACGGCTCCGACGAAGCGTCCGTGCGGATTCGCGCGGGTACAGTGTGGTCCGTGAAGCCAGGTCTGTCGGCCGTGTTGCACGCGGCGACGTCCATATCGACGAGCGGCAACGACTGGGAGATCGGCGCCTTCCCGGACGCACAAACGACGGCTGGTCTCGCACCCGGCAACGTCACCCTAGATCTCGCACGCCTGCAGTTCGAGTCGGCGTCGGGCCTGCGGCTGCGCGCCGGCCGATTCCAGGCGTCGCTGGCGCTGCCTGCCGTTCCCGACAAGAGCCTCGACCGCAAAGACAGCGACTGCACGGCCATCAGCTACGCCGGCGGGATCTCCGTCGAGTACCCGGTCGGTCGCGGCTGGAGTCTGCTCGGCATCGCGCAGTACCAGCCGGAGGACAGCGCGACGAACCGCCCGCGCGAGCCGCTGACATTCGGCGAGGATGGAAGCCACGCGTCCGGCTTCTTTGCGCTCAAGCATTCGGATGACACGGGTCCCTACGCGCTCGCGAGCCTTTCCTACTCGCTTTTTCCCGATGCCCTAGTCGAGAACGGACGTCGCGACGACTACTCCGGTTTCGTCGGCAATATCATGCGCCGGGTGCGATCTTCGCGCATGCCGCGCGAACCAGGATCCACGCTGCGTCCCTGGAGCGGGAATAGGCCCTTTGGAGTTCCTGTCGCCCTGAGTCTACTGCGCGGTCCAGCCGCCGTCGATTGCGAGCGCCTGGCCGGTGACATTGCGAGCGTCGTCGCTCATGAAATACTCGACTGTCCCCGCAATTTCTCCGATTGTGATGAAGGACTTCTTTGGCATCGGGTTCAGCATGACATCGGTAATCACGCGCTCCTCGGACAGCCCGTGCTCGGCCGCCTGCCGCGCGATTTGCTCGTCCACGAGCCGGGTGCGCACGTAGGCGGGGCAAATCGTGTTGACGGTGATATCCGAATCCCCGGTTTCGAGCGCGACGACCCGCGACAACCCGATGAGACCGTGTTTGGCGGCCACATAGGCGCTCTTGTAGGGCGAGCCGACCAGCGAATGGATCGAGCCGATATTGACGATGCGTCCGTGACCGCGCCGACGCATGCCGGGTAGCGTCGCCCGCATCATGTTCGCAGCGCCAACCAGCATCACATTGACCAGCAACTGCCAGCGCGCAGGATCGAATTCCTCGAGCCGGCTGACGTGCTGCAATCCCGCGTTGTTGATGAGCACGCTCACCGTCCCGGTGTCCGGTCTGTCGATGAGCGCCTGGACAGCAGTGGCATCCGCAACATCCAATGCCGCGGCATAGGCCTGGCCGCCCGCGGCCTCGATACCACGTGCCACTGACCTGGCCGCAGCACCATCGAGATCTGTCACGATGAGCCGATGGCCCGATCCTGCGAGATGTGCCGCAAGCCCGGCGCCAATGCCGCTGCCAGCCCCGGTGATGAGAATATCGCGCTTCTGCAAGTTGCCTCCCCGCCCACTGCCGTCGCCCGGATGATCCAAGAATCGCCGTGGCCTCGCACTGAATGATAATGTCAACTTCAGGAGCCGTCTCGGGTGCCGGGTCGCGAGTTCGCAAATTCCGCGGCAGGATCCGCGAGGTGATCGCGCCCTCCCTGCTTCTGGTTCTGGTGCACTGGCGGCACGAGAAAACAGGCCATTCGGCGGCTCTGATCTCAATATCAAGCTGAAACGAGAGCCCGGTCCCAAAGCTGCTTGAGTGACTGGTTCCGCCACTGACGACCCGGGCCGAACGAGAACTGTCGCTTGTGGATCCGATGCGCCAACTCGATGCCCGCGAGCGTTATCGCTGCGTTGCCGAACGATTTGAAGCCCAGCATGGAAGCGCAGCGGCGTTTGATCGCGCGATGATCCTGCTCAATGATGTTGTTCAGGTAGGGACAGCTCCTGACGAGAACATACTTCCACTTCGGATTCTCCCGGCGCAGAAGCCGCAGCGCTTGATGACTCGGGGCGTGCCCGTCGAGCGTAATCTTGCGCGGCCACCGCGGCAGGCTGGTGGCCAATGCCTTGCGGAAGAATGCCTGTGCCGCCGCAATGCCTCGATCGGGTCGGAGCAGAAAGTCGACGGTCTTGCCCCGCTTGTCGACGGCGCGGTAGAGGTAGTGCCACTTTCCACGCACGCGAGATGTACGTCTCGTCAACCCGCCAGGATGAGTTCACGTCTCGGGCCCATCGGCTCCACCGTTTCTCGAACTCCGGTACGTACCGGATCACCCACCGCAGGATCGTCGTGTGAGACACGGCCAATCCGCGTTCGGCCATCATGGCGACGAGGTCCCGATAGCTCAGCCGATACGTGATGTACCAGCGAACACATAACTCGATGATCTCGGCCTCGAAGCGCCGGCGGCGGTAGATCGGGTCACGAGCAATTGGCTTGGTCATCACAGGCTCCAGCCGGACCCGTTGATGCTACCTTCCCACCGCCAACGCACCAGAACCTACGAAACGCTCTGCGCTCGGAACACCCGGAGATTCAAGGGAATTTCCGGTATTCCGAGACAGCATGAGCTGTCATGAAAATGATAATTGGCGGAGAGAGAGGGATTCGAACCCTCGATGGGCTTTTGACCCATACACCCTTAGCAGGGGTGCGCCTTCGACCACTCGGCCATCTCTCCGAAGGGCGCAAATGATACGCACCGGCCAGGAGGCCGGCAAAGAAGCTACGGGAGTACGGTCAGGCCGTGATGGTGGCCGATCCGTTCGAGACGGTGTCCTTGCCGTTCTCGGCAGGTTCGAGCTTCTCGTGGCGGATGCGCTCGTAGATCTCTTCGCGGTGGACGCCGACTTCTTTCGGCGCGAGCACGCCGATGCGGACCTGGTTGCCCTTGATGCCGAGGACCGTCACCGTGACGTTGTCCCCGATCATCAGAGCCTCGCCGACGCGTCGCGTCAGGATCAGCATGCCGGTATCCCCCTCATCCCAGTCGTTTTTTATCGAACGCGCAAAAATGATAGCACAGGGTAGTAATGTGCCTTATTATGTCAAATTACACCGAGCCAGAGCGCTCGAGTCCATAGGCCGTGTGGAGCGCGCGCACCGCGCGCTCGAGGTCCATTTCCGCCACCAGCACGCTGATCTTGATCTCGGAGGTCGAGACGAGGCGGACATTGATGCCTTCGCGGCCCGAGCGTCTCGAACAGTTTCGCCGCGACGCCCGCGTGCGATCGCATCCCGGAGCCGACCACGGCGAGCTTCGCCACGCGATCGTCCCCCGCCACCTGCGGCGCCCGCGATATTGCGCGGCGGCCTCGCGCGTCAGCTCGAGCGCGCGCGCGTAGTCGTCGCGGTGGACGGTGAACGTGAGGTCGACGCGCCCGTCCTGCGGCGCGTTGATCACGATCATGTCGACCTCGATCGACGCTTCCGACGACCGGCGCGAGGATCGCGTGCGCGACGCCCGCCTCGTGCGGCACCTGGCTGACGGCGATCGCGGCCTCGTCGCGGTTGAAGGCGATGCCGGAGACGACCGGGGCTTCCACGTTCGGGTTCTCCTCGCAGATCAGCGTGCCGGGGCCGGGCTCGAAGCTCGACAGCACGCGCAGTTTCATGCCGTAGCGGGCGGCGAACTCGACCGAGCGCAGGTGCAGCACGCGCGAGCCCTGCCCCGCGAGCTCGAGCATCTCCTCGAAGCTGACCGTCGGCAGGCGGCGCGCCTCGGGCACCATGCGCGGGTCGGTCGTGTACACGCCGTCCACGTCGGTCAGGATCTGGCATTCGTCGGCGCCCAGCACGACGGCGAGCGCGACCGCGGTCGTGTCCGAACCGCCGCGGCCGATGGTCGTGATGTCGCCGTTCGCGGCGCGGCCCTGGAAACCGGCGACGACCGGCACGACGCCGGCTGCCAGGTCGGCTTTCAGGCCCTCGCAGGCGACGCGCTCGATGCGCGCGCGGCCGGCGGGGCCGGTCGTGTCGATCGGCAACTGCAGCGCGTTCCAGGAGCGCGCGCGACAGCCGGACTTGCAGAGCGCCATCGCGAGGAGCGCGGTCGAGACCATCTCGCCGGTCGCGAGCAGCGCGTCCATCTCGCGCGGATCCGGTTCGGCGCTGACCTCGCGCGCGAGTTCGATCAGGCGATCCGTCGAATCGCCCATGGCCGAGACGACGACCGCGACCTGGTGTCCCTGCGCGGTGAGCGCACGGACCTGGGCCGCGACGGCGTGGATGCGCGCGACGGAACCGACCGAGGTGCCGCCGTACTTCTGGACGATCAGCATGCGCGGCGATTGTTTCAGGTTTCGGCGGGAATATGCAGGGCGGTCGCGAACTTCAGGCGCTCCATGGAGAACAGCGCGGAGACGTCGGCGAGGCTCGGCAGGCGGCCGATCAGTTCCTTGTACGTGCGGTCGTAGCCCGCCATGTCCTCGACCACGACCTTGAGGAGGTAGTCCACGTCGCCGCCGATGCGGTGGCACTCGAGGATCTCCGGCATGGCGGCGATCACCTCGTTGAGCGTGCGTGCCCAGTCGGCGCTGTGCTCGCGCGTCTTCACGCGCACGTAGACGGTGAGACCGAGGCCGACCTTCTCCGGGTTCACGAGCGCCACGCGGCCCTGGATGACGCCGGCCTGCTCCATCTGCCGGATGCGCCGCCAGCAGGGGTTCACGGACAGGCCGACCTGGTCGGCGATCTCCTGGATCGCCAGCGAGGCGTCTTCCTGCATGAGCGCCAGGATGTGGCGGTCGATCTTGTCGAGCTTGTTCATCGCCTCGATATTAGCAAAATATCCCAATATTCATCACATAGTTCACATGAAATGGGAGAAATTTTGACCTTATTGGGACTATGCATGGGGTCCATGAGCGCCATCGAACCGCCTGTTCACGGATCACCCGGCCAGCGTCAACGAGACCTACGGGCAGCACCTCTGGCGGCCGCGGGCTTCGGCTTTCGCATGATCTGGGGCGGGATCGTGTGCCTCGTGCACGCGCTCATCCCGGGCGCCTTCTGCACCAAGGGCAGCGACACTGATCTGCGAGCTGCACGAGCGCATGGTCACGAACCGCCGTCGCCAGGCGGAATCGCGCGTGCTGCCGATGGAGACGCGTAAAGCCGCGTACGTCAGGTCCGGCGCAGCTTCACCTGAAGCTCCTTGCGCCGGTAGTCGATGATCAGCGTGTCGAGCAGCCCCAGCACGTCCATGCCGATCAGCATGGCGGGCTCGTTCGTCATCTTCCAATGCTCGAAGATCGCGAAGTCCGCGAAGGTCATCGCCGGATTGCGCACCATGATCTCGCCGAGCGCGAGCGAAGGCGTCGCGACGCGGCTGCCCAACTGCACGTCGAGCGTCGCGCCCGTCACGTCGTCGGGCACCGCGTCCTGCTGCTGGCGGCGGCGACGTTCCGCGAGCGCAATCCGCAGCGCCTCGTTGCCGAGCGTCGCCTGCCCGCCCGTGTCGATCACCGCCTTCACCGGCAGGCCGCCGAGAGTGGCGTTCACGACCAGCAGGCGGCCGCGCAGGAAGCGCACCGGGATCGTCGCGTAGCCGCTCGCGGCGCGCTCGTTCTTCGAGCGCATGATCGTGATGCTGTCCTTGCGGAAGTCGATGTGGATGCGCTTGCCCGCGAGCCCGTCCGTGCCGAGTATGCCCTCGGCGCCGCCGAGCGCGTCCGGCACGATCGGCAGGTGTTTCGGTTCCACCAGCAAGTCACCGAACTCGAGCGTCTCCACCGGCACGAACGGCACCTGGGCCGAGCCGGTCGCGCCGCGCAGCATGACCGTGTGGGACGGGTCGAACACGATGCCGAGTTTCTCCACGACCCGCGCCGTGAGCGCGGAATGGCTCGCGCCCGTGTCGAGCACGAGGCGGAACGGGCCCTGGCCGTTCACGGTGACCGGCGCCCAGATGCGGCCGATCCTGTCGCGGCGCGTCGGGGCGACGAAACGGGGTTCGTCCGCCGTGACGGCGACGTCCTCCATCACGTGGGTGCCCGTGGACGTCGCGCGTTCCGGCGTGACGATCGGAGACGGCAGCTCGGCCTGGGTGAGCAGCAGCAGGAACGGTAGTGTCAGGACCCCCACGTACTCTCCGACTGCAGTCAGCGGCTCGGCAGCCTGACCTGAAGTTCCCTGCGACGGTAATCGATGATAAGCGTGTCGAGGAGCCCGAGCACGTCCATCCCGATCAGCATCGCGGGCTCTTCCGTCATCTTCCAGTACTTGAAGATCTCGAAGTCGGCGAAGGTCATCGCCGGACTGCGGATCAGGAGCGTTCCCAGCCTGAGCGCAGGCGTCTCCAGGCGCGTCCCGACCTGCATGTCGAGCGTCGAGCCGAAGACTTCATCCAGCTTGCCATCCTGCAGGCTATGGCCGCGGCGTTCCGCCAGCGCGAGGCGCAGCGCCTGGTTGCCAAGCGTCACCTGTCCGCCGGTGTCGATGATGGCCTTCACCGGCACGCCGCCCATGGTGGCATCGACGACGAGCAAGCCGTGCATCAGGTTCACCGGGATGATCGAGAATCCGCTGCCGGCACGCTGGCTTTTCGAACGAACGATCGTGATGCGGTCGCGGCGGAAATCGATGTGGATGCGCTTGTCCGCGAGTCCGTCGATGCCGAGCACCCCGTCCGCGCCGCCGAGCGCGTCCGGTATGACCGCCAGCCGCTGCTGCTCCATCAGCAAGTCGCCGATTTCCAGGGTCTCGACCGGCACCATGGGCACGGACACGGATCCGGTCGCACCGCGCAGGATGACGGTATCGCCGGGATCGCCATGGACGCCCAGCATCTCCGCGAGCTGCGGCGTCAGGGCGGTATTGCTCGCCCCGGTGGCGAGAACCAGGCGATACGGCCCCTGGCCGTTGAGCTTCACGGGCGCCCAGATGCGGCCGATCTTGTCGAGGCGCGTGGACGAGACGTAACGCGGTTCAGCCCCCACCACGGAAACGTGCTCGAGGACCACGGGCTTGATGAAAATCGGCCGCTCGGGCGGCGGCACGACGACAGGCTGGACAGGGCCGGTCAGCGGTTCGGCTGCGGCCAGCAGCACCAGGAGCGGTAGCGTGAACACTCCCACCTCTCCTTTGACGGGCCTCCCGGAGTCAGGTTCCTCCGAGCTTCTCGGCGACGAGCCTCGGCACCGCCTGCAGGGCCTCGTCGAGCTTTGACGGGTCGTTTCCGCCCGCCTGCGCGAAATCCGGCCGCCCGCCGCCACGCCCGCCGACGAGTTTCGCAACCTCGCCGATAAGGGCACCGGCGCTCACCTTCTTCGACGTGGCCGGCGAGACCGCCGACACGAGCGAGACCTTGTCGTCGGCGACCTGGGCGCCGAGGACGACGACCGCCTCGCCAAGCTTGCTCTTGTACTGGTCCGCCGCCTCACGCAGCGACTCGGCATCCGCACCTTCGATCCTTGCCGCGAGCACGTTGACGCCGTTCACCTTGACGGCCTGCGCCGCGAGATCCGCGCCGCCGCCGCCCGACGCGAGCTTCGAGCGCAGCGACGAGACTTCGCGCTCGAGCTTCTTCTGCTGCTCGAGGAGCTGGCTGACCTTGCCCTCGAGTTCGGCCGGCGTCGCGCGCAGGCTGCCTGCCACGCGCTTCAGAGTCGCCTCGGACTTGCGGATCGCCTCGAGCGCGCCCTCGCCGGTCACCGCCTCGATGCGGCGGATGCCGGAGGCGATGCCGCCCTCGCCCGTGATCTTGAACAGGCCGATGTCGCCGGTGCGGCCGACGTGGGTGCCGCCGCAGAGCTCGGTCGAGAAATCGCCGAACGACAGCACGCGCACCTCGTCGCCGTACTTCTCGCCGAACAGCGCCATCGCGCCGGACTGGATCGCCGCATCGTAGGGCATCTGGCGGATGTGGCCGGCCGTGTTGCGGCGGATTTCCGCGTTGACCATGCGCTCGATCGTCTCGAGTTCCTGCGGGCTGACCTGCTGCGTGTGCGAAAAGTCGAAGCGCAGGCGATCCGGCGCCACCAGCGATCCCTTCTGGATCACGTGCGTGCCGAGCACCTTGCGCAGCGCCGCATGCAGGAGGTGCGTGGCGGAATGGTTGAGCACCGTCGCCTGGCGCGTCGCCGCATCCACTTGCGCCGTGACGATGTCACCCTTGCGGAAGAGGCCGGACTCCACCTTGCCGACGTGCAGGTGCGCATCGCCGAGCTTCTTCGTGTCGGTGACGCCGAAACGCGCCGCCGGGCCGTTCGAGAGCGTGCCGACGTCGCCGACCTGGCCGCCCGACTCGGCGTAGAACGGCGTGCTGTCGAGGACGATCTGCACCTCGTCGCCCGCCGAGGCGGCATCGACCTCCGCGCCGCCCTTCAGGATCGCGACGACCTTGCCCTCGCCCTGGAGGTGCTCATAGCCGCAGAACTTGCTCTCGGCATCGAGCGCTTCGGGCGCGCGCAGGTCGACGCCGAACTTGCTCGCGGCGCGCGCACGTTCGCGCTGCGACTGCCATCTCCTTCTCGAAACCGGACTGGTCGATCGCGAGGCCGCGCTCACGCGCGATGTCGGCCGTGAGGTCGACCGGAAAACCGTAGGTGTCATAGAGCTTGAACACCGTCTCGCCGGTGATCGTCTTGCCCTTCATCTTCCCGATCGCTTCTTCAAGCAGCGCCATGCCGTTCTCGAGCGTCTCCGCGAAGCGCTCCTCTTCCTGCTTGAGCACGCGCACGACGTGGGCTTCGCCCTTGACGAGCTCCGGGTACGCCGCACCCATCTCGGCCGCGAGCGCCGGCACCAGCGTGTGGAAGAACGGCTTCTCCTGGCCCAGCTTGTAGCCGTGGCGGATCGCGCGGCGGATGATGCGCCGGAGCACGTAGCCGCGCCCGTCGTTGCCGGGAATGACGCCGTCGACGATGAGGAACGAGCAGGCGCGGATGTGGTCCGCGATGACGCGCAGGGAAGGGCTGGTGAGGTCCTTCGCGTGCGTCGCCGCCACGGCGGCCTTGATCAGGTTGCGGAACAGGTCGATGTCGTAGTTGGAGTGCACGCCCTGCATCACGGCGGCTGCGCGTTCGAGGCCCATGCCGGTATCGACCGAGGGCTTCGGCAGCCTCGTCATCGTGCCGTCGGCCGAGCGCTCGAACTGCATGAACACCAGGTTCCAGATCTCGACGAACCGGTCGCCGTCCTCGTCCTTCGAGCCGGGCGGCCCGCCCGGGATGCCGGCGCCGTGGTCGTAGAAGATCTCGGAGCACGGTCCGCAGGGTCCCGTGTCGCCCATGGCCCAGAAGTTCGACTTCTCGTCCATGCGCGTGAAGCGCCTCGGGTCGATCCCGATGGTGTTGATCCAGAGCTCCGCCGCCTCGTCGTCGTCCTTGAAGACCGTGACCCAGAGCTTCTCGGGCGGGATCTTCAGCGTGCCGGTGACGAAGTCCCAGGCAAACTCGATCGCCTCGGCCTTGAAGTAGTCGCCGAAGCTGAAGTTGCCGAGCATCTCGAAGAAGGTGTGGTGGCGCGCGGTGTAGCCGACGTTCTCGAGGTCGTTGTGCTTGCCGCCCGCGCGCACGCAGCGCTGCGAGCTCACGGCGCGCTTGTAGCTGCGCTCGTCCTTGCCGAGGAAGACGTCCTTGAACTGGACCATGCCGGCATTGGTGAACAGGAGCGTCGGATCGTTGCCCGGCACCAGCGGCGACGACGGCACGACCGTGTGGCCGCGCGCGCGGTAGAACTCCAGGAACGCCGCCCGGAGCTCGCTGCTCGTCATGTGTTCAGTCTCAACCGCCATCATTCCTCGTAGTCGTTGCCGATTGCCGCGCGGACCTGGTCCGCGTTGAAACCGCGTTGGGTCAGGAACCGGGCCTGCCGGCCCTTCTCGGGCCAGGTCGCGGGAGCCTTCGCGCCGAAGCGCTTGCGCCGGACCTCGGCGGCCCGCCGGCGCCAGTCCGGGTCCGTCGCGTTCACCGCCGCCGCGATCGTGTCCGCCGGGACGCCCGCGTCGCGCAGGCGCATGGCGATGCCGACCGGTCCGCGGCCGCGATTGGCATGATACGCGACGAAATGCTCGGCGAAGCGGCTCGTCGTCGACGAGGCGTTCCTGGACGAGTCCCTCGACCGCGGCCTCGGCGGCGGGCTGCGCAAAGCCGCGCGCGACCAGGCGCTCCGCGAGTTCGCGGGCGCCGAAGTCGCGGCGATTCAGCTGCTTGAGGGCCGCGAGCCGGGCGGCTTGCGGATCGTCCTGGTCGTCCCGGACGACCGGCTTACGCTTCCGCAGCCTCACTCAAGACCGCAACCGGACGACGCACGGGCATGAGCCGGGTGCGAAGCGCCGCATCGATCTTCGCGGCGATCTCCGGGTGTTCGATGAGATACGTGCGGGCGTTGTCCTTGCCCTGGCCGATGCGTTCGCCCTCGTAGGCGTACCAGGAACCGGACTTCTCGACCAGGCCGTGCAGCACGCCCATGTCGACCAGTTCGCCCTCGCGCGAGATGCCCTTGCCGTAGAGGATCTCGAATTCCGCCTCACGGAAGGGCGGCGCGACCTTGTTCTTGACCACCTTGACGCGGGTCTGGTTGCCGACGACTTCCTCGCCGTTCTTCAGCGCGCCGATGCGGCGGATGTCGAGGCGGAGCGAGGCGTAGAACTTGAGCGCGTTGCCGCCGGTCGTCGTCTCGGGGTTGCCGAACATCACGCCGATCTTCATGCGGATCTGGTTGATGAACAGCACGATCGTGTTCGAGCGCTTGATGTTGCCGGTGAGCTTGCGCAGCGCCTGCGACATCAGGCGGGCGTGCAGGCCGAGCTGCATCTCGCCCATCTCGCCCTCGATCTCGGCCTTCGGCGTCAGGGCCGCGACCGAGTCGATGACGACGATGTCGACCGCGCCGGAGCGCACCAGCATGTCGGTGATCTCGAGCGCCTGCTCGCCGGTGTCCGGCTGGGAGATCAGCAATTCCTTGACGTCGACGCCGAGTTTCTCGGCATAGACGGGATCGAGCGCGTGCTCGGCATCCACGAAGGCCGCGACACCGCCGAGCTTCTGCACCTGGGAAATGATCGAAAGCGCGAGCGTCGTCTTGCCCGAGGATTCCGGTCCGTAAACCTCGATCACGCGGCCGCGCGGCACGCCGCCGACGCCGAGCGCGACGTCGAGGCCGAGCGAGCCGGTCGACACGACTTCGATGTCGGCGTTGGCCGGATGCTCGCCGAGGCGCATCACGGAGCCCTTGCCGAACTGCTTTTCGATCTGGCTGAGCGCTGCGACGAGCGCCTTCTTGCGGTTGCTGTCTTCCATGCTTTTCGTTCCTCCGAGCTTGTTCCGATTATTCCACAACCGGCCCGGTTCCACCGTCGTCAAATGTTTCCACAACATTGAAATTGTCGGGGGTCCGGTCCTTCATGGGAGGCAGTGTGTGCGAGGCGGTAGCTCAGGCGGCGACCCCGCCAGAGGGGACAGTCCCCTTTAGCCGGAACGGCTGGAGAATCCTGACTGCCGCGGTCGGCTAAAGGGGACAGTCCCCGAGAGGCCAATCCGCGATCGCCTTGTACCGCGGCCCATCCGCGTGGGCGCTCGAGTCGACCAGGGCGAGGCGCCAGGGCGGCTCGTCCCCGACCCGCGCGATGGGCGCCAGGACCAGGTTGTCCGGCGGCGGCCGGCGGACCCGGCGCGCGAGCGTCAGGTGCGGCCGCCAGGGCCGGGTCTCGCGCGCGTAGCCGAGCCGCTCGAGCCCAGTCCAGAGCCGCTCCACGATTGCGAGGCCGGACGCTGGAATTGCCTTCGGCATCGCCACCAGCACCTTGGGCTTGGCCCAGAACTCGAGGCGCTCGAACCCGAGTTCGACCGCCGGCCAGGGACCCTGCCCGCCCACTTCGAACAGCGGCACCAGCGCCGGGCCCGGCACGGATCCGAGGAAGGCGAGTGTCACGTGCAGGTTGCCGGGCGGGACACGGCTGCCCGGACACCTGGGCGACTGCGGGCGCGGCCGCGGCGGCGAGCGCCGTCCGCATGGCGATCGCTCGGCCACAGTGCAAAGAAAAGCCGCAGCGTGCGGGCGCCGCGCCCGGCCGGCGCAGTCACGGCTCCAGCAGGCCCTCGAGGGCCGCCGGGACGCTCCGCCGCCGGATGGCGTCACGGCCGCCCCGAAACCGGATAGACGTCGCGTGAATGCGGACCCGCCCGCGCGCGCCGATAGCCCCAGCCGATCCAGACCGTGCCGACAGGCTTCGCGGCGCTGCCGCCCGCAGGACCCGCGATCCCGGTGATCGCGACGGCGTGGTGCGCTTTCGATCCGTCCAGCGCGCCGCGCACCATCGCGAGGGCCACCTCCTCGCTGACGGCGCCATGGCGGGCGAGCGGCCGGCGCCTCGACGCCGAGCTCTGCCTGCTTCGCCATCGTTCGAATAGGTGACCCAGCCGCGCTCGAAATAGTCCGAGCTGCCGGGAAGGTCGGTCAGGCACTTGGCGAGCAGCCCGCCGGTGCAGGATTCGGCGGTGACGATCGTCTCGCCGCGCCGCGCGCAGCCGCTTCGCGACCCGCGCCGCGAGCCTGCGCAGCGCCGCATCGCCGGCGGTCGCCTGCGCGGTTCATCGCACGCTCCGCGGCAGCCGGGACCTCAGCCAGTCGTGGAATTCGGCAGCGCGTGCTCCTGCGGCATGAGCACGCCCTCGCGATGGCGGCGCGAACGCAGTCCCTGCTGGTTGAGTTCGCACACGCGCCCGTCCTGGGCGACGACCAGCCGGCCGAGCTCGAGCCATCTTCTCGAGTTCCGCCGGCGTGCCGCTCGGCGACGCCCGGCGGCAGCAGCCAGTCGACCGTCAGCTCGATGCGTTCCGGACCCGAGCGGCATGATGCGGACGCTGCGCACGTAGTCCGGGTGCGCGACGATGAAGAGGCTCGCGGTGAACGAGGCGAAGACCACGCCGAGCGCGCGGTCGTGCCTCTCTCGGACCCTCGATGAGCGGCAGCTTCGACTGGCCGTCGAGCGTCCAGGTGGTGAATCCGGGCGCGACGCGCGGGCGCGTGTCCCGGGTCGCTCCGCCGCCGGCGGCGCGCGCTGTCCTCGTAGACTGAGCACGCCCTCGCGGTACAGCGGCATGACGCGGCACAGTTCCGGATGAATGCCCGGGCAGTGGTAACACTCGGAATAGTTCTCCCAGAAAATCTTCCAGTTGCAGGCGAGCGTGCTCACTTCGCGGTGCACGGATACGAGATCCGCCAGCGGCCAGCGGCGGACGTTCTCCGCCTCGTCGCCGAGGAACCCGGCCAGCGGCCGCGGGCTTCTCGTCCAGGTTCACGAACAGGAACCCGCCCCAGGTGTCGACGTGCACCGCGTAGAGCGGATAGTCCTCGCGGCGGAAATCCTGCCGGCAGGTCCATCTTCGGCGTGGCGAGGAGTTCGCCCGAGAGGGCGTAGCTCCAGGCGTGGTACGGGCAGACGATGCGGCCGCCCGGGAAGCGGCCGCGGGGCGTCGTGCAGAGCCTCGAGCCGCGGTGCCGGCAGGTGTTGTGGAAGGCGCGCGGCCGGCCGTCGCGATCGCGCGTCACGACGAGGCTCTCGTCGCCGACTGCGACGACGAAGTAGTCGCCGGCCTCGCGCAGGTCCTCGCCCGGCCGACGCAGATCCAGTCGCGATACCAGATCGCCTCGAGCTCGCGCGCGTACTGCGCCGGGTCGTAGTACCAGGCGGCCGGCAGCGACGCGATCGTGCGATCGAGCAGGGTCATCGCCCTACTGGAACTTCGAGAAATCCGGCGCCCGCTTCTCGAGGATCGCGGCGATCGCCTCGCGCGCCTCCTCGCCGGCGAGGCGCGGACCGAAGTACGAGGCCTCGCGGAAGATCGCGTCCTTCACCTCGGCCGCCTGCCCTGCGCGCAGGAGCTTCTTGGTGTCGCGCACGGCGCCGGGCGGCGAGCGCCGCTGAACATGCGCGCCACCTTCTCGGCATGCGCGAGCACCTCGCGCCGACGGCAACACCGCGTTCGCGAGGCCCATGACGACCGCCTCGGCCGCCGGGAACGGCTTGCCGAGCAGGAGCTTCTCCGCCGCGCGCGCGCGGCCCGCGACCTGCGGCAGGAGCAGCGTCGAGGCGAACTCCGGCACCAGCCCGAGGCTCGTGAACGGCATCGAGAACGTCGCGTCGTCCGCGACATAGACGAGGTCGCAGTGCAGCAGCATCGTCACGCCGATGCCGACGGCGAGCCCCTGCACCGCGGCGACCACCGGCTTCTCGAAGGCGGCGAGCGCCTGCATGAAGGACGAGCACCGGCGAATCCGCCTGCGCGAACTTCGGGTTCGAGAAGTCCTTGAGGTCGTTGCCGGCGGTGAAGGTGCCGCCGCTGCCGGTGACGAGCACGACGCGCACCGACGGATCGGCCGCCGCCTGCTTCAGGTCGGCGACGAACTGCTCGTACATCTCGGCCGTGATCGCGTTCTTCTTCGCGGGGCGGTCGAAGGTCAGCGTGGCGATGCCCTGGTCGGACTGGTAGCTGATGCTCATATGTCGTCCTCGTTCCGGGCCGTCATAATGCCTCAAATGAGGAATCCGGAAACGAGGCCGACGACCGCGCCGCTGTTCGCGGGCCTCGACAGCCCACACGCCGATGATGCAGCAGTACCTGCGCATCAAGGCCGAGAATCCGGACGTGCTCCTGTTCTACCGCATGGGCGATTTCTACGAGCTCTTCTACGACGACGCGCGCCGCGGCTCGAAGCTCCTCGACATCGTCCTGACCCAGCGCGGCGAGTCGGGCGGCGCCGCGATCCCGATGGCGGGCGTGCCGGTCGACAAGCTCGACAGCTACCTCGCGCGGCTCGTGAAGCAGGGCGAGCCGGTCGCGATCTGCGAGCAGACGGGCGAGGTCGGCAAGACGAAGGGCCCGGTCACGCGCGAGGTCGTGCGCATCGTGACGCCGGGGACCGCTCACCGACGACGCGCTGCTCGACGCCCGGCGCGAAAACCTGCTCGCGTCGCTCGCCGTCGACGGCGAGCGCTTCGGCCTCGCCTGGCTCGACCTCGCGGCCGGGCGCTTCAGCGTGCTCGAGGGCGAAGGCCACGAGGCGCTCGCGGCCGAGCTCGAGCGGCTCCGGCCCGCGGAACTGCTGTTGCCGGAAGGCGTCACGCTCGCCGCGCCGGCGCGCATCGTCGAGCGCCCGCCCTGGCATTTCGTCGAGGACTCGGCGCTGCGCGCGCTGACGATGCAGTTCGGCACGCAGGACCTCGCGGGATTCGGCTGCGAGGACCTGACGCTCGCCATCGGCGCGGCGGGCGCGCTCCTGCAGTACGCGCGCGACACGCAGAAGGGCGCCCTGCCCCACCTGACGGCGCTCACGCGCGAATCGCGCGACGACGCGCTGGTCATGGATGCGGCGACGCGGCGCAACCTCGAGCTCGACACCAGCCTCGCCGGACGCGACGACGCGACGCTCGTCGGCGTCATCGACCGCACCGCGACGTCGATGGGCGCACGCGAGCTGCGTCGCTGGATGCGCCGGCCGCTGCGCGACCGGGAGATCGCTGCGCGCGCGCTACGGCGCGATCGCGGCGCTGATCGCGGCGGACCGCTACGACGCGCTGCACGAGGTGCTGCGCGACATCGGCGACGTCGAGCGCGTGCTCGCGCGGGTGGCGCTGCGCTCGGCGCGGCCGCGGGACCTTGCGGCCTTGCGCGAAGCGCTCGCTGCACTGCCGCGGCTGCAGTCGGCGCTCGCCGGCCTCGATGCACCGCTGCTCGCGGCGGCCACCGCAGATCTCGCGCCGCAGCCCGGACTGCAGGACCTCCTGCGGCGCGCGATCGTCGCGACACCGCCGCCGCTGCTGCGCGAAGGCGGCGTCATCGCGGCAGGCTACGACGCGGCGCTCGACGAGCTGCGCTCGATCGCGACCGGTGCGGACACGCACCTGCTCGAGCTCGAGGAGCGTGAGCGGCGCCGCACCGGGATCACGCAGCTCAAGGTCGCCTACAACCGCGTGCACGGCTACTACATCGAGCTGCCGCGCAGCCAGGCCGAACGCGCGCCGCTCGATTACCAGCGCCGCCAGACGGTCAAGAACGCCGAGCGCTACATCACGCCCGAACTGAAACAGTTCGAGGACAAGGTGCTCGGCAGCCGCGACCGCGCGCTGGCGCGTGAACGCGAGCTGTTCGACGCGCTGCTCGACGCGCTGATGGGCCGAGCTCGCCGCCCTGAAGCGCATGGCGGCGGCACTCGCCGTCGTCGACGTGCTCGCGAACCTCGCGGAGCGCGCGGTCAGCCTGCGCTACGTGATGCCGGAGCTGTCCGACGCGCCGGGCCTGCGCATCTCGGGCGGCCGGCATCCGGTGGTCGAGCGCGTGCTCGAGGATCCCTTCGTCCCGAACGACCTCGAACTGACCGACGGCCGGCGCATGCTCGTGATCACGGGCCCGAACATGGGCGGCAAGTCGACGTACATGCGCCAGGCGGCGCTCATCCTGGTGCTCGCCTCGATCGGCAGCTTCGTGCCGGCGACGCGCGCGGTGATCGGGCCGTTCGACCGCATCTTCACGCGCATCGGCGCATCGGACGACCTCGCGGGCGGCCGCTCGACGTTCATGGTGGAGATGACCGAGGCCGCCGTGATCCTGAATTCCGCGACCGACCGGAGCCTGGTGCTGATGGACGAGATCGGGCGCGGCACCAGCACCTACGACGGGCTGTCGCTCGCCTGGGCCTGCGCGAGCCACATCGCGAAGTCACTGCGCGCGTTCACGCTGTTCGCGACGCACTACTTCGAGCTGACGGAGCTCGCGGACGAGATCCCGGCGGTCGCGAACGTGCACCTCGACGCGACCGAGCACGCCGACGGCATCGTGTTCCTGCACGCGGTGAAGCCGGGACCGGCGAGCAAGAGCTACGGCCTGCAGGTCGCGCAGAAGGCCGGCGTTCCGCGCGAGGTCATCGCATCCGCCCGGGCTTACCTCGAGAAGATCGAGCGCGAACACCGGCGCGAAGCGCCCTAGCGGCCGTCGCTCAGGAGGGCGTTCCCCCCAGACCAACCCGTTGAGCTTGCGGCATGCAGGCGGGTTCGCGAATTTCCTGCCACGATCTTCGCCGTCGTTCCGGCCACCAGCGCCCGCAGGCTGTCGTTGAGCGTGTAGTGCACGCCGACAGGTCCTTGAGCAGCGGAATGCCCATTTTCGAGCAGGCTACCGGACTGCACAGTATCCTGAGGCGCTTGCAAGCCGCTGCACCCGAGGAAACGCCATGAAGCTCGCCAAGGTCGTCAAATCAGCCCGCAAACTCGCCAAGCCCTACCGAATCAAGAACGGTGACGGCTTCAGGCTCAAGGACATCGACCCGGGCGATACCGCGTGGCTCGAGAAGGAAGACAAGCCACGCGCCAAGGAGGCCCTGCAAACGGGCGTCGAGGCGCTCGCCGAACTTCAGGACATGCTGTATGCGCAGGACCGCTGGTCGGTGCTGCTGGTGTTCCAGGCCATGGACGCCGCGGGCAAGGACGGTGCGATCAAGCACGTCATGTCGGGCGTCAATCCCCAGGGTTGCCAGGTTTCGTCGTTCAAGGCGCCCTCGGCCGAGGAACTCGACCACGATTTTCTCTGGCGCTGCAACCGCAACCTGCCGGAGCGCGGGCGCATCGGCATCTTCAATCGCTCGTACTACGAGGAAGTGCTCGTCCTGCGCGTGCACCCGGAACTGCTGCAGAGCCAGAAGTTGCCGCCCGTCCGCCTCGACAAGGACATCTGGGAGCGACCGGTTCCGGGACATCCGGGCCTACGAGCGGTACCTGACGGAGAACGGCACGATCGTGCGCAAGTTCTACCTGCACGTCTCGCGGGACGAGCAGAAGCGCCGTTTCCTCGAGCGAATCGACAAACCCGAGAAGAACTGGAAGTTCTCGGCGGCCGACGCGCGCGAACGCAACCACTGGAACGCTTACATGAAGGCCTACGAGGACGCGATCCGCAACACCGCGACGCCGGATTGCCCGTGGTACGTGGTGCCGGCCGACAACAAGTGGTTCACCCGCGTCATCGTCGCGGCTGCCATCATCGATGCGCTCTCATCGATGGGCTTGCACTATCCCAAGGTGAGCAAGGCCAAGCTGAAGGAGCTCGCCGCCGTCCGCAAGTCGCTGATGGCGGAGCGAGGGTAGCTCAGAGGGCGAGTCGGCGCCGCGCGAGGTAGAGCACGCGCCCGTTCGGGAGCTCGTGCTTGCGCTCGATCTGGAAACGCTGCAGGAGCGTCGCCTCGAATTCCGGCCGCAGGCAGTCGGCGTAGAGCGGCTCGCGGCCGCGCGCGATGGCGGCAAACATCGGGTCGGTCACCGGCACGTACTCCACCAGCAGGTGGCGGCGCGTGATCGCGGCCACGGCGTCGAACTGTTCCGCGACCGGCACGCCCTCGGTCACCCGCAGGTGATGCACGACGGCGAGCATGAGGACCAGGTCGAAGCTGCCGTCGGCGCGGCCGAGCAGCGACTCGAGTTCGCGGTTGCGCCAGCCGAGCGCCGGCGTCGGGCGGCCGAAGTTGCCGACCAGCGGCAGGATCGGCAGTCGTTTGCTCCGTGCGCGCGCCCAGATGGCCGCGACCGAGCGCTCGTCGATGTCGAGCGCGACGACCTCGCCCTGGCTCGCCGCGATTTCGCTGTATTCGCCCGTGTTCGCGCCGATGTCGAGCGTGCGACGCGGCCGCGTGCCGGCGATGGCATCGGAAATGAACGTCCGCTTGGCCTGCAGGTCCGCGCTGCCGTAGTGGCTGCGGGTCGCCGTGTAGCGATGCCAGTGGGAGCTTCGCGCCTCGAGCCGGGCCACGCAGCGGCCGACCTGCCGCTGCAGGCCCTGCAGCGATCGCTCCAGGATGTATCGCGCCTGCTCGTCGCTCGCGGCCTTCATCGCGCGCGGTGCCCCGCCGCCTGCGGCCGCCTTCGCGGCGAGCGCGGCCGGCAGCGCCACCGTGCGCCAGAGCCCCGGCTTCATCCAGCGGCGCGCGCCGAGGATGCCGGCGAGCGCCTCGTGGGAGAGGCCCGCGACCGGGTTCGTGAGCGTCCAGGCGATCGGCAATCCCGCCTCGACGGACGCGATCAGCGGCAGCAGGAAAGTCGTCTCGAACTGGTGGCGCGCGATCCACAGGCAGCTGCCCGGGTCGCGCGTGACGATGGACGGCAGGTCGACGAACACCGGCTCGGAGTTGCGGAACAGGACGTTCGCGGGCGTCGCGTCCTTGAGCTGCCAGCCGCGCGGCAACAGCGCGCGCGCAAGCTCGAGCGTCAGCGAACCGGCCGCCGCCAGCATTTCGGGCGCCCATTCGGCGGGCTGGCTGACGAAGTCGATGCGCTCGTGCTCGAAGCACTCGCCGTCGAAGTCGGCGAACTGAGGCGGCGTCTCGACGCGCGCCAGCGGGCGCGTGCGGACGATGCGCCCCTCGTCCATCCAGCGCCGCACCACCGGGTCCTCGAGCATGCGCCGGAATGCGTCCAGCGCGTGGCCGCGCACGGCGCGGATCAGCCGGCCGTCATGCTCGACCAGCGTGGCGTCGGGATCGCGAAAGGAACGGGAGCTCGCGAGCGCGGGGGTCAACGGGGCTCGCCGCCGGGCGGCGGCTCGGAACCGTCCTCGGCCGCAGGCGCCTCGCGTCGCGTGAACATGGAAAGGACTTTGATCCGCAGCTCGCGGAAATAGAAGATCGCGCCCGCGATGCCGGCGCCGATCATCTGCAGCAGCATCGAGCCGGTGCCCGGGTCGATGTACGCGGCAGCCGGCGCGACGGCCGCGACCGACACCACGAGCGCACAGGCGAATACTGAAATCGGGTGCTTCATGCGGCTCACTTCACCAGTCGCGGAGGCTCCCGGCCCGCCGATCCGGTCACATTTTGTCAAAACGAGGCTAGTCGTCCAGCGTTTCGTTGTCGAGGCCCACCTCTTCCAGGTCGAACGGGGCCAGGTAATCCGAGACGTAATAACGGTCCGGCAGCAGCGGCAGCCCCGCGTCGAAGTACAGGTTGAACACGCGGCGCATGTGATTGACGGGCGTCGCGTCGGGCGGCAGGAATCCCGCCGGCGCGCCGGGCAGGTACATCGCGGTGAGGTTCGACAGGCGCACCTCGCGCTGTTCCGGCAGCTTCAGCGCGCGCCTGAGGTTCGGGCCGTGGTCCGAGACGAGGATGATCACGGGCTTCGCGGCCGAGTCGTCGATCAGGCGGCCGACCACCTCGCCGATGCGGCGATTCACGTAGGCGAGCTGGCCGGCGTACGCCGTCGCGATCCTCCCACAGCCGCTTCTGGAACTCGAACTGGTCCGAGATCGTCGCGCGGCGCAGCACCGTGCCGTCGCGGTCGAAGAGGTAGGGATGGTGCGGCGGCACGAAGTGGGCGAACACGAACTTCGGGCCCGGCACTTTCGCCTGCGCGGCCAGCGTCTCGAAGTTCTGCAGGTGGCAGCTCGCGATGTCGAGGCTCGCCTTCGACTCGAGCGCGCGCAGCCAGGAAGCATCCGCGACCGCGCGCAGGTACTCGTTGCCGAACAGGCCCGCGTGGCAGGGCAGGAAATCGTCCGCGTACGGATTGCTCGCCGTCCCGCCCCAGGTGGATTGCAGGTGCACGTAGCGATAGCCGCGTGCGCGCAGGAATTGCGCGGCGCGGTTGTCGCGCAGGATGCGATAGAGCTCGGTGCGGTCGCGGCTGCCCGGGTCGAGCCCGCCGTCGACCAGATCCTGGATGTAGTCGAGGTTCAGCGACGAGCCGATCGACAGGAACGTCCAGTAGAAATTGGAGCGGCTCGCGTCGCTCACCTGGAACCCGCGCTGCGCGCAGCCCGTCGAGGAACGGCCCGTTGTCGAACCCGTAGTACTTCGCGAGCACGTCGGCGCGGGCATAGCCGTCGAGCACGATGAAATAGATGTCGGGGCCGCCTGACTTCGGGGCCTGCGCCAGCGCGGGCGTCGAATGCCCCGACTCGCGGTCGCCGGACTGCGCCAGGTTCGCGACGGCCTGGACGCCGAGGAACGCGAGCAGGACCGCGGCGACCACGTTGAGCCCGCCCGTCAGCGCGGGCGGGATCCGCGGCGCGATGCGGTTGAGGCGCGCGATGCCGGCGAGCGCGATCAGGGCCCAGGCCGCGGAATGCACGAGCTGCGGATAGGCGCGATACCAGGTCCGCTCCGCCGCCTGCTGCTCGAGGCCGCTGCGCACCCAGTCGAGCCACCACTCGTTGGCCGGCCCGTACAGATAGAAAAGGAGGATGACCCAGGCCGCACCGAGCCCCGCCGCTGCCCAGGTGCCGGCGAATGGCCGCACGAGGCCGACCAGCAGCACGGCGGCGAGGATCCCGGCCGCCACCACGGGCACGACGTCCGCGGCCTCCACCTGGCCCGGGTTCGTCACGGCGATGTACAGCAGCGGATAGGCAGCGAGCACCGCCGCGTACCACGGCCACCGCTTCAGGAAGTCACGCATTCAAGGCGTCTCGAAGGACCCCGACCGGAGGAACTGTACCGTCGCGGCGGCGACCGCGGACGAGAGCAGCATGCCGGTGTGACTCACATCAAGCACGAGTTGTGCGCTCGCTCCCGGAAGCGCGGTCTCGTCCACGCAGACCGTGCCGTCATTCGGCACGCGGAAGGTCCGCGAAGACCCGCCCGATTCCGACCGCGCGTGAGCCGGCGATGACCCCGACCTCGCGCGAAGACCGCCAGGCACAGTCGCGTTCGCGCGCGAGCTCGGCCACCGCGAGCGGCCCGAGCATGGCGGCGCCGTACCAGCGCGAGGCGACCGCGCGCGCGGCGCGCGAGCCGCGTACCGGGAACCCGAGCAGCACGACGCGTCCCGGCGGCAGGTCCGCGTGCGCAGCGAATGCCTCGCAGGCGACGAGCCCGCCGAGGCTGTGCGCGACGACGTGCACCGGGTCGCCGAGGGGCGCGGAGCCGCGCGGCCAGCGCGTCGGCGGCCTCCGCGAGCGACACGTGCATGGAGTGGTAACGAAAGGACTCGCGGCGCGAAGCCCGCGGTGCGCAGCCGGTCGCGCAGGAGGAAGGATTCCAGCCCGTTCAGCCACAGGCCGTGGACGACGACTACCGGTGCCGGGACGCACATTCGAACTTATTGTCGACTCAATAAGTTCGATAAGTGCGTCCCGGCACCATCAAGGCGCCGGCGGTTTCTTGACGCGGATGTGCAGCTCCGCGAGCTGTGCGTCGTCCGCCTCGGACGGCGCGTCGGTGAGCGGGTCCCAGGCGGACTGGGTCTTCGGGAAGGCGATCACGTCGCGGATGCTGTCGGCGCCGGACATCAGCATCGCGAGGCGGTCGAGGCCGAAGGCGATGCCGCCGTGCGGCGGCGCGCCGTAGCGCAGCGCCTCGAGCAGGAAGCCGAACTTGACCGTCGCCTGCTCGCGCGAGATGCCGAGCAGGTCGAACACCGCGCTCTGCATGTCCTCGCGGTGGATGCGGATCGAGCCGCCGCCGACTTCGGAGCCGTTCAGCACCATGTCGTAGGCGCGCGCGACCGCGTTCTTCGGGTCCGCCGTGAGCGCCGCGGGATCCGGGTCGACCGGCGACGTGAACGGATGGTGCATCGCCATCCAGCGCTTCGCGTCCGGGTCCCATTCGAACATCGGGAACTCGACGACCCAGAGCGGCCGCCAGCCCTCCTCGACGAGGCCGAGGTCGCGGCCGAGCTGCAGGCGCAGCGCGCCGAGCGCGTCGTTCACGACCTTCGCCTTGTCGGCGCCGAAGAAGATGAGGTCGCCGGTCTCGGCCTGCGTGCGCGCGAGGATGCCGGCGACCGCCGCGTCCGGCAGGAACTTCAGGATCGGCGACTGCAGGCCGTCGCGGCCCTTCGCCGCGTCGTTCACCTTGATGTAGGCGAGCCCGCGCGCGCCGTAGCGCGCGACGTAAGGCCGTGTAGTCGTCGATCTGCTTGCGCGTCAGCTCGCCGCCGCGCGGCACGCGCAGCGCCGCGACGCGCCCGTCCGGGTCGGCGGCCGGGCCCGCGAACACCTTGAACTCGCGAGTCGCGCACCAGGTCGGCGACGTCGACGAACTCGAGCGGCACGCGCAGGTCCGGCTTGTCGGAGCCGTAGCGGCGCATCGCCTCGGCATAGGTCAGGCGCGGGAACGGGTCCGGCAGCTGCACCTTCAGCACGCGCGAGAACACGTGGCGGATGAGGCGCCTCCATCAGCGCCATCACCTGCTCCTGCTCGAGGAACGAGGTCTCGATGTCGAGCTGCGTGAACTCCGGCTGGCGGTCGGCGCGCAGGTCCTCGTCGCGGAAGCAGCGCACGATCTGGTAGTAGCGGTCGAAGCCGCTCATCATCAGCAGCTGCTTGAAGATCTGCGGCGACTGCGGCAGCGCGAAGAACTTGCCGGGATGCGTGCGCGAGGGCACCAGGTAGTCGCGCGCGCCCTCGGGCGTCGCCTTCGTCAGCATCGGCGTCTCGATGTCGACGAAGTGATGGCCGTCGAGGTACTCGCGCATCGCGCGCGTGATCGCGTGGCGGCGGCGCAGGCGTTCCTGCATCACGTCGCGGCGCAGGTCGATGTAGCGGTACTTGAGCCGGAGTTCCTCGCCCACTTCCTCGTCGAGCGAGAACGGCGGCGTCGCCGACGGGTTCAGGATCACGAGCTTCGAGGCGAGCAGCTCGACCTGGCCCGAGCTCAGGTTCGCGTTCGCCGTGCCGGCCGGACGCGGCCGGAGCTTGCCCTGCACCTGGATGCAGAACTCGCGGCCGAGGTGCGAGGCCACCTCGAAGGCCTCCGGGCGTGTCGGGATCGAAGACGACCTGCAGCAGGCCCGAGCGGTCGCGCAGGTCGACGAAGATCACGCCGCCGTGGTCACGGCGACGGTGCACCCAGCCGGCCGCCTCGATGGTGCGGCCCGCCAGGGATTCGTCGACTTCTCCGCAGTAGTGTGTGCGCATGGACAAGGCGCGCGATGTTACGTGCCGGGCAGCGACCGTGGCAACCGCGTCTAGCGGCGCGCCGGGCGCCGTCGGGCCGGCCTGCGGCCGGGCCGCCTTCGGCTTCCGGGGCGCGGCGGGTTTCGCCGTGGCGTCGGCCTTCTTTTCGGCCGGTTTCGCCTCGACCTTGGCGTCGGCCGCCTTGTCGGCCGGCTTCTCCGCGGGCTTCTCCGCCACCGGCTCCTTTTCCCCGGCGATGTTCCGCTGCGAATCCTTGTCGTTCTTGAAGTCGGTCTCGTACCAGCCGCCGCCCTTCAGGCGGAAGACCGGTGCGGAGACGAGGCGCTTCAGCGACGGGCGGCCGCAGGCCGGGCACTTCCGGAGCGGCCGGGCCGAGACCTTCTGCAGTTCCTCGTGGTGGTGCCCGCAGGCGGCAGCACTGGTATTCGTAAAACGGCATCGGCGATTCCCCTCGCCGGCTATTTTCGCATAACCAGCGCGCCATCCCTCGGCCGAGACGCGGATCGTGTCGCCCGGGCCGAATGCGCCGGAAAGGATGCGCTGCGCGAGCGGGTTCTCGAGCTGCTGCTGGATCGCGCGCTTCAGCGGCCGCGCACCGTACACCGGGTCGAAGCCGGATGCGCCCAGCAGGTCGCTCGCCTTCGTCGTCGAGCTCGATGCGGATGTCGCGGTCGGCGAGCCGGTGGCGCAGGTAGCCGGTCTGGATCGCCGACGATCCGGCGGATGTGCTCGCGCCCGAGCGGGTGGAACACGACGATGTCGTCGATGCGGTTGATGAACTCCGGACGGAAGTGCTGCCCGACGATCTCGAGCACCGCTTTCTTCATCGCCTCGTAGTTTTCCTCGCCCGCCATCTCCTGGATCACCTGCGAGCCGAGGTTCGAGGTCATGATGATGACGGTGTTGCGGAAGTCCACGGTGCGGCCCTGGCCGTCGGTCAGGCGGCCGTCGTCGAGCACCTGCAGCAGGACGTTGAACACGTCCGGGTGCGCCTTCTCGATCTCGTCGAGCAGGATCACGGAGTACGGCCGGCGGCGCACGGCCTCGGTCAGGTAGCCGCCCTCCTCGTAGCCGACGTAGCCCGGCGGCGCGCCGATCAGGCGCGCGACGGAGTGCTTCTCCATGAACTCGGACATGTCGATGCGCACCAGCGCATCCTCGGTGTCGAAGAGGAACTCGGCGAGCGCCTTGGTGAGCTCGGTCTTGCCGACGCCGGTCGGGCCGAGGAACAGGAAGGAGCCGTTCGGCCGGTTCGGGTCGGAGAGGCCCGCGCGCGAGCGGCGGATCGCGTCCGAGACGGTGCGCACCGCCTCTTCCTGGCCGACGACGCGCTTGCCGATCTCCTGCTCCATCTTGAGGAGCTTCTCGCGCTCGCCCTCGAGCATCTTCGAGACCGGGATGCCGGTCCACTTGGAGACGACTTCGGCGATCTCCTCGTCGGTGACCTTGTTGCGCACCAGCGTCGGCGCCTTCGACTCCGCTTCCTGCGCGGACTTCAGGCGCTTCTCGAGCTCCGGCATCTTGCCGTACTGCAGCTCGGACGCGCGCGCGTAGGTTGCCCGCGCGCTGCGCAGCCTCGATCTCGAGCTTGCTGCGCTCGATCTCTTCCTTGATGTGGGCGGCGCCCTGGACGGCGGCCTTCTCGGCCTTCCAGATTTCCTCGAGGTCGGCGAACTCGCTCTCGAGCGCCGGCGAGCGATCTCCTCGAGCTGCTCGAGGCGCTTCTTCGAGGCGTCGTCCTTTTCCTTCTTGAGCGCCTCGCGCTCCATCTTGAGCTGGATGATGCGCCGCTCGAGCCGGTCCATCTCCTCGGGCTTGGAGTCGATCTCCATGCGGATGCGCTCGCCGCTTCGTCGATCAGGTCGATCGCCTTGTCGGGGAGCTGGCGGTTCGTGATGTAGCGGTGCGAGAGCGTCGCCGCGGCGACGATCGCGGGATCGGTGATCTCCACCTTGTGGTGGACCGCGTAGCGCTCCTTGAGGCCGCGCAGGATCGCGATCGTGTCCTCGACCGAGGGCTCGCCGACGAACACGGTCTGGAAGCGGCGCTCGAGCGCGGCGTCCTTCTCGACGTGCTTGCGGTACTCGTCGAGCGTGGTCGCGCCGACGCAGTGCAGCTCGCCGCGCGCGAGCGCGGGCTTCAGCATGTTGCCGGCGTCCATCGAGCCCTCGGCCTTGCCGGCGCCGACCACGGTGTGCAGCTCGTCGATGAAGAGGATGACGCGGCCTTCCTGCTTGGCGAGGTCGTTGAGCACGCCCTTCAGCCGCTCCTCGAACTCGCCGCGGAACTTGGTGCCGGCGATCAGGGAGCCCATGTCGAGCGCGAGGATGCGCTTGTTCTTGAGGCTCTCGGGCACCTCGCCGTTGACGATGCGCTGGGCGAGGCCCTCGACGATCGCGGTCTTGCCGACGCCGGGCTCGCCGATCAGCACGGGGTTGTTCTTGGTGCGGCGCTGCAGCACCTGGATCGTGCGGCGGATCTCGTCGTCGCGGCCGATGACGGGGTCGAGCTTGCCCCGCTCCGCGCGCTCGGTGAGGTCGATCGTGTACTTCTGCAGCGCCCCGCGCTGCTCCTCGGCGTTCGGGTCGTCCACCTTCTCGCCGCCGCGCAGGTCGTCGATCGCCTTGTCGACGGCGCCCTTCACGACGCCCGAATCCTTCAGCACGCGGCCGAGCGCTGCCCTTGTCCTCGCAGGCGGCGAGCACGAACAGCTCGCTCGAGATGTACTGGTCGCCGCGCTTCTGCGCGAGCTTGTCGGTGACGTTCAGGAGCTTCAGCAGGTCGTTCGACGGATGCACTTCGCCCGCCGTGCCCTCCACCGTCGCGATGCGCCCGATCTGCTCGAGCAGGCGCGAGCGCAGCAGGCTGACGTTGACGCCGGCGCGGTCGAGCAAGCGGGCGCGCGCTGCCGCCCTCCTGGTCGAGGAGCGCGAGCATGAGGTGCGCGGGCTCGATGAACTGCTGGTCGCGGCCGACGGCGAGCGACTGCGCGTCCGCCAGCGCGAGCTGGAATTTCGGTCGTCAGCCGATCCTGTCGCATCGATGCGCTCCGGGGTGCATGCCTGCCCGGTTGATGAGGCCAGCGGGCCCGATTCAACCCGCGGGCACGGCAAATTTAGCGCGATTTTCAAGCATTTGCGCGCGCCACAAAAAGGGGACGCACCCCTTTTCAAGGCAAAAAGGGGTGCGTCCCCTTTTTGTGCGAAAATCGCGGCTGGCGCGGACCGCCTTCGGGTGGCCGCGACCGGTTTTCGATGTGTGATTCGACTTTCGAGGGACTTGATCCATGGGACAGGTACCCGCTGACCGCCCGGTATTCCGGGACGTCGCCCTACGGTTTCGTCGGCGACGGCCGACTATCCCGGCATTGGCGCCATTACTTCACGAGCCTCGGCATCCCCTGGAAGCTGTGGTCGCGCCGGCACGCCCGGCCGAACGGCAAGCCGGGCGTCACCGCGGCCGAAGCGCTCGCGGACTGCCCGACGATCCTGCTCGCGGTCTCGGACGACGCCATCGCGCCGGTGATGGCGCGGCTTCGCGCCGAGGGCCTCGACGGACCGGACCTTCGTCCACTTCTGCGGCGGGCGCAGCTTCGAGGGCGCCTTCGGCGCGCATCCGCTCATGAGCTTCGCGACGACGCTCTACGAGCCCGCGTTCTATCGCGACATCCCGGTCTTCGTGGACCAGGACGACGACCCATCCCGAAGCCGGTCGCGCGAATTCCGCAGCGCTGTTCCCGCGACTGCCGAATCCCTGCTTTCCGCTCAAGACCGACGACAAGGCGTACTACCACGCGCTGTGCGCGCTCGCCGGCGGCTTCACGGCCGTGCTGTGGCGCGACTTCTTCGCGGCGATGGCGACGCGCTTCGGCGCGCCGCGCGAGGCGCTCGCGGCCTATCCGCGCCGCATCGTCGAGAACGTCATCGCCTCGAGCGACGGCGCGCTCACCGGACCGGTCGCGCGCGGCGACACCGAGACGATCGAGGCGCACCTCGAGGCGCTCGACGGCACGGCGCTCGCCGGCGTCTACCAGGCATTCATCGCCGCGGCCGGGAGGGAACGCGCATGAAATCGGTCCTCGACTTCGCCGCGGCCAAGGCCGCCGGCCGCAAGATCTCGATGGTCACCTGCTACGACTCGAGCTTCGCGCGCGTGCTGGAGGCGACCGCCGTCGACTGCATCCTCGTCGGCGACAGCGCGGCGATGGTCGTGCACGGCCATTCCGACACGCTCGCCGCCACGGTCGAGATGATGGCGCTGCACACGGCGGCCGTGCGCCGCGGCGCGCCGACGCGCTTCCTGATCGGCGACATGCCGTTCCTGTCGTTCCGCAAGGGCGTGCCGGCCGCGCTCGACGCGGTCGCGGCGCTCATGCGCGCCGGCGCGCAGGCGGTGAAGCTCGAGGGCGTCGCCGGGCCACGAAGACGTGATCGAGGCCATCGTCGGCTCCGGCATGCCGGTCATGGGCCATCTCGGCCTCACGCCGCAGTCGGTCAATGCGCTCGCGGGCTATCCGCGTGCAGGGCCGCCGCGAGGACGACGCCGTGCGCATCGTCGAGGACGCGAAGCGCCTCGAGGCGCTCGGCTGCTTCTCGATCGTGCTCGAGTGCGTGCCCTCGGCGCTCGGCGCGCGCATCACGCAGGCCGTCGACGATCCCGACGATCGGCGTCGGCGCCGGCATCCATTGCGACGGACAGGTGCTGGTCCTGCAGGACCTGCTCGGCCTCACCGGCGGGCACCGGCCGAAATTCGTGCGCACCTACCTCGACGGCAACCAGGCCGTGCGCGACGCGATCGACCGCTTCGACCGCGACGTGAAGCAGGGCGCCTTCCCCACGCGCCGCCGAGAGCTACGACGCATGAAGGTCGTCGAGGGCGTCGAAGAGCTCATCGAGCACCGCCGCAGCCGCGGCGCGGGCGCGACCGGGCTTCGTGCCGACGCTCGGCGCGCTGCACGAGGGGCACCTCTCGCTGCTGCGGCGCGCGAAGGCGGAGAACGCGCGCGCCTGGGCCAGCATCTTCGTGAATCCCGCGCAGTTCAACGACCCGGCCGACCTCGCGCGCTATCCGCGCACGACTGGAACAGGACCTCGCGATGCTGCGCGACGCCGGCTGCGAACTCGTGTTCCTGCCGCGCGCCGAGGAGATCTACCGCGACGGCTACCGCTATCGCGTCAGCGAGAACGAACTCTCGCTGCAGCTCGAGGGCGCCGCGCGCCCGGGCCATTTCGACGGCGTGCTGACCGTCGTGCTGAAGCTCCTGCTGCTCACGCGCCCGGACCGCGCCTATTTCGGCGAGAAGGATTTCCAGCAGCTGCAGCTCGTCGAGGGCCTCGTGCACGCCTTCTTCCTCGACACGCGCATCGTGCGCTGTCCCGACGGTGCGCGAGCCCGACGGGCTCGCGATGAGCTCGCGCAACCGCCTGCTGTCGCCGGCCGAGCGCGCGCGCGCGCCCGCACTGCATCGCGTGCTCGCCGCGAGCATGGCCGAGCGCCGGCCGCCCGCCGAGGCCGCGGCGTCCCTCGCGCGCGAAGGCTTCGACGTGGACTATGTCGCCGACCGCGACGGCCGCAGGCTCGCGGCCGTCCGCCTCGGCCAAGTGAGGCTCATCGACAATGTCGGATAGCGAAGCACCGAGGATCCTGTTCCAGCTCACGGGCTCGATCGCCTGCTTCAAGGCCTGCGAGCTCGTCTCGCGCCTCGCGAAGCGCGGCATCGCCGTGCAGACGGTCGCGAGCGACGGCGCGCTGCGGTTCGTCGGCGCCGCGACGCTCGAGGGCCTCACCGGCCGCACGCCGTTCACGGACCTCTACGAAGCCGGCAGGACGATGGACCACATCCGGCTGGCGCGCTGGGCCGACGTCGCCCTGCTCTGCCCGGCGACCGCGAACTCGATGAACCGCCTGGCCGCGGGCCTTGCCGACGATGCGATCGGGGCGCTGTTCCTCGCCTGGGAACTGGCGAAGCAAGCCCTATCTCGTCGCGCCGGCGATGAACGCGACCATGTGGGAGCACCCGGCGACGCGCGCCGCGCGCGAGCGGCTCGCGGGCTTCGGCGCCCGCATCCTGCCGGTCGGCGACGGACGCCTCGCCTGCGGCGAGCAGGGCGAGGGACGCCTGCTCGAGGTGGACGAGCTCGAGAAACACGTTCTGCAGGCGCTGGAGGCGAAAGCATGAAGGCCAAGGTCGTCGTCACCTCGGGAGCGACGCGCGAGCCGATCGACAGCGTGCGCTACATCTCCAACCTGAGCAGCGGCCGCACCGGGGCCATGATCTGCGAGGCGCTGGTCGCGCGCGGCTTCCACGTGACGCAGGTCGCGGGCGTCGATTCGGTGCAGGCGAACGGCGTCGCGCGCCGCGAGTCCTACACGGATCACGCCTCGCTCGACACGGCCCTGCGCCGCCTCGCACGCGACAGCGCGTGCGCGGCCATCGTCCACTCGGCGGCGGTCGGCGACTTCGCGGTGGCGGATGCGCAACCGGACACCAAGATCGCCTCCGGCAGCGAGCTGTCCGTGAAGCTGCAGCCGACGCACAAGATCATCGACCGCATCATGGGCTACGCGGGCAACCCGGACCTGGTCCTGGTCGGCTTCAAGCTGACGCACGAGCCCGACGCGAGCGCGCAGGCGCGGGCGGCGCGCGACCTGCTGAAACGCAGCCGCGCCCGCTATGTCGTGCAGAACGACGTTTCCACGCTCGCCGACGGCGAGGAGCACCTCTTCTTCGTGCACGAGAACGGCAGCAGCCGCGTGCGCCGCTATGTGGGCCGCGAGAAGCTCGCGACGGCCATAGCGGAGCTGATCGAGGAGCAGGTCAAGGGCCAGCGCGCGATGATCCTCGTCCTCGACATCGGCAACAGCCAGATCTACGGCGGCGTGTTCGACGACGACACGCTGGTGCTGCAGTTCCGCCGCGCGACGCGCGCCGAGAACACCTCGGACGAGTTCGGCCTGTTCTGCCGCCAGGTGCTGCGCGAGAACGACGTCGATCCCGCCGCGATCACCGCCGTCGCCATCTGCTCGGTGGTGCCCGACATGGTCCATTCGGTGCGCAACGCGAGCATGAAGTACTTCGGCCTGCGGCCGTTCCTGCTCGAACCGGGCGTGCGCACGGGCCTCAAGATCCGCTACCGCAACCCGCTCGAGGTCGGCAGCGACCGCATCGCGGGGGCGATCGCGGCGGCCAAGCTGTTTCCGGGCCGCAACGCGATCATCGTGGACTTCGGCACCGCGACGACGATCGACGCGCTCACCGAGGAGCGCGACTACCTCGGCGGCGTGATCATGCCCGGCCTCAGGCTCGCGATGGAGAGCCTCGATGCGCGCACGGCGCGACTGCCGAAAGTCGAGATCCGCAAGCCCCCTGAGCTGCTCGGCCGCTCGACGGTCGAGAGCATCCAGGCGGGGCTCTACCACGGCAACATCGCGATCCTCCGCCATCTCTGCACGGAAGTCCGCACGCAGTACTTCGCGGGCAAGCCGACGACGCTCATCGGCACCGGCGGGTTCGCGCGGCTGTTCGAGGAAGAGCAGATCTTCGACGCGCACGTGCCGGAACTGGTCCTGATCGGGTTCCGCGAGGCGCTGCGGCTCAATAGCTGAGACGGCTATACGTCGCGCTCAGGCTTCGCCGGGGGTGACCACCTCCGCTCGCGCCGGAACTTTATGCGCTCGCCTCGGGGTCACCCCCGGCTCGCCTGAGCGCGGGCACTGCCGTCTTCGCGATTGCGCGGCAGCACGCCGGGACACCCGAGCGAGCGCATAAAGTTCCGGCGCGAGCGAGGGCTGTCCCGGCGGGCTTCCGCGCTTTCGCCGAGCGTCAGTGCGCGAGACTGTGCGAGAACGCGATGACCGCGATACCCAACGCTATGAGAAGGACCTGCTGAACCGACGTGCGCGCATCGACGCGACGATGAAGTCCGGGGATGAGGTCCGCGACTGCGACGTAGAGGAAGCTCGCCGCCGCAATCGCGAGCGCGTAGGGAAGCCATTCGAGCGCCTGCGCCAGCAGGTACCACGCGATCACCGCGCCGGCGACCGACGTGAGGCTCACCGCGATGTTGAGCACGAGCGCGCGCTGCCGCGACATGCCGCCGTTCAGCAGGATCGCGAGGTCGCCGACTTCCTGCGGGATCTCGTGCGCGAACACGGCCACGGTCGTGACGACGCCGAGGTGCGGATCGGTCAGGAACGCGGCCGCGATCAGCACGCCGTCGAGCAGGTTGTGGAAGGCATCGCCCCAGAGGATCAGCGTCGCCGAGGCGCGGTCGCGATGGTGGTCCTCGGGCCCGTGTGCCTCGCAGTGGTCCACGTGGCAATGGCGCCAGAGCACCAGCTTTTCCAGCACGAAGAACGCGATGATGCCGGCCACGAGCGCCAGCCCGATGCCGTGCGCGCCGGCGCCGGATTCGAGCGCGTGCGGCAGGAGCGCGAGCAGCGCGGCGCCGAGCAGCGCGCCGGTCGCGAAGCTCACGAGGTGCGGCAGCACGGCATTACGCCGCGCGACCGGAAGCAGCATGAAAACGCCGGCGACGAGCGCGGATAGCGCACCGCAGGCCGCGGTCAGGAGCAGGATGGGTGCGAGCGTCGACACGGGCGCCCAGCCTACCTCAGTCGAGCCAGGCGAGCGCGGCCATGCGCCCGGTCGCACCGTCGCGCCGGAAGGAATAAAAGCGCGTCGCGTCCGAGTGCGTGCAGAGATCGCCGCCGCTCACCGTGGTGACGCCCGCCGCCGCGAGGCGGCGCCGCGCCAGCCCCGGCAAGTCCGCAAGCCAGCGCCCGGCCCGGCCCGGATGAAATGCCGCCGCGGCCCCGGCGTCCTGCACCAGGAACGCGTCCCGCACTTCGGGGCCGACTTCGAAAGCGCGTGGACCGATCGACGGGCCGAGCCAGGCGACGAGTTCTTCCGGCGCGCACGCGAGCGCCGCGACCGTCGCCTCGACGACGCCGGCAGCGAGCCCGCGCCAGCCCGCATGCGCGATGCCGACGCGATCGCCCGCGCGACCTGCCAGGAATACCGGCAGGCAGTCGGCGACGAGGACCGCGCAGACCTGGCCGCGCGCAAACGTGACGGCCGCGTCGGCGCGAGCCTGCGCCCGCCGCCGGCAGCACGCTGACACCGGTCCCGTGCACCTGCTCGAGCCAGGCGGGCTCCGCGGGCAGTCCGAGCGCGTCATGCAGGCGCCGGCGGTTCTCGGCGACGGCCGCGGGATCGTCGCCGACGTGGGTCGCGAGGTTGAAGCTCGCGTAGGGGGCGGCGCTCACGCCGCCGGTGCGCGTCGTCATCGCCGCGCGCACCCGTGCGGGCACGGTCCAGCCGGGCACGAGGAACCCGGGTTCCGGCATCAGGCCTCGGCCGCGTTGCGGTCGCGCTTCAGCGCGGCGATGAGCGCCGAGGTCCGCCGGCAGCTTCGCTTCGACCTCGATCGCACGTCCGTCGCGCGGATGCGGAAAGACGAGCTTCGCCGCATGCAGCGCCTGGCGCCGGAAACCGTGCAAGCGCTTCCGCGAGCACGGGCGTCGCGCCGCGCGGAATCGCGAGACGCCGGCCGTAGACCGGGTCGCCGACGAGCGGATAGCCCGCATGCGAGAGGTGCAGCCGGATCTGGTGCGTGCGTCCCGTCTCCAGCGTCACCCGCACCCAGGTGTGCCGGCGGAAGCGCTCGATCACGCGGTAGTTCGTGACGGCCTCGCGCCCGCTCTGGCGCACGGCCATGCGCACGCGGTCCACCGGATGCCGGTCGATCGGCGCGTCCACCCTGCCGCCCGCGGTCATGACGCCGACGCAGACCGCCTGGTACTCGCGGTGGATGCTCGCGCGCGGCGAGCGCCTCGGCGAGGGTCGTGCGCGCGGATTCGCTGCGCGCGACGATCAGCAGGCCCGAGGTGTCCTTGTCGAGGCGGTGCACGATGCCGGCGCGCGGCAGCTTCGCGAGGCTCGGATCGTGCGCGAGCAGTGCGTTCTGCAGCGTGCTGGTCCGGGTTGCCGGCGCCCGGATGTACGACGAGCCCGGCCGGCTTGTTGACGACCAGGACGTCCTTGTCCTCCCAGGCGATCGACGAGCGGCAACGCCTGCGCGACGTCCGGGACGGCGTCCTCTTCGGGCGCGTCGAGCTCGATCCGCTCGCCGCCGGCGACGATGTCGCGCGGGCCGCGGCACGCGGCCGTCGACGCGCAGCATGCCGTCGTCGATCCAGCGCTTCAGGCGCGAGCGCGAGAACTCCGGCAGGGCGTCGGCCAGCGCCTGGTCGAGGCGCCGGCCGGCCGCCTGCGGCGGCAAGCGCAATTCTCGTTGGTGACGGGTGGAACTCATGCGGGTCGGGAGCGGTCTTTTGTCCGGTATACTGCGTTGATTCAACAGCCGGGGTCCAGTCCTTTGCAGCCAGCCAGAACGATGGCGCGCATCCTCCTGGTCGCGTGCGGCATCGCCGCAGCCGCGGGCTGCGGCTACAAGGAGCGCGCGGCCGAGAATTTGCAGCCGAATCGCATGTACGAGAAGGCGCACGGCATGCTGATGGGCGGCGACTATCGCGGTGCCGTGCGCTACTACGAGGCGCTCGACGCACGCTACCCGTTCAGCCAGGAGGCGCGCCAGGCGCGGCTCGACATCATCTACGCGTACTACCGCGCGCGCGAGCAGGAATCCGCGGTCGACGCGGCCGACCAGTTCGTCCGCGAGAATCCGACCCACCCGCGCGTCGACTACGCGATGTACCTGCGCGGCCTCGTCTACTTCGAGCGCTCGCCGAACTTCCTCGAGCGCTGGTTCAACACCGACCTCAACGAGCGCCCGCCGCAGGACGTCCGGCGCGCCTTCGACGCCTTCGACCAGCTGATCAAGCAGCGTCCCGAACAGCATCTACGCGCACGACGCGCGCCAGCGCATGGTCTTCCTGCGCAACCGGCTCGCCGACTACGAGGTCTACGTCGCGGACCACTACCTGCGGCGCCAGGCCTACGTCGCGGCGATCGACCGCGCGCGCTACTGCATCGAGAACTACGACGGCGCACCGGCGGTCCGCCATGCGCTCGAGATCATGATCGCCAGCTACCGGGTCTCGGCCTCGACGACCTCGCCGAGCGGTCGCAGGAAGTCTTCGCGCTCAACTACCCCGCCGCGAGCTCCGAGAAGCACGAAAAGAAGTGGTGGCGGCTCGACTGACGGGGACTGTCCCCTTTTCCGGCTCTGAGGACAAAGGGGACTGTCCCTCTACGACTCCCCGGCCTGTACCCCGACGTGATCGGATACCGCCAGTCGCGCCCGAAAGCGCGGCCGCTCACCCGCACGCCCGGCGGCGCCTGCCGGCGCTTGTACTCGTTGCGCTTCACCAGCTCGAGCACGCGCGTGACGGTCGCGCGCTCGAATCCCATGCGCGACGATCTCGTCCACCGAGCGGTCGTCCTCGATGAAGGCCTCGAGGATCGGGTCGAGCACCTCGTAGGGCGGCAGGCTGTCGCTGTCGAGCTGGTTCTCGCGCAGTTCCGCCGTCGGCGGCCGCTCGATGATCCGCTGCGGGATGACGGCGCCGGCGCCCGTGCGTTCCGCCAGCGGGCGAGGCGCCACACCAGCGTCTTGCTGCAGTCCTTGATCGGCGCGAAGCCGCCCGCCATGTCGCCGTAGAGCGTCGCGTAACCGACCGCCATCTCGCTCTTGTTGCCGGTCGTCAGCACCATGCGGCCGGTCTTGTTCGAGATCGCCATCAGCAGCATGCCGCGGCAGCGCGCCTGGATGTTCTCCTCGGTCGCATCGGGCGCACGGCCGCGGAACTCGCGCTCGAGCGCCGCGAGCGTCGCCTGGTACATGCCCTCGATCGGAATCATCGAGTAGCGCACGCCGAGCCCGCGCGCCATCGCCTCCGCGTCGCTCTCGGACATGGCGGACGTGAAGCGCGAGGGCATCATGACGGCCTGCACGCGCGACGCGCCGAGCGCGTCGCAGGCGATCGCGAGCACGAGCGCCGAATCGACGCCGCCCGAGAGGCCGATCACGACGCCTGCGAAGCGGTGCTTGTCGACGTAGTCGCGAACGCCCAGCACGATCGCGCGCCAGACGCTCTCTTCCGCCCCCGGCAGCGGCGCCAGGCTCCCCGGCGCGATGTCGATGCCCGTGCTCCCCCGGAACGACGTCGAGGGTCGTCAGCGACTCCTCGAAGGCCGGCGCGCGGTGCACGATGCGCCCGCCCGCGTCCACGGCGAAGCTGCAGCCGTCGAACACGAGCTCGTCCTGGCCGCCGACGAGGTTCAGGTACGCGAACGGCACGCCGTTTTCGCGGGCGCGGGCCGCGAGGTTCGCCTCGCGTTCGGCCTGCTTGCCCTTCTGGAAGGGCGAGGCGTTGATGGACGAGCACGAGGTCCGCACCGGCCGCGCCGCGCCCGGCAACGACGTCGGCATGCCAGACGTCCTCGCAGATGATCGGCGCGACCCGCACGCCGCCGAGTTCGACCGTGACGAAGGCATCGCCCGGCGTGAAGTAGCGCTTCTCGTCGAAGACCTGGTAGTTCGGCAGCCGCTGCTTGCGGTAGTTCGCGATGCGCCGCCCGTCGCGGAGCCAGGCCGCGGCAGTTGTAGATCACGCCGTCCGCGTACTCCGGATAGCCGATCAGCAGGTCGATGCCGCGCGCGGCGTCCGCGAGCCGCGCGATCGACTCGTCGATGCGGCGCCGGAATCCGCGGTGAAAGAGCAGGTCCTCGGGCGGGTAGCCGCAGAGCGCGAGCTCGGGAGTCGCCATGACGGCGGCGCCCGCCTTGCGCGCCTCCTCGAGCCGCTGCGCAATCGTCGCGGCGTTGCCCGGCACGTCGCCGACGGTGGGATCGATCTGCGCGAGCGCGATGCGCACGCGGGTTCAGCGCTTGCGCTTGCGCTTGCGGCGGCGGCGTGCCGCGAGCGCCTGCTTCATGGCGACGCCGAGGTCGGCGGCCGAGCGGACCGTGCGCACGCCCGCCTCCTCGAGGGCCGCGTACTTGTCCGCCGCCGTGCCCTTGCCGCCCGCGATCACGGCGCCCGCGTGGCCCATGCGCTTGCCGGCGGGCGCGGTGACGCCCGCGATGTAGGCGACGACGGGCTTGGACACCTCGCGCTGGATGAATTCGGCGGCCGCTTCCTCGTCGGTGCCGCCGATCTCGCCGACCATGATGATGCCGGCCGTTGCCTTGTCGCGCTCGAAGAGCGCGAGCACCTCGATGAAGTTCAGGCCGCGCACCGGGTCGCCGCCGATGCCGACGCAGGTCGTCTGGCCGAGGCCGGCGCTCGTGGTCTGGAACACGGCCTCGTAGGTCAGCGTGCCGGAGCGCGAGATGATGCCGACCTTGCCGGGCTGGTGGATGAAGCCCGGCATGATGCCGACCTTGCACTCGCCCGGCGTGATGACGCCCGGGCAGTTCGGGCCGACGAGCCGGCTCTTGCCGCCGGCGAGCGCCGCCTTCACGCGCACCATGTCGTTGACCGGGATGCCCTCGGTGATGCACACGATGAGCCGGATGCCGGCATCCGCGGCCTCGAGGATCGCGTCCGCCGCGAAGGGCGCCGGCACGTAGATGACGCTGACGTCGGCCCGCGTCGCCTTCACCGCGTCGTGCACGGTGTCGAACACCGGCCGGTCGAGGTGCGCTCGTGCCGCCGCGCCCCGGCGTCACGCCGCCGACGAGGTTCGTGCCGTAGGCGATCGCCTGCTCGGAGTGGAACGTGCCCTGCTTGCCGGTGAAGCCCTGGCAGATCACGCGGCTGCGGCGGTTGACGAGGATGCTCATCGTTTCGCCCCGGCGCGCGCGAGGCGCACGGCCTTGGTCGCCGCGTCGGAGACGTCCTTCGCGACCGTGATCGCGAGTCCGCTCGCGGCGAGCAGCGCCCGCGCCTTGTCGGCGTTCGTGCCCTCGAGGCGCACGATCACCGGCAGGTTGACGCCGGCGTTGCGCACCGCCTGGATGATGCCCTCGGCGATGACGTCGCAGCGCACGATGCCGCCGAAGATGTTCACGAGGATCGCGCGCGCGCGCGCGTTCGAGAGGATCAGCCGGAACGCGGCGGTCACCCGCTCCGCCGTCGCCGTGCCGCCGACGTCGAGGAAGTTCGCGGGCTCGCCGCCGTGCAGCTTGATGAGGTCCATGGTCGCCATCGCGAGGCCGGCGCCGTTCACCATGCAGGCGATGTTGCCGTCGAGCGAGACGTAGTTGAGCTCGTGCTCGGCGGCCTGCCGCTCCATCTCGTCTTCCTGCGACGGGTCGCGCAAGGCCACGAGCTCGGGCTGGCGGAACAGCGCGTTCGCGTCGACGTTGATCTTGGCGTCGAGCGCGACGATCGCGCCGTCCTTCGTCACGATCAGCGGGTTGATCTCGACCAGCGCCAGGTCGCGCTCGAGGTAGAGCCGGTACAGGGCGCGCGCGATGCGCTCGAACTCCGCGACCTGCTTGCCGGAGAGCCCGAGGCCGAAGGCGAGCCGCCGGCACTGGTAGGCCTGCAGCCCCGCGGCCGGATCGATGTCGATGCGCAGGATCTTCTCGGGTTCGTGCGCCGCGACTTCCTCGATGTTCATGCCGCCGGCGGCCGAGGCGACGAAGGCGATGCGGCTGCGCTCGCGGTCGAGCAGCAGCGAAAGATAGAGCTCGCGCTCGATCGCGCTGCCGGACTCGACGTAGACGAGGTTGACCGGCAGGCCCGCCGCGCCCGTCTGGGGCGTCACGAGGCGCTGGCCGAGCATCGCCTTCGCGGCCTTGCCGACTTCTTCCGCCGAGCGGCAGAGCTTCACGCCGCCGGCCTTGCCGCGCCCGCCCGCGTGGACCTGCGCCTTGACCACCCAGACCGGTCCGGGCAATTCGCGGGCCGCGGCGACCGCTTCTGCCGGAGTCGACGCCACCCGGCCCGGCGGCACGGGCATGCCGTAGTCGGCGAAGATGCGCTTCGACTGGTATTCATGAAGATTCATCACAGCATTGTACCGGCTGGCTTGAACCGCGTCGCAAACGCGGGCCGCGCCGCGGGTCGGCCGAGGGTCGCGTGGTAAAGTGCCGCCGTGAAAATGCCGGCGGAAATCGAGAGAACGGCTGGCGATCCGGAACTCGCCTGGCGCGTGCTCGGACTGCTCAACCTCTACCGGCTCGCGATTCCCTCGGTGCTGGTCGCGCTGGTCCTGCTCGCGACCCAGCCGCAGACGCTCGGCGCCCAGTCGCCGACACTCTATTTCTATACGCTGGTCGCCTGGTTCGCGACCGGCGTCATCTGCATCGGGCTGCTGAAGACGCGCTGGCCGAGCCTGCAGGCCCAGGCCTTCATCCACGTCGCCTTCGACATCATGGCGGTGACGGCGCTGCTCGTCACCAGCGGCGGCGCGGCGAGCGGCGCGGGCCTGCTGCTGATCATGCCGGTCGCAGGCGTGAGCCTCCTGCTGCCGAAGCGCATCGCGACGACGGTCGCCGCGGTCGCGGCACTGTGCGTGCTCGGCCAGCAGATCATGCTGTGGTTCCAGGGCGTGTCCGACTCGTCCGACCTGACGCAGGCGGGACTGCTCGGCGGCGTCATCCTGATCGCCGCGCTCGCGGTCGCGCCGCTCGCCGGGCGGCTGCGCGAGAGCGAGGCGCTGGTGCGCCAGCGCGACCTCGACCTCGCGAACCTGGCGGAACTGTCGCAGTACATCGTCGAGCGCCTGCGCGAGAGCCTCGTCGTGGTCGACGAACAGGACCGCATCCGCCTCATCAACGAGTCGGCACGCCAGATCCTCGGCAGCGACGCACTGGCCAACGCGCTGCTCGGCGAGGTCTCGCCGCGCCTGCTTTACCTGCTGACCATGTGGCGCCAGAGCGGCCCCGAAACCGACGCGTCCGGCGGCAACCTGCTCGCCGTCGACGGCCTGCGCGAGGTGCGGCCGCATTTCGCACCGCTCGGCAAGGGCCACCTGCCGCCGGTGCTGATCTTCCTCGAGGACCTCACCGCGCTCGACGACCGCATCCACCAGTCGCGGCTCGCGGCGCTCGGCCGGCTCTCGGCCTCGATCGCGCACGAGATCCGGAATCCCGTCGGCGCGATCAGCCACGCGGCCCAGCTCCTCGGCGAGGACGCGGCTCTCAGCGAGCCGAACCGCCGCATGAGCGACATCATCCGCGCGAACGCCGAGCGCGTCAGCACCATCATCGGCAACGTGCAGCAGCTCGCGCGTCGCGAGAGCACGCGGCCCGAGCGCATGCCGCTCGGCGAATGGCTCACCGATTTCGTGCAGGAATTCGTCAGCACCGGCGGCCACGAGGCCGGACAGCTGACCGCGGAGATTCCCGATCCCGGAGCTCGAGGTGCGCGTCGATCCCTCGCACCTGCGCCAGATCCTGTGGAACCTCTGCGAAAACGCGTTCCGCTACTCGGTGAAGGCGCCGGACGACAACGTCGAAGTCCGCATCGGCCGGCTCGCCGGCAGCAACCGGCCGTTCCTCGAGGTGCTCGACCGCGGCCCGGGCATCGATTCGACGATCAGCGACCGCATCTTCGAGCCGTTCTTCACCTCGCGCGCGAGCGGCACCGGCCTCGGGCTCTTCATCGCGCGCGAACTCGCGCAGTGCAACCGGGCGCTCCTCGTGTTCGAGCCGCGCGCCGGCGGCGGCAGCGTCTTCCGCATCGTGTTCGCCGACCCGCAGCGCTGGGAACAGACCTGACCGCCATGGCGAACCCGCGCGCGCTGATCGTCGACGATGAACCGGACATCTGCGAACTCCTGTCGCTGACGCTCGCGCGCATGGGCGTCGACTCGAGCGCCGTGCACGACCTCGCCTCCGCGCGCCGCGAGCTGCAGGGCACGCGGGACTTCGCGCTGTGCCTCACCGACCTGCGCCTGCCGGACGGCGACGGCACCGAGCTCATCGAGTGGATCCAGAACGAGGTGCCGGAGCTGCCGGTCGCCGTGATCACGGCCCACGGCCACGTCGAGTCGGCGGTGCTCGCGCTGAAGCTCGGCGCCTTCGATTTCGTGCGCAAGCCCGTCGACATCTCGGACCTGCGCAAGCTCGTCAACCAGGCGCTCAAGCTCTCCGACAGCCGGCGTGCCGCGGACGGCGGGCGGCGCCTGCTCGGCGATTCCGAGCCGATGCAGAAACTGCGCGCCATGATCGGGCGCGTGGCGCGCAGCCAGGCGCCCGTGCACATCACCGGCGAGTCCGGCACCGGCAAGGAGCTGGTCGCGCGGCTGATCCACGAGTCCGGGCCGCGCAAGGACGCGCCCTTCGTGCCGGTCAGCTGCGGCGCGATCCCGTCGGAACTGATGGAGAGCGAGCTCTTCGGCCATCGCCGCGGCAGCTTCACCGGCGCGGTCGCCGACAAGCTCGGCCTGGTGCAGGCCGCCGAGGGCGGCACGTTGTTCCTCGACGAAGTCGCGGACCTGCCCTTCGTCATGCAGGTCAAGCTGCTGCGCCTGATCCAGGAGAAGACCGCGCGCCCGGTCGGCGACCAGCGCGAGCAGCCGGTCGACGTGCGCATCCTGTCGGCGACGCACCGCGACCTCGGCGAGCTGGTCGCGGCGGGCCGCTTCCGCGAGGACCTCTACTACCGGATCAACGTGATCGAGATGCGGGTGCCTTCCTTGCGCGACCGGCTCGCGGACGTGCCCGAACTGGCGTCGTCCGTGACGCAGCGCTTCGCCCTGCGCCTTGCGATGACGCCCCCGGCGATCTCGGCCGAGGCGATGGAACTGCTGTCGAGCCACGACTACCCCGGCAACGTCCGCGAGCTCGAGAACGTCATCGAACGCGCGCTCACGCTCTGCGACGGGGCGACGATCCGGCCTGAGGACATCGAGTTGCGCGGCCCGCCGACGTACGAGGATTCCGTGCCGTTGCACCGCCCGGGCACCCTGCCGCAGACCCTGGAAGACATGGAACGGGCCTCGATCCGCAAGGCCCTGGAAGAGGCCCGCTACAACAAGACGGCAGCCGCCCGTTCGCTCGGGATCAGCTTCCGGGCGCTGCGCTATCGGATCAAGAAGCTCGGCATCGAGTGACGCAGCACGTCACTTTGTGACACGGCCCGTCGGCCGGACCGTCGCCAGACCCCGACGATCTTCTGACAAACTTGAAAAAAGACTGCCAAGTCCGTCACTTACGAGGGCCGATCAGGTTGGCATGATCCTTGCTGTACCTAGATTGCATCGGCGCATGAGCGCCGCCCTTGGTTACACAGGAGCTACTTGAAATGAAGACTCTCCAGAAGGGCTTCACGCTCATCGAACTGATGATCGTGGTGGCCATCATCGGCATCCTGGCCGCCATCGCTATCCCGGCGTACCAGGACTACACGATTCGCGCGCAGGTCTCTGAAGGCCTGTCGCTCGCATCGGACGTCAAGGCGGGCGTGGCTGAGTACCTCGCGCAGACCGGCGACTGGCCGCCGACCCTGGTCGAAGCGGGCATGGGCTCGCTGGCCACGCTCGACGACAAGTCGGGCCGTTACGTCGAGCAGCTCGACGTGACGAACGGCACGATCACGGTCACCTACGGCCGTGACGCCAACTCGAAGATCAACGGCTCGATCCTTTCGCTGCAGCCGCTGGTCAACGAGAACGGCGACGTCGTGTGGATGTGCGGCAAGTCGATCCAGCCGCTCAACACGTACGCCGACTCTGGCGGCGTGAACGGCGGAGGCACGACCTCCGATGCGGGCACGACCGACCTGAGCGACAAGCACATGCCGGCTTCCTGCCGCAGCACGTTCGGCGGTTCGTAACCGCAAGTGACGATGGTCCGGCGATCTGGCCGGCCCCAGCGAGGCCCCTGGCAACAGGGGCCTTGCTTTTTTCGTTTCGGCCTCACGCCATCGGTCACCGATGCAACGCATGGCTGAAGCGCCCACCCGCGGTTCGGGCCTCCTGCTCGCCCAGGCGCTCTCCATCGCCTTCTTTGTGGCCTGCCTGTGGTGGGTCGCACGCGAAGTCGAATTCATCATCGTCAACGACCGGATCACCTCTTCACTCAGCGTCCAGCGTGCCCTCAGCACGACGCTGGGCTGGCAGATCGCAGCCTTCCTCGCCGCCGCGCTCTGCCTGCATGTCGTGCTCGGGTTCGTCGTCCATGGCCTTGCACGCCTCACCGAGGCGGCGTTCCCGCACGGGACAGGCGCCCGGCGATCGTCGCTGATCGCCTTCTGGTTCATCCTGCTGGTGGGCCTTGCCATGGCCGCCAACACCGCGTTGTTTCCTTCCTCGGTATTCGCCGGCGAAGAATCCTGGTGGCGCGGCTCGATCGCCGGGATGCCGCGCGTCGCGATGGCGAGCCTGCTGCTCGCCACCGTGGTGTTGGCACTCGCCATGCGCGCTGCGACCCGTGGGCCGCTGCACATTCGCTGGGCGTCGCGCGGCATTTCGAGCGCGGCTGTCATCGTCGCCGTCATCGGGGTCGCGTTCCTGTGGTCGAAGTCCACGACCGGCTCCGGTCAGGCGGGCCAGGCTGCACCCAACATCCTGATCCTGGGCATCGACTCGCTGCGGAACGACCTGACGATCCCGCGGCGCGGCGCGGCGGATGTCCCCCACATTCGCGAATTCCTCCGGCAAGCGCGCCGCTTCGAGGATACGACGACGCCGCTCGCCCGCACCTTCGGCTCGTGGATGTCCATCCTGACGGGACGTCATCCTGTCACCACGAACGCCCGCTACAACCTGATGCCCCGGAAGCTGATTCACGAAGGCGACACGCTCGGCGATGCGCTGCGCGCCCGCGGCTACCGCGCGATCTACGCGACCGACGAAGTCCGTTTTGCGAACTTCGATCCGTCCTACGGGTTCGACCGGATGATCACGCCCCCGGTCGGCGCCATCGACTTCCTGCTCGGGTATGCGGGTGACATGCCGCTCGTGAACCTGGCGAGTTCGACGCCGGTTGGCGGCCTGCTCTTCCCGTCCAATCACGCGAACCGCGCGGCGAACGTCACCTACCGCCCCGGCGATTTCATCAGCCGGCTCGAGCGCGAGATCGACGTCCGGGGCCGGACCCTGCTCACGATCCACCTGACGCTTGCGCACTGGCCCTACGCCTGGGCGGGCAAGACCGAGCCCACCGTCCCGGACGCCTATCGCGTCGCTTATGGCGAGGCGGTCAGCGAAGTCGACCGGCAGTTCGGCGAGGTCCTGCGCGTGCTGGGCGACAAGGGCCTGCTCGACAACGCCATCGTCGTGCTGCTCTCCGACCACGGCGAGGCGCTCGGCGCCGACAACGACTCGATCATCCGGCAGGCCGGGACGAGCCGCGAGATCTGGGACTCGCTGTGGGGCCACGGCACGAGTGTCATGAGCCCCAATCAGTACCGGGTCCTGCTCGCCATACGCGCCTTCGGGCGCGCCCGATTGCCGGGCGCCGAGCAGGATTACACATGGCCGGTTTCGCTCGAAGACCTGCGCCCGACGCTCGAGGAACTCGTGACGGGCGCGGCACCGACGGGCGTCGACGGCCTGTCTCTCGTTCCCTTCATGACGGAACCGTCGCGTGCCGGAACGCTTGCGGATCGCATCCGATTCACGGAGACGGATTTCAACACTGTCGGCACGCTGCAGGGCCACTACCAGGAATCCGGCCTGGTGGACGAAGCCGCCTCCTACTACGAGCTGGACGCGGAATCCGGCTGGGTGCAGCTGCGTGAACCCCGTATTCCGGAGCTGATTGCCCGGAAACAGCGGGCGGCCGTGGCCCCGGATTCGATGCTGGCGGCCATTCCTGCGGCCGGCGGACCGGGGGTCCGCCTGCTCTACATGGGGGGGCCGGATCCCCTCCCGCGCTTCCTGGAAGGCCCTGACGCGTTAGCCGGGAACCCCGGCGCGCACCGCCTCTGGCGGGCCCTGCAGGCGCGATTCCCCGGCGAACTGCCCAAGGACCCCTGACTGTCGCGAATGTGAACCCGGTCAAGTGCTTGCACACCGGTGTATGGGAGCATTCCCGCTCATTTAACAATTGCTGGCGGGCTGGGTTAGGCTACAGGATCCCGGTTTTCGGGGATCCTCAGGGACAGGGTGAGTCGTGTCTGGAGCGGGTCATTGAACGATAACGCCGCAGCCGCCGGATCGGTCCGGGCCGTGCTCACCGGCCTGCCGCAACGGCTCGTGCTCGACGGCCTGGTCGAGGAGTCGGCCATGCTCGATGCGATTGCGAGCGCCCGCGAGCGCAAGACGCACCTGGTGAGCTGGCTCGTCTCGCACGACATGGCCTCCGCGCGCGACATCGCGATCGCCGCGGCCCAGGAATTCGGCATGCCGATCCTGGACCTCGACGCGGTCGCGATCGACCTGGACACGATCCGTCTCGTCAACGACAAGCTGCTGGCGAAGCATCGCGTGCTGCCGCTGGTCAAGCGCGGCAAGCGCCTGCACGTCGGCGTCTCGGACCCGACGATCCTGCACGCCGTCGACGAGATCAAGTTCCAGACCGGCCTCGCCATCGAGGCCGTGGTGGTCGAGGACGACAAGCTCCAGCGCGCCGTGCAGAAGGCGATCGAGCAGGTCGACCACCAGATGCCGAACATGGGCGGCACTGACGAGGACTTCGACCTCGAGAACCTCGACGTCTCGCACGGCGACGACGCGATGGAATCGGAGTCCGCGCGCGAGGACATCGAAGACGCGCCGATCGTGCGCTTCGTCAACAAGATCATGCTGGACGCGATCCGGAAGAGCGCGTCCGACATCCATTTCGAGCCCTACGAGAAGTATTACCGCATCCGGCTTCGCATCGACGGCGTGCTGCGCGAGATCGCGCAGCCGCCGGTGCAGCTCGCGACCAAGCTGGCGGCGCGCCTCAAGGTCATGTCGCGGCTCGACATCGCCGAGCGGCGCGTCCCGCAGGACGGGCGCATCAAGATGAAGCTGTCGAAGAACCGCTCCATCGACTTCCGCGTCTCGAGCTGCCCGACGCTGTTCGGCGAGAAGATCGTGCTGCGCATCCTCGATGCCAGCACGGCCATGATGGGCATCGACGCGCTCGGCTATGAGGGCTTCCAGAAGGAGCTGTACCTCAAGACGCTGGCCAAGCCCCAGGGCATGATCCTCGTGACCGGCCCGACCGGCAGCGGCAAGACCGTGTCGCTCTACACCGGCCTCTCGATCCTGAACGTCGAGGACACGAACATCTCGACGGCCGAGGATCCCGCGGAAATCGTGCTGGCGGGCGTCAACCAGGTGAACGTCAACCCGAAGGTCGGCCTCACGTTCGCTTCGGCACTGCGCGCCTTCCTGCGCCAGGACCCGGACGTCATCATGGTCGGCGAAATCCGCGACCTCGAGACCGCGGAGATCGCAATCAAGGCGGCGCAGACGGGCCACCTCGTGCTGTCGACGCTGCATACGAACGACGCGCCGCAGACGCTGACCCGCATGATCGACATGGGCGTGAAACCCTATGCGATCGCCACTTCGGTGAGCCTCATCATCGCGCAGCGCCTCGCGCGGCGGCTTTGTTCCGCCTGCAAGCAGCCGTTCGACCTGCCGCACGACGCGCTCCTGCGGGAAGGTTTCACTGAACAGAACATCGCGACACCCGGCTTCAAGGTCTACAAGCACGTCGGCTGCAGCCAGTGCACGGACGGCTACAAGGGCCGGGTCGGCCTGTACGAAGTGCTGCCGGTCACGGAAAACATCGGCCGGATCATCCTGGAGGGCGGCAGCGCCCCCCATATCGCTGCCGAGGCCCGCAAGAACGGGGTCTGGGATTTGCGTACGGCAGGCCTCAAAAAGGTCATGGACGGGATGACGACCCTCGAAGAAGTCAACCGCGTCACAGTTGAATGATTCCCCCGGGCGTTAACATCCGAAAGTCAGGCTAAAGGACGACAGTCGCATGCCGCCTACCGCCGTTGCAGCCCCCAAGGACACGCCTTTCAACTGGGAAGGCAAGGACAAGAAGGGCAACAAGATCCGCGGGAAGATCCTCGCGGTGAACGAACAGTCCGCGCGCGCAGACCTGCGGCGGCAGAACATCGTCCCGACGAAGGTCCGCAAGCAGCACAGTTTGTTCGGCGGGGGCGGCAAGATCACCGCCGGGGACATCGCGATCTTCAGCCGCCAGCTCTCGACCATGCTCGCCTCGGGCATCCCGCTGGTGCAGGCTTTCGAAATCGTCGGCGTCGGCCACGAAAAGCCGGCGATGCAGAAGCTGATCCTCGACATCAAGACCAACATCGAGGGCGGCAGCTCGTTGCACGAGTCGCTCGCCAAGCATCCGCTCTACTTCGACGACCTCTACGTCAACCTGGTGGAGGCCGGCGAGCAGGCGGGCGCGCTCGAGTCGCTGCTCGACAAGGTGGCGACCTACAAGGAAAAGACCGAGGCCCTCAAGAAGAAGATCAAGAAGGCGCTGTTCTACCCGGCCGCGGTGCTCGCGGTCGCCGTGATCGTGACCCTGATCCTGCTGCTGTTCGTGATCCCGCAGTTCGAGGCACTGTTCAAGGGCTTCGGCGCGGACCTGCCCGCCTTCACGCGCGCGGTCATCGACCTGTCCAAGTTCGTCCAGACCCAGGGCTGGTGGATGGGCGCCCTGTTCGCCGGCGGCGTGATGTTCTTCCTGCACATGAAGAAGCGCTCGGTGGTGCTGCGGCACTTCCTCGACCGCCTGTCGCTCAAGCTTCCCATCATCGGCGCGGATCCTCACCAAGGCCGCAATCGCGCGCTACGCGCGCACGCTGTCGACCATGTTCTCGGCGGGCGTGCCGCTGGTCGAGGCCATGGAATCGGTCGCCGGAGCGACCGGCAACATCGTCTATGAGCAGGCCGTGCTGCGGATGCGCGACGAAGTCGCGACCGGCCAGCGCCTGCAGCGGGCGATGGAGAACACGGGCCTGTTCCCGAACATGGTCATCCAGATGATCGCGGTCGGCGAGGAATCCGGCTCGCTCGACGCGATGGCGGCGAAGGTCGCCGACTTCTACGAGCTCGAGGTCGACACGGCGGTCGACGGACTGTCCTCGCTCCTCGAGCCGCTGATCATGGCCATCCTCGGCGTGCTGGTCGGCAGCCTCGTCATCGCGATGTACCTGCCGATCTTCAAGCTGGGCGCCGTGATCTGACCGGGCCCTCGCCCGTGGCATTGCTCGCGGCGAATCCCGCCCTGTTCGCGGCGGTGGCCGGGCTCGTCGGGCTCGCCATCGGCAGCTTCCTGAATGTCGTCATCCACCGCCTGCCGCTCATGCTCGAGCGACAGTGGCGCGCGCAGGCGGCCGAGCTCGAGGGGCGGCCCGGCACCGGCCGAGGGCGAACCCTACAACCTTGTGCGTCCCGCGCTCGCGCTGCCCGGCCTGCCAGGCGCCGATCCGCGCCATCCACAACGTCCCGGTCCTGAGCTGGCTGCGCTGCGCGGCCGCTGCGCCGCCTGCCGCGCGCCGATTTCCGGTCCGCTACCCGCTCGTCGAACTCGCGACCGGCATCGCGTTCGCGGCCGTCGCCTGGCACTTCGGCTTCGGCTTGTCCGCCGTGCTCGCCCTGCGTCTTCACCGCGTATCTCATCGCGCTGACAGGCATCGACATCGACCGCCAGCTGCTGCCGGACATCCTCACCGTCCCGCTGCTGTGGATCGGCCTCGTCGCGAGCCTCTGGCTCGGCGACGGGCGAGGCCGCGCCACCGGCAGCGCTGCGCGACGCGGTGATCGGCGCGGCGGCGGGCTACGTCTTCCTCTGGCTCGTGTTCCACGCTCTTCAAGCTGGTCACCGGCAAGGAAGGCATGGGCTACGGCGACTTCAAGCTGTTCGCCGCGATCGGCGCCTGGCTCGGCTGGCAGATGCTGCCGCTGGTGCTGCTGCTCGCGGCCTTCGTCGGCGCGGTCGTCGGCATCGCGATGATGGCGGCGAGCCGCCTCGGCCGCGGCGTGCCGATTCCGTTCGGGCCCTACCTCGCGGGCGCGGCCTGGATCGCGCTGCTGTGGGGCCCGGACATCGTCGAGCGCTACCTGCGCTTCGCGGGACTCGGCTGAGCCCGCGATGTTGCGCATCGGCCTCACCGGCGGCATCGCGAGCGGCAAGTCGACGGTCGCGGACCTGTTCGCCGCGCGCGGCGCGACCGTGCTCGACACCGACCTGATCGCGCGCGAAGTCGTCGTGCCCGGCCAGCCATGCGCTCGCGGCGCTGGTCGCCGCGCTGGGCGGCGGCATCCTGGACGACGAGGGACGGCTCGACCGCGCGGAACTGCGGCGCCGGGTCTGTTCGCCGACGCGGCGACGCGACGCGAAGTCGAGGCCATCCTGCACCCGGAGATCGTCTCGCGAGCTCGAGCGCCAGGCGCGCAGGCGCGCCGGGCCCTACCAGGTCTTCGTCATCCCGCTGCTGGTCGAGAGCCGGGCTCGAGACGGCTCGTGGACCGTGTCCTGGTCGTCGACTGCCCCGAAGAGGAGCAGATCCGGCGCCTGATGGCGCGCGACGGCGAGGGCGCGGGAGGACGCCCTGCGCATGCTCGGACGCCCAGGCGACCCGCGAGCAGCGCCTGGCGGCCGCCGACGACGTCATCGACAACGGCGGGCCGGCCGCCGACCTGCCGGCCCAGGTGGCCGACCTCGACCGCCAATACCGCGACTTGGCCCGCGAACCACTGAGGCGTCCACGCCACAGCGTGCCGGCCGTCACACCGGCAAGGTTTACGCACATGGAAGCCCTGCCGCAAAATAGGCACATGCACGAGGCCGCAGCCGGAACAGAGGCCCGAATCGGAGCCGATCGTCTATGAGCAGCCGCTCAACGAGCGGATGCGCGCGTTCATGCGCCTCGAGTTCCTGTGGCAGCAGCTGTCCTATCCACGCCGGCCTGCCGAACGCCTGGTCGAGCCGCTCCGCGGTCGCGGGCCTGCTCGAGATCCTCGCCATCACCTCGCGCGGCGACGCGCGCGGCGACGTGCTGAAGGAGCTCGAGCGCCAGATGTCGACGCTGCGCGATTTCCAGAACCGGCCCGGCGTCGACGGCGCGCGGCTGCGCGCGGTGCTGGCAGCGCTGATGCGCCGGCGCGAGGAGCTGAACGCGGCCGGCGCGAACTTCATGCAGAAGCTGCGCGAGTCGGAGTTCCTGAATGCGATCAAGCACCGCAGCGCGATCCCGGGCGGCACCTGCGAGTTCGACCTGCCGGACTTCTACCACTGGCTCTCGCTCGACGCGGACACGCGCGAGGCGGACCTCGCGGCGTGGATCGCGACGATCCGCCCGCTGTGCGAGTCGATCTCGGAACTGCTCTGGATCACGCGCGAGAACGCGCGCCCGAGCGAGGAGACGCGCGCCGGCGGCAGCTTCCAGATCGTGTTCGAACGCGACCGGCCGGTGCAGCTGCTGCGCATCACGCTGCCGGGCGGCGTCGCGCCTGTTCCCAGAGGTCAGCGGCAGCCATCACCGCTGCAGCTGCGCTTCCTGCGCTGGAACAACGTGCACAGCCGGCCGGTGCAGGCGAGCGAGGACGTCCCGTTCGTGCTCGCGATCTGCTACTAGTCGCGATGGCGCGCGAAGTTCCCTGCCCGCGCTGCGGCACGCGCCATCGCATGGGACGGCAACCCCTGGCGCCCGTTCTGCAGCGAGCGCTGCAAGGTCATCGACCTCGGCGGCTGGTTCAGCGAGCAAGAACGCGATTCCGGGAGAGGCTGCGGAAATCCCCGGAGGGGACAGTCCCCTTCAGCGAACGGATCGCAGCAACTGAATCACCGGCGGGAACCGCCCGTGGCGATTTGTTGAGGCGGGGGAGGGTCCTTCCAAAAAAGGGAAGGTAACCTTCGTTTCCGGTGGACCAGTCCACCGGAAACGAAGGTTACCTTCCTTTTTTTTGGAAGGACCCTCCCCCGCCTTACCGAATTGCCGCGCGCGGCCCCCGCCTGCATTCCCAGGGCCTTCGCCAGGAAGGCCCACTGGTTGGCCCAGTCCTCGACCAGCATCCAGGTCGGCTTGCCGGCGCCGTGGCCGGCGCGGGTCTCGATGCGGATCAGCACCGGGCTGGCGCAGGCCTGCGCGTGCTGGAGCGCCGCCGCGAACTTGAAGCTGTGCCAGGGCACGACGCGGTCGTCGTGGTCCGCCGTCGTCACGAGCGTCGGCGGATAGCAGCGGCCGGGCTTCAGGTTGTGCACGCGGCGAGTACGCGCGCAAGCGCGCGGAACTGGTCCGGATCCTCCGACCGTGCCGTAGTCGGTCGACCAGGCATAGGCGTTCGCGCTCGCCGTGTGGTAGCGCAGCATGTCCATCACGCCGACGCCCGGCAGCGCCGCGCCGAAGAGCTCCGGCCGCTGCGCCATGCACCGCGCCGACCAGGAGCCCGCCGTTGCTGCGCCCGTGGATCGCGAGCTTCGGCGGCGAGGTGTAGCCCTTCGCGATCAGCCACTCGGCCGCGGCGATGAAGTCGTCGAACACGTTCTGCTTCTTCGCCTTCGTGCCGGCGTCGTGCCAGTCCGCGCCGTACTCGCCGCCGCCGCGCAGGTTCGCGACCGCGTAGACGCCGCCCCGCTCGAGCCAGGCCGCGACGGCGGCGCTGTAGGTCGGCGTCAGCGAGACGTCGAACCCGCCGTAGCCGTAGAGCAGCGTCGGGTTCGCGCCGTCGAGCTTCGCGTCCTTGCGGCGCGTGATGAACATCGGCACGCGCGTGCCGTCCTTGCTCGTCGTAGAACACCTGCTCCGTCACGTACGGCGCCGGATCGAAGGCCACCGTCGGCTTGCGGAACGGCGTGACCGTCGTCCGCCCGCGATGTCGTAGCGATAGAGCGCGAGCGGCGTCAGGTAGTCCGTGTAGGCGAAGAAAGTCTCGTTCTGCGCGGCGCGAATCCGGGAAGCCGATCGCCGTGCCGAGGCCCGGCAAGCGCAGGTCGTGCAGCCGCTTGCCGTCCTTGCCGTAGACCACGACGCGCGTGCGCGCGTCCTCGAGGTAGCTCGCGATCACGTGGCCGCCCGACCAGGCTCGCCTGGTACAGCGTCTGCTTCGCCTCCGGCACGACCTCGGCCGGCGGCCGGCGATCGCCGGGTCGATCGCGATCACGCGGCCGCGCGGCGCGCCCTGCGTGGTGCGGAAATAGAGCTTGCCGTCCATCGCGCCGAGGAAGTCGTAGATGCCGTCCCACTTGTCGAGCAGGCGGACGACCGGGGCGTCGGGCTTCGAGAGGTCGCGCAGGTGGATCGCGTTGCTGTCGAAGCCATAGGTCACGACGAGGACCAGCCAGCGCCCGTCCTCGGTGACGATGCCGTACGGGTTGTGGCGCGGGTTCTCGGGCAGCGCGTAGACGAGCACGTCGTCCGCCTGCGCCGTGCCGAGCACGTGGCGGTAGACGCTGACCTGCTGCTGGTCGTCGCCCTTGCCGTCCGCGCCCTTCGGGTAGCGCGAGTAGTAGAAGGCGCTCGCGTCCGGCAGCCAGGACACGCCGGTGAACTTGGTGTCGCCGATGAGGTCCGGCAGGTCGCGGCCGGACTCGACTTCGCGCACGCGCCAGGTGTCCCAGTCCGTGCCGCCGTCCGACACGGCATAGGCCACGAAGCGCCCGTCGGGGCTGATCGAGTAGTCGGCGAGCGAGGCGGTCGCGTCGGCCGACAGCGTGTTCGGGTCGACGAGGACCTTCGGCGCGGCGCATCGAGCGAGGCCGTCCAGTACAGGATGCCCTGGTTCTGGCTGCCGCTCTTCTCGACGTAGAAGTAGCGGCCGCCCTTCTTGACCGGCATGCGCGACTTGTCGTCCAGCCAGCTGTAGCCGTACTGCTCGTAGTTCCAGAGCTCGGTCAGGCGCTTCTTGAGCGCCTCGCGCGCCGGGATCGCGTTGAGGTAGGGCTCGGACGACGGCATTCTCGGCCGCGACCCAGGCCGAGAGCTCGGGCGATGACGTTTCCATCCAGCGGTACGGATCGGCGACCTCGCATCCCGTGCAGCATGTCCACCGTCGGTGCCGCGCGCGGCAGCGGGATAGCGCAGGACGCCGCCAACGTCGTCTGCGGCGCTCATGCCGGATCCGAGACCGAGCGCAGGCCATTGCAAGGCCGGATATGACATGTCGGTTCACCGTGCTTACACTCCGGGATGGTGAGGCGCGGAGTCTAGCAAACCGCGCCCGCCTCCCTTTCAGGCTGCGACGGGATGGAGCCACGATGCGTTCACTGGTGCTCGGAACTGACGGCGGCGCTTTGCCTCGTCGCAGGCGCGCGCGGGCGACCTGCCGGTCGAACGCCTGTTCGACGCGCCGGACCTGCAGGGACCTTCGCTGCGCCAGATGCGCTTCTCGCCGGACGGCAAGCTCGTCAGCTACCTGCGCGGCCGCGACGATGCGCCGGCCGTCTTCGACCTGTGGGCCTAGGACACCTCGCGCAAGACGCACCGCCTGCTGGTCGATTCACGCGCACTCGCCCCCGCCGAGGAAAAGCTCTCCGCCGAGGAAGAAGCGCGGCGCGAGCGCCAGCGCATCGCGGCGCTGCGCGGCATCGTCGACTACCAGTGGTCGCCCGACTCCCGCGGCCTGCTCGTCCCGCTCTCGGGCGACCTCTACTACTACGACCTCGCGAAGCCCGCGGGCGAGGCCGTGCGGCGCCTGACCGAGACCGCGGCCTTCGAGACCGACGCGAAGTTCTCGCCGCGCGGCCGCTACGTCAGCTTCGTCCGCGACCAGGACCTGTACGCAGTCGAGGTCGCGACCGGCGCCGAGCGCCGGCTCACGACGGGCGGCGGCGGGCTCGTGAGCCACGGCGTCGCCGAGTTCATCGCGCAGGAGGAGATGGGACGCGACACCGGCTACTGGTGGTCGCCGGACGAGGGGCACCTCGCCTACACGCGCGTCGACGAGTCGCCGGTCGACGAGGTCGAGCGCTTCGAGATCGACGCCGGCGGCGTGCGCGTCCTGCAGCAACGCTATCCCGCGACCGGGCGCCCGAATGCCGCGGTGACGCTCGCGATCCTCGCACTCGACACCGGCGCATCGGCCGCGTGCGACCTCGGCAGCAAGGACGGCTATCTCGCGCGCGTCGAGTGGTACCCGGAGGGCGACCGCCTGCTGGTGCAGTGGCAGGCGCGCGACCAGAAGCGGCTCGACGTCGTCTCCTATCCCGTCACCGGCGGTGAATCGCGCCAGCTCTTCTCGGAGCGCAGCGACACCTGGGTTGAGCTGAACGACGACCTTTATTTCCTGCCGGAACGGCGCGAGATCCTCTGGGCCTCGCAGCGCAGCGGCCACAACCATCTGTACCTCTACGACTACGGCGGCGTGCTGAAGGGCCCGGTGACCGCGGGCGATTGGGACGTGATCGGCGAATGGAACGCGCCCGCCGTGCGCGGCATCGACGAGCGGCACGGCAAGGCCTTCTTCATGGCCACGAAGAAGTCGCCGCTCGAGCGCCAGCTCTACGTCGTCGACCTCGACGAGGGCCCGAAGCGCGAGCCCGTGGCGCTGACCGCGGGCGACGGCTGGAACATCGTGACGATGTCCGACGACGCGAAGCGTTTCCTGCTGGGCTACAGCGACCCCGCACAGCCGCCGCAGGTCTCCCTGCACGACAGCTGCTGGCGGGCGCATCGCCTGGCTCGTCGAAAACCGCATCGACGCGAACCACCCGTACGCGCCCTACCTCGACCGCCATGTGCTGCCGGAATTCGGGACGATCCCCGCCCGCGACGGCACCGCCCTCCACTACCAGCTCTACAAGCCGGCCGGCGCGGAAGCGGGCAAGCGCTATCCCGCGGTGCTGCTCGTGTACGGCGGCCCGACGGTGCAGACCGTGCAGCGCCGCTGGGGCGAGCGGCGGGGCAGCCAGACGGCGCAGCTTTTCACGCAACGCGGCTACGTCGTGTTCGCGATCGACAACCGCGGCTCGGGCGGGCGCGGCCAGAAATTCACCGAGGCGCTGTATCACCGGCTCGGCGGCGTCGAGGTGGAGGACCAGCTCGCGGGCGTCGCCTGGCTCAAGTCGCGGGATTTCGTCGACCCGGCGCGCGTTGGCGTGTATGGCTGGAGCTACGGCGGGTACATGACGCTCATGCTGCTCGGCCAGTCGCCGGGCACGTTCAAGGCGGGCGTCGCCGGCGCGCCGGTGACGGACTACCGCCTCTACGACACGCATTACACGGAACGTTACCTCGGCACGCCAGCGGAAAACCCGGAGGGCTACCGCCTCTCGAACGTGCTCACCTACGCCGGCGCGATCCGCGACCGGCTGCTCATCATCCACGGGATGGCGGACGACAACGTGCTGTTCACGAACACGACGCTGCTGATCCCGGCGCTGGTCGCGAGCGGACAGCCCTTCGAACTCGTGCCCTACCCGGGCAGCAAGCACGGCGCGCTGTCCTTCCGCGACACCGGCATCCACGGCTGGAAGACCATCCTCGACTTTTTCGACCGCAACCTTTGAGGGTGCCGGGTCGCACTTATCGCACTTATTTGTGGGGCAAATAAGTGCGATAAGTGCGACCCGGCACCACTCAGCGCCGCACCGCGCATCCGTGCGCGCCGAGCTGCTGCAGCCGCTCGAGGCGGCGCGCGTCGGGAAACCAGCCGGCGAACACGGGACGACCGACCATGACGCAGAGCCGCTCGAGCAGGCGTTCCGACAGGTTCCCGTCTTCGGGCGCTATCACCAGGAAGTGCGCGCCTTCGGCGACCGCCTGGGTCGCGCCTTCGGCGTCGACGCAATGCACGCCGACGAGAAAGGCACCGCTGCGATCGACGTGCAGGCTTTGCCCGATCCAGCGCAGCAGCGCGCCGTCGCAACGTGCCAGTGCCGCGACGCGCACGGCATCGACGTCCGTACCCATCACGAAGATGCGATGACCCGCCGCACGCGCTGTGGCCACGGCCTCGGCGTCGAGGTCGCCGGCGCCGTCTTCCGGCACGGGCACGAGGATGGTCTGCGCCGCGCGGCCGCGGATCGATTGCACCGTCTCGCCGGGAGCCAGCACGCGTGCGAGCCGTGGCAGGCGCAATGCCGTGACGATCGGGCGGTCGGCCTCGAGCAGGTCGTGCTGCGGCAGGTCGTCGGGCAGCGCCCAGGTCAGTGCCTGCGACTCGAGCGCCTGCGGCTCACCCTCATAGTCGGTGACCTGCCAGACGTCGAGCAGCACGCGCCGATCCGGGTACGCGTGCCGCAGCCGGATGAGCGGCCGCGCCGCGCGCACGGTGACACCGAGCTCTTCGGCAAGCTCGCGCTGCAGCCCCGTGAAAGGGTCCTCGCCCGTGGCGAGCTTGCCGCCGGGGAACTCCCAGCGTCCGGCCATGTGACGGCCGCGCGGGCGCTGCGCGATCAGGACCCGGCCGTCAGCGTCGGCAATGGCGCCGGCGACGACATGGATCTCGGCCGGGTTTTCCATCCGTGGCCTCCCCGTTAGGGCAGCTCTGCCCTAAGCGAACGGGAGGAGTCTAGCCGCCGGCGCGCTGCAATGCCCCGTGGCAATGCTTGAACTTGCGGCCTGAGCCACAGGGACAGGGCTCGTTGCGGCCGACCTTGCGCTCGCCGCGCACGAAAGGCGCCACCGCCGCCGCGTCCGTCTCTTCGGCGGCAGTACCCTCGCCCGTCGCAGCGACGGGCCCGACGGCTTCCGGCACCGGGGCCGTGAGGTCGGGCGGCGCGGCATGCTGCAGCTGCATGCGGCTCTGCAGGCGGCGCTGGCGCTCGGCCTCCTCGCGCTCGATCTCCTCCTCGGTGCGGACCTGCAGCCGCTGCAGCAGCATCACCGTGTCGGAGCGGATGCGGTCGAGCATCGCCGTGAACAGCTGGAACGCCTCGCGCTTGTATTCCTGCTTGGGATTCTTCTGCGCGTAGGCGCGCAGGTAAATGCCCTGTCGCAGGTAGTCCATGCCGGCGAGGTGCTCGCGCCAGTGCAGGTCGAGCTGCTGCAGCATCACGGCGCGCTCGAGGTGGCGCATGACCGGCGCGCCGACCTGGCTCACCTTGTCGTCGTAGACGGCCTCGATGGCGGCGAGCATGCGCGCCGAGGCTTCCGCGGCGTGGCGCGACGGATCCTCGGTGAGCCAGGCCGAGAGGAACGTTTCCACGCCGAAGTCGCGGCGGAACGCCTCCTCGAGGCCGGCCACGTCCCACTGCTCCTCGACGCTGTCGGGCGGCATGTACTGCGTGACGAGGTTGCCGACGACCTCGGTGCGCACGTCCTTGATGACGCCGCCGATGTCGTCCGTGGACATGATCTCGGTGCGCTGCCGGTAGATGACCTTGCGCTGGTCGTTCGCGACGTCGTCGTACTCGAGCAGGTTCTTGCGCGCGTCGAAGTTGTGCGATTCGACCTTGCGTTGCGCGCGCTCGATCTGGCGCGTCAGCATGCCGCTCTCGATGGCCTCGCCTTCCTTCATGCCGACCGTCTTGAGCAGCGACTTGGTCCGCTCCGGGTCGCCGAAGATGCGCATCAGGTTGTCTTCGAGCGACAGATAAAACCGGCTTGAGCCAGGATCACCCTGGCGGCCCGAGCGGCCGCGCAGCTGGTTGTCGATGCGCCGCGACTCGTGGCGCTCGGTGCCGATGATGTGCAGGCCCCCGGCCTCGATCACCTTGCCGTGCAGCCCGTTCCATTCGTTCTCGAGCTCGCGCGCACGGTCGGCGAGCTGCTCCTCGCTCATCACGCCGTCCTTGCGCAGCTGGTCCACCTGGCGCGCCACGTTGCCGCCGAGCACGATGTCGGTGCCGCGGCCGGCCATGTTGGTCGCGATCGTCACGGCGGCCGGGCGGCCGGCCTGGGCGATGATCATCGCCTCGCGCTCGTGCTGCTTCGCGTTCAGCACCGCGTGCGCGATGTCCGCTTTCTTGAGGTGGCCCGAGAGCTTCTCGGACGTGTCGATCGAGGTCGTGCCGACGAGCACCGGCTGGCCGCGCTTCACGCAGTCGCGGATGTCCTCGATGATCGCGTCGAACTTGTCCGCCTGGTTCAGGTACACGAGGTCCGGCATTGTCCTTGCGGACCATCGGCCGGTGGGTCGGCACGACGACGACCTCGAGGCCGTAGATCTGCTGGAACTCGAAGGCCTCGGTGTCGGCCGTGCCGGTCATGCCGGCGAGCTTTTCGTAGAGGCGGAAGTAGTTCTGGAACGTGATCGACGCGATGGTCTGGTTTTCCTCGCGGATCCGCACGCCTTCCTTCGCCTCGACCGCCTGGTGCAGGCCGTCGGACCAGCGCCGCCCCGGCATGGTGCGGCCGGTGAACTCGTCGACGATGATGACGTCGGCGCCGCGCACGATGTACTCGACGTCCTTGTGGTACAGGGTGTGCGCGCGCAGCGCGGCGTTCAGGTGGTGCATCAGCCGGATGCTGGCCGGGTCGTAGAGGCTGTCGCCCTCGCGCAGCAGGCCCGCTTCCTGCATCAGCGCCTCGGCCTTCTCGAAGCCCGATTCCGACAGGTGCACCTGGCGGGACTTCTCGTCGGCGTAGTAGTCGCCCTCGCCCTCCTCGGCCGCCTGGCGCAAGAAGCGCGGCACGAGGGCATTGATCTTCACGTAGAGCTCGGTGCTCTCCTCGGCCGGGCCGGAGATGATGAGCGGCGTGCGTGCCTCGTCGATCAGGATCGAGTCGACCTCGTCCACGATCGCGAACGGCTGGCCGCGCTGCACGCGGTCCTCGAGCCGGGCCGCCAGGTTGTCGCGCAGGTAGTCGAAACCGAATTCGTTGTTGGTGCCGTAGGTGACGTCGCAGGCATAGGCGGCGCGCTTGTCCGCCTGCGGCTGGCCGCTGGTGATCACGCCGACCGAGAGGCCGAGCAGCCGGTAGATCGGGCCCATCCATTCGGCGTCGCGCTGCGCCAGGTATTCGTTGACCGTGACGACGTGCACGCCCTTGCCGGCGAGCGCATTCAGGAACACGGGCAGCGTCGCGACCAGGGTCTTGCCCTCGCCGGTGCGCATCTCGGAGATCTTGCCGTCGTGCAGCACCATGCCGCCGATCAGCTGCACGTCGAAGGGCCGCAGGCCGACGGCGCGGCTCGCCGCCTCGCGCGCCGTGGCAAAGGCTTCGGGAAGGATCTGGTCGAGCGTCTCGCCGGCGACGAGCCGGGCACGCAGCGCGTTCGTGCGCGAACGCAGTGCCTCGTCGCTCTCGGCCGCGAGTGCGTCGGTGAACTGGTTGGCCTGCTTGACGCGTTCCGCGTACTGGCGCAGCAGGCGCTGGTTACGGCTGCCGAATAACCGGGTAAAGATGTTCAACACGCGCCTGGGACCTCGGGGCAGCCGGTCGGGAATACAAGGGGACCGGCCGAAAAACCGGTAGTTTACTACGACAAGGGAGGGGTAATTTCGTTCGGGCCGGAGGTCAGCGCTTGACGAACGAGAGCGGGTTCATCGGCCGGCCGTCCCGCAGCACCTCGAAGTGCAGGTGGGTGCCGGTCGAACGCCCGGTCGATCCCACCAGCGCGATCGCATCGCCGCGCTTCACGGTCTCACCCGGCTTCACGAGCAGCTTGGCGTTGTGCGCGTAGCGCGTCACGTAGCCGTTGCCGTGCGTGACCTCGACGACGCGCCCGTAGCCGCCGTCGTTGCCGGTGTGGCTCACGATGCCGTCGGCGACCGCGAGCACCCGCGAACCCGCCGCGGCGGCGAAGTCGATGCCCTGGTGGCTCGCCTGGTTGCCGTCGAACGGGTCCGTGCGCTGGCCGTACAGCGAGGAAATGTAGCCGGACTCGACCGGGCGGCCGCCCGGCACGATCTGGCGCGCAAGCTCGCGCGTCATGATCAGGTTCTGCAGCGCGGTGAGCTGGCGGCGGCGATCGTCGATCTGCGCGTCCATCGTGTCGAGCATCGAGTCGAGCGCCGGCACGACCGGACCCTGGCCCGCGGTCTCGGGACCGCCGAGCGCCGGGGGTTGCTCGAAGTCGAACTCGCCGCGCTTCAGTTGCGCGACTTCGGTGAGCTGCTTGCCGAGGGCGTCGAGGCGGATGAGCTGCGCCTGCATGCGGCCGACACGGGTGGCGAGCGTCCCGACCTGGTCGTCGACGTCCTGCTCGATGCGCGCGAGCTGCTCGTCCTGGACCGCGAGGTCCTCGTTCCAGCGAGCCAGCGTGTACTCGCCGAGGGGGCCGGTGCCGCCCCAGTGGCCGCCAGCCAGCCATGCGCCGGCCATGAGGGCGACGACTGACAGTCCAGCGGCGGAGTACGCGAGCAGGCGCTTCATGGTCATAATGGCGGGGGGCCTCTCGAGGCCTTCCAGAGTCGGCGCACCATGCCAAAAAAACCCTTGCAACTCAAGTACTTTGATCCCCTTTTGGGGGTCCTGATTTCTGACAAATGAAAAAACCGACAGCGGTCAGTCACTTGCTGGAACAAGGCGAAGGAATGCTTCAACGCCTGCGGACAGGCACGGCCGAGGCCGACAGGACCCTGGCCGCCCTGAGGCGTGTCCTGCCACCGGAGATCGCCGGCGAGGTCTGGAGCGCGAACCAGCGTGGCACGACCCTGACGGCCTTCGTGCACTCGGCAGCCTGGGGCACCCGCCTGCGTTATGTCATCCCGGGGCTGAAGGGCGCCCTCGGCGCCGAGCTCGGCGTCGCGATCGAAGAGGTGAAGGTGAAGGTGAGAGCGAAACCGCGCTAGGCGGTGGCGATCGCCGCTGCGTATGAGATCGGTGCGGCACTCGTCGTCGCGGTACGTCACCTCTTCCCAGGACTCCGCGTCCGCCAGCATCGCGCGCAGCAGCTGGTTGTTGAGTCCGTGGCCGGACTTGAAGGCCGTGTACTCGCCGATCAGCGAATGGCCGAGCAGGTACAGGTCGCCGATCGCGTCGAGGATCTTGTGGCGCACGAATTCGTCCTCGAAGCGCAGCCCGTCCTCGTTCAGGATCCGGTAGTCGTCGAGCACGATCGCGTTGTCGAGCGTGCCGCCGAGCGCGAGGTTGCGCCCGCGCAGGTATTCCATGTCGCGCATGAATCCGAAGGTGCGCGCGCGGCTCACTTCCTTCAGGAAGGTCGTGGTCGAGAAGTCCATCGACGCGCGCTGCGAATGCCGGTGGAACACCGGGTGGTCGAACTCGATCTCGAAGTTGACGCGGAAGCCGTCGTGGGGCTCGAAGCCGCGCCCACTTGTCGCCCTCCTTCACCTCGACCGTACGGCGGACGCGCACGAACCGCTTCGGCACGTTCTGCACCTCGATGCCGGCCGACTGGATGCAGGAATACGAAGGGCGCGGCGCTGCCATCCATGATCGGCACTTCATCCGCCGTGAGTTCCACGAACAGGTTGTCGATGCCGAGGCCCGCGAGCGCCGACATCAGGTGCTCGACGGTCGACACGCCGGCCTCGCCCGCCGCGAGCGTGGTGCCGAGCGTCGTCTCGGTCACGTTCATCGCGCGCGCGGGTATGTCGGCCGCGGGGTCGAGATCGGTGCGGCGGAACACGATGCCGGTGTTGGGCGGCGCGGGCCGCAGCACCATCAGGACCTTGCGACCGGTATGCAGGCCGATTCCGGTGGACCGGATCGGCTCTTTCAACGTGCGTTGCTGGGCCATGGCAGTGACTGTGCCTCGATTATATCGCGCCCGGGGTCGCCGGCCGCCGGCCAGCGGAGGAAGGCCGGCAGCCGATTTCCCGTTCTCACGTCGGACTCCCGGAGGGGTCACGTTCCCGCTGGCGCTCGGCACGTCGGCCCGCCGCGCGCCGCCGCGCCCGCAGGCGCAGCCGCACGAGCCGCAAGCCCTCGCGCCCGTCGCCCTCGCGGGGCACGCCCCGCCTCAGTCCGCCTGGCGCCGCAGGAAGGCCGGGATGTCCAGCACGTCCTCGCCGCCGAAGTTCGGCACGCAGGCCGTCGCCCACCGCGCGCTGCTGGCGCTGGTGCGCCGGCCGATCGAGGTGGGCTGTAGTCCGGCGCCGGCGCACGATTCGGGCGCTGCGCCACCAGCTTGACGTCGCCCGGCCTGCGGCCCGCCGCAGCTGCCACCTGGGCCGGGGCGGGTGCCGCGACTTTCGGCGTGCTGCGATTGAGGCCGGTCGCCACGACCGTGACGCGGAGTTCGCCCTGCATCTCGGGCTCGATGACGGTGCCGACCACGACGGTCGCATCCTCGGCCGCGAACTGCTTGACGGTGCTGCCGACTTCCTCGAACTCGCCGATCGACAGGTCGAGGCCCGCGGTGACGTTGACCAGGATGCCGTGCGCGCCCGCGAGGTTGATGTCCTCGAGCAGCGGCGACGACACGGCCATCTCGGCCGCGACGCGCGCGCGGTGCTCGCCGGTGCCGATACCGGAGCCCATCATCGCAAGGCCCGTCTCCGACATCACGGTGCGCACGTCGGCGAAGTCCACGTTGATGAGGCCCGGCCGGGTGATGAGTTCTGCGATGCCCTGCACGGCACCCTGCAGCACCTCGTTGGCCCGCTTGAAGGCCTCGAGCAGCGTGGTCTGGCCGCCCAGCACCTGCAGGAGCTTCTGGTTCGGGATCGTGATCAGCGAGTCCACGTGCCGCGAAAGCTCCGTCATGCCCATCTCGGCGATGTTGGCGCGCTTGTTGCCCTCCATGGTGAACGGCCGGGTCACGACCGCGACCGTCAGGATGCCGAGCTCGCGCGCGACCTGCGCGACGACCGGCGCCGCGCCGGTGCCCGTCCCGCCGCCCATGCCGGCGGTGATGAAGAGCATGTCGCAGCCCTCGATCAGCTCGATGATGCGGTCACGGTCCTCCATCGCCGCCTGGCGGCCGACTTCGGGATTTGCGCCCGCACCGAGTCCCTTCGTGATGTTGCAGCCGATCTGCAGCGAGGTCTTCACCTGCGAGTGCTTGAGTGCCTGCGCATCCGTGTTCACGCAGATGAACTCGACGCCCTCGATGCCGCTCTTCGCCATGTGCGACACGGCATTGCCGCCGCCGCCGCCCACGCCGATCACCTTGATCACAGCCGTCTGGCTGAAGTTGTCCATCAATTCGAACATGTCCTCTCCTCCGCTACGTCAGAAATACCCCTGGAACCACGATTTCATCCGCTCCAACTGCGGTCTTCATTCCGTCGCCGACGATCTTCGGCGCCGTCTGGCCGGCGTTGGCCCGGCCGTAAAGCAGGAGACCCACGCCCGTGGCGTGGATCGGGTTCTTCACCACGTCCCCGAGCCCGGTCACGCCGGCGGGACTGCCGAGGCGGACGGGCATGTGGAAGATTTCCTCGGCGAGCTCGACGGCGCCTTCCATCTTGGCGCTGCCGCCGGTGAGCACGACGCCCGCCGCGACCGACTCCTCGAAGCCGGAGCGGCGCAGCTCGTCGCGGATCAGCATGAAGAGCTCCTCGTAGCGCGGCTCGACGATCTCCGCGAGCGTCTGGCGCGCGAGGCGGCGCGACGGCCGGTCGCCGACCGAGGGCACCTCGATGGTCTCGTCCGGGTTCGCGAGCTGCGAAAGCGCGCAGGCGTAGCGGATCTTGATCTCTTCGGCGTACGGCGTCGGCGTGCGCATGGACACCGCGATGTCGTTCGTCACCTGGTCGCCGGCGACCGGGATCACGGCGGTGTGCCGGATCGCGCCGCCCGAGAAGACGGCGATGTCGGTGGTGCCGCCGCCGACGTCGACGAGGCAGGCCCCGAGCTCCTTCTCGTCGTCGGTCAGCACGGCGAATGACGATGCGAGCTGCTCGAGCACGATGTCCTCGACCTCGAGCCCGCAGCGCTGCACGCACTTGACGATGTTCTGGGCCGCGCTCTCGGCGCCGGTCACGATGTGCACGCGCGCCTCGAGGCGCACGCCCGACATGCCGATCGGCTCGCGGATGCCTTCCTGCCCGTCGATGATGAATTCCTGGGGCAGGACGTGGAGGATCTTCTGGTCGGCCGGGATCGGCACGGCCTGCGCCGCGTCCATGACGCGCGCGACGTCGCCGCTCGCGACTTCCTTGTCCTTGATGGCGACGATGCCGTGCGAATTCAGGCTGCGCACGTGGCTGCCCGCGATCCCGGTGTACACCGAGCGGATCTCGATGCCGGCCATCAGCTCGGCTTCCTCGACCGCGCGCTGGATCGACTGGACGGTGGAGTCGATGTTGACCACGACGCCTTTCTTGAGGCCCCGCGACGGGTGCGAGCCGAGGCCGATGACCTCGAGGCTGCCGTCGGCGTGGATCTCGCCGACGAGCGCGACGATCTTCGACGTGCCGATGTCGAGGCCCACGATCAGGTTGCGGTCGGAACGCTTAGCCATCGGTCCCGGGATCTCCCTTCAATTGCCCGGCCAGTGCGGGCGTCTCGTTCTTCGGTTGGCGGTTGCCGCGCCAGCCGATCGCAAAGCCGTTCGAGTAGCGCATGTCGACGTAGCGGATGTCGGCCGCGTTGCCCGCGATCACCTGCGCGCCGAACTCGACGAAACGGTCCATGCGCTCGTCCACCTGGCGCCGGCCGAGGCGCACGGTGACGCCGGTCGAGAGGTCGAGTTCCCAGGCGCCGCGCGCGTCGAGCCGCAGCGCACCGACCTGCAGGCCGAGGCTGCTGAGCCGGTCCTGGATCGCGAGGAAGCGCTGCGCGACCAGGGACTCCGTGCCCGGCGGGCCGTCGAGGCGCGGCAGCTCCGGCGGCACGTGGCGCACGCCGGTCGCGAACAGCTCGCCGCGCGTGTTCAGCAGGCCGTCTTCGCCCCAGCGGGCCGCGGCCTGCTGCTCGACGATCTCGACGCGGATGCGGTTCGGCCACAGGCGCTGCACGCGCGCGCGATCCACCCAGGCGAGCGCCTCGACCGCCTGGCGCAGCCGATCGAGGTCGGCGCTGACGATGCCGCCCTTCAGCGCGCCGAGCGCCGCCTGCTGCACTTCGACCGCCGCGACGCGCTGGAACGGGCCGTCGATCACGATGCTGCGCACCGGCTGGTCGAGGCCGACCGCGAGCAGGAGCGCGAGCGCGACGAGGGCCGCGACGGCGCCGGCGGCCCGGCTCGCGCGCGTCCACTCGAGCTTCGGCAGCTCGAAGCGACGGCCGGCCGGCTTCCTGCGGTTGCGGTTGCGCTTGCGGAGGATCCCCATGCTCAGGTCCTCTCCCGCGCGAAGCTGGTCTCGAGGACGCGCCAGGCGAGCTCCGGGAAGTCGATGCCGGCCGCGCGCGCGGCCATCGGCACCAGGCTGTGGCTGGTCATGCCGGGCACGGTGTTGATCTCGAGCAGCATCGCCCGGCCGCCGTCGTCCATGACGAAGTCGACGCGGCCCCAGCCGGAGGCGCCGGTCGCGGCGAAGGTGGCGAGCGCCATGCGCTTGAGCTCCGACTCCGCGTCCGTCCGCGAGGCCGCAGGGAATGAGGTAGCGCGTGTCGTCGGCGAAGTACTTCGCCTGGTAGTCGTAGAAGGCGCGCGGCGTCTCGATGCGGATCGCCGGCAGCGCCTCGCCCTGCAGCACGGCGACCGTGTACTCGCCGCCCGTGATCCAGCGTTCCGCGATCACGACCGGATCGAGGGCCGACGCGGCGCGCCAGGCGGCCGGCAGCTCGGCGGCGGCGTTGACGCGGCTCATGCCGACGCTCGAGCCCTGGGTCGCGGGCTTCACCGCGAGCGGCAGGCCGAGCTCGGCGACGGCGCGCTCGAAATCGGCCGCGCCGGAGAGTTCCATCCACGGCGGCGTCGGCGACGCCCGCCGCCTGGGCGAGGCGCTTGGTCCGCAGCTTGTCCATGCCGACCGCCGAGCCGATCACGCCGCTGCCGGTGTACGGAAGGCCGAGCCATTCGAGCGCGCCCTGCACCGCGCCGTCCTCGCCGCCCGGCCCGTGCAGCGCGATGAACACGCGATCGAAGCCCGCGGCGACGCAGTTCGGCCAAGCGCGCGCTCGGCCGGGTCGAAGCCGCGCCGCATCGACGCCGCGCGCAAGCAGCGCCTCGAGCACGGCATTGCCGGTCATCAGCGAGACCTCGCGCTCGGCGGAGTCGCCGCCCATCAGCACGGCGACGCGCCCGAACTCGCCCGCGACCGCGACACGGTGGAACTCCACGCCCGTGTGACGCAGCCGGCTCATGGCGCACTCCCGGAAGCAAGATCGCCGCGTGCGCGGCAATCAGCGCGTCGTGCCGCGCGCGCTTGGCCGGCCGGGGACCCTCGCTCGTTCCGCCGGAACTTAGTCACTCGCTCGGGGACCCGTCCGGCCGGCGCGCGCGGGATGCGCCGTCGCGGCGTTGCTGGCGCGCGGGCGAGCGCGGCGGGACCCCCGAGTGAGCGACTAAAGTTCCGGCGGAGCGAACGAGCGGGAGTCCCGCCAGCGAAGTCCGCGCGCCAGCAAGTCCGCGCCCGTTCATGCGGCCTCCCCGATCATGCGGACTTCGGGGACGAGCCTGACGCCGTGCACGCGCTCGACCGTCGCCTGCACGTGGTGCACCAGCGCCTCGACGTCGGCCGCCGTCGCCTCGCCCTCGTTCAGGATGAAGTTGGCGTGCTTTTCCGAAACCGTCGCGCCGCCGATGCGATACCCCTTGAGCCCGGCACCTTCGATCAGCTGTGCGGCGTGGCCGCCGGGCGGATTCGTGAACACCGAGCCGCAGCTCCAGGCGCCGATCGGCTGGCTCGCGTGGCGCTTCTCGAGCAGCTTCTTGATCGAGTCGGTGCTCGCATCGGCGCGCGGCTCGAAGCGGAAGGTCGCCGCCAGGAACCACTCGCCCGCGACCGGCGGCGTCACGCTGCGGTAGCCGTAGCGGTACTCGGAGGCCGCGCGGCGATGGCGGTCACCGCGCGCGGTCGATGGTCTCGACCTCGACCACGCGCGGCCAGGTCTCGCCGCCCCAGGCGCCCGCGTTCATCGCGAGCGCGCCGCCGACCGTGCCCGGGATGCCGGCGAAGAAGTCGGCGGGCCCGATCAGCCACTTCGCGCACTGGCGGCCGAGCCGCGCGCACGGCACGCCGGCCTCCGCGCGCACGCCGTCCGCGCCCACGCGCTCGAGCGAATTCAGGATGCCGTGCACCGAGATCACGGCGCCGCGGATGCCGCCGTCGCGGACGAGGAGGTTGCTGCCGAGCCCGACCCAGGTGACCGGGACGTCCGCGGGCAGCGCCCGCAGGAAGGCCGAGAGGTCCTCGACGTCGCGCGGCGTGAACCAGGCATCGGCCGGACCGCCGACGTGCCAGGACGTGTGGCGCGACATCGGCTCGTCGCGGCGCACGCGTTCCTCGAATTCCGGGGCGATGGCGAAGCGGCTCATCGCCCGGCCCTCGCGCTGGTGACGCCGAGCTTGCCCGGCAGCTCGTGCGCCACTGCGCCGATGCTGCCCGCGCCCATCGTGAGCACCACGTCGCGGTCGGCGATGACGCCGGCAAGCGCGGCCGGCAGTTCGCGCACGTCCTCGACGAACACGGGCTCGAGGCGGCCGCGGCCACGCACGGCACGGCAGATCGCGCGCCCGTCGGCGTTCGCGATCGGCTCCTCGCCGGCGGCGTAAACCTCGGTCACGAGCAGCGCGTCCGCGGCCGAGAGCGCGCGGCCGAAGTCGTCGATCAGGTCGCGCGTGCGCGTGAAACGGTGCGGCTGGAAGGCGAGCACCAGGCGCCGGCCCGGCCAGCCCTGGCGCACGGCGTCGATGGTCGCCTCGATCTCGGTCGGGTGATGGCCGTAGTCGTCGACCAGCGTGATGCGCCCGGCTTTCGTCGCCACGTCGCCCAGGAACTCGAGCCGGCGGCCGATGCCCTGGAAGCCGGCGAGCGCTCGCTGGATCGCGTCGTCGCTGACCTCGAGCTCGGTCGCGACCGCGATCGCGGCGAGGGCATTGCGCACATTGTGGGTGCCCGGCAGGTTCAGCTCGACGGCGAGCGGCGCGCGTCCCGGACGCAGGGCCTGGAACCGCGTGGTGCCGCCCTCGCGCGCGAGCGCCACGGCGCGGATGTCGGCGTCCTCGCCGAGTCCGTAGCGCACGGTCGGGCGGCCGACCTGCGGCAGGACCTCGCGCACGACCTCGTCGTCGCTGCACAGCACGGCGAGGCCGTAGAACGGGAGGTTGTGCAGGAACTCGACGAAGCTCTGCTTGAGCTTCTCGAAATCGCCGCCGTGCGTGCCGAGGTGGTCGTTGTCGATGTTGGTGACGATCGCGATCACCGGCTGCAGGTGCAGGAACGAGGCGTCGCTCTCGTCCGCCTCGGCGACGAGGTAGCGGCTGGTGCCGAGCTTGGCGTTGCTGCCGGCGCTCTTCAGGAGCCCGCCGATCACGAAGGTCGGGTCGAGGCCGCCCTCGGCGAGGACCGAGGCGACGAGGCTCGTGGTCGTCGTCTTGCCGTGCGTGCCGGCGACGGCGATGCCCTGCCGGAAGCGCATCAGTTCGCCGAGCATCTCGGCGCGGCGCACGACCGGGACACGCGCGGCGATGGCTGCGACGAGCTCGGGGTTCTCCGGCGCCACGGCCGACGACACGACCACCACGCTCGCGCCCGCCACCTGCCCCGCCTGCGTGGCCGACGAAGATCCGCACGCCCATCTTCGCCAGGCGTGCGGTCACCGCGTTCGCACGCAGGTCCGAGCCCTGCACGGCATAGCCGAGGTTCACCAGCACTTCGGCGATGCCGCCCATGCCGGCGCCGCCGATGCCGATCAGGTGAATGAGGTTCACGCGCCGCATGCGGTCGCTCATGTGCGCCCGCCTTCCGCCTGCAGGCAGAGGTCCGCAACGCGGCGCGCGGCGTCGGTCACGGCGAGGGCCCGCGCCGCATCCGCCATGGCGAGGAGCCGCGAGCGCCCGTTGCCGAAGAGCGTTGCCAGGCGGTTGGCGAGTTCGGGCGCCGTCAGGCCCGTTTCCGAGACGACTTGCGCTGCACTCACGCGCCCGAGCCACTCGGCGTTGCGCGTCTGGTGATCGTCGACAGCGGCGGGATACGGCACGAGGATGGCGCCGACACCGACAGCCGCGAGCTCGGCGACGGTCGAAGCACCCGAGCGCGAAATCACGAGGTCTGCGTTCGCGTAGGCCGCCGCCATGTCGTCGACGAACGCCCGCACTTCGGCCTGGATGCCGGCGGCACGGTAGGCCGCCTCAGTCGCCTCGCGATCCTTTTCGCCGGTCTGGTGCAGCACCCAGGGACGGCGCGATTCCGGCAGCATCGCGACCGCCGCGGGCACCAGCCGGTTGAGCGCCGTGGCGCCCTGGCTGCCGCCGAACACGAACAGGCGCATCGGGCCGTTGCGCGACGCGAAGCGCTGGCGCGGCGGCGGCAACGCAGCGATCTCCGGCCGCACGGGATTGCCGACGTAGATCGCGTGCTGCGTGGCCGGAAAGCTGCCCGGGAAACCCTCGGCGATGAAGGCCGCGACACGCGCGAGCCAGCGGTTGGTGAGGCCGGCGACCGCGTTCTGCTCGTGGATCACCAGCGGCGCACCCGCGAGCCAGGCCGCGACGCCGCCCGGCCCGGAGGCGAAGCCGCCGAGTCCCAGCACGACGCCGGGGCGACGCCGCTTGAGGGCCTGCCGCGCCTGCGCGACGGCCTTGAAGAGCCGGACCGGCGCGGTGAGCCAGCGGCCGAGTCCCTTGCCGCGCAGACCCTCGACCTCGATCCACTCCACCGGGTAGCCGGCGGCAGGCACCAGCCGCGCCTCGATGCCGCGTTCGGTGCCGAGCCAGACGATGTCGCGCGTGGCACGCAGCGCCTCGGCGATCGCGAGCGCCGGGAACACGTGGCCGCCGGTGCCGCCCGCCATGATCATCACGGTCCGGCTCACGGCGCACGCCCCTCGGGTGGAATCGCGCTCTTGCCGGAGGCGACGACCTCGTGATGCACGCGCAGCACCATGCCGATCCAGGCCAGCGTGACCAGCATGCTCGAGCGGCCGTACGAGAGCAGCGGCAGCGTGAGGCCCTTGGTCGGCAGGAGGCCGAGGTTCACGCCCATGTTCAGGAATGCCTGCAGGCCGATCCACACGCCGAAGCCCGCCGCGATGCAGGCGTGCAGCGGCATCCCCGCGTCCGCGGCGATGCGCGCGAGGCGCAGGCTCCGCAGCATCAGCACCAGGAAGGCGAACACGACGACGAGCACGCCGAGCAGGCCGAACTCCTCGGCCAGCACGGCGAACACGAAGTCGGTGTGCGCCTCGGGCAGGTAGAAGAGCTTCTGGATGCTCGAGCCGAGGCCGACGCCGAACCATTCGCCGCGGCCGATCGCGATCAGCGACTGCGTGAGCTGGAAGCCGGCGTCGAAGGGCTCGTTCCACGGATCGAGGAACACGGTGAGCCGGCGCGAGCGGTAGCCGCTCGTCAGCACCAGCAGCGCGATGGCCAGGGCTCCGCCGCCGCAGACCATCAGGAAGTCACGCAGCCGGGCACCGGCGACGAACAGCACGGCCGCGCCGGTCACGCAGAGCACGACGGCGGCGCCGAAGTCGGGCTCGGCGAGGAGCAGGCCGGCGGCGGCGACGAGGACCGCGAGCGGCTTGAAGAATCCCTGTGCCGAACTGCGCAGTTCGGTCTGGTGACGCACGGCGAAGATCGCGATGTAAGTGACGAGGAACCAGCGCGCGATCTCGGAGGGCTGGAAGTTCAGCGGACCGATCCGGATCCAGCGCCAGGCCCCGTTGACCTCGTGGCCGATGCCCGGAATGCGGACCAGGACCAGCAGCGCGAAGCTCACGACCAGCAGCCACGGCGCGAATCGCTTCCACGTGGCGATCGGCATGATCAGCATGGCGCCGCCGAAAGCGCAGCCGAGCAGCACCGAGAAAAGCTGGCGCTCGAAGTGATAGTACGGATCGCCGGTCAGTCCCTCCGCGACGTTCAGCGAGGCGGACGACACCATCACGAGGCCGGCGAGCAGCAGCCCGAATACGGTGACGAGGATCACCGGGTCGAGCGCGAGCCGCTGCTGGCGGCCGGCCGAGCGCGAATACTGCAATGCCGCGCGGGTGGTGCTCATTCCGGCAGCTCCCGCACCGCCGCCGCGAAGGCGTCACCGCGATGCGCGTAGTCGCGGAACATGTCGAAGCTCGCGCAGGCCGGCGACAGCAGCACCGTGTCGCCCGCGCGCGCGACGGCCGCGGCAGCGCCGACTGCCGCTTCCATCGTGGCCGCGAACGAAACCGGGCAGCGGCCCTCGAGCGCGGCAGCGATGAGCGGCGTGTCGCGTCCGATCAGGATCGCCTGCTTCACCTTGCCCTGGCAGGCGAGGCCGAGCGGCGCGAAGTCCTGGCCCTTGCCGTCCCCGCCCGCGATCAGGACGAGCGGGGCGTCGAGGCCGTCGATCGCCGCGACGGTCGCGCCGACGTTGGTGCCCTTCGAGTCGTCGATCCACGCGACGCCCCGCAGGTCGCGCACGCGCTCGGTGCGATGCGGCAGGCCGCGGAAGCTCTGCAGCACGCCGGCCATCGCCGCGCGCGGGAAACCGCAGACGCTGCCGACAGCGAGCGCGGCGAGCGCGTTCGCGGCGTTGTGGCGCCCCGGCAGCGCGAGCGCAGCCAGCGGCAGGATCGGCTCGGCGCCCTCGGCCAGCCAGTCGTCACCGGCTTGCCGCAACAGCCGGAAGTCCGCGTCGGCACGGCGCAGGCTGAAGCCGACGCTGCGCTGTCCCGGGCGCGGCATGCGCACGACGATGCGGTCGTCGAGGTTGACGACGGCGGTCGCCGCGCGCTCGAAGATGCGCGCCTTGGCCGCGGCGTATTCGGCGAAGTCGCGTAACGGTCGAGGTGGTCCGGGCTGACGTTCAACACCGCGGCCGCTTCCGGCTGCAGCGACCAGGTGGTCTCGAGCTGGTACGAGGAAAGCTCGAGCACGTACATCGCGGCCGGCGGACCGTCGAGCAGGTCGAGCGCGGGTTCGCCGAGGTTGCCGCCGACGCGCACCTCGAGCCCGGCGGCCTCTGCAAACGCCCCGACCAGCGTGGTGACCGTGCTCTTGCCGTTCGTGCCGGTGATGCCGACGACACGGCCGCCGGCCTCGCGCGCGAACAACTCGATGTCGCCGACGAGATCGAGCCCCTGCGCTGCCGCCTTGCGCAGGAAGGGCTCGGCAAGCGAGACGCCGGGCGAGACGACGACCTGGTCCGCACCCTCGAGCACCGCCGGGTCGAAGCCGCCGAGCGCGGTCGCCGCCTCTGGCACGAGCCGGCGCAGCTCCGCGAGGCCGGGCGGATGCGCACGCGAGTCGGTGACGACGAGCCGGTGCCCGCGCGCGGCCAGGTGCCGGGCCGCCGACACGCCGGTGCGGCCGAGGCCGACGATCACGCTGCGCGGTGTGCGGCTGGCCTGCTGCATCAACGGAGCTTCAGCGTCGCCAGCCCGATGAGGACCAGCATGAACGAGATGATCCAGAAGCGGACGATGACCTTCGGCTCGGCCCAGCCCTTCAGCTCGTAGTGGTGGTGGATCGGCGCCATGCGGAAGATGCGCTTGCCGCGCAGCCGGAATGACGCCACCTGCAGGATCACGGAGACGGTCTCGAGCACGAACAGGCCGCCCATGATCGCGAGCACGATTTCCTGGCGCACGATCACGGCGACGACTCCGAGCGCGGCGCCGAGGGCGAGCGCGCCGATGTCGCCCATGAAGACCTGCGCCGGATAGGTGTTGAACCAGAGGAAGCCGAGGCCGGCGCCGACGATGGTCGCGCAGAAGATCAGCATCTCCCCTGCCCCGGGCACGTACGGGATCTGCAGGTAGGCGGCGAAGTCGACGCGCCCCGTCACGTAGGCGAACACCGCGAGGCCCCCCGCGACCATCACGCAGGGCATGATCGCGAGCCCGTCGAGGCCGTCGGTCAGGTTGACGGCGTTGCTGCTGCCGACGATGACGAAGTACGTGAGGACGACGAAGGCGGCTGCGCCCATCGGCAGCACGACGTTCTTGAAGAACGGCACGTAGAGCGATGTCGCGGCCGGGGAATCCGCCGTCTGCCAGAGCGCGAGCGCCGCGGCGAGGCCCGCCAGCGACTGCCAGAGGTACTTCCAGCGCGCGGCGAGCCCGCGCGGGTCGCGCACGACGAGTTTCAGGTAGTCGTCGTAGAAACCGATCAGGCCGAAGGCGAGCGTGACGGTGATGGCGATCCAGACGTAGCGGTTGGTGAGGTCTGACCACAGCAGCGTCCCGGCCGTGACGGCGATCAGGATCAGCGCCCCGCCCATCGTCGGCGTGCCCTTCTTGCCGAGGTGCGAGCCGGGACCGTCGTCGCGCACGACCTGCCCGATCTGGCGCGCGGCGAGCATGCGGATCATGGTCGGACCGACGAAGAGCGCGATGGTGAGCGCGGTCAGCGCGGCAAAGATCGCGCGCAGCGTCAGGTAGCCGAAGACGCGGAATCCGCCGTAGTACTCGGACAGCCAGGCGAACAGGTCTAACAGCATGCGGTCCCCGCTCCCTCAGTTCCCGTTGCCTGCAACTGGCAGCGGCGCCACCAGCCGCTCGACCACGCGCTCCAGGCGATTGACCCGCGATCCCTTCACCAGCAGGGTCACGCCGGACTCGAGGCTCGCGGCCAGCGCCGCAGCCAGTTCCGGCGCGTCCGCATACCAGCTCGCGCGCGCACCGAAGGCATCCGCGGCGTAGCGCGCCGCCGCGCCCACGGCGAACAGTCGGGTGATGCCCGCGCGCCGCGCGTAGTCGCCGACGCCGGAGTGGCTCGGGACCGTTTCGTCGCCGAGTTCGGCCATCTCGCCGAGCACGAGCCAGTGTTCGCCCGGCAGTGCGGCGAGCACGTCGATGCCGGCGCGCACCGAGCTCGGGTTGGCGTTGTAGGAGTCGTCGATCACCCAGGAGCCGCGCAGGCCCGGCTTCAGCTGCAGCCGGCCGGAGACCGGACGCATGCGCTCGAGCCCCGCGACGATCATGGGCAGCGCGACGCCCGCGGCATGGGCGGCGGCCGCTGCGCCGAGCGCGTTCGACACGTTGTGGCGGCCGGCCAGCGGCAGCCGGACCCGCGCCTTTTCGCCGCCGACCGCGAGCGTGAACGCGGTGACGAAGGCGCCGCCCTCGATGCGGCCCGCGATCCCCTCGGCGCGCACGTCCGCGTCCGCCTCGATGCCGAAGCGCAGGATGCGCGCGCCGCGCGGTGCCATCGACTGCCACAGCTCCGCGAACGGGTCGTCGGCATTGATGACGGCCGTGCCGCCGGCGTCGAGGCCCGCGAACATCTCGCCCTCGGCGCGGGCGACGCCGGCGAGGTCGCCGAAGCCCTCGAGGTGCTCGTCGCCGGCGTTCGTGACCAGCGCGATCGCGGGCTTCGCGAGCGCGGCGAGCGCGGCGATCTCGCCCGGGTGGTTGGCGCCCATCTCGATCACGGCATGGCGATGCGCCGGCTCGAGGCGGAGCAGCGTCAGCGGCACGCCGATGTGGTTGTTGAGGTTGCCGCGGGTCGCGAGCGTCGGTCCCGCGCCGGCGAGGATCGCGGCCAGCAGTTCCTTGGTGGTCGTCTTGCCGTTGCTGCCGCCGACGCCGAGCACCAGGGCGCCGCTCTGTGCGCGCCAGGCGGCGGCGAGCGCGGTGAGGGCCGCCTGCGTGTCACCAACGACGACCTGCGACAGTCCGCCATCGGCGGGCTTCGAGACCACGGCGCCCGCAGCGCCGCGCGCGGCCGCGGCCGCGACGAAGGCATTGCCGTCGAAGCGCTCGCCGGCGAGCGCCACGAACAGCATGCCGGCCTCGATCGTGCGCGAATCGGTGGAGACGCCCGCGAATGCCGCATCGGCGCCGACGAGGCGCCCGCCCACGGCCGCGGCGACGTCGCCGAGCCGTCCCTTCACGCGACACCGCCTGCGCGCTCGCGCAGGCGCTCGCGGTCGCTGAAGGCGCGGCGCTCGCGACCGACGATCTGGTAGTCCTCGTGCCCCTTGCCCGCGATCAGCACCGCATCGCCGGGCCTGGCCTCGGCAATCGCTGCATCGATCGCGCGCGCGCGGTCGCGTTCGACGAGCGCGCGAGCAGGGCTCCCGCATGCCGTCGAGGATCATCGCGACGATGCGCTCGGCGTCCTCGCCGCGCGGGTTGTCGTCGGTGACGACGACGCGGTCGGCGAGCCGCTCGGCCGCCTCGCCCATCAGCGCGCGCTTGCCGGGATCGCGCTCGCCGCCGCAGCCGAACACGACCAGCACGCGGCCGCGCGCGTGCGCGCGCACCGCGGCGAGCGCCTTGGCGAGCGCGTCCGGCGTGTGCGCATAGTCGACGACCGCGAGCGCGCCGTTCGGCAGGCGGTAGCCTTCCATGCGGCCCGGCGGCGAACTGCATTCGGCGAGCGCCGCGAGCGACGCGTCCACGTCGAACTGCCAGGCCAGCAGCACGCCGAGCGTGACCGCGAGGTTCTCGGCGTTGAACGCGCCGATCAGCGGAGAGCTGAGGCGCCGCTCGCCGAAGTGACCGCGGATGTCGAGTTCGAGGCCGCGGTCCGCGGCCTGTATCCGGCCGACGTGCACGAAGCGCGCAGCCGCGGGCGCGTCGCCGCCGACGGCGACCGCGGTCAGCTCGACGCCCGCCGGCAGCGCCGCGGCAAAACGGGCGCCAACCGGGTCGCCGACGTTGATCACGGCGTGTTCGAGGCCCGGCAGCCGGAACAGCCGCGCCTTCGCCTCGGCATAGCGCTCCATCGTGCCGTGGTAGTCGAGGTGGTCGCGCGAGAGGTTGCTGAACGCGGCGACGCGCAGGCGCACGGCGTCGACACGGCGCTGGTCGAGCGCGTGCGAGGACACTTCCATCGCGACGTGACTCGCGCCGGCGTCCGCGAGCGAGCGCAGCTGCCGGTGCAGCGAGATGACGTCCGGCGTCGTCAGCTCCCCGCCCGCCACTCGCGGCGGAAATCCCGCACCGAGCGTGCCGAGGTAGGCGCCGCGACGCGCGAGGCGCTCGACCGCCGACGCGAGCAGCCAGGCGCAGGTCGTCTTGCCATTGGTGCCGGTGACGCCCGCGACGGTGAGCCGCGAAGACGGCATGCCGTAGAAGCGATCCGCGATGCCGCCGAGGCGGTCGCGCAGCGCCGTCACCGCGACGAATGGAACCTCCGCGTCCGCCGCGCCGGGCTCCCGCCCTTCCGCGGGGTCCCAGAGGATCGCGCGCGCGCCGCGCGCAGCGGCTTCCGCCGCGTGTTCGAGCCCGTGCCCGCGGCCGCCCTGCAGTGCGACGAATGCGTCGCCCGCGCCGACCGCGCGCGAATCGAGCGTGAGGCCCGCGATCGCCACCTGCGGCGCCGGCGCGATCCCCGCGAGCAGCTCGTCGAGGCGAATGCCGTCGCTCATGGCGCCTCGCCGACACGGCCGATGGGCGTCACGCGCGCGAGGTCGTCCGGCGCGACCGACATCAGGCGCAACGCGCCCGAAGCGACGGCCGAGAAGACGGGCGCCGCGACGTCGCCGCCGTAGTAGAAGGCGCCCTGCGGCTCGTCCACCATGACGAGCACCGCGAGCCGCGGGGCGCTTGCAGGCACGACGCCGCCGAACGTGGCGAGGTAGCGGTCCTTCGAATAGCCGCCCGGTACGGACTTCCAGGCCGTGCCGGTCTTGCCGGCGACGCGGTAGCCGGCCACCGCGGCCTTGGCGCCGGTGCCGGCCGGCGTGACGGCTTCTTCGAGCAGGCCGATCAGGTCGCGGGCCACGCGCGTGGTCATCACGCGCTCGCCCGCCGGTGCGCCCTCGATGTGGCGGAACGTGATCGGGCGGTGCTGGCCGAAGGCGCCGATCGTCGCGTAAGCCTGGACGAGCTGCAGCGGCGTGACCGACAGCCCGTAGCCGTAGGCCATGGTCGCGATGTTGATCGCGCTCCAGTTCGCCGTGCTCGAGAGGAGCCCGGCGGACTCGCCGGGAAATCCGCTCTCGGTGACCTCGCCGAAGCCGAGGCCCTGCAACGAGTCGTGCATCTGGGTCTTGTCGAGCGACAGCGCGATCTTCGCCAACCCGACGTTGCTCGAGCGTGCGAGCACCTGGCCGAGGTCGATCGTGCCGAGGTCGTGGTGGTCGCGGATGAGGTGCGAACCGACCTTGAAGGGCGTGGCGTCGATCATGCTGCCCGCGCTGTACCTGCCGGAGGCCAGCGCCGCCGCGATGACGAATGGCTTGATGCTCGAGCCCGGCTCGAAGATGTCGGTCACCGCGCGATTGCGGTAGCGGGAAACCTCGTACTGGGTGCGGTCATTCGGGTTGAACGACGGCTGGTTGACCATCGCGAGCACTTCGCCGGTCGCGATGTCGAGCACGATCACGGTCCCCGCGCGCGCGCTGTGCTTGCGGATCGCCGACTTCAGCTCGCGGTAGGCCAGGTACTGGATGCGCAGGTCGATGCTGGTGACGAAGTCCTCGCCCTGCACCGGCGCCCTCAGCACCTCGACGTTCTGGATCACCGGCCACGGCCGTCTGACGATCACGCGCTTCGCGCCGTCGACGCCGGCCAGGCGAACGGTCGTAGGCGTACTCGAGCCCCTCGTGCCCCGCTTCGTCGAGGTTGGTGAAGCCGAGCAGGTGCCCGGTGACCTCGCCGTTCGGGTAGAAGCGCTTGTATTCGCGCTGGAAGTAGACGCCGGGAATCTCGAGCTTGCGGATCCGCGTCTGCCTCGTCGGGCTCGAGGTGGCGCGCGACGTAGAGGAAATCCCGGTCGAGGTTGCTGGTGACGCGCTGGTCGAGCCACTGGCGGTTGAGCTTGAGTGCGCGCGCCAGCGTCGCGATGCCCTCGCCCGCCTCCGCGAACTCGGGCGGGTTGACCCACACGGTGTCGACCGGCGAGCTGACCGCGAGCGGCTCGCCGAAGCGGTCGACGATCGCGCCGCGGTGCGCGACCAGCTTCGCCGTTCGCGCGTGGCGCATGTCGGCCTGCTTCTCGATGAACTGCCGGTCGAAGACCTGCAGCTGCATCGAGCGGCCGATCAGCACCAGCGCGGTCAGCGCGAGGAAGCCCGGCCAGCATGCGCGCGCGGCCGCGGAACTGCCGCGCGTCGAACTCGATCTCGCCGTCGCGCCGCCTCATGGCGCCACGATCCGCACTTCGTCGGGCGTGGCGAACTTCATCTGGCGCCGGTTCGACGGCGACCTGCTCGACGAAGGCCGGGTTCGACCACGACGCTCTGCTCGAGCTGCTGCTGGCTCCAGGCGATGTTGAGCGCGTCGCGCTCGGCGGACAGGCGTTCGAGCTCGACGAACAGCGTGCGCGACTCGTGGCGCGCGCGCACGACGGCGACGGCCGACGCGAGCACCGCGACCCACAGCAGCGGCAGGCCGACCAGGATCCAGCGCCGGCTCATGCGGGCAGCCTCTCGGCGACGCGCATCACGGCACTGCGCGCGCGCGGGTTTCGCGCGACTTCCGTTTCGTCGGCGAAGGTCGCGCGCCCGACGAGCCTCATGCGCGGGCGCGCGGACGCCGGCAGCTGCGGCAGGTCTGCGAAGGCCGGGTCCTCGCGGCTGGCCGAGCGCATGAAGCGCTTGACGATGCGGTCCTCGAGCGAATGGAAGCTGATGACGACCAGGCGCCCGCCGGGCCGCAGCGCCTCGACCGCCTGCGGCAGTGCGCGCTCGATCTCGGCGAGCTCGTCGTTGACGTGGATGCGCAGCGCCTGGAAGGTGCGCGTCGCCGGGTGCCGGCCGGGCTCGCGCCCGGGCACCGCGGCGGCGACGATGCCCGCGAGGCGGCCGGTCGTCTCGATCGGCGCCCGAAGCGCGCGCGGCGACGATCGCGCGCGCGATGCGCCTGGCATGGCGCTCCTCGCCGAGGCGCGCGATCACGGTCGCGATCTCGCGCTCGTCGGCGCGTCGCCAGGAAATCCGGCGGCGCTCGACGCCGGAATCCGGGTCCATGCGCATGTCGAGCGGGCCGTCCCGCATGAAGCTGAAGCCGCGCCGCGCCTCGTCGAGTTGCGGCGAGGAGACGCCGAGGTCGAACAGGATCCCGTCGACGCTCGCCGGCGCGACGTGCTGCGCGAGCTCCGGAGAAGCGTGCGCGCACGAAGCGCGCGCGCGTGTCGCCGTGGAAAGAGTACGGCGGCCGCCGCTGCGGCCTCCGGATCGCGATCGATGGCAACCAACTTCCCCTCGTCACCGAGCCGGCCGAGGATTTCCCCGGCATGACCACCGCGACCGAATGTCGCGTCCACGTAGCAGCCGTCGGCCCGGATCGCGAGCGAGTCGATCGCTGCGTTCCGGAGCACCGGCGCGTGTTCCCCGCGGAAAGGTTCCTCGCAGGGGCACACCTGTCACAGCGAGAGGGAACCCAGTTCCGCCGGCAGCGACGTCGGCGATTCCTCGCCGTTCAGCCACTGCTCGCGACGCTCTTCCCAGCGCTGCTCGTCCCACAGCTCGAAGCGATTGCCCTGCCCGATCAGCATTGCGTTGCGTTCGAGGTGCGCGAATCCGCGCAGCGTCGGCGGCAACAACAGGCGCCCGTGACCGTCGAGCTCGACGTCGGTCGCGTAACCGACCATCAGCCGCTGCAGGCGCCGTGCGTGCTCGTTCAGGGTCGGCAGTCGCATCAGCTTGCGTTCGATTTCTTCCCACTCAGGCAGCGGGTAGATCAGCAGGCACTGGTCGCGGTCGATCGTCACCACCAGCCGCGCGTCGCCGCGCTCCGGCCAGGCGTTCGCGATACCGGGTGGGAATGACCATCCGGCCCTTCGCATCGAGGGTGACTTTGGTTGCGCCGCGAAACACGTATTGAAACGGGACGTTGTCCCATTCCCCCCCACTTTCTCCCACTTGCTGCCACTATAGGCAGGCCTTGGGGGTGGGTCAACGGTTTCGAGCTGAAAAAATTTGTGACGTATCAGTCACTTAGACGATATGACGAGATCGCCCGGTCAAGTTAGTCTTCGCACCTTCAAATCAGGGACTTACGGTAGCTTCTCTACGGCGATTTGTCAGGAAAACCACTGTTTTTTTAATCAGGGTGGGGAAAAAAGTGGGAGTCGGCCGGTAAGCCGGGTTCTGTCGTGGGCAATCATTCCTCTGGGATGCACGTCGCCGCGCACCTCGAGCAGCCTACCCGGAAGCACGCGCGGGCCGCGCGCTGCGGCCTGCGCCGCACGCTTCCCTATTTGGCCTTGCTCCCGGCGGGGTTTGCCTTGCCGTCGCCGTTGCCGTCGACGCGGTGCGCTCTTACCGCACCATTTCAACCTTACCGTCACGCTTGCGCGCGCTTGGGCGGTGTATTTTCTGTTGCACTTTCCGTGGGCTCGCGCCCCCCAGGCGTTACCTGGCGCCGTGCCCTGTGGAGCCCGGACTTTCCTCCACGCCCTTGCGGACGCAGCGATTGCCTGGCCGACTCCCGCGTACACCTTAGTGCGCCAGGCGCCCCGCCTCAAGTCACTTCGCCGCCGCGGGTCCTTGGTGAGCGCGAGCGCCCGCGCGTAGGCGTCCGCGCGCCGCACGCCGGTGAGGCTGGCGGCTGCGGCCGCGGCCGTTGACGGCGGCAGGTGGCGCAGCAGCACGGCCAGCGTCGCGTCGAGCTCCGCCGCGCCCGGCTCGGCGGCCGGCGCACCCTCGACGAGGATCACGGACTCGCCGCGCGCGATGTCGGTGTCTGCCTTGCGCGCGTTCGGCGAGCTCGCGCGAGCGTCGCCGCGATAGAAAGTCTCGAAGCGCTTGGTCAGTTCGCGCGCGATGCAGGCACGGCGCTCGCGCCGCAGGCCGCCGCGAGGTCCTCGAGGCACTCCGCGATGCGGTGCGGCGCTTCGTACAGGATCGAGCGTGCGCGGTTTCCGCGGCGAGCTCGGTGAGCCGCCGGCGCGCGCCGCGGCGCGCGCGGGCAGGAATCCCTCGAAGCAGAAACGGTCGCACGGCAGTCCCGACGCGGACAGCGCCGCGATCGCGGCGCTCGGGCCCGGCACCGGCGAAACGACGATGCCCGCCGCCGCGGCCGCGGAGACGAGCAGGTAACCCGGGTCGCTGACGAGCGGCGTGCCGGCATCGGAAACCAGGGCGATGCTCTCGCCGCCGCTGCAGCCGGGCGACGAGTTCCGCGACGCGCGCGCGCTCGTTGTGCTCGTGCAGCGAGACGAGCGGCCGCTCGAGGCCGAGCTCGCGCAGCAGGCGTCCGCTGTGGCGCGTGTCCTCGGCGGCGACGGCGGATGCCCCGGCGAGAATCTCGCGCGCACGCGCAGAAATGTCGCCCAGTTGCCGATCGGCGTCGCGACGACGTAAAGCACGCCTGGTACGGCCATGGAACTCCGAAGTGCCCGCGCATGAGGCGCGCTGCGCGCGCGCAAATCGGAGGTTCCTATAGATGTCCTCCCCGACCGCCGCGGGCGGTCGGACGATCCTCGCCAAGGGCCGCTGCCGATGCAAGCGAAACTCCGGCTCGCCAGGATGGCCGCCACGGCAGTCGCTCGCCGCCTGCCTCGCCGCCTGCCAGGTGACCGGGCCTGCCTTCGCCCGGCGGCGCCGATCCCGGCGGAGCGCGCCGCGCGACCTCGCGCGCGAGGGCGACCACGCGGGCGCCGCCGAGGGCTACGAGGCGGCGGCACGCGCCGCACCGGCGGACGCGGTCAATGCGCTATTGGCTCGCGGCCGCGCGCGAATGGCTGCAGGCGTTCGCAAAGTCGACGCCGCCGAGAACGCAATCGCAAACGTCGCTGCCACCGCTCGCCGCGGCGGACACGCGCGAGCAGCGGCGGCTCGAGGCGGAGAGTCGCGCTCGCGCGCGGCGACACGGCACGCGCCGCAGAGATCCTGCGCGGCATCACCGGCGACGATGCCGCGACGCTCGCGACGCGCGCGCGCGTGCAGTTCGGCAGCCTGCAGGGTGGCGGACGCGCGTCACCAGCTCTGGCGCGCGGGACAAGCTGCTCATCGGGCACCGCCGACCGCCAGGCGAACCAGCGCATGATCGTCGACGGCATCCAGGGCGCGATCTGCGCGGCGCCGACGCACGGCCGCCCGCGGGTGCGGACCCGGTCGCTCGCCGGCTGGCTCGAGCTCGGCCGCATCCTGGCCGACTGCGCAGTCCGGCGCGCTCGGCACACAGCGCCGGCTGCAGGCCTGGCGCAGCCGTTACCCGACGCATCCCGGCGAGCGAATCGCTGTGGAAAGGCGTCGCCGGAGCGAGCCGGCAACGCCGGGCGGCCAGCCGCGGCAGGTCGCGCTGCTGCTGCCGCTCTCGGGAAGCGCGGCAGCCGCCGGCAGCGCGGTGCGCGACGGCTTCCTCGGCGCCTACTACGACGACGGCGGCACGGCACGGCCGCGAGTCCGCGTCTACGACGTCGCTGAGCGCGATGCGCCCTCGGCGTACCTGCAGGCGCTCGCGGACGGCAGCGACTTCGTCGTCGGTCCGCTGACGCGCGAGGAAGTCGCGGCGCTCGCGACGCTCGCCGACGGCCGCGCGACGACGCTCGCGCTCAACTTCCTGCCGGACGACGTGCAGGTGCCGGACCGGTTCTACCAGTACGCGCTGTCGCCCGAGGACGAGGCGCGGCTCGCGGCGCGGCGCATCGCCGCGGACGGGCGCACGAGCGGCGTGACGCTCGCGCCGCAATCGGACTGGGGCCGCCGCGTCGCAACGGCGTTCGCCGAGGAATTCGCGGCCGCGGGCGGCCAGGTCGTGGACCAGGCGGACTACGTGCCGTCCACCGCGGACTTCAACGAGATGCTGCGCCGCCTGCTGCGCACGACCGGCCAGCGCGGCAGCAGCCCGCGGTCCGACGCGCAGTTCGTCTTCGTCGCCGCGCAGCCGGTGCACGGCCGGCTGATCCGCACGCAGCTGCGCTTCAACTACGCGAGCGCGCTGCCCATGTACGCGATCTCCGACACGTCTACGACCCGGCCGGCGCGGGCAATCGTCGACCTCGACGGCGTGATCTTCCCCGACATGCCGTGGGTGCTCGACCCGATGGGGCCGCGGGCGGCGCGCGCGACTCGGCCGATCGCGCGTTCCCGGGCCGCGGCGGCCAGCTCTCGCGGCTGTACGCCTTCGGCTACGACGCGTACCGGCTGATCCAACGAGCTGCCGCGCATGCGCAGCGGCAGCCTCGGCCCGCTGCCCGGCGTCACCGGCCGCCTCACCGTGGACGCGCAGGGCCGCGTGCGCCGCGAACTCGACTGGGCGCAGATCGTCGGCGGGCGCGTCTCGCCCTGGCCGCCGCCCGCCCCGCTGCCGCCGAGCCCCGTGAGCACGGCGCCGCATCTCGAGCTCGGCCGTGCGGCCGAGACGGCGGCGGCGCGCCACCTGGAGCGGCTGGGCTACCGCATCCTCACGACGAATTTCCGCGCCAGGGGCGGCGAACTCGACCTCGTCGCCTGGACGGCGACGTCGCTCGCGATCGTCGAGGTCCGCTACCGCGCCTCCGACCGCTACGGCGGCGCCGCCGCCAGCATCACGCACGGCCAAGCGCCGCGCATCGTCCGCGCAGCGCGCAGTCCTGCTGGCAACCAATCCGCCGCTGGCGAAATTTCCCGCACGCTTCGACGTCGTCGAAGTCAGCGGCCCTGCCGACAACCTGCACTGCGACCTGATCCGCGCGGCGTTCAGTCTCTGACGTTCGCGCGCACTGCGCGCGAGGTGGCGGGTGTGTCGCCGAGCGGAGCGTAAAGTTCTTGCGAAGCGAGGCGACACCCCGCCGGATCCCGCGCGCAGTGCGCCTGAACGTCCGTTACTTGACGACGCGCAGCTTGGGCCGCGGGCTGGACTCGCCGGAGCCGGCAGCCGGCGGCGGAGTTTCGCCCTCGTCCTGGAACAGCATGCCCTGCCCGGTCTCGCGGGCGTAGATGCCGAGCACCGAGGCGACCGGGATGCGTACGTGCTGGCCGACGCCGCCGAAGCGCGCCGAGAATTCGATCCACTCGTTGCCGAGCTTGAGGCCCTGCGTCGCCTGCCAGCTGACGTTCAGCGTGATGCGCCCGTCGCGCACGTAGGCGCGCGGCACTTCGGCGGCGGCGACGGCCGGCATCGACCACGAGGTGCGGCGTCTGGTTGTTCGCGGTCATCCACTCGTGCATCGCGCGCACGAGGTAAGGCCGCCGGGGAGTGGGCGCCGCTGCCACGGGCTCAGGCCCTCATCGCGGTCGCGGCGCGGTTCACTTCACGTCCTTCCAGTATTCCTTGTAGAGGAACCAGGTGAACGCCGTGAACATGAGCAGGAACAGGATCACCCAGACGCCGAGCGCCTGGCGCTTCGCCTTGGTGGGCTCGGAGACGTACTCGAGGAAGGCGACGGTGTCGCGCACGAAGCTGTCGAAGGCCGCCGCCGGCAGGTCGCCGGGCACGCCCGGCTCGAGGCCGACCAGGTGCTCGACCGGGTGCCCGTCCGCGTCGGTCGCCTTTTCGTAGCGCGGCTGCTGCAGGCCCTGGAGCCGCGCGAGCACGTGCGGCATGGCGGTCCCCGGCAGCACGGCGTTGTTCACGCCGGTCGGCCGCGACGGGTCCTCGTAGAACGAGCGCAGGAAGGTGTAGACGTAATCCGTCCCGCGGCTGCGCGCGATCAGCGACAGGTCGGGCGGCGCGTTGCCGAACCACTGGCGCGCCTTGTCGGCCGACATCGCCGAGTCCATCGTGTCGTAGACGCGCGCTGCCGGTGAACATCAGGTTGGTGCGCAGCTCGTCCTCGGTGAGCGCGAGGTCCTCGGCGAGCTGGCTGTAGCGCATGTACTTCGCCGAGTGGCAGCCGAGGCAGTAGTTGACGAAGTTGCGCGCGCCGCGCTGCAGCGAGGCGAGGTTCGAGACGTCGGCGTTTGCCTGCTGCAACGGGTAGCCCGCCGGCCGCGGCATCCGCGATCGCCGGCACGGCGCGCTGACTGCCAGCAGGAGCGCGCGCAGGAAGCTCACATCGTCACCCGCGCCGGCTCGGGCTTCGTGCTGTCGATGCGCGAGTACCAGGGCATCGCCAGGAAGAACGTGAAGTACACGATCGTGCCGATCACCGAGATCGTCGTGAACGGCGCGACGGCCGGCTTCAGGCCGCAATAGCCGAGCATGATGAAGTTCGCGGCGAACACCATCAGCGCGGTCTTGTAGATCGGGCCGCGGTAGCGGATCGACTTGACCGGCGACCGGTCGAGCCAGGGCACGAAGAACAGCAGCAGCACGGCGGCGAACAGCACCAGCACGCCCCAGACCTGGGTGCCGGCAAAGGCCGGGATCGCGCGCAGGATCGCGTAGTACGGCGTGAAGTACCACACCGGCGCGATGTGCTCGGGCGTCGAGCAGCGGATTCGCCGGCTCGAAGTTCGGCGCCTCGAGGAACAGGCCGCCCATCTCCGGCGCAAAGAAGACGACGCGCGGCGAACAGCACCAGGAAGACGCTGAGGCCCAAGAGGTCCTTGACCGTGTAGTACGGATGCAGCGGAATGCCGTCGAGCGGCTGGCCGTCCGGGCCCTTCGTCTTCTTGATCTCGATGCCGTCCGGGTTGTTGGAACCCACCTCGTGCAGCGCGAGCACGTGCGCGACGACGAGGAAGATCAGCACCAGCGGCAGCGCGACGACGTGCAGCGCGAAGAAGCGGTTCAGCGTGATGTCCGAGATGAAGTAGTCGCCGCGGATCCACTCGATCAGCGTGTCGCCGATCAGCGGGAACGTGCCGAACAGCGACACGATCACCTGCGCGCCCCAGTAGGACATGTTGCCCCACGGGAGCAGGTAGCCGAAGAAAGCCTCGGCCATCAGCGCGAGGTAGATCAGCACGCCGAAGATCCACAGCAGCTCGCGCGGGCTTGCGGTGCGACCCGTACAGCAGCGCGCGGAACATGTGCAGGTAGACCACGATGAAGAAGGCCGAGGCGCCGGTCGAGTGCAGGTAGCGGATCAGCCAGCCCCACTCGACGTCGCGCATGATGTACTCGACCGAGCCGAAGGCCTCGGTGGCGGACGGCTTGTAGCTCATCGTCAGGAAGATGCCGGTGACGATCTGCAGCGCGAGCACGACCAGCGCGATCGAGCCGAAGTAGTACCAGAAGTTGAAGTTCTTCGGAGCCATGTACTCGGACATGTGCTCCTTCCACAGCGACGTCATCGGGAAGCGCTCGTCGATCCAGGCGCCGAGCCGGGCGAGCTTGCCGTTCGCGGGCGCGGTCGCAGGCGTCGGGCCCGCCATCACGCGTTCTCCGGCTGGTCGAGGCCGATCACGATGTGGTGTTCATCGGCAAAGCTGTAGGGCGGGATCTCGAGATTCGTGGGCGCCGGCACGCCGGCGAATACGCGGCCGGACAGGTCGAACTTGGAGCCGTGGCACGGGCAGAAGAAGCCGCCCGGCCAGTCGGCGGTCAGCACGCCGTCCTCGCTCGCGCCCGGCGCAAAGCGGTTCTGCGGCAGGCAGCCGAGGTGGGTGCAGACGCCGAGAAGGACGAGGTACTCGGGCTTGATGGCGCGGGCCGGATTCTTGACGTACTCCGGCTGCTTCGACTTGTCGGAGCCCGGGTCCGCGAGGCGATCGTCGTGCGCGCCGATGCTTTCGATCATGTCCGCCGTGCGGCGCACGACCAGGACCGGCTTGCCGCGCCACTCGATCTTCAGCATGGCGCCCGGCTCGAGCTTGCTGATGTCGATCTCGACCGGGGCGCCGAGCGCCTTGGCGCGCGCGCTCGGCTTCCAGGAGGAAAGGAACGGAATCGCGGCGAACGCAACGCCCACGGCGCCCGTCAGGGCGGTTGCGGCGGTCAGAAGCTGCCGCCGCCCCTTGTCGATTGCTTCGCTCATCGGTCGATTTTCGTTCGTTGGAGGGATTGCCGCATTATACACGGCGATACACGGTCGTTCGGAGGCCGCCGCGCCGATGTCGGGCATGCCGGGCTGGTTGCGCTGGATTTCGCCCTGGGTCGCACTGGGACTTGCGGCCGCGCTCGCCTGGGTGTTGCTGAAGCCCGCGCCGGAAGTCGCACCCTCGACGTCGGCGCCGACCGTGAGTACCGGCGAACCCGATTCCGAACGGCCGGAAGACACGCTGCCGACGCCCGCACCCTCGCAGTTCGTGAGCTATGCGGATGCGGTGGACGCCACCGCCCCGGCGGTCGTCAACATTTATACGGAACGGCGGGTCGTGGTCCGAATGTCGCCGGCCTGCCGCCGCAATTCGCCCAGCTGTTCGGCGACGTCTGGCCGGACTACCGCGAGCGCGTCGAGCGCAGCCTCGGCTCCGGGATCATCTACGACGTGCACGGCCACATCGTCACCAACTACCACGTGATCGCGCGCGCGGCCGCAGATCCAGGTGCAGCTCAAGGACGGGCGCGCGGCGCCCGCCACCCTGGTCGGCGTCGACCGGGACACGGACCTCGCGGTGCTCAAGATCGGCCTCGGCACGCTGCCGATCATGCCGCTCGGCCGTTCCGACCGGCTGCGCGTCGGCGAGCCGGTGCTCGCGATCGGCAATCCGCTCGGGCTCGGGCAGACCGTGACCCAGGGCATCGTGAGCGCGACCGGCCGCGGCCAGCTCGGCGTCACGACGTTCGAGAATTTCATCCAGACCGACGCCGCCATCAACTTCGGCAATTCCGGCGGCGCGCTCGTCGATGCCAGCGGCAAGCTGGTCGGCCTCAACAGCGCGATCGCCGGCCGCCAGGCGGGCATCGAGGGCATCGGCTTCGCGATTCCGGTCGCCCTGGTGCGCGGCGTCGTGGATGCGATCATCCGCGACGGCAAGGTCGTGCGCGGCTGGATCGGCGTCGTGCCGCGCGACATCACCGGCCGAGGCGATCGAGCAGTCGGCGCTACCCGAGGGCTCGGTGCTGGTCGCGCGTCTATCCGGGCAGCCCGCCGACACCCAGGGCGTCGCGCGCGGCGACGTGATCACGCAGGTGAACGGCAAGGCCTTGCGCGGCGCCCAGGACCTGCTCTGCGCGGATCGCCATGCTGAAGCCCGGCCAGGCCGTGCGCCTGCGGCTGTGGCGGCGCGCGCCCGCGCGAGGACGACGGCCAGGAACACAACGTGCGCATCGAGGTCATGGAACGCCCGCAGGAAGCCGGCGCCATGCGCTCGTCCTAGGTCGCGGGGCCCGGCAGGCGCCGGATGTCGGCGCCGAGCCCGCGCATCTTCTCCTCGATGTGCTCGTAGCCGCGGTCGATGTGGTAGATGCGCTGCACGTCGGTCGTGCCCTCGGCGACCAGGCCGGCGAGCACGAGGCTCGCGGAGGCGCGCAGGTCCGTCGCCATGACGGGCGCGCCGGAGAGCCGCGACACGCCGTGAATCACGGCGGTGTGTCCCTCGATGCGAATGTCGGCGCCGAGGCGGCGCAGTTCCAGCATGTGCATGAAGCGGTTCTCGAAGATCGTCTCGACGATCGTGCCGACGCCGTCGGCGACCGCGTCGAGCGCGGCGAACTGCGCCTGCATGTCGGTGGGAAATCCCGGGTGCGGCGCGGTGCGCATGTCGACGGCGCGCGGCCGGCCTTTCATGTCGACCTCGACCCAGTCCGCACCGACACTCACCCTGGCGCCGGCCTCGCGCAGCTTCGCGATCACGGCGTCGAGGTGCGCGGGCTCGGCCCCGGTGACGCGCACGCGCCCGCCGGTGATGGCACCGGCGACCAGGAAGGTGCCGGCCTCGATGCGGTCCGGCAGCACGCGGTGCTCGCAGCCGCCGAGGCGCTCGCGCCCCTCGATCACGATGGTGTCGGTCCCGGCGCCCGCGATGTTCGCGCCCATCGCGACCAGGCAGGCGGCGAGGTCCACGACTTCCGGCTCGCGCGCGGCGTTCTCGATCACCGTGCGGCCCTTGGCGAGCGTCGCCGCCATCATGAGGTTCTCGGTGCCGGTCACGGTCACCGTGTCCTGGACGATGCGCGCGCCGCGCAGGCGCCCGGCCTTCGCGTGGATGTAGCCGCTCTCGATCGAGATCTCGGCGCCCATCGCCTCGAGCCCGGAGACGTGCAGGTTGACCGGCCGCGCGCCGATCGCGCAGCCGCCGGGCAGCGACACGCGCGCCTCGCCGTGGCGCGCCAGCAGCGGCCCGAGGACGAGGATCGACGCGCGCATCGTCTTGACGAGGTCGTAGGGCGCGATCGCCTCGGAAAAGCTGCCGGCATCGACCTGCACCGTGCCGCCCTCGCCCTGCGCGACCGTGACCCCCATGCCGCCGAGCAGCCGGATCATCGTCTTGACGTCGTGCAGGCCGGGGACGTTGCGGACCGTGACCGGCGCGTCGGCGAGCAGGCCGGCCGCGAGGATCGGCAGCGCCGCGTTCTTGGCGCCCGAGGTGCGCACTTCGCCCTCGAGACGGCGGCCGCCGCGGATCTGGAACTTGTCCATGCCGGCGCCGCCTCAGCCCGCGCGCCGCGCCCACTCTTCGGGCGTCGGCGTGTCGAGCGAAAGGGCATGGATGGCGCCGCCCATCGCGCCGCCCAGCGCGCGATAGACGAGCTGGTGGCGTTGCAGCGGGCGCAGGCCCTCGAACTGCGGGGCGACCACGAGCGCGGCGAAATGCACGCCGTCGTCCGATGCGACGCGGACCGTCGCGCCCGGGAGCGCGGCCTCGATGTGCTGGGTGATCTCCTCCGGCGACATGGCGTCATTTTAGGGTGCGGGTCGCACTATCGCACTTTTGCAGTCGCGCAAAAGTGCGAAAGTGCGACCCGGCCCACAGAAGGCCGGTGTATGATGCCGCACCGCACCCGGAAACCGCGCGCACACGATGAATGACGCCGTCGACAGCCAGCGACTGATCGAGATGGGACGGGAGGCGCTCCAGATCGAGGCCCGCGCGGTCGCCGCGCTCGTCGACCGGCTGGGCGTCGATTTCGAGAAAGCCTGCCGCATGCTGCTGGCCTGCACCGGCCGCGTGGTCGTCTCGGGCATGGGCAAGTCGGGCCACGTCGGCGGCAAGATCGCCGCGACGTTCGCCAGCACCGGCACGCCGGCTTTCTTCCTGCACCCGGCCGAGGCCAGCCACGGCGACCTCGGCATGGTCACCAAGGGCGACGTCGTGCTCGCGATCTCCTACTCGGGCGAGACGGCGGAACTCCTGACGATCCTGCCGCTGTTCAAGCGCATGGACGCACCGCTCATCGCGATGACCGGCAACCCGGCCTCGACGCTCGCGCGCGAGGCGGACGTGCACCTCGACATCAGCGTGCCCGCCGAGGCCTGCCCGCTCAACCTCGCGCCGACCGCCAGCACGACGGCGACGCTCGCGATGGGCGACGCGCTCGCGGTCGCGCTCCTCAAGCACCGCGGCTTCACCGAGGTGGACTTCGCGCGTTCGCATCCGGGCGGCGCACTCGGCCGCCGCCTGCTGCTGCACGTCTCCGACGTCATGCGCCGCGGCGACGACCTGCCCATGGTGCGGCCCGACACGCCGCTCACCGAGGGCCTGCTCGAGATGTCGCGCAAGCGCCTCGGCCTCACGGCCGTCGTGGACGACGCGGGCCGGGTCGTCGGCATCTTCACCGACGGCGACCTGCGCCGCGCGCTCGACCGCGACCTCGACGTCCACGCGACCACCATGGCCGACGTCATGACGCGCGGCCCACGCTCGATCGGCCCGCACGAGCTCGCGGCCGAGGCGGTCCTCATGATGGAGAAGCACTCGGTCAACGGCCTGCTGGTGCTCGACGAGTCCGGCCTCCTGGTCGGTGCGCTCAACGTGCACGACCTGCTGCGCGCGGGGGTGATGTGACGAAGGCCGCGGATGTGGCGCTGCTGGTGCTCGACGTGGACGGCGTGCTGACCGACGGACGCCTCTGGTTCGGCCCGGACGGCGAGAGCCTCAAGGCGTTCCACGTGCGCGACGGCCATGGCATCAAGGCCTTGCTCGCCGCCGGCATCGGCGTCGCCGTCATCTCGGGCCGGCGCTCGGCGGCCGTGGCCGCCCGCATGCGCGAACTCGGCGTCACCGACGTGGCCCAGGGCGTCGGTGACAAGTCGCTCGCGCTCGCCGAACTCATCGCCCGCAGCGCCGTCGATGCACGCAACGTCGCCTGCCTGGTCGACGACACGCCGGACCTCGGCCTGATGGCTGCGGTCGGGCTGCCGGCAGCGGTCGCCGATGCGCACCCGCAGGTGCTCGCGGCGGCCCGGCACGTGACGCGCGCCGCCGGCGGCCAGGGCGCCGTGCGCGAGTTCTGCGATTTCCTGCTGGCGGCGCGGGGCCTCGCGTCATGATCGCGCGCCTCCTCCTGCTCGCCGGGCTCGTGGCGCTCATCGCGGCGGTGGTGCAGTGGCGCGTCGTCGATCGCGAGCCCGCTGCGGTGGCCGAGGACGCGACGCGTCCGGGCTATTTCCTGACCGGCGTCGACCTCGAGGAATTCGGAATCGACGGCAAGCTCCGCATCGGGCTGCAGTCGATCTCGGCCACCGAGGACCCCGCGAGCGGCGTCGTGCGCCTGTCCGACGTCGCCGTCGACTACCACGCACCGACCGGCCGGCTCTGGCACCTGACCTCGAACGAGGCGCGCGTGCCGCCCGGCGGGAGCACGGTCGAGTTCGAGGGCGACGTGCGGCTCTCGGGCCGGCCCGGCGAGGACCCGGTCGCCGCGGAACTGCACACGCCGCGCCTCCTGCTCGACACCGTGACCGAAGTCGCCGACACGCGGTCGCCCGTCGAACTCGCCTTCGGCGCACACAGGATGCGCGCGCTCGGCATGCACGCCGACCTCAAGACCGGAAGCATGAGCCTGGAATCCGACGTCAATGGCCGCTTCACACCGTAGGCTCGCGGCAATCGCCCTGTGCGCCGCCTGCACAGCCGCGGCAGCGCAGGACCGCGAGCAGCTGCCGATCCAGCTCACGGCGAGCTCGCCTGCAACTTCGACAGCCAGAAAGGCGTGGTCGAGTACGGCGCGGTGACGATCACGCAGGGACAGATCCGCATCACGGCCGACCGCGCGGTGACGACCGGGGTCGACTTCAAGGACAGCAAGTGGCAGTTCAGCGGCACGGTCCGCATCTCGATGCCGGAGTCGGCACTCGCGAGCGACACGGCCGAAGTGCGGTTTGCGGGCGGCGTGATCGCGAGCGCCGTCGTGACCGGCGCGCCGGCGACCTTCACGCAGAAGCGCGAGGACGAGCAGTCGGAAGGCCGCGCCAACCGCATCGACTACGACCTCAAGCGCGGCACCGTGCAGTTCATCGGCGATGCCTGGCTGAAGGACGCCCGTACCGAGGTCACCAGCGAGACGCTCGTGTACAGCACGGTGACACAGCGCGTCATCTCGGACGAGCCGGTCGTCATCACGATCCAGCCGGGCGCAGCCGGCACCCGAAAAGCCGAAACCCCAGCCATGAGCGAGCTCGTGGCCACGGGGCTCGAGAAGAGCTATCGCAAGCGCAAGGTCGTCTCCTCGCTGTCGATCTCGATCGGCAGCGGCGAGGTGGTCGGCCTGCTCGGCCCGAACGGCGCCGGCAAGACCACCGCCTTCTACATGATCGTCGGCCTCGTGCCCTGCGACGGCGGGCGCATCACGCTGGACGGCGAGGACATCACCCGGCTGCCGATGCACGCGCGCGCGCGGCGCGGCGTCGGCTACCTGCCCCAGGAGCCGTCGATCTTCCGCAAGCTGACGGTGTCCGACAACGTCAAGGCGATCCTCGAGACGCGCAGGCGACCTCGACGACGCGGCGCGGGACGAGGCGCTCGAGAGCCTGCTCGAGGAGCTGCACGTCGCGCACCTCCGGGACCACGTCGGCATGAGCCTCTCGGGCGGCGAGCGGCGCCGCGTCGAGATCGCGCGTGCGCTCGCGGCGAACCCGGCCTTCATCCTGCTCGACGAGCCGTTCGCCGGCGTCGACCCGCTCTCGGTGCACGACATCCAGCGCATCGCCCGGCACCTCGCGGATCGCGGCATCGGCGTGCTGATCACGGACCATAACGTGCGGGAAACGCTCGGGATTTGCAGCCGGGCGTACATCGTCAACCAGGGCACCGTGCTGGCCTCGGGATCCGCGGACGAGATCCTTGCAAATCCGGACGTGCGCAAGGTCTACTTGGGGCAGGATTTCCGACTCTGACGGGAAAAGGGGACGCACCCCTTTTTGTCGTCGGATTCGCACCTGACATCCTGAGGAGACTGAAAAAGGGGGCGTCCCCTTTTCTCCGCATGATGAAACCCAGCCTCCAGCTCCGGATCGGCCAGCAGCTGACGATGACGCCGCAGCTGCAGCAGGCGATCCGCCTGCTGCAGCTGCCGACCATCGAGCTGCAGGCGCAGGTGCTCGAGGCGCTCGAGACGAACGTCATGCTCGAGGCCGAAGAAGACTTCGAGGCGACCTGGTCGGCCGAGGCGACGCCGTCCGGGACGACCGCAGCCGAGGGCGGGGACGACGAGGCCGGCGAGGCCGAGCCCGTGGTCGAGATCGGCGACGACTGGGCGGAGCCGAGCGCGGCCGAATCCGAGTCGCCCTGGTCGGGCAGCGGCGACGGCGAACTCGAACTCGCCGACGAATCGGGCCGGACCCTGCAGGATCACCTGGCCTGGCAACTCGAGCTCGCGCACCTGCCGCCGGATGCGCTCGCGATCGGCCGTGCCATCGTGGACGCCGTCAACGACGACGGCTACCTCACCGAAACGCCGGAGGCGATCGCGGCAGCGGTCGCGGGCGAGGTGCAGACGGACGCGGCCGGCGTCGGCCGCGTGCTCGAGATCGTGCAGCAGTTCGACCCGGCCGGCGTCGGCGCGCGCTCGGTCGCCGAATGCATCGAGCTGCAGCTGGCGCAGCTCGAACCGGCGACGCCTGGACTCGCGACCGCCCGTGCCCTCGCCCACCGGCACCTCGAACTGGTCGCCGGCCGCGAGCTCGGGCTGCTGCAACGCGAACTGCACGTGACCGGCGACGAGCTCGACGTCGCGCTCGCACTGGTGCGCAGTTGCCACCCGCGCCCGGGCGCCGCCTTCCAGGCCACGCGGACCGAGTACGTGGTGCCGGACGTCTACGCCCGGCGCACCCCGCAGGGATGGGTGGTCGAGCTCAACCCCGCCGCGCTGCCGCGCATCCGGCTCAACGAGGGCTACGCCGGCATGATCACCCGCGCGCCGGACCACGCGGTGCTGCGCACCCAGCTGCAGGAAGCGCGCTGGCTGATCCGCAGCCTCGAAATCCGCAACGACACGATGCTCCGGGTGGCGCGCACGATCGTCGAGCGCCAGCAGGCCTTCCTCGACCGCGGCGAGGAATCGATGCAGCCGATGATCCTCAGGGACGTCGCCGAAGCGGTCGCCATGCACGAGTCGACGATCTCGCGCGTCACCACGGGCAAGTACCTGCACACGCCGCGCGGCGTGTTCGAGTTCCGCTTCTTTTTCTCGAGCCACGTGGCCGCCGACGACGGGACCGGGGTCTCGTCGACCGCGATCCGTGCCAAGATCCGCAGGCTGGTCGCCGAGGAACCGCCGGGCAAGCCGCTTTCGGACCAGCAGATCGTGGAGTTGCTCGCGGCCGACGGCGTCCAGGTGGCGCGGCGCACGGTCGCCAAGTACCGCGAGGCGCTCGGCATCGCAACCTCGAGCGCGCGCCGGCAGGCCGCCGGGCGCTGACTGAACGGAACCAAAGGCTAGCGACAAGGAGGACAGGACCATGCAGCTGACGCTCACCGGGCACCACGTCGAGGTCACGCCGCCACTGCGCGAATACGTCCGCAAGAAGCTGGAGCGCGTGCTGCGCCATTTCGAGCGCGTCGTCGACGTGCGCTGCATCCTGACCGTGGAAAAACTGGAGCACAGGGCGGAGGCGACGCTCGGCGTCAGCGGCGCCGTGATCCACGCCGACGCGAAGGAAGCCGACATGTACGCCGCGATCGACGCGCTCGCCGACAAGCTCGACCGGCTGGTACGCAAGCACAAGGAAAAGCTCGCCGACCACCACGCCGCCGACGTCGCGCGCGGCCGCCTGGACTGACCGCGCCCGCGCCATGACCCGCCTCGTCGTCGTCAGCGGCCTTTCCGGATCCGGCAAGAGCGTCGCGCTCAACATGCTGGAGGACCTCGGCTGGTACTGCATCGACAACATCCCGGCGGGCCTGGTCCAGGCCCTCGTGTCGCATTCGCTGCGCACGGAGGAGCCGATCTACCGCCGCCTCGCCGTCGGGCTCGATGCGCGCAACCGCCCGGACGACCTCGCCTCGATTCCCGCGCTGGTCGCGGACCTGCGCCGCGCGGGCCTGCGCTGCGAGGTGCTCTACCTGCACGCCGAGGACGACGTGCTGCTGCGGCGCTACGCCGAGACGCGCCGGCGCCACCCGCTGGCGGGCGCGGACAAGAGCCTCGCCGACGCGATCGCCGAGGAGCGGCGCCTGCTGCACCCGCTGATCGACAGCGCCGACCTCGTCATCGACACTTCGCGCATGAGCGTGCACGCGCTGCGCGACTCGATCGCGCAGCGCGTGGAGCCGCGGGCGCCCGGCCGGCTGTCGATCCTGTTCGAGTCCTTCGGCTTCAAGCACGGGACGCCGGGCGACGCCGATTTCGTGTTCGACGCGCGCACGCTGCCGAATCCCTACTGGGAGCCGGCGCTCAAGCCGCTGACCGGGCGCGACGCGAAGGTGGTCGAGTTCCTCGAGGCGAGCCCGCGCGTCGAGCAGGATGCTCGCGGACCTGGTGCGCTTCATCGAGGGCCGCCTGCCCGAGTACGAGGAGGCCAACCGGGGCTACCTCACGATCGCGATCGGCTGCACCGGCGGCCAGCACCGCTCGGTGTACCTCGTCGAGCGGCTTGCAGCCCACTTCCGCCCGAAGTACCCGCAACTCCTCGTGCGGCACAACGCGCTGCCGCAGTGACCGAGCCGCTGCCCGCACGCGACGACCGCGGAGCGCGCTTCGCCGCGATCCAGGAAGCCCTCGCGGCCGGGAGCCTGCGCGGCGCGGACCGCATGGTGGACGCGCTGCATCCCGCCGAGGTGGCGCACCTGCTGGAATCCCTGCCGCCCGCGCAACGCGCCGTCGCCTGGCAGCTGGTCGACGTCGATTCGCAGGGCGACGTCCTGGTCGAGCTGTCCGAGGAGGTCCGCAGCGAGCTGGTCGCGGACATGGCGGACAGCGAACTCGTGGCCGCGGCCGAAGGCCTCGCCGTCGACGACCTCGCCGATCTCCTCGCCGAGCTGCCCGAGGCGGTCACGCGCCAGGTGCTTCGCTCGATGGACCAGCGCGACCGCGAGCGCGTCTCGTCGCTGCTCGCCTATCCCGAGGACACGGCGGGCGGCCTCATGAACACCGACACGGTGACGGTGCGCGCCGACGTGCCGATGGACGTCGTGATGCGCTACCTGCGCATGCGCGGCGAGCTGCCGGAACGCACCGACTGCCTGTTCGTCGTCGACCGGCACGACCGCTACCTCGGGGCGCTGCCGCTGACGCGCCTCCTGACCGCCGAACCCGATGCCCGTCGCGAACAGCGGCATGGACCCGGAGGCGTCGCCGATCGCGCCGGAGACGCCTGCGCACGAGGTGGCGCGCTGTTCGAGTCGCGCGACCTGATCTCGGCGGCGGTCGTCTCCGCCGACGGCAAGCTGCTGGGCCGCATCACGGTGGACGACGTCGTGGACGTCGTGCGCGAGCAGGCCGAGCACGCCTCGCTCGCCGCCGCCGGCCTCGAGGACGAGGAGGACGTGTTCGCGGGCGTGCGCAAGTCGGCGCGCGGCGGCGCGCGCTGTGGCTCGGCATCAACCTGCGTGACGGCGCTGTGCGCGTCATGGGTCGTCGGGCTGTTCGAGGCCACGATCGAGAAAGTCGTGGCGCTCGCCGTGTTGATGCCGGTGGTCGCGAGCATGGGCGGCATCGCTGGCACGCAGACGGTCACCCTGATCATCCGCGCCATCGCGGTCGGGCAGGTGCAGCCCTCGAACGCGCGCTGGCTCTTCTACAAGGAACTCGCCGTCGGCGCGCTGAACGGGGTCGCTTGGGCCGCGGTGATCGCGCTTGCGACCTGGGCCTGGTTCGGCACCTGGGACGTCGCCGCGATCATGTTCGTCGCGATCGTGATCAACCTGGTGGCGGCGGCGATGGCGGGCGTCCTGATCCCGATGACGCTGAAGCGCCTGCGCATCGACCCCGCGCTCGCGGGCGGCGTGATCCTGACGACGGTGACCGACGTCGTCGGCTTCGCCGCCCTGCTCGGGCTCGGCTCGCTGTTTCTCGTCTAGCGGATTTCAGTCGATGCGGGCGCCGTATGCGGCGTCGAGCCCGAGGAATGCCGCTGATCTCGGCGCGGCGCCGGCTGGCGTCGCGCTCGCCCGCCTCGATCAGCGCGCGCGTATAGGGCGACTCGAACAGCAGGAAGGACAACAGCTTGCCGCCGCGCGCCCCGCGCGCGCCGAGGATGCGCAGCAGCGCGCGCAGCGCTGCCGGCATTGCGCCCTGGTGCGCGAGCGCAGCTTCGCTCGGGTCCTGCTCCGGCTGCAGCAGCAGCGTGTCGACATGGCGCATGCCCCAGCGGGTCCGGCCCCGGCCGCGCGTATGCGAGCAGCGCATTGATGCGGTTCAGCCGCTCGAGGTCTGCCTGCAGGCCTTCCATGAACAGCGCGTCGAGCATGAAGCCGAACTGCTCGGCCATGTTCGGCGGCGGGCCCGGCGCGGCCGGTGGCGTGCCGGAATGGCGCACGCCGATCACCAGGATGCGCTCCGCACCGAGGTGTATCGCGGGCGCGAGCGGCGTCGACTGGCGCAGCGCGCCGTCGCTGAAGTGCGCACCTTCCATTGCGACGGGCGGAAACAGGAAAGGCACGGCGGAGCTCGCCATCAGGTGGTTCAGGTCGATCGCCGCTGGCGTCGCCGCGCCGCCCGGCTCGGTCCCAGCCCGCGAACGGCCGCGAGGTCTCGACGAAGGACACCGCTTCCCCGCGCGTGAGCGAGGTTGCGCTGATTGCGAGCGAGTCCGGCAGCCCCGCGGCGATCGACTGGCGCAGGCGTGCGAAGTCGATGTTGCGCGCCAGCAGCGTGCGCAGCGGCGCATTGTCGAGGAGTGCGCGCGGCACCGGCAGCAGCCAGCCGCCCGAGAGGAGCGCGAGGGCGAGGTGCAGGCCCGAACGCAACATGTCGAGGCGTGCCGGCGCGGAACACCTGGCCGACGCGGAACCCGGCCCAGACGCGCGCGAGATCGGCCGCGCCCCGCCCGAAATCGCCCGCGTGCGCGGCGAGGACCGCCGCATTGATCGCACCCGCCGACGTGCCGCAGAGGACCGGGAACGGCAGGACCGCGCGCGCGGGATACCAGCCCGCGATCGCCTTGAGCACGCCGACCTGCCAGGCCGAGCGCGCCCCTCCGCCCGGGAGCACCAGCGCGATGCGCGGTCCCGAAGTCCCGGTGGCGGTCATGCGCAGGAACCCCCTGGCCAGTGCGTGGTCATCGGATGACAGGCCGAGATACTATGCGAAACGGGCGTGCCGCTCCCGCGGCTCGGCGCCAGAACCGGAGGATATTCCATGACACGAATTCTGCAGGGCGCCGCCGTGGCGCTGGCCCTCTCGCTCGCAGGTGCCGCATTCGCCGCGGACCCGCCGGCGGTCGGCTCGCCCGCCCCCGCCTTCAAGCTCCAGGACCAGACCGGCAAGTCGCATGCGCTGTCCGACTACAAGGGCCAATGGGTGGTTCTCTACTTCTACCCGAAGGACAACACGCCCGGCTGCACGACCCAGGCCTGCGAGTTCCGCGACAACATCTTCGCCTACCGCGAACTCGGCGCCGTGATCCTCGGCATCAGCGTGGACGACGTCGCCTCGCACAAGGCGTTCTCCGAGCAGCACAGCCTGCCGTTCCCGATCCTCGCCGACAGCGACAAGTCGGTGACCACCGCCTACGGCACGCTGAAGGAGTACGTCGGCATCGCCAAGATGGCGCGGCGCGACACCTTCATCATCGACCCGCAGGGCCGCATCGCGAAGCACTACCAGGACGTGAAGCCGGCCGGGCATTCCGAGATCGTGCTGGCGGACCTCAAGCAGCTCGTGGCGCAGGCAGCGAAGAAGTCTTGACCAGAAAAGGGGACGCACCCCTTTTTCGGGTATAGAGCGCAACAAACGTGAACGACGATAAAAAAAAGGGGTGCGTCCCCTTTTCTGGCTCCGCGAGCTACGTCGCGACCGGCGAGCTCGCGCTGGCGGTCAGTGCTGCGATTACGCTGTCGCGCCCGCTCCTGGTCAAGGGCGAGCCCGGCACCGGCAAGACGCAGCTCGCCGAGGAAGTCGCGCGCGCGCTCGACGCGCCGCTGTTCGAGTGGCACGTCAAGTCGACGAGCAAGGCGCAGCACGGGCTCTACGAGTACGACGCCGTCTCGCGGCTGCGGGATTCCCAGCTCGGCGACGAGCGCGTCAAGGACATCGCCAACTACATCGTGCCCGGCATGCTGTGGCGGGCGTTCGAGAGCGAGCGGCGCGCCGTGCTCCTGATCGACGAGGTCGACAAGGCGGACATCGAGTTCCCGAACGACCTGCTGCGCGAGCTCGACCGCATGGAGTTCTACGTCTACGAGACGCAGAAGCTGGTGAAGGCGCGCCACCGCCCGGTCGTCTTCATCACCAGCAACAACGAGAAGGAGCTGCCGGACGCCTTCCTGCGCCGCTGCTTCTTCCACTACATCCGGTTCCCGGACGCCGAGACCATGGAGCGCATCGTGGCGGTGCACCATCCGGGCCTCAAGAAGGCGCTGCTCGCCGAGGCGCTCGCGGCCTTCTATCGCATCCGCGACGTGCCCGGGCTCAAGAAGAAGCCCTCGACCTCCGAGCTGCTCGACTGGATCAAGCTCCTGGTCGCCGAGGACATCCCGCCGGAAGCGCTGCGGGCCGACGATGCGAAATCATCGATCCCGCCGCTATACGGGGCGCTGCTCAAGAACGAGCAGGACGTGCACCTGTTCGAGCAGCTGGTGTTCCTGAACCGGCGCGCCGGCCGTCCCGGCTGACGCCCCACGGCGCGGCGCGCCATGCTGATCCGCTTCTTCCTGATGCTCCGCGCCGCCGGCGTCCCGGTGAGCGTGACGGAATTCCTGGCGCTGCTGGACGCGCTTTCCCAGGGGACTGTCACTTTTGCCGGTCCTCCGGCAAAAGGGACTGTCCCCTCTGAAGCCCTCACCGCAACCGAGCGCTTCTACTTCCTCTCCCGCGCCATACTGGTCAAGGACGAGCGCCACTACGACCGCTTCGATCGCGCCTTCGCCGCGCACTTCCGGGGTGCGGAAGCCGCGTTCGAGGCCCTGCTCGCAGCCGAATTGCCGGCCGGCTGGCTGGAGAAGCAATTCACGCTGGCCCTGACGGAGGAGGAGAAGGCGCGGATCGAGACGCTCGGCGGCTGGGACGCGCTGATGGAGACGCTGCGCCAGCGCCTCGAGGAGCAGAAGGCGCGCCACCAGGGCGGCAACCGGTGGATCGGCACCGGCGGTACCTCGCCGTTCGGCAATTCCGGTTACAACCCGGAGGGCGTACGCATCGGCGGCGAGGGCGGCAACCGACGCGCCGTGAAGGTCTGGGACCGGCGCGAGTTCGCGAACCTCGACGATTCGGTGGAACTCGGCACCCGCAACATCAAGCTCGCACTCCGGCGCCTGCGTCGCTTCGCGCGCCAGGGCGCGGCGGACACGCTCGACCTCGAAGGCACCATCGAGTCGACCGCGCGGCGCGCGGGACTGCTCGACATCCGCATGGTCCCGGAGCGGCACAACGCCGTGAAGGTGCTGCTGTTCCTGGACATCGGCGGCTCGATGGACGATCACGTGCGCGTCTGCGAGGAGCTGTTCTCGGCCGCGCGCGGCGAGTTCAAGCACCTGGAGCATTTCTACTTCCACAATTTCGTCTACGAGTCGGTGTGGAAGGACAACCGGCGCCGGCACGGTGAGCGTACGCCCCTGCCGCAGGTCCTGCGCACCTACGGCCCGGACTACCGGCTGGTGTTCGTCGGCGACGCGACGATGAGTCCCTACGAGATCCTGCAGCCGGGCGGCAGCATCGAGCACTGGAACGAGGAGCCTGGTGCGGCCTGGATGAAGCGGTTGCTGGCGAGCTACCCTCGCCACGCCTGGCTCAATCCGGAGCCGCGCGACCGCTGGGAATTCACGCCATCAGTCCGGATCACGCGCGAGCTGGTCGAGGACCGGATGTTCCCGCTGACGCTCGAGGGGCTGGATCGCGCGATGAGAAGCATGCAATAGAGCCTAAGAGAACTCGGTTCGAAGCTGCTCGTATTCAGCCCTCATTTCGGTCATGAACTGCCCGAACGGGGTCGATTGCCTGATATTGTCGAGAAACGGATCGCGCGCGAACAGAGTGTAGGAACGGAATCCCCTCTTTGCAGTCTCCCGGAGCCATTTCATGGCTTCCGGCCCATTCCCATTGATGGCATAGATGCACGCGATATCGTAGGTAACGTGATGATAATTGGTCGCGTGAGGAGACAGGGCGGACACGCTGATCACCCTTGCCAGCAATTCCTCTGAGCGCTTTCTCTCTCCTCTGAGGGCCAGCAGATACGATGTCAGAAGGTCATCGGCATGATCGGCATTCTTTGCCGCAAGTGCGTCCATTTGCCGCCTTGCTGCCTCAAGATCGCCTTTCATCACGTGATAAAACGGCGACTCACGCACTTCGGGAAAATATTTCCCAAGTGCGGCAATGAACTCGTCAGGGCGGTGCAGAAGGCGGTACCACGCGACATAGTCATTTGCCAGGATCTCGCTGGTTGGATCGATCTCGAATGCCTTCTGAAACTCACGTTCCGCAAGATCTTCAAGTCCAACGTGGTTATAGAACTCGGCGAGTTCATGATGGCCGACGTTCGGATCGAACTGCTGCGCCGCACGAACCTCTCGTATCGCGGCCGCTGCCTGGAAACCCGACACATTGCTGTACAAGACAAGTGCACGTGCCAGATGAGTCTCCGGCAGTTGCGCGTCGATGGCGTCAGCTCGATTGATCTCGTCCATGGCGAGGGAGATCCATTTTTCCTGTTCGTCCGGAACGATGTGCACAGCGTGAAAAGCGTACGCGTGAGCCAGCCTTGCGTGCGCCAGCGCATAGTTCGGATCAGCCGCGAGCGCCTTCTTGAACAGCACGATAGTCGCCTCATTCTGAACCCTGGCGACGGGTCCGCGACCGCGTTGGTCGTAGTTATAGACACCTTTGGTGAAATAGTCGTAGGCCAGCGGACTCGAGGTCGAGCGCTTCGAGAGCCTCGCGTGTTGAGCGGCGGTCAGGTGCAGTCGCAGCCGTGACGCAACCTCCTGCGAGATCGTGTCCTGGGCGGTAAAGACGTCAGTCATCGGTGTGTCGAAGCTCTCGGCCCAGAGCGATGTGCCGTCGGCTCTCAGCAGGTTCACGCCGATGCGAACGCGCCCGCCCGCACGCTGAACGGTGCCCTCGAGCACGGTATCGACCGATAGCTGCTTCGCGACCGTAATTGCGTCGGCGCCTTCCGCCGAAAGCTGCCGAACTGAACTTGCCGGCCGAACGGTCACTTCGCCCGTCTGGCTGATACGCCTGATCACGGCTTCGGCAATTCCGAACCCGAACGCCTGATCGTTCGGGTCGAGTGCCTGCAGCGGAAGTACTGCGAGCGATTTTATCTGCGGCACCTCAATGACGGCATCGGGCCGGAACCAGTACCGACCGACTCCGACGGTCGTTATCAGAAGCACCAGCAGTGCCGCGAGCGCGGCAACCTGCATGCGGCGGGTCTCCAACTTCCGCCACCACGCATATCCTTTTCCGTCGGCGAACGGCCGAAGCGCAGCGGCGAGACTCGCCGCATCCGGATAGCGGTCGCCCGGGTCCGGCTGCAGCGACTTGATCACGACGTCGCGCAATGCGCCACGCAGGCGTGTGGTCTCGCCGGTCGCCGGCCGTGAGGGCTGCGCAGGGCGCGCGCCCGTCAGCAGTTCGTGCAGCACGACCCCGAGCGAGTAGATGTCGCTGCGCGCGTCGATGGACTCGCCGCGCAGCAATTCCGGGCTCGCGTACTCGGGCGTCAGCGCGAGACCATAGACGCGCGTCAGCGACGCGCCGCCCGTCTTCGGCTGCAGCAGCCGGGCCGTGCCGAAATCCAGCAGCCGCACCTCGCCTTGGTCGGTCACCAGGATGTTCGAGGGCTTGAGGTCGCGGTGGATCACCTGCCGCTCGTGCGCGTGGGCCACCACATCCAGCACCTGCAGGAACAACCGGATGCGCGCCGCTTCGTCGAGCCCGCGCGCGTCGCACCACGCCACCAGCGGCTCGCCCTGCACGTACTCCATCGCGATGTAGGGCACGCCGCTGGCATCCACGCCGGCGTCGTACAGCCGGGCGATTCCTGGACACTCCAACGCAGCGAGGATGTTGCATTCGAGCGCGAAGCGCGCCGTCATTTCCACCGGGCGGTTGTACAGACGGGGAATCTTCAGCGCGACCTGACGTTCGAACGCGCCGTCGGTGCGGCAGGCGAGCCAGACGTCCGCCATGCCGCCGGACCCAAGCGGCTGCAGCAGTTCGTAGGCACCGAGTCGCTCGCCCGCTTTGCGGGTGGCTGCTTTCCCTTCCTGGCCGCCGCCAGCTTCGATGCGCGGCGGCCGGTCCAGCGGCCCGCTCGACCCCGGGTCCTCGACCAGCAGCGCGTCGCGCAGCGTTCGCACCAGCGGCTGGTCGACGCTCGACAGCGAGTCGAGCCAGACGCACCGCTGCTCCGGCGTCAACTCCAGGGCCTCGTCCAGCAACTCCCCGAGGCGCGCCATTTCCCGGTTCGACAGGTTCATGCGGCGCCGGTCCTACTCCATCGCCGCCCGCAGCATCAGCCTGGCCTTCAGCCACAGCCGCTGCACGGTGCGTTCGGTGACTTCCAGCGTCTCGGCAATCTCCTGCTCGCTGTAACCGCCGAAGTAGCGCATCTGCACCACCTGGGCGAGGCGCGCATCGACCTGCGCCAGCGACTCGAGCGCATCGTGCACGCGCAGGATCTCGTCCTCGCCCGCCGGCAGCTGTTCCGCCACCTGCGTCGACAGCGTCAGGGGCTGCCGTCCGGCGCCGCGCTTCTCCGCGGCACGTTCGCGGGCGCTGGAGACGATCACCGAGCGCATCACCTGGGACGCAAACGCGAAGAACGCACGCCGGTCCTCGGCGCGCAGCGCACCGCCCCGCACGTAGCGGAGGTAGGACTCGTGCACCAGGCCGCGCGTGTCCAGCAGGGTGTTCCGCCCGCCGTCGCGCAGCCGCGCCCGGGCCAGATTCTCCAGGTCCGGATAGGCCGCGGCAAACAGCGCATCGCGGGCGCCCGCGTCGCCGGTCGCGGCCTGCCGGAGCAGCCGGGTGATCTCCGTCATCGGCGCCTCTGAGGGCACCTTACCCCTTACGCGAATTCTAGTCCGGTCGAATGTCGGGTTTTGCCTTGGATTGCGTCCAGTCAGGTAACACAGCCAGCATCTGCATGACCGTGGTTTCGAAAACACGAGTGGAAGAAATCTCAGAGGGGAAAAAGTCGATGAAAAACAACGCTCACGGTACAACCTGGCGCAACGCAAAGGTTGTCGTTGCGAGTGCCCTTGCAACGGTGATTATGGCAAGCGGAAACGCTGCATTGGCGACCGGCGACAGGAGCACCGTCATTTCCGGCAACAGCATCTTTTCCGACTGCGGCGTCGCAGGGTCCGACTTTGCGCTCCTGATGACCGGGGACCTGGAAGGCTGCCTGAGCATTTTCGTGCAGGGCTACACCTGCACGGAACTGAACGACTTCGCTCACTACACGGAACGCGGCCGGGAGACCTTTGTCGGCACGTTGCGCGGCAAGCGAGGCAGATTCACCACGAACTACACCGTCGATGCCGCCTATGCCGCGGGCTTCTGCCAGTCCTTCGATTTCAGCCTCGAGTTGAGCGGGAGCTGCATTCACAAGATCCACGGCAAGAGCGGCGCCTTCACGGATGCCGAAGGGGTTTTCACGCTCTTTGACGTGATCACCAACGTGACGGGCGATCCGGTCACCGGCGCGTTCGCGGCCGGCTCCGGGGGGAACAACTTCCTCTATTACGGCCGCATCCGGACGAGTGACACGACGGGCCTGGTACCGGCAGCGTTTGAGGACGCCGCTCTGGCGGAGTCTCGTTCTCCTGCGGCGGACGCTGTCGCAGCCAAGAAGGCTCGATCGGGTCGTTCCTGCTGACGCACTCGGGGCTCGACCAAGCGGTGCGTGCGCTGCAGTCGCCCTGCGGCGCACGCGCCGCCACGCTCAGGGCAACGGTCTGCTTGTAGACGACGCCGCCCTTCATGACGAAGCGCACGTCCTCGAGGAGCCTGACGTCCTCGAGCGGATCGCCGGCGACGGCGATGAGATCGGCCAGTAGCCCGGGCTCGATCCTGCCGCGGTCGGGCGTGCCGAGGAGTTCGGCGTTGACGACGGTCGCCGAGCGGATCGCACCCAACGGCGTGTCGCCGTGCTTCACGCGCGCCGCGAATTCCTTGCGCATTCTCGCCGTGCGGGAAAACGCCGGCGTCGGTGCCGAAAGCGACCTTGAGGCCATTCTTGAGCGTGCGCTTGAAGCTCTCGATGGCGAGCGGCACGATGTATTCCTGCTTGGCCGCCATTTCCGGCGGCAGCGTCGCGACGTCGAGCGCCTCGTCCACGTACAGGTTCGGCACGACGAAAGTGCCGTTCCGCCTGAGGACCTCGGCGGCTTCGTCAGTCATGATCGAGTTGTGCTCGATGCTGTCGATGCCGGCCTCGCTGGCTGCAACGATGCCCTCGGTGCCGTGAGCGTGGGCGGCGATCTTGAGACCGTGGCGATGCGCCTCCTCCGCCGCGGCGCGCAACTCGTCCGGCGAATACTGCTGGGCGCCGGCCGGCCCCTCGAACGACAATACGCCGGCCGTCGCGCAGATCTTGATCACCTTCGCGCCGTGCTTGACCTGGTAGCGCACGGCTTTCAGTACCTCGTCGACGCCGTCCGCCATGCCCGACATGAATTCTGCCGGGACGACGCCCGGGCCCAGGCCGGTCGACGGGTCACAATGGCCGCCGGTGATGGAGAGCGCATGGCCCGCCGGGATCACGCGCGGGCCCTTCACCCAGCCCCGGTCGATCGCCTTCATCAGGGCGACGTCGGAAAAGCCGAAGCCGGTGCCGAGGTCGCGCACGGTCGTGAAGCCGGCGAGCAGGGTCTTCTCGGCATGCGGAATTGCGCGCAGCGCAAAGTCCGCGCCCGAGAAGCGTATCGGCTCCGTCTCCCAGCCCTCGTCGGGGCTGGAGTTGAGGTGAACGTGGCTATCCATGAGGCCGGGCAGCAGGATCTGGCCCGGCAGCGTGATCGTCCGCGCGCCGGCAGGCCTCGCAGCCGGGTTGACAGCGGCGATCTTCTCCCCGTCGACAACCACGACCGCGGGACGCACGACGCGGCCCGCGACGACGTCGATGTAGCCGTCCGCCTCGAGGACGACAGTCTCGGCGAGCGCCGTCGGCGCCGCCGCAAGGCAGCCGCACGCGAGGATCGATCGCAAGTTCAAGGGGATTTGTAGACCACGCCGCCCTTCATCACGAAACGCACGTCCTCGAGGAGCTTCGACGTCGTCGAGCGGATTGCCCGCGACCGCGATGAGATCCGCGAGCAGTCCCGCCTCGATCCTGCCGCGGTCCGGCGTGCCGAAGAGCTCGGCGTTCACGATCGTGGCGCTCTGGATCGCATGCAGCGGCGTGTCGCCGTGGCTGACGCGCGCGGTGAGTTCCTTCGCGTTGTCGCCGTGCGGGAAGACGCCGGCGTCGGTGCCGAAGGCGACCTTGAGTCCGTTCTTGAGCGCGCGCTTGAAGCTCTCGACGGCGAGCGGCCCGAGGTAGGCCTGCTTCGCCGCCAGCGCCGGCGGCAGCTCGGTCGTCTTCAGCGTGTCGATGAGATGCATGTTGGGGACGACGAAGCTTCCGTTCTTGCGGATGATCGCCGCCGCCTCGTCCGTCATCATCGAGTTGTGCTCGATGCTGTCGATGCCCGCCTCGCTCGAGGCGATGATGCCCTCGGTGCCGTGCGCATGCGCCGCGATCCTGAGGCCGTGCCGGTGCGCCTCCTCCGCCGCCGCGCGCAGCTCCTCGATCGAGTACTGCTGCGCGCCCGCAGGACCCTCGAACGAGAGCACGCCCGCGGTCGCGCAGATCTTGATGACCTTCGCGCCGTGCTTCACCTGGTAACGCACGGCCTTCACGACCTCGTCGACGCCGTCCGCCGTGCCCGAACTGAATTCGGGCGGCGCGATTCCGGGGCCGAGCCCCGTGGACTGGTCGCAGTGACCGCCCGTGACCGAGAGCGCATGTCCCGCGGGAATCACGCGCGGGCCGATGGCCCAGCCCTTGTCGATCGCGTGCATCAACGCGACATCCGAGAAGCCGAGCCCGGTGCCGAGGTCACGCACCGTCGTGAACCCGGCCAGCAGCGTCTTCGACGCGTGCGGCAGGGCGCGCAGCGCAAAATCGCCGGCCGTGAAGCGGACGGGTTCCGTTTCCCAGCCCTCGCCGATGATGTAGTTGAGGTGGACGTGCGCGTCCATGAGTCCCGGCAGCAGGGTGTGACCCGGCAGGGCGATGACTCTCGCGCCCGCGGGCCGCACCGGCGGGTTGACCGCGACGATGCGTTCGCCATCGACCACGATCACGGCCGGCGACACCACGCGGCCCGCGACCACGTCGACGAAGCCGTCGGCCTCGACCACGATGGGCTCCGCCCGGCCGGCAAAGGCTGCGAACAGGCAGGACAGGGCGACGGCCCAGCGTGCGACAGGCATCGGCACTCTCCTCGTTGACGGGGTCTGCGCTAGTTCGCCGGCGGCGGCGCCGGGAACTGCACGAAGGGACCGGCGGGCGTCTGGTCCGGCGGCACGTACGCGGGCGCCGGCTTGCCGGCGGGCCCGAGGTGCCGCAGGTACGCGTAGATCGCCTTGACGTCGGCGTCGGTCATGTCGCGCAGGTTGAAGAACGGCATCGGCGGCCGCAGCGGACTGCGGGCCAGCGCGACGAACTCGTCGGCGGATTTGTCCGCGGCAGACAGCCTGAGGTTCGCCGCATAGGTCGTGCCCCAGGGCCCGCGCCAGCCGAGCACGTCGCCGGTGAGCCACTTCGACTCCTCAACGGCACCGTTGGCAAGCGCGTAGCCCGCGGTGTGGCAGTCGTTGCAGCCTGCGATCTGCACGAGGTACTGGCCGCGCGCCGCCTCCGGCGACAATTTCGCGGGCGGCTCCGCGGCCGTGGCCACGCGTAAGCGACGATCGATCCCGCCGCAAGCGCGGCGAGCGTGATTTTTCCTGCTGGCATGATCCCCCTCCCCGGACATCTGGATCGCCGGATCATATCGCGTGGCGTGCGCTCAGGCGCCAGCCGGCAGTAGACGCAGGACGTGGGCCGCGCGGCCCGGGCAGGAACGGCGTCGGACGGCCCGGCCACCCAGTCGGCGTGTCCCGTCGCGGTAGAACGGCGAGAGCGGATGCCCGCTCTGCCCGCCCGGCATGTGCAGGTAGCCGTCCGCTTCCCGTCCCGGCGATACGACGAATCGCTCGGAGGCGCCGAAATCCGTCGACTGCACGCGCGGCGTCGACCAGTCGCCCGGCAAGCGCATCCCTCGGCATGTCGAGGAACCGCGAGACAAACGGCAGCGCCTCGCTGATCGGGTGTTGGATGCTCGGCGTATTGACCTTGCCCCAGGTGCAGGCCGCGAGATCGACGCATTGCTCCGGCAGTTCGCGCACCGTGTCGGCGGCGACGTCCGCGAGCCACGCGTCCCAGTCCGGAAATCGCGGGTCGAGCAGATTGGCCGGCCGCTCGTGGACGAGCCGCAAGGCCATCTCGCTGAACGGCTCGGGTGTCCGCCAGCGAAAATCGGGCCAGCGCGGTAATCGCCTCGGCCGCGATCGTCTCGAACGCGCGCGCCGTGACGACTTCGCTCGAACGCGCGCAGCAGTCGATAGCCCGCGTCGTCGATCGCCGCGCGCCCGCTCCAGCCGGCGACGAGCCGCTGCCGCCTCGACCTCGCCCGCCCGCGCGAGCGCCTGCACGGAACAGCGGTTGCCAGCGGGCCACGTAGTCCGCGCGGTCGTCGAGCTGGATGGCGAGCATGTCGGAGACGGAGGCACGCTCGATCGCCGCGAGGCGGTCACGGATCTGGCGCGCGCGCGCCGCGGATGCGTAGTCGCCATCGCCGATCAGCGCATACGCTTCGCCGCCCACGACCCGCGCGTTCGCGCTCCAGGCGATAGCCCTCCGGCGGGTCGAGCAGGCGCGGCGATTCGGCGCGCGGAATCCAGCCGTCCCAGCCCGCGCCTGGCGCTGTGCCAGGCCGACGGTCGCGACGGGTTCGATGCCCTGGCGCCGCGGCAGGCGGCCCGAGAGCACCCAGCCGATGCGGCCGTGCTCGATCCGCGATCATCACGTTCTGCCCGGGCATGCCGGCGCCGCCGATGATCGCCGCGGCCGCGTCGAGATCGTGCGCGCGTTCGAGCTGCAAGCAGCGCATGTCGGTCGCGCCGGGACGGTGCGCGGTCCAGGCGAGCGCGAGCGCATGTCCCTGGACGTCACTTCGTAGCCGATCACCGGTCCCCAGATCGTCTTCCGCACCGCCAACGTCTCGGGCTCGCCGCCCGCGACCTCGATCGTCTCCTTGGCCCGTTCGAACTTGCGCGGCCCGTCGGGCGTGAGGTAGCTGTCCGCGTCCGGGCCGCGTTCGAGCCGAATGAGGTCCTGGAAATCGCCGTAGCTGTTCGTGAATCCCCAGGCGACATGGCCGTTGCTGCCGGCAACGATCAGCGGGCACGCCAGGCAGGCTCACGCCCGCGACGTCGAGGCCCTCGCCGCTCGACGACGAGGCGCGCGCGATACCAGATGTTCGGGACGTTGAGCCCGAGGTGCATGTCGTTCGCGAGCAGCGCGCCGCCCGTCGCGCGAGCGCGAGCCGGCGACGGCCCAGTTGTTGCTGCCGAGCGCGACCCGCGCTCGCCCGGCTTGAACGCCGCTTGCATCCGTTTTTCGCGAACGCCATCGAGGCGCTCGAAGAGCCCGCGATCGAGCCTGCGCAGGTCGAATTCTTCCGCGGTCGGGCATCGGCATCTGCGGCAGGCGACTGCCGTCGAGCGGCGCCTCATCGACGGGCTCCGGCTCGACGAGGAAGCGGTACGCCGTTTCGGGCAGCGCCGCCGCGAGCCGGTCACGGCGCTGTTCGTCGCGGGCGGCATCGAGTCCCTGAAGGTCGATCCACATCGCATGGACCGACGAGCAGGGAATCCTCCGCGCGCCAGGGTTCGGGCACCTGCCCGAGCAGCAGGTATTCGAACGGCCGCGCTCCGAGCGACGCGATGCCGGCATTCACGCCGCTCGCGTACGCCTCGAGCAGCTCGCGCTCGCCAGCGTCGAGCGCGGCGAGCACCGCTTGCGCGCGTTGCCTGAACTGGTGCAGGCGGATGCGGCGGTCGAGGTCGAGCAGGCCCGCCCCGAGCAGGGCCGCGAGCTCGCCCGCGCCGGTGCGACGCAGCAGGTCCATCTGGAACAGGCGGTCCTGCGCGTGCGCATAGCCGGTCGCGCGCGCGACGTCCGCGCGCGATCGCGCCGCGGATCACGGGCACGCCCGCGGCATCGCGCTCGATCGTGACCGGCGCGCCGAGTCCCGCGAGCTGCACCTCGCCCTCGATGCGCGGCAGGCTTGCGCGCAGCGTCAGCCAGGCGGCGGCCATGGCGACGACGGCCAACGCCGCCAGCGATGCCGAGGATCCAGGCCAGGATCCGGGCGGGCCGCCTCATGGGGCTGGCGCTGGACCTTGAGGATCTTCATCGAGTTCGTGCCGCCGGAGACGCCCGAGAACTCGCCCTTGGTGACGATGATGAGGTCGCCCTCGGCCGCGAGCCCGTCCTGCATCAGCCGCTCGAAGATCGCGGCGTAGATCTGCTCCGGGCGCGGGTGGGTCACGTCGAAGTCGACCGGGTACACGCCGCGGTAGAGCGTGACGCGCCGCTGCGTCGCCTCGTGGCGGGTGAAGGCGTAGATCGGGATGTCCGAGCGCATGCGCGACATCCACAGCGGCGACCGAGCCGGACTCGGTCAGGGCGACGATCGCGCGCACGTCGAGATGGTTCGCGGTGTACATCACCGCCGCGGCGATGGCCTCGTCCGTGCGCGAGAAGTCGCCGTCCGTGCGCAGCTCCGGCCGGTTCGACTGCTGCCACTTCTCGGCGCCCTCGATCACCTGCGCCATCGCGCGCACGACGCGGCCCGGGTGGCGCCCGACCGCGGTCTCGGCCGAGAGCATCACGGCGTCGGTGTCGTCCATGACCGCATTGGCGACGTCCGAGACTTCGGCCCGGGTCGGCACCGGCGCGTGGATCATGGATTCCATCATCTGCGTCGCGGTGATCACGAGCCGGCTCTTCGCGCGCGCATGCGCGATGATGTGCTTCTGCAGGCCGGTGAGCTCGGCGTAGCCGAGCTCGACGCCGAGGTCGCCGCGCGCGACCATCACGGCCGCGGTCTCGTCGATGATGGACTCGAGGTTGTCGATCGCCTCGCGGCGCTCGATCTTGGCGACGATGCGGCCCTCGCCGCCCGCGGCGCGCAGTGAGGTCCCAGGCCTCCGCGATGTCGTTCCGGTCGCGCACGAAGGAAACCGCGAGGTAGTCGACGCCGAGCTTCGCCGCCATGCCGATGTCTTCGCGGTCCTTGGCGGTCAGCGCGCCGGCGGAGAGGCCGCCGCCCTGCTTGTTGAGCCCCTTCTTGTCGGAGAGCTCGCCGCCGGTCAGGACCTTCGTGTGCACCTGCGTGCCCTCGACCCCGGTGACCTCGAGCGAGATCAGGCCGTCGTTCAGGAGCAGCGTGTCGCCCGCGCGCACGTCGCGCGGCAGCGACTCGTAGGCGACGCCGACGGCGGTGACGCTGCCCGCCATCGGGTCGAGGGACGGGTCGAGCGTGAAGCGCTCGCCCTCGACCAGCATGACGCTGCCGGCCGCGAAGCACTCGATGCGCACCTTGGGGCCGCGCAGGTCGCCGAGGATGCCGACCACGCGGCCCGCCGTCGCGGCGGCGGCCCGCGCGTGCTCGATGCGGTGCGCATGCTCGTCGAAGCTGCCGTGCGAAAAATTGACGCGGACGAGGTCGACGCCGGCCGCGATCAGGTCGGCCATCGCGGCTGCCTGATCGGTGGCCGGGCCGAGCGTCGCGACGATCTTGGTGCGTCTTGCCATCTCAACCCCCTGCCGCGCGCCGTTCGAGCGCGGCGACCGCCGGCAGCGTCTTGCCCTCGACGAACTCGAGGAATGCGCCGCCGCCGGTCGAAATGTAGGAGACGTCATTCCCGATGCCGTACTTCTCGATCGCGGCGAGCGTGTCGCCGCCGCCCGCGATCGAGAACGCCGGGCTCTTCGCGATCGCCTCGGCGAGCGCCTTCGTCCCGCCGCCGAAGGCGTCGAACTCGAACACGCCGAGCGGCCCGTTCCAGATGACGGTGCCGGCCTTCGCGACGATGTCCGCGACCGCCCGCGCCGACGCCGGCCCGATGTCGAGGATCATCTCATCCGCGCCGACCGAGCCCGCGGATCTGCGTCTCGGCTTTGGCCGTCGCCGCGAACTCGCGCGCGACGACCACGTCCGTCGGGATCGGGATGCCGACGCCGCGCGCCTTGGCCTGGGCCAGCAGGCGTTTCGCCACGTCCAGCATGTCGGGCTCGTGCAGCGACTTGCCGACCGCGACGCCGGTGGCGGCGAGGAAGGTGTTGGCGATGCCGCCGCCGACCACGAGCTGGTCCACTTTCGCGATCAGGCTCTCCAGCACCTCGAGCTTGCTCGAGACCTTCGAGCCGCCGACGACGGCGACGAGCGGGCGCTTCGGCTTGTCGAGCGCGCGCTCGAGTGCATCGAGCTCCGCGGCGAGCAGCGGCCCCGCGCAGGCGACGGGCGCGGCCAGCGCGACACCGTGCGTGCTTGCCTCGGCGCGATGCGCCGTGCCGAAAGCATCCATGACGAACACGTCGCAGAGCGCGGCCATGCGTGCCGCGAGTGCCGGGTCGTCCTTCTTCTCGCCCTTCAGGAAGCGCACGTTCTCCAGCAGCACGACTTCGCCCGGCTCCGCCGACGCGGCCTCGAGTTCGCCGTCGTGCAACCGCACCGCCTGGCCGAGGAGCGCCGAAAGCACCTTCGCGACGGGTGCCAGCGAAAGCGCGGGATCGCGCTCGCCCTCCTTCGGCCGCCCCAGGTGCGACATCACCAGCACGCGCGCGCCGCTCGCGGCAGCGCTGCGGATCGTCGGCACGGCGGCGCGCAGGCGCGCGTCGCTGGTCACGCGGCCGTCGGCGATCGGCACGTTGAGGTCCTCGCGAATCAGCACCCGCTTGCCCGCGAGCGCGAGGTCCTCCATGCGGATTGCCTTCAAGCCCGCGACCAGGCGAGCGTCGTGTCGAGCATGCGGTTCGAGAAGCCCCACTCGTTGTCGTACCAGGCGCAGACCTTCACCAGCGTGCCGTCGAGCACCTTGGTGAGCTGGGCGTCGACGGTGCCGGACGCCGGGTTATGGTTGAAGTCGATCGAAACGAGCGGTTCCTCGGTGTATTCGAGGATGCCCTTCAGCCCGCCCTCCGATGCCTTCTTGAGGATGGCGTTCACCTCGGCGGCCGTGGTCGCGCGCTTCGCGACGAAGGACAGGTCGACGAACGACACGTTGATCGTCGGCACGCGCACGGAAAAGCCGTCGAGCTTGCCCTTGAGCTCGGGGAGCACGAGCCCGACCGCAGCGGCGGCGCCGGTCTTGGTGGGAATCATCGACATGGTTGCCGAGCGCGCACGGCGCAGGTCCGAGTGGTACACGTCGGTCAAGACCTGGTCGTTGGTGTAGGCATGCACCGTCGTCATGATGCCGGACACGACGCCGAGGTCGTCGTGCAGCGCCTTCACCAGCGGCGCGAGGCAGTTGGTGGTGCAGGAAGCGTTCGAAATGACCGTCATCTCCTTGCGCAGCGTCTGGTGATTGACGCCGTAGACGATGGTCGCGTCCACGCCGTCCGCAGGCGCCGAGACGACCACCTTCTTCGCCCCGCCCGCGAGATGCTTGCCGGCCTTTTCCTTGCTGGCGAAGAGGCCGGTGCATTCGAGCACGATGTCGGCGCCGAGTTCGCCCCAGGGCAGCTTCGCCGGGTCGCGCTCGGCCAGCACGCGGATGCGGTCGCCGTTCACCACCAGGTGATTGCCGTCCACCGCGACCTTGCCGGGGAACGGGCCGTGGGCGGTGTCGTGGCGCGTCAGGTGCGCGTTGGTGTTCGCGTCGCCGAGGTCGTTGATCCCCACGATGCTGATGTCGCCCGAGCGCTTGCCCTCGTACAGGGCGCGCAGGATGTTGCGCCCGATGCGGCCGTACCCGTTGATGCCTACCTTGATCGCCATGGTGCCTACTCTCCGTTTAACGATGACTCCGCCGCCTCGACGACGGCGGCGGACGTGAATCCGAAATGCCTGAACAGATCCTTGGCCGGCGCCGACGCGCCGAAGCCCTTCATGCCGACGACACGGCCGCGCGGGCCGACGTAGCGCCACCAGCCGTCCGCGACGCCGGCCTCGATCGCGACGCGGGCGCCGACGCCGGGCGGCAGCACGGCATCGCGCCAGGCGGTGTCCTGCGCATCGAAGACGCTGGTGCAGGGCATCGAGACGACCCGCACCTTGCGGCCGCGGCTGCCGAGTTCGCGCGCGGCCTCGACCGCGAGCGCGATCTCCGAGCCGGTCGCGATCAGGATGCAGTCGGGTCGCCCGCCCCCATCGACGAGCACGTAGCCGCCGCGCGCAATGGCGGCCAATTGCGCGGCGTCACGCGGCTGTTGCGGCAGTGCCTGCCGCGTGAGCGCGAGGACGGTCGGCGCGTGCCGGCGGCGGATCGCGGCGCCCCAGGCGAACCAGGTCTCGGCAGTGTCGCAGGGCCGCCAGACTTCGAGGCGCGGAATGACGCGCAGCGTCGCCAGGTGCTCGACCGGCTGGTGCGTGGGTCCGTCTTCGCCGAGGCCGATCGAGTCGTGTGTCAGCACGAAGATGCTCCCCGCCTCGACGATGGAAGCCATGCGCAGCGAGCTTCGCGCGTAGTCCGAGAAGACGAGGAAGGTGCCGCCGAAGGGCACGTAGCCGCCGTGCAGCACGACCCCGTTCATGACCGCGCCCATCCCGAACTCGCGCACGCCGTAATGCAGGTAGTCGCCGGACGGTCGTGCGGCCGTGTACGGCTCGGTGCCCTTGATGCGGGTGTTGTTGGAACCGGTCAGGTCCGCGGATCCGCCGAGCAGCTCCGGCAGCATCGGACCGAGGCCGTTCAGCACGGCCTGCGAACTCTGGCGCGTCGCGACCGGCTGCGCAGCGGCCTGGGCCGCCGCGGCACCGTCCGCGATCCGCGACTCGAATGACTCCGGAAGCGCCGCGTCCATCCGCCGGCGGAACTCGGCGGCCAGCTCCGGGTGTGCGGCCTCGTAGGCCTGGAACCGGCGGCGCCAGCGGCTCTCCGCGCGCTTGCCGGTCACACGCGCGTCCCAGCCCGCGCGGATCTCGTCCGGGATGACGAAGGGCTCGTGCGGCCATGCAAGCACCTTGCGCGCGAGCGCGACTTCCTCGGCGCCGAGCGCCGCGCCGTGGCAATCCTCCTTGCCCTGCTTGTTCGGCGCGCCATAGCCGATGACGGTCTTGCAGCAGATCAGCGTCGGCTTGCCTTTCTCGCGCCTGGCGCGGCGGATCGCGCGCACGATCGCTTCCGGATCGTGGCCGTCGACGGCCCGGATCACCTGCCAGCCGTAGGCTTCGAAGCGCTTCGGCGTGTCGTCCGTGAACCAGCCCTCGACCTCACCGTCGATCGAGATGCCGTTGTCATCGTAGAAGCAGATGAGCTTGCCGAGACCCCAGGTCCCCGCGAGCGCGCAGGCCTCGTGGGAAATGCCCTCCATGAGGCAGCCGTCGCCGAGGAACACCCAGGTGTGGTGGTCGACGATCTCATGCCCGGGCCGGTTGAAGGCCACGGCCAGTTTCTTCTCCGCGAGCGCCATGCCGACTGCGTTTGCAAGCCCCTGGCCGAGCGGGCCCGTCGTGGTCTCGATGCCAATCTCGATCTCGCGCTCGGGGTGACCTGCAGTGCGCGCACCGAGCTGGCGGAAGTTCCTGAGCTCGTCGATGCCGAGCGGGTAGCCGGTCAGGTGCAGGACGGAATACAGGAGCATTGAGCCGTGACCGTTGGAAAGCACGAAGCGGTCGCGGTCGGCCCAGGCGGGATTGCCGGGATTGTGCTTCAGAAAGTCGCGCCAGAGCACCTCGGCGATGTCCGCCATGCCCATCGGCATGCCTGGGTGGCCGGAGTTCGCGCGCTGCACGGCATCCATGCTGAGGGCCCGGATGGCATTGGCAAGCTCGCGGCGACTGGACATTCATCGACTCCGACGGGAAACCGGCATTGTCGCCGATGGCGTATAATTTTTCGAATGTCCGGCGACTTTTTATTCACCTCCGAGTCCGTCTCTGAAGGCCATCCGGATAAGGTCGCCGACCAGATCTCCGACGCGGTGTTGGATGCCCTGTTGGCGCGCGACCCGAAAGCGCGCGTTGCCTGCGAAACGCTGGTGAAAACCGGCGTCGCCGTGGTCGCGGGCGAGGTCACGACCCGCGCCTGGGTCGACCTCGAGGCCCTGGTGCGCGGCGTCATCTGCGACATCGGCTATACCTCCTCGGAGGTCGGCTTCGACGGCAAGACCTGCGGCGTCGTCAACATCATCGGAAAGCAATCGCCCGACATCGCCCAGGGCGTGGACCGCGGGCAGCCCGAGAACCAGGGCGCCGGCGACCAGGGCCTCATGTTCGGCTACGCCACCGACGAGACGGCCGCATTGATGCCCGCCCCGATCCACTACGCGCACAAGCTGGTCGAGCGTCAGGCGAAGGTCCGCAAGGGCCGCCAGTCGAAGTTGCCCTGGCTTCGGCCCGACGCCAAGAGCCAGCTGACTTTCGCATACCGCGACCATCGCCCGGTCGGCATCGAGGCGGTCGTGCTCTCGACCCAGCACGCGCCGGACGTGAGCCAGAAGGTCCTGCGCGAAGCGGTGATGGAAGAGATCATCAAGCCGGTCCTGCCGGCGCGCTGGCTCAGCCGCCGCACGAAATACCACATCAACCCGACCGGCCGTTTCGTGACCGGCGGGCCGGTCGGCGACTGTGGCTTGACCGGGCGCAAGATCATCGTCGACAGCTATGGCGGCATGGCTCGCCACGGCGGCGGCGCCTTTTCGGGCAAGGACCCGTCCAAGGTCGACCGCTCCGCGGCCTACGCGGCGCGATATGTCGCCAAGAACCTGGTGGCGGCAGGCCTCGCGCGCCGCTGCGAGATCCAGGTGTCTTACGCGATCGGCGTGGCGAAGCCCACTTCGGTCACGGTGAATACCTTCGGCACCGGGCGCGTTCCGGACGCACGTCTCGAAAAACTCGTCGCGGCGCACTTCGACCTCCGGCCGTTTGGCATCATCAACATGCTCGACCTGATCCACCCGATGTACCGCGAAACAGCGTCCTACGGGCATTTCGGGCGCAAACCGGCCGAGATGGAATACGATTGGCAGGACGATGCCCGTGGCGGAGGCCACCGCCGGGACCGTTTCACGGCTTTCAGCTGGGAACGGACGGACCGGGCGGAGGCCTTGAAGAAGGCCGCGGGAATCTGAAGACTTACAGAGGGGACAGTCCCTTTTGACCGGACGGTCAAAAGTGACAGTCCCCGCGTTCTCCGAGGAGCGTTGCAACGGGCAGCTGCCCGCCAGGCTCGAGGGACGCGAAAGGCAACGGCGCTCTCGCTCGCAAAGGAGAGATGTGACCATGAATGCCGTGATCAACACCCAGTTCAAGGACTACCGCGTGGCCGACATCGGCCAGGCCGACTTCGGCCGCCGCGAGATCGCGATCGCCGAGACCGAGATGCCGGGACTCATGTCGGTGCGCGCCGAGTTCGCGAAGTCCAGGCCGCTTGCCGGCGCCCGCATCGCGGGATCGCTGCACATGACGATCCAGACTGCGGTACTCATCGAGACGCTCGCCGCGGTCGGCGCCGAGGTGCGCTGGGCCTCGTGCAACATCTTCTCGACCCAGGACCACGCCGCCTCCGCCATCGCGGCTGCGGGCATCCCGGTGTTCGCGCACAAGGGCGAGACGCTCGACGAGTACTGGGAGTTTGCACACCGCATCTTCGAGTGGCCGGGCGGCAAGCACGCCAACATGATCCTCGACGACGGCGGCGACGCGACGCTCCTGCTGATCCTCGGCGCGCAGGCCGAGAAGGACCCGGCGGTCATCGCCAAACCCGCCAACGAAGAGGAAGTCGCGCTCTACGCGTCGATCAGGAAGCGCCTCGACGCACAGCCCGGCTGGTACTCGACGCGGCTCGCCGAGATCCGCGGCGTGACCGAGGAGACGACCACGGGGGTCAAGCGCCTGTACAAGATGGCGGACGAGGGCCGCATGCCCTTCCCCGCGATCAACGTCAACGACTCCGTCACCAAGTCGAAGTTCGACAACCTCTACGGCTGCCGCGAGTCGCTCGTCGACGGCATCAAGCGCGCGACCGACGTCATGATCGCGGGCAAGATCACCCTCGTCGCCGGCTACGGCGACGTCGGCAAGGGCTGTGCGCAGTCGCTGCGCGGGCTCGGCGCCACCGTGTGGATCACCGAGATCGACCCGATCTGCGCGCTGCAGGCCGCGATGGAGGGCTACCGGGTCGTGACGATGGACGAGGCCTGCGACAAGGCCGACATCTTCGTGTCCGCCACCGGCAACGTGAACGTGATCAGCCACGACCACATGCGCCGCATGAAGCACCAGGCGATCGTCTGCAACATCGGGCACTTCGACAGCGAGATCGACATCGCGTCGCTCCGGCAGTACCGCTGGGAAAACATCAAGCCGCAGGTCGACCACGTCATTTTCCCCGACGGCAAGCGGATCATCGTCCTGGCCGAGGGCCGGCTGGTGAACCTCGGCTGCGGCACGGGCCACCCGTCGTTCGTGATGTCGAACTCCTTCACCAACCAGGTGCTGGCGCAGATCGAACTCTTCGCCCACGGCGCCAAGTACGAGCGCCGCGTGTACGTGCTGCCGAAATCGCTCGACGAAAAGGTCGCACGGCTGCACCTCGAGCGCATCGGCGTGAAGTTGACGACGCTGACGACCGAGCAGGAACGCTACCTCGGCATCCCCGCCACCGGGCCGTTCAAGCCCGACCACTACCGCTACTGAGGCGCCTTGCTGGTACTCCAGTTCACGGATCCGCATCTTTCCGGATCGCCGGACATGCGGGTCCGGGACGTCGCGACCGCCGCGACGCTCGCACGCTGCCTTGCGCACGCGCGGCGCCGGCACGAGCGCCCGGATGCCGTATTGCTGACGGGCGACCTGGCGCACGACGACCCGGCCGGGTACGCACAGCTCGCAACGCATTTCCGGGATGCCGGCGCGCCGGTCCACTGCCTGCCGGGCAACCACGACGATCCCGCTGCTGTGAAGGCTGCGCTCGAGGGCCCGCCTTTCGTGCACGACGTGGTGCGCCGCTACGGCGAATGGGTGATCGTCATGCTGGACAGCACCATCGCCGGCGAGCACGGCGGCCACCTCGATGTGGAGGAACTCGCCCGCCTCGACGCCGCCCTCGCCGCCCAGCCGGACGCCTTTGCGCTCGTCTGCCTGCACCACCATCCCGTACCGCACGGCAGCGCCTGGCTCGACGAGCTGATGCTCGGCAATGCGGCCGAGTTCTTCGACGTGCTGGCGCGACACCCGGGCGTGCGCGGACTTGCCTGGGGCCACACGCACCAGCCGTTCGAGGGCATGCACGGTCACATCCGCCTTATGGGCACGCCCTCGACCTGCATGCAGTTCGCGCAGAACGCCGACGAGTTCGAGGTCGACAGCCGCCCGCCCGCGTACCGCTGGATCGAGCTCGAGCCGGGCGGCGGCATCGAGACGGGCATCGAATGGGTGGACGAATATGCGTGAGATGGGATGGATCCTTTCGCTGGCTGCCGCCGCGGCTTTGCTCGCCGCAGGCAGCGCCCGTGCCGAGCCCGCGCTCTGGGAAGTCACCGGCGGCGAGAGCACGGTGTGGCTCTTCGGCTCCGTGCACCTCCTGCCGGAAGGCGGCTTCACGATCGGCGACGAGCTGGCGGATGCACTCGACGACGCCGAGCGCATCTGCCTCGAGATCGACACCGGGGCGCAGGACGAGGCGGCGACGTCGGCCGTCACGCTCGCGCGCGCGATCGACCCCGAGGGGCGTGACCTCTTCGAGCTGCTGGGCTCCGATGCCGACGAAGTGCGTGCGGCCGCCGAGGACGCCGACGTGCCGCTCGAGGCGCTGGCGATGTTCGAGCCCTGGTTCGCAGGGCTCACGGTGTCGGTGATGGCGCTGCAGGCGCACGGCTACGACGTGCAGCACGGCGTCGAACAGATCATCCAGGCCGAGGCGCGCGACGCAGGAACGCCGACCTGCGGGCTCGAGACGCTCGATGGCCAGCTCGGCCTGCTCGATGGCCTGCCCGACACGCTGCAGAAGGAAATCCTGATGCAGGCGATCGAGGAAGCGGGCGACATCGAGAACCTGATTGAGCCGATGCTCGAAGCCTGGCGCCGCGGCGACGAGTCCGGTCTCGAGCAGAGCCTCGAGGACGATTTCGAGGGATACGACGACCTCGCCGAGGCGCTCATTTACCGGCGCAACGAGCGCTGGGCCGCGCAGGTGTCGAAGATGCTCGAGGATGACGAGGACGTGCTCGTCGTCGTCGGCGCCATGCACCTCGTCGGCGATCGCGGCCTGCCCGCCCTCCTCGCCGAGCGCGGCTACCGGGTCGCGCGGCGTTGACGGCGCCCATGTCCCGCTTCGAGGAAGCGAGCCGCTACATCGCCGGCGGCGTGAACTCGCCGGTGCGCGCGTTCCGCGGCGTCGGCGGCGAACCGCTCTTCATCCGCCGTGCGCGCGGCGCCTCGATCGAGACCGAGGATGGCCGCCGCCTGGTCGACTACGTCGGCTCGTGGGGACCGATGATCCTCGGGCACGCGGACCCGGACGTCATCGCCGCGGTCACGCGCCGCGCCGCGGACGGCCTCTCGTTCGGCGCACCGACCGTGATCGAGACCGAGCTCGCGCGCCGGATCACCGAGCTCGTGCCCTCCATCGAACGGCTGCGCATGGTGAGTTCCGGCACCGAGGCGACGATGAGCGCGATCCGCCTCGCGCGCGGATTCACCGGCCGCGACCGCATCGTCAAGTTCGAGGGCTGCTACCACGGCCATGCCGACGGGCTGCTGGTGAAGGCGGGTTCCGGCGCGCTGACGCTCGGCGTGCCGGATTCGGCCGGCGTCCCGGCCGCGATCGCCGCCGCCACGATGACGTTGCCGTACAACGACGCCGCCGCGCTCGAGCGCTGCTTTGCCGAGGCCGGGCGCGAGATCGCCTGCGTCATCGTCGAGCCGGTGGCCGGCAACATGGGCTGCGTGCCGCCCGCCCCCGGCTTCCTCGAGGCGCTGCGCGCGCAGTGCACCCGGCACGGCGCACTCCTCATCTTCGACGAGGTGATGACCGGGTTCCGGGTCGCGCTCGGCGGCGCGCAGGCGCTTTACGGCATCACGCCCGACCTGACGACGCTCGGCAAGGTCGTCGGCGGCGGCATGCCCGTCGGCGTCTTCGGTGGCCGGCGCGACATCATGGAACGGCTCGCGCCGCTCGGTCCCGTCTACCAGGCGGGCACACTGTCCGGCAATCCGGTCGCGATGGCCGCGGGACTCGCGACGCTCGAAGGCGTGTCACGCCCCGGTTTCCACGCGCGCCTCGCCGAGGCGACGAATCGCCTCGTCGACGGGCTCGAGGGCGCGGCGCGCGAGGCCGGGATCCCGCTTGCGGCCAATCGCGTCTGCGGCATGTTCAGCCTCTTCTTCACCGGGGACGGCCCGGTGACCGACTACCGGCGGGTCATGGCGAGCGACGCCGCCCGCTTCCGCCGCTTCTTCCACGGCATGCTCGAGGCCGGCGTCTATCTCGCGCCCTCGCCCTACGAGGCGGGATTCGTCAGCGCCGCCCACGGCGCCGCGGAAATCGACGCGACGATCGACGCGGCGCGGCGCACGTTCACGGCCATCGCACGGGAGCGCTGATGCGCGCGGCGCTCGCTTTCCTCGGCGTCATCTTCGGCACGCTGCTGCTCGCGGCGCTGCTCGCCTTTCCGGCCTGGAACGGAATCCACGCGCTCGAGCCGGACTGGCCCTTCCACCGCGTCGTCAGCCGGCTCTGGCAGCTCATCCTGCTGCTCGCCTTCCTGCTCGCGATGCGCTGGCTCCGGCTGCGCGGGCGCGACGACTGGGGCTACGGCGTGCCGCGACCCGCAGTTCCTCGGGCAGTTCGCGGCCGGCCTCGGGATCGGCGTCGCGACCATGCTGCCGATGTCGATCGCGATGCATGCGCTCGGCATCCACGAGCTGCGCCCGGAGTTCGATGCGGCGCTGCTGGCAGGTGCGGTCCTGGAAGGCGCCCTGGTCGGCCTGGTCGTCGCCGTCGTCGAGGAAACGTTCTTCCGCGGCCTGATGTACCGCGCGATCGAGCGCGAGTCCGGCTTCGCCACCGCGGCCTGGTGCACGGCGCTCGTGTATGCGTCGATCCACTTCTTCGCGCGCGTGAAGATACCGGCCGCGGAGGTCGCCTGGGACAGCGGTTTCCGCCTGCTCGGCGGGGCGCTGGCGAACTTCTCGCACCCGCTCGCCATCATCGACTCGTTCGTCACGCTGACGCTGGTCGGCCTGCTGCTCGCGCTGGTGCGCCGAGCGCACCGGCGCGATCGCCGCCTGCATCGGCCTGCACATGGGCTGGGTCTGGGTGATCAAGTCGACGCTCGCGGTCAGCCGCGAGGTCGAGCCGTCCGCATTCGCCCATCTCGTCAGCCGGTTCGACGGCTACACCGGCTGGCTGGTCGCCGCCTGGGCCCTGCTGCTGATCCTGGTCGCGCGCTCGCGGGGCTGGCTCGCGGCACCCGCCGTCCGCTAGGCGGAGTTTCGGGTCACCGCCGGCTCGAGCGCGGCGAGCCGCTCGAGCGGGTCCGCGAGTTCGAGCAGTGCCTGCTTGTCACCGAGCGCGAGCGGGAGTATTTCCGCCAACCGGTTGGCGATCCAGGCCGCATCGTCGCGGCGCTCCACGTGCCGATAGGTGTCGCCCGCTTCGGGCAGTACGCGCGCGACAATATCCTTGAGCCAGGACTGGTTCGACGGCACCGGCACGATCGGGTCCGCGGCGATGTCGAGCACGCGGCCGCGGTTCAGGCCGTCCGCTTCGCGCCACGCTTCGACCACGCGCACGCGTTCCCCGCCGAGGCAGCTGATCCCGAGCAGCCCGTCCTCGAGCCGGTCGAAGTCCACGATCTTCGCCTCGGTGCCGGTCGCCGCGAACGAGGTCGCCGTCGCGACCTCTTCGCCTTCGCCCAGCAGCACGACCGCGAAGCCCGTCTGCTCGCGCATGCATCGGCTCACCATGTCGAGGTAGCGCGGCTCGAAGATCCGCAGCGGCAGGGGCCCGCCGGGGAAGAGCACCGCATTGAGCGGGAACAGCGGCAGCTCGCGGACCTCGGCATTCACGCCGGGCGGGCCCGCAGCGCCGCCAGCAGGCGCTCGTGCAGGCCGCCGAAGCCGCCATTGCTCATGACGAGCACGCGGTCGCCGCCGCGCAGGTCGGCCGCGAGCGCCTCGACCAGCGCCGGCACCTCGGCGAGGACGCGAGCCTTCGCGCCGAGCGCAGCAGCAACGCCGTCGAGGTTCCAGTCGAGTCCCGCGGGCTGGTAGAGCCAGACGCTGTCCGCAGCCGCGAGCGCCGCGGCAAGCTCCTCGCGGTGCACGCCGAGGCGCATCGTGTTGGAACGCGGCTCCAGCACGGCGACGATGCGCCCGCCGCCGGACTGGCGCCGCAGGCCGTCGATCGTGATCGCGACGGCCGTCGGGTGGTGGGCGAAGTCGTCGTAGACGCGGATTCCGCCGGCCTCACCGCGCAATTCGAGGCGGCGCTTCACGCCGGCAAAGCGCGCGAGCGCCGCGGCGGCCTCTGCGGGCAGCACGCCCATGCCGGCGGCACAGGCGATGGCTGCCAGGCCGTTCTCGACGTTGTGCAGCCCGATCATGGGCCAGCGCACGACGCCGACCGGCGCGGCGCGGTGCAGCACCTCGAACTCGCTGCCATCGGGCGTCAACAGGCGCACGGCCCACTCGGCCCCCGCCTCGCGCGCGAATCCCGTGAGCGGCGTCCACGCCCCCATCGCCAGCGTCTCCTTGAGCGCCGCGTCCGCCGCGTTCCAGGTGATGCGCCCGGAAGCGGGAACCGTGCGCACGAGGTGGTGGAACTGGCGCTGTATCGAGGCGAGGTCCGGGTAGATGTCCGCGTGGTCGAACTCGAGGTTCGTGAGCAGCAGGTGCCGCGGCCGGTAGTGCACGAACTTCGCGCGCTTGTCGAAGAAGGCCGTGTCGTACTCGTCGGCTTCGATCACGAACGGCGCGCCGCCGCCTGCCTGCGCCGAGGCGCCGAAGTTCGCCGGAATGCCGCCGATCAGGAAGCCGGGATCGCGGCCGGCGTCCTGCAGGATCCACGCGAGCATCGACGAGGTCGTGGTCTTGCCGTGCGTACCCGCGACGGCCGCGACCACCCGCCCCCGCAGCACGTTCGCGGCGAGCCATTCCGGGCCGGAGACGTAGGGCAGCCCGCTGTCCAGCAGGCGCTCGATGACGGGTTTGCCGCGGCTCATGACATTGCCGACGACCACGACGTCGGGATTCAGGTCGAGCTGCGCAGGGTCGTAACCTTCGATCAGCGTGATGCCCAGCGCCTCGAGCTGCGTGCTCATCGGCGGGTAGACGTTGGCGTCGGATCCGGTCACGCGGTGGCCCGCGGCGCGCGCGAGCGCGGCCAGGCCGCCCATGAAGGTGCCGCAGATGCCGAGGATGTGCAGGTGCATCAGGAGACGTCGCCGAACAGGATCCGGGAGATCGCGACCGTCGCGACGAGCCAGGTGACCGCGATTGCGAACCCGGTCACGAGCCCGATGTCGAGCGCGCTCCGCAGGATGTGGCCCACGATCAGGAGGTACCAGATCATGAAAACCGTGAAGCTCGCCGGGATGAGCAACGCGAGCGCGCCGTTCGACTGCGCCGGATTCCTGAGGAGCAGCAACAGGATGATGATCGGCGCCAGCAGCACGTAGACGCCGAGGGCTGCGTTGATCGTCTGCGGGAAACGGTGCGTCCGGCGCGTGATCGCGAGCAGCAGCCAGAAGAACGGGAGCGTCAGCGCAAGGTCGACCGCGGTCCGCGCAAGAACGGGCTGGACGCTGCCCGTCCGGGCGACCACGATGTCGGCTACGGCGTAGGCGAGCACGAATGCGGCGACCGACGCCCAGGACGAAGGCAGGCCGCTCGGGTCCCTGCGCAGCAAGGCGATGTCGGCCAGCGATCTCATCAATCCGGTCATGCTGCCTTGGGACCCCGTTGCGGCATACGCATAATAAGGTGGCGATGAGTTCCGGCGAAACACCCATTCGAGAGCCTGCAGAGCTCGATCGTCGCGTCGCATCGTGGCACGGCGGCGGCGCGCTCGCGCTCGACACCGAGTTCGTGCGCGAACGCACGTATTACCCCCGGCTGTGCCTGATCCAGGCTGCCGCCGCGGACGACGTCGCCCTCATCGACGCGCTCGCGATTGCGGACGGCGGCGCCCTGGCGCCGTTGCTCACGGACCCGACGCGACCGAAGCTGCTGCACGCGGCGCGCCAGGACATCGAGGCGCTCCTGCCCGTGACGGGCATTCCGCTGGCGCCCGTGTTCGACACGCAGCAGGCGGCCGCGCTCCTGGGATTTCCCGCGCAGGTCGGCTACGCGGAACTCGTGCGCCAGTTGCTCGGCATCGAACTCGCCAAGGGCCACGCACGCACGGACTGGGCGCGGCGCCCCCTGTCGGCGGAGCAGCTCGCCTACGCCGCCGACGACGTGCGCCACCTGCCGGCGCTCGCCGCTGCGCTCGAGGAGCGGCTCGAAGCCGCCGGCCGGCGCGGCTGGCTCGACCAGGAATCGGCGGCGCTCACGGACATCTCCCTCTATCGCGTCGAGCCTGAGCAGGCGTGGCGCCGCTTGAAGGGTCTCGAACGCATGGACTCCGAGGCCCTTGCCGCCGCCCGCGGCCTCGCCGAGTGGCGTGAACGTCGCGCCATGGCGCGCGACCTGCCGCGCGGCTGGATCCTGCCGGACGCCGCGATCCACGAACTCGCCATGGCACGACCGGCGACGCGCGAGGCGCTCGCACGCGTCGACGCGGTACCGCCGGGCACCGTCGCGCGCGCGGCGCCCGAACTCCTGGCTGCGATCGCCCAGCATTCCGCCGCCGACTCGGAACGCGAAGCGGGCGATCCGGGAAAGCCCGGCCCGGAACAGCTGCGGCTGCAGAAGGCGCTCCAGGCGCGGCTCGCGGCGATCGCGGCCGAACTCGGCATCCAGCCCGAGGTGCTGGCGACGCGCCGTGAACTCGCGGCGCTGGCCCGGGGCGAGCGCGAGGTGCCGGCGATGAACGGCTGGCGAAAGTCAGTCGTCGGGGAGCGCCTGCTGACGGCGCTGTAGACGGGCGGGAGGGTCACCTTCAAAAAAAGAGAAGGTCACCTTCCTTTCCGCGAGTCGCACGCAGCCGTGGAAAGGAAGGTGACCTTCTCTTTTTTTGAAGGTGACACCTCCCGCCCGTCTCTAATGCTGCCCGATGGCGCTCTCCAGGCGCGCGTCGACCTCGTCGAGGCTGCCGTCGGCGTCGATGCGCCGCAGCAGCCCCAGTTTCGCGTAGTAGTCGATGAGTGGCTGCGTGCGCTCGCGGTAGACCGCAAGGCGCCGGCGCACCGTGTCTTCGTTGTCGTCCGGCCTCTGGAACAGGTCATGCGGATTGCCGTCGGCGCAGCGGTCGCCCGCGCGCGGCGGGTTCGACTCGACGTGGAAGACCCGCCCGCAGCGCCGGCACGTGCGCCGTCCCGCCAGCCTGCGCTCCAGCACAACCGGGTCGATCTCGAACAGGACGACGTTGTCCACGGGCTGCGCGATCTCGTCGAGCAGGCGCGCGAGTCCGTCGGCCTGCACGAGCGTGCGCGGAAATCCGTCCAGGATGAAGCCGTTCTGCGCATCGGGGCGTGCGAGGCGTTCGCGGATGATTCCGAGCATGGTGCGGTCGTCCACGAGCTGGCCCGCGTCCATCACCGCCTTGGCCGCCCGCCCGAGCTCGCTGCCCGCGGCCACGGCCTCGCGCAGCAGGTCGCCGGTGGACACCTGCGGAACGCCGCGGCGCGCCTCGAGACGCTGCGCCTGCGTGCCCTTACCAGAGCCGGGCGCACCCAGCAGAACGAGCCTCATTTTCCGCGTTACTCCATGGGCGCCGGCCCGCCGTGCGGCGCCCATCCTGCCCGCGGCGTCAAGTCGCGTCAAACCGCGGGGATCGGCTATGCTTCGCCCCCCAACGGGCCGGTCGGCGCCCGCTAAACGGATTTGACAATGGCTGGACGCAGGAGCACGAAGCCCGGGCCGCGTAACGCGCTGTATGCGCAGTCAGGGGGCGTCACCGCCGTCATCAACGCAACCGCCGCCGGGGTCATCGAGGCCTGCCGCAGGCACAAGAGCCGCATCGGCCACCTGTACGCCGGCCGCGACGGGATCGTCGGCGCGCTGACCGAGGACCTGATCGACACCGGCCGCGAGAGCGCGGCCACGATCCGGGCGCTGCGCCACACGCCCGCCGGCGCCTTCGGCTCGGCGCGCTACAAGCTCAAGGACCTCGAGCGGGATCGCGCGAAGTACGAGCGCCTGATCGAGGTGTTCCGCGCGCACGACATCGGCTACTTCTTCTACAACGGCGGCAACGACTCGATGGACACCGCGCTGAAGCTCTCGCAGCTCGGCGCGCAGACCGGCTACCCCATCGCCTGCATCGGCATTCCGAAGACGGTCGACAACGACCTCCCCGTCACCGATTGCTGCCCGGGATTCGGCTCGGTCGCGAAGTACGTGGCCGTGTCGACGCTCGAAGCCTCGCTCGACGTCGCCTCGATGGCGCGCACCTCGACGCGCGTCTTCATCCTCGAGGTGATGGGCCGGCACGCCGGCTGGATCGCGGCCGCCGGCGGCCTCGCCGCGCGCAAGGCCGGCGATGCGCCGCACATCATCCTGTTTCCGGAGATCGCCTTCGAGCGCGAGAAATTCCTCGCGCGCGTCAAGGAGACGCGTCGATCGCAAGGGCTATTGCGTCATCGTCGCCTCCGAGGGCACGCGCGACGCGGACGGAAAGTTCCTCGCCGACATGGGCACGCGCGACGCCTTCGGCCACGTGCAGCTCGGCGGCGTCGCGCCGACGCTCGCGCAGATGGTCAAGCAGGCGCACGGCTACAAGTACCACTGGGCACTCGCGGACTACCTGCAGCGCTCGGCGCGCCACATCGCCTCGAAAGTCGATGTGGAGCAGGCCTACGCCGTCGGCCGCGCCGCGGTCGAGCTCGCGATCGCCGGGAAGAACGCGGTGATGCCCGTGATCCGCCGCAAGTCCTCGAAGCCGTACCGCTGGGACATCACCTCCGTCGCGATCGAGGCGGTCGCCAACAAGGAAAAGATGGTGCCGCGCGGGTTCATCACCAAGGACGGCTTCGGCATCACGGCGGCGGCGCGTCGCTACCTCGAGCCGCTGATCGGCGGCGAGGCCTACCCGCCATACAAGAACGGCATTCCGCAGTACGCGACGCTCAAGGGCGTGCGCGTGCGCAAGCGGCTCAGCACGGTTTTCACGGTATAATTCAGGGTTTCCAGGGGAGTCACTTCATGTCGATGCAAGAAGCGCTCTGGCTCGCAATCGCGGCCAGCGTCATCGCCGTCCTGTACGGCGTATTCATGTCACGCTGGATCCTCGCGCAGCCCGCGGGCAACGCGCGCATGCAGGAGATCGCCGCGGCGATCCAGCAGGGCGCCGGCGCCTACCTGAACCGCCAGTACACGACGATCGCGATCGTCGGCGTGCTGCTGTTCGTGGTGCTCGGCTTCGCACTCGACTGGTACACGGCGGTCGGCTTCGCGTTCGGCGCGGTCCTCTCCGGGGCCGCCGGCTACATCGGCATGAACGTCTCGGTGCGCGCCAACGTGCGCACGGCCCAGGCCGCGAGCGTCGGCCTGAATCCCGCGCTGCAGGTCGCGTTCCGCGGCGGCGCGATCACCGGCATGCTGGTCGTCGGCCTCGGCCTGTTCGGCGTTGCCGGCGTACTACGGGATCATGATGCGGCTCACCGGCGACAGCGACCACGCGCTGCACGCGCTCGTCGGCCTCGCCTTCGGCGGCTCGCTGATCTCGATCTTCGCGCGCCTCGGCGGCGGCATCTTCACCAAGGGCGCCGATGTCGGCGCCGACCTGGTGGGCAAGGTGGAAGCCGGCATCCCCGAGGACGACCCGCGCAATCCCGCGGTGATCGCCGACAACGTCGGCGACAACGTCGGCGACTGCGCCGGCATGGCGGCCGACCTGTTCGAGACCTACGCGGTCACCGTCGTCGCGACGATGCTGCTCGGCGGGCCTCATGATGAAGGAGCTCGGCAATGCGGCGGTGCTCTACCCGCTGGTGCTCGGCGCGGTTTCGATCGTCGCCTCGATCGTCGGCACCTTCTTCGTCAAGGTGAAGGACGGCGGCAAGATCATGGGCGCGCTGTATCGCGGCGTGATCGTCTCCGGCGTGATCGCGGCGGTCGCGTACTACCCGATCACCAAGTCGATGCTGGGCGACGGCCGCGATGCCCCTGTATGGCTGCGCATTGATCGGCCTCGGCCTGACCGCGGCGATGATCTGGATCACCGAGTACTACACGTCGACCGACTTCAAGCCCGTGCGCTACGTGGCCGAAGCCTCGCAGACCGGCCACGGCACCAACGTGATCGCGGGCCTCGCGGTCTCGATGAGGTCGACGGCGCTGCCGGTGCTCGTCGATCTGCGCGGCGATCTGGGGTGCCTACCAGCTCGGCGGCCTGTACGGCATCGCGATCGCCGCGACCGCCATGCTGTCGATGACCGGCATGATCGTGGCGCTCGACGCCTACGGTCCGATCACCGACAACGGCGGCGGCATCGCCGAGATGGCCGGCCTGCCGAAGGACGTGCGCAAGATCACCGACGCGCTCGACGCGGTCGGCAACACGACCAAGGCGGTCACCAAGGGCTACGCGATCGGCTCGGCCGGCCTCGCCGCGCTCGTGCTGTTCGCGGACTACACGCACAACCTCGAGATCGCCGGCAAGCTGGAAGTGTTCAGCCTGTCGGATCCCGGCGGTCATCATCGGCCTGTTCATCGGCGGCCTGGTGCCCTACCTGTTCGGCGCGATGGCGATGGAAGCCGTCGGCCGCGCGGCGGGCTCGGTCGTGGTCGAGGTGCGGCGCCAGTTCCGCGAGATCAAGGGCATCATGGAAGGCACGGCGAAGCCCGACTACTCCCGGGCCGTGGACATGCTGACGCGCGCGGCGATCAGCGAGATGATCGTGCCGTCGCTGCTGCCGATCCTGATCCCGGTGGTCGTCGGCTTCGGCATGAACTTCCTGCTCGGCCCCGGCGCGGGCATCCGCGCGCTCGGCGGCGTGCTGATCGGCACCATCGTCACGGGACTCTTCGTCGCGATCTCGATGTGCACGGGCGGCGGCGCCTGGGACAACGCGAAGAAGTACGTCGAGGAAGGCAACTTCGGCGGCAAGGGCTCGGAGACGCACAAGGCGGCGGTCACCGGCGACACCGTGGGCGATCCCTACAAGGACACCGCGGGCCCGGCGATCAACCCGCTGATCAAGATCATCAACATCGTGGCGCTGCTGCTGGTGCCGCTGCTCTGACGGCGACGCAACTCCTGCTTTCCAAGGCCCCCGCAAGGGGGCCTTCCCTTTTCAGGGTGAGCGGACTAGTTTCCGGGACGCGTGCCCATGAACAGCCTCGAATTCATGTTTCTCGGCGGCGCCGCCATCTTTGCCGCCACCGGCGTGCTGGCAGCGGCACGCCAGGACATGGACCTGCTGAGCCTCGTCATCATCGGCATCGTGACCGCCGTCGGCGGCGGCACGCTGCGCGACCTGATGCTGGATGTCCAGGTGTTCTGGATCGCCGATCCGCTCACGGTGTCGGTCGCTGCCGCCGCTGCCGTCCTGACGTTCTTCCTGGAGCTGCGCGCCCGGGTCGCCGAAAGAGTCCTGCTCTACCTCGACGGCATCGCGACGGCGATGTTCGCCATCCTCGCGGCCGAAAAGACACTGCTGCTCGGCCACGATCCCGCCATCGCGCTCGTCATGGGCGTCATTACCGCGATCGGAGGGGGACTCCTGCGCGACGTCATAACCGGTCACGCGACGGTGCTGATGCGGCGCGAGATCTACATCACGCCGGTCCTGGCCGGGGCACTGCTGCACCTCGCGTTGCGCACCGGCACGAGCCTGCCGGGCGATACGGTCGTGGTCGCGTCGATCGTCCTGGCGGCCGCCCTGCGGGTAGCGGCGCTGCGGTTCGGCTGGGCCTTCCCGACCTGGCTGACCTACCGAGGCGGCCCGGACGGGCGTTAGCACTCGCCGGGCGGGAATACCCTTGAGCCCGGCCCTGCGGCTATCCGCTCAGAGCTTCGGCGGGTCGTAGTAGACCATCAAGCGGAAATCGTCGAGGTCCGTGTCGTTGTCCTGGTCGATGTGCGCATAGCGCAGCCGCACCATCAGGCCATTCAACGCGCCGGATTCGGGCGACCATTGCAGGTTGAGGTCGTATTCGTCCCGTGCGAAATCGGTCGGCGAGTCGGGATCCGAGCCGCTGACCCAGAGCCCGTAGACGCTGAAGCCCGGCACGTTCGGAAACTTGTACGAAGCGCGCAGCATCCACGCGTCCTCGCCGGCCCGGTTGAAGTCCTCGACCTGCACGCTCGTGTAGCCGGGGTAGCCGGACCACGGGTTCTGCATGTTGGTGCCGTTGCCGGTCGTCGTGTACGCAGTGGTCAGCAGCATCGGACCCAGGGCAAGTTCGGCCTTGAGGCCGAGCTGGTCGGCCGAGAAGTCGGCGCCCTGCAGCAGGTTGTCGCCGACGGCCTTCTGGTCGCTGTACTGTGCAGCGACCCGGAACTCACGCTTTTCCGCGAGCGGGAACTCGTACGACGCCTCCTATACAGGATGTTGATGATGTCGTCGCTGTAGTAGTCGATCGCGCCGATGGAAAGCGCGTCCTTCTTGTAGTTCGCGCCGGCGGAATAGACGCCTCGCTTGACCGTCGGGCCCCTGCATCCCTCGACATCGATACGAAATCCTCGGAATTGCGCTCCTTGATCGCGTCGAAATAGCCGAGCCCGTAACGCCACTCTCCCGTCTCCTTCTTGCCTGCGACACCCTGCAGGGCGATCGCCTCGAAGGTGTTCGGCGTCATGCGCGAGTCGTTGCGGTTGAGGTAGGGCGTGTCGAAGGCCTTGCGGCCGGCGTTGATGTTGATGCCGTCGGCGAGACGCACCTGGACGTAGGCCTCGCCGAGGACCGTATATCCCTCCTGGCCGGGCGCCAGCAGCAAGCGTGCCGTCCTTGTCGTCCGGGGCATCGAGCGGCTGCGAGGTGTAGCCGGTCAGGCCGATGGCGAAGCGGTCGCGGAAATATCCGGTCTTGAGTCCGGCCGATCCGCCGATCGCCCAGGCGTAGCTCTCGGTGTCATCGTACTTGTCGCGATCGAGCAGGTATGTGCGGCCCTGGACGTCGAACTTGGTGTCCTCGAACGCCTTGCGCCGCTGTTCGCGAATGCGGTCGCGCCGGTCGTCCTCGGTCTCGAAGCTCTCATCGAGGTGCGTCTGGCCCTGCTCGGTCGAGGTCTGCGACGAGTCGGCTTCGGGATCCGGCGGCGCCGCCGGCGGCAGCAACCGCCTGGGCCCAGGCATTGCCGGCCACCAGGGCCAGCAGTCCCGCACCGACCCATCCCGATCGATCAAGCAGCTTGTTCACGCGTCGTTCCTTGTGCAATGCATCCGTCCGTTATTGCGATAGCACCATCGCGAAGTAGCCGAAGATCGTGTACAGCACGCCGGACACCGCATAGCCGACCGGGAAACCGACCCAAGGCACGCTGCTGTCGATTTCCTTTGACGCCTCGCGTGCGGGCCCCGAGTGCGACCGCGCACCGGCAACGCCGCCCATCAGCACCGCCGGGTTGATCTTCATCACGTGCAGGCCGATCGCCCAGGTGATGATCGGCGGGAGCGTGCTGGCGATGAAGCCGACGATGAGTATCTTCACCGCGATGTCGCCCGTCAGCTGCTCGAGCAGCGTCGCGCCCGCGTTGATGCCCACGATCGCGATGAAGGTGACGAGTCCGAGGTCCTCGAGGATGTTGCGCGCCGCGTTCGGCGTGCTGCCGAAGAACCGCAGCCGCGACACCACCGACGACACCAGGATGCCCGACAGCAGGAGCCCGCCGGCGTTGCCGAGGCCGACCGAGAAGTCGCCGACCGGCACGTTGATCTGGCCGATCAGGAGGCCCAGCACCATGCCCACCGACAGTGTCAGCAGGTCGGTCGACGTGCTCGGCCGCGCGACCTTGCCCAGCTTCGCAACCGCCTTGTCGACCGCGGCCTTGAGGCCTGCCACAAAGAGGACGTCGAAGCGCTGCAGCTTCGTCTCCGTGCCGACCGGGATCGGCTCCCCGGAGCGCTCGAGACGCACGACCTGCATTTGTCCCGGCGAAGTCCTCCTGCCGGAATTCCTTCAGCTCGCGGCCGTCGACGTCCTTGTTCAGCACGAGGATCTCCGCCTGGTCGAGCGGGATGCTGAGGGTCTTTGCGTCCGGCACTTCGGGCCCGATCAGGCCCAGGTTGCTGGTCAGGTCCTCGAGCTTGCCGCCGACGGCGACCAGGTCGCCGGCCTGCAGTCACGGTGTCCGGATCGGCGCCGAGCTTCTCGCCATTGCGGACCACATTCACGATCCGGTACTGCGGATGTGACTGGCGGAACTTGGCAATGCTCTGGCCCACGACCGCCTTGTTTTCCAGCCGATAGGCGCGGACGCCGCCCGGACGGTAGCCCGAGAGCCCGGTGTCATCCACATTGGCGACGCCGAACTCGGCCTCGTATTCCTTGGCCGCCTTGCGGGCGTCGATGCCCCACCACCGCGGCAGGTACTTGCAGATCAGGATGATGCCGACCGTGCCCCAGATGTAGGTCACGCCGTAGCCGAGGGCGATCATCGCGGAAACCTGCTCGGCGGTCGTGCCGTCAGGGATCTTGTAGGCACCCTGGGTCACGGCCATCTCGGCCGTGCCGATCGCTGCCGACATCGTCTGCGACCCGGCCAGGATGCCGCCCGCCGCGCCGGCCGGCAGGTCGAGCATCCCGGAGACGCCCACCACCAGCGCGAGGCCCATGAACGCGCAGACCACGGCGAGGATCGTGAACTTGAGGCCGTCCTTCTTCAGGCTGTTGAAGAAGGCCGGGCCCACGCGCAGTCCCACGCCGTACATGAACAGGTAATAGAAGAGCGACTTGGCGAAGTTGTCGAGCTGCAGCTTCACGCCGTAGGTCGACGCCCAGGTGGCAAGCGCCGCACCGACGACCACCGCCGCGGCCACCATGCCGAGCCCGTAGCCCTTGACGGACGCCTTGCCCACCCACACCGCCATCCCCACGGTGAAGAACAGCAGGATGTAGGGATTCGCCTGCAGGAACTCGAAAAACGCTTGCATGAACCTCTCCCCGAATTCCGTTGTTGGGTCAATCGCGCGCCGGTGTCGTGCCCGGCCTTGTCGCCTCATCGATCCTTTCCCGCGGCCGGGCGCGCCTTCAAGGCCGCCGGCTTCAGCATCTTGATGCCCTTCGCGGCCTGGTAGCCGTGGATCTCCTTGACGTCGAGCTTGCGCATGTAGGTGATGGTCTCGGCGGTGATCACCTGCCCGGGCACCATGATCGGGAAAGCCCGGCGGATACGGGATCACGAAGTTGGCCGACACCAGCTCCGGTCCGTTCTTCAGCCGATCGTCGATGTCCTTGCTCGCGAGCTTGACGTACTCGCAGTTCGCCTCGTCGTAGGCCATGAAGAACGCCGGGCGCATGTGGCCCTCGTTGCTGACGGCCTTCGCGTTCTCGCGGAACGCGTCGTGGAAGCGGCTGAAGTTGGGCAGGTCGGGCACGTCGGTCATCAGCGACTTGACGCGCGCGGCGAAGGCATCCTTGCCCTCCTTGCCGTCCTGCGCGAGCTTCTGCTCGATTTCGCGCGACAGGTCGGCCAGCGTCTTGATCAGCAGCGCCGCGTCGCTGTGCGTGTTGTTGATGTTGGTCTGGATCAGCACGCTGTTGCGCGAGGTCTTGTTGAGCTGGATGTCGAAGCGCTCGGCCAGGATCCCCTTGAACTGGGTGCCGTCGAAGCCGGCGGAGCCGCAGATCACCGTGAGGCGCGTCGGGTCGAGGGCGAATTCGTCCTGGTCCCAGGCGTCGAGCACGGCCGCCCAGGTCGAATGCGGCGGCCCGTAGTCCTTGATCCCCGAGGCGCGGAATTCCGCCGGCACCATTTCCTCGGGCGTCGCGACCTTGAAGTACTTCGAGATCAGCGGATGCGTGTTGATGGCGCTGCGCAGCCGGATCGCGAGCTCGGTCGTCTGCATCGTCATCGCATAGCCCTCGAGCTCCATCTGGCGCCGGGCGATGTCGAGCGAGGCAATCAGCTGCAGGTTCGGGCGACGTCGACGTGTGGGCGAGGAAGGCCTCCTGGAACGTGCCCTCGACATGGTGGAAGTCCTCGTCCCAGATGAGCATCATCGAGCCCTGCCGGAATGCCGACATCGACTTGTGCGTCGAGTTGGTCTGGTAGACGCGGATGCGCACCTTGTCCGGATCGGGCAGCAGCGGCATGTCGAGCGACTTGGGATCTCTTCGGGTCGATCTTCGGGTGCTTCTTCTTCCAGGCTTCGTACTCGGCCCGGTACGCCGGAGCTCTTGTAGCGCTCGTTCAGCACGGCGGCCGCGCCGAGGGCGGACCGGCGCCGGTGGAACGGATTGAAGCGCGCGAATCCGAACCAGGCCTCGTCCCACAGGAAGACGAGGTCCGGCTTGATCGCGAGGCACTCTTCCATCACGCGCCGCGGGTTGTACATGTGGCCGTCGAAGGTGCAGTTCGTCAGGTCGATGACCTTGACGCGGTCGAGCTTGCCCTCGGCCGCGCAGTCGAACAGCGCCTTCTTGATCGTCTTCAGCGGCACCGCGCCATACATCGAGTACTGGGTCAGCGGATACGCCTCCACGTAGTACGGCTGCGCGCCGGAGAGCACGAACCCGTAGTGGTGCGACTTGTGGCAGTTGCGGTCCACGATGACGATGTCGCCCGGCTTGCACACGGCCTGCACCACGATCTTGTTGGAGGTCGAGGTGCCATTGGTCCCGAAATAGGCGCGCTTCGCACCGAAGGCGCGCGCGGCGTATTCCTGCGCCTTCTTGATGTTGCTGGTCGGCTCGAGCAGGCTGTCGAGGCCGCCCGACGTGGCGCAGGACTCGGCGAAGAAGATGTTCGCGCCGTAGAACTGGCCCATGTCGCGGATCCAGTTCGAGCGGAACACCGACTTGCCGCGCGCGATCGGCAGCGCGTGGAACGTGCCGATCGGCCGCTGCGCGTACTTCTTGAGGTTGTCGAAGTACGGCGTCTCGTAGCGATCCTTGATGCCGTCGAGGATCGACAGGTGGATTTCCATCGGCTCCTCGACGTGATGGAACATGCGCCGGACCGGCGCCGCCTCTTCGCTGCCGGCGATGCTCTCCGCCGTGCGGTCCGACATCAGGTAGATGTCGAGCTCCGGCCGGTAGTTCTTGATGCCTTTCGCGAGCGCCGTGGCCATCAGGCCCGGCTCGATGTTCGACGTATCGAAGTTGATGTGCGGCGCGAGAAATGCCTTGAGGTCCGGCATGTCGTGGCGCGAGGCGAGCTGGAATCCGTCCATCAGCACGACGGCCTGCAACCCGTCATTGACCATGACGGCCAGCATCGCGTCCTCGAGGCTGCCGACGTGGACCGTCTCATAGTGAAACGCGTCCTCGACCCTGCGCAGCCTCCGGATTTCCTGCGCCGAGTTCTCCCAGGCCGACGGCTCGGTCGGTGTCACCATCAGCACTTCGAAATAGGGTTTCGCCCGCCGCGCCGGAGTCGACATCCGGCGGCGCGAGGTCGAGCACGCGCTTGTCGCCCTGGCTGTCCGCATCCCAGGCGGCCTCGTCGCGGCGGAAATCGCCCGACAGCAGCGCCCGCGAGACCTTCTGCACGAGCCGCGCGAACGCCGCGGCGTCGCCGCCGTCGAGCGCCTCGCTGATGCCGGCCAGCAGTCGGCGTCCCGGGATAGGCCCAGCAATGCTCGATCCGCGCAAGCGCCGCGAACTGGCTGGCTGCGTCACTGCGCAGCTTCCCGGAACGCGCATTGCCCGACCCCGCCGTGGCCCACGCACGGGCCAGCGCGTTGAGCTGACTCCACTGGTCGATGCGGGAATTGGCCGCGGCGAGCACCGTCGCGAGGTTGCCTGTGGACCCAACGTCTTTCTCAGTCGCCATTTGAACCCGCTCCTTGGTCAGTCAGTTCGTGCGGAAGTGAAAACCACGGCGCAGGGCCGCCGCGCATCCCCGAATTATCGAATCAATCTTGTGTACCGCATGCTACTCCAGATTTGCGCTACGCGGTCGCTGCCGCCGTGGCCGCCGCCGCTTCAGGAAATCAGATGGTGCAAGCTGCCGAATAACCGACAAGCATATGAGGAAGTGGCGATAAGCTGATGTTTTCTCAATGAATTTAAGAAGCAACGCAAGGGCCCAATCCAACCGGCCGCGTTGGAAGTGCGAGCCAAAGCGATTAGGATCACTGCAAAGTCGGGCGCGCAGGGATTTTCCGCCGCGCACCTTCGGGGGGATTCGACGAATGCTCTCTGCGCGCGATCCGATGAGCCGTTTGCTGCGATTCTTCCTGCCCGTTGCGGCACTGCTGGTGGCGATGGCCTGCAGCCCGTCGAGCGATCCCGCGCCCGGCGATGCGCCGCAAAGTGAAGCCGGAAGCTTCGAAGGCAGCTGGTCTGCGGCCGGCATCAAGCGAACGCTCACGCTCGGACCCGGACACGAGTCCGCGGTATTCGACCTGAACGGGTCCGTCGTGCTCAGCGGAGAACACCGGCCCGCAGTCGGCTTTCGGGCGCGCGTCATCGGTTTTTCCGACGACCGCGCAACCATGCTGGGGCGGAGTGTGTGGACCGACGAGCGCGGCGACCAGGTCTTCAGCGACCTGAGAGGCGACACGAAGGTGACCGGGAATCGCATTTTCGGCACCATCCGCGGCGGAACCGGTCGCTACGCCGGGGTGACCGGCGATTACAGCTTCGAGTGGAAATACATGGTCGAATCCGGGGACGGCGCCGTAAGCGGCCGGGCTGACGACCTCAAGGGCCAGGTGCGGCTGCGCGCCGCCGGCGCGCCGACGGGAAAGGTCGACCCATGAATGCCGCCGTCACCAGTCCCCGGTCGCTTCTCAAGAAAGCAGTGCCCTTTGCGCTCGTGCTCGGCCTCTGGTTCACCCCGGTGCCGGCGGGCCTGACGCTCGAGGCGTGGCATCTTTTTGCCATCTTCGCGTCGGCCATCGTCGCCGTCATCCTGAACGCCTTCCCGCTCATCACGTCCGCGGTGCTGGCAGTCGCGGCTGCGGTGTTGTCGGGCACTCTCGACCCGGTCAAGGCGTTTTCCGGCTTTGCGAACTCCAGCGTGCTGCTGGTGGTTGTCGCATTCCTCGTTGCGAGTGCGGTCGTCAAATGCGGGCTCGGGCAGCGCATCAGTTTGCTGGTGGTCCGGGCATTCGGGCGCACCACGCTCGGCCTGGGCTACAGCATTTTCCTGACCGACGCCCTGGTTGCTCCGGCGTTTCCAAGCAACACCGCGCGTGGCGGCGTGCTTTACCCGATCGTGCTCGCCCTCGCCCAGGGCGGCGGCTCGGTGCCGACCGACGACAAGACGCGCCGTTTGGGCGGATACCTCATGTTCTGCGGCATCTCGAGCCTGGGCGTCTCGTCGGCCCTGTGGCTCACGGCCACTTCAGGCAATCCGATCGCGGTATCGCTCGCAGAACCCTATGGCGTGACGATCAGCTTCGGTTCGTGGATTCTCGCCGTCGTCCGTTCCCGTACTGACGATGATCCTGTTGCTCCCGCTCGTCCTCTACAAGGCGTATCCGCCCGGCGAGACCCGCACGACCGACGCGCCGGCAGCCGCTCGCGAGTCGCTGCGCAAGCTGGGGCGACTGTCGAGGGACGAGAAGATCGTGGCCGTGATCTTCACGGTCATGGTCGCGGGGTGGATCCTGGCCGCGCCACTGAAGCTCAACCTGACCGCCGTGGCGTTCGCCGGACTCGGCGCGCTGCTCGTGACCGGGGTGCTCTCGCCGAAAGACATCAGCCTGCAGGGCGATACGCTCGTGACATTCCTCTGGCTCGCCGTGCTGTTCGCATTGAGCGGTCAGCTCAACGAGCTCGGCTTCATGGCCTACGTCGGCGCGCACCTGACTTCCCTCCTGGCGGGAATCGACTGGCGCATCACGTATGTGGTACTGCTCGTGCTCTATGTCGCGCTGCATTACGGGTTCGTCAGCCAGAGCGCGCAGATCCTGGCCCTGTTCGACGTGTTCCTGAACGTGGGCGTGCAGGCCCAGGTGCCGCCGACCCTGATGGCCTTTGCGCTGCTGTTCGCCAGCAGCTACTTCTCGCAGATCACGCCGCAGGGCGGAAGCCAGAACGTCATCTTCGTCGGCAGCAACTACCTGACCCAGCCCGAGCTCTACCGGCTCGGCCTGATCGCCACGGTGTTCTGCATGATCGTGTTCCTGGTGATCGGCACGCCGTGGCTGCTGCTGGTCGCGACCTGACGAGATACGGGCTCAGTCCGCCAGCAACACCTCGCGGTACGCCCCGCGCATGCAGTGGTTCGACGCGGCGGCCGATCCGTAGCCACCGACGTTGATCAGCGCCAGGAAGTCGCCCTCCTCCAGTGCCGGGACCTCGATGTCCTCGGCCAGGAGGTCGATCGCCTCGTTGATGTTGCCGGAGATCGTCACGCGCTCGCGCGCCGCGCCGGGCCGCAGGCTGAGCGGCGCGACCACGTAGGGCACGTGGTAGTACGCCGCCAGGTTCAGGATGCCGAGGCCGGCATCCACGCCGACGAAGCGCGTCCCGGCCTTGTCCTCAACCGTGTTGACCTGCACCAGCAGCAGTCCCGCGTCCTTGACCAGGTAGTCGCCCGGCTCGACCGCGACGCGCAGGCCCCGCGGCAGCGCATGCCGCGCGACGATGGCGGCCCACCTTTCGAGGTCGATGGCGATGTCGGTCTCGGCCATGCGCACGCCGAGGCCCGCCGCCGACATTCAGGCGGCGAATGTCCGGGTGCGCGTCGAGGATCTGTCGCCGCCCCGCGGAGGACCTGGTCGAGCACGTCGAGCGCGTCGCCCTGGTAGCCGCTGCCCACGTGAAAATGCAGCGTGTCGACGCGCATCCCGGCCGCTTGCGCGGCGGCGATCGCCTCCTCGAACCGGTCCGGGTACACGCCGAACTTCGTCGTCTTCTCGCCGGCATAGCGCAAGCGTTCGTTGTAGCCGGCGCCGAGCCCGGGATTCAGGCGGATGCCGATCGCGCGGCCCGGGCAGCGCCGCCCGAGCCGGCGGATCGTGCTGATCGCATCGCAGTTGACGTGCACGCCCGGATGCGACTGCAGGACTGCGAGGTCGGGCTCCGACACCGCGTGTCCGGTAAACGAGATCTCGTCCTCGCGAAAATCGTGCTCGAGCGCGAGTTCCACTTCCGCCGGCGAGCAGGCGTCGACGCCGCAACGTCCATACGCGCGCAGGTCATCGAGCAGCGGCGCGAAACGGTTCGCCTTGATGGCGTAATAGAGGTCGTTCGGCACGTGCGCCGCATCGAGCGCGTCGCGCAGGCGCGCGAGGTTCTCGCGCACGCGCCCGGCGCGGTAGACGTAAGTCGGAGTGCCCTCGGCGGCGAGTGAGTCGAGCTCGCGGCCGCCAAACAGCAGCCGGCCGTCCCGATAGTGGAGGTCTGGCCGCTCCCACCACAAGCCGCTGCCCGCCATGCCGGGCTCAGCGGCCGAGGCGATGGATCAGCACGGCGGCGCGCTGCGCCATCGGCGTGAGCGTGTCGAGGCCCGTGTACTCCCCCGGCGCGTGCGTGTTCTCGCCGCCGCCGCTGCCGAGCCCGTCGAGGCAGGGCAGCAGGTGCGCGATGAACCCGATGTCGCCAGCGCCCCGCTTTGCCGGATCGAGGGCGGCAACCGGTCCGAGGCCGAGATCGCGGCTCGCCTCGTCGAGCACCTGCAGCAGCGCCTCGTTCGCGGGCGTCGGCGTCATCGGCGGATAGGCCCCATCGTCGAAGCGCAGGGTCGCGCCGCGTCCGCGGCAGGTGCCGCGCGACGATGGCCTCCATGCGCTCGCCGCGCCGAGCGCTCCTGGTCGAGGCTGATGTAGCGGATGTCGCCGCGGACGCAGGCCACCGGCGCGATCACGTTGGTCTTGCCTTCGGCGCTTGCCGCGATAGTCGTCGAGCGCGGCCTTCGTGCCGCCGACGATGACGCTGGGATTGAGGGTGAGGTACTTCTCGGCGCCGAGCTCCGCCTGGAAGGCGGCCAGGATTCGGGCAGCCTCGTAGACTGCGCCGCTGCCCCGGTCCGCGCCGAAGATCCCGCCCGAGTGGCCGGTTTCTCCCGTGACTTCCAGGGTCCAGGAATTGATCCCGCGCCGACCGATCGTGGCGGTACCGTCAATGGCGGACTCGAAGCTGAGCGCCATGTCGCTGTGCCGGGCAAGCTCGAGCATCGGCTCGCGCGACCCGGCGATCGGCATTCCCGCGTCCTCCTCGTCGCCCGTCAGCATGACCGTGATGCGCAGGCCCGTCGAGCGCGCCCGCTGCGTGCAGCGCCTTCAGCGCCTGCATCATCACGACGACACCGCCCTTCATGTCGGCCGACCCGGTGCCGTAGGCGCGCACACCCTCGCGCCGGAACTTTTCGCCCGCCAGCACCGTGTCGAGGTGACCGAGCAACAGGAGCCGCTTGCCGCGCGTGCCGCCGGTCTCGGCGACCAGGTGCCCGGCGCGTTTCATCCCGGCCGGCAACTCGACCCAGCGGGTGCGGAAGCCGATCGCGCGCAGCTCCTCGGCGAAAGCATCGCCGACCGCGCGCACGCCGGGCGCGTTCTCGGTCGGGCTCTCGATGTCCACGACCTTCTGCAACAGGGCCTCCGCAGCAGGCTGGCCTTCGGCGGCGTGCTTGGCGATCGCGCGCTCGGTCCGATCGAGTTCGGCATGCGCGGGCGCAAGGCCCGCGAGCGCCAGTGCGAGGAATGCGGAAAGGAATCGGGCGTTCGGGTGTTGCAAGACGGCCTCCTGTTGTGACGGTCACGACGATCCGATTGCGCGCTCCTCGTCGGGATCCGGGTCGAGCAGGCTGGCGAACTCGGTCCGTGAAATCGCCGCGGCCAGTTCGTCGTAATTCGCGACCATGGCTTGCAGCGACTCCGGGTTCATCTTGATCAGGCTCGACTGCATCGGATGGTCGCTGATGCCGAGAAAATCGCAAATGCGCTTGCCCTCGGACGGCCGCAGACGCTGGTTCTCGATCAGGTCCTCGTAGGCGACGGGCAGGCGGCAGTGCGCCCTGAACAGGTCCTCGAAGTGCTGGTACGCGAGCCGTGCCTTGCGCATCTGTTCCAGAGCCTCCGCCGGTTCGACGCGCGTCGTGACCGGTGGCAGCGGCTCGGTCGTGTGGGGCTCCCAGATGCGGTTGCGACGGGTCGTCATCAACAGCTGGGAGACGTGCATCTTGAGCAGGTTGCGCCGGCTCAGGTGCAGGACATGGATGTCCGTATTGCGCATGAGGTACCGGAGCGTCCAGGGCACGGAGACCTGGTTGTACATGGCCTTGAAGATGCTGACGGGCTTGTCGCTCGAGGCATAGAAGCGGCGCATCGCGCGCGTGGGGTACCAGCCGCCGGACATCAGGAAGCGGGCCGCCTTGGTGCCAATGCGCGAGGTGCGCAGGAATTCCGGGGGCTCGAGGTGCGCGCCGACCAGGAGCTCCGTGATGCAGTTGATCCCGGGATGTGACTGCAGGCAACCGACGAGAAACGTCGAGCCGGTCCGCTGAGTCGTGAGGATGATCGCCCGGATCGGGCCGTTCCCGTTTCGCACGGTGTCCAAGATACCCGGATTGCCGCATCGCCGACACCGAGACGTCACGGGGGTCCTGCGCTAGACTCCCGTGAGAAGCCAGCGAAGGAGTCGCCATGCCCGTCGTACAAAACCCCCTGGTCACCGTCATCGCCTGCGCGGGCATCGCGCTCGCCGCCGTGTCCGCCGGCGCCCAGGAACCCGCTGCTGCGGCCGCTCCTGCGACTGCGGCTGCCCCCGCTGCCGCGGCCCCGGCGCCCGGGCTCTCGTACTCGAACAAGTGGCGCCTCGAGGTGCACGAAGGCGCGAACAACGACGGCGTCATACGCTTTCGCGTCACGCCGAAAGGCGGTGCTGCGATCGACATCCCGGTCAGCCTGAAGGATGGTCGCGGTGAAGACGGCTGTGCGCACGACATCCGCGACGCCTTCAAGAACGCCCTCGACAAGCACAGCTACGGGGTCGAGATCGACGACGGCGAGGATGTGCTCGTGAAGGTCCACAAGGGCCCGCACATTGCAATCGAGCTGGTCGAGTCCACCGTCAAGGGTACGCGCGTCAACCTCGACCGCGAGTAGTCGCAGACGCCCGGCGCCCGGCGCGGTGACAGACCCCGAGCCCACCCGCTTCGAGCGCCGGCTGGCGCGCCTCTTCGCCGACGGAGCCCTGCGAAGCATCGGTTCGGGTTGGATCAGCGGCGTCATCGGCGTTTTCCTGGGCGCGACGGCGGCAGGTGCCGTGCTCGTGCTTCACTTCCCGGACCTCCTGACCACGACGGACCTGCGCGCACGCTACTCGCTGCCGCTCATGCGCTCGCTCATCGAGCTGGTGATCGGCCTCGCCTTCCTGTCTTCCGGCCTGAGCCTCCTGCTCCGCGGGCGCAAGTCGCTCGGCGTCGCGGGGCTCGCGCTGACCGGGGTCGCCATCGTCCTCGGCGGGGCCGGAGTCGAGATCCGCGGCGACTTCGACGGTCGCATTCACCTCGGGCTCGACTGGTTCCTGCTGAACCTGCTGGTCTTCACCGCGGTCTTCGTACCGCTCGAGCGGATGTTCCCCCTCAGGCCGTCCCAGCGCGTTCTGCGCGCCGGCTGGAGCACGGACCTCGCTTATTTCTTCGTCAACCACGTCGGCGTGCAGTTGCTGACCTTCCTGTCGCTCTGGCCGGCAACGGCGCTCGCGGCGCTCCCGGCGCTCGAAGGGATCGCGGGCGCGGTGTCGTCGCAGCCCGCCTGGCTGCAGGTGATCGAGCTCATGGTGGCCGCCGATCTCGTGCAGTACGCCGTGCATCGCGCATTCCACCGGGTGCCCGCGCTGTGGCGCTTTCATGCGATCCACCATTCCATCCGCGAGATGGACTGGCTGGCCGGGTCGCGTCTGCACCTCGTCGACGTCGTGGTGACACGCGCGCTCGTGGTGCTGCCGGCCTTCGCGCTCGGCTTCTCGGAACCGGCGCTCTATCTCTGGCTCCTGATCATCGCGATGCAGGGCGTGTTCAACCACGTGAACCTGCGCTTCCGGCTGCGCTGGATCGAGCATGTCGTGGCAACGCCGCGATTTCACTACTGGCATCACGCGGTGACGCCGATCGACCGCAACTTCGCGGTCCATTTTCCCTGGATCGACCGGCTGTTCGGAACCCACCATCTGCCTGCCGACAGTTGGCCCGACGAGCTCGGCATCCAGGGTCACCCCGTGCCGGCCGGACCCGTCGCCCAGTTCACCTGGCCTTTTCGCCGGCCTCGCGGAGCCTGATGATTCCTACCAGCGATCGTCCGCCGCGTAGCCGAGCTCGACGAGGAGCGGCCCCGCGACACGTTTGAAGATTCGCCTGTCCCGCTCGTCGAGGTCGCGCTGCCAGCGTCCGAGCGACGCCGTGCTGACTGCGCCCAGCGCCTCCGGGCTCTGTGCGAATCGCGTCGCGTCACGAAACGGCGAGTCCGCCGCCGCGTGCGCCATCATGCCCTCGTCCCATTCCTCGCCGATGAAGGTCATCAGTCGCTCGAGTGCCGGCCGCGGGTCCAGCACCAGGTCCTCGTAGCGCACCGTCAGCAAGCGCGGATCCCCCCACCAACGTCGCGAGCTCTCGATGTCGCGCACCCAGCGGCGTGCGCAGCCGGCGATCGGCTTCCAGGTGCCGGTCGGCACGAGCTTGCCGTCCACGACCTTGTTGCGCGGATGGGTCCGCAGCGAGCAGGCGACGTCGCGGCCGTCGCGCAGCACGTGCACGAATCGCGCCGCAGGGAAGCTGCGGAAGATCTCGCCGATCCGGCCGATGTTGCGCGGTGTCTTCTCCGCCCAGCGTTGCTTGCCGGCCGCCAGCATGCAGAGGCGCGCGAATGCCTCGATGAACGCAATCCGCGAGGTGGCGGACCGGTGGATGCGGCGGACGTCCTCGCGCGCGAGGCCGAAACGGTCAGCGAGCGCATCCGGCTCGATCGCGCGGCGGCGGAACAGGCTCGACTCCGGCCCGCAGCAGACACGCCGATGCGAGTCGAGCATCATCCTGAGCAGCGTCGTCCCGGAGCGGCCGCAGCCGCCGAGCACGACCGGCGAGAACGCGGACGGCGCGCCGGAGGACCAGGAGTCGGCCGACGCGCCAAGCCCGGTCGCGGCGACGAAATCCCTGAGGAATCGCGGTGCGGCCATGATCGCCGACTCTACGTCATCGGCACGCCGGGCGGAAACGCACGCCGGCGCAAGTCGCGGATCTTCAATCAGGCGCGGGTTGCGGTGAAGATCGGCCGGCGGTTGTTCCGCGGGACGATGTCGTCGTCGCAGACGCCGAGGCTCCTGATATCCGAAAATCCCGCTTCACGAAGCCGCGACTCGACTTCCCTCGGCTTCGTCGAAGCATTCGCCTCGAAGAACAGCCGGCCGCGTGTGAGCTCGCCGAGGAGCATGTAGAGCCTGTCCGGCTTCTGCACGTGTGCCTCCAGCGCGAGGCACAGCACGACCTCGAACGGCGGCCCGAGGGCCTGCGCTTCGAGCTGGTCCACATCGGCCTGCCGGAACTCGAGGCCAGCGAGGCCGGCGAAGTCGGCAATGCGGCGTGCGAGATCGACCTTCTCGGCGTCGAACTCCACGCCGAGGCCGGACGCCGGGCCGAAGTTGGAAAGCTGGAACAGCATCGCGCCATTGTTGCTGCCAAGGTCGAGCACACGCTTGCCGCGCACGTCGGCATCGCCGAGGCCGAAGCGATGCAGCCGCCGCGACGCGTCGCGCTGCGCCTCTTCGCGGCCTACGGAAAACGCCGGCGTCGAGAACGCGCAATAGATGACGTCGGGCGTCGAGAGGAAATGGCGCTTGCCGCGCTTGCGAAACGACGTTGACACGGCGCGCAGCTCGTCCTTGAGCGCCAGCGCTGCGGCGGCACGGGCAGAGTCCGTTTCGAACGCGTTCATGGCGGATCGTTCAGCGCGGGAAGCGCATGGCGGAAGTTTCCGGGTATCACGTTCACAGCCGGCAAATCATGGTCTAAACTCCCTTCCGTGCGCAAGCTAGCGGAAATCGCCAGCCGGCTCCTCTGGGGATCGATCGAGGAACGCCGGCGCCGCGGCCTCGTGCGGGTGCACGAACTCCTCTCGCAAACGAGCTTTCACGGCAAGTACTGGGTGTTCCTCGGGCTGATGCTCGGCTGCGTGCGCGAGGGAGGGCCTCTGGCCCACGATCGCGACTCGGACTTCGCCTTCCTCGCCGACGACCGCGAGGATTTCCTGGCCGCGGTCGACGTGCTGCGCAGGAACGGCTTTTCCTTGCGGCCGACGCAGATCAATAACGACGGCCGTACCACGAAGTGGGCGCTGAAGCGCCGGGGCTACAAGTACGAGTTCTTCCAGATTGACCGGCGCGGCGACCGGTACCGCTGGTACACGCACGGACGCAACCCTCCGACCGAGCTGGTCAATGAGGTTCCGGCCCACGGACTCGCCGATTTCGAACTGTACGGCCGCCGCTTCAGGATCCCGGACAACGCCGAGCAGCAGCTCGAGATCCTGTACGGAAACTGGCGCCAGCCCGATCCGAATTACCTGTACTGGCGCGACTGCAAAGCAACGATCGAACGCCATCCCTGGTCCGGCCGGCGTCGCCGCGCCGCTGCCTGACGGCGGCCGCGCTCAATCGACCGTCGTTGTTCGGCTCGAAGAAGACGCCCTCCAGGGAGTCGACAAAGATCAGCTCGTACAGCAATTCAACGTGTATACGCCGATCCGTTGGCCCGCCTCGGTAGTCCGTGCGACCATTCGGTCATGTTCTTCGCCCACGCCCTGATCGCCGTTGGCGTCCTCGCCGTCCCGCCGGGCGTCGTCACCCATGCCGACGGGCGCGCACCGATCGACTCCATTTACCGCGCAGTCGAATTGCTCGTCGACCGGGGGTGGACTTCCGAGGTCATTGCGCAGTCGGCACCGGACGGAACCGCGTCACCCCTGCCGATCGTCGCGCTGCGTTCACCGAAGTCGGGACCTGCCGTCTGGATCCTGGCCGGCATCCACGGCGAGGAGCCTGCGGGACCGAACGCGATTGCAGCCGCCATCGAGGACATCGCCCGGCTCGGCGCGGAACGCCCGGTCGTGCTGTTGCCCCTGCTCAACCCGCAGGGTTACGCGCGCAACTGGCGCTACCTCAACGTCTCCGCCTACTCGGATGAGGTCGACGGGCAGAGTGTCGGCGACTCCTCGCATCTCCTGCCGTCGGCAGACGACCCGTCGCGGTCGCGTTCGCCCGCCGCCTCGAGTCCCGAGGCCGCGGCCATCACTGCATGGATACTTGCTCGACAGGCGGACTATCCCGCAATCATCAGCCTCGACCTGCACGAGGACAACCTGATCGACGAAGGCTACGTCTACTCACAAGGCGTGCGCGGCGCGGCCGAGGAGCTTGCGATCACGGCGGTCGGCGTGCTGCGCGATGAGGGCGTGCCGATCAAGATGGACGGCAAGACACGCTTCGACGAGCCGGTCGAGCGCGGCATCATCGGGCCGGTCACGGACAGCTCGATCGACGAGCTGATGAGCGCGCGGCAGGTCGATCATCGCCGGCAACACCCGCCCCGGCCCTGGCGCGGAAACCGTGCTCGTGCTCGAGACGCCTGCGGCGCTGCCGCTTGCGCAACGCGTCGCCGCGCAGGCGGCGCTGCTGCGCCTGCTGTCGAAGTACCTGGTCACCACGTCCGGCGGCTATTGACCCAACGGATGCAACCGACCGCGGCCCCGAAATCACTGTTCGATGAGGCCATCGACCTCATCAATGCGGGCGAGTTCGGCGCGGCCGAGTTCTGCTGCCGCGAAGCCCTCGAGCGCCATCCCGGCGACGTGAACATGCAGGCGCTGCTCGGTGCGCTGCTCGTCAAGATGGACCGGCACCTCGAGGCGGAGGTCGACCCTGCGCAAGGTCGTCGAGGCGGCGCCAACGTTCGCAAAACCTGCGGAGGACCTCGGCTACCTGCTGGTCAACTCGGGCCGCGCGGCGGACGCCCTGCCGTACCTCGAACGCGCGACGACACTCGATCCGCAGCTCGAGCGCGCCTGGTTCAGCCTCGGCAGGGCGCTCGCCGTGCTCGGCCGTGGCAAGGAGGCCGACGCCGCGTTCGAGAAGTGCTTCGAGCTTTCGCCGGAGCGCCGCGACATGGCGCTTCGCTGCCGAACATCAGAAGGAAGGCCGCATCGAGGAGGCCGAGAGGATTTACCGGCGCGTGCTGCGGCAGAATCCGAGGAACGTCGATGCGCTGCGTCTGCTCGCGCAGATCGCCAGCAACTCCGGCCATACGGACGACGCGGAGAGCATGCTCAAGGAAGCGATCCGTGTCGCGCCCGACTTCCAGCTTGCGATCCTGGATCTCGGTCAGTTGCACAAGGAACAGGACTGTTATGCGGAGGCAATCGCCTGCTTCGAACGGGTCATCAGCCTCGAGCCCTCGCAGATCCAGGCGCACTTCCAGCGCGCGGCCACCCTGGCTCGCGCGTCCTTCACACCCGAGGCCGCCGCCGGATACCGGCAATGTCTCGAGTTGCGACCCAGGCATGCCGGCGCGACGATCGGACTGGGTCACACGCTGAAGGCGATCGGCGACTACGACGGGGCCGTTGCCGCATACAACGCCTGCATCAGGCTGACGCCGGATTCCGGCGAGTCGTACTGGAGCCTCGCAAACCTGAAGACCTACCGCTTCGACGACGCGACGATCGCCACCATGGAGGGCCATGCGACGTCCGAGAACCTCAGCCTCAAATCGAGGGTCAATTTCCTGTTCGCGCTCGCAAAGGCTTACGAGGACCGCGAGGACTACGACCGCGCCTGGGATTTCTACCGGCGCGGGAATGCCATGCAGCGCGCAGACGTGCACTATGACCCGGTCCAGACCGAGGTCATGAACGACCGGCTGGTCGAGGTTTTCTCGACCGAGCTCATCGATACGTTGCGCGGCACCGGCGACCCGGATCCCGCGCCAATCTTCATCCTCGGCCTGCCCCGCTCGGGCTCCACCCTGCTGGAGCAGATACTGGCAAGCCACCCGCAGGTCGAGGGCACCGCCGAGTTGCCGTACATCGGCCGCCTGGCGACATCAATCAGCCGCGGCGGCGATGTCAGGTACCCGGAGGCGATGCGGGAGCTCGAGGGCCGGAACCTCGCGGCGCTCGGCGCCCGATACCTCGGGCTCGCACGGATGCACCGACGCACGGGCGCCCCCCGCTTCATCGACAAGATGCCGAACAATTTCCCGAACGCCGGACTCATCGCGCTGATGCTGCCGAATGCGAGGATCATCGACGCGCGCCGCCACCCGCTCGATGCCTGCCTGTCCTGCTACCGGCAGCTGTTCGCGAAGGGTCAGAACTTCACGTACGACCTGACCGAGATCGGCGAGTACTACCTGCAGTACCAGCGCATGATCGACCACTGGGAGGGCGTCCTGCCGGGACGCATCCTGACCGTGCAGTACGAGGACGTCGTGTCGGACTTCGAGGCACAGACAAGAAGGCTTCTGGATTTCTGCGGCTTGCCCTGGGATGACGCCTGCCTGCGCTTCTACGAGAGCGAGCGTCCGGTTCGAACTCCGTCAGCCGAGCAGGTGCGCCAGCCTATCTACGACCGCTCGATCGGGCACTGGAAGCACTACGAGCGCCACCTCGGCGACCTGATTGACGTCGTCGCGCCGATCCGGGATCGCTATCGGCGTTACGAGCGGGCCTGACGCGCCTCGGGCGCGGCCGCGCGGCCGGGAATTGCGCCCGGGGGCATGTAGTCGAAGATGAAGTTGATGCGGTCCGCGGCGCCCTTGTTCATGACGCTGTGGACCTTCTGGTTGTTGATCTCGTAGGCCTCGCCCACCTGCAGCTGGTACGGCCGCCCGTCGATCATGAAGCGCACGCGCGGATTCGTGATGATCGGCACGTGGATGCGGTGACCGGCCCCGAAGGACGGGTGCGAGTCGCGGTGAGGCACGATGCGCCCGCCCGCCAGCAGCTTCGCCGCCATGGCACGGATGATCGTGCCGCCGGGCGGATAGAACTTGCCGATGATCTCGTGCATGACCGGCACCGCGACCTCGGCGAGCCGGTCCCAGCCCGGCTGCTTCGTCACCTCGATCGCCGGCCAGTCCTCGACGTTCGCGAACAGGAGCACGATCGATCGCGTCTGCTCGTGGACCTCGTAGTCCTTCTGGCGCTGGACGTTCTCGTTCCAGGCGGCCTCGTCCTGGGCCAGGATGGCGGCGCCGAGCGCCTCCATGCCGACCTTGCCGAAGCTGCGGACCGGAACGTCGATGTCCATGCGCAGTTCAGAAGTCGTAACGGAACTGGATGCCGTAGGTGCGCGGCTGGATGATCGACAATCGCGGCACGGCCCAGCGGTTGCTCCGGAAGGTGGTCGCTCGCTCGTCCCAGACGTTCCGGACGAACAGCGCGCCGCTCCAGGTCGCGCCTTCGAGGCCGAAACGCAGGTCGCCTGTCTCGTAGGCGTCCTGAGTGGAAACGCCAGCCTGTCCGATCACGGACTCAAATCCCTCGAGGTTCGTCACGACCTCGCCGACATGGGCGAGATCCGCGCGCACGTAGGGTTGGGCATTCAGGAGATTGCCACGCGGCCGCCACTCGATGCCGAGCGAGGCGGTCCAGTCCGGCGTCAGCGGAAGCCGCGCGCCGCCCTCGATGGCCCGGGTGAAAACTTCTTGAGTCTCCTCGTTCACAAGCGTAAGGACTGTGTCATCCGGGATCTCGGCGTCGTTGTAGCCGACCGTCGCATCGATCTGCCAGGCGTCGTTGACGAGGTACGTGAACTCTGCCTCGACGCCCTGGATCTCGGCGGTCGGCAGATTGACATAGCCGAGCTGGAACACGTTCAGTTGCGGGTCCTCGACCTGGATTGCGAAGTCGTTCCACTCCATGAAATAGGCCGCGATGTTGAACCGCAGGCGGTTCTGCAGCCACTCTGTCTTCGCGCCGATCTCGTAGTTGTCGAGCGTGTCCGGGCCGAACTCGGGCGGTAGGACCGAGCTCGGTTTCAGCGGGTTGTTGCCGCCGTTCCGGTAACCTTCCGAATAGGTCGCGTAGACCATCCGGTCATCGTCGACGTGGTAGCTGAAGTTCAGCTTCATGACGTTGCCGCTGTCGTCCGTGTCGACGGTGCTGTCCTGGAACTTGTACCACGTTGAACCCGGCGGCGACTGCTGCTGGAGGCGATACTTGGTGTCGTATTCGAACCAGCGGCCACCGGCGGTGATGCGTGAAGTTCTCGGTGACGTCGAAGCCGACCTCGCCGAACAGCGCCCGCTGCTCGGTTTCCGTGTCATAGAGTCCCTGCCACCAGTTGTCGGTACCGACGAGCGTGTTGCCGCTCAGGACCTGCTCGTAGTCATTGAAGTAGGCGAACGACTCCGTGTCCGCGTAGCCGCGCACGAAGCTGTGAAACTCGGTGTGACTGGTCTCCTTGCTGTAGAAGGCGCCCGCGAGCCAGGACCAGCGGCTCTCGGCATCGTCCCTCGACTGCAGGCGAACTTCCAGCGTCGTCGATCTCGGTGTCCTCGCTGTTGGTTGCGAAGCCGCGCGGGTCGCCGCCGAAATCGTAGGCCGTGAAGTTCGGCTGGCAGAACGGCGGGGGCGGGTTTGGATTGTAGTCGACGTCATACTTCGGGCAGTTCAGGCTGAACTCGTAGTCGGATGCGTCCGCCTCGTAGGCGAACTTGCGGTCGAAGTAGGAGCCGGCCACCACGAGGTCGCCGAACGGCAGCGACGCGTTGAACGTCAGCGCGAGCTGGTACCACTCGTCGTCGAGGCTCTCCTCCTCGAAGCGCACCTGCCGCAGGTCGCCCACGCCCTCATTGACGTCGCCGTGGCCGTCCGCGCTCATGTCCTGGTAGATCGCGCCGAGCGTCAGGTCCACGTTTTCGCTGATGTCGAAGCGCAGCGCCGCGCGTCCGCCGTTGGTGCGGATGCTGTTGACGTCCTCCTCGACGACAGTCTGCGTTGTCGTAGGTCTCGCCCTGGCTCTCTCGCGAGCACGTTGTCGATGTAGCCCGCGTCCTCGGCAGTGAAGCCGACGAGGCGCAGCGAGACCCGGTCGCCGAGCGGCACGTTGACCATGGCGCTCAGGTCGTAGCCTTCCGAGCCGCCGTCGACGGAGTTCACTTCGGCCTCGGCCCAGGCGCCGAAGCCGGACGGGTCGGGCTTGTTCGTGATGACGCGCAGCGTGCCTGACTGCGAGCTCGCGCCGTAGAGCGTGCCCTGCGGGCCGCGCAGCGCCTCGATGCGCTCGATGTCGATGAAGCGCGGGTCGGGACTGCGCCCGCTCTGCGTGATCGGCTGCTCGTCCAGGTACAGCGCCGATGACGAGACGGCCCCGAACTGAATGCCCGGAGACGCGCGACGCCGCGGAACACGATGGTCGTGCCGCCCGGCTCGCGCTGCGCGAGCGAAAGGCCCGGGATGTACTTCGCGACGTCGTCGATCTGTTGCAGGCCGCGCATCGCGATGTCGTTCGTATCGAAGGCCTTGATCGACTGCGAGACGTCCTGCATGCTCTCGGCGCGCTTGGTCGCGGTGACGATGACCTCGCCGAGGCCGGTGACCGGGTTTCCGGCGCCTCCTGCGCGGCGGCATCGCCTGCCGCGACGGAAAGGACGGCCGAGACCGCCGCCGAAAGGGCCTGCGGGCCGGGGCCCTTGCGAATCGAGTCAGTCATGTCCTTCCCTCCGCAGTCTTCCGGATACTAGCGACCGGCCGCCGGCCGGGCAAACCGCCGCCCGTCGCGCGGCGCATGGCCTCGACGTACCAGTCGAGGAACTCCTGCGTGAACGATCTCCATCGACTGCCGAGAGCGGCCCGGGCTCGTAGAAGCGCGAGTCGACGCCCGCCTGGTTGCGCTCGATGATCGTCTTGTCGGCGACCGTCGTGACGTCCCAGAGCCAGATCAGGTCGGCGAGCGTGTAGTCCTTGCCTTCCACGGCGCTGCCGTTCACGAGCCAGGTGATCTCGCAGTCGGTGAGGTACTGGCCGCGCGGCGCAAACCGGTAGACCACGACGTGGTCGCAGTAGGCGAGCGCAAAAGTCATCGGCCCGAGGTGCAGGTCCGTGGTGCCGCCGTCGTAGCCCGTGATCGTGCCCGAGCAGCGGCGCGATCGCCTTGCCGTCGCGGCTGCCCGACTGCTGCCCGCGCAGCAGCGGATAGCGGTCGAAGCTGTATTCGAGGCCGAAGGTCGGGGCCTTGAGCCAGGAGCGCCGGATCACGTGCTGCGTGAGCCCGACCGTCGGGTGCGCGCGCCATCACCTCCGATCGCATCGCGTCGCATTCCGCGTCCGGCAGCGCGCGGCCGTGGCCGACGGAATACTCGGGGTGCGCCGGCTGGCAGTGGTAGCACTCGCAGTAGTTCTCGACGGCGAGCTTCCAGTTGCTCCGGATCGGGTAGTTCTGCCGGTGCGCGACCCGCGCCTTGCCGAGGCCGTAGGGCCGCAGCGCGGGACCGAGGTCGCGCTCGAGCGCGCCGAAGTCCGGCGGGTCGTCGTCGAAGTTGACGAAGATGAGGCCCTCGAACACGCGCACGTGCAGGCGCCGCAGCCCGAGCTTCGAGCGGTCGAGTCCCCGCCGGCATGCGCGCGGCCGCCTTCAGCGAGCCGTCGAGGCCGTAGGTCCAGCCGTGGTAGCGGCAGGTGAAGCGCGACTCGCGCCCCGTCGTTGCGTCGCAGATCCGCGAGCCGCGGTGGCGGCAGACGTTCAGAATCGCGTTGATGCCGCCCTCGCCGTCGCGCACGACGATGACCGACTCGCCCGCGATCTCGAACAGGAAATAGTCGCCGCGCTCCGGGACCATGCTCTGGTGCCCGACGTAGTGCCAGGCCTTCAGCATGATGTGGCGGACCTCGAGCTCGTAGAACTCCGGGTCCTTGTACACGGCGCCCGGGCAGCGCGTAGCCCGGGCGGTAGCCTTCGAGACACCTTGTTCAGCGAATCGGTCATGAGTACCTCCCCCGCCCGTCATTTTGCCGCAACCGGGCGGCGGCGGTTGCGTGACGATGGACGCGGTCGCGACCGCGAGCGGCGACCAGCGCGATGATGATGGTCGTGATGGCGTTGATGTCCGGCGTCACGCCGAGGCGCACCTTGGCGAAGATGAACATCGGCAGCGTCGTCGCGCCCGGGCCCGACACGAAGCTCGAGATCACGAGGTCGTCGAGCGAGAGCGTGAACGCGAGCAGCCAGCCCGACACCAGCGCCGGCAGCAGCATCGGCACGGTGACGTCGAAGAACACCGCGAGCGGCCGGCCGCCGAGGTCCATCGCGGCCTCCTCGAGCGTCTCGTCCATGACCGCGAGGCGCGAGCGCACGACGACGACGACGTAGGCCATCGAGAAGGTGATGTGGGCGATGCGTGATGGTCGTCGCGCCGCGGGTCATCGGCCAGCCGATCAGGTTCGCCATCGAGATGAACAGGAACAGCAGCGACAGGCCGGTGATGATCTCCGGCATCACCAGCGGCGCCGTCACCATGCCGGACAGCAGCAGGCGCCCGCGCAGCCGCGCCAGCGCGGTGCAGCGCGAGCGCGACGATCGCGCCGAGCGCGGTCGCGAAGGTCGCGCTGACGAAGGCGATCCGCAGGCTCAGCAGCGCCGCCTCGAGCAGCTTCGTCGTCCTCGAGCAGGCTCGCGTACCAGCGCAGCGAGAAACCGCCCCACAGCGTCACGAGCCGCGAGTCGTTGAACGAGTAGATGACGACCGAGATGATCGGGACGTAGAGCAGCGCGTAGCCGAAGGCCACGACCGAGACGCAGCACCGGCGAGCGGCGCTTCATCGCCCGGCCTCGTGCTCGCGGGTCTGCAGGCGCTGGAACCACATGATCGGCGCGATCAGCAGCAGCAGCAGCACGACCGACACCGCCGAGGCCACCGGCCAGTCGCGGTTGACGAAGAACTCGTCCCACAGCACGCGCCCGATCATCAGCGTGTCGGCGCCGCCGAGCAGCGCCGGGATCGTGAACTCGCCGACCGCCGGGATGAACACCAGCAGGCAGCCGCCGATGATGCCGGGCACCGACAGCGGCAGCGTCACGTCCACGAACGCCTGCCAGCGCCGCGCGCCGAGGTCGGCCGCGGCGTCGAGCAGGTCGAGGTCCAGCCGCTCGAGGTTCGCGTAGAGCGGCAGGATCATGAACGGCAGGTAGGAGTAGACGATGCCGAGGTAGACGGCGAAGTCGTTGTAGAGCATCTGCGATCGGCCGGTCGATCAGCCCGGTCCACAGCAGCAGCTCGTTGATGACGCCGCGGTTGTTGAGCAGCCCGATCCAGGCGTAGACGCGCAGCAGGAAGGAGATCCAGAACGGCAGGATCACCGCGAGCAGCAGCAGGTTGCGCCGCTCGCGGCGGCTGGCGCGCGATGTAGTAGGCCATCGGGTAGCCGAGCAGCAGGCACAGCAGCGTGCCGATCGCCGCCATCTTGAGCGAGGCGAGGTAGATGATCCCGTAGTAGCCGTCCTGGAACAGGAAGGCGAAGTTCGAGAAGGTGGCGCGGATGCCCTCGAAGCCGTCGCGCGCCCCACTCGAGCAGCGGCGTGAACGGCGGCTGCGCGACGACCGGGTCGGCGACGCTGATCTTGAGGATGATCAGGAACGGCGTCGAGGAAGAACAGCAGCAGCCACAGGTACGGCACGCGTCACCGCGCGCGCGCAGCCAGCGCAGGGACCGTTCGCCGTGGCCGTGCTCCGTTCGCTCATGAGCGCAGCAGGATCGTGCTGCCGACTTCCCAGGACAGGAACACCTCGTCGTCCCACTCCACGGTCAGCTTCGCCGAGCGGCGCAGGTTCTGCGCGCTGACCTGCACCACGGCGCCGCTCTTGGTGCGCACGCGGTACAGCGACTGGTCGCCGAAGTAGCCGAGGTCGCGGACGATGCCCTTCACGACGTTGCGGTCGGCGCCGGCGGGCGCCTCGCGGCTGATCGTGATCTTCTCGGGACGCACGGCGACGCAGGCGCCGCCGTCGAGGCCGGCCGGGTCGTCGCAGGCGACCGCGAGCTCGGCATCCAGCGCGTCGGAGCGCACGGTGGCACGCCCGTTCGCGACGGCCGGTGACCCGCCCCTCGATCAGGTTGATGTTGCCGACGAAGCCCGCGACGTAGCGGTTGGCCGGGTACTCGTAGACCTCGCCCGGCGTGCCGACCTGCGCGATCCGGCCCTCGTCCATGACCGCGATGCGGCTCGCGAGCGTCATCGCCTCGTCCTGGTCGTGGGTCACGACGACGAAGGTCGTGCCGAGCTGGTACTGCAGGTTCGCCAGCTCGAACTGCGTGTGCTCGCGCAGCTTCTTGTCGAGCGCCGCGAGCGGCTCGTCGAGCAGCAGCAGCTTCGGGCGCTTGACCAGCGCGCGCGCGAGCGCGACGCGCTGCTTCTCGCCGCCCGAGAGCTTGTCGGGCTTGCGCTTCGCGAGCGGCCCGAGCTTCACCAGCGCCAGCATCTCCGCGACGCGCTCGCGGATCTGCGGCGCCGGCACGCGCTCCTTCTTCAGCCCGTAGGCGACGTTCTGCTCGACCGTCATGTGCGGGAACAGCGCGTAGGACTGGAACATCAGGTTGACCGGCCGCTCGTAGGGCGGCACGTCGGTCATGTCGACGCCGTCGATGAGGATCCGCCCGACGTCGGCTGCTCGAAGCCGGCCAGCATCCGCAGCAGCGTCGTCTTGCCGCAGCCCGAGCCGCCGAGGATCGCGAACAGCTCGCCCTTCAGGATGTCGAGCGACACGCCGTCGACGGCGGTGACGCCGTCGAAGCGCTTGGTGACGCTCGCGTACCTGGACCAGCGGCGTTGCCTTGGGTTCGTTCACAGGCCGGTCTTCACGCGCGACCAGAGCCGCGAGCGGCGGCGCTCGCTGATCGGGTCGTGGAGGACGCCCTTGTAGAGCGACTCCCGCACGGACATCGGGCGGATAGACACGCCGGGTCGTTGCGGATCTCGGCCGGCAGCAGCTTGATCGCCTCGAGGTTCGGCGTCGCGTAACGCGTCTCGACGACGATCGGCGCGACGACTTCGGGGCGCAGCAGGAAGTTGAGGAACAGGTGGGCGTTGCCGGGATGGGCGGCATCGGCGGGGATGAACCAGAGGTCGAACCAGGCCAGCGTGCCCTCCTTCTGCGTGGTGTAGGCGAGCGGCACGGGCTTGCCCACCTGCTGTGCCGCGCATCATGGCCTGCGCGTAGTCGCCGGACCAGCTCATCGCGATGCAGACCTCTTCGTTCGGCAGGTCGATCAGCATCTTCGCCGAGCTGAAGTAGCGGATGTAGGGCCGCACGCTCTTGAGCAGGCGCTCGACGTCGGCGAGGTCGCTCGGGATCGACGCTGTTCGGGTCGTGGCCGAGGTAGAGCATCGCCATCGGGATGACGTCGGTCGGCTCGTCGAGGAAGGTGACGCCGCAGTCGGCAAAGCGCTTCACGACCTCCGGCTTGAAGATCATGTCGCCGCTGTCGACCGGCGCATCGGGCATGCGCTCGCGGATCATCCGCTCGTTGTAGGCAAAGCCGGTCGTGCCCCAGAGGTACGGCACGCCGTAGCGGTTGCCGGGATCGTCGAGGGCGACCGACGCCATGACCCACGGGTCGAGGTTCTTGCAGGTTCGGGAGCTTCGACTTGTCGAGCGGCTGGTAGACGCCGATCGGGATCAGGCGCGCCGAGTAGCGCTCCGCGTGCACCACGACGTCGTAGCCGGTGCGGCCGGCGAGCAGGCGCGCCTCGGCCATCTCGGTGGAGTCGTAGGTGTCGTAGTTGACCTTGATGCCGTACTCGCGCTCGAAATTCCTGATCGTGTCCGGCGCGATGTAGTCCGGCCAGGTGAAGACGTTGAGGACCTTCTCCTCGGCCGCCGACGCCGCGCCCGCCGCGGCGAGCGCGAGCGAGTGCGAGCAGCGCCAGCGGGGGCTTCACGGGTTACAGGCCGCCGAGGCCGCGCTTCAGGAGCGCGCGCGCGATGATGAGGCGCTGGACTTCGCTCGCGCCCTCCCAGATCCGGTCGACCCGCAGCTCGCGGAAGAAGCGCTCGGCGCAGTTCTCGCGCATGTAGCCGCGGCCGCCCAGGATCTGCAGCGCGCGGTCGGCGACGCGGTTCGCCATCTCCGAGGCGTACAGCTTCGCGATCGAGCAGCGCGCGTGCAGCGACTTGAGGTCGTCGCCGCGGTCGTGCGCCTCGGCCGCCTCGAAGGTGATGAGCCGCGCGGCCCACAGCTCGGTGACGCTGTCGGCCAGCATCGCCTGCACCATCTGCTTCTCGGCGAGCGGCTCGCCGCCGATCATGCGCGTGCTCGCAAACGCGGTCGCCTCCTCGATCAGGCGCGCCGCGGCGCCGCAGCAGCGCGCGGCGATCATCAGCCGCTCGCGGCGGAACCAGGCGTGCGAGAAGCGCATGCCGTCGCCCTCGGGCCCGAGCCGGTTCGCCTCCGGCACCACGACGTCGCTGGAAGCGGTAGGTCGGGTGGTGGGCGCTGAAGGTGTGGCTGAAGAGCCGGCGAACGCAGCACCTCGATGCCGGGCGTCTCCTTGTCGATGAAGAAGAGCGCGTCCGCGCCCGCATGCGGGCCGTCCGCGAGCCGCGCCTGCAGGATGAAGTAGTCGGCGAGGTTCGCGCTCGTGACGTACCACTTCTCGCCGGTGATCGCGTAGCCGCCCTTGGCGCGCCGCGCCGTCGTCTCGATGGCCACGTCCGCTGCCCGAGCCGCTCTCGGTGATCGCGTAGCACTCCTTGCGCTCGCCGCGCATGAGCGGCAGGATGTAGCGGCGCGACCTGGTCCGGCGGTGCAGGCCTCGAACATCCAGCTCTGCGGCCTCGGAGAAGCACCAGCAGAGCGCGTTGGTGACGCGGCCGAGCTGTTCCCAGACGGCGACCTGGTCGACGATGCGAGCTGGAGCCCGCCCTGCGACTTCGGCACGTCCATCGCGCTGAAGCCGAGCTCGATCGCGAGCTTCTTGTGCCGCTTCTCGACCTCGGGCGGCAGGCGCCCCTCGTTCAGCTCGGCCTCGACTTCGTAGGGAATCAGTTCCTCGGTCGCGAACCGGAAGGCACGGTCGCGCCAGTCCCGAGCGGTTGCGTCGAGGGTGATGTCCATGGGATCAGCTCCTCGCGTCCGCTGCGGGTTGCGTGAAATGGCGCGGGAACACGTCCGCGAGGTAGGAGAGCGTCACGCGCTTGGCGCGCTCGCGGCTCATGGAGTCCGGCCGCACCAGGAGGTCGAGCCAGAGACCGTCCGTCAGGGCCGACAGGCCGTCCGCGACGAGCGCGGGGTCGACCTCGGTGTAGCCGCCCTCCTCGCAGAGGCGCGCACAGATCACGCGCACCATGTCGTCGTAGGAGCGGTCGCGCTCGGCGCAGATGCGCCGGTAGGTCGGCCGGAAGCGGCGCTCGCCCCAGAAGGCGAACCAGACGGCCAGCTTGTCGCGCGAGCAGATCGTGCGGCGGAAGTCGAGCTCGACCATGGCGAGGAGCCCCTCGACCGGCGATACCGCGCCGATTGCGGCCGCTTCCTGGCAGGCGTTCCGGTACTCGTCGGCAAGGTAACGCAGGGTCTCCGTCAGGAGCCCTTCCTTGCTGCGGAAATGCAGGTTGACGATGCCCTGGCTGAGGCCCGCTTCCTGGGCCACGGTCGCGATCGTCGTGTCCGCGAGGCCGCGGTCGGCGACGCAGCGGATCGTGGCCTGGATCAGCTGCTCGCGGCGCTCCTCCGGGGGCGCCGTGCGGCGCTTCGGGACGACCGCGAGCTGGCGTTTCGCACTCACAAAATCTGTGACAAATCAGCTAGTTATGCGATGGGCGCGGCACGCATGGAGGCCACATCTTACCCACTTCCCGGGCCCAGTCCAATGAATGAATGCCTATTCACTCGTCGTGGACTCCGCGGCCCCTTTTGGGGGAAACTAGGCCACCCCGAATCGACCCCGTTTCCGGACCGCCAGGAGGCCGCCCGCATGACCCGAAGCCTCGCGAAGTCCAACGCCCAGTTCCAGAAGGCGATTCGCCGCCTCCCGCTCGGGGTCTCGTCGAATTTCCGCTACTGGGGCGAGGACAAGACGATCTACGTGAAGTCGGCCAAGGGCGCGCGCCTGACCGACATCGACGGCAACGAATACATCGACTACCGCCTGGCCTACGGCCCCTGCATCCTCGGCTACGCCGACCCGCGGGTCGACGCGGCGGCCCGGGCCGGCATCGAGATCGGGGGCGTCTTCGCCCTCTCCACCGAGCGCGAGTTCGCCGTCGCCGAGCGCATTTCGCAGCATGGTGCCGGCGGCCGAGCTGGTGCGCTTCTCGAATTCGGGCACCGAGGCCGTGATGGCGGCGCTGCGGGTCGCCCGCGCCCACACCGGCAAGGATTCCTACGTCGTCATCGAGGGCGGCTACCACGGCGTGTTCGACGCCGCGCTCTGGACCACGGCCGTCGAGGACTGGAAGCCGGGCCACGGCGACCCGCAGCTCGTGCCCTACAGCGCCGGCGTCCCGCACATGCTGCGCGCGCTGATCCACTCCGTGCCGATGAACGACGCCGAGCGGCTCGAGTCCGTGTTCAAGGCCTATGGCGGCGACATCGCCGCCTTCCTGATCGAGCCGATCATGGGCAACTGCTGCTCGATCTCGGCGACCCGCGAGTTCCTGCGCGACGCGCGCGCGCTCTGCGACAAGTACGGCATCCTGATGATCATCGACGAGGTCAAGACGGGCTTCCGCGTCGCGCGCGGCGGCGTGCAGGAGCTGTTCGGCGTGAAGGCCGACATCTGCACCTTCGCCAAGGCGATGGGCAACGGCTACCCGATCTCGGTGTGCTGCGGGCGCGAGGACATCATGCGCAACTTCGGCAACGGCGTCGTGCACGGCGGCACCTTCACCTGCCACTCGGTGGCGCTCGCCGCGGCCGAGAAGACGCTCGAGATCCTCGACGAGACCCCGGCGCTCGCCAACATCGCCGAGTACGGCACGAAGCTGCGGGCCGGCATGAGCCAGATCCTTTCGCAGCGCGGCATCAAGCACTCCTTCAGCGGCCATCCGTCGATGAGCGGCCTGTTCTTCAGCGAGAAGCCGCCCCGCGACTACCGCGACTGGGTCACCAGCGATTACACTTTCTACGAAGCACTGGCGCCGCACCTGCATGACCTCGGCGTGCTCTGCGAGCCCGACTCGCGCGAGCCGTGGTTCGTCTGCGAGGCGCACGACGACCGGTGCCTGGGGGAGACGCTGGAGCGCTTCGAGACCGCCGTGAACCGGTCGTGCGAGCGCCCGAGCCGGCGCGAGCCATCACGAACGAACGCCAGAACGAGATCTGACACTTGGCGAAATACGACGCGATCGTCATCGGCGCGGGCCACAACGGCCTGACCAACGCCGCCTACCTCGCGCGCTCCGGGCTCAAGGTGCTCGTGGTCGAGCGCAACCCCTGGATCGGCGGCGCGGCGGTCAGCCGCGAGATCGAGAAGGGCTGGATGTACTCCAACTGCTCCTACGTGTGCAGCCTGCTGCGCCCGGAGCTCTTCCGCGACCTCGAGCTCGCGCGGCACGGCCTGCAGGTCGTGCCCTACGGCGGCGGCGTGACCGATCACGTCGAACGGCGACATCCTCGGCAACTACACCGACGAGCAGGTACAGCGCCGCGAGTTCGCGCGCCACAACCCGCGCGACGCCGACGCGTACCACCGGTACTCGACCGACGTGATGCGCCAGTGCAAGTTCATCCGCCCGCTGCTGCTGCGCACGCCGCCCGACCCGACCTCGTTCAAGCCGCGCGACCTGAAGGAGATGATCTTCCTCGGCAAGGAGCTCAACAAGTTCGGCGAGCAGTTCATCTACGACACGATCCGCTTCTACTCGATGAGCATCGCCGACTTCCTCGAACGAGTACTTCGAGTCGGACACGATCAAGGCCACCTCTCGGGCAGCGGCATCATCGGCTCGGCGATGGGCGTCTACTCGCCCGGCACGGCCTACGTGCTGCTGCACCACTACATGGGCGACGTCGACGGCTCGATCGGCGCCTGGGGCTTCGCGCGCGGCGGCATGGGCGCGGTGTCGAAGGCGATCGCGAGCGCGTTCAAGTCGTTCGGCGGCGAGATCGTCACCGACGCGCCGGTCAAGCAGGTCCTCGTGCAAGGGCGGCCGCGTCGCCGGCGTCGCCACCGAGAACGGCAACGAGTACCACGCCGACGTCGTGGTCTCGAACCTCGACCCGCGCCGTACCTACACCAAGATCTTCGACCCGAAGGACCTGCCGCGCCGCGATCGTCGAGAAGGCGCAAGAACTTGAAGATCCGCGGCTCGTCCGGCAAGCTCAACATCGCGCTCGACGGGCTGCCGGAATTCCCGGCGCTCGGCAAGGACAACCCGCTCGCCTACGGCGACATGCACTTCCTCGACTCGCTCGAGAAGATGGAGCGCGCCTACGACGACTGGAAGAACGGCACCTGGTCGAAGGAGCCCTACCTCGACATGCTGATCCCGTCGATGACCGACCCGACCATGGCGCCGCCGGGCAAGCACTTCATGTCGGTGTTCGTGCAGTACGTGCCGCCGATGATCAACGGCCGCGACTGGACCGACGCCGACCGCGACGGCTTCAAGAACACGGTGCTCGACCAGATCGGCCGCTACAGCCCGAACTTCAAGTCGCTGGTGCGCCACGTCGAGTGCCGCACGCCGCGCGAGCTCGAGAACGAGGTCGGCCTCACCGAGGGCAACATCTTCCAGGGCGAGCTGACGATGGACCAGCTGCTGTTCAACCGTCCGTTCCCGGGCTACGCGCAGTACCGCGGGCCGGTCAAGGGCTTCTACATGTGCGGCTCGGGCACGCACCCGGGCGGCGGCGTCATGGCCGCGCCGGGCGCGAACGCCGCGCGCGAGATCCTGCATCGACCTGCGCCGTCCGAACATCGTGCCGGAGGGCTGGTCCGATGACTGACCGCAATCGCATCGTCGTCATCGGCGCCGGCCACAACGGCCTCGCCTGCGCCGCCTACCTCGCCCGCGCCGGGCGCGAAGTCGTCGTGCTCGAGGCCGCCGCCCAGGTCGGCGGCGCCGCCGTCACGCGCGAGTTCGCCCCGGGCTTCCGCGTGTCGGCCTGCGCGCACCTCTCCTACCTGCTCGATGCCGGCATCGCGCGCGACCTCGAGCTCGCCTCGCACGGGCTCAAGTGGGCGCGCACGAACCTCAAGACCGTCGCGCTTGCGCCCGGCCGGCGAGCACCTGGTGCTCGACGGACGGCAAGCTCGAGGCCGGCACGCTGTCCGACGCCGACCGCGCGGGCCTCGCCGACTTACCACGCGCGCATGCTGCGCTTCGCGCGCGTCCTCGCGAAGCAGCACAACCGCAAGCCCCCGCGCCTCGGCGGCGGCGGGCGCTCCGACCTCATGGGCGCCGCGATGCTCGGCCTCGACATCCGGCATGCTCGGCCGCGACGACATGCGCGAGTTCCTGCGCATCGCCGGCATCAACATCTACGACGTGCTCGAGGAGATCTTCGAGTCGCCGCTGCTCAAGGGCGCGCTCGCGCTCGACGCCGTGCTCGGCACGAACCTCGGCCCGCGCTCGAACAACTCGGTGCTCGCGCTGCTGCACCGCCTCTCGGGCCAGGCCGCGGGCAACGCCGGGCTCTCGATTCCCGCGGGCGGCATGGGCGCGATCAGCGAGGCGATGGCCGCCGCGGCGCGCGCCGCCGGCGCGACGATCCGCACCGGCGAGCCCGGTCAAGCGCATCACGCTCGAGGGCGACCGCGTCTCCGGCGTCGAGCTCGAGAACGGCGAGAAGATCGCCGCCGGGACGGTCGTCTCGAACGCCGACCCGGCGCGCACGCTGCTCGGCCTGCTCGGCGCGCGCCACCTCGAGACCGGTTTCGTGCATCGCGTCCGCCACTTCCGCCACAAGGGCATGGCCGCGAAGCTGCACCTCGCGCTCGAGGCCCTGCCCTCGTTCGCGCGGCTGTCGTCCGAGCTCGCGGGCGAGCGGCTGGTGATCGCGCCGGACATGACCTACCTCGAGCACGCCTTCGACGCCGCGAAGTACGGCCAGTGCTCGCCGGACCCGGCGCTCGAGATCACGATCCCGTCGCTCACGACAAGTCGCTCGCGCCGCCGGGCAAGCACGTGCTGTCGGCGGTCGTGCAGTACGCGCCCTTCGACGAGCGCGCGAACGGCGACGGCGCGCGGCGCGAGCTGCTCGAGCGCACGCTCGGCGTGCTCGACCGCCACGCGCCGGGCCTGCGCCGCCAGGTCGTGGCGTCGGAACTGCTGCTGCCGGCGGACATCGAGCGCGAGTTCCGCATCACCGGCGGCCACTGGCACCACGGCGAGCTCGCGCTCGACCAGTTCATGATGCTGCGGCCGGTGCCGGGCGCCGCGCAGTACGCGATGCCGGTCGGCGGCCTGTTCCTCTGCGGCGCCGGCTGCCATCCGGGCGGCGGCGTCATGGGCTCCGCGGGCCGCAATGCGGCGAAGGCGGTCCTCGCCACGGAGCGTGCAGCATGAGCACCAAGGACGCGATGGGCCGCAAGGAGCACTTCCGCAAGGCGGTCTGGCAGACGCCGTTCCACCCGCGCATCGCGGCGCTGAACACGCTGAACGAGTGGCACCGCTGGAAGGACTACACGACCGCGGACGCCTTCTTCGACGAGCAGCTCGAGTACGCCGCGATCCGCAACGCCTGCGCGGTCTTCGACCTCACGCCGATGACCAAGCACCTGATCACGGGCCCCGACGCGCTCGCGTTCCTGAACCGGCTCGTCACGCGCGACGTCGCCAAGATCAAGCCCGGCAGGGTCGGCTACTGCGTCTGGTGCGACGACAACGGCCAGGTCATCGACGACGGCACGATCTTCCACCTGCGCGAGGGCGTCTACCGCCTCTGCTCGCAGGAGCGCCAGCTCGACTGGCTGACGCGCTCGGCCTTCGGCTTCGACGTGACGATCGTCGAGGACACGCACGACGTCGCCGGCCTCGCGCTGCAGGGCCCGACGAGCTGCGCCGTGCTGAAGGCGATCGGCTGCACGGGCGTGCAGAACCTGAAGCCCTTCGAGATCGGCTTCTACCCGTTCGCCGGCACCGAGCTCACGGTCTCGCGCACCGGCTTCACCGGCGACCTCGGCTACGAGCTGTGGATCGACCCGTCGCACGCGCTCGAGCTGTGGGACGCGCTGTTCGACAAGGGCAAGATCCACGGCATCCGCCCGATGGGCACGCACGCGCTCGAAGTCGCGCGCATCGAGGCGGGCTTCCTGGCGGCCCAGGTGGATTTCCACCCGGCCGACCAGGCCATCATGACCGACCGTTCGCGCTCGCCGTTCGAGCTCGACCTCGGCCGCCTGGTGGATTTCTCGAAGCCCTGCTTCAACGGCCGCCGGGCGCTGCTCGAGGAGCAGAAGAGGGGCTCGCGCTTCCGCTTCGTGAAGCTCGACGTCGAGGGCAACAAGCCGGCGCGCTCGGCCTACATCTACGACAAGGACAAGAACGTCGTCGGCACCGTCACCTCCGCCGAGTGGTCGCCGTCGGCGAAGAAGAACATCGCCTACGCGTCGCTGCACATGCCCTGGGGCCGCCCGGGCGACGAGCTCTGGGCCGAGATCTACTACCAGCGCGAGCTGAAGTGGTACAAGGTCATGGCGCGCTGCCACGTGACGGAGCAGCCGTTCTGGGATCCGCCGCGCAAGCGCACGACGCCCGCCGCGGATTTCTAATCGCCGGCGCGCGACGCCGGCATGGCTCATCGGCTCGATCCCCTGCTCCGGCCGCAGTCGATCGCGGTCCTCGGCGCCAGCGAGCGCGAGGGCACGGTCGGGCGCAACACGCTCGAAAACCTGCTGAAGGGCGGCTACGAGGGCGGCCTCTACGCCGTGAACCCGGGCCGCAAGTCGGTGCTCGGCGTGCCCTGCTACCCGACGCTCGCGACGCTGCCCGAACCGGTCGAGCACGTGATCTTCGCCGTCGCCGACACGCGCATGGACGCCGCGCTCGACGACGTGATCGCGCACGGCGCGCGCGCGGCGACGATGATGTCCTCGCTGGTGATCGAGGGCGACACGGATCCGCCGCTGCGCGAGCGGCTGCTCGCGAAGATCCGCAAGTCCGGCCTCGTCGTCTGCGGCGCGAACGGCATGGGCTTCTACAACTTCGCCGACGGCATCTGGGGCTGCGGCTTCGGGACGCGCATGCACCGCCGCGGCGGCAACGTCGCCTACATCAGCCATTCGGGCTCGGGCATGTGCGGCATCGTCGACATCGAGGAACGCATCGACTTCAACCTCGTCGTCTCGACCGGCCAGGAGCTCGCGGTCTCGATGGACGAGTACCTCGACTACGCGCTCGAGATGCCGGGCACGCGCGCCGTCGGCCTGTTCATGGAGACGGCGCGCAATCCCGCGGGCCTCGTGCGCGCCTTCGAGCGGGCGCGCGCGCGCGGCATCCCGATCGTCGCGCTGAAGGTCGGGCGCACCGAGCTCTCGGCGAAGCTCACCGTCTCGCACTCGGGCGCGATCGCGGGCGAGGACGCCGTCTACGACGCGATCTTCGACCGCTACGGCGTGCACCGCGCGCGCGACATGGACGAGCTCGCCACGACGCCTCATCCTGTTCGCGCAGCCGCACCGCCTCGGCGACGGCGGGCTGGTGTCGATCCACGACTCCGGCGGCGAGCGCCAGCTCCTGATCGACCTCGCCGACGATCACGGCGTGCCGCTGACGCAGCTCTCGCCGGCCTCCACCGCGAACCTCGAGTCGCTGCTCGACCCGGGCCTGCCGGCGGTCAACCCGCTCGACGCCTGGAGCACGGGCGGGCCGGACTTCGACGTCGACATGCAGGACTGCCTCGCGGCGCTCATGAGCGACCCGCAGGCGGCGATCGGCGCCGTCGTGCACGACCGCATCGCGGGCGGCGGCATCTACGCCGGCTACATCGACTACCTGCGCGCCGGCCATCGCGCCTCCGGCAAGCCCGCCTTCCTCGTCTCGAACCGCCAGGGCACGGGCGCGGACCCGCTGATCGTCGAGGCGACGCGCGAGGGCTTCCCGGTGCTCGACGGGCTCGAGTCCTTCCTGCGCGGCGTGCGCCACCTGCTCGACCATCGCGACTTCACCGCGCGCGATCGCGCGGACGTGCCGGTCATCGCGGAGGCGGCACTCGCGCGCATGCGCGCGCGCCTCGCCGACCGGCGCCGCTTCGACGAGAACGACGCGCTGACGCTGCTGGGCGATGCCGGCCTGCCGGCGAATGCGGGCCGCATCGTCGAGGGCGAGGCCGCCGCGATCGCGGCGGCGCGAGGCCCTCGGCTATCCGGTCGTGCTCAAGACCGCGAAGCGCGGCGTCGACCACAAGAGCGAACCGCAGGGCATCCACCTCGGGCTCGCGGACAAGACGGCGGTCTCGACCGCGTACCGCGACCTCGCCAAGCGCATCGACACGCGCGTGCTGGTCGCGCCGATGGTCGAGGCGCACGGCGTCGAGATGCTGCTCGGCATGGTCCACGACGAGCAGTTCGGCCCGGTGGTCCTCGTCGGCGCGGGCGGCGTGCACGTCGAGGCGCTGGCGGACGCGGTGTACGCCGTGCCGCCCTTCGACGCCGCCGAGGCCGCGCGGCTGGTGCAGAGGCTGCGCATCGCGCCGCTCCTCGCCAGCCGGCGCCATCGCAGACCGCTCGCGGTCGACGAATTCTGCCGGGTCGCGGCGCGCTTCTCGCGCTCGTCGCCGCGCTCGGCGACGAGCTCTCCGAGATCGACCTGAACCCCGTGATCGTCCACGCGGACGGCTGCGCGATCGTCGACGCGCTTGATCGTGTCGCAGCCGGTTCTCCGCATTGAGACCGAACAAAAGAGGCAAGCACAATGAGCATCCAGGCCGTCGCCAGGCACACCCACGCCCGCTGGCAGTCCGTCGCCGACAAGGCGCAGAAGAAGCCCGAGACGCGGCTCTTCATCGACGGCAAGTACGTCGACGCGAAGAAGGGCGGCCGCTTCGAGAGCATCAATCCCGCGAACGGCCAGGTGATCGCCGAGGTCGCGGCCGGCACGGCCGAGGACATCGACCGCGCGGTCGCCGCAGCGAGCAAGGCCTTCAAGTCCGGCGGCTGGTCGAAGATGGCGCCGCGCGCGCGCATGGAAGTCCTGTACCGCTTCGCCGCAGCTCATCGACGAGAACGCCGAGGCGCTCGCCGTGCTCGAGACCCTCGACATGGGCAAGCCGATCGCCGACGTCGTCGGCATCGACCTGCCGGCCGTCGTCGAGACGATCCGCTTCATGGCGGAGTGCATCGACAAGGTGGACGGCGCGGTGACGAGCACGGAGTCGGGCGTCGTGCACATGGTGCTGCGCGAGCCCTACGGCGTCGTCGGCGCGATCTCGCCGTGGAACTACCCGCTGCTGATGGCGACCTGGAAGATCGCGCCCGCGCTCGCGGCCGGCAACACCGTGGTGCTGAAGCCCGCCGAGCAGGCGCCGCTGAGCTGCCTGAAGCTCGCGGAGCTGTTCGTCGAGGCCGGCGGACCGCCGGGCGTCTTCAACGTCGTGAACGGGCTCGGCGAGGATGCCGGCAAGGCGCTCGCGCTGCACAACGACGTGCGCAAGATCACCTTCACCGGCTCGACCGCGGTCGGCAAGCTGATCCTGCAGTACGCCGGGCCAGTCGAACATGAAGCAGGTCGCGCTCGAGTGCGGCGGCAAGACGCCGCAGGTGTTCATGGCGGACACCGAGGACCTCGACCGCGCGGTCACGGCGGCCTACCGCGGCATCTACTCGAACATGGGCGAGGTCTGCAACGCGGGCTCGCGCCTGCTCGTCGACCGCTCGATCCGCAAGAAATTCGTCGAGCGCTTCATCGAGCTCGGCCAGGACGCATTCAAGCCGGGCGACCCGCTCGACCCCGACACCAACATGGGCCCGCTGGTGACGCGCGGCGACCAGAAGCGCGTGCTCGGCATGATCGAGAAGGGACGCAAGGAAGGCGCGAAGCTCGAGTTCGGCGGCGACGCGCCGGCGAAGCTCAAGGGCGGCGCCTACGTGAACCCGACCCTCTTCACGGGCGTGAAGAACGACATGTCGATCGCCCAGCAGGAGATCTTCGGGCCGGTCGCGTCCGTCATCGAGTTCAACGGCGTCGAGGAAGCCATCCGGATCGCGAACGACACCGTCTATGGCCTCGCCTCGGGCGTCTGGACGCGCGACCTCGACACTGCCTTCCGCCTGGTGCGCGGCATCGAGGCCGGCATCGTCTGGATCAACTGCTTCGACGAGGGCGACATGACCCAGCCCTTCGGCGGCTACAAGCAGTCCGGCAACACGCGCGACAAGTGCCTCGACAGCTTCAAGAGCTACACGCAGTCGAAATCGGCCTGGTTCCGGCTCAAGGAAGGGTGAACGTGGCTGAGCCGCTCGTCCTGTCGGAGCGCCGCGGCGCGGTGGCGCTCCTGACGCTCAACCGGCCCGACAAGCTGAACGCGATCAACGCCCGGCATGATCGACGTCGCTCGACGCGGCGCTCGATGCCGCCCTCGCGGACGACGCGGTGCGCGCGATCGTCGTGGCGGGCGCGGGGCGCGCGTTCTCGGCCGGCTTCGATCTCGACATGGGGATGGGCGACGGCAAGCCGGATCCCGCGGAAGTGCGCCGCGCGCTCGAGAATGACTTCCGCATCATCCTGCGCTTCTGGGACGCGCCGAAGCCGACCATCGCCGCCGTGCACGGCTATTGCCTCGGCAGCGCGCTGGAACTCGCGCTCGCCTGCGACCTCACGGTCGCGTCCGAGGACTGCCGCTTCGGCGAGCCCGAGGTGAAGTTCGGCAGCGGCATCGTCGCCCTCCTCCTGCCCTGGCTCGCGGGCCCGAAAGCCGCCAAGTACCTGCTGCTCACGGGCGACGACCGCGTGAGCGCCGCCGAGGCGCAGGCCATGGGCCTCGTGAACCGGGTGGTGCCGGCGGCCGTGCTCCTCGACGAGGCGATCGCGCTGGCTGCGCGCATCGCCGCCAACGACGCGCAGGCCGTGCGCCTCACCAAGCTGGCGATCAATCGCAGCCTCGACATCGGCGGCATGCGCCAGGCGCTGCTGGCCGCGCTCGAGACCGACGTCTTCATCGAGACGCACGAGACCGCGGAATCGCGGGAATTCAACGAAATACTCAAGCGCGACGGCGCCAAGGCCGCCATCGCCTGGCGAGCCGGGAGAACCGGATGAGCAAGCCGACGAAACAGATGCCCGACGAGCCGCGCAAGTTCCTGGAGCAATACCCGGACACGCGGCAACTCGAGCTGCTGCAACCGGACATGCTCGGGATCCTGCGCGGCAAGCGCGTCGGCCGCGAAGAGTTCGCCAAGCCCTTCACCGGCGGCCTCAATTTCTGCGGCGCGACCGTGCTGCTCGACGCCAAGGGCCTCACCTTCGACCGCATCGACAACGGCGGCCGTGACGGCGACCCCGACGTCATCTCGACCGCGGTGCCCGGGTCGCTCGCGCCCGTGCCCTGGGCGCACGTGCCGACCGCGCAGGTGCTGCTGGCGATGGACGACTCGAAGGGCGGGCCCTTCTTCGCCGACCCGCGCCAGGTGCTGCGCCACGCCATGAAGCCGCTGCAGGACATGGGGCTCACCGCGGTCTGCGCGACCGAGCTCGAGTTCTACCTGCTCGAGCCGAACACCGAGGTCCCGACGCCGCGGGTCGGCCTGATTCCCGGCACGCGCAAGGTCCAGTCGGGCCCGCAGTACGGCAGCATGGAGGACGTCGAGGAGGCCGACCCGTTCCTCGCCGACCTGTTCGAGACCTGCAAGGCGCAGAACATCCCGGTCGGCGCGACGCTCAAGGAATTCTCGCCCGGCCAGTTCGAGATCAACCTGCATCACGTCGCGAACGCGGAACTCGCCGCAGACCACGGCGTGCTGCTGAAGCGCGCGGTGAAGGCCGTCGCGCGCAAGCACGGCATGGCCGCGAGCTTCATGGCCAAGCCCTTCGCGGAGTGGGCCGGCTGCAGCATGCACGTGCACATCAGCCTGGTGGACGGCGCCGGCAGGAACATCTTCGCCGGCACCAGCAAGGACGGGCCCTTCGCGGACACCCTGCGTCACGCGATCGGCGGGCTGGCGAAAGCCATGCCGGAGTCGATGGCGATCTTCGCGCCGACCGCGAACTCCTACCGCCGCTACCGGCCGGGCGTCTTCGTCCCGCTCGAGCCCAACTGGGGGCGCAACCACCGCGGCGTTGCGCTGCGCATCCCGATGTCGGGCGTCGAGGACACGCGCGTCGAGTACCGTCCCGGCGGCTCCGACGGCAATCCCTACCTCGTGATCGCCGCCATCCTCGCCGGCGTGCACCACGGCATCACGAACAAGGTCGAGCCGGGCCCGATGGTGGCCCAGGAATCCATCATCGACGAGAAGGTCGTGCTGCCGGTGCGCTGGTCAGCGGCGCTCGATGCGTTCGACGCCGGGAAGATCCTGCCGAAGTACCTCGGCGAGAAGTTCCACCGGCTGTACGGCATCTGCCGGCGCGAGGAGGAAGAGCACTTCCACTCCGAGATCAGCGACCGCGATTACGAGTGGTACCTGAGGGCCGTCTAGATAAAGTTCATTCGAGAATGGACGTGAGGACTTGTTGAGCCAGCTAATGAGGTTCCCACCAGTCGTCGCTTATTGCTTCAAATCTGGCCAGTGTCTTCTGCGCCTCACTGTGCTCAAGCTGTGCAGCTCGTTCGAGGTGTTCACGGGCTTGATGCTTGTCCTTAGAAACCCCAAACCCATTGGCGTGCATCACGTACAAATTGAAGTGTGCTTGCGCGCAACCACGTTCCGCCGACTGGCGTGAATACGAGATTGCAAGCTCCAAGTTTTTTGTGACTCCGAATCCTTGGAAATAGAAATGCCCTAGAGCGCACATTGCGTCCGCGTTTCCGAGTTCGCTCGCTTTCTGATTGAGCTCAAACGCTTTGGAATAACTCTGAGGCACACCGAAGCCCCACTCATAGAGATGGGCGAGCCCTCGAAATCCAATACCTGATCCGCCCTGCGCGCTGGCGTTGTACCAGATTCGGCACTTCGAATAGCTGCGATACGGTGGTGGCGCATCGCGATATAGGGCGGCAAGCGAGTTTCTAGCACGCCAGTGACCTGATGAAGCCGCCTTTTCCAGCCAAGTTATCGCCTTATCCCAGTCCCGCTCGACTTGTTTGCCAAGTCGCCACATGCGGCCTAGCTCGTATTGCGCTTCAACATCGCCGACTCGCGCAAAGGGCTCCAAATAGCGAAGCGCCCCTGGCACATCGCCAATCCTAAGCAGCTCAATGCCTTTTTCGACGAGCATCCTCACAAAGACTGGAACACTCTAGTTCAATCGCCGCCTCGGTAAAAAATGGTAGTGATGGATACTGTCGAGTGCCGGCGCTATCGTGCGCGGCTCGATGCCGACGTTCCCGCGGGAACGTCTTTCGCGCGCTCCGCGCGATACATGAGCGCCTCGACAGCGAGCCCGAGATCGAGTGCTTCACCTGTCCAACGCGTCACCGCCGTCTGCGGTTCGATGGCGATTCGCCGCTCGGAATGCGCCGTCGTCAACTCCTTCCAGTCAGTTGTGCGGGGCGGTGGGCTCTCGAACGTCTCCCCGCCCGGCTTCACGAACCGGAATGCTCCATCATCGAGCGCCTGCACGACGACTTGGCCCTCGTGCGCCAGGCGATGGTGGAAGCGGCAGAGCGTGACGAGGTTGGCGAGGCTGGTGTCGCCGCCGTGAGCCCAATGCTTCACGTGGTGGCCGTCCACGTAGCGCTTGAATGAACAGCCGGGGAAGCGACAGCCCTTGTCGCGCGAATTCAGGGCTCGCCGGATCGCGGGTGGAATCGTGCGGGTCTTCCGGCCCACATCCAGCGGCTCGCCTTTCTCGTTCTCGATGATCCGCACGATAGTGGCATCGCAAGCGAGCCTGCGAGCCGTCTCCGCGGCGACAGACGGACCATGCTCGAGCTCGCAGCGACCGGCATGTCCGTGCTGCAGCGTCTCAGCATCCACGTGCACAACGATCTGATGACGATCCGCCCCTGACAGATCCCGCGGCCCGGTCGCGAGGAAGCTTTCGGCCAGGGTGGCCAGCGCCTCGACCCGGCGCTTGCGCAACTGATGCCGATCGTCAAAAGACGTTTCCGCGGAAACGTCTTTTGGGATCGGCAAGGAGTCTTCGGCCGCCTCGAGCGCCCGGACGAACAGCGCGCCAATCTCGGCCGGTAGCTTGCCCCGGATGATCAGCGAGCCGTCGGCTTCGGTGTAGTACAAGAGTGACTGGTCCCGATGCTGGAGGGCCTCCCGACTCAGCTCTTCGGCGTCCAGCGCCCGGCGATAGCCGCGCACCACGTTCTCCACATGGCTCGCCGTGCCGCGCAGCGCGATGTTCAGCAGATAGGACTCATTGGCCGGCGTCGCGACGCGGGTCATGGCCCGGACCTTCGCATAGCTGAGGCGGCCCACGTTCATCGCCGCGGCAACCTGCGGGAGGCCGGCCAAGGCACGGGCCACGCGCACCTTCTCCCGCGCCGCACCCAGGTCGATCCCGCACTTCCAGTTCAGCCAGTGGGCCAGAGACTTCACGCCCCACTCGGCCCACCCGCGGCGCCGATCCAGCTCGGCGATCAGTGCCAGGAACCGCGCGTTCGCCGCATTCAGATGACCCGCCAGGGTCGTGATCTCATCCACCAGTTGGGGCGTGGAAATCGACGAGAAATCCCCTGCCATGACGATCTCCGGTAGGCTGTGTTTATGTACAGTACTCTACCAGATTATGCATTCTTTACAAGTAGTTACGCACGGTTTCCCTAGAGGTCCCCGACCTGCTCGATGACCGCCGCGCGCAGGCGGTAGCCGCCCTCGCCGTTTGCGAAGATCACGAGGCCCGAACCCTTGGCCGGGTTGAACTGGCCGAAGGACTTGAAGCCGGAACTGTTCGATCCGGAATGTTCCACGATGTCGCCTTCCGGCGTGACGTCGAGGCTCCAGCCCAGCGCGCGGTAGGTCGCGACGGACCGCGCGAGGCCGGGCCGCGCGACGGCGTCTTCGTCGTCCACGCGCAGTTCGCGCTGCAGCATGCGATCGACGGTCGCTTTCGTGAGCGCGCGGTCGCCGAGCAACTCCGGGTGCTGCAGCGTCAGCATCAACTGCGCGTACTCGGCCGGCGTCGTGTAGAGCGAGTACGCCGCATTGGGCCTGTGGTAGCGCGTGCGTTCCTTGAAGCTGCCGTCTTCGCGATGACCGCTCGCAAGGTCCCGCTCCAGCGCTTCCGTCCAGACGAAACTCGTGCGGACCAGGCCGAGCGGTGCGAACAGGCGCTCGCTGCGCGAGCCGGTCGAGCGGCTCGCCGGCGATGGCCTCGATCGCCCGCTGCAGGAACAGCATGCCTTCGCCCGAATAGGTGTACTCCGACCCCGGCGGGTACGGCAGGGGCAGCGGGCCACCCATGTCGTCGTAGCCGGCGCGCCAGTTCACGAAGCCGGTGCGGTGCGTCAGCGCCATGCGCGCCGTGATGCGCCGGTGTTCCGGCTGGTCAGGGCAGGTAATCGTGCCCGAGGTAGTCCACCAGCGGCCGGTCGAGGTCGAGGCGCCGTTCCTGGACGAGCTGCATCGCGACGAGCGCGAGGACGGGCTTGGACATCGAGCAGGCCTCGAAGACCGTCTCGGTCGTCACCGCCTTGCCGCTGCGCGCGTCGCTGACGCCGAAGCCCCGCGACCAGACGACCTTGCCGCGTTGCATGATCGCGATCGAGACGCCGGGAACTCGCTGCTCGCGCATCAGGTCCGGCACGTGCTGCTCCAGCCAGCCGACCGTCGCCGCGAATCGTTCCTCGGACAGCGGAGCCGGCGGCTGGATGCGCTGCATCGCGTCCGCGGCGGCGAGGCGAATCGCGGCGGATTCCTCGCGCAGCAGCGGTTCGACGTCCGCCACGGCGCCACCGGCCGCGGGTCCGATCGCGCCGATCACCTGGAGCGCGCCCCAGCGAATGTCCGGCTCCGCGTGCGCCAGCAGGCCTTTCAACGTCGGCAGTGCGGGCGCGGCCCGCGACTGCAGGCGCGCCAGCGCAGCGAGGCTCGCCTGCACGAGCGCCTCGTCCGGCGACGACAGCTGCGCGGTCAGCGCCGGAACGAAGGGTTCGATGTCCGCCGTCGATCGATAGAGCGCAACGGTCGCGCCCCAGCGCTGCTGCGGCGAGCCTGAAGCCAGCGCCTGCCGGATTGCCGGAAACGCCGCCGCGCCCATGCGGCCCAGCGCCTCTGCAGCCTCGCCGGCGACGGCGAGGTCTTCATCGCCGAGCCGCTGCTTCGCGTCCGCCGACTGCGGCGAGCCAGCGTGCGGCATCGTGCGGGTGGCCCAGGCCGGCGCAGCCACGATCCATGCGAGGCAGAGGCAGTACGCCCGCAGCCTTCGGCGCTCAGCCACCGAGCAGGATCGACAACCCCACGAGGACGGTACCGCCGAGCAGCAGCATGAGCCCCACGATCCAGGGCTTGCCCATCGTGAAGCGCGCCCACACGTAGCCGACGACGAACAGGCTCGCGAGCAGGATTGCGTTCGAAACGCGAAGCGCAAAGCGCGCGTCGTCGAACAGCAGGAAGGGAATGGCCGCGGGCGCGCTCGTGATCACGACCAGCCAGAAGCTGGTGAAGGCTCCCATGAAGTCGGCCTTGCTGACCGAACCGGCCTGCAGGGACTTCGCCCGCACATTGGCTGCAATGCGGGCGTAGAGCGACTTCGCGCTCCGATGCGGCTCGTGACGTCCTCGAGCAACTCGTCCAGCTCGCTCGCCACCAGTGTCTTTGCGGCCTGGTCGTCGGGCGCCTGCCGGATGGCCAGGCCGAGGCGCCGCAGCCGTCCCCGGTTGAACCATTGCTCCACGAGATACAGAGCCCCGTCGATGACGCCCCAGGCGATGTTGCAGCCGATGACCGCGATGAGGAGCTCGCGCGCCCCTTCGCGGCCCTCGTCGTCGATGATGATTCCGGCGCCCAGGGTGAACGTGAGCGTCATGATGAGGCCGAACAGCACCTCGGCGAGGCTCGTGGCTGGGTCCACGTAGCGGTGCATCAGCGAGCCGCGGCTGTCCATGTTCAGTTCAGAGCGGCACGAAATAAAGCAGCAGCGCGATCATCAGGTACACGGCGATCAACTGCACGCCCTTGTACCAGTTGCCCGAGCCATGCGACGCCACGATCGACCCGATAAGCACGGCGACGAACAACAAGCCGATCCCGGCCGAACTGAACGACAGCAGGAATGGGTGCGGTCCGACGAAATAGCTCGCGAATACGATGACCGGGGCCACGAAGAGTGCGACCTGGATGCAGCTGCCAAAGGTGATGCCGAGCGTGATGTCGAGGCGGTCCTTGCGTGCCATGCCGATGGCTGACATCGCCTGCGGGGTACCACCGACGCTCGCCAGCAGAATCAGGCCGATAAAGGGCGTGGACAGCCCGAGCGCCTCGCCCGTTCCCTGGACCGCGCCGACCAGAATCTCGCTCAGGAACGCTGCCAGGACCGAGGACGCGATGACGACGGTGATGCTGCGCCCGAGGCTCCAGCGCTCGTCGTGCGCCTGCGCTGCCCCACCGGCGACGCTGGCGAATTCCTCCGGGTGGGTGCGAATCATGAAAACCAGGTACAGGGCATAGAGTGACACCAGCAGTACGGCCAGGCCGATGTTGATGTGCTGCTGCGGGACGATCGGACCACTGGCGGCGAACAGCCTCTGGTACATGCTTGGCAGTGCCAGGCTGATGACTGCGATGAACATCATCGAGGCGTACATGCTGGCGGCGCCCACGTTGTACTTCTGCGTATGGTGCCGCCGGCCACCCGCCAGGAAGCTCAGGCCCAGTGCCAGCAGCAGGTTGAACAGGATGACGCCGACCAGCGAGGCGGCGACCATCGCGTGGAGCCCGGCCTTGAGGGCCACGATCGCGATGATCAGCTCAGGCAGGTTGCCGAACGTGGCATTCAGCAGGCCGCCGATGGCATCGCCGGTGTAGGTGGCCAGGTTTTCCGTACCGTGCTCGATCAGGCGCGCGACGGGAATGATCCCCAGGGCCGCGACCAGGAAGATCACCGGGGCGCCGATTCCGGGCACGTGCTCGAGTGCAAGCGCGATCGGCACGAAGACGAGCATCCAGTGCTGTGACCACTTGACGGAATGCATCGGCATGCTCCCTGTGCGTGACCGTCAGGCTTCGGCGCTGAAATTGCCGCCGAGCGCGAGATGGAGATTGACGCGCTGCACGCGTTGCTCACTCTGCACGCGCAGCAGCGTCATCCTGGAACTCAGGTAGGCGACCTGCTGCTGCTGGACGGCCCTCAAGTCACCCGATCCGACGCGGTAGCGCGTCTGCGCGAGTTCCAGGGCGCGTGCCGCATCCACCGTGGCCGCAGTCAGGATGGCTTCGCGCTGGCGCAGGGCCATCTCGCTCGACAGCGCATTCTCGACGTCGCCAAACGCATTGAGCGCCGTCTGCACGTACTGCGCGACGGCCTGCTTCTGTTCGGCCGTCCGGATCTCGACCTGCGCCTTCAGCGTTCCCCCGGTGAAGAGCGGCGCCAGGATCTGGCCGCCTGCGCTCCAGACGGGTTTGTCGCGGTCCTGGAGCAGGAACAATTCGCTCGTGAGATCGGAAACGCTGCCGGTGATGGAAAGCTTCGGCAGGCGCGCGGCCTGGGCTTCCTTGACGCGGCTGAATGCCGACGCGACGCGCTTCTCGGCCGCAATGACGTCGGGCCGGCGTTCCAGCAGCTCGGACGGCAATCCCGCGGGTGTCTGCGAGGCAAGCTGGCGGAACTCCGCCGGCACGGCGATCTCGGCGCCGGGATACCGGCCGATGAGCAACTCGAGTGCGCGCAGGGACTGCTCATAGGCCAGCTCCACCTGGCGCAGGCTGTCGCGGTAAGTCTGCACAGTCACCCGTGCCGAGGCGACGTCCAGTTCATTGCCGATGCCGACCTTCTGCCGCTGCTCGGCCATTTCCTGGAGCTTCGACGCCGCAGCGACCGCTTCAGTGAGCAACCCCCGCTGCAGCGCAGATTCGGTCGCCAGGAACCACGCTTTCGCGACCAGCGCCGCCAGCGACTGGCGGGCGAATACGTAGTCCGCTTCCGTCGATTCGTACTGCTCCTCGGCGCTGCGCTTGCCGTACCGGACCCGGCCCCAGAGGTCGAGCTCCCAGGATGCGCTGACCAGCCAACCTTCCAGGCCCGAACCATCGCCGGACATCTCGCCGCCGCCCTTGCCAAGTCCCGTGACCGCCGGATAGATCGCACCGCCCGCAGCTTTCACATACGCCGCTGCCTGCTCGGCCCGTGCCGCGGCAATCCGGAGATCGCTGTTGTACTGCATGGCCTCGGCAACCAGCGCCTCGAGCTGGGCGTCGGAAAAAGCGGCGAGCCAGTTGTCCTCAATGGCTCCCTCGATCGCACCGGGCGCCTTCCACTCCGCGGGCGGCGGCGCGTGGGTGAGTTCGTTGTCGCGCAACTCGTCGGAAGTGGGCGACGGAGCCAGTATGCAGCCCGCGAGGCTGGCCATCGGCACCGAGATCAACAGCAGGATCGACGGCGTTCTCGAAGCGCGATTCATCCGCGGGATCCCGGGCACGTCAGTGCAGTTTCAGCACAAGCCAGTTCGTGTACGAACCGACGCGCATGATCACTTTGCGCACGATGTGGATATGGTGACCGGACTGCGTGTAGATGGCGCCGTTTCCGGCAGCACCCGCCGCCAGGAATAACTCACGGTCCTGCTCGGCGATATCGAGCCTCACAGCGAAGCGGCCTGGCGGCAGCGGCGCGGTGCCGGTCTGCGGGAGCGTCGCGCTCATCGGGATCTGCCCCTGACCCTGGGCCCAGACGATCGAATCCACGCTCGCCTTGATGATGCGGCCCGGATAGGTTTTCAGTGCAATCTCGGCCTCGTCGCCTGCCTGCACGTTGTGCAACTCGTTCTGGTTGTAGAGCGCGATGACCTGGAACTCGTTTTCGACGAACGTCATGACCGGAAGCGCGCCGAGCGCCGTCGCCATCTGGCCAGGGCGCAGCTGGAGATTGATGACAGTCCCGTCGGCGGGCGCGTGGAATACAGTTTGCGAAAGTTCCCACCGCGCGCTCGCGAGCTGGGCCCTGATCTGTGCTACTTCCGCCTGGTCATCGCCGACGGTCGCGCCGAGGCGCGCCCGCACCTGGGCCTCGGCCGCGACGTTTGCGGCGACGCTGGCTTCGAACTCCCTCACGTCCGCCTCGGCCTGTTCCTGCGCAAAGCGGTCTCCAGCCCCGGTCTCCGCGAGTTCGCGATACTGCTTCACCCGCACCCGGGCGAGCTCGAGCTTGGCGCGTTCCGCGTTGGTACGGCTGGCGGCGGACCGCAACTCCTCGTTCAGCTGCTGGACGGAGCCCTCGGTCGCCGCGAGCTGGGCTTCGAGCGTATTGACCTGGAGCTCGAACGGCGTCGGGTCGATGCGGAACAGGACCGTGCCCTTCTTGACCGCGCTGTTCGGTTCCACCGGCACTTCGATCACGCGGCCGCGCACCTGCGGAACGACTTGCACCACGTACTTGACCACCCGTACGTCCGCAGACGACGGGGCGTACACGTTCAGGAACAGGATCAGCGCGGTGATCGCCACGATCGGGATGATGACGACCGTGACCTGCGACACCTTGTTCCACGGCAGCCACTTGAACTTGAAGAAGATCAGCCAGACGAAGAACGAATAGATGGCTAGTAGCAGGGCTTCCATCAGCCTTCTCCCCCGGGCGCGGCTGCCCCGGCGGTACGGCTTTCAAGTCGCGCCACGCGTTCGCGCACGCCTTTCATCGACTCGGGCAGTTCGCCGCGCTTCTCGAACTGCTCGAGCTCCTGCCGCAGGCGCCCGAGTTCCTCGTGCACGGCGAGTCCACCGGCGTCATCGGCGGCCTTGCGTTCGAGTTCGGCATAGTAGTCATCGTGCTTGTCGCGGCCGTATGCGAGCTTGTGCATGACCGGCTTGGAATAGGCCCAAAGCCACGCCAGCGGCCACAACAGCCCGCCGAAAACGAGCGACAGCAGGCAGAGCACGTGGATCGCGTCCTTCTGCGGATGGTGGCGCTTCTCCGCGATCTTTTCCGGTAGCACGTGCACCAGCCAGAAGAGCGTGATGCCGCCGATCGGCAGGACGATGATGATGAACACGGCGAGGTAACTCGCCGCCGTGTCCGCGAACCCGCCGCTGGCCGCAAGGCAGGGCTCCACGGCCACCAATGCCAGCGCAACGCCCCTGGCGGTTGCGCGCAACAGCCTGGCACTCCATCGGTCAACCCGTTTGAGCATCCGCCCTCCTCAAAGGTCAGAAACTGTAAGCCGCAAAGATCATGCCGTAAAGGAAAGAATCCGTGCGCCCCGACGACTGCTCGACGGCTTCGCCGGGGTCCGCGTACGCAGCCACGAAACTGAGGCTGACATAGTCGTTGACCGACCACTCCATGTACCAGTCGAGCTCGTACGCCACGTCGTCGGAAGTGACCTGCGGGCCGAGAGCGGCGGGCTTGTCGAGCTGGAAATCATAGAGGATCAGTCCCGTCGAGATGGCATCGATCGGCGTCACGCTCAGGCGCAACTGGTGCGAAATGAGGTTCGAGTTCGATATGAAATACTCGCCCGCGATTTCGCCCTGCCACCACGTACCCCAGTCGTGGAAGCCGGTGAGCAATCCGTCGAAGGCTTCGTTCCTGGCCGTCGCCGGATCGTCGCCCTCGAAGATCGCGTAGCGGTAGGAAAGCCGGGGTTGCCAGGCCGAGCCGAACTGCCAGGCGGCCAGAGCGTTCCACGCCGTCGAGTCGAGCGCTGCGCCATTGTCTTCCTTCACGTACTCGGCCTCGAACGAGAGCTGCTCGAGGCCCGGGAAGGGTGCCGTGTAAGCACGAAGGTTGATCACGTCGAGTCCATCCCGCTGCGGCGCTTCGTTTTCGTCGGCGGACCACTTCATGTACGTGACCCCGAGCGTCGTGTCCTCGCCGATCGCGTATTCGTAGTTCGCGCCCCACAGCTTGCTGTCGGAGTCCGCCTCCGGCACGTCGTCCTTGTCGAGATAGAACGCCTCGAAGGTGTGATTGCCGGGCTTGAACCGGCCGATCGCGGCAAATTCGAAGGCCTTGCGCGCGCCGGTCCAGTAGCCTCCCCGTGAACCGCCGTCGGCGCTGCCGTCGTACAACACCATCCCGTGGCCCAGCGTGTACTGCGCGCGGCCCACCGTGAAGTCGAGCACGTCCTCGCCGAGGTCACCGAGGCTGTTGCCGGAACGCCAGCCGACATAGGCGTCCTCGATGTCGAACGAGGATGCGTCGTCGCCGACCAGGGTCGGCGCTGCGCCGAAGGTGCGCGTCCCGACCGCGCTGAATTTTCCATAGATCCGTGAAGAGCTGGAGGTCGTGTACTCCGCGCTCAGGGCAGGCTTGACCGACGCTTCCGACCAGTTGTCGCTGAGGTCGCCGGATGGCTGCTCGGGCTTCGGGTCCGTGTAGAGGGAATCGGCGAAGCCGAACGTGCCCGCACTGGCGTCGAAATTGAATGTCCACGTCAGACCGGAGGGCAGGCCCGGCAGCGTCGGTGCCGCGGGTTCTGCCGCCGCCTCTTCGGCCCGGGCGTGGCCCGCGGTGAGCCCGAGCAGGATCGCCGCCGCGAGAACAGGATGACGAAGGTCTGGCATGGCAGGACTTTATCGTGCCACGCCGCGCGGAAGTGACAACCTGTCCTTAGGGAATGCGCGATCCGGTCGGCGCCGGAGCCTGGGCCTGCCGTGCGGCCGGGATCCGCTCCCGGATCCAGTCCTGGAAACCCGCGAGCACGATCTCCTTGGAGGACAGGATGCCCTGCGTATAGGCGCCCGATTCGAGCCCACGCTGCACCGAGGCCGTCAGGATCTCGTCCTCCGCCTGCACGCGGGAATTGAGCCGTGCGCACAGGAAGCGCGCCGCCTTCATCTCGCGCCGGTCGTCCGGGAAACCGAACGAGCGGGCACGGATCAGGGTGCGGCCCGCACCGAGCGGCAGCACGTGGAAAAAGTCCATCCACTCTGGATAAATGTCGAAGAACACGTTCGGGTACAGGCCGAAATACGTCCAGCGCCGGCGCATGTCTTCGGGCAGGTGCTCCATCACGGGCAGGAACTTCGCGTAGCCCTGTGCGCTCCAGGACTTGAGCGGCTTCTCGCGCATGCGGTGCGAGAGGCGCATGGTGCCGCCGGGGAAGGACTCGCGGTCGTAATTCGCCTCCATCAGCGCGGACAGGCCCGGGTGGCCGATCGGGAAGTGGTAGTCCTCCACGTAGTTCTCGATCACGTTCTTCCAGTCGATCTCGACCACGTTGGTCCAGGTGTCATCGAGCGGGACCATCCGGTCGATCCGGTAGTGCGAGAGCTCCGCGACGTGCGGGGCCATGCGCTCGGCGACCGAGGGCTCGCCGCCGCGGAAGCGGATGAAGACCATCCCCATGAAGGTCTCCAGCTCGATCGGCTTCAGGCCGTACTGTGAACGGTCGAACTTCGGGAAGGTGTCGGGGGCGCTGATGCTGCGGTTGCGGCCGTCCAGGTGGTAGGTCCAGCCGTGGTACATGCAGGTCAGGAACTTGGCGCAGCGGCCGCGATCGCCCGAAACCACCGCGTGCGCCCGGTGCGCACAGACGTTGTGGAAGGCACGGATCTCGCCGTCTGTCCCGCGCACCACGAAGCCGCGGCGGCCGAAGAACTCGAAGGTGACATAGTCGCCGGACTCTGGCAGTTCGCTGGCATGGCAGACGACCTGCCACGACGACATAAAGATGTGTTCCTTCTCGAGCCCGTGAAACTCGTCGCTGTGGTAGGCCCAGGCCGGGAGAGTCAGCTTGATCGCGGGGTCGGCGGCGACCTCGGGCTGCGGTTGCCTGGCCCGCGCGGGCGCGGCGGCCTCGATGCGCGGCGCGAGCCAGGGGAAGACGCTGCAGAGGTACGCGCGGCACTGCTGGCGCGCTGCCTCGCGGTCAAAACCGTCGCCCTCGAACAGGATTCCCTGCCACTGCTGGTCGATGAGGCCCATGAGCCCCTGGGCAACCGCCTCGGCATCCGGCCAGGCTCCGTTCCCGCGCGCCGCGATGAGCCTCTTGCAGAGGTCTATGACCATCCGGCTCCAGGCTGAATCGCGCTCGCCGCAAATGCGCTGGTAGTCGCCGCGCGCCTTGCTCTCGGCGAGGAACGCATACCAGACCGCGATCTTGTGCGAATCGGACAAAGCCCGCCCCAGGCTCGCATCCACGATGCCGAGGAGCGCGCGCAGGTCATCGTCGCCCGCCTCCTCCAGGACGCGCGCCATCGCGCCGGCGAACTCTTCCGACACCTCGCGCAATGTCGCAAGGAGGAGCGCTTCCTTGCTGCCGAAGTGGAAGTTGATGGAAGCCGCCGTGTGCCCGGCGACGCTCGCGATCTTGGCGGAAGTCAGCTCCGACAGGCCGTGCTGCGAAATCGCGGCGACCGTCGCCTGGATCAGGTCGAGCTTGGAACCGCTCGGGCGGAGATCGGTGCTCGGTTCGAGATTCGCAGCCATGGGGAGCCTCCAGTCGTATGCCACACATTCTATCCCGGCGACCATCGCCGACTCAACGACCATTCAGTTTACTGAATAACTATTTAGTTAACCGTAATTTACTGTTTTTGCTGGTTTTTTTACGTTGCGCCCTACCCCGCGTTGCGATTACGCTGCCGCGGTGACCCGATTCGTCGCGCTTTTCCTGTTGCTAGTGATAGCCCCCGCGTTCGCGGCGACCGAAAAGCCCGCGACCTACGGCATGGAAATCCGGGACGCCTGGATTTCAATGCCGGACGGCGTCCGGCTTTCCGCGGATCTCTACCAGCCGACCGGCGGCCAGGCCGGCGAAAAGTTTCCGGTGCTGCTCGAGTACCTGCCCTATCGCAAGCACGAGGCCCGCAGCCGCAACTGGCCGCTCTATTCGTACTTCGTGCAGCGCGGCTATGTCATCGCGGCGGTCGACATCCGCGGCACGGGCAACAGCGAAGGCCGGCTGATCCCGCACGAATATTCGGAGATCGAGCAGAAGGACGGCGAGTCCGTGATCGACTGGCTTTCCAGGCAGGCCTGGTCGAACGGCAGCGTCGGGATGTTCGGCATCTCCTGGGGCGGCTTCAATTCCATCCAGATGGCGGCGCGGAAAATTCCTGCGCTCAAGGCGATCATCGCGATCGACGCGACCGAGGACCTCTACCAGGACGACGTGCATTACATGGACGGGATCATGCACCTCGACTCCTGGGAAATGAGCATGGACCTCGACAACACGAGGCCCGGCGCGCCGGACTACGTGATCGACGACGACAATTTCAGGAACCGCTTCGACACCGAACCGTGGATGCTCACGTACAAGAACCAGCAGCGCGACGGTCCGTTCTGGGATCGCGCCTCGGTGCGCGACCGTTACGACGACATCCGCATCCCGACCCTTCACATCGGCGGCTGGTACGACGGCTACCGCGACAGCGTCGCGCGCATGCTCGAGAACGTGAAGAATGCGCCGGTGAAGGCGATCGTGGGCGCCTGGCACCACACCTGGCCGAACGAGCCGTATCCCGGTCCCGGCATGGAGTGGCGCCATGAAGCCATCCGCTGGTTCGACCAGTTCCTGAAAGGCGAGGACACCGGCATCCTCGACGAGCCGCGCTTCGCGGTCTTCGTGCGCAACTGGCACCTGCCGGGTCCGCACCTCGACGACGCGCCGGGGCAATGGCGCTATGAGGACGGCTGGCCGATCGCGCGCATTCGCGACCGGATCCTGTACCCGCAGGACAATCACACGCTGGCCGCCGAATCGCCGCCGGCCACGACGCACGCCTTGCGGTACGTCCCCTCGACGGGCTTCGAAGCCGGCGGTCCCGTCATGTGGTGGGGCGACGTCGCGCACGACCAGCGCGGCACGGATGCCTTCAGCCTCGTCTACGACAGCGGCCCTCTCGACGAAGACATCGAGATCCTCGGCTTCCCGCGCGCGATCCTGACCGTCGCCGCCGACGCGACCGCGCGCCAACTGGATCGCGCGACTCTCGGATGTCGCGCCGGACGGCACGGTGACCCAGGTCGCGGGCGCCGCCATGAACGGCACGCATCGCGATCTCGGCGCGCACGCCAGCGGCGATCGTGCCCGGCGAGCCGTTCGAGCTCGGCATCGAGATGCACTTCACGTCGTGGGTGTTCCCCAAGGGCCACCGCATCCGGTTCGCGGTCAACAACGCGATGTGGCCGATGCTGTGGCCGACGCCGGAGCCGATGACGACGGAACTGAAGCTCGGCACTTCGCGGCTCACGCTGCCGGTCGTGCCCTACGAGAAACGCCCGGTGCCGGACTACCTGCCGCCCGCGAAGGACCCGCAGTTCGCCGGGGTGGAGTCGATCGAGAGCGGCACGACCTCCGGTTACGGCGAGATCTCCTCGGTCGACCGCAATCCCCAGACCGGCACCGTGGTCGCCAAGGCGACCAACGGTTCCGGGACGCGCTATCCGTGGGGGACGGAGCAGGTCCTCGAGACCATCCGCTACGAGATCAACGACAAGGCGCCGGCCGACGCGAGGGTCACCGGCACCCACCGCATGGAAGTCGAATTGCCCGGCCGGACGCTGGTCTGGGACGCGGAGTTGACGTTTCGCAGCGATCGGGACAATTTCTTCTACAGTTACCGCCGGCGGCTGACCGAAAACGGCACGCCGGTTCGCGAGAAGACCTGGAACCAAACCATACCTAGGGATTACCAATGATGAAGCACACGAATGCACGCCTTGCGTGGTCGATCGGGATGCTGCTGGCCGCGGCGGCGGTTGCGGGCTGCGCGCGCAAGGCCTCCGACCCGGTGGACGCCAGGAAATCCACTGTCGCGGACCTCGCCCTGCGCAACGGCGCGATCTACACGGTGGACGGCGCCCGCAGCTGGGCCGAGACGATCGCGGTCGACGACGGGCGCATCGTGTACGTCGGCAATGACGCCGGCGCGAAGGATTACATCGGCCCGCAGACCGAGGTCATCGACCTGGAGGGCCGCATGGTCCTGCCGGGCATGCAGGACGTGCACATCCACCCGATCTCGGGCGGCATCGAGGCGAACGGCTGCGACCTGAACGCGGCGACCTCGGTCGACGAGTACATCGCCATCATCAAGAAATACGCCGACGAACACCCCAACGAGCCGTGGATCAAGGGCGGCGGCTGGGCAATGTCCGACTTCGGCCCGGGCGCGCTCGCGCGCAAGGAACTGATCGACGCCGTCGTTCCCGATCGCCCGGTCATCCTCTGGAGCCGGGATGGACACACGACCTGGGTCAACAGCAAGGCGCTCGAAATCGCGGGCATCACGAAGGACACGCCGGATCCCGCGGACGGGCGCATCGACCGCAACCCGAAGACGGGCGAGGCATCGGGCAGCCTGCAGGAGGGCGCGAGCAGCCTGGTCGCCGACAAGTCGCCCCCTGACAGCGACGAGAAGCGCGACGCCGGCCTGCGTTACGCCATCAAGATGCTGAACGGGTTCGGCATCACCGGCATTCAGGACGCCTCGGTCAACGAAGAGGACCTCAAGTCCTACCGTCGCCTCGACGAGTCCGGCGAACTCACGATGCGCGTTGTCGGCTCCATCTGGTGGGAGCGCGACCAGGGGCTCGAGCAGATCGACTCGATCAAGAACCTGCGCAGCGAGTTCACGAAAGGCCACATCGACGCCAGCACCGTCAAGATCATGCAGGACGGCGTGCTGGAGAATTACACCGGCGTGGTGCTGGAGCCGTACCGCTCAAGGGCCAGCAAGGACGTGCGCGGCATCCCGATGGTCGAGCCGGAACTGCTGAAGCAGGCGGTGACCAAGCTGGACGCTGAGGGATTCCAGGTGCACTTCCACGCGATCGGCGACGGCGCGGTGCGCCAGTCGCTCGACGCAATCGAGGCGGCACGCACCGCGAACGGCGACCTCGGCCACCGCCACCACATCTCGCACATCCAGCTCATCCACCCGGACGACCAGCCGCGCTTCCGGCAGCTCAACGTGATCGCCAACTTCCAGCCGCTGTGGGCCATGGCGGATGACTACATCACGGAACTGACGCTGCCCTTCATCAGCAAGGATGCGGCGACCTACCTGTACCCGATTGCGAGCATGGAAAAGAGCGGAGCCGTGGTCGCCTTCGGCAGCGACTGGTCGGTGTCGAGCGCGAATCCGTTCGAGGAGATGGAGACCGCGATTACGCGCATGGAGGCGACCAGCAAGCCGACGACGCCGTTCATGCCCGAAGAGCGCATCGGCCTTCCCGAGGCGCTCGCAGCCTTCACGATCAACGCGGCCTATACCAACCGCGACGAGGCGAACACGGGCTCGCTCGAGGTCGGCAAGCGCGCGAACCTGGCGGTGCTCGACCGCAACCTCTTCGACATCCCGGCGACGGAGATCTCGGACACGAAGGTGCTGGTGACGCTGTTCGAGGGCAAGGCAGTGCACGGCAAGCTCGGGGACCTGTGATGAAGGCGCCGCGCCATCGCGTCGACCCGGAAGGCCGGCGCCTGCCGATCAAGCTCGACACGACCAGCAACGGCGAGTTCGTGCCGGTTCCGCTCTCGCGGGCGAACCGGCACGCCAACCACCTGGCGCAGGAAGCGGCCGACGTGAACGCGAAGCGGCTGGCGCTCGGACGGCGCGATTTCCTGATCTCGAGCTGCGGCGCGGCGAGCACGCTGCTCGCCTTCAACGCGGCCAACGCGGCGGCCGGCCGGACCGGCGGCTTCTTCGACCTGCCCGCGATCGCTGCCACCGAGCCCGCGGCCGCGGCGGCGAAGCTCGAGACCGGCGAGTTCATCTTCGACGTGCAGGGCCATTACGTCGATCCGACCGAGGCCTGGCTGAAGGTCGCCCCGGAATCCGCCTTCGACTGGTCGCCCAAGGCCGGCTGCGCGCTCGCCGACGGCAAGACGCCGCGCAGCCACCTCGCCTGCCTCACGTCCGAGGAATTCGTGAAGGACGTGTTCCTCGACAGCGACACCGACATGATGGTGCTGTCGTTCGTGCCCTCGCGCCGCGACGCCTCCCCGCTCGAGATCGAGTCGGCGGACAACGTGCGGCGCATCGTCGAGCGCATGGAGGGCAACCACCGCCTGATGATCCACGGGCGCGTGAACCCGAACCAGCCGGGCGACATCGAGGACATGCCGACGACTGAAGGAGCAGTTCGGCATCTGCGCGTGGAAGACGTACACGCAGTGGGGCCTCGACGGCAAGGGCTTCTACCTCGACGACGAGGTCGGCATCCGCTTCGTCGAGGAGGCGCGCCGGCTCGGCGTCAGGGTGATCTGCGTGCACAAGGGCCTGCCGTTCGGGCGCGAGTCGTACGAGCACAGCCAGTGCCGCGACATCGGGCCGATCGCGAAGCGGTTCCCGGACGTGAGTTTCCTCGTCTACCACTCCGGCTTCGTCGCCGAGGTCGAGGAGAAGGCGTACGGCCAGAACGCGAACGGCGACGGCATCGACACGCTGATCCGCTCGCTCGAGGAGAACGGACATCCGGCCGGGATCCAACGTCTACGCGGAACTCGGCAGCACCTGGCGGTTCCTGATGCGCGATCCCGAGCAGGCGGCGCACGGCGTCGGCAAGCTCCTGAAGCACTGCGGGCCGGACAACGTGCTCTGGGGCACGGACTCGATCTGGTACGGCTCGCCGCAGGACCAGATCCAGGCCTTCCGCGTGTTCCAGATCGCGCCGGAGTCCGCGAGAAATTCGGCTATCCGGAGATCACGCCGGAGCTGCGCGCGAAGGTCTTCGGCCTGAATGCCATGCGGCCCTACGAAATCTCAGCCGAGGAGATGAAGCTCCGCGCCCGGCGCGATGCCGTATCGGCCGAACGGCTCGCCTACCGCGAGCGTCCCGAGCCGCACTACCGGACGCGCGGTCCGAAGACCCGCCGCGAGTTCCTGAACCTGCTCGGCTGGAACGGCGGCTCGCGCGCCTGATTCGCGGGACCTCGCGATGCGGCGTGCACCGGTCTGGATAGCTGTCCTCGTCGCGGTGGCGATCGGCGCCGGCGCCGCACTCTACGAGCGCTCGCGTGTGCCGCTCACCCTGCGCGCGGGCACGGCGCTGCCCGAGCCGCGCGCGCTGCCGGACTTTGCGCTCGTCGACCAGGCAGGCCGCGCCTTCGGCCGCGCGCGCCTCGAAGGGCGGTGGAGCCTCCTGTTCACGGGCTTCACGCACTGCCCCGATGTCTGCCCGACGACGCTGGCGCTGATGGCGGAGCTGAATCGCCGCGTCGGCCGCGACGACCTGCAATTCGTATTCGTGAGCGTGGATCCCGAGCGCGACACGCCGGACGCCGTCGCGCGCTACCTCGCGCATTTCGACGCGGCGCTCGTCGGGGCGACGGGCGAGCGTGCGCAGATGGAACGGTTGACCGCCGGGCTGGGGCTCGCCCAGGTCCGCAATCCCGGCAGCGGAGACGAGTACACGGTGGATCACTCCACCGCTTTCGTGCTGATCGATCCCGAGGCGCGGCTCGCCGGCTATTTCTCGGCGCCGCACGTGCGCGAAGCGCTCGTTGCCGACCTCGGCTCGCTTCCCGGGCATTGAGTTCGGCGTCGATCCGCGCGCCAGAAACGTGATCTCCCGCGGGTTTCGGGCGCCGTCGACCTGCGACCTGACGCCCATTTCAGGCCGATCGGGAGGACGGCCACCACCGATCGACGCTCTAATGTCGTGCTGCCGTCCCGGCAGGTCGGGGAAGATCGGTGACCTGGGAGCAGTTCCGACATCTCCACCGGGATCCCACAGTCGTTTCACTGTGGCTCAGGTGGTTCGGACCCCTGTTGCACTGGTTGCAACCGGGCACGCGTCGCTGGCTGCTCGGCCTGGGCGCTCTGGTCGTCGCGGTGCGCGAGCCGGTCGCGATGCTGCGCAGGAGCGGCGGAGCAAGCGGCCTCGCATTCGACCACGCAACCATGCTCCTGGTTGCGGCGCTCATGTCCGGTTACGCGGTTTGCTGCTACCTGGTTGCCCGTCGCTTCGACTCGCTGCCTCCCTACGTGCGGCGCCATCCCTTGATGTTTCTCCACGCGACATTCTGGGTCGTGCTGGTCGTCCTCTGGACGACGCGTTCGCATTCGGCGGGCCTCCAGCTGCTGACTGGCTGCGCCATCGTCATGCCGTTCCTGCTGTGGCGCCTGAGTTATCTGGCGCTGACTGCCCAGCGTGGCAAGTTGACCGGGACCGGCCCCCGGGATCACGCGCTCTACATATGGCCTCTGTGGGGCGGATCTGACACGCCATACGGCAAGGGGATCGACTACCTGAAGTCGACCGAAGCCGGCGACGCGGAAGCGTTGGCACGCTCCCAGCTTGCCGGTCTCAAGTTGCTCGTACTCGCCTTCATCTTCCGCGCAGCCGTCAAGCTCATCAACGGGGTGGTGTACGGCGCCGACAACGCCTTCCGGCACGCCCTCGGCGGCGTCACGCTCGGTCTGCCCACCGTGGACGAGTTGCTGGTGGCGCAGCCAGGCGCGTACTCCGTCTGGAGCAGCTGGCTCTCGATCTATTGCGATCTCGTCCTGCGCGTCGTCAGGCTCGCCGCCTATGGCCACGTCATCGTCGGTTGCCTGCGCCTGTCCGGATTCAACGTCTTCCGCAATACGTACAGACCGCTGCTAGCCGAAACGATCATCGAGTTCTGGAATCGCTACTACTACTATTTCAAGGAATTGCTGGTCCATTTCTTCTTCTTTCCGGCGTTCGTCCGGTACTTCAGGCACAGCCCGCGCATGCGCCTGTTCTGCGCCGTGTTCGCCTCCGCGTTCCTCGGCAACCTTTATTACCATGCGATCCAGGACGAATCCCTGGTCCGCGGCGACTGGCAACGGCTGGCGCAAGTGCTGGTTCCACGGGTGAACTACTGCCTGCTGCTGGCGCTCGGAATTTTCGTTTCCATGCGACGCGAGCAGCGACATTCCGGGACGCGAAGCGCGCGACGCTGGCCCCGCAGGGTGCTTGCGATCTTCGGTGTATGGACCTTCTTTGCGTTCATTCAATTGTTCCACCACGGAGATCCGACGGTGAGCGCACGCGTCGAGTTCATCCTGGCGCTGTTCGGGATCGGCCGGGCCTGAGACGGGAGGAGAATCGTGCCCTTGGAACTCGACGTCGGAATTCTCGCGGAACCCTTCAGCGGCCGCCGCTGGGATCGTGCGGAAATGCGCCGACAGGTTGGCCTGCGCATCGCCCGGTTTCAGGACCTCGGGCTTGCCGAGGGCGATCGCGTGTTCATAATGTTCGGGAACTGCCTCGAGTTCTTTGCCGAGCTGCTGGCAATCTGGAAGTGCGGCGCCTGCGCGATTCCCGTCGACTCCCGACTCACCGCCTTCGAAGTGCGGAATCTTTCCGCGACAGCCGACGCGAGGTTCGCCGTTGTCGACGACGGCACGCAGGCTGAAATCATCACAACGCTCGAGCAGTCCGGGCTGAAAGCGGTCCTGACCACGGAAGTCGCGGCAACAGAAGGGTGCGCGAGCCGTATCCCGCCATGATGGCGACGCGTTGATTCTGTTCACGTCGGGTTCGACCGGCGACCCGAAGGGCGTCGTCCATACGCATCGCTCGCTCCGCGCGCGCTGGACCGGCTTGCGCGATCATCTGCCCGCGGCGGCGTTCGCGCGCTCGCTGTGCATGCTGCCCACACACTTCGGACACGGCCTGATCTGCAACTGCCTGTTCCCGTGGCTTTCCGGCAATGATCTTTACATCACGCCCCGTTCCGGCCCGACCTCGTGACGCGCCTGGGCAGCGTGATCGACGAGCACCGCATCACGTTCATGTCGTCGGTGCCGTCGATCTGGAAACTGGCGCTCAAGCTGGCCAAGCCGCCCGAGAAAGGCAGCCTGCAGCGCGTGCACGTCGGCTCGGCGCCGCTCTCGGCGCGCGGCCTGGAACGACATCCGCAAGTGGACCGGGACCCGTCAGGTCTGCAACGCCTACGGGATCACCGAGACCGGCAGTTGGGTCGCCGGCCTCGAGAACGCCGACGTGCACCGGCCGAGGACGGCCTGATCGGCGTCGGCTGGGGCGCGGTCATCAAGGTGCTGAGGACCAGACGACACGGGGCTGTCACCCGCACCGGAGATGGAATGCGCCCGCGGCGAGTCAGGCTACGTCTGGCTCAACACGCCCGCCCTGATGAAGGGCTATTTCCGCCGCGACGATCTGACAGCCGGGCGGTCGTGGACGGCTGGTTCATGACCGGCGACATCGGATGCATCGACGCACGCGGCCGGCTGTTGCTGCGCGGCCGGGAGCGCGACGAGATCAACAAGGGAGGCATGAAGATCTATCCGTCCGACATCGACGCGGTGGTCGAGCGTTACGCCGCGGCCAGCGACGTGTGCGCGTTCGCGCTGGATGATCCGATCTACGGCCAGGCCGTCGGCATGGCGGTCGTTCTCAACGACACCAGGGACGAGACCATCCGCAGCCTCCATGACTGGATGAAGACGCATCTCGCCGAGCACAAGATGCCGTCGCGATGGTGGGCCATCGACACGATCCCGCGCACGTCGCGCGGCAAGATCAATCGCGACGCGGTCAAGGCGGCCTGCGAGAAGCAGACCGGCGCTCGATCTTCCGTCGATTCTCGCCAGAACACAGCGCCATGACGGACGCCCGAACAACGCCGACACGAACTGAAGCAATTCCTGCGCAGCATCCAGAAGGCCGGCATGCCGGTCGAAAGCCTGGCGGACGATGACCGACTGGTGGCCTCCGGCCTGATCGATTCGTTCGCCATCCTGCAGATCGTCACGTATCTCGAGACCACCTACGGCATGGATTTCTCGATTCGCGGCGTATCGCCCGAAGAACTCGGCTCGATCGGCAACATCCTCGATTTCATCGAACAGGAACAGAAATGAACTCCCCCAGTCTCACGCGCCAGTCGCCGGGCAATCGATTGCGCGACGCGGTCAGCGGACGCGACATCATGCCGTTCATCGGCGTTTACGACGTGTTCTCGGCTTCGCTGGCAGCGCGCCAGTTCGACGCCCTGTTCATCAGCGGCTTTGGCTTCGCCGCCAGCCACTACGGCCTGCCGGACATCGGCTTCATCACCTGGTCGGAGATGGTCTATTACGTCCAGCGCATCCGCACGGTCCTGCCCGACCATCACCTCCTGGTGGACATCGACGACGGCTACTGCGATCCGGAGGTCGCCTGCCATGTCGCCTCGATCCTCGAGACCTCCGGCGCCTCCGGCGTCGTGCTCGAAGACCAGAAACGCCCGCGTCGATGCGGCCATTTCGACGGGAAGCAGATCATGGACATGGACGAGTACCTCGCGAAGCTGAAGCAGGTGCTGGCCACGCGGCGCGACTTGTTCGTGGTCGCGCGCACGGACAGCTCCGATCTGGCGGACATCGAGCGTCGCGTGCTGGCCTTTGCCGAGGCAGGTGCGGACGCCGTGCTGGTGGACGGGCTCAAGAGCCTGGAGACCGTCGCCAGTTGACCGCGACGATCGAGCAGCCGTTTTGCTTCAACCAGATTGCCGGGGGCAAGTCGCCCGCCTACTCGTTGACGGAGCTCCGTCAGGCGGGCGTCCAGCTGGTGATTTACAGCACACCGTGCCTGTTCGCCGCCCAGCCAGCCATCGAGGACGCGATGAGTACGCTGCAGAAGGAGGACGGCTCGCTGGCGGGCAGCCGCATCGGAGTCAAGGACTGCAACCGGGTGCTGCAGGAAAATCTGGCACGCCGAACCTCTCCACAGCTCATCGTTCGCCCGTCCGAGCGTAAGCGGTGACCAGGCGATGAGGGAGCGATAGGGGACGCGCCCCTCCATTGCCGTTCAGCTGAA
>CAVXET010000019.1:0-6065 GCA_963760725.1 uncultured Gammaproteobacteria bacterium
ATGTCGGCGTTCGCCCAGGCCCGGCGAAGCGGTCGGAGACTTCCTGCGCTTCCGCGGTCTTGCCCTGCGCCTTCAGCGCTTTCGCGAGGCCATTGAGGGACCACCCATTCTCCGGATTCCGCGCCAGTTCGTCGCGGAACGCCTGCTCGGCTTCCGCCGGCTTTTTCGCCTCGAGCAGAACGTTGCCGAGCGCGAGGCGCGACGGCCAGTTCCAGGCCGGCGGCTCGTCGTACGGCAGCGTGTCCTCGATCGTCACCGCGGTGTTGAGTGCGGCGATGGCCTCGTCATACTTCTTCTCCGAACGCGCGATGGCGGCTGCCACGAAGCGCTCGGCCACCTGCACGCCGCCGATCAGCGAGTAGCGGTCCCAGGCCAGCAGCTTCTCGATCGCGGGATCCTTCGTCGCCGGCACCAACGCCTCGTGATACTTCTTCGCATCGTCCATGCGGCCCTGGGCCACGGCGGCCATGGCCTGGCCGTAGTTCCACATCGCCTGCATGTACGGCACGTCGTCGGCAGGCTTCGGCATCGCCGTGACTTCGTCCCAGTGACCGAAGCGCACGGCGGCATAGAGCGGCGTCAGCGCGAAGTTCTGCATCGCCTCGAAGCCCGGCGTGCGCATGAGCTGCGGATCGCTGGTGCGCTCGCCGGTGTGGGCCGCCGCGGAGCGGGCGATCTCGCTCGAGCCTTCCATGGTCGCCGCGAACCACAGGAAGTGATGGTTGTGCGGCACGTAGCCGAGCGGGTACGTGCCCGGCCCCGGCTTGCAGATCGCGAGGTAGCTGTCGTCGGCGCCGATGGCTTTCTGGTTGGCGATGACGGCGTCGTGCCAGCGGCCGACCCGTGCATAGATGTGCGCGGGCATGTGCACGAGATGGCCGGAACCCGGCAGCAGCTCGCGCAGGGTGTCCGCGGCCGCCACGCCCTTCGACGGATCCGGCGAAGCCTCGACGGCGTGCACGTAGAGGTGCAGCGCGCCGGCGTGCTTCGGGTTCCGCGCGGTCACGGACTCGAGCGCGGCAACGACCTCCGCCGTGTGCCCCTTTGGCTGGCCGGACGGGTCCCAGTAGTCCCAGGGTTGCAGGTCCATCATCGCCTCGGCGTGCAGGGTCGCGGCGTCGAGGTCATCCGGGTACTTCGCGGCGAGTTCACCCATCGCGGCCGCATAGGCCTCGTCGAGCGGGCGGCGGACTTCCGGCGGATTCTCGGCATAGCGCGCCGACAGGGCCTTGATGAACGCCTGTTCCTTTTCCGACGCGCCGGAGGCCGTGCGCTCCGCCCGCTGCAGGCGGTCCCAGGCTTTCGGGTTGTTGGCCGGGTCCATGGTCGCGTTCACGTGCGGCCCGAGCACCAGCGCCGCGCCCCACCAGCACATCGCGCAGTCCGGGTCGAGTTCGGCCGCCTTCAGGAACGAGCGCTCGGCAGCATCGTGGTTGAAGCCATAAGTCATCGCGAGCCCCTGGTCGAACCAGCGCTGCACGTCCGGGTTCTTCGCCGTGACGGGCATGCTGTAGTCGCCGAGACCCTCGATGAGGTTGGCGCCGACGGGCGCGAGATCCGGCAAGGCCGCATCCCGCTTTGACTTGCCATAGAGCCAGAATCCGACAGCGGCGAGCGCGATGACGACGATCGCCAGCATGAGGTTACGGTTCATGCTGCCCTCCCAGGCGTTACGAAGGGTTCCGGGATACTCCGATTCGGGCGGAATTTCAATATAATCCGGGCCTCTCCTGGGGGGTCCGACATGAGAAATTCGATGGCATTCCGCCGCCTTGCGTCACTGGCGGCCATCCTGGTGCTCGCTTCGCAGGCGGCATTCTCCGCCACGGAGCCCGCGGCGCCCGGTCATGACGCCCTCGTCACGCTGTTTGAGGAGTGGCGCGCCTTCGAACATCCGCCCTTGCGGGAAGGCGCGCCCGACTACACAGCGGCGACCTTCGCGCGCCGACTGCAGGACCTCCAGGGCTTGCGGACCCGCCTCGAGGCGATCGACTCGAGTGCCTGGCCGGTCGAGGCCCGGGTGGACCAGGCCCTCGTGCGCGCCGAGATGAACGGCTTCGATTTCTACGCACGCGTGCTCAAACCCTGGGCCCGCGACCCGGCTTTCTACCAGAGCATCTGGGCCGAGCAGAGCGACACGCCCGCGCACGAGGGCACGACGCATCACGACCTCGTCGAATTGTGGACCTACGCCTATCCCCTCTCGCGCGCCGACGAGGAGAAGATGGCCCGGCAGCTCGCGACGATTCCGCCGCTCCTCGCCCAGGCGCGGGGCAACCTCACCGGCGACGCCCACGACCTCTGGGTCACGGGCGCCGGCACGATGCGCGGCCAGGTCGGGGCGCTCGACGCGCTCGCCGAGAAGACCGCCGGCAGCGGTCGTGCGCTCAAGTCGGCGATCCGCGCAGCGCGCGAGGCGACCGTCGCCTTCGTCGAGTGGCTCGACGCCGAGGCGCCGAAAAAGACCGGACCCTCCGGCATCGGCAAGGACAACTACAACTGGAGCCTCAAGAACGTCCACCTCGTGCCGCTGACCTGGGACGACGAAGTGGCCATCCTGAAGCGCGAACTCGCGCGCGCGCACGCCTCGCTCAAGCTGGAGGAGGCGCGCAACGCCGGCAAGCCCGGGCTTCCCGTCATCCAGACGCCCGAGGAATACCAGCGCCGCGGCAACGAGGCCGTCACGCGCTTCCTCGGCTTCCTCGAGACGCGGGACCTCTACCCGATGCGCGCCAACATGGACCCGGCGCTGCGCGCGCAGGTCGGCGAATACGTGCCGCTCGAAACCCGGAACTTCTTCGCGATCGCGACCCATTACGAACCGCTCACGCTCTACACGCACTTCTATCACTGGTGGGACCTCGCGCGCATGCGCGACGAGCCGCACCCGAGCCCGATCCGCCGCGGGCCGCTCCTCTACAACATCTGGGATTCGCGCGCCGAGGGCATGGCGACCGCGATGGAAGAGTTCATGCTGCACGCGGGACTCTTCGACGACCAGCCGCGCGCACGCGAGATCATCTGGATCATGCTGGCGCAGCGCGCCGCGCGCGGGCTCGCGTCGCTCTACGCCCAGGCCAACCTGTTCGACCTGCAGCAGGCCAAGGCCTTCCAGGTCAAGTGGACGCCGCGCGGCTGGATGCGCCCGGACCTCGACCTCCTCGGCTTCGAGCAGCAGCTCTACCTGCGCCAGCCGGGCTACGGCACGAGCTACGTCACCGGCAAGCACCTGCTCGAGGACCTGATGCGCGTTCGCGCCGACCAGCTCGGCAAGGACTTCACGCTCAAGCGGTATTTCGACGAGGTCAACGGCGCCGGCATGATCCCGGTGTCCATGATCCACTGGCAGCTCACCGGGGAGTCTCCGTGAAGAAGCTCATTGCCTGCCTCGCACTCGCCGTCGCCTGTGCCGCGCAGGCCGACACGACGCTTGATTACAACGTCCTGCACGCCGGCAAGAAGTCCGGTGCGCAGAAGACCGTGATCCAGGACGACGGGCGCCTGCACGTCAGCTACTCGCATCGCGACAACGGCCGCGGGCCGGACATCGAGGAGGACATCGCGCTCCTCCCCGACGGCAGCTTCAGGAGCTACCGCCAGACCGGCACGACGACTTACGGCGCGGTCCTCGACGAGCGCTTCTCGATTTCGGGCAAGCGCGCGAGCTGGCAGTCGCCCGCGGAACGCGGCAGCCAGTCGCTGACGGGACCGGCCGTCTACCTGCCGACCTACGGCAGCCCGGAAACGAGTGCCGTCATCGTGCGCGCGACGCAGAAGGCGGGCGGCAGGCTGGCCGCGTTGCCGGGCGGCGAGCTGCGCAGCGAGAAGCTCGCGGATGCCCGCGTCGGTCCCGCGGGCGCGGAGCGCGAGGTTGCGCTCTACGCGATCCTGGGCGCCGGACTGCAGCCCGATTACGTCTGGCTCGAGGCCGGAGACGGCATGCCCCTGTTCGCCAGCATCAACGTCGGCAGCAGCCACATGGTCGTCGCCGGCTACGAGGCCGTGACGCCGGAACTCGAGCGCCTGCAACAGCAGGCCGAGACGAAGTACCTGGTGGACCTCGCCGCGAAGCACACGCAGGCGCTGCCGCAGCCGATCCTGATCCGCAACGTGCGCGTGTTCGACGCGAAGTCGAAAGCGCTCGGCGAGCCGGCCGACGTGTACGTGAACGAGGGGCGCATCGCCGCGATCTATCCCGCGGGCTCGCCCGCCAAGGACCCGGCGACGGTCATCGACGGCGCCGGCCGCGCGCTGCTGCCGGGCCTGTTCGACATGCACACGCACGAGGACGCCTGGAACGCGGCGCTGCAGATCGCCGGCGGCGTCACCAGCTCGCGCGACATGGGCAATGACAACGACTACCTGGCGCGCCTGAAGGGCGATATCGCGGCGGGCCGCGCCCTCGGGCCGCACATCGAACCGGCGGGTTACATCGAGGGCGAGGGCCCGTTCGCCTCGCGCGGCGGCTTCGTGGTTGCAAGCGTCGCCGAGGCCGAGAACGCAGTCGACTGGTACGCCGAGCGCGGCTACCGGCAGGTGAAGCTCTACAACTCGATCAAGCCCGAGTGGGCCGGGCCGATCGCGACCTATGCACATTCGAGGGGCCTGCGCGTCAGCGGCCACGTGCCGGCTTTCTCGCGCTCCGAGCGCGTCGTGCGCGAGGGCTACGACGAGCTGCAGCACATCAACCAGCTCATGCTGAATTTCGTCTCCGACCCGGACACCGACTCGCGCACGATCGTGCGCTTCAACCTGGTCGGCGAGCGCGCCCGCAACCTCGACCTCGACTCGAAGGCCGTGCGCGACTTCATCGCCCTCCTCGCCGAGCGCCAGACCGTCATCGACGCGACCCTGGCGACGTTCGAGGGCACCTGGAACCAGAAGCCGGGCGACCTCGACCCCTCGCTCGCCCCGATCGCCGATCACGCACCCTTCGCCACCCAGCGCGCGTGGCGCAACAACTCGACCGACGTGAGCGGCGGCAAGCTCGAGCGTTATCGCGCCTCGTGGCAGCGCATGCTGCAGTTCGTCGGCCGGCTGCACGCCGCGGGCGTGCCTCTCGTCGCCGGCACCGACAGCCTCGCGGGCTTCATGCTGCACCGCGAGCTCGAGCTCTACGTGCAGGCGGGCATCCCGGCCGGTGAGGCGATCCGCATCGCCACCGAAAACGGCGCCCGCTATGCCGGCGTGCTCGGCGACCGTGGGACGGTCGAGCGCGGCAAGCGTGCGGACCTGATCCTGGTCGACGGCGATCCCACGCGGAACATCGCCGACATCCGCAGGATCAGTTACGTGCTGAAAGACGGCACGGGCTATGCGCCGGCCGGAATCTACGAAGCGTTCGGGATCCGCCGCTTCGCCGAGCCGCCCGCGATCACCCGCTGAAACAAAGGGGACGCACCCCTTTTTGCGGAATCATCGCTTCGAATCAACAACCCCGGCAAAAAGGGGTGCGTCCCCTTTGTTTCAGGCAGCCGGCGCCAGCGGGCGCGGGCGGCCAATGGCGTGGCCCTGGACGAAATCGATGCCCATGGCGCGCGCTGCCTCGAGCACGGCCACGTCCTCCACCTGCTCGGCGACCAGGCGGAAGTTCAACGTGCGCGCCATACCGACGACGGCACTCACCATCGCCTGGTTCACGGTGTCGCGGCCGAGGTCGCGCATGAAGGAACCGTCGATCTTCAGGTAGTCCATCGGCAGCGACTTCAGGTTCGCGAAGCCGCCAAGGTCGGTGCCGAAATCGTCGAGCGCGAAGGTGCAGCCCATGCCGTGCAGCACCTCGACAAAGCGACGCGCCTGCTCGACGTTCCCGACCACCGCAGACTCGGCGACCTCGAAGCACATCTGCGACGGCGCTACACCGGTGCGGTCGAGCTCGTCCACGACGAACTCGAGGAAGGCCGGGTCGGCGAGCGTTTGTGCGGAAATGTTGATCGACAGGCTCCGCCCCGGCGGCAGGCGGATCGCCCCCGCGGTGACCGCGGCGAGCGCCGAGCCGAGCACCCAGCGGTCGATCATGGACATCAGCCGGTAGCGTTCCGCGGCCGGGAAGAACTCGGCCGGCG
>CAVXET010000020.1:0-7719 GCA_963760725.1 uncultured Gammaproteobacteria bacterium
TTCCGGCTCGGCCTCCTGAGCACCGCCGGCAGTATCGTGATCGCACTCGCGGCGCCGATCATCGGCGCCATGGCGGACCGCGGCGGTGCGCGCGTGCGCATGCTCGCGTTTTTTACGCTCATCGGTGCCGCGGCGACCGCAGGCCTCTACTTCGTGGGGCGCGGCGACTGGATGACTGCCGCAGTCGTGTACTCTGTCGCGGGAGTCGGGTTTTGGGGCGGGATCATCTTCAGCGATTCGCTGCTTGTCGACGTTGCGGAACCCGCCGAGTACGACCTCGTCTCCGCCTATGGTTATTCCCTGGGCTACCTCGGTGGCGGATTGCTGCTCGTGCTTAACGCGTCGATGGTGACGGATCTCGCGCGCTTCGGGCTCGCAGGCGCCGCGGATGCCGTTCGCATCGCGTTCCCGATGGTTGGCGCGTGGTGGCTCCTTTTCACGATTCCGTGCCTGTTCTGGGTGCGCATAGAGAAGCCGGCAGCTGCGCCGGCTGCCGGCGGAGCGCCGATAGCCGGCTGGCGCGAATTCCGCGCGACGTTGCACGAGATCCGAAAGTACCGGCCGCTCGTCTGGTTCCTGCTCGCGTACTGGCTCTACATCGACGGCGTGAATACAGTCATACGGATGGCCGTGGACTACGGCCTCTCGCTCGGCTTTCCGCAGCAGAGCCTGATCGCGGCGCTCCTCATCACGCAGTTCGTCGGGTTTCCCGCCGCGCTGGCGTTCGGCTGGCTCGGGCGGCGGTTCGGCGCGCGCCTCGGCATCTTCATCGCGATCGGCACCTATGCGGCGACGTCCGTCGCGGCCTACTGGATGGCGACCATCACGCACTTCTACCTGCTCGCCTGCGTGATCGGCCTGGTGCAGGGCGGCATCCAGTCGCTCTCGCGCTCCTATTACGCGACGCTCGTGCCGGAAGGCAAGCAAGGCGAATTCTTCGGCTTCTACAACATGATGGGGAAATTCGCGACCGTGCTCGGCCCGACCATGGTCGGCATCACCGCGCTCGCGACCGGCAATTCGCGGATCGGGATGATGTCGCTGCTCTTGCTGTTCGTCGGCGGCGCGATCCTGCTCGCGCGCGTTCGAGTGGCGGGCTGAGCCCCGCCGAACCACTCGCTTGCCGCGTGACGGCGCGCGGCCTTAGTGTAGGCGCCAATCGCGCACCTTCATTTCCGGTCCCCACGCGAGCTGGGCATCGTGCTCGATGACGGGCAGCGATTTGCGCTGCACCCGATCTGGCTGCGCGAGCGATGCCGCGATGCGCACAGCATGGACTTGCGTACCGGCCAGCGCCTGCACGATCCGTCGGATCTCGACCTGGCATTGTCCATCACGTCCATCAGCGAGCCTGAGTCTGGGCGTTATCGCATCTGTTTCAGCGACGGGCACGTAGCCGATTTTCTCGGCGAGAACCTGCTGGAGGAGGCGGCACTTGCGCCGGCGGATCACGACATTCCTGCCCCGCATCCCTGGAATGCAGCTACGGGAGAGGTACGCCGTTTCGCCTGGACGGATAACCCTGATGATTTGGAGCTGCGCGAATGGCTGCGCCAGTTTCTCGAGACCGGTTTCATCGTATTCAGCGGGGTCCCGATACGGCCGGCTTCGCTCTTTCGCGTGGGCAGCGCGTTCGGCTTCACGCGGGAGACCAATTTCGGCGCGCTCTTCGATGTGCGCTCGACGGCCGAGGCCAGCGACCTCGCCTACACATCGTTGCCGTTGGACCCCCACACGGACAATCCCTACCGCGACCCGGTGCCCGGCGTGCAGCTGCTGCACTGTCTCGTGAACGAGACTTCGGGCGGACTCTCGACGCTCGTCGACGGCTTTGCGGCGGCGCGGGCCCTGGAGACTCGCGACCCCGCTGCCTTCGCGTTGCTGTCGCGCACGCCGGTTCGTTTCCGCTACCAGGACGAGGTCACAGAGCTTGTCGCGAGCGCAGTCCCCATCGAGCTCGACGCGAATGGCGGACTCGTTGCCATTCACTTCAGTCCGCGCCTCGACTTCGTCCCGTTGCAACCGCCCGGGCAGCTGGACGCGTATTACCGTGCGCGCCGGGCATTCGACCACCTGCTGCGCTCTCCGGAGTTCGAGATCCGGTTCCTGCTCGCGGCCGGCGAGCTCCTGATGATGGACAACCGGCGGCTGCTGCACGGCCGCACGGGGTTTGATCCGGCCGAAGGCGAGCGGCACCTGCAAGGTTGCTACATCGACATTGACGGTCCCAGGAGCCTCTACCGGGTCGTGCGGCGCCGACTCGCCGCGGAGCACAGCGCATGACGAAGATCGTCAGCTTCCGCAGGATGGAAGACGGCACGCGCGAGGACTACCTTCTGCTCGATCAGTCCGAGCGCGATTTCGCGCTTGGATTGCCGGACCGGGTGCTGGCTGCGCTCGGCAAACTGGATAGCTCCCTCGACGGCTACCCCGTCACCCGCCTCGAGCATTCCCTGCAGGTGGCGACTCGCGCCGAGGCCGCGGGCGCGGACGAGGAGCTCGTGCTCGGGGCGTTGATTCACGATATTGGCGACGAGCTTGCCCCTTACAATCATGCCGAGGTGGCGGCCGGGATCCTGCGGCCCTACGTGCGGGCGGAAGTCACCTGGATTGTCGAGCAGCACGGCCTGTTCCAGACGTACTACTACGTGCACCATCTCGGCGGCGACCGACTCATGCGCGAGCGCCTGAAGGGCCATCCGTGGTACGAGGCCTGCGTCGCCTTCTGCGACTGGGACCAGGCCTCGTTCGACCCGGACTACGCGACGCGTCCACTCGAGCACTTCGAACCGCTGCTGCGCCGCATCTTCTCCCGCGCGGCGCACGATCCCCGCTACGTCGGCGTCACGGCCTGAAGCGCGCGACCTGCTCGCGCAACAGCCTCAAGTCGGAGGCGGTGGGCTGAGGCCCGTAGCGCAGGCGCAGGTAAGTCTCCGTGATCGCGAGTGCGGACAGCCCGAGTTCGGGACGGAACCGGCGCACGCGCCGTGCGAAATCGCGCGGCGCCTCGCCGGTCTCCCGTTCGAAACCGCGGCGCGCGAGGCGCTTGCTGAAGCGCCGGTAAGCCGCGGCCGCCGGGTCCGGACTCTGCGGACGGAATTCGAACGCGAGCCAGCCGAAAAGCAGGACGACCGCGATCGCGAGGCCGATGCCGAGCGCGGTCGCGAAGGCACGCCAGTCGGGGTCGTCGAATCCAAGATCGAGCAGGATCTCGTTCTGCAGCGTGCGGTCGAATTGCACGACCCAGTCGTTCCACTCCGCGTTCACGTTGTCCCAGATCATGCCCATCTTCCACAGCAGCGGCGAATCGCGCATGAACGCGCCCGGCAGCAGGTCGGAGTCAGCAAATGAAGCCTCGATGCCGCGTTCGATGCGCTCCGGCGCGACGGCGGCCGTCGGGTCGATGCGGCGCCAGCCCTGCCCGGCGAGCCAGACCTCGGACCAGGCATGCGCATGCGACTGGCGCACGAGCAGGTAGCCGCCGACCGGGTTCCAGTCGCCGCCCTGGTAGCCCGCGACGACGCGGGCCGGGATGCCGGCCGCGCGCATCAACGTCGTGAACGCCGAGGCGAAATGCCCGCAGAAGCCCTGGCGCGTGTTGAACAGGAAATCGTCCACGGAGTCGCGCGCGAGCCCGGGCGGCGTCAGCGTGTAGAAGAATTCCTGCTGGCGGAACATCTCGAGCACGGCCCGGATGTAGGCTTCGTCGCTCCCGGCCTCGCGCCTCATGTTCTCAGCGAGCTCGGCGGTGCGCGGATTACGTTTTGGCGGCAGTTGCAGGCTTGCATTGCGCAGCGAGAGGGAGAGAAACTCCCCCGCCCGGTAGCGCAGCTGCGAGCGCGCGTCATAGCGCAACACCGCATTGACGGGCTTGCGGGTGCGAAGGCCATAGTCCCAGGACTGGCCCGCAACACCAGGCGTCCAGCGGTCGACCAGGTCGAGCGCGAACAGGAACTGCTGCCCCGTCGGCTCGAGCGTCACCGTGTAGTCGACCGTGGCGCTGCGCCGGTCAACCGGTGAGTGGCGGAACGACTGCGCGTCGCCGCGCGACCACGTGAAGCCGTCGAAGGACATCAGCACGAGGCCGCGCCAGTAGCGCAGCGGCCGCGGCGGCGGCTCGCCCTTGAACCGGACGCGGAATGCGACGACGTCATTGAGCGTGAGGTCCGAGATGTCGCCGGGCGACATCTCCTCGGTGAGCCCCGTCAACGCCCGTTCCGATGACGGCACGCCCCAGAAGCTGCCCTCGACCCGCGGAAAGAAGAAGAAGAGCACGAGGGCGACAGGCGCGGCCTTCAGCAGCATGGCGCCGGTCGTCCGGAAGGGATGCATGGCGGGCCCGCCACGCCCGCGGCGCGAGACCTCGAGCAGCGCCGCGGCAAGCAACCAGATGGTCGGCAGCACCCACGCGGCGGTCGCGATGTCCTGCGCGTAGAGGAAGGACGCGAGGCACAGGAACCAGCCGATGAAGATGAGGATCGTGTGGTCGCGGGCAGTCCGCGTCTCGAGGAGCTTCAACGCCGACATCAGCGCGAGCAGGGCCGTGCCGCCGTCGAGCCCGGTGATCGTCGAGTAGCCCAGCACGACTGCGACCGTGACGCCGGCCGCGATCGCTCCGCGCACGAACCCGACGGGCATGCGCCAGCCGCGCTTCTCGGCGATCAGCCGCCAGGCGCAGACGCCGAGCACGAACGCCGATACCCAGAGCTGCAGGCGCAGCAAGTGGGGCCCGAGCGCCGCGACCAGCCCCGACATGGTCCAGGCGAGGCGCCGGAACGATTCCTCGCGCTCAGGCGACATCGGGGGCGGGTGCGCCAAAGCGCGCAATGGCGGCCAGGCAGCGACGGCGCTGCGCATCGCCGGGCTCCGGCAGTATCTCGTCGCCGGGCAGGCGAAGGCCGAATGTCTGGCCGCGCGCGTGCGCGTCCACGATCCAGCGCGCGAGCACGGAGAGGCGCGCCTCGAGGTCATCGCCCGGCGCATCGGCGAGATCGAACAGCGGCATTGCCTCGGCATCGCCGCTGAATTCCTTGACGAGGAGTTCTCCCGCACGGGCGTACGCTTTCCAGGCGATGTGCCGCGGCGGGTCGCCCGGGTGGTAATCCTTGAGTCCCGCGAAGTCGTCCTCGCCGCGCCGCGCGACACCGCTGCCCGCCTGGCCCGGCGCCTGCGGCGGCGGCGGGGCGTCAGCTGCAGGCCGCGGGTAGACGAGGCAGGCGACATCCGGATGCAGCACGGCCCAGGCGCGGAAAAGCCCGTACGGAAAGCGCGTCGCAATCTCGATGCGTTCGAGCACGATGCTGCCGCGGCGGCGCGTCGGCACGCGCATCGCGACGTCTGTCTCGCCGCCGGCCGCGATCGAGGCCGGCGGATCGGCGCGGCCCGGTGCGACCGCTTCCAGGTCGCAGCGCGGCGCGCGGCCGGGATTCGCAAGTCCAATGCGAAATACGGCTTCGCCGCCCGCGAACGGCGGTTCGGCGCTGCCGGCGCGCACGATGAGCGCCTCGAGATTCCGGTGACAGGCGTGCATCGCGACGACGCCGAGCGCGGCGAGCAGGAAGGTGAGGCCGAGGCCGAGGTTGTTGCCGTAGTTGAGCGAGCCGAGCAGCATCGCGAACAGCATCAACCCGAAAGCAGCGCCGAGGCCGGTCGGCAGGATGTAGATGCGGCCGCGGCGCAGCGTCACGGCGCCGTGATCCGGGCCCTGGCGGCGGCGGATCCAGTCGACGCGTCCGTCGTGTCAGGGTGGCGCGAAGTCCCATGGCCCCTGCGTCACGCAGGTCAGGGGATCGGCACCGACTTCAGGAGGGCCGCCGCTACTTCGGCGGGACCGACGGCCGTCCGCCGCATCGCGCGGGCGCAGGCGATGGCCCACGACGGCGGGCAGGACCGCCTGCAAGTCTTCCGGCAGCACGCCCGGGTGGCCATGCAGGAAGGCCCAGGCCTGGGCCGAGCGCAGGAGCGAAATCACGGCGCGCGGCGAGAGGCCGGCCTGGTGACGGCTGCCGTCGCGCGAGGCGCGCGCGACGGCCTGCACGTAGTCGAGCAGGGCATCGCTCGCATGCACCTCCGCAACGCGCCGCTGCAGGCCGGGAATGGTCGCCGGGTCGAGCACGGCCGGCAGGTCGGCGAGCAGGTCGCGCCGGTCGCGACCGCGCAGCAGCTGGCGTTCGTGGACCGGCGCCGGGTAACCGAGCTCGATGCGCATCAGGAAGCGGTCGATCTGCGATTCCGGCAGCGGGAACGTCCCGACCTGGAACGACGGATTCTGCGTCGCGACGATGAAGAATGGCTCCGGCAGCGCGTGGGTTTCGCCGTCGGTCGTGACCTGGCGCTCTTCCATCGCCTCGAGCAGCGCGCTCTGCGCCTTCGGCGTTGCCCGGTTGACCTCGTCCGCCATCACGAGCTGCGCGAACACCGGGCCGCGGTGGAACTTGAACCGCCCGCTGTCGCGGTCGTAGACGGAGATTCCGATCACGTCTGCCGGCAGCAGGTCACTCGTGAACTGGATGCGCTGGTAGGTGAGGCCGAGCACGCGCGCAAGCGCGTGGGCAAGCGTCGTCTTGCCGACGCCGGGGATGTCCTCGATCAAGAGGTGTCCGCGCGCGAGCAGGCAGGCGAGCGCGAGCCGGACCTCGCGGTCCTTGCCGAGGATGACCTGGTTCAGGCTCGCGAGCGCCGCGAGGAGCTGACCGCGCGCGGGATCGGAGGCTTGCGACTGCGCGTTCATCGCAGCGAGGCTACCCGCTCGTGCTGCTCGGCAAGTTGCGCCAGTTCACGCTTGAATCCCTCGAGCCGCTCGCGCTCCTGCGTAACGACCTCGGCGGGTGCATTCTGCACGAAGCTCGCGTTGCCGAGCTTGGCGCTCGCCCGCGCGAGCTCCTGCTCGACCTTGCCGCGGCGCTTGGCCAAACGGTCAAGTTCAGCTTCGACGTCAATTTTGGTGGACCTTTGGACGTGCATGGAAACAGTGCTGCCAGAAATTGAGAGCTTTGCTGCGTCCACTGTGATCTTGTGATCGCCCAGTTGGCGAAACTCATTCAGACCGGACAATTTGCAAACTGCTGAGGCCGATGCCTCAAATAACTCTCTTTCGGAATCAGTTGGGTTCTCGTAATAAACCTGAAGACGCTCGGCTGGCGGCACGTTCCAGTTACTCCGTAGACTACGAATGCCAGTATTCACCTCCTGCAACTGCCCCATTTCTTGTTCGACGAGCCTGTCACGCAAGGCTTCGTCAACGAATGGAAATGGCTCATACATGATCGTGACACCCTTTCTACCTACCAAGGGCCCGACACGCTGCCAAATTTCCTCTGTTATGAACGGCATCAGTGGGTGCAGCAATCGCAGCAGAGCTTCCAGGGTCTCAAGCAGAGTTCGCTGCGTGCCGCGGCGCGCATCAGCAGGAGTATCTCTTGGCTGAAGAACTGTTTTGCTCAATTCCAAATACACAGTCGCAAAACTCGTACCAAGTAAATTCGTAGGCAGCTGTGCCGCCAGGTCGAATCGGTAGTTCGCAAAGGCTTCGCGAACTTTCTCGTCGTTGCCTGGAGTCTCAACCGAATCCATCGGTCATACCGTGAGAGCGCTTGTGAACCTTCAAGCGAAGTTCCTTCGGTAACCATAAGAACGTATCGGGCTGCGTTCCACAGCTTGTTACAAAAGCCACCGTAGCCCTCGACCCTACCAAGGTCGAACCGTAGGTCCCGCGACAAC
>CAVXET010000021.1:0-14398 GCA_963760725.1 uncultured Gammaproteobacteria bacterium
GCGATCCGCGCCTCGCGTCCGTCGCTCGACTCGCTGCTGCGCGACGGCGGCCGCACGGGCACGGGGCTCGCAATCGGCCGCATCGCCTGGGGCCTGGTGGTCTTCGAGGTCGCGCTCGCCTGCCTGCTGCTCGGCGTCTCCGCACTCATGACGAAGAGCGTGCTGAATGCGACGACGACCGATGTCGGCGTCGAAACCGACGACATCATGACGGCGCGCGCTGGACTGACGGCGGGCACCTACGTCGAGGACGCGGACGCGATCCGCTTCTGGGAGTCGCTGCTGAGCCGCGTGCAGGCGCAGCCGGGCGTGAAAGCCGCCGCGGTAGTCGATTCGCTGCCGGGCCACGGCAGCAGCGACGGCCCGGTCTCCATCGAGGGACGCGACTACGGCGACACGACGACCAAGCCTTTCGTGAACTACGTCGTCGTGAGCCCGTCGTACTTCGACACCTTCCGCGTCGCGCCGGTGCAGGGCCGCGTGTTCGACACGCGCGACAGGCTGACTCGCTGCCGGTGGTCGTGATCAACGGACGATGGCGCGCGACATGTTCCCGACGGATCGCCGATCGGCAAGCGCGTCATGTTCGACCTCGACGAGGACAAGACCTGGTTCACCGTGATCGGCGTCGTGCCGGACGTCGTCCAGGACGAGTCCGGCGAGAACAAGCCGCGGGTCTTCTTCTCCGTCCCGCAGGAGCCCGCGCGCTTCATGAGCATCGCCGTGCGCGGCGAGGGCGACCCGCGCAGGCTCGTCGGCGCCGTGCGCACGGCGCTCGGCCAGACCGACCCGGACCTGGCGCTCTACTGGGTGCGCACCTTCGACGAGTCGCGCGTGATCCGCACCGCGGGCTTCCGCATCATCGGCACGATGTTCGCGGTGTTCGCGGGCGTCGCGCTGGTGCTGGCGGCTGCCGGGCTGTTCGGCGTGCTCGCCTTCCACGTCGGCCAGCGCACGCGCGAGATCGGCGTGCGCCGCGCGCTCGGCGCGGACAACTGCCGGATCCTGCGCATGGTCCTGCGCGCGAGCGGCGTGCAGATCCTGCTCGGCGTCGTCATCGGCATGTCGCTGCTGCCGCTCATGGGCCGCGGCCTCGGCGACATCCTGGGCGAGGTGAGCCCCTACGACCCGGGCATCTACGCGCTCGTCGTCGGGCTCATGATCCTCGTCGCGATCGCGGCCACGCTGACGCCCACGCGGCGCGCGCTGAAGGTCGATCCGGCGGCGGCATTGCGCTACGAGTGAGGGCCGTGCACGATCCGCCTGATGCAGCCGCGCATACTCGTTGCGGATGACCAGGCGGACATCCTCTCCGCGCTGAAGCTCCTGCTGAAGCGCGAGGGATTCGAGGTCGCGACGGCCTCGTCGCCGGCCGGCGTGCTCGACATCACCGCGCGCGAGCACGTGGATGTCGCGCTCGTCGACCTCAACTACTCGCGCGACACGACCTCCGGCGAGGAGGGCGTCGCGCTCGTCGAGCAGCTGCACCGCCTGCACCCCGAGCTCCCGGTCGTCGTGATGACGGCCTGGGCCACGGTCGAGGTCGCCGTGAAGGCGATGCGAAACGGCGCCAACGACTTCCTCGAGAAGCCCTGGAACAACCAGCGGCTCCTCAGCGTGCTCCGGAACCAGGTGCAGCTCGCCGAGGCGCGCCAGCGCGGCCGGCGGCTCGCGGACGAGAACGCGCTGCTGCGCGCGAGCGATGGCACGAACCTCATCGCCACGTCGCGCCCGATGCAGGAGGTCGTGCGGCTCGCGCGGCAGGTCGCGCGCTCGGACGCGAGCGTGCTGATCACGGGCGAGCCCGGCACCGGCAAGAGCCTGCTCGCGAAGCTGATGCACGACTGGTCCGACCGCGCGGAGAAATCGTTCATCGCGGTGAATGCGGGCGGCCTGCCCGAGACCGTGTTCGAGAGCGAGATGTTCGGGCACGTGAAGGGCGCCTTCACGGACGCCAAGGCGGATCGCGCGGGACGCTTCGAGCTCGCCGACGGCGGCACGCTGTTCCTCGACGAGATCGGCAACGTCCCGCCCGCGCAGCAGGCGCGGCTGCTGCGCGCGCTCGAGACCGGCGAGTACGAGCGCGTCGGCTCCTCGCGCACCCAGCGCGCGAACGTGCGCGTGATCTCGGCGACGAATGCCGACATGCCGGCGATGATCAAGGACGGGCGCTTCCGCGAGGACCTCCTGTTTCGCATCAACACCGTCGAGATCCGGCTGCCGCCGCTGCGCGAGCGGCGCGAGGAGATCCTCGAGCTTGCGAACGCGCAGCTCGCGAGGAAGGCGGCGCAGTACGCGCGCGGCGTGAAGGGCTTCGACGTCGCGGCGCTCGCGGCGCTGCAGCAGTACGCCTGGCCGGGCAACGTGCGCGAGCTCAACAGCGTCGTCGAGCGCAGCCTCCTGCTCGCGGGCGGTGACGAGGTCGGCGTCGCGGACCTTCGGCTGTCGGCGGGCAAGGCCGGGCCGCCGTCGCTCGAGGAGATGAGCCTCGAGGATGCCGAACGGGCGCTGATCCGCTCGGCGATCAAGCGGAACGGCGGCAGCGTGCCGGCGGCCGCGGAGGCGCTCGGGCTTTCCCGCAGTGCCATGTACCGGCGGCTGGAGAAGCTGGGGCTGAAGCCGGATGAGCTCTAGCCGCTGCTCGCAAAGTCGGGATTGAAGCGGCGTGAGCGCTGAGGCAGCGTGGCGCGCTACGCGCCGAACTGCTGCCGTGAACAAGAATACGCGCCCAGGTTTCTACTTCCCGTTTGCGATGCTGGTCGCATGCCTGCTCGCGGCCTGCGGCGGACGTCCCGACATGGCCGAGATCGTGCTGTGCACCGGCTCGAAGGTCGCGGTCCGCGGCGCCGGCAGCACGCTGACGGTCGGCGCGACGTCGCTCACGACGCGCAGCTACGTCGTGGACGACTTCGACCTCGTCATCGAGCTCATTCCGCGCTTCCAGCGATGGAACGGGAATCTCGGCCTCTATCGTCCCGCCGGGAAAGGCGATACGCACACGATCATCGAAGAGGGGCAGCAGTTCTTCTCCAACGAGGAGGATCTCTACCAGTGGATCGCCTGGGCGCGGCGCTGGGGCGGCGAGTTGCATTACACATCCGATGGCCTGCTCCTGCGATGGCAGGCCCGCCATCGCGGCGCGGAGGAGGCCGGCCCGAAACGCTCGCTGAACGTGGACGTGGTCCAGCTCATGCTGCGCGGGCGCAAGCCGCACGGGCTGAGTGGCGCGGATGACGCCGCGTTCACGATCACGAATGCGAAGAGCGGCTGCGTGGTCGGCGCGGCCATGCATTCGACTTACGTCGCGAGCGATCCGGCGAGGACTGCCGGGCGCGCGTATTCGGGTTGGGCGCGCGATGTGATGAAGGCACATGGGATCACCTTCGATCAGGTCGAAGATCGCATTGCGCATGGGCGGGCCCGCACGGCCGCAGGGATTACGACCTACTCGCCGCCGCCTGGAGGTGACGACTGGCGGCAGTCGTTTATCGTGCAGGTGGATCGCACGGGCAAGGTCATCCTCGTCTTCTACTGATTGCGCGCCGGGCACTCCGGCGGCCACGATTTCGTCGCGCCGTCATGCCGGACGAAGAATTCCCCGGAATCGGGGCCATTCGTGTCGCGCGAGAAGAGCAATGATTTTTCATCCGGCGAGAGCAAGGGACCGATCTCGGTGCCGTTGGCGTTGATTTCCGCGCCCAGCTTGCGTCTCTCCGACCAGCCTTCCGGCGTGAGCTGTGATTCGAAGAAGCCGTCGGCCGTCGCGATGATCAGGCGTTTGCCGTCGGCGCTCGGGAGCGGCTCGTACTCATCGGACGCGGTGTTGATCGCCGGACCGAGATTCTCCGCAGACCAGTGGCCAGCGGCGTCGCGGCGCGCACGCCAGATATCGTTGCCGCCGAGACCGCCTGGCCGCTTTGATCCGAAGTAGAGCGATCCATCCGGCGCGAGGCGCGGGAACCATTCCGTTTCGTTCGAGTTCACCGGTTCCGGCAATCTCTCGGGCGCGCCCCAGGAGCCGCCCGCGGCGCGCTCGACGCGCCAGATGTCGAGGTCCTTGCCCTTCTTGCCGTCGAACGCACGCGTGGAGATGAAATAGAGGGTCGCGCCGTCGGGCGTGAACCAGGGATCGGCCTCGATCGCATCCGAGGCGAACGAAGGCGGGCCGGGTTTCGACCAGCCGGCCGCGGTGCAGCGGCTGACGAGGAGATGCCAGCCCTCGAACGCCGGCGAACTGCGCACGAAATAGAACTCGCCGGAGATGGGATCGAAGGCGGGATGCGACTCCCACTGCGGGCTCGAAATCCCCGCAGGTTTCCAGGGCGATACAGTCGGTTCCGCGCGAGCGGGCGGCGTCGCCGCGAGGACGGCGGCTGCGAGCGCAGGGAGCAGGAAGCTGGCGCGGCGCATGGCGGCAGTCTAACGGCATCGGATCCCGCCAAACGCGTAGACTTTGCGACCGTGGCGGCAGAAGAAACCGAGACTCGAAAGCCCCTGCGGAGCCGCCCGGTCATGCGCCGGCGGGGCCTGCCGTTCCAGGCGCGCATCGTGCTGCTCACGCTCGCGGGCGGATTGCCCGCGCTGCTCACCGCATTCCTGCTGCTGCGCGATGCGCCGCTTCCGGATTCGGTGCATCGCCTCATCGTCGTCCTGCTGATCGGCGCCTGGGTCGGGTTTGCAATCGCGGTGCACAGCGCGACGGTCGAGCCGCTGCGCTCGATCGCGAACCTGCTGGAGGCGCTGCGCGGCGGCGACTACGCGATCCGCGGGCGCCACGGCCGCAAGGGCGATGCGCTTGGCGACATCGTGCTCGAGTCGAACCGGCTCGGCGCAACGCTGCGCTCGCAGCGATTCGAAGCCCTGGAAGCGAACGCACTCCTCAACAAGGTGCTGGCGGAAATCGATGTCGCGGTGTTCGCCTTCGACGGCGATGAACGGCTCCGCCTCGTGAACCGCGCCGCGGGCGAACTGCTGCGCCGGCATCCGGATGCGCTGATCGGGCTTGCCGCCTCAGAAATCGGATTCGACAGCCTGCTCGACGGGCCGCGGGTCTCGAACGAAGCTCACACGTTCCCGGGACGCGCCGGCCGCTGGCAGATCATGCGCGAGGTGTTCCACGAGGCGGGCCGGTCGTTTCGCCTTCTCGTCATCACGGACCTCAGCCAGGCGCTGCGCGACGAGGAGCGCCGCGCGTGGCGGCGCCTGATCCGCGTGATCTGGCACGAGCTCAACAATTCGCTGGCGCCGATCAAGTCGGTGATTGAGACGAGCCGCGATGCGCTCGCAGCCGGGTCGCCGGACAAGGCGGAGCGCGAGGAGCTTGCGCACAACCTCGCGCTGGTTGCAGAGCGCGCGGAGTCGCTGCGGCGGTTTCTGTCGCGCTACAGCGAGCTCGCGCGGATGCCGGAGCCCACGATTGCGGAGTGCAACGCGGCGGCGCTGCTGCGGCAGGTCGCCGCGGTCCAGACGCCGGGACGGGTGCAGTTTGCGGCGGCGGACGGCCTGAACCTCCGCGCAGACGCCGACCAGTTGCAGCAGGCCCTGATCAACCTGGTGCGAAACGCCGTGGAGGCGACGCCTCCTGGCGGTGCGCCGGTGGAGCTGCGCGCCATTCGCGGCAAGGACAGCGTGGTGTTCGAGGTCGAGGACAGCGGCCCTGGCGTCGCCAATCCCGACAACCTCTTTGTGCCGTTCTTTACGACGAAACCCGGCGGCAGCGGCATCGGCCTCGTGCTCGCGCGGCAGGTGGCCGAGGCCCACGGCGGCACGCTGTCGCTGCGCAACCGCGAAGGCACGACCGGCTGCCTTGCCCGTCTCGTGATCCCGACTTAACGATAACGAAGGGGACAGTCCCCTTCATTTTTGCGCGTTCTATGCCATGAACGACCCCACCGAAATGAAAGAAATGAAGGGGACTGTCCCCTCCGTTAGACTCCCTGCATGAGTGACAAGAAGCGCGGACTGGGACGCGGGCTCGAGGCGCTCCTCGGCGAGGCCAAGCCGCGGCTGGAGCCGGGCACGCCGGCCGCGCGCGAGCAGCTCATCCATATCCCCATCGATCTCCTCGCCCGCGGCAAGTACCAGCCGCGCGTGGACATGCGCGAGGAATCACTTGCGGACCTTGCGGATTCCATCAAGGCCCAGGGCGTCATCCAGCCGATCGTCGTGCGCCCGGTCGGCGCGCCGACCCCCGGCCAGCCGCAGCGCTACGAGATCGTCGCCGGCGAGCGCCGCTGGCGCGCCGCGCAGATGGCGGGACTGCACGACATCCCGGCCGTGCTGCGCCGGATCGATGACGAGCACGCCGTCGCGCTCGCCCTCATCGAGAACATCCAGCGCGAGGACCTGAACCCGCTCGAGGAAGCGCTCGCGCTCTCGCGCCTGATCACGGAATTCGAGCTGACCCACCAGCAGGCGGCGGAGGCCGTGGGCCGTTCCCGCGCGGCGGTGTCGAACCTCCTGCGCCTGCTCGAACTGCCGCAGGCCATCCGCCCGTTCATCGAGAGGCGCGAGCTCGAGATGGGCCATGCCCGCGCGCTGCTCGCGCTACCCGCCGCGAAACAGCAGGCCGAGGTCGGCGCGCTGGTCGCGAAAAAGGGCCTCTCGGTCCGCGAGACGGAAGCGCTCGTGCGGCGCCTCATACAGCACGCGGGCGGCGGCAAGAACAAGTCCGTCAGGGCGCGCTCGAAGGACCCGGACATCCAGCGGCTCGAGAACGACCTCGCCGACAAGCTCGGCGCGACGGTCGAGCTGCAGCATTCGACGACGGGGAAGGGCAAGCTCGTGATCAGCTATCACACGCTCGACGAGCTCGACGGAATCCTCGCGCACATCACTTGAGGGAAGGGGAGTCATGAACACGTATCGCATCTCGGTGCGCCGCGCGCTCGCGGCCGCGTGCATCTCGATGCTGGCGACAACCGCGGCCGTCGCGGATGACGCCGTACAAGGCGAACTCTGGGAAACGACGGCGCAGGCGTCGGTGCCAGGCCTGCCGGTCAGCATGCCGGCCTACAAGGGCAAGCTCTGCCAGAAGAAGGAATGGACCCAGCCGCCGGACACGAGCAGCGACCCGAACCAGAACTGCAAGGCAACCAGCTTCGACCACACCGGGCCGAAAATCAGCTGGACGATGGTCTGCGACAACCCGCCGATGACGGGCGAGGGCGAGATCAACTTCAGCGGGTCGGATGCCTACACCGGCGTGTTCACGATGCACGCCCCGCAGTTCGACATGCAGATCAACCTGACCGGCAAGAAGATCGGGAGCTGCGACAACCCCAAATGACCCGCGATTCCAAAGGGGACGGTCACCTTTAAAGGTTACCGTCCCCTTTTGTTTTCGCCCTGCTCAGGGCAGGCGCTCGACCTGGATCGTCCAAATCGATTTCTTGGCCTTGAAGGGCCCGACGGTCACAGCTGAACCGGCGGCGACCGTATCGTCCGTGTAGTCGAGGACTCCCGATGACGGGAGATTGATGATGTAGCCGCCGCCATCCATCGTCCAGCGCGAGTCATTGAGCGGCAGGAATGCAATGCCGGACAGCGTATCAATCAATGTGTGGCAGGAGACAATCAGGTCCGGGAGCATGGCTTCAGGGCGCCGCGGGCCTGGCTGCTGGCTCGTCATGGTCTCAGGGGCGAATTCCAACAGGAGATACTCGCCGCTCGCGTTAATTGGGGACGCGCCGGCGGGGGCGTTACTGAATGTGACGCTCTGCACCAGACTATTAAAGCCATTGACCGGGTGCCCGGTGACTTTCAACTTCTGATTGTCCCTGTAGGTGGCCGGTCCGCAGCTCCCGACCATTCCGGACATTGTCTGGGTCGAGTCGACCTTCGCATCAACGGTACCCGCGTAATCACTGCCCCGGCGCCCGAGCACCCCGGCGGCCGTGTCGGTGCCGTTGCGCGTGCCGTGGCCCAGCGGCCCGAAATTCAGCGCCACGTCGTAAACGTTCTTGATCGAAATCCGGATTCCGCCGTGCGTGAGCGGGGGTGGGGGCGTGGTCGTACCCGTGGTCGCGCGCGCGCAGTCGTTGTCGGTGTTGGTGACGGCGACGTTGTCCGGATCGAGGTTGTTGTAACCGAGATCGGCGCTGCGGGCAGCGGCGGTGAGGATGGCGTAGGCGACGTTGCCATCGCAGGGCGCGTCATCGACGCCGGTGACGGTGACGCCCTGCGGGGTGCTCCAGTTGCTGGCGGTGAAGGTCAGCGTGGCCGAACCGACGGTCCCTTCACTGATGTCACTGCTGGCGAGCGCGATCATCACATCGGCAGTCGGCTGGCTTCGTAGCACCACGGTAAATGTCGCGGTGCCGCCGGCCTCGGTGGTCACCAGTCCGCCGGTCGGAGCGACCTTGACACCAGCAGGCGCAGGCCCTGGCGTGGTAGCGCCGTAAGCAATAGCCGCGGTCACGTTCAACGAGGCGCTGAGCAACGTCAGGCAGAAGATTTTCGAAAGCATGATTCGCTCCCGGGACTGACCCTCGGTCCGGTTATTCAGGCTGTTCTTCTTCCGCCGGTTCCTCTTCTTCCCTATCGTCGCAATCGTCGGAACCCTGCTGGGGCGCAAGCTTCTTCAGCGCCTGCTCGTGCGAGCGATAGAAATCGACGTTGGCCTTGGATACACCGGGCGGCAGCGTGCCGCCGGGCTGGCTGAGCGCCCAGGCCGCCATTCCGCTCTGGAACAGCGAGAAGGAGAAGACGAGGTATTCGCGAGGCGTCATGCCGGCCGATTCGATGGCAGCCTTCGCCTGAGGCACGGCATTGATGCGAGCGACGCTCGCATCCAGTGACGCGGGGCTGTCGCTGTCGTCGCAAGTGCTGGTGAGCTGCTTCGACAGGCTGCCGAGATTGGCCGATGCCCGCGTGTACTTCGCAAGCGCGGCTTCGCTCAGCACGTAAGCCGAGATTTCCCGGGCGTCGCGATCCGGGAACCCCTGGGCGACGGACACGGCCGGCGCCAGGAGAATGACGGATGCGACCGTCGCCAGGACCGTACGAGTGCGATTGAATCCAATCATTGCGAGCTCCCCCTTGTCCGGCGCAAGGCGCAACTCTTTCGGATGCTGCCCCGCCACGCGAGGAATATACTCCCCGCCACGCGAACGGCCTATCAACAACAATCCGGTAGCCGATGTCTTCTGGGCCCATAGACCGGTTCATTTCCTGGATCGACGCCGGTCTCGCAACGCTTGGCGATAACTTTCTCCGCGGCTGGAGCCACGTCGAGCACGGATATCGAAGGCCGGCGTCCCGGCTTGCGCTCCGGCTCAAGTTTGCGTTCTACCCGCTGCTGGCGATCGGGGCGATTGCCTGGCTCGGATGGGACTGGAGCGATTCCCGCTCGCTGAATTCCGCCGAGGACGCGATCTTCGACCGCATCGTGCAGTGGCGCCCGTTCGAGCCGAAGCCGTCCGGCCGCGTGGCGGTCGTCGAGATCGACGAATGCTCGATCGAATATTTTCGCGCACGCGGCGAGGGCGGCTGGCCCTGGAGCCGGCAACGCCACGCCGATCTCCTCGACCAGCTCGATCGCGCCGGCGTCAGCGCGGTCGGCTATGACGTGTTGTTCACCGATCCCTCTCGCGAGGATCCGGATGGCGATCGCGCGCTGGAGGCCATGGCTGTGGGCGGCGAGGGACGCTTCCTGTTCGCTTCGGCGCGGCTGCATCCGGACTATGACGCCGCGTCGTCGCTGCATGCCTCGCAGGCACCCGGCGCTTTTGCCCTGACGCCCGATCCGCAGGACGACCCGACCGTCGCGCTGCTGCTGCCTTACGGCGATGCCTTGGTGAGATCGAGCGCCATCTCCAACGTCGCGCGCAATGAAGACGGCGTGCTCCGCGACATCCCATTGCGGGAGACCGTCGGCGACTGGGCCTTGCCGGCATTGCCGCTGCGCTTGGCGACGTACGGGACGCAGCGACTGCCGACGAGCTATCCGGCAACGGTGCGTCCGAACTGGCGCGACGAAACGCGCCTGCCGCACGTGAGCGCCGCCAACCTTTTGACGGGAGACGCATCCATCTGCGCGGGCGAATCTTCGCGCGCACCCGACCTGAAGGGCCGCGTCGTGCTGGTCGGATATTCGGCGTCCGGATTGAATGACGCCAAGCCGACGCCAATCGACCCGGTCATGCCGGGCGTGGAAGTGATGGCGGAAGCGACGGAAGCCCTGGTCGCCGGCAGCGCGATCCGCGCGCCGCCAGCCTGGTTGAAGTACGTCATTGCCGGACTGCTGGCTGCATTGACGGCTTTCGCCTTCTTCCGCGGCGAGCCGGCACCGGACCTCGATTCGATCTTCGTCGCGACCAACCTGGCGCTGGTGAGTGCAGCCTTCATCGGGCTGACGTTCTTCGGCTATTTCTTCGATATCTTCGCAAGCGTCGGTTTTATCAGCCTGGTTTTCGGCCTGTGCCGCATGTACGCGGCGACCCAGCGCGGCCGGACGGTCGGTAATGCGGATTACCTGCCGGATTTCGACCCTGCGCGGGACCGCTGGCTCGCGATTGCAAGGCTGCGTTTCGTGCCTGACCGGCAACTCGACCCCAAGTCCGGAGCAAGGCGCCAGCGCGAGTACAATCGCCGGCTGAGACGTTTTCTGTACGCGGGCAGCGATGCCGTGATGCTGGAAGGCGTCGTCGAGAGAAAGTCCTTCATGCATGAGGCGCTGAGTGACCTGATGGTTCTCGTCTGGCACAGCGAGACCGAGGATGCGGCCCGCAAGTCCGCGGAAGCGGACCTTTCGAGGCTGACGCGCTACCTGGCGGAACTTGATGCGCGCCTGCCCGATGACGGCAGCGTGCGGATGGCCTTCGCCTGCACCGAGCTGGATGCCGGCGACGCGGTGGCCGAACGCGGCCTGAGCTGGCGGCTCGGCGAAATGATCGGCCAGGTGCTGGCCACGTCGGTCGAGCGTCCGCTCGCCCGAATGGAGGTCGCTTCGATCCACGTGGATTCCGGACCCGGGGGCCAGGCGTGATGCGCGCAATGCTGATCGGGTTGTTCACGGCAATCCTGGTGACTTCGGTGGCGTACGCGGAAATCTCCGGCGTCGTGACCAAGCCGGCCATCGACGTGTATTCCGAGCCGAAATTCGAATCGCCGAAAGTCTCGACGCTGAAGCGCGACGCCGCCGTCACGGTGACGGCTCAACTGGGACTCTGGTACGCGCTCAAGCTGGAGGCGAGTGCGGCCGGCTACGTGCGCGTCAATGACATTCGGATCAACTACGGGAAAGTCGAGGACGGAGACGCCAACTTGCGCGCCCTGTCGAGCGGCAAGGCAGGCGTTGGCCGCGTCACGGAGACCGCGGGCGTCCGCGGCATCGATGAGAGCGACCTCAAGTCGGCGTCATTCAACCAGGCGCAGCTCGACGCCATGGTTGCGAACCGCGTCGATGCGCCCGCGGCGGCGGCGCACGCCGGCGAGCAGCACTGGGAAGCGACCACCGTGGCTTATGACGCCGAGGCCAAGCCGCACAAGGATGGCGGAAAAGCTGGTGGGAAATCGTCCGCGTCGGGAAGCGAAGCGACGGGCGCGCTGAAGAGCGTGCTGGGCCAGCTCAGCTCCGGGCTCAGTTCTGCATTGGGCACTGCGGAGAAGGTGGCTCCGAAGCCCGAAGCCGAACAGGCAGCCGAGGAACTCGCGCTCGGCCCGCAGATCGCAGGCCGGATTCTCGGCGCGCGGCCATTGTGGAGTGACGCCGGCGCACAACAGCGCGTGAACCTTATCGGCCGCTGGGTCGCATCGCAATCCAATCGACCGGACCTGCCATGGACCTTCGGCGTCATCGACAGCCCCGAGATCAACGCGTTCGCCGCGCCCGGCGGTTACGTGCTGGTCACGCGCGGCATGTACGAAATCCTGTCCACGGATGGAGAGGTCGCGGCTGTATTGGGCCATGAGATCAGTCATTGCGTGCAGCGCGACCACTACAACGTGATCCGCAAGCAGGAGACAGCGACGGTCGGCAAGGACCTCGCCATGAGCGAGGTCAAGACCGGAACCGACACCGCGAGCGTCTACGCCCGGCAGTACGTCGAACAACATGGCGCGACCATCATGCTGACCGCGCTCGATCGTGAGGCCGAGTTTCGTGCCGACGAAGCGGCGGAGATTTACGTTGCCCGTGCCGGCATGAACCCGGTCTCGCTCTACGCCGTGTTGCAGAAGATGGCTGCGGCCGGCACCCAGTCGGCGAGCCTCGCGCAACTGTACAAGACGCATCCCGGGCTGGATGCGCGGATGAACCACATCGATCGGCGCGACTACAAGCAGCTGAAGGCCTACACGGCGCGGGAGTGAGGCAAGGCCCGTGCTTCGCCGCCTCGCGGCGCAGGACGGAAGAGGGGGTATCGGGATGAACCGGCTTGGACTGGCGGTCGTTGCCTGCGGCGTCCTTGTGGTTGCGGCGTGCTCGAAGGAACCCGCTGCGACGGCTGAGAGCGGCGCGCCCGCCCGAAGCAGTCCGACTGCAAAGGCTGAACCCGCCGCGCCCGCAACCCCCGTCAATCTCGCCGCCGCCGACATGGGCGGAGCGGTTGAAGAACTCACCGGCAACTACGGCCCCGGATTCACCGGACGCCGCCTCGTCGATGGCCTGCTCGAACCGACCTGGTTGTGGTCGGAGAACTATAAGGAGGTCCCATTTCCGCAGGAAGCCGTGATCTCGTTCTTCGAGCGTGAACCGGCATGGATTGAAGCGGTCACGATCGTGTTGCCCGGGAACGCTGCATCGGCGCCGAAGGACGTCGAAGTCTGGACTTCAATGAAGGACCCGTACGACGGGTTTGCGAAGGTGGCGACGGCATCGCTCCAGGCAAAACCGGGCGAGCAGACCGTGTCGTTTCCCCCGGTCGAAGCGCGCTTCGTAAAGCTGCGCGTCCTGAATGGCGCCGTGAAGGATGTTCTCGAGATCGCCGAAGTCCGAGTCATCGAAGCCGCGCGCTCCGGATACACGCCGCTCTTCGTGCGGGAGCCGACGGTGAAACTCTGGAAAGGCAGCCCGCGCGAAGCGGCGCAGCGCGGCCTCGACTGGCTGGAGCATGCCGCGCCGGTCTGGTCCGACAAGGGCCTTTGTTTTGGCTGCCATGTCCAGAGCCAGGCGCTGATGGGCCAGGCGGTCGCGCTCAAGCAGGGCTATCGCGTGAACATGCGCTCCGTGCGCAAGCTCGATGAACAGGTCCGCTCGCAGAATTCGTGGGGCAGCTGGTGGTCGCCCCCGAATTCCGCGACCGTCTTTGGTGCAATGGGCGTCGCTTACGCTGCCGATATGCTCGGGATTGCGAGCGACAAGGGGTTTCCGGACTCACACCCCTACTCCAAAGGCCTGCTCCTCGAATCCTCGGATCGGCTGGTGGAGCGACAGGAAAAGGACGGTGCCTTCCCGATTGATGAAATAACCCCGCCCATCATCCAGGGCCAGTTCATGACGACGGCGAACGCGCTCGTGGCGCTCAAGCGGGCAGCCGCGCATTCCGAAGATCCCACGTACAACGCCGCAGTCGAGCGCGGACTGTCCTGGATCGCATCGCACGAACCAGAGACCAATCAGGACAAGATCTTCAAGGTCATCGCGCTGATGCATTACGGCACGGCGGAACAGAAGCGCACAGCATGGTCGGTCGTGGAGACGCTTGCCACGGAGCAGCAGGCCGACGGTGGCTGGAAGGAAAATGCCGCCGGCGCGGGATCGAATGCGATCGCTACCGGACAGGTCCTTTATGCTTTCAAGCAGGCCGGCGTGAGCATTCATGGCGAGATGTTCCGGCGCGGCGTGGATTTCCTGCTCCGGCACCAGATCAATGACCCGACATCGCTGGATAGCGGTTCGTGGGCAGCGATGAACACCCAGAGTGAACGGCCCTCGGGGTATGCCCACACGATGTGGGCGGTGATCGGCCTCGCCGGTGCGTACGGGCCTGAGCCGACCGGCGCACTTCAGATCGTCAAGCAGCAGGGCGACAAGCCGCCGGCGCGCAATCTCGAGATCATCCTCGACGTCTCCGGCTCGATGAACATCAAGCTCGGCGACAGCACGCGGTGGAAGATCGCGCTCGGCGTCCTCCAGGATGTCGTGGATACGTTGCCGGACGACCTGAATGTCGGTATGCGTGTCTACGGCCATCGACAATCGTCAAAGTCGGCCCTGACCTGCAAGGACACCGAACTGGTCGTGCCGATCGCAAAACTCGACCGCGATCGCATCGTGAAGGCGGCTACGCGCCTCAAGCCGCGTGGCGAGACGCCGCTCGTCTACTCGACGCTGCAAACCATCGGCGACCTGAAGGCGGCGGGTGGCGGCTCCGTGATATTGATTACCGATGGCGAGGAGAGCTGCAAGGGCGACTCGAAGGCGGCGGCAGCACAGATCGCGGCATCCGGCGTCGAT
>CAVXET010000022.1:0-142560 GCA_963760725.1 uncultured Gammaproteobacteria bacterium
ACACGAAGTGCAGCCGCGTCAGCTGCGAGCCGCGTGCGACCAGCAACAGCGGGCCGACGGGGCTGTCGACGAACGTGTGTGTCACTGCGGGCGTCATCTCCGCCTCCCATCCACAAGTGCATGACCGCGTCCGCGCCACGGCCGCCGGGTCGCGCTGCAGCAATGCGCGTCCACGTACGCCCGCTGCGCGGGCGACAATCAAATCTTCAGTCAGAAATGCATCCGGATCGCCCAGCGCACGCATGGCGATGTATCTGGTCGTCCACGGTCCAACGCCGGCGATGCCCCGGAGTGCTTCTCGCGTCACGACGGGATCGGCGTCACGACCGAGATTGAGCCGCCCGCTCGCGACGGCGCTCGACAATGCCCGGACCGCCCCACCGCGCTGCGCCGTAAGGCCGAGATTCTCGATGGGAGCGCTCGCCAATACCGTCGCGCTCGGAAAGAGCCGCCATTGCCGGCCGCCTGCCTCGATGCTGCGTCCAAATCGTTCAGTCATCCGGCCCAGCAGCGTCCGCGCGCCGGCCAGCGATGCCTGCTGTCCGACGATGGCGCGGACGGCAATTTCGAATCCATCCCATCCGCCGGGCACTCGCAGACCTGGCTGCCGTCTGACGCTACCAGCCAGCCGCGGATCGTCGCCGGACCTTTGCGATGGCAGCGGGATCCGCGTCAGAATCGAGGACGTGCGTCACGCGCGCCAGCACGCGGTAGAGCACTCGCGCATCGTCCGACGACACGCTGACGTCGAAGGCGCGATGCTGGGGATCGTGACGCGCTTCGAACATCCCTGTCGTTACCGACAGATCGAACGCACGCGCGTACAGTGTCTCCGTCCGCGGCTTCGATACCCTCGATCGCGCGCGCGGCGAGGAACCTCTGCATCGCGACCCAGTCGTTGCCGGGGGCCGGTCCGAGCCGCAGGCAGTTCCGGCGGTTTTGCAGACGTGGATCGCTGGCGGATGGCAGTCGGCGTCCGCTGCCAGGTCTTTCAAATAGCCGCGTTGAACCGTCTCACGCTGCCGAATCCGGCCGCCGAGGCCACCGCGACAAAGGGCAGCGACGTAGCGTCGAGCAGTTGCTTCGCCAGGTGTAACCGGCGCGTCTCGATCACTTCATGCGGGGACGCGCCGATGTGCTCGATGAACAGTCGGTGCAAGTGCTCCGGCCCGATGCCGAGACTGGCAGCGAGCGTCTCCACCCGAAGCCCGTCGAGCCCATGCTCGTCGATCAGGCGTAGGCCACGTGAGACCGTGGCGGAGGTGCCCTGCCAGGCAGGCGTGCCCGGTGCCACCTCCGGATGGCAGCGAAGGCATGGACGGAAGCCCGCGGCCGCCGCACCGGCTGCCGTCGCGGAGGTCCCGGACATTCCTCTCGAGTGGGCTGGGGGCGGGACAAATCGGCCGGCAGTAAATCCCTGTCGTCACGACGGCGATGAAGAATCGCCCGTCGAAACGCGAATATCGCGCGAGTCGTGCACGCCGCCAGGCAAGTTGTCCCGAAGCCACACCTCACGATCAGGCAGCACTCGGCCCTCGACTAGACGTTTTCGGACATGGTCGCCACGAGAGGTTGACGGCAGTCGACACGGTGACAATGAACCGATTCCTGACGGTCGCGGGCTCCAGGCAGCCCGGCCGCAGAGAACTGGCTGGGAGCACTGGCACGGCGTTTGGACATCGAGCGCTCGCGGAAGTCACGATGCATTCACCGTCGACGAGCTGCGCAGCTCGAAGTGCGCGCGACCGATGGCCTTATCTCAAGCAGACAGGGGTCTGCCAGATGTCCTTGGCGGTAATATCTCCAGGGAGGCTGGCTCGACAACGGCACGGCCTACAATCGGTGGAGCACACGCGGAGTGGCAGGCCAACGTCCCGGTTGGCGTCATCGCGGAGTTCTTTCTGATTGGGCCCATCTTGGTGGGACAACGCTTCGGCTTCCACGGCCAAGGCCGGATTTACGTGTCGGTGGGCCCGCTGTTCCAGTGAGTGGATACGACCGTCGATTCTGATCACCAGCAACCTGCGGTTCCGGGGAAGCAGCCCGGCGGTTGTTGGTCCGTCTGGCGACGGCCCTGATCGTCCTCGCGCTGCTCGCTGGGATCGCCATCCACGCGTCATTCGTCCGCGACCGTGCGTTGTCGGCCGCGGCTTCGTGGCTGTCCTCACACTTCGACATTCTGCTCCGCGCCGACTCGCTGGATTACAACGCACTCACGCTGCGCGGACACCTGACGAATCTTTCGCTGGCAAACCGGCGCACGCCCGACCGTCCGTTCTTCAAGGCGGCACGAGTCGATTTCGACGTCGCCTGGGCATCCGTCCGTGGTCCCGTGCATCTGTGGTCGGTGGAAATCTCGCGCCCGCGGATTGTCCTCGCCTTCAACGACGATGGCACGAGCAACCTCCCGGTGTTCAAGGGCGGGTCGGGTAAATCCGAGGGCGGTGTCACGATCGATCGGATTGTCCTGAGCGAAGGCGGATCCTCACCTACGCCACGATCGCCCGCACGCCATCAAAGTCGATCTCCAGCGGCTGCGCTTGACGCTGGGCGGGCGGATTCCGGCTGATGTCAAGGGACGGCTGACAGTGGGCGCTCCGGGCAGCCTGGTGGTCGGCAACTGGCACACGACGCTGACTCGTATTGCGACAGGGTTTGGATTCAATCGGAAGGCCGTGCGACTGGATGACACCACGGAATCGGGATGACCGAAGGCGACGTGGCGGTCCGTGGACGTATGGGCTGGGGCCTGGACGGCGCGGTTGGCCTCACCGTCGGCGGTCAGTTCGATATGGCACGCAGCCTCCGCGCGCTCGACGTCGATCTCGATGTCTCGGGAACCGTCACCTCGTCGGGGACCGTGAGTGGCACGTGGCAAAACCTGCGTGTCGCACTCGACTTGCGGTCGACCCGTATGGGGCTTGGGACGCTGCCCAACCGGGACGCTCGCCTCCTCCGTCGTCATCGCACGTCCCGGCATCGACCTGACAGCGTCGGAAGTGATCGCGCCGTGGGGCCGGTTGAAGGCGACCGGACATTTCGCGTTCTCGCATCGAGGTCCGAGCCAGCTGCGCGCCACGTGGTCCGGCGTGGATGCGCTCGCCGTCCGTGCCGTGACGTCACCGGCGATGCCAATCTTCCTCGCGCCTCACTGGCTCTGGCACGCTTCGGTGGATTAAGACCGGACTTGCTGCATTGGACTTCGACGCGTCCACGCGTTTGAGCCCACCGCCGCCAGCGGTCTGCCCCTGGGCGGCTCGGCGAAGGTGTCTGCGCGCCAGGGTGCATGGAAGGTGGATCACGCGCTCACGACGGCCAACTCCGTGGGTATGCGCGGTGTGATCGCCATCGGCGTCGGCACGCAGCCGTTCGTGCAGTCATCGCTCGGTGGACAGACACACGTCACCGGACCGAGTCTCGACAGTCTCGTCTCGGTCGCTCACCGGCTCGGCGTGCCATCACCCGGAGCGTTCATCTCCACGCTCCGCAGTACCGTCGAGGCTGAGCGTCACGTTGCGGGGCCGCTTCGACGATCCGACCGCGGACGCTGATTTCATAATGCCCGCTCTCGTCATCGAAGGCGTCGGACGTGGGACTGCGCGCGGCAACGCCGTCGCGTCTCGCGCGTCGCAAGGTGTGACCACGGCCGATGTCACCACTGCCGGATCCCACGTCACGGCAACCAACATCCAGCACGCCGAGAGTGGAACGCTGTCGGGTCTCTCGCTGTCACCAGTCCGAATGTCTCCCCGCTCATTGCGTGGCTGAGCCCCGCCATCGCTCCAGGCATCGTGGGCGCCGTCGAGACCCACGCGGAGCTCAGCGGCACGTCCACCTCTTGGCAGCTCGCGGGTCACGTCGAAGGAACGAACGTCAGCGCGGCCGGTCAACACGCTTGGAATCGACTGTCGTCCGACTACACGGTTGCGGGGCGACAGGGTCGAGTTCGCGTCGCTCGACGCAACCGTAGGATCCGGTCAGCTCCAGGGTGGCGGCTGGGGTTAGGGTCTCGACTCTGGCGAACAGGCGCTGAATCTCACCGCCCGAAACTGGCCGCTCACCAAATGCCAGGTCGGGACCGCGACCTGCGTCGTGCCAGTGCCTGGGTCCGCGACCGTGTCTGGCGCGATCACGAGCGGTCCGATGGCGCATCCAACCGGCCATGTGCAACTGACCGCCGTGGACACGACCTGGGGTGAGGCTCGAGGCGGGGCGCTCGAGGCGAGCGTGGATGCTCAGGCCGGCGCGGGCCGTTTCACGCTGGCGGCTCCCGATCTGAATCTGAACGCGGACGGTACCTTTGCGTTCGCCGAGCATCCGCGCCTCGACGCGGTGCTTCACGCGCGCGATGTCGATCTTGCCGACGTGTTGACTCGTGCCGGACAACCGGCACTCGCCAAGCGCGTCACGGGCCGTCTGACGGGCGCCGCGTCGTTTGCGGGCGACCCGCTGTCACCACTCGGCGGCCAGGTGACGCTCGATCTGGATCCGGTGAATCTCACGCTGACGCCGATCGCCAATCAACCCAAGGAGCTTACCGTTTCATTGGATCGCGCCTGCACGCCGAACTGTCGCGGGGACGGATCGCGGTGCGGGATCTGGCCGCTCATGTCGGCACCGCGGCCCTCACGGGTGCCGGCACGCTCGACGCCAACGATCCAGGCGCGCAACTCACGCTGCGTATGGATGGCGCTGCCAAGGACCTGACGGACGTCGCATCAGCCGCGGGATTCGACCAGGTGCTCGCGACCGCGGGTCAGGTTTCAATCGCCCTGTCCGCAAGCGGCCCACCTGGGACTCACCGCACGGCACGGCGACCGCGGCTGTGGATGGCGGCGCGCTTCAGATGGGGATGATAGAGGTATCTGGTCTTCGCGCGCGAGCCGCTCTTGGTCCAGATGGCCTCAACATAGAACAGGCTTCGGTACAGTGGGGCGACATCGCTGCCACGGCTAGCGGACGCGCTCCCCTGAAATGGCTCCACGACCTGCTTCCGTGGATTCCCGGAGACGCGACGGCACACGCAACCGGAACCGCGACGATGACCGCCGATGTGGCTGGCGATCTCGGCAAGACGCTCGCCGCGCGTGTGCCTCGCGGCACGACGACATCGGGAATCCTCGACGCGACCCTCGAGCTCTCGGCAACCAGTCCGCGTCTCGATGCGGTGACCCGATCGATCTCCGTCGCGCAGGCGTCCGTGTCGGTCAGCGGCGCGAAGATGGAACAAGCGTCTGAAGGGCACGTGCGGATCGCGCGCGGGCGTGGATCTCGATCCGTGGACGCTGACCGGATCGCGCAGCAATCTCGTGATCTCGGGCTCAGCGGATCTGGCAGGCGAGCAACCCACGCTCGACCTCCGGCTCGCCGGACCGGTGGGGTTGCCTCCCCTGCAACCACTCATCGGCATGCCCATCGCGGGCACCGTCGTCAGCGACCTGGTCATCCGCGGTCCAGTGATGGCGCCGCGCGTCGATGGCACGGTGCGCGTCGACAACGCCGCCCTTCGCGTCGCGACGCCACGACTGTCGTTCGCCAGCGTCACTGGCAACATCGTGTTCACGTCGGGACGCGCGATCGTGGACGATGTGACCGGCGAAGCCAACGGGGCCCGTTTCTGATTCGCGGGGCGTACAGCCTGTCGGGCTCCACACCGCCGACGCTGTCGTTCACGGCGGTGTCTGTACCCATTCAGATGGTCGCCGACGGCCCGCGCGCGGAAGTGGATGTGGACGTCCAGTACATCGTCACCGACGGCAAGCCGGCGATCGCCGGCACCGTCTCGTTCCTGCCACAGCCCTATCGCGGTTCGATCCTCGCTCTCCGCAACGTGGTTACCCAATTGCAACAGGCGTATGGTTCACCCACGACCGGAGGCGCGCGGCGCGGCGCACGCCGACAATCCACACCAGTCGGCCTCGATATCGCGGTGAAATCTACCGACACGCTCAGCCTCGACACGAACGTCGGACGCGTCGAGCTCAGTGCGGACCTGCACGTCGCGGGCACACTGAACGCCCCGACCCTGTTAGGCACGGTGGTGGTGGGCGAAGGCGGCCAGCTCCGCGCCGGAGGCCGCGACGTACTTTATCGAGCGCGGCACGGTGACGTTCTCAAATCCGCGACGCGTCGAGCCGGTTCTTGATGTCACCGCTGAGACACACATCAGCTCTTACGACGTCACGATGACACTGACGGGATCGACCGACGCGCTCCGCACGAGCCTGCGCGTCGGATTCCGCCGCTCTCTGAATCCGACCTGCGATCGCTGCTCGTCACCGGACGGACCGCCAGCGAGTCTGCTTTAATCCGTTCATGGACTTGGACGCACCGGCCGCCCGGAAGGTTGGAAGCCGTACAATCCGGCCGCTATGGCGCAGTTTGCGACGATTACGGGCTGGGGCAAGTGCATGCCCCCGGCGATCCTGTCGAATGCCGACATCTCGACCTTCCTCGACACCGACGACGACTGGATCCGCAGCCGGACCGGCATCCACGAGCGGCGCATCTCGCACGTTTCGCTGGGCGAATGGCCGAGGTCGCCGCCCGCCGGGCGCTCGCCGGCGCGGGCCTCGACGCCTGGCGACGCTCGACCTCATCGTCTTCGGCACCTGCAGCATGGACGAACAGGTGCCCAACATGGCGTCCTGGGTCCAGGCCCGGCTCGGCGCCAGCGGCGCCGGCGCCATGGACGTCAATACGGCCTGCACCAGCTTCCTCTACGGGCTCACGACCGCGAGCGCGATGATCAAGTCGGGCGTCGTGCAGGAACGCGCTCGTGATCGGCGGCGAACTCGATCTCGCCGCTGATGGACTGGACGAACCGCAATGTCGCCGTGCTGTTCGGCGACGGCTGCGCGGCCGTCGTGCTGCAGGCGACCGACCGCGAGGAAGGCGTGCTGGCCGACCGGCTCGGCTGCTATGGCGACGCGCGCGGCATCCTGCAGGTGCACGGCATGGGTTCGCGCTACGCCAACCGGGGCTGGGTGCTCGGCGACACGCGAATGGGTGTTCGAGGGACAGGAAATCTTCAAGCGCGCCGTCGTCGGCATGAGCCAGGCCTGCGAGACGGTGCTGAAGGCACGCGGCCTCGCGGCCGACGACGTCGACCTCGTCGTGCCGCACCAGGCGAACCTGCGCATCATCGAGGCGGTCGTGAAGCGCGCCGGCATCCCGATGGAGCGCTGCTTCGTGAACATCCAGCGCTACGGCAACATGTCCTCGGCGACCGTGCCGGTCGCGCTCGTCGAGGCGCTCGAGGAAGGCCGCGTCGCGCCCGGGTGCAACCTGCTGCTGACCGGCTTCGGCGCCGGGCTCACCTGGTCCGCGCACGTGCGTGCGCTGGGGCGAGCGCGTGACGCCGCTCGGCACGAGCGACGCGGAACTGCCGCCGTGCGACAAAGAGCGCGCTCGAGATGGTCCGGGCTACATCGCCGTCAAGCAAGGCTCGCGCCTGTCCGGCTGACGAGTTCGCGGTAGAGCGCGAGGAAGCGGTCGGCGGCGCCCGCGACGTTCTCCTTCCAGTGCAGCGCCGCGTTCTCGTCGGCGCCGTCGCTCACGTACTTCGCGCAGGCGAAATCCGGCGCCCTCGATGCGGCAGGCTTTCGCCAGCGCGTAGGCCTCCATGTCCACGACGTCGCAGGCGGGGCCGTGGTCGCGCCGTCGCGAACGAGTCGCCCGATGCCGCACACTGCATCGGGCAGGCCCGGAAACAACGTGCGGGAATTCGAGCATCGGCGGCAACTCGTCGAAGGGCGTGACGCCGGGCGCGAAGCCGAGCGCGGCGACGTCCATGTCGCGGTCGACGAACCGGCGGCAGGCGACGAGCGTTCGCGCCGGGATGCGCGCGCTGCCGGCGGTGCCGAAATTGACGACGAGCGGCAGGCCCGCGGCCTTCGCGCCGCAGACGCCGCGAGCCGGCGCGTCAGCGCGATGGCCGCATTGACCTTGCCGACGCCGGTGTAGAGCACCTCGACGCCCGCGGCCTCGAACACGCCCGCGCGCCTCGGCGGGCAGCGCCATCGCGACGAGGATCGCCGGCGCCGTCACCCGCCATAGCGGATGACGGCGCGCGGGGCCGCGCCGAGGCAGCGGAAGTCCTTCGCGATGCCGAGGTCGATCAGGACGCCCGTGTGCAGCACGCGAAATCCTGCGTCCGTCGCGAGCTCGCGCGGACGCCGAGCGTGCCGCCGGTCGCCAGCACGTCGTCCACCAGGATCAGCCGGCCCTCGCCGCGCTGCATCTCGAGGCATGCCGGCGCCGTACTCGAGCGCGTACTGGCGCTCGACGACCGGCGGCGGGAGCTTCCCTTTCTTGCGTACCGGCACGAATCCCTTGCCGCGCTTCTCGGCGAGCGCCGCGGCCAGGATGAAGCCGCGCGACTCGACGCCGGCGACGGCATCGGCCTCGGCCCACTCCCGCTCGGTCCACAGCGCGTCGAGCGCGGCGACGGCCTCCTGGAAGTGCGAGCGCAGGAGCGGCGTGATGTCGCGGAACAGGATTCCGGGTTGCGGAAAATCGGGAACGTCGACGACGAGTCGGGCAAGCGGGTGCATGGAATCCTCGTAAAAGGGGACGCACCCCTTTTTCGCAAGCCAATGGGCGTACCCCGCGACGAAAAAGGGGTGCGTCCCCTTTTATGCACCGCGGGTCGCCTCGGAGGTGTGCTCGCGGATGAAATCGGCCATCTCGACGATCGCGCGGTCGCCGTCCACGAGGCCGCGGATCGCCGGGAACACGTGCGGCATGCCGTGCCACACGGCGGCCAGTGCGCCGGCGGCCTTCGCCGCGTAGCGCAGCGTGTCGTCGAGCAGGAGCTCGGAGCTGCCGACGTGCAGCTGCGTCGGCGGCAGGCCGTCGGCGCGCCCGAACAGCGGCGAGATGCTGCGGATCCGCGAGATCGAGGCCCGGCGCGTACCAGTCCTGGACGCGACGCGCGGTCTCCGCACGGAACATCGGGTCGATGCCGTCGTTGCGCGCGAACGACGGGCCGCTGAAGCGTCAGGTCGAGCAGCGGCGACATCAGCACGATCGCCGCGGGCAGCGGCAGCCCTTCGTCGCGCGCGCGCATCGCGGTGACGAGCGCGAGGTTCCCGCCCGCCGAGTCGCCGGCGAACACGACGCGCGCCGGGTCGAAGCCCGTCGACAGCATCCAGTTCCACGCTGCGAAGCAGTCGTCGCGTCGCCGCCGGGAACGGGTGCTCCGGGCGCGAGCCGGTAGTCGATCATGAGGCCGCGCGCGCCGGCCGTGCGGCCGATCGCCGCGAGCAGCGGATCGTGGATCGCGCGGCACTCGGCGATGAACCCGCCGCCATGGAAGTAGAGGACGATGCCGCCTTGCGGGCTGCCGGCGGGCGTGATCCACCGTCCCCGGGCCTCGCCCATCGCGAGCGGCGCGCGAGGCCTCGTACGATTCCGTGCGCGCGATGAAGCGCGCGGCACGCAATCCGTCAGCTGCGCGCACACGCGCCACGCCGTCGGCGCGCGCGAGGGCGGCCCGCGCCCCGTGCAGCACGCGCTCGATCGCCCAACGTTGTACGGCTGCGCGCATCCCGGCATCCTACCCGCAATGGGACGCATCTTCGAAGTCCGCAAGCACGCGATGTTCGCCCGGTGGAACCGGATGGCGAAGCAGTTCGCGCGCATCGGCAAGGACATCACGATCGCGGTCAAGTCGGGCGGCCCCGACCCGAACAGCAACCCGGCGCTGCGCCGCGTGATCCAGAACGCGCGCGCGATCAACATGCCGAAGGACAAGGTCGAGGCCGCGATCAAGCGCGCCTCCGGCCAGGGCGCGACGGACTTCCAGCAGGTGCTCTACGAGGGCTACGCGCCGCACGGCATCGCGGTGCTCGTCGAGACCGCGACCGACAACCCGACGCGCACGGTCGCGAGCGTGCGCAACATCCTGTCGAAGCACGGCGGCAACCTCGCGAGCAACGGCAGCGTCAGCTTCCTGTTCCGCCGCATGGGCGTCTTCCGCCTGAACCCGGAGGGCATCGACGCGGACGAGCTCGAGCTCGACCTCATCGACCACGGCCTCGACGAGATGGGCGAGAGCACCGGCGAGAACGGCGAGCCGCAGCTCGTCGTGCGCTGCGCGTTCGAGGACTTCGGCCAGCTGCAGAAGCGGCTCGAGGAGCGGAAGATCGTCCCGATCTCGGCCGAGCAGGAATACGTCTGCACGACGCCGATGGAACTACCCGAGGCCCAGGCGAACGAGGCGCTCGAGCTCATCGACAAGCTCGAGCAGGACGACGACGTCCAGAAGGTCTACCACACGCTCGCCTGACGCCGGCCGGCCTAGAGGCAAGACCGGCGCGTCCGGCTGCTCGTTGCGATCCCCGCCCTGCCCGGAAAATGCCGCGCCAGCAGCGCGCCGACACCCGCGATCCCGGCCTCCGCGCCTTCGCCGAAGCGGCCGGCGCTGAAGTGGGCTTCCATCTCGCGGCACACCGCTTCCCACTCCGCCTGCGTCACGCGCGCGGCGATCGCGCGATCGGCGACGATCTCGACGTCGCGGTCCGCCATCAGCACGTAGATCAGCACGCCGTTGTTGCCCTCGGTGTCCCAGACGCCGAGGTGGCCGAACACCTGTATCGCCCGCTCGCGCGGCGTCGTGCCGTACCAGAGCTCGGGCAGGTCGAAGGCGGTCTCGATCGCGAAGCGGATCTCGCCGGCGTGCCGGCGTTCGAGCGCGGCGATGTCCTGCTCGATCCGCGCGCGCACCTCCGGCCGTGAAACGTCTGCGCGTGCCCCAGCGCGTCGCGAACAGATGCCTGAGCGCGCGACCGAGCGACATGGCCTACCAGCGCCCCGAGGCGCCGCCGCCCCCGAAGCTGCCGCCGCCGCCGCCGAATCCGCCGCCGCCCGACCGCCGACCGCCGCCGCCCCAGCCGCCGGTCGTCCAGCCGCCGTGACCGGGGCGACTCGACCAGCGCCCGCCGTTGCCGAAGCCGAGCAGCAGCGAGAGCACGAGCCCAACGACGCCGACGCCGATGCGAGAGCCCGAGCACCTGCGTGACGAACCAGGCGATGCCGCCCGCGACGCCGCCGGTCGCGAGCGAGCCGAGCGCGCGGCCGAAGATCGCGCGCAGGATCGTCGAGGCGAAGAACACGATGAAGAACAGGATCGGCAGGATGCCGCCGAGGCCCTGCGGCCCGTCCCAGTGCTGCTCCGGCTCGGGCAGCGGCTCGCCGTCGACCACCGCGATCATGCGCTCGACGCCGGCCACGATGCCGCCCGCGAAGTCGCCCTCGCGGAAGCGCGGCGTGATGGTCTCGTCGATGATGCGGTTCGCGACGAGGTCCGTGAGCGCGCCCTCGAGCCCGCGGCCGACCTCGATGCGAAGCGCGCGGTCCTGCATCGCGACGAGGAGCAGCGCGCCGTCGTCCGGCTTCTCGCGCCCGAGCTTCCAGGCGTCGACGACGCGGATCGAGTACTGCTCGATCTCCTCCGGCTGCGTGGTCGGCACGATCAGCACCGCGATCTGCGCGCCCTTCCGCGCCTCGAAGGCGGCGAGCTTCGGCTCGAGGCTCGCGCGCTCCGCGGCCGTCAGCGTGCCGGCGAGGTCCGTGACGCGCGCCTCGAGCGGCGGAATCGGCTGCAGCGACTGCGCGCACGGCCGGCGCCGCAACCGCGAGCGCGACGAGCACGCCGAAACAGGGGACGCACCCCTTTTTCGGCCGAAGACTCTGCACGGTAGCCGCGCGTTTCAAAAAGGGGTGCGTCCCCTTTCAGGTCGCGGGCTCAGCCGCGTGGCGCTGGCTGCGCGGGCGCGGTGTTGAAGTCCACCGTCGGCGGCTGCGCGATCGCGGCCTCGTTCTCGACCGTGAAGTTCGGCTTCACGTCGTAGCCGAATATCATCGCGGTGAGGTTGACCGGGAAGCGGCGGATCGTGCCGTTGTAGGTCTGCACGGACTCGATGTAGCGGTTGCGCGCCACGGCGATGCGGTTCTCGGTGCCCTCGAGCTGGGCCTGCAGGTCGCGGAAGTTCTGGTCGGACTTCAGGTCCGGGTAGTTCTCGGTGACCACGAGCAGGCTCTTCAGCGCGCGCGGTCAGCTCGCCCTGCGCGGCCTGGAATTTCTTGAGCGCCTCGGGATCGTTCAGCAGCTCCGGCGTCACCTGGATCGACGTCGCGCGGGCGCGCGCCTCGGTCACGCCGATGAGCACGGCCTGTTCCTGCGCCGCGAAGCCCTTCACCGTGTTCGACCAGGTTCGGGATCAGGTCCGCGCGGCGCTGGTACTGGTTGACGACTTCGGACCAGGCGCGCCTTCACGGCCTCGTCCTGGGTCTGGATCGTGTTGTAGCCGCAGCCGGACAGGCGCGAGGCACAGCGTCGCAATGAAGGCGGTCGTCAGGTGGCGCATGGGTGACTCCCGGTCGGTTTGCCTATCGTACTGCGCGAACCGGAGCGCGCCGGCGCCCCGGATCCTGTATAGTCCGCGCGCCTCTCCCCTCCCCGGAACTCAAAAAACACCATGAATTTCAATGAACTCGGGCTCGAGCCCGAGCTGCTGTCGGCCATTGCCGCCCACGGCTACTCGACCCCCGACGCCCATCCAGGCTGGGCGCCATCCCGCCGGTGCTCGCCGGTCGCGACCTGCTCGCCGGCGCCCAGACCGGCACCGGCAAGACCGCGGCCTTCGTGCTGCCGCTGCTGCAGCTGCTCGGCGCGCCGGCGGCCGCGCGCCGCGCGCGCTCGTGCTCGCGCCGACCCGCGAGCTCGCGGCGCAGATCCTGGAGAGCATCCGCGTCTACGGCGCGAACAAGAAGCTGCGCTCGCGCGTGATCTTCGGCGGCGTCGGCGAGCAGCCGCAGATCGACGGACTGCGCGCCGGCTGCGACATCCTCGTCGCGACGCCCGGCCGGCTGCTCGACCTCGCGAACCGCAGGCTCGCGAACCTCTCCGAGGTCAAGCACCTCGTGCTCGACGAAGCCGACCGCATGCTCGACATGGGCTTCATCCACGACATCCGCCGCATCATCAAGCTGCTGCCCGCGAAGCGGCAGAACCTGATGTTCTCGGCGACCTACACGCCCGACATCCGCTCGCTCGCGTCGCGCATCCTCGTCAACCCCGTGCAGGTCGAGGTGACGCCGCCGAACAGCACGGTCGAGCGCGTCACGCAGCTCGCGTTCCGCGTCCGGAAGGACGACAAGCGGCACCTGCTCGTGCACCTGTTCGAGAACGGCGCCAATGGCGAGGGCCGCTGGCACCAGGCGCTCGTCTTCACGCGCACCAAGCACGGCGCGAATCGCCTGCGCCAGCAGCTCGAGCGCGCCGGCATCCGCTCCGCGGCCATTCACGGCAACAAGAGCCAGGCCGCGCGCACGCGCGCGCTCGCGGACTTCAAGGCGGGCAAGCTGACGGCGCTGGTCGCGACCGAGGTCGCCTCGCGCGGCCTCGACATCCGCGAGCTGCCGCAGGTCGTCAACTTCGACCTGCCGCAACGTGCCGGAGGACTACGTGCATCGCATCGGCCGCACGGCGCGTGCCGGCAACGACGGCCACGCGGTGTCGCTCGTGTCCGACGACGAGGCGTCGCTGCTGCGCGACATCGAGCGGACGATGCGCCAGTCCGTGCCGTTCTCGCCGACGCCCGCGTTCGTGCGCAAGGAACAGGCGCCGGCCCGCAGCGCGTCCGCGCCCGCCGCGCCGCCGCGCCATGCCGCGCGCAACAACGCCGGCGCTTCCAGACCCGCCGCTTCGGCTAGCCGATCCGCTCGATCAGCGGCGCGCCTTCGGCGGCCGTTCCCCGATCGAAAAAGCCGCGGTCAGCGCGGCTGCGGCCATGCCCGCCGCGCCGGCATCGCCGCGTGGACGCGGGCAATGGGACTCGCCCTTCCGCACGGTCGTTCCCACCGGCAGCAGCCGATCGAACCCGACGGCGTGATCGACGGCTGTCGTCCGGCGCGGTCCGGCCGCCACCCAGGCTCACCACCGCGAATCCGACGGCGCGCGTATCGATGGCGACGATGACGCCGTCGCGCGGCTGCCGGCACATCGGCCACGAGCGCCGCCTGTCGCGAGATGCGATCCGGCTTCTCGAGGATGTCGGCCGGACCGCCGAGGCTCGCGACCATGCGCGCGAAGCGCTCGCGGCCGCGCCGCTCGTGAGCGAACGCCGCGAGCGACGCGCGCGCGGCCTTTCGTCCTTCGCAAGACCTGCCGAGCACCATGACTTCCGCGCCGAGCGCGAGCGTGACTTCGATCAGCCGCGCATCGGGCGCTCGCCGCGGAGCATCGCGATCGCCTCGCGCACCTCGAGCGCATTGCCGGCCGAGCGCGCGAGCGGCTCGGACATGTCGGTCAGCAGCGCCGACATCGGCAGGCCCGCCGGCCGCGGCGGTCGAGATCATCGCGCGCGCCAGTTCGCGCCCACGCTCCGGCTCCGGCAGCACGGCGCCGTTGCCGCACTTGATGTCGAGCACGAGCGCCTCGAGCCCGGCCGCGAGCTTCTTCGAGAGGATCGACGCGACGATGAGCGGCAGGCAGTCGACGGTCGCCGTCACGTCGCGGATCGCGTAGAGGCGCCGGTCGGCCGGCGCGATGCGGTCGCCGGCGCCGACGATCGCGACACCCGCCTCGCGCACGGCCCGGCGCACGCGCTCGGGCGCCGGCCGCGACTGGTAACCGGGAATCGACTCGAGCTTGTCGAGCGTGCCGCCCGTGTGCGCGAGCCCGCGGCCGCACGATCATCGGCACCCAGGCGCCGCAGGCCGCGAGCATCGGACCGAGCGCGAGCGAGACGAGGTCGCCGACGCCGCCGGTCGAATGCTTGTCGAGCACCGGGCCCGGCGGCGACTCCGCCGCGCCAGTCGAAGACTCGCCGCTGTCGCGCACGCGCACGCGTGAAGTCGGCGCACTCCGCGGGCGTCATGCCGCGCAGCGTCACCGCCATCGCGAATGCGCCGACCTGCGCGTCGGACAGGCTGCCGTCGGCGATGCGCGCGCGCGATCGCTCGCGAGTTCGGCGGCATCGAGCGCCCCGCCGTCGCGCTTGATGCGGATCGACTCCTGCGGCAGCCAGGTCACGGCGCGTCAGGCGCCGGGCAACTCGAATGCGTAAGGCAGGAGTTCGTCGACGGTCGCGGTATGCAGGCTGCCGCCCTGCCACGGGAAGTGCACTTTCACGTCGCCGTCGACCGCGAACTCGCGGATGCGCTGGCGGCAGCCGCCGCAGGGCGAGATGGCGATCGCCTCGCCCGCGACGATCGAGTGCCCAGACCGCCGTCTCCGCGATGCGAAACCCCGCGCCCTCGGCCTGCACGCCCGCGGCGATCGCACTCGCCTCGGCGCAGTTGCCGAGCGGATAGGCCGCGTTCTCGACATTGGTCCCGGGGTAGCACGGCGCCGGTCGCCGAGCGGATCGCCGCGCCGACGTGGATGCCGGAGTACGGCGCATGGGCGTTGCGGCAGGACTCGCGTGCCAGGGCGGCAAGTGCCTGGCGCGCGTCTTGGGCATCATGTGACGTCATCGGAGTTGTGGAATTGGAGCGGGTGATGGGAATCGAACCCACGTTAGCAGCTTGGGAAGCTGCAGTTCTACCATTGAACTACACCCGCATCGCGTAGGCGGATTTTAGGCCCTCGCGTGATACATTTCATGTCCGCGATGGAGGTCGGCCCAACCCGCTGATGGATCACAGCACACCGCTCATTGCGACCATCGTCGGAGGCCTCGGCCTCGCATTTCTGTTCGGCGCGCTCGCCAGCCGCCTGCGCATGTCCCCGATCGTCGGCTACCTGATCGCGGGCGTTGCGGTCGGGCCTTTCACGCCGGGCTTCGTCGCCGACCAGGCGATCGCGAACGAGCTGGCGGAAATCGGCGTGATCCTCCTCATGTTCGGCGTCGGCATGCACTTCTCCTTCCGGGAGCTGCTCGCCGTGCGCGCGATCGCCCTGCCCGGCGCCGTGGCCCAGATCGGCGCGGCGACGCTGATGGGCGCCCTGCTCGGCCACTGGATGGGCTGGAGCTGGGAGGCCGGCATCATCTTCGGCCTCGCACTCTCGGTGGCAAGCACGGTCGTGCTGCTGCGCGCGCTCGAGGAACGCGGGCTCCTCACTTCCGAGCGCGGGCGCATCGCGGTCGGCTGGCTGATCGTCGAGGACATCGCGATGGTGCTCGCGCTGGTGCTGCTGCCGGCGCTCGGCGACTCGATCGGGCCGGCGCACGACGGCGTCGCCGCGGCGCCGCTCGCTGCGCGCGCTGTCGCCGTCGCCATCGGCGTCACGATCGCGAAGGTCGCGGGCTTCGTGGCCGTCATGTACTTCGTCGGCCGCCGCGTCATCCCGCGCGTGCTGCACGCGGTCGCCGAGGAGCGCGAGCTGTTCAGGCTCGCGGTGCTTGCGATCGCGCTCGGCGTCGCTTTCGGCGCGGCGAAACTGTTCGGCGTTTCCTTCGCGCTCGGCGCCTTCTTCGCCGGCATGGTGCTCGGCGAGTCCGAGCTCTCGCACCGGGCCGCCGAGGAGAGCGTGCCGTTGCGCGAGGCTTTCGCCGTGCTGTTCTTCGTCGCAGTCGGGATGCTGTTCAACCCCGCCATCGTGCTGAAGGAGCCGCTTGCGCTCCTCGGCACGCTCTTCATCGTCCTGGTCGGAAAGTCGGTGGCAGCCTTCGCGATCGTGATGCTGTTCCGCCACACCATCGGCGTCGGCATGACGATCGCCGCGAGCCTGTCGCAGGTCGGCGAGTTCTCGTTCATCCTCGTGGGGCTCGGCGTCGCGATGGGAATCCTGCCCGAGCAGGGCCGCGACCTGGTGCTCGCGGCGGCGATGATCTCGATCATCCTCAACCCGTTGGCGTTCGCGCTGTGCGCACGGCTCCAGCCCATGCTGGAGGCGCCGCTCGCGCGGTTGCCGGCGAGCGGCCACCGGGTGCTGGTGGGCTACGGGCGCGTGGGTTCGCTGGTCGCGGCGGCGCTCGAGCGCTCGGGAACGCCGTTCGTCGTGATCGAGGGCGATGCGGAGCGCATCCGGGAACTGCGCGAACGCGGCATCCCGCTCATCGAGGGCAATGCCGCGAGCCGCGAGATCCTCGGCGCCGCGCACCCGGAGGCGGCGACGACGCTCGTGATCGCGATCCCGAACGCGTTCGAGGCCGGCCGCATCGTGAAGAAGGCGCTGCGCGCGAACCCGGGCCTCAAGATCGTGGCACGGGCGCATTCCGACGCCGAGGTCCACCACCTGCGGGAGCTCGGCGTCGACACGGTCATCATGGGCGAGCGCCAGATCGCGCTCGAGATGATCGCGGAGATCGAACGGCCGGCAGTCAGCGGCTACTTCGTGACCCACGCGGCGTTTTCCACCGCGCGGAATATACTCCGTCATGCGCACCCGCCGCCATTCCGCCGACGTCGCGATCGCCGGCGCCGGCATCGCCGGCATCGCCGCGGCGATCGAGGCGCTCGACCGCGGCCGCCGCGTGATCCTCGTCGACCGCGACGTCGAGGAAAACCTCGGCGGCCAGGCGAAGGACGCATTCGGCGGCCTCTGGTTCGCAGGCACGCCCCTGCAGCGCCGGCGCGGCATCGACGACAGCGCCGAACTCGGCTACGCCGACTGGCTCGCGTTCGGCGAACTCGGTCCCGAGCACGCCTGGCCGCGCGCCTGGGCGCGGGCTTATGTCGAACGCTGCGTGCCCGAGGTCCACGACTGGCTCGTGGCGCATCGGCATCCGCTTCATGCCGATGCCGATGTGGGTCGAGCGCGGGCTCTACGTGCCCGGCAACTCGGTGCCGCGCTTCCACCTCGTCTGGGGTACGGGCCGCGCGCTCTCCGATTGCCTCGTCAGCCGGCTGCTCGACGCACCCGCGCCGCGACCTGCTCGACCTGCGCTTCGGCCACCGCGTGGACACGCTCGTCACGCGCGCGGGCAGCGTCGCCGGCCTTCGCCGGCGCGATCGAACCCGGCGGCGAGCCCTTCGAGGTCGCGAGCGAGTCGGTCGTCGATCGCGGCGGGCGGCATCAACGGCGACATCGAACGCGTGCGCCGGCACTGGCACGCGGACTGGGGCACGCCGCCCGCCGTCATCCTGAACGGCTCGCACCGTTTCGCGGACGGGCGGCTGCACGATGCCGCCGGCCGCGCGGGCGCGGCCGTGACGCACCTCGACTGGCAATGGAACTACGCCGCGGGCATCCGTCACTGGCGGCCGCGCAAGCCCGGGCACGGGCTCTCGCTGATCCCGCCGAAGTCCGCGCTCTGGCTCAATGCGCGCGGCGAGCGCATCGGCCCGATGCCGCTCGTGTCCGGGATTCGACACGCACGACCTCGTCGCGCGCATCTGCCGCGAGCCCGGCGGCTACAGCTGGCAGCTGCTGAACCGGAGGATCGCGCTGCGCGAGCTCGCGGTCTCCGGCGCCGAGTTCAACCCGTCGATCCGCGAACGGCCGCGGCTCGCGCTTCGTGCGCGACCTCCTGTTCGGCAACCGCTGGCTGTACGACGAGCTGACCCGCAACAGCGAGGACATCGTGCAGGCGGCGACGCTGCCCGAACTCGTCGAGCGCATGAATGCCGCTGAACGGCGACGACGTCGTCGATCTCGCCGACCGTCGAGTCGGCCGTCACCCGCTACGACGCGGCGATCCGGCGCGGCCAGCGCTTCCACAACGACGAGCAACTGCGGCGCATCGCCTGGCTGCGGCGCTGGCCCGGCGACCGCGTCCGGACCTGCGCCTTCCAGCCGATCGCTCGACCGCGGCGCCGGCCCGCTGATGGCGATCCGCGAGCACGTCATCAGCCGCAAGAGCATGGGCGGCATCCAGACCGACCTCGACGTGCCGCGTTCTCGGCGACAACGGCGCGCGCGATCGACGGACTCTTCGCGGCGGGCGAGGCCGCCGGCTTCGGCGGCGGCGGCATGAACGGCAAGCGCGGGCTCGAGGGCACCTTTCTCGGCGGCTGCCTGTTCTCCGGCCGCATCGCCGGCCGGAACGCCTGAGGGGCGCGTCATGCGCTTCCGCAACGCGATCAACATCGAGGACCTGCGCGCCATCGCGAAGCGGCGCCTGCCGCGCTTCGTGTTCGACTACGTGGACGGCGGCGCGGAGGACGAACGCACCCTCGCGCACAACCGCGATGCCTTTGCGCGGCTGACGTTTCGTGCCGCGGACGCTGGTCGACGTCGCCAGGCGCGACCTCGTCGACGCGGCTCCTCGGCGCGCCTTCGGCGATGCCGGCCGTCGTCGGCCCGACCGGCCTCAACGGCCTTTCCTGGCGCGACGGCGACCTCGAGCTCGCGCGCGCGGCGGCCGCCGCCGGCGTGCCGTTCGCGATGTCGACGGTCTCGATGAGCCTGGTCGAGGACATCGCGCGCGAGGCGCCGGGCCGGCTGTGGCTGCAGGCCTACGTATTCTCGCGAACGGCGCGATCACCGACGCGATCATGCGGCGCGCGCTCGCCGCGGATTTCGAGTGCGTGGTGCTGACGAGCGACTTCCCGGTCGCCGGCAAGCGCGAGCGCGACCTGCGCACCGGGCTCCTGCCGCGGCAGGAGTTCACGCTCGCGCACCAAGCTCGACATGCTGATGCACCCGCGCTGGCTCGCGACCGTCGCGACGCCGTCGGCCGCGCTTCGTCAACGTCGAGCGCGAACTCGGCCCCGGGCAGGACGTCAATGCCTTCGTCGGGCACGGCATGTTCGATCCCTCGTTCTGCTGGGACGACGTCAAGCGTTTCCGCGACCTCTGGCCGCGGAAGCTGCTGCTGAAGGGCGTGCTGCGCGCCGACGACGCCGAGCGCGCGATCGCGGCGGGCGTGCGACGGCGTCGTGCTGTCGAACCACGGCGGCCGCCAGCTCGACGGCGCGATCAGCGGCCTCGACGGCCCTGCCCGAGGTCGCGCGCGCGGTCGGCGGCCGCGCCGTCGATCCTCGTGGACGGCGGCGTGCGCCGCGGCTGCGACATCGCCAAGGCCGTCGCGCTCGGCGCCGAGGGCGTGCTGCTCGGCCGCGCGCCCGTGTACGGCCTCGCCGCCGGCGGCCGCGCGGGCGTCGCGCACGCGCTCGCCATCCTCGCCGACGAATTCGATCGCACGCTCGCGCTGACCGGCTGCCCGGACGTCGCCGACGCTCACGCCCGACCTCATCGCGCAGCCGTGAACTGCGGCACGGCGGCATCCGAAGCTACGTGCTGCGTGCCGGGCGCATCACGGCAGGCGCAGAAGCGCGCGCTCGACGAACTGCTGCCGCGCTACGGCATCCCGTTCGCGCCGCGAGCCGCTCGACCTCGACGCCGCGTTCGGGCGCCGCGCGCCGCGCGTGCTCGAGATCGGCTTCGGCAACGGCGACACGCTCGTCGAGCTCGCGGCCGCGTCGCCCGAGCGGCGATTTCATCGGCGCGGAAGTGCACCCGCCCGGCGTCGGGCACTGCCTGCTCGCGGTCGAGTCGCGCGGGCTCGCGAACGTCCGCGTCGTCGCGCACGACGCCGTCGAGGTGCTCGCGCACAGGCTCGCGCCCGCCTCGCTCGACGAGGTCCTGCTCTATTTTCCGGATCCCTGGCCCAAGAAGCGCCACCACAAGCGACGCATCGTGCAGCCGGCGTTCGCCGCGCTCGTCGCGAGCCGGCTGAAGACCGGCGGCCGCTTCAAGCTCGCCACCGACTGGGAGCCTTACGCCGCCTGGATGCTCGAGGTGCTGAACGCCTCGCCCGATTTCGCGAATGCGGCGCCGGACGGAGGCTGCGTCGAGCGGCCCGAGCGCGGCGCGACCCGTTTCGAGCGCCGCGGCCGGCGTCTCGGCCATCGTGTCTTCGACCTCGAGTTCACCGCAAAAAGGGGACGCACACCTTTTCCGATGAAAGCCCTTGAAGCGCACGTGAGACTCGTAGCCGGAAAAGGGGAGCGTCCCCTTTTTGCTAGGGAAAGGCGTTGGTGACGCCGGTGATGATGAACTGGACGGCGAGCGCCGCGAGCACGACGCCCGAGAGCCGGTTCACGACGTTGCCGCCGGTCACGCCCATCACGCGCATCACGATCGGCGTCAGTCGCATCAGCAGGTAGGTGATCAGCGAGCACGACGATCGACGGCGCCGAACAGTCCCGCCGACAGCACGAAATCGCCGCGCGAGGCGCCGAAGGTCAGCAGCACGATCGCGAGCGCGCCCGGGCCCGCGATGAACGGGAAAGCGAGCGGGAACACCGAAACGTCCACGCGCTTCTTGCCCTCCTCGAGCTCGTCGGGCGTCGTGCGCGTGCCCGGACTCGCGCGCGAACACCATCTCGAGCGCGATCAGGAACAGCATGATGCCGCCGGCGATGCGGAACGCGTCGATGCTGATGCCCATGACCTTGAGGAAGGACGCGCCGCCGACCGCGAACAGGAGCAGCACGAACCCGGCGACGCACACGGCCTTCAGCGCCATGCGGCGGCGGAACGCCTCGTCCGCGCCCTCGGTCATCGCCGCGAACAGCGGCACGAGCGTGATCGGCTCCACCACGACGAAGAAGAGCACGAAGAACTTGAGGATCTCTTCCATCATCGGCTTTCCCGACCCGCAGTGCCGAGTGCGCGATCGATCATACCCGCGCGCATCATGAACCAGAACAGCAGGATGCCCGGCACGGCGAGCAGCGTGGTCAGCAGGTAGAAGTTGACGTAGCCGACCGACTGGATCAGCGCACCCGCCGTGCCTCCAGTCAGCAAGCGTCCGAGCACGCTCGCAGCCGCCGAGACCAGCGCGTACTGGGACGCCGTGAACTGCAGGTTGCACAGCGCCGAGAAGTAGGCGACCACGACGACGCCGCCATAGCCGCTTGCGAAGTTCTCGAAGCCGATCGCCCCGGCGAGGCCGGCGTTGCTGTGCCCGGCCGCGGCGAGCAGCGCGAAGCTGAAGTTCGAAACGCCCATCAGCACCAGCGCGAGCAGCACGGAACGCTGCAGACCCAGTCTCGTGTAGAGGATGCCGCCGACGAAGATACCGGCGAGATAAGCCCAGAAGCCGAAAACCACGTCGTAAGTCGCGATCTCGTCGTTCGAGTAGCCGAGGTCGTTGAACAGCAGCCGGAACGTGAGGTTCGCGAGCGTGTCGCCGATCTTGTGCACGAGGATGAAGAGCAGGACGAGCCAGGCCCCGTGGCGGCGCATGAACTCGGCGAAAGGCCCGATGATGGAATTCCACACCGCCGACAGGCCGCGCTTCGCGTTCGCGACGACGTGGCGCGCGGGCTCGCCGACGACGAGGCCGGTGATCATGGCGGGCAGCGCGAACGCGGCGCAGGCGAGGTACGCGGCGGTCCAGCCCACGCGCGCCGCCATGTAGAGCGCGAGCGCCCCGGCCGCCGCCGATCCGATGCGCCAGCCGTACTGCGACATGCCCGAGCCGACGCCGAGCTGGCTGGGCTTCAGGGTCTCGATGCGGTACGCATCGATCACGATGTCGAAGGTGGCGCCGGCGATGCCGACGAGGACCGCCGCGATGACGGTCGCACGGATGCTGGCCGCGGGATCGACGAGCGCGAGGTTGATGACCGCCGCGATCACGGCGAACCCCGCGAGCAGGAGCCACGAGACCCGCTGGCCGAGACGGCCGAGCAACGGGATGCGCACGCCATCCACGACCCAGGCCCAGAGCACCTTGAGGTTGTAGACGAGGAAGGCGAAGGTGAACGCCGTGATGGTCCGCTTGTCGATGCCGTCCTGCGCGAGCCGCGTGGTCAGCGTCGCGCCGATCATCGCGTACGGGAATCCCGACGAGATGCCGACGAAGAAAGCTGCGAGCGACTCGCGCTCGAGATAGGGCCTGACCGAAGCCCAGGCCTTCACAGCCTGTAATCCATCGTCAGCGGCGCGTGGTCGGAGAACCAGCGGTCGCGGAAGATCGATGCGGACTTCGCGCGGCCCGCGAGCCGCGGGCTCGCGATCTGGTAGTCGATGCGCCAGCCGACGTTCTTCGCCCGCGCCTGGCCGCGGTTCGACCACCAGGTGTACTGGTCGGGACGCGGGTCCACTTCGCGGAAGGCATCCACCCACTTGAGCTCGCCGAAGAGGCGATCGAGCCAGGCGCGCTCCTCCGGCAGGAAACCCGAGTTCTTGCGGTTCGACTTCCAGTTCCTGAGGTCGATCTCCTTGTGCGCGATGTTGATGTCGCCGCACAGGACGTAGTCACGGTCGCGTCGCGCGAGCTTCTTCAGGTGCGGCAGGAAGGCGTCCAGGAAGCGGAACTTCGAGGCCTGGCGCTCGGGGCCGGACGAGCCCGAGGGCAGGTAAAGCGAAACCACCGACAGTTTGCCGAACTGGAACTCGAGGTAACGCCCCTCGTCGTCGAACTCCGGCACGCCGAAGCCCGTGATGATCCTGTCGGGTTTCCGCTTCGAGAGCACTGCGACGCCGCTGTAGCCCGGGACGCTTCGCATCGAAGTACGCGCAGTGGTGGCCACCGGGGCGAAAACACGCGTCGACGAGCTGGTGTTCCTGCGCCTTGGTTTCCTGCAGGCAGACGACGTCCGCGCGCTGCGCCGCCAGCCACTCGAACAGCCCCTTGCCGGCCGCCGAGCGGATGCCATTGCAGTTGAGTGTAATGATGCGCATGCTGGTCGCCGCGGCCGCAGCGCAATGATACGCAAGGCGCGCGAGGCAGCTGCATGCGTTCGCACCAGAAAGAATTCATCGAGATGATCCTCGCGAAGCAGGTGCTTCGCTTCGGCGACTTCACGCTGAAATCCGGGCCGCACGAGCCCCTACTTCTTCAATGCGGGACTCATCAACGACGGCGGTTCGCTGGCGCGCCTCGGCGTCTGCTACGCGGAGGCGATCGTCGAGGCGGGAATCGCCTTCGACATGCTCTTCGGCCCTGCATACAAGGGCATCCCGCTCGCGACGGCGACCGCGGTCGCGTTCGCCGAGCGGCACCGCCGCAACGTGCCGATCGCCTACAACCGCAAGGAAGTGAAGGCGCACGGCGAAGGCGGCACGCTGGTCGGCTCGCCGCTCGACGGTCGCGTGCTGATCGTCGACGACGTGCTGACGGCCGGCACGGCAGTGCGCGAGTCGATCGAACCTGATCAAGGCAGCCGGTGCGAAGCCCGCCGGCGTCGTGCTCGCCCTCGACCGCCAGGAACGCGGCCTGGGAGCGCAATCCGCCGTCCAGGAGATCCAGTCGACCTTCGGCATCCCGGTCATCCGGATCATCACCCTCGACCACCTGATCGAATACATGGAGGCCGGCGGGGACAGCGAGGAACTCGAATCACTCCGGAACCACCGCAGGACCTAGGGTGTCGACAGCGAATCGTGATGCAGTTACGGTTGCGCCTGAGGTGCCCCGGATGAATGGCTGGTTCTGACAAAGTCCTGCTGTCCGCCGTGATGCTCGCGCTGCTTGCGGGCGCCGCGGGCGTTGCGGACGCGCAGTCCGACAAGCAGAAGAAGCTCTATCGCTGGGTCGACAAGAACGGCCAGGTGCATTACGGCGACAGCGTGCCCGCCGAGTACGCGGAACAGGACCGCGAGGTGCTGAACCGCCAGGGCGTCCCGGTCGGGCGCGAGGAAGGCACGATCACGCCCGAGGAAGCGGCGGCGAAGGCCGCGGCAGACAAGGCGGCGCGCGACGAGCAGAAGCGCAAGCTCCGCGACCGCGTGCTGCTGCAGACCTACCAGTCGGTGCAGGAGCTCGAGATCCTGCGCGACAACCGCCTCGACCTGGTCGACGCCCAGCTCACGATCCAGGAACAGTCGCTGTCGAACCTGCGCGCCCAGCGCGCGCAGATCGAGCGCATGGCCTCGCGCTATGCGCCGGCCAACACCGGCGCCGACGCCCAGCCGCTGCCCGATGAACTGGCCGCCGACCTCGACCGCTCGGCCAACGACATCCAGACGCAGGAAAGCAACCTGGTGCGGCGGCGCGAGGAACGCGAGAACATCCGCAAGACTTTCGAGGCGGACATCGAGCGCTACAAGGAACTGCGCGCCATCAAGCCGCGCTAGCCGGTGCTGCCGAAGCCGCCCGCGCCACGGGCGCTCGCTTCGAAATCCTCGACCACCTCGAACTCAACCTGCACGACGGGCACGACCACCATCTGCGCGATGCGGTCGCCCGGCGCGATCGTGAACGCGCGCTCGCCGCGGTTCCACATCGACACCATCACCTGCCCCTGGTAGTCCGAGTCGATCAGCCCGACCAGGTTGCCGAGCACGATGCCGTGCTTGTGGCCGAGCCCCGAACGCGGCAGCAGCATGGCCGCGAGCCCCGGATCGCCGAGGTGGATCGCGATGCCGGTGGGCACGAGCTCGGTCTTGCCCGGCTCGAGCACGAGCGGCGCGTCGATGCAGGCGCGAAGGTCGAGGCCCGCGGAGCCGGAAGTCGCGCGCCGCGGCAGCTCCATGTCGCGGCCGACGCGCGGGTCGAGGATGCGGACTTCGAGCTTTCTCATGGGCCGATTATCCCGGAACCGGCGCGATTTGCGACAGGCCCGCGTCGGCCCCTTGCGCCAGACTCCGCGCATGCAAATCCGCGACTGGCCCGCGGCCGAACGGCCGCGCGAAAGACTCCTCGCCCTCGGCTCCGGCGCGCTCTCGGAGGCCGAGCTCCTTGCCATCTGGCTGCGCCACGGCACCAGCCGCATGAACGCGCTCGACCTCGCCCGTTCGCTGCTCGGGCGTTTCGGTTCCCTGCGCGGGCTGCTCTCGGCCGGGCGCAGCGCGCTCTGCAACCAGTCGGGCGTCGGCCCCGCGCGCTGGGCGGAATTGCAGGCCGCGCTCGAGATCGTCCGCCGCCACCACCTCGAGCGGCTGCAGGCCGGGCCGGTGCTCGCGAGCCCGCGCGCGGCGCGCGACTACCTGATCGCGCGCCTTCGGGACCTCGAGCACGAGGTGTTCTGCTGCCTGTTCCTCGACAGCCGGCACCGGCTGACGAGTTGCGAGGAGCTGTTCCGGGGGACGGTCGATGGCGCCAGCGTCCATCCCCGGGAGGTGGTCAAGCAGGCGCTGGCCCGGAATGCCTCGGCCGTGATCCTCGCCCACAACCACCCCTCCGGGATCGCCGAACCGAGCCAGGCGGACGAAATCATCACCACCCGGCTCCGGGATGCCCTCGGCCTGGTCGAAATCCGGCTGCTCGACCACCTCATCATCGGCGACGGATGCTGCGTTTCCCTTGCGGAAAAAGGCCTTATCTGACGCGCAACACGCTGATTTGACTGTGCAAAGCTTCGCTGGTCTAATACGCGGCCCCCAAGAGAGCCGCCATCATGTCCAGAGTCTGCCAGATCACCGGAAAGCGCCCGATCACCGGGAACAAGGTGTCCCACTCCAACATCAAGAAGCGCCGCCGCTTCCTGCCGAACCTGCACACGCAGCGTTTCTGGTTCGAGAGCGAAGGCCGCTGGGTGACGCTCAAGCTCTCGACCCGCGGCCTGCGCACGCTCGAGAAGCAGGGTCTCGACAAGGTGGTCGCGAATCTCCGCGCGGCCGGAACCCACGTCTGAGGTCAATGCCATGCGCGACAAGATCAAACTCGTTTCGAGCGCCGGCACCGGCCACTTCTACACCACGACGAAGAACAAGCGCCTGCATCCCGAAAAGATGGAAGTCAGCAAGTTCGACCCGGTCGCGCGCAAGCACGTGACCTACAAAGAAGCCAAGATCAAGTAGGCCGCCCGGCCGCTGCTCGGCTAAACTTCCCGCCATTCCAACCGGGGAGTTCCAGGAATGCGTAACGCAACCCTCGCCGCCGCCATTGCCATGGCGCTGCCGCTGCCTGCCGCCATCGCGCAGGAAGCGCCTGCTTCCACCACCTCGCTCGGGGAAATCATCGTCACGGCCCAGCGCCGCAGCGAGAACATCCAGGACGTTCCTCTGTCGGTGTCTGCGCTCGAGGGCGAACGCCTCTCCGCCATGTTCGAGGGCGGCGGCGACATCCAGGTGCTCGCGGCGCGCGTCCCGAGCCTGTACGCGGAATCGTCGAACGGCCGGCTCGCCCCGCGCTTCTACATCCGCGGCCTCGGCAATTCGGACTTCGACCTCGCGGCGTCGCAGCCGGTCTCGATCATCGTGGACGAAGTCGTCCTCGAGAACGTGATCCTGAAGAGCTTCCCGATGTTCGACCTCGAGCGCGTCGAAGTCCTGCGCGGGCCGCAGGGCACGCTGTTCGGGCGCAACACGCCGGCGGGCATCGTCAAGTTCGACACCCGCAAGCCCACCCAGGAATTCGGCGGCGATGCCGCGCTGAGCTACGGCGAACTCGGCTCCATGAGCTTCGAAGGCGCCGTGGGCGGCGGGCTGACGGACGCGATCTCCTTCCGCCTCGTCCGCGCTGTACCAGGAGCGCGACGACTGGATCGACAACGACCTTCACGGGTGAGAACGACGCGATGGGCGGCTACGACGAGTTCGCCTACCGCGCGCAGCTCCTCATCGAGCCCTCCGATTCGCTTCAGCGCACTGCTCAACATCCACGGCCGCGACATCGACGGCACGGCGTCCATCTTCCGCGCCAACGTGCTCGGCCCGGGCAGCGACGGCTTCAATTCCAACTACGACCGCGACAGCGTCTCCTACGACGGCGGCAACAACAATCCGCAGAGCGCCGAGGGCACGGGCGGATCGCTGCAGGCTCGACTTCGGGCTGGCGGCAGCGACGTGACCCTGACGTCGATCACCGCGTACGAGACGACCGAGAGCAGCAGCCTCGGCGACATCGACGGCGGGTTCGGCGCCGGGCATCCGGTTCCGCCCGGCCTACGTCGGGCACCCTGCCTGCCTGGACAGCGCGCTGACGTGACGTTCCGGGCATCCCGTTCCCGTCGGCGACCCAGGATGGCATCGACGACCTCGACCAGCTGACGCAGGAGTTCCGCCTCTCCTCGCAGGCGAACGATCGCCTGTTCTGGCAGGCGGGCGCGTTCTATTTCGATTCCGAGTTCTCGGTCACGACCAACCCGTTCTTCACGCCGGCGCCGACCACGCTGACGCACGAGAATACGGCCTGGGCCGTGTTCGGCCACGTCAGCTACGACGTGACCGACGCCCTGACGTGACCGGCGGCGCGCGCTACACGGACGACGACAAGGATCTGACCGGCACAGGCGCCGATCGGCACCCCGATCGCCCCCGAGACCGTCGCCGACGAACAGGTGAGCTGGGACCTGTCGCGCGCTGTACGAGGTGAGCGACCAGTTCAATGTCTACGGGCGCCTGGCGTCGGGCTTCCGCGCGCCCACCATCCAGGGCCGCGACGTCGCGTTCTTCGGCGCGCCGTCGATCGCGGATTCGGAGACCATCACGTCGATCGAAGCCGGCTTCAAGTCGCAGCTCGCGGACGACCGGGTCCGGCTGAATGCCGCGGTCTTCTACTACGAAGTCGACGACCTGCAGCTGTCGGCCATCGGCGGCGGCGGCAATTTCGTGCAGCTCGTGAATGCCGACAAGGGCATCGGGCATGGGCTTCGACCTCGACGGCGAGTTCCTCTTCACCGACCGCTTCATGATGACGCTCGGCTTCAGCTACACGGACACCGAGATCGACGACAACACTCTCGTCGTGCCGCCCTGCGGTTCCGGGCATGTGCACCGTGCTCGATCCGCTCGACGCCGAACGGCAACGCGATCATCGACGGCAACTCCTTCGTCGCAGGCGCCGGAGTACGTCGCGACCGTCACCGCCCGCTACGGCATCCCGATCGGGACAACGGCGAGCTGTTCTTCTACACGGACTGGGCGTTCCAGGGCGAGACGCAGTTCTTCATCTACGAGTCGGAAGAGTTCCAGAGCGACGGCAACTTCGAGGGCGGCGCGCGCATCGGCTACTCGCACGACGGCGGCAAGTGGGAAGTGGCGCTGTTCGGCCGGAACATCACCGACGAGGAGAACGTGAAGGGCGCCATCGACTTCAACAACCTGACCGGCTTCGACAACGAGCCGCGCATCATCGGCGCCTCGTTCAGGACCCGGTTCTGAGGCCGGGCCGGATGGAATGCCGGAGCTGCCCGAGGTAGAAACGACGCGCCGGGGCATCGAGCCCTGGCTCGTCGGCCGGCGCATCGACGCGCTCAAGGTGCGCGAGTGGCGCCTGCGCTGGCGCGTGCCGCGGGCGCTCCCGGCGAAACTCGCCGGCGCGCGCATCCGCGGCGTCGGCCGGCGTGCCAAGTACCTGCTCGTCGACACCGATGCCGGGCACGCTCATCCTGCACCTCGGCATGTCGGGCAGCCTTCGCATCCTCGACGCCGCCTCGCCGCCGCTCGCACACGACCATCTCGACCTCGTGCTCGACTCGGGGCGCTGCCTGCGCTTCAACGACCCGCGACGCTTCGGCTGCCTGCTGTTCACGACCGGCGAGCCCGCGCGGCACAAGCTGCTCGCGCGCCTCGCGGTCGAGCCGCTCTCGGACGACTTCACGGGCGAGGCGTTGTGGAGACAGGCGCGCGGGCGGCGCGCCGCCATCAAGACATTCGTCATGGATTCGCGGGTGGTCGCCGGGGTCGGCAACATCTACGCGAGCGAGGCGCTGTTTCGCGCCGGCATCCGGCCCTCGCTCGCCGCCGGGCGCGTGAGCCGCGCGCGCATGGATGCGCTCGTCGCATCGATCCGGGATGTGCTGACCGAGGCGATCGGCGTCGGCGGCACGACGCTGCGCGACTACGTCAATCCCGACGGCATGCCGGGCTACTTCCGCCAGAAGCTCTTCGTCTACGAGCGCACCGGAAAACCCTGCCGGCGCTGCCGCACGCCGATCCGCCAGTTCACGCAGGGACAGCGCAGCACCTACTGGTGCCCGCGCTGCCAGCGATAGGTCTAGGCGCGCCGTCGGCTCTTCAGCGCCTCGGCAACGTCCGGGTGCACGAACTGCGAGACGTCGCCGCCGAAGAGCGCGATCTCGCGCACCAGCGTCGAGGAGATGAAGGTGAACTGCTCCTGCGGCGTCATGAAGACGTAGTCCACGTCGCGCGCGAGGTGGCGGCTCATGTTCGCGAGCTGGAACTCGAACTCGAAGTCGGACATGGCGCGAAGGCCGCGCACCACGATGCCGCAGCCCTGCTCGCGCGCGAAGTCGACGGTGAGTCCCGCATAGCCGAGCACGGTGACGTTCCTGAGGTCGCCGAGCACCTTCTGCGCGAGCTCCACGCGTTCGGCGAGCGAGAAGAGCGGCGCCTTGCCCGGGTTCGCGGCGATGCCGATCACGACGCGGTCGAAGATGCCGGCCGCCCGGCGCACCAGGTCCTGGTGGCCATTGGTGATCGGGTCGAAGGTGCCCGGATAGACCGCACTGCGCTTCGGATTCACGTGGCCGCTCCCTCTCCCAGACGCCGGGCAAGATGATAACCGACCGCCCCCGCACGCCCGGAACGGTGGGGCAGCCAGCCCGCGGGCAGTACGGGTTCGCCCGCCTTCGCGGGCATCTCCATGTAGATGAAGGCATCCGCGCCGAGCCAGCCGCGCGCCTCCAGGAGGCGCATCGCCTCCGCGAGCGGCCCGGCCACAAACGGCGGATCCAGGAACACGATATCGAAGGCCTGCGACGGACCTGAGAGCCAGGCGAGCGCGTCGGCCTCGACGACTGTCGCTCGCCCGGGCGCAAGCAGGCCCGTGGTTTCGCGCAGGCTCGCCACGTTCTTGCGTTCCCGCTCGATGAATGTCGCGTGGGCGGCGCCGCGCGAGAGGGCTTCGAGGCCCAGCGCGCCGCTGCCGGCGAAGAGGTCGAGGCAGCGGCTGCCGGGCACCCGGGTCATCAGCCAGTTAAACAGGGTCTCCCGGACTCGGTCCGGCGTCGGCCGGATGCCGCCCTCTCCCGGGAAGCGGATGCGCCGTCCGCGCCATTCGCCGCCGATGATGCGCAGGGTCTGGTTCATTTTTTGCAGCGCACATCCCTTAAACTTGCGCGATGATACGCGCCCGCGCCCTCCACATTGCCGGAGCCCCCGACATGAGCAACCGACTTGCCGTCGCACTCCTCGCCGCTGGCTTCGCTGCTGGCGGGATGTTCGGGCTCGGGCTCCGACGATATCGGGCCCACGGATCCCACGTCCGGCAACGGCGATCCGGGCGGTTCGACGGGTGTCGGCGAGTTCCATCCCAACTTCGCGCCGCTCTCCGGCGTGCTGCCCTACCCGACGGACCTCTATTTCGCCGGATCGACCGACGGCACGCTGAACTCGCCGGTGACGCCATTCCTGCCGAACGCCGCGACCATCAACGCGCTCGACGGTTTCTCGACCAATGCATCCGCGACCGTGCGCTTCTCCGCGCCGATCGATCCCGCGACGATCTCGCCCGCGAGCGTGATCGTGCTCGAGGTGGACGTCGACAATGCGACCAAGGCGACGGTCGGCGTGCGCCGCCCGCTCGCCTGGGGCACCGACTTCACGGCACGCGTCGCGACGACGACGGACTCCGACGACTCGACGCTTGAAATCGTCCCGCTGAAGCCGTTGACGCCTTCGACGGGCGCCACGAACGTCGGCTACCTCGTGTATCTCACCAGCGGGCTCGCCGACACCAGCGGTAACCCGGCGACGCCGGACCAGGTCTATCTCGACATCAAGGACGCGCAGCCGAGTTGCGCCGCGATCACGAATACGACGCTGAACGGCGTCTGCCTGCTGACCGGCGCGCACCTCGCAGATCGCGGACGCCATCGCGCTTCCGCGCGACGCAATCGTCCTCAGCTGGTCCTTCTCGACGCAGGCGACCGAGGACACGATGGGCTATGCCGCGCAGCTGACGCCGCCGGCCACGATCGGGGTGCAGGCGACCGGCCTCAACCTGCAGCAATTGAACCCGGCGCTGCCGCCGATCGCCGACGTCTACGTCGGCCAGCTCGCGATCACGTACTACCTGGATCCGGCCGCTCCGCTCACAGGCTTCTGGGAGGCAGCGCCCGGCGGGCCCGGCGAACCCTCGACGAACCTCACGCGCTTCAATCCCGTGCCGGTGCCGAAGGCGGAAAATTTCCCGATTCCCGTGTTCGTCACCGTGCCGAACGTCGCCAGTGGCCAGACGAAGCCGGTCGACGGCTGGCCGGTCGTCGTCTTCCAGCACGGCATCACCGGCAACCGCACGCAGGCCGCGGCGATCGCGGGCACCTACGCGTCGCAGGGCTTCGTGGTCGCGTCGATCGACCTCGTGCTGCACGGCATCACGGACCGAGCGAGCCCGCTGTACCAGGCGGGCGCCGAGCGCACGTTCGACCTCGACCTTGACGGCAACCCGGGCATCGACGCGCTCGGGCTCGTACTTCATCAACCTGTCGAGCCTGCTGACGACCCGCGACAACCTGCGCCAGTCCGCGCTCGACATCGTCCAGCTCGTGGGCGCGCTGCCTAGACCTCGACCTCGACGGCGACACGGTGCCGGACATCGATCGGCGCGCAGATCCACTTCGCCGGCATGTCGCTCGGCGCCATCGTCGGCACGGTCGCGAATGCCATGCCGATCCCGACGGTCTCCGCCTACCTCAACGTGCCGGGCGGCGCGCCTGCCGTACCTGCTGCAGGAGTCGGCAATCATTCGGCCCGGTCATCGACCAGGGCCTCGCGGCGAACGGGCCTGCTGCCGGGCATGACGCTCTACGACCAGTTCTTCCGCGACGCGCAGACGGCCGTGGACGCCGGCGACCCGCTCAACTACATCGACAACGCCGTCGCGGCACGGCCGGTGCTGCTGACGCAGGTGATCGAACGACACGGTGGTGCCGAACTCGGCGACCCAGCGGCTCATCAACGCCGCGCCGTTCGTGAAGACCGCGACTCCGGGCGCCATTCACTACGCCGTCGGCGCCGGCACCGGCACCTGGGTGCACTTCACCGAGGGCTTCCACGGCTCGCTGCTGTCGCCGGCCGCGAGCCTCGCGACGACCACGGAGATGCAGACGCACGCGGCCTCGCTCGCCGCGTCCGGAGGCGCGGTGTTCGCGATCACGAACCCGGCCATCCTGGAACCTTGACGACGGCCGAGGGCGGCTTTCTCGCGCGCCTCGCCGCGCGGGTCAATCGCGGCACCTCCTGGGCGCTCGACCTCGTCGCGGGCCGGCGCATCGACGCCGACGCTGCTCGAGGAGCTCGAGACGCGCCTGCTCGCCGCCGACGTCGGCGTGGACGCGACGGAGACGATCCTCACGGAACTGCGCGGGAAGGTCGCGCGCTCCGAGCTCGCCGACGCCAAGGCGCTCGAGTCCGCGCTCGCCGCCTCGCTGCTCGAGATCCTCGACGCCGGCCGAGCGCCCGCTCGCCGTCGACCGGGCGAAGAAGCCGTACGTGATCCTGGTCGTCGGCGTGAACGGCTCGGGCAAGACGACGACGATCGGCAAGCTGGCGCGGCGCCTCAAGGGCGACGGACTGTCGGTGATGCTCGCGGCCGGCGACACCTTCCGCGCCGCGGCCGTCGAGCAGCTCGCCGTCTGGGCGGAGCGCAACGGCGTCGGCATCGTGGCGCAGGCTACCGGCGCGGACCCCGCGGCGGTCGTGTTCGACGCGCTGCAGTCGGCGAAGGCCCGCGGCATCGACGTCCTGATCGCGGACACGGCGGGACGCCTGCACACGCAGACGCACCTGATGGACGAGCTCTCGAAGATCGCGCGCGTCATCAAGCGGCAGGACGCCGATGCGCCGCACGAGGTGCTCCTGGTCCTGGACGCGAGCCTCGGCCAGAACGCCGTGCGCCAGGCGGAGCAGTTCAGCCAGGCGATCGGCGTCACCGGCATCGTGGTGACCAAGCTCGACGGCACCGCGAAGGGCGGGGTCGTCGTCGCCATCGCGCGGCGCTTCGGGCTCCCGATCCGCTTCGTCGGCATTGGCGAACAGGCCGAGGATTTCGGTATCTTCGACGCCCGGGCCTATGTCGAGGGGCTGCTGCGTCCAGCGGCGGCCGAGACCGCGTGATCAAGTTCGACCGAGTCTTCAAGCGTTACCCGAACGGGCGTGAAGCCCTCTCCGAGCTGACTTTCGAGCTCGAGGCCGGCGAGATGGCGTTCCTGACCGGCCACTCCGGCGCCGGCAAGAGCACGGTGCTGCGACTCATCGCGCTGCTCGAGCGCCCGACGCGCGGGCAGGTGATCGTGGGCGGCCGCAACACCGGCAACCTGCGCCGCGGCCAGATTCCCGCCCATCGCCGCCAGGTCGGGTTCGTGTTCCAGGACCACCGGCTGCTGGACGACCGCCCCGTCTACGACAACGTCGCGCTGCCGCTGGCGATTGCTGGCGTGACGCGGCGCGAGATGGACAAGCGCGTGCGCGCGGCGCTCGACCAGGTCGGCCTGCTGGGTCGCGAGCGCTCCTTTCCGCTGGAGCTCTCGGCCGGCGAGCAGCAACGCGTCGGCATCGCGCGCGCGGTGATCACCAAGCCTCCGGTCCTCGTCGCCGACGAGCCGACGGGCAACCTCGATCCCGACCTCGCGCTCGAGGTCATGAACCTGTTCCAGCGCTTCAACGCGGTCGGCGTGACGGTGTTGGTCGCAACCCACGACATCCACCTGCTCGACCGCTTCCGCGTGCGCCGCGTGCACATCGAGCAGGGCCGTCTCGCAACGGTGCCGCATGTCGCTGCGTGACCGCACCTCGATCCTGTTCGAACGCCACGCCGCAGGCGCTGCTCGGCTCGCTGGGACGCCTCGCCCGCCAGCCGTTCGCGACCCTGCTGACGGTGCTCGTGATCGCGATCGCGATCGCGCTGCCGGCCGCGCTCTACCTCGCGGTCGCCAACATGCGCGTCGTCACGGCCGGGCTCGACGACACCGTCCAGCTTTCGGCCTACCTCACGATGGCGACCACCCCGGCCGAGGCACGGAAACACGCACAGTCGATCGCGGAGCTTCCCGGCGTCGCCGCGGCCGAGTCCGTGAGCCCGGAAGAAGGCCTCGCCGAGTTCCGCAAGCTCTCGGGGATCGGCGACGCCCTCGAGGCGCTGCCCGAGAATCCGTTGCCCTGGCTGGTGAAAGTGCGGCCGGCGCCGCCGCGCGACACGGCCACTGCCGTCGAGGCGCTCGCGGCGCAGATCCGCAAGATGGACGGCGTCGACCTCGTCCAGGCCGACACGGCCTGGGTGCGCCGGCTGCACGCGATCGAGGACACGCTGCAGCAGCTCGTGCTGCTCGTCGCCGCGCTGCTGGCGGCCGGCGTGCTCGGCGTCGTCGGCAACACGATCCGCCTCGAGATCGACGGTCGCCGCTCGGAGATCGAGGTGACGAAACTCGTGGGCGGCAGCAATGCCTTCGTGCGCCGCCCCTTCCTCTATTCGGGGCTCTGGCAGGGCCTTCTCGGCGGCCTGTTCGCGGCGGGTCTCGTCGTGGCCGGGCTCGCCGTGCTCGAGCCATTCGTCGCCCGGCTTGCGGCGGCTTACGGCTCGCCATTCGCCTTGCAGGGCCTCTCGATGCGCGAATGGCCGCTGGTGATCGCGGGGGGTGCGGCACTCGGATTCCTCGGCGCCTGGCTGGCGGCCGCATATCACCTGCGGCGGATCGAGCCTCGCGCGTAACCGGTTGTTTACCTTCGTGTTTCAGGCATCCGTGGATTGAACTTCCGAGCCTCTTAGCACTCTATTATCGCGAGTGCTAATATCGGTCCCCGGAGGTATCACCACACCATGACTGGCCAGGCGCTTGCGATCCCGAATCCGTCGTTGATCCTGACTGCCCCGATCGGCAGCCTCGAGGCATACGTCGAGCGCGTGTCGGCGATCCCGATGCTGGACCGCGAGATCGGAGCTCGCCCTTGCCCGCCGTTTCCGCGATGACCAGGACCTCGAGGCGGCGCGGGACCTCGTGCTCTCGCACCTGCGTTTCGTCGTGCACATCGCGCGCGGATACCTCGGCTACGGCCTGCCCGTCGGCGACCTGATCCAGGAAGGCAACGTCGGCCTCATGAAGGCGGTCAAGCGCTTCGATCCCGACATGGGCGTGCGGCTCGTCAGCTTCGCCGTGCACTGGATCCGCGCCGAGATCCACGAGTACGTGATCCGCAACTGGCGGCTCGTGCGCGTCGCGACCACCAAGGCGCAGCGCAAGCTGTTCTTCAACCTGCGCCGCATGAAGAAGAACCTCGCCTGGCTGTCCGACGAGGAGACCCGGGCGGTGGCCGGCGAGCTCGGCGTCGATCGCGCGCGAGGTGCGCGAGATGGAGCGGCGGCTGTCGGCGCGCGACCTGTCATTCGACCCGTCGCCCGACACCGGCGACGAGGACTCGGTCGCCTCGCCGTCGCTGTACCTGCCCGCGCCCGCAGCGGATCCGGCGACCATCGTCGAGCAGGACCAGTGGGACGGCGACGTCTCGGACCGCCTCTCGAGCGCGCTCGACGGGCCTCGACGAACGCAGCCGCACGGTGATCCGCTCGCGCTGGCTCGAGCCGAGGAGAAGAAGACGCTGCAGGAACTCGCCGACGATTACGGCGTTTCCGCCGAGCGTATCCGGCAGATCGAAGCCGTCGCGCTCACGAAGCTCCGGGCTGCGATGACCGGCTGACGGCCTCCGCGACTGCCTGGTGCACCGCCCGGTCGAGCGGGTCGGGCACCAGGTCCTCTCCCCGCGCCAGCTCCGCGATCGCGCCCGCCGCCGCGAGCAGCATCGCGTCGGTGAAGCGCGGCGCGCGCGCCGCGAGCGCGCCCTTGAACAGGCCCGGGAATGCCAGCACGTTGTTGATGCCCTTGCCGTCGGCCGCGATCGCCGCGCCATGCGCCAGCGCATCGGACGGCTCGATCTCCGGGTCCGGATTCGACAGCGCCATGATGATCTGGCCTTTGCGCACGGCCGTCCGGGTGAATCAACCCGCGCACGCCGGTCGTCGCGATGACGATGTCCGCCTTCTTCATGATTTCGTCGAGCGTCGACGGCTCGCCGCCCATGCCGGCGAGACGCTTCATCGCGCCGCCGTCCAGGTCCGTGCCGAGGACGCGGCGCGCGCCTGCGCGCAGAAGCAACCGCACGATGCCGATGCCGGCGGCGCCGAGCCCGACCTGGCCGACGACGCAGTCGGCCAGTCTGCCGCCCGGTCCGGCGCATCGCGTTCAGCACCGCCGCGAGCACGACGACCGCGGTGCAGTGCTGGTCGTCGTGCAGCACGGGGCGGTCGAGGCGCGCCTGCAGGCCCGCCTCGATCTCGAAGCAGGCCGGCGCCGCGAAATCCTCGAGCTGGATCGCGCCGAATCCCGTGGCGATCGCCGCGATGTAGTCGATGCAGCGCGCGGGATCGGTTTCCTCGAGCAGGATCGGCACGGCATGGATGCCGACCAGCGTCGAGAAGAGCGCCGCCTTGCCCTCCATGACGGGCAGGCCCGCGAGCGCGCCGATGTTGCCGAGCCCGAGCACGGCCGTGCCGTTGGTCACGACGGCGACCGAGCGGCCGAGGCTCGTGTACTCCCAGGCGAGCGCCGGATCCCGGTGGATGGCGAGGCAGACGCGTGCGACGCCCGGCGTGTAGATGTCGCGCAGCACCTGCTGGGTGGTGATCGGGATCGCCGATTCGGTGCGGATCTTGCCGCCGCGGTGCCGGTCGAACACGCGGTCGGACTTGCCGACGAAACGCGCGACGGGCAGCGCGTCGATGCGGCCGTACAGGCTGCGGTCCGCCTCCTCGTCCATCTCCAGCGTGATTTCCCACTGCGTGCGGCCCTGTTCGCGGCGCAGCGCCTGCAGGTGGTCGATCGTGAGTCCCGCGTCCGCGATCACCTGCAGGACCCGGGCGAGGCTGCCGGGCTGATGCACGGTCTCGACGATGAGGATCTCGGGGACCTTCACGCGCGGCATGGTACCCGAACGGTGGTAGGCTATGCGGTCAACAACCGTCCTGGAGTATCGACATGACGAAGGCATTCATGATTGCCGCGCTCGCCGCCCTGTGCCTGGGCGTCGCTGCCTGCGCGAGCCAGAAGGAACCCGCCGAGCAGGCACTCGCCGCGGTCGAGGCCAAGTTCAAGGAGTCCGGCGCCGAGATCCAGAAGTACCTGCCGGAACGTTACGCCGAGATCGAATCGAGCATCGCGTCGCTGCGCGACTCGATGTCGTAAAGAGAGCTACGGCGACGTGGTCGCCGAGGCCGGCAAGGCGCAGGACTCCCTGAAGCGCGCCATCGGCGAGGCCCGCGTGCGCCGCGCCCAGATGCTGGTGGAGATGGAATCCGAGTGGGCCGAGATGACCAAGTCCGTGCCCGCGATGATCGCCGCCATGGACAAGAAGATCACGTCGCAGCGCGGCAAGCCGCCGCAGGGCCTGACCGGCGAGGCGTGGAAGCAGAAGATCGCCGAATACGACGCCGCGCGCGACGCCTGGAGCAAGGCTGCGGCCGAGATGACGCGTGCCAACTTCGAGGCCACGGTGCTCGCCGCGCGCGACGCGAAGGCGAAGATCGCGGCCATCATGGAATCGCTCGGCGTCAAGTCGTCCTGAGGCGCCGCCCGTGAACATCCGGACCCTGATCGCGGCGTTCGCGGCTGTCCTCGCGCTCGCCGCCTGTTCGCAGAAAGACCCGGCCGGCGAGGCGATCGACGCCGCGGAGAACGCGCTCAACGCCGTCTACGAGGATGCCGGGAAGTACCTGCCCGAGCGTTACGCCGAGGCGAAGGCGGAACTCGACACCGCGCGCACGGCATTCAACGAAGAGCGCTACGCCGATGCCATCGCGGCGATCAAGGACCTGCCCGCAACGGCGGAAGCCCTGGCGAATGACGCCGCCGCCGCGAAGGAAAAGCACGTTTCCGACCTGAACGCTGAATGGGCGCGTATCTCGGCGAGCCTGCCGGACCTGCTGGCAGGCATCGGCGGGAGGCTCGCGGATCTCGGGCAGATGCGCAAGCTCCCGGAAGGCATGGACAAGCAGTTGCTCGACGAGGCGAAAGCCGCGTTCGCGAGCGCGCAGTCGGCCTGGGACGAAGCCGGCGCCGCATACGCGCGCGGCGACCTTGAAAGCGCGGTCGAGCCAGGCACGCGACGTCGAGGCCATGGCCCAGGACCTCGTCGGCCGCCTCGGGAATGCCGACCGGATGAACCCGCTCGATCTTTACGACATCGCCGGTTCGCTGTCGGACGAAGAACGCATGGTGCAGGACGCGACGGCGCGCCTCGTCGACGAGAAAGTCCTGCCGGTCATCCAGAAGCACTTCGAGGACCACACGTTCCCGCGCGACCTGGTGCCGGAAATCGCGGCCCTCGGCCTGCTCGGCAGTTCGATCTCGGGCTATGGCTGCGCCGGCATGAATGCCGTGTCGTACGGCCTCATCTGCCAGGAGCTCGAGCGCGGCGATTCGGGCATCCGCAGCTTCGTCTCGGTGCAGTCGAGCCTGTGCATGTACCCGATCCATGCCTTCGGCAGCGAGGCGCAGCGCGAGAAGTACCTGCCGCGCATGGCGACGGGCGAGCTGATCGGCTGCTTCGGCCTCACCGAACCGCACGGCGGCTCGGACCCGGTCAACATGAAGACCCACGCCAGGCGCCGCGGCAAGGACTGGGTGCTGAACGGCGCGAAGATGTGGATCACGAATGCGCCGATCGCCGACCTCGCGGTGGTCTGGGCGAAGTCCGAGGAAGGCATCCGCGGCTTCATCGTCGAGAAGGGCACGCGCGGATTCGCGGCGCCCGAGATCGAGCGCAAGTTTTCCCTGCGCGCCTCCGTCACCGGCGCCCTCTACCTCGAGGACGTCGTGGTGCCGGAAGAGAACATGCTGCCCGGCAGCACGGTCGGCCTGAAGGCGCCGCTCTCCTGCCTGACCCAGGCACGCTTCGGCATCACCTGGGGCGTGATCGGCGCGGCGCAGGCCTGCCTCGCGCAGCTCCTCGACTACACGCAGACGCGCGTCCTGTTCGGGCGTCCGCTTGCGGCAAACCAGGCGATCCAGATCCGCCTCGCCGAGATGGCCCGCGGCATCACCGGCGCGCAGCTCATGTCGCTGCAGCTCGGACGCCTCAAGGATGCCGGCAAGCTGCATCCGACGCAGGTCTCACTCGCCAAGTGGAACAACTGCCGCATGGCGCTCGACGTCGCGCGCGATGCACGCGACATGCTGGGCGGCTCCGGCATCAGCGCCGAGTACGTGCCGATCCGTCACGCGCTCAACCTCGAGAGCGTGATCACCTACGAGGGCACGCAGACGATCCACCAGCTCACGATCGGCCGCGAGCTCACGGGGATCAATGCCTTCTAGCGCGACGGCGGCGAGGCTCGCCCGCGAAGCGCTCGAGCAGCTTGGGATTCGCTTCACGTTCGGCATTCCCGGCGTGCACAACACCGAGCTCTACGACGAACTCGGCGCCTCGGAATCCATCACGCCGGTCCTCGTCGCGCACGAATGCGGCGGCGCTTTCATGGCGGATGCGGTCAGCCGGACGGGCGCCGGGATCGGCGCCCTCGCCATCGTTCCCGCGGCCGGCGTCACCCACGCCGCCAGCGGCATCGGCGAGGCCTTCCTCGACGGCATCCCGATGCTCGTGATCGCGGGCGGCGTGCGCCGCGACCTCGGCCGCGCCTACCAGCTGCACGACATGGACCAGCACGCGTTGCTGGCGCCGATCACGAAGGCGCGCTGGCGCGTCGCGCGCCACGCCGACGTGATGCCGGTGCTGTACGAGGCGTATCGCGTCGCGACCTCCGGCGAGCCGGGTCCCGTGTTCGTCGAGATCCCGGTCGACCTGCAGCTCATGCCGGGCGACGCCGGCGAGCGCCCCGCGTTCACGCCGGCGCCCGCTGCCGGCCACGTCGCAACGACCGAGGACATCGCGCGCGCGGCAAGGCTCCTGCGCGCGGCCAGGCACCCCGCGATCTTCTGCGGCTGGGGCGCGGTGGATGCGACCGCCGAACTCATCGCGATCGCGGAACTCCTCGGCGCGCCGGTGTCGACGACGCTCCAGGGACTGTCCGCCTTCCCCGGAAACCACCGGCTGCACGCGGGATTTGCGCTCGGGCCCGCGGCCGTGCCCGCGGTCGAGAATTCGTTCCGGGACTGCGACGCGCTGCTCGCGGTCGGCACGCGTTTCGCGGAGATCCCGACCGGCAGCTACGGCTGGAGTCCGCCGGAGAACCTGGTCCACGTCGACATCAATCCGCGCGTGTTCAACGCCAACTATCCGGCGGCCGTCGCCCTCGAGGGCGATGCGCGGGCCGTGCTCTCGCAGCTGCGCGACGCCCTGGGCTCCGTCCCCGAGAGCGCCCGTGCCGGTGCCGTCTCGGCCGCGATCGCGAAGGACAAGCGCGCCTACCGCGAGGCCTGGCTCGCGCACGACTCGAAGGGCCGCGTCAATCCGCAGCGCTTCTTCGCCGCACTGCGCACGCGGCTTCCGGACGACGGCATCGTCGTGGCCGACGACGGCAACCACACGTTCATGGTCGCCGAGCTGATGCCGATCCACGCGCCGCGCACCTACTTCTCGCCCTCCGACTTCAACTCGATGGGCTATTGCATCCCGGCGGTCATCGGCGCGAAGCTCGCGCGCCCGGACCGTGCGGTCGTCGGCATCGTCGGCGACGGTGCCGCGCGGATGACCGGCCTCGAGATGGCGACCGCGGTCGCACAGAAGGCAGGGGTCGCCTGGTTCATCTTCAGCGACGGCGAGCTCGCGCAGATCGCGCAGGCCCAGGAAACGCCCTACAACCGCAAGACCTGCACCGTGCTCCCCGAGCTCGATGTCGAGGGACTCGCGCGCGCGAATCGTGTCGGTTTCCTGGCGCTGCGGGACGATGCGGACATCGACCGCGTGGTCGGCGAGGCGCTCGACTCCGCCGCCCGCGGCAACCCGGTCGTCGTCGACGTGCGGATCGACTACTCGAAGCGCACGCGCTTCACCGAGGGCGTCATCCGCACCAACCTGAAGCGATTCGGGCTCGCCGACCAGGCGCGACTCATCGGCCGTGCGCTATGGCGGCGGATCTCCGGCTGAGTCGTCGGGCAGCGGCACACAGTCGACGCCTCCCGCCCGGAGCTTCGCGCAGAGGTCCCGTGCCGATGCCTCGACGAGGGCATCGGTCCGCAGCCGCCAGATCGAATCCGCGGGTGCTCGCGGCGCGCTGATTCGAAGCCCGATGCCCGCGAGGGCCCCGGCGTGCACCACGGCCGCGCGCGCGAGGTCCGCCCGGGCGGCGGCTTCGGTCGAGTAGGCCCCGAGCTGCACGACGTAGCGGCCGTCCGCGGGTTGCGGTCCCGGCGGGATGAAGTCGATCAGCCGCTGCCGCGCCCCTGCCGCATGGCGGCCGTCAGGGAATTCGCCGAGGTATCGCTGCCAGGCCTCGGGCGTGGCGAGGCGCTCGGCCCGCGCCCAGGCTTCCGTGTCGTGCATCCCGTCGAGCGCGGCGCGTGCCTCGCCCGCGTGCGGGCCCTCGGGGTAGCGCGCAAGGTAGCCCTCGTACGCCGCGAGCGAGTCCTCGCGCCGGGCCCGCTCCCATCCGGACTCCTGCCGGCTGCACGCAGCTGCGATGAGCGCGGCGAGAATCCACGGCACGACTATAATTCGGCGCATGCTGCCAGCGATCGTCGCACACCGGGGCGATGCGGAACACTTTCCGGAGAACACGCTGCCCGCGCTCGAGTCGGCCTGGCGGCACGGGATTGCGCACGTCGAGTTCGACGTGCAGCTCTCGGCGGACGGCGTACCCTTCGTGATCCATGACGCGGCCCTCGAGCGCACGACGCGCTCCAGCGGCGACGTGCGCCTGATGATGTCGGGCCAGCTCGACGGCATCGACGCCGGCGAGCCCGCGCGCTTCGGCCGCGCGCATGCCGGAACCGCGCTGCCGCGGCTTTCCGCCGTGGCCGAGCTGATGGCCGGCCTGCCGGGGGCTCACGCATTCGTGGAGGTGAAGCGCGCAAGCCTCGTGCATCACGGCCGCGCGCACTGCATCGAGCGGGTCCTTGATGCGATCGCGCCGGTGCTCGGGCGCTGCGCCGTCATCTCGTTCGACGCGGACGCCGTTCGCCTCGCGCGGACGGCCGGGCACCTGCCGATCGGCTGGGTCCTGGACACCGACCCGGCGCAGCTTCGGCCCATGCTCGAACTCATGAATCCCGAGTACGTGTTCTGCGATTACCGGCGGCTGCCGGCCGGCCGCTCGCCACCCGCCGGCGCATGGGCCTGGGTCGCCTACGAGGTGACGGAGGCCGCCCTTGCGCTCGAACTCGCCGGCCGTGGCGTGGCGATGGTCGAATCGATGGCGCCGCGCAGGCTCGCGGCAGACCTGGCCGCACGGGACGCAGTCCCGGCATGACCGGCGACGTCTATGTGGCCATCGACCAGGGCGGGCATGCGACGCGCGCCAGCGCCTATTCCACCGATGGCGCGCTCGAGGGCGCGGCGCTCGTCACGATCGCGACGCAGCGCAATTCGCTCGGCCACGTCGAGCACGATCCGGCGGAACTGGTCGCGAGCGTCGAGACCGCGCTCGCCGAGCTCGCGCGCATCGTCGCTCCGCCGCGCTGGGCGGCGGCGGGCCTTGCCGTCCAGCGCTCGAGCCTCGTCTGCTGGAACGCGCAGGACGGACGCGCACTGTCGCCGGTGCTCTCCTGGCAGGACACGCGCGGCGCCGCGTGGCTGCGCGGCCTATCCCGCCGCGCCGAGGACGTGCAGCGCCTGACGGGCCTGACGCTCTCCCCGCACTACGGCGCGAGCAAGTTGCGCTGGTGCCTCGATCACCTGCCGGAAGTGCGCGCCGCCGCCGCGCAGTCGCGCCTCGCCGCCGGTCCGCTGGCCGCCTTCCTGCTGCACCACCTGCTCGAGGAGCGGCCATTCCTCGCCGATGCCTCGACCGCCGCACGCACGCTCCTGTGGTCGCCGTTCGCGCGCGACTGGTCGGCCGAGCTCCTGGAACTCTTCGGCATCCCGCGCTCCGTGCTGCCGCAGGCGACCGGGACGTCGCATCGATTCGGCACGCTCGCCTTCGGCGGCGCGCGCGTGCCCGTCGTCGTCTGCAACGGCGACCAGTCCGTGGTTCCCTACGCCGCGGGCCCGCTCGATTTCGACGCCGCCTACGTCAATCTCGGCACCGGAGCCTTCGTGCTGCGGCCGACTTCGGTACCCCTGCATGCGCCGCCGCTCCTCACGAGCCTGATCCGTGCCGATGACGAGCACGCGGACTTCGTCCTCGAGGGTTCGGTCAATGGCGCGGGCGCGGCGCTCGCCTGGCTCGAACATCACCAGGGCGCCACGGCGGACCGGCTGCTCGCCCTGCTCGGCGATGCCGATCTCGCCGACGATGGTGCGCCGTTCTTCCTGAACGGCGTCGCGGGGCTCGCTTCGCCGTTCTGGAGGCCGGACTTCGAGACGCGATTCGTCGGCGACGGCAGCGAGCTGCAGCAATGCCGCGCCGTGCTCGAGAGCGTCGCTTTCCTGATCAAGGCGAACCTCGACGAGATGGACCGCCACCGGCCGGCGCCCGAGCGCCTCGTTGCGAGCGGCGGACTCGCCGAGAACCGCCTGCTGTGCCGGATGCTCGCCGCGCTCTCGGAATCGCCGGTGGACCGGGGCAGCGACCGCGAGGCGACTTCGCGCGGACTCGCGTTCCAGGTAGCCGGCATGCCGGGCGGTTTCGTGGCGCCGCCGGTCGAGCGCTTCGAGCCGGAGTCCGACCAGCGCCTGCTCGCGCGCTACCTGAAGTGGCTTGCGTTGATGCGCGAGGCCGCGGGCGCCGCCTGATCAGGCGGTGGCCAGTTCATCCGCGACCCGCCGGTCGACCCAGCTCGGGCCGCCGAGCGCCTCCATGTAGCCGCAGTGGCCGCCGTTTGGCGTCACGGTAACCTCGAGCGACGTCGGGCGCGCGACCTGCGCGAGGTCGCGCGTCAGGATCATCGGGTCGTCCTCGGACGTCAGCAGGTGCGCCGGCGCCTCCAGGGTCTCCAGCACGCGCCCGGTGATCGCATAGCCATTCAGGTAGGTCGCAAGGTCCGGGTAATCCGTGTACCTCAGCACCATCTTCTCCGTCATCCCCGTCAGCGACGGGTCGCGGACCAGGTCGCCGAAGTCGTAGTGACCGGGCCAGGCCGCCTGCTTGAGCCGCAGCGAACGACGCCACTTGAACAGGAAGTAGTTGCGGTAGACGGCGGGTCCGTGCTCCAGCGCCGAAAGCGTCGTCGCCGGGTCCAGCACGGGACAGACCGCCACGATGCGTGCGATGCGGATGCCCGCAGCCGGCGCGCGCGCGCCGACGCGCAGGCAGAAGTTGCCGCCGAGCGAATAGCCCGCGAGGAGCAGCCGGTGATCGGGAAAGAGCGCCTGCACGCGGGCGACGGCGCCGACGACCTCGGGCAGGCGGCAGGAATGGAACAGCTCGCGGTTCAGCGCGTGCGTGCCGCCATGGTCGCGCAGGTTGAGCCGGATCACGGACAGGCCGCGCTCGTGCAGGAGCTGCGCCAGCGAGAGCAGGTAAAGCGAATCCGCGCTGCCCTCCCAGCCGTGCAGCAGCACGGCGAGGCGGGGCGGCTTCCCGTCGGCGCTCGCGCCGGGCTCGGCGTGCCAGCCCATGAGCCTCACGCCGTCGCCGCAGTCGAGCACGATCGGCCTGCTCGCACCGATAAGCGGACGTGCGCGCCGCTCGACGGAGAGCCGTCGGACCGGAAGGCTCGGCAGGATCGATTGCAGGTGCCGGTTGGCGAGCCAGGCCGGCGGTCGGAACGGTTTCATCGCTCGACGATGCTGATCTCGATCCGGTTGTTGGACTGGGCTGCGGCATTCCACTGCCCGGCCGTTGCCTGCTCGATCGCGGGATATGCGACAGCCAGCCGGTCGCGCGGGCCGGCGATCAGTTCGAGCGTGATGGCACCGCCCGTACGCTGACGCACGGATGACACGAGGTTCGCGAACGCGATCGGCTGGCGCGAAGCCGACGCCGTCGAATCGTCGAACGGATTGCCCACCTGGTCGCACTGCGCGGCCGGCGAAGTCGGTGCCGCGAGCGTGTATCCGTCCTGCCCCGCGCTTGCGAGGCAGAAGCTGCCGTTGAAGCTTTCGATCCGGACCGCGCCATTGATCGCGGCACGCTCGAGCTGGGCAACCAGCGTGCGCACGGACTCGAGCCGCGCGGGATTCAACGCCTGTTCACCGAAGGGCACGGCCAGGACCAGCGGCCGGAAGCCCGCCTGCCCCGCCGAGTCGGACGCAGCGTCGCCCTTGATCCGCCATTTCTCGATCGCCTTCGCCAGCGTCTCGTTCGAGGCCGTGACGGCCTGGAAGGCGCGCTCGGCCTGTTCGGCCGTGACGCGCGCCTGCCAGTAGAGAAGGCCGACGACCGCGAGCGCGGCGAGCGCCGCTGCGGTGGCGACGACCCAGGGCCAGGTGCGCGCGCCGCGCGGGCCGGTCCCCGCTGCGCCTTCCTCCTCGATGACCACGGGGTCGCTCGGGCGCAGTTCGGCAACGATGCGATGGGTCCAGGCATCGAGTGTCGAGACGACGAACCGGCGCAGTTCGAGGTTCTGATCCTTCAGCAGCGCCTCGATCGGCTGTGCGGACGCGGGCGCGACAGGGGCCGCGCCCTCGCCCGGCGGCTGGCCGTCGGCCGGCTCGAGCCCGGACGGCTCTCCGTCGCGCCGGTCCGGCAGGAGCTGCAGCTGGTACAGCGCCTTGGTGACATCGATGGGCCGGATCGACTTTGGCAGCACGCCGACGGCGCCCGAGGCGCGCGCCTGGCTGCTGTAGATCTCGCCCTCCTGGGACGTGTACATCATGATCGGGATCGAGGCGAGGTCGGGATTCGACTTGATCTCGCGCACGGCCTGCAGGCCGTCCATGCCCGGCATCAGGTGATCCATGAAGATCACGTCCGGGCGCTTTTCCTTGAGGTAGTCGAGCGCCGCCTCGGCCGAATCGGCGGAATCGACCAGGATCCCGTAGCGCTCCAGCATGCGCGTGAGCACGACCCGCGCGGACCGGGAATCGTCGACGACCAGCGCTCGCTTGCCCGGGATCATCTGGCACTCCTTGCCGGGCCGAGTGTATCGCAGGCCGCCGGCCGAGTAATGTGAAGCAGGCCGGCTACTGTTTCATCCGGTACCCGGTCCGGAACATCCACGCAATGACCGCGACGCAGGCGAGCAGGAACACGAGCGTCATGCCGAGGCTGGTGCCGACGGCGACGTCCGACTTGCCGTAGAAGCTCCAGCGGAAGCCGCTGATCAGGTACACGACCGGGTTGAACAGCGCGACCGTACGCCAGCCCGGCGGCAGCATGTCGATCGAGTAGAACGCGCCGCCGAGGAAGGTCAGCGGCGTCACGATCAGCATCGGGACGAGCTGCATCTGCTCCCAGTTCTTCGCCCAGATGCCGACGATGAAGCCGAACAGGCTGAACGTGACCGCGGTCAGCACCATGAAGGCGACCATCCAGAGCGGGTGCAGGATCGTGAACGGCACGAAGAACGCCGCGGTCGCCAGGATGATGAGGCCGAGCGCCATCGACTTCGTTGCCGCCGCGCCGACGTAGCCGAGGACGATCTCGAAGGCGGCGACGGGTGCCGACAGGATCTCGAAGATCGTCCCGGTGAACTTCGGGAAATGGATGCCGAACGAGGCGTTGGCGATGCTCTCGGTGAAGAGCGACAGCATGATCAGGCCCGGGACGATGAAAGCCCCGTAACTGACGCCGTCGACCTCCGCCATGCGCGATCCGATCGCCGCGCCGAACACGATCACGAAGAGCGAGGTCGTGATGACCGGCGTGAGCACGCTCTGCAGCAGCGTGCGCAGGAACCGCGCCATCTCGAAGCGGTAGATCGCCCAGACCCCATGGCGATTGAAGGCCGGCGTGCTCATGCCCGCGCGCCCCGGCCGACCAGGCTCACGAAGATCTCCTCGAGCGAGCTCTCGCGCGTATTGAGGTCGCGGAAGCAGATGCCGAGCTGCTCGAGGCGCCGCAACAGCGGCCCGACGCCAGTCTGCTCGAGGGCCGCATCGAAAGTGAACTGCAGCTCGTGGCCGCCGGCGTTCAGCGCGAGCTTCCACTCCGCGAGCTCCGGCGGGATCACGGCGAGCGGCTCCTGCAACGTCAGCGTGAGCTGGCGCTTGCCGAGCTTGCGCATGAGCGCTTTCTTCTCGTCCACGACCACGAGTTCACCGTGGTTGACGACGCCGATGCGGTCCGCCATCTCCTCGGCCTCGTCGATGTAGTGGGTCGTCAGGATGATCGTGACGCCCTGGTCGCGCAGCCGCCGCACCAGGCCCCACATGTCGCGGCGCAGCTCGACGTCGACGCCCGCGGTCGGCTCGTCGAGGAACAGGATGCGCGGCTCGTGGGCGAGCGCCTTCGCGATCATGACGCGCCGCTTCATGCCGCCGGAGAGGGTCATCAGGATGTCGTCGCGCCGGTCCCAGAGCGAGAGGTCGCGCAGCACGCGCTCGATGTGCGCGGGGTCCGGTCCGCGGCCGAACAGGCCCCGGCTGAATGCCGCCGCCGCGCGCACGGTCTCGAAGGCCTCGATCGCGAGTTCCTGCGGCACCAGCCCGATCATCGCGCGCGCCGCCCGGAAGTTGCGCTGTATGTCGTACCCGTCGACGAGCACCGTCCCGGAGGTGTGGCGCACGATCCCGCAGACGATGCTGATGAGCGTCGTCTTGCCCGCGCCATTGGGTCCGAGCAGGGCGAAGATCTCGCCCGGCCGGATGTCGAGCGACACGCCCTTCAGCGCGTGCATGCCGCCCGCGTAGGTCTTGGTCAGATTCGAAATCGAGATGATGCCGGGCATGCGTTCATAATACAGGCCATGACTCCCGAACTGGCCGAGGCGCTCCGCAACGGCGACTACTGGATCGTGGTCCTTCTCACGCTGCTCTTGGCCGGCGTCACGATCGGCCTCCATTACGAGGTCTTGCATCAACTGAACCGGCGCATGCCGGACTGGAGGCTCTCGAAGCATCCGCGCATCCTGGTCATGATGTTTTGCCTGCTCGGCGTCCACGTCGTGGAAATCTGGCTGTTCGGTCTCGGGATCTTCCTCGCCCTGCAGGCGCAGGGACTCGGGCAACTGGTCGGCGCGGAAGGTGGCCGCGTGCTGGATGCCGTCTACGCTTCGGCGACCACTTATTCCACGCTGGGCTACGGCGACCTTGTGCCCAAGGGTGCCGTGCGCTTCCTGTTCGGCACCGAGGCGCTGGTCGGGTTACTGATGATCACGTGGTCCGCCTCATTCGCCTACCTCGAGATGCAGCGCTACTGGCGCAACTGACGCCGGCAGCTCCGCGAGCCGCCGTTCGAGGAAGCGGCGCGCAGCCCCTTGTTGGGTGAGCTCGAGCGCGCGGCGATACGAATCGCGTGCCTCGGCAATTCGCCCGAGCCTGCGGCAGAGATCCGCGCGCGCGGCATGTGCCGGCTGGTAGTCCGCCGAGCTCGCCGCGGGCCAGGAGCGAGTCGACGAGACCGAGACCGGCTGCGGGGCCGTCGCGCATGGCGATCGCGGCTGCCCGGTTGAGCTCGACCACGGGCGAGGGTTCGACCTGCAGCAGCAGGTCGTAGGTCGCGACGATGCGTCCCCAGTCGGTCGCGCCCGGCGTCGCCGCCTCGGCGTGCACGGCGGCGATCGCCGCCTGCAGCGTGTAGGGCCCGAAGCGGCGCGAGGCGAGCGCACGCCGCACGAGCGCGAGGCCCTCGACGATCGCCTCGCGATTCCACAGCGATCGGTCCTGCTCGTCGAGGAGCACGATGTCGCCGGCCGCGGATGTCCGGGCGGCGCGGCGCGAATCCTGCAGCAGCATCAGCGCGAGCAGGCCCTCGCCTTCCGGCTCCGGCAGGAGCTCGACCAGCAGCCGTCCGAGGCGGATGGCCTCGGCCGACAGGTCCGCACGCACGAGCGTCTCGCCGCTCGACGCCGCGTAGCCCTCGTTGAAGACGAGGTAGACGACCCTCAGCACGGCATCGAGCCGCCCGGGGAGCTCCGCCGAGCCCGGTACTTCGTAGGGGATGCGGGCGTCGCGGATCTTCGCCTTGGCGCGCACGATCCGCTGCGCGAGCGTCGGCGCGGGCACGAGGTAGGCGCTCGCGATTTCCTCGGTGGTGAGGCCGCAGACTTCGCGCAGCGTCATCGCGACCTGCGCGTCCGGCGCGAGCGCGGGATGGCAGCAGGTGAAGACGAGGCGCAAGCGGTCGTCTTCGACCGGGGCTTCCGCTGCGCTCGCGGGATCCGCCGAATCCTCGCCCTTGAGGTCGAGGACGGTATCGTAGGAGCCATCGATGCGCGAGACCTTGCGCAGCGCGTCGATCCCCTTGAAACGGGCCGCGGAGACCAGCCAGGCACGTGGATTCTCCGGAACGCCGTCGCGGGGCCACTGCTCGATGGCCGCCGCGAACGCCTCCTGCATGGCCTCCTCCGCGCGGTCGAAGTCGCCGAGCAGGCGGATCAGCGTCGCGAGCACGCGGCGTGATTCCTCGCGCCAGACGGCCTCGACTCGCGCCCGGGCGGCCTCCGCCGCGCCTCCGGTCAGCTGCGCGGCTCCACCGGGCGCACCTCGACCGTCCCGCCCACGCGCAGCGTCGGGATGCGCTCCGCGATCGCGAGCGCCTCGTCCACGTCGTGGCACTCGACGATGTGGAAGCCGCCGAACTGCTCTTTCGTTTCCGCGTATGGACCGTCGGTCACGATGCGCTTGCCATCGCGGACCTTCAGCGTCTTTGCCGCCGGGCTACCGGCCAGTTTCTCGCTCGCCCGGTGCTGGCCCGCGCGTTCGACGTCCGCGATCCAGGCGCCGTAGTCCTTCATGACGGCGTCGCGCTCGCCGTCCGGCAGCGCCATCCAGCGTCCCTCGTCGATGCAGCACATGAGCATGTACTGCATGTCAAAGCTCGACGATCGGCTTGAAGCCGCCCCAGAACATGCGCTTGCCGTCGAACGGCATGTTCTTCGGGTCCATGAACTTCTTCCACTTGGGATCCGACATGAACTGCTTCATGACCCGCTGGTTGATGCGGTCGCGCTGGCCACGCGAGCGGTAGACGATGAACGAGAACACGACGACCTCGCCGCGCTTCAGCTTCACGCTCCGGGGAAATGAAGTCCGTTTTCCGACCTTGACGTCATCCGCCACCGACTCGACGTACTGAAGCGCGCCATGCTTCATCCAGACTTTGCCGGCGTCCTTCGCCATGCGCCGGTAGGCCGCGAGGTTCTTCTTCGGCACCGGCAAGACGTATCCATCCACATAACTCATGTCGTTCTCCTATTGCTTCTTCAGTATGGGGTGTTGCGCCATGAAGGCCTCGTCCACGGGCCGCACTTCGAACGGTCCGATGCGGATGCCCGGATGGCGGCTGACGATCGCGATCGCCTCGGCCATGTCCTTCGCCTCGAGGATCAGGATACCGCCCAGCATCTCCTTGGTCTCGGCGAACGGGCCGTCCACCCGCACGGCCTTGCCGCCCGCCCAGCGTACGGTGGTCGCCTTGGCGGAATCCTGCAGGGCGAAGCCGGCGGCGAAATGGCCTTTCGCGGCGAGATCCAGGTCGAAGTTCGTGCACTCGAGCGACGAGCGCCGCCTGCTCGGCCACGCTCAACCGCCCCCAGGCCTCCTTGTCGAGGCATCCCAGGCAGACGAACTTCATGTCGCCTTCTCCATCACCGCCCCGCTCATTCCGAGCTTGCGGAAGCAATCGAGCGTGCCGCTCTCGCCGAAATCCTCGAGCTCGAACATCTGCCGCACTTCGATTTCGCAGTCGGAGCCATCGAGCGTCGGGTTCGGGAATTTCTTCGTCCATTCTACGGCCTCGGCCCGCGACCTCACGTTGATGATCGTGTAACCGGCGATGAGTTCCTTCGTTTCCGCAAACGGCCCGTCGACCACGGTCCGGCCCGCGCCGCGATACCGCACGCGCCAGCCCTTCGACGTCGCCTGCAGCCCGTTGCCGTCCACCAGCACGCCCGCTTTTGCGAGTTCGCCGTGGAAGGCGGCCATCCCGGCCAGCGCGTGCTCGGTCGGCAGTACGCCCGCTTCAGAGTCCTTCGTCGCCTTGACGATGATCATGTACCTCATGCCGGCATCTCCATCACGGGTCGCACTTCGACGCTGCCGAATCGCGCGCCTGGAATCCGTGCCGCCAGCTGTATCGCCTCGTTCAGGTCACGCGCATTCAACAGGTAGTACCCGCCCAGTTGTTCCTTCGTCTCCGCGAACGGACCGTCGGTCGTCGCGACCTTGCCCTGGCGCACGCGCACGGTCGTTGCCGTATGCGTGGGGGCCAGCGCGTTGCCACCCGCGTAGTGCCCGCTCTTCTTCACGGTCTCCGTGAACGCAGTGAACTCGCCGATGACCTTTTCGGTCTCCGCCGGCGGGAGTTTTTGCCACGCACGCTCGTCGTCGTAGATCAGGCACAGGTACTGCATCGCATCCTCCTGGATGGCGCGCCGCCGCCCGGCCTGGGCGACCGAGACCACGGTAGCGACCATATATGCTGGATTCATGACAACCAATAGTCGGTCGGACGGCGCCCCGATCGACACGTCGCCCGGATATTTCGGAAGCGACTGAATCTGCTAGAAGAATCCCCGGCGCAGGTTGGTCCCGTGCTCGAGCCAGGCCTTGAGGCAGCAGAGCATCTGCGTCCAGAGGTCCATGTCAGCCGATCATAGCCCGGTCAGGAGGTCGAGAAGCGCCCCGGATCGAGAGGCGGGTTGGTGCGGATCTCGCGAACGGTCACGGTGGACAGGATCTTGCCGGTCGCGAGCTGTCGCTCGACCTGCCGGTGCGGGAACATCACGCCGCTGATCGGCCGATAGTCCTCGTACGAGGTCTCGATCCATTCCGGCGTGGGGTCGACGTCGACGTGCAACGCACGCCGCTGCCGGTCCCGGTCGATCAGCCCGGTAGCCGGGTTCAGGAAATAGAGGGATTCAAAGCCGTCGTCCAGCGTCAGGCGAAGTACCTGGTAGTTCGTGCCGTCCAAAACCTCACGTCCGACGAACTCGAGCCGATGCCCGCGGTCCCGCACTTCATGGAGGCCGAAAAGCTTGAATGGCAGCTCGATTCCGTGGCGGAGCGCCAAGGCGCCCGCCACCGAGCCATTGCGTACGCCGGCATCCGGCGACCACGACCACGCGCGGCCGCGATCGAGCGACTCCGTGAAAACGCGCTGGCCATCCGCAAGGATGTCGACGCGCATGCGCCCGTCGCGTGTCGCCACGTAGACGCCGTCCACTTCGAAGGTCGGCTCGACGATGCGGATGTCGCATTCGAATGCGCGAATGGCCTCGATGGACGCCTTCCCGCCGCGGGCCTCGACGTGCCGGGCGACGATCGCGTCGAGGTCGGTCGCCGGTTCTGCAGCTGCGACCGCGGCGATCAGGCCGAGCATTGCCGTCATGCCATGCGACAATTTCACGATGGTTAGGATGCGCTGGACCCCGAAATGGTCGCAAACGTTGGCGACGGCCATCGCCCTCGCATCGACGATCGGGCCCGCCTGTGCCGCCGGCCGCGTGAGCGTAACCGCCGGCGAGGCCGATTTCGGCGGGCTGCAGGTCGAGGGCCTCGAGGCCGCCTGGTCGGCGGCTACCGGAGCCAATGGCGCCGTACGGCTGCGGGCTGCCCGCGTCCGGGGTATCGCCGAAACAGGCCCCCTGTCCTCCTTTGCCGTCGACTGCGCGTCGTTACGCATCACGGGCGACGAGCTTTCCTGCGAGGGCGGCCGGCTCGCGGGGTCTCTCGGCACGCTCGGCCTGCAGGACACGCGCTTCACGGCGCGCCGCTCCGCGGATGGCCGGCTGTCGCTCGCCTTCGAAAGTTTCGCCGTCGCAGGCGGACGCGGTCGCGTCGACGTGGAACTCGCGGGACCACAATGGCGTGCTCGGGCGCGGCTTGCGGGACTCGATGTCGCGCAGGCCGCGCAGGTACTCGCACCCTGGGCTGCCCCTGCCCGAAGGCTTCACCGTATCCGGCGATGCGGCCGGCGAGTTCCGTGCAACGGGCGCGGGCGATGCGCTGGAATCCGCCGATGCGGACATGAAGTTCGACGCGCTCGGGTTCTCGGACTCGGCCGGTGCGCTTGCGGGAGAAAAGCTCACGGGCTCGTTCAAGGTGGAAGCGAGCGCGAACGGGTCGGGCGGGCTCGCGACCCGCGGCAACCTGGCGATGACGGCTGGCCAGGCCTACAGCGACCCCGTGTTCCTGGATTTCGGCGCACATGGCGCGGCCTTCGGATTCTCCGGGGACTTCGACACTGAAGCCCTGCGTCTCGATGCACGCGAATTCACGTTGGAACACCAGGGTGTCCTGCGCGCGCACGGATCGGTCGCGCTCAACTTCGGTCCCGGCGCACTGCTGCCGCAGGCGCGCATCCGGATCGAGTCGCTCGAAATCGCGGACGCGCTGCCGGCCTACGCGCAGCCCTTCCTGATCGACAGCGCTTTCCGCGACGTGGTCGGGGACGGCGTCATTCGCGGAGACGTCGAGATCGAGGACGACCTGCCGATGCGCGCGACGTTCGAACTCGAGGACGTCACGATCGAGAGCCCGACGACTGCCGTCTCGCTGGCGGGGCTCCGCGGCCGCTTCAACTGGTTTGACGACGCGACGCGCAGCGCGCTCGCGGGGAGCATCGACGACGCGCTGTTCGAGTCGCGGCTGGCGTGGGAATCCGGCCGCCTGTGGGGCCTCGAGCTCGGCGCAGCCTCACTGCCGTTCTCCACCACGGGCCGGCACTTCCGCCTGCTCGAAGCGGTGACCATCCCGGTCTTCGACGGCGGCCTCGCGATCGAAACGCTTCGCGTGCGCCATGCCGGCACCGAAGAGATGTACGTGCGCTTCGACGCTGCGATCCGGCCGATCAGCGTCGCCCTGCTCTCGCGCGCCTTCGGCTGGCCCGAATTCCAGGGCAGCCTGGAAGGAGTGATCCCCGGGCTGCAGTTGCGGGACGGCGTGGTGACGCTCGACGGCGCCCTCGAGGCGCGTGTCTTCGACGGCCGCGTCGCCGTCCGGGAACTCAGCCTGCGTGAGCCGCTCGGCAAGTACCCCCGGATGTTCGCGGACATCGGCATCGAGAACCTGGACCTCGAGATGGTCACGCGCACCTTCGAGTTCGGCTCGATCACGGGCCGCCTCTCCGGGTACATCTCGGACCTCGAGACCTTCGACTGGATGCCGGAGGCCTTCGATGCGTTCCTCTACACGCCGCCCGACGACCGTTCGAAGCACCGCATCAGCCAGCGCGCCGTGACCAACCTGTCGTCGATCGGCGGCGGCAGCGGCGGCAGCGTCGCGGCGGCGCTGCAGGGCGGGTTCCTCCGGTTCTTCGACGACTTCGGCTACGACCGGCTCGGCCTCAGCTGCCGGCTCGCGAACGATGTCTGCGTGATGGGCGGCGTCGTGCCCGCGCCCGGCGGCTACTACATCGTGAAGGGCGCGGGCCTGCCGCGCATCAACGTGATCGGCAGCCAGACGCGGGTCGCGTGGACCACGCTGGTCCGCCAGCTCGGCGCGGTCATGGAGTCCGAAATCGTCGTCGAGTAGCGCGAAATGCTGCGCTAGAATCGGTTCAGGAACCGTTCAGCCGGGAAGCCCAAGATGACACCCATGATGCGCTGGATCACTGCAGGGATTGCCGCCTCCGTCCTCGCGCTCGCCGCGTGCGTGACGATCAACGTCTATTTCCCGGCTGCCGCCGCGGAAAAGGCCGCCGATCGCATCATCGAGGACATCTGGGGACCGGAGCAGGGCCCGAAGCCCGCCGGCAACGAGCAATCCTCGCTCGGCCATTACGCGGGTGACGTCCTCGTTGCCGCGCTCGACTTCGTCATCCCGGCGGCGCATGCCCAGGCCGACATCGACATCTCGAGCCCGGCGATCCGCGCGCTCACCGCGTCCATGAAGGGCCGCGCGGGCCAGCTCGATCCATTCTTCAGCTCGGGCGCGGTCGGCCTGACCACCGACGGCCTGCTCGAGGTCCGCGACGCGAACAGCGTCGCCCTCGCCGACCGCAACAAGCTCAAGAAGCTTGTGGCCGACGACAACGCCGACCGCAACTCGCTCTACCGTGAGATCGCCGGCGCGAACGGCCATCCGGAGTGGGAAGCGGATATCCGCAGTACGTTCGCCGAGCGCTGGATCGCGAATGCTCGGGCGGGCTGGTACTACAAGTCGAAGTCCGGGGCCTGGACCCGGAAGTGAGCCTAGCCCGCTGAGGCGATCAGCGCGGGGCCCTGGTTCTTCGGCGCGTTGACCTCGCGGCTGACCGGCCAGGCCTCGAGCGCGTCCTCCGCATAGGGCTTCAACAACGCCGACAGGGTGTCGGTGTCCGAGAATGCCGTGTCCAGCCAGCGATCCCAGTCGGTGTCGGCAAGGACCACCGGCATGCGCTCATGGATCTTGCGGATCGACGGCGCGGCTTCGGTCGTGATGATGGTGCAGGACTCGAGCATCGCCCCGCCGGCCGGGTCCTTCCAGCGTTCCCAGAGCCCCGCGAACGCGAATGACTGCGCCGGCTTCCTGCGGATGAACCACGGCTGCTTGCCCCCGGGCGTGACCTGCCATTCGTACCATCCGTCCGCCAGCACCAGGCAGCGGCGCTTCCGGTACGCGTCGCGAAACGACGGCTTCTCCGCGAGCGTCTCGGAGCGCGCATTGATCATGCGGTTGCCGATGGCGCGCTCCTTGGCCCACTTGGGCACGAGCCCCCAGTGCAGCATCGCGAAACTGCGCGCTCCCTCTTCACCCGCGCGCACCGCCGGCACGTCCTGGGTCGGCGCGATGTTGTAGCGCGGCTCGAGTGCGGGCACGTCGTCGAGCGCGAAGGTGCGACGCACGGCCTCGGCCGGCGAGAAGAAGGCGTAGCGCCCGCACACGGTGCCGTCCCCTATTCCCGGATGCCGGTGCCGCGGTTCATGAGCAGGACGACGATCGCGTACATCGTGACGGCGAAGGCTCCCATGATCACGAACGCGACGGCAGGGTCGACGTCGCTGGCCCCGAGGAACCCGTGGCGAAACGCATTCACCATGTAGAGGATCGGGTTCACGTACGACAGCCGCTCCGCCCACGGCGGCAGCAGCGTGACCGAATAAAAAACGCCGCCTAGGTAGATCAGCGGCGTCAGTACGAAGGTCGGAAACCAGGAGATCTGGTCGAAGTTCTTCGCAAAGATGGCGTTGAAGAGGCCGCCGAGCGCGAAGACCACGGAAGTCAGCAACACGGAACCGATGATGAGGAATGGGTGCGCGACCGGCACGTGGGTGAAGAAGAGCGCAACGCCGGTGACCACCACGCCGACCAGCAACCCGCGCATCACGCCGCCCGCGACGTAGCCGAGCACGATCAGCCAGTTGGGCAGCGGCGCGACCAGCAGCTCCTCGATGTGCTTGCCGAACTTTGCGCCGAAGAAGCTCGAGACGACGTTGCCGTAGGAGTTGCTGATGACGGCCATCATGATGAGGCCGGGGGCGATGTACTGCATGTAGTCGAAGCCGTCCATCTGCCCGATGCGCTGGCCGATGAGGCTGCCGAAGATCAGGAAGTACAGCGCCGCGGTGACGGCCGGCGGCACCAGCGTCTGGCCCCAGATGCGCATGATGCGGCCGAACTCGCGCCGCATGATGGTCTGGAAGCCGATGCGCCGGATGCGCGCGAGGGACTCTTCCTGCACTTCAGCGCGACTCCGCCGACGGCGCGTCCCGGCGCTCGACGAGGCGCATGAAGAGCTCCTCGAGCCGGTTCACCTTGTTGCGCATGCTCACGACCTCGATCCCCTGCTGCGACAACCGCGCAAAAATGTCATTGAGGCCCTGGTCCCGCATGACTTCGACCTCGATCGTGTGGTCGTCCACGAGCTTCGTCACGTAACCGGGCAGCTGCGGGACCGCCGCGGTCGCGCAGCGGAAGTTCAGCACGAAGGTCTCCTGGGAGAGCTTGCGTATCACGCCCGACATCGTGTCGTTCTCGATGATCCGGCCGCCGTCGATGATCGCAATGTGGCGGCAGAGCGTCTCCGCCTCCTCCAGGTAGTGGGTCGTCAGGATGATCGTCGTGCCCCGTTCGTTGATCTCGCGCAGGAAGGTCCACATGCTGCGGCGGATCTCGATGTCGACGCCGGCCGTCGGCTCGTCAAGGATCAGGAGCCGCGGCTCATGCACCAGCGCGCGCGCGATCATGAGCCTGCGTTTCATGCCGCCGGAGAGCGAACGCGCGATGGCGTCGCGCTTGTCCCAGAGCTGGAGCTGCTTGAGGTATTTCTCCGAGCGCTCGACCGCAAGCGCGCGGGGAATCCCGTAGAAGCCCGCCTGGTTCACGATGATCGTGAACACCTTCTCGAACTGGTTGAAGTTGATTTCCTGCGGCACGAGGCCGATGCAGGACTTGGCCCGGTCGAGCGCACGGTCGATGTCGTGGCCGAAGACGGAGACGGTCCCGCCCGTCTTGCCGACGAGCGACATGATGATGCCGATGGATGTCGTCTTGCCGGCGCCGTTCGGGCCCAGGAGCGCGAAGAAATCGCCTTCCGCGACGTCGAGGTCGATGCCGCGCAGCGCCTGCACGCCGTTGGCGTAGGTCTTGGTCAACCCGCGGATGGAGAGCGCCTGCATGAGGCGCGAGATTATCTCACGCGACGTTCCGGCGCTGGCGTCGCTGCAGGGATTGACCGCGGGCGCTCTCCGCGCCCTGGATCTGCAACCCCAGTTGCCGCAGCAGGTCGACCGCACGCGGGTCGGGCCGCGCCGCGCAACCCTCGAACTGGAGCCAGAACCGCGCGCGCGAGCCGAAGCGGGCCGAGAGCGCGGCCGCCACGCGGCGCACGAGCCGCTCGACGGCGGCAACCGGCATCCCCGCGATCGCAGCGACGGTCGCGGGAGAAGCGCCGAATACCAGCCTGGCGCCCGAGGCGCGCGTCTGCGCGAAGTGCCACACGACCATGACGGCCGCGCGCGTGAACGCGACGATCCGCTCGTCGACCGCCGGCTGGGTCGTCGCGTCCTGCACGCCACCCGCCGCCGCCACCTCCGCCGACCAGAAGCCGCCGTCGGAAAAGCGCAGGTCGAACAGCGCGAACGGCAATCGTTCGCACAACCGCGGGCCCGCCTCGAGCCCGATCAGTGAGTCGATCGCACGCGGCGGCAGCCCCGGGATCTGCTTGAGCCGCCCTTCTTCCGCCAGCTCACCGGCGAGGTCGAGGAACGCCAGGTTGATCGATACCAGCGCCCGGCGGGTCGCGCCGTCGAGCAGGCTGCGTTCCGACCAGTCGGCGTCGCCCGCCGGCGGCGCGAGCGCAAGTGGCTGTTGGCGATTCATGGCATTTCTCCCCGTAGACGCGCCATTTCGCGATTCGCCGGCTCTGGGGCCAGCTTAGGATTGACTGGTACGAAACTACCAGTACCATTAAATAGCGTCAAGGCGACATTCATGCGCATCACCGACGATCGATACACGCGTGACCGGCTGCGGCTCGACCTGGCCCTGCGGCTCATCGGTCACGAGGCGCGCACGCGGACCATACGCAGCTGGACCGGCCTCACGGACGACCGCATCCGCAAGCTCTACCGCTCCTACGTCGCCGATGCGGGACGGCGCGAGGTGCGCCGCCACCGCGGCAAGAGCCCGCGCCAGAGCGCGTTCTTCATGCGCAACCCCGGCATTCGGCGCGAAGCCGCGGGACTCGCAACCCTGCTCTGCATCCTCGGGCTCTTGCGGCGCGAGGGCGCCGCGGTACCCGGCGCCGTCGAGCACCTGCGCTGGGGCGAGAGCTTCTGCGAGGCCTACGAGACCTTCGCGAGCCTCTTCGAGCACCCGCAGATCTCCTTCGAGCACGCCTGTCATCTCCTGCGCTCGCTCGAGAAGCAGAATGAGATCTGCCTCGACGACTGCGAGGGCTGCGGGAGCCTGCTCGTCGTGATGCGTTACGCGGAACGGCCGAAGTCCTGCGAGTTTTGCTCCGCCACCCGGCCGCCTGCACGGCCCGGGCTCTCGGTAGGCGACTGCTAGAATGCGTCCTTCGCCTGCCAGGAACGGGAAGGAATGCGCCCCAACGTATTTGCCGGGCCGCATGTCGATCGACTCAAGTTCGCGAACGCCGACGCCGAGGCCCTCGCGCGCGCGATTGCGGAGGGTTCCGCGCGCCTGATTCCGGTCTGGAAGTCGCGCTGCCCGGTCGTGCGCCTGCCGTCCCCTTCCGCCTGCCTGCTGCCTTTCGACAGCGGGCCGTTCGCGGGCATCGACGTCAACGAGCTGATCCTCCTCGGCGAGTATCGCGGGCTTGCGATCTTCACGACGGAGATCGAGGCTGCGACCCCGCCCGCGCTCGAGGGCGGAGTCGAGTTCGCGGACCTGCGCCTCGCAGCGGCGCTGCTGCCGCACGATGAGGCAGGGCTGGTTGCCTTTGCCCGCGCAATGATCTCCTTCCGTCACCGCCACCGCTTTTGCGGCAGCTGCGGTGCGCCGACCGTCCCGCAGCAGAACGGCCGCGTCATGACCTGCGCGCGCAAGGGCTGCGAGACGCAGTCCTTCCCGCGCGTCGACCCCGCGGTCATCGTGCTCGTGACCGATGGCGACCGCGCGTTGCTCGGGCGCCAGCCCGGCTGGCCCGCGGGCCGCTACTCGACCATCGCGGGATTTGTCGAGCCCGGCGAGAGCCTCGAAGACGCGGTGCGCCGCGAGGTGCTCGAGGAAACCGGCATCGAGACCGGCGCCATGACTTACCAGTCCTCGCAGCCCTGGCCGTTTCCGCGTTCGCTGATGCTGGGGTTCCGCGCCGAGGCGCTCTCCACCGAAGTGCGCCTCGGCGACCGCGAACTCGAGGATGCCCGCTGGTTCCATCGTGACGAATTGCGCGGCGGCTCGATGATGCCGTTCTCGCAGTCGATCGCGTACCGCCTGATAGACGAATGGCTGAACCCCTGAGCATCGTCCTGTCGGTCGCGACCGGGCTCGCGCTCGCTGCCGCGGCGGGCTTTCGCGCTTTCGTGCCCCTGCTCGCCGCGGGACTCGCGATCCATTTCGGCTACGTGGAGCCGGCGCGCGGATTCGACTGGCTCGGCGAGCCCGTGGTGCTCGTCGCGCTGTCCGTCGCGACGGCGGCGGAAATCGCGGCCTACTACCTGCCCGGCGTCGATCACGTGCTCGACCTGCTCGGCGCGCCGGTCGCCGTGGCCGCGGGCATCGTGGCGGCCGCCGGCGTGATGGTCGGCCTGCCCGACTGGCTGCGCTGGCTGACCGCCATCGGCGCCGGCGGTGCGGTCGCGACCGCGGGCCACGCACTGAATGCCTTCGGTCGCGCGAAGACGGGCGCCGCATCGGGCGGAATCGGCAATCCCGTCTACTCGACCGCCGAACTGGGCGGTTCCCTTCTGTTGGCCGCGCTCGCGCTCCTGCTTCCCGTCGTCGCCCTGGTCGCGATTGTCGCGCTCATCGTCTGGGCACTGAAACGCCGCCGCCGGCGCCTGGACTGATTCGCCATGCCGCGCCTCCTCGTCGCCGCCCTCTGCCTGGCGTTCCTGGCGCCGTCCACGTCGCGCGCCGCATTCCCGTCGCTGCCGACCTTCGGCAAGGACGAGAAGGACGAGTCGAAGGTTGCCGTCGAATTCGTCGGCGTTGAAGGCCCGTTGCTGGAGAACGTGCGCGCGCTCTCGAGCCTGCACCGCCTCTCCGCCTCGCCCGAACTCGACGGAGAGATGATCGGCAGGCTCGTGCAGCGCGCCCCGGCGGAGGCGCAGGACGCGCTCAGGCCCTTCGGATACTACGAGCCCGAGGTGACGACCGGCCTCACTGAAAAGGAGGGGCGCTGGTACGCGGTCGTGAAGATCGATCCCGGCAAGCCCGTGACGCTGGTCGACCAGTCGGTCGAAGTCACGGGCCCGGGCCGCGACGAACCCTTCATCAAGCGGGCGCTCGAGCGTTCCCCATTGCGCACCGGCGAGCAGCTGAGCCACCCGGCCTACGACCAGTTGAAAGGCGACTTGCTGCGCGCGGCGCTCGGCCATGGCTACCTCGACGCGGAATTCACTACCGGCGAGCTTGCCGTCGACCCGGCTGCGCGCACGGCGCGCGCACGGATTTCGCTCGCGACCGGCGAGCGCTACCGCTTCGGTGCAACGACGATCGAGCAGAACGTGGTGCGCGACAGCCTGATGCGACGCTACCTGCGTTATCGCGAGGGAGACTGGTACAGCGCGGAGGCGCTGCTGCGCACCCAGTTCGCGCTCGACGACTCTGATTATTTCTCGCTCGCCGAGGTCCTGCCCGCGGAGCGCGACCGCCAGGCGCACATCGTGCCCATCCGCGTCACCTCGGAGAAGAACCGGCGGCACGTCTACACGATTGCCGCGGGATACGGCACGGACACCGGGGCGCGCGCGAAGCTCGGTTGGGAGGACCGGCAGTTCAACGACCGCGGCCATCGGTTGCGTGCGCAGGTACTCACCTCCGGCATCGAGGACTCGGTCACCCTGACCTACGCCATTCCCTGGCAGGACCCGGCACTGGAAAAGCTCGCCTTCGAGCTGCGCGGCTTCACCGAGCAGAACGCGGACGTCGAGACGAGCGGCGCCACCTTCAAGGTCGGCCTCACCCAGGTCCGCGGACGCTGGCAGCGCGTGCTTTCGGTCACGCTCGACGCCACCGAGGACGAGATCACGAACGCCAGCGGCGGCTCCACGGAGGTCGATCGCAAGCGCAGCCAGCTGCTCGTTCCCGGGATCACGTTCGCGAGGCTTCCGCCGGACTTCCTCGGCACGAACGCCGTACCGACCGGCTTTCGCGCCGAGGTGCTCGCTTCCACCAGCCAGCTCGGATCCGACACGAATTTCACGCGCGTCGACGTGCGGGACGATCGCCGCTTCAAGTTGAACGACGACTGGTACATCTACCTGCGCGCGGAGATCGGCGCGAGCGTCGTCGGCGATTTCGAGGAGCTGCCGGCGCAATACCGCTTCTTCGCCGGCGGCGACCAGAGCGTGCGCGGCTACGGCTACGAGGAGCTGTCGCCGGTCGACGCCAACGGCAACAAGGTCGGTGGTCGCCACCTGCTGACGGGGACATTCGAGCTGCAACGGAACCTGCCGAAGAACCTCGTCGGCGCGGTGTTCGTGGACGCCGGCAACGCCTTCGACAAGTTCGGCGATCCGCTCGAGTATTCCGCCGGCATCGGCATCCGCTACCGGCTGCCGTTCCTGAGCGTCGGCCTCGACGTCGCGCAGTCGATCTCGGACACCAGCCGCAGCCCGCGCTTCCACATCAATTTCACGCCGGAGTTCTGAGATGCACTGGCCGGCGCGAAAGTGGGTCAAGTGGTCGCTCGCGGCAATCGCGTTGCTGCTGTTCGCGGTCCTGCTCGCCGCGACCTGGCTCGTGACCACCGAGGCGGGACTGCGCCGTGCCGTAACGCTCGTCGAATCGGTCGGCAGCGTGAAGATCCGGGTCGAAGGCGCGAGCGGCCGGCTGATCGGCCCGCTCGTCGTCGATGCGGTCGAGATCGAGCATCCGCGCGCCTCGATCCGTATATCGGGCCTCGAGGCGGACTACGAGCCGCTCGAGATCCTGGCCGGCCGGATCTCGGCGGACGACGTGAGAGTCCGCGAGGCGGTCATCGCGCTGCACCCGGCGAGCGGTCCGTCGCGCCCGCCGTCGTTCATGCCCGGATGGCTCACGGTTGCCGTGGACGATGCCGCCGTCGGGAGCCTCCTGATCGCGTCTCCGACCGGAACCGAGACGTCGTTTCGTGACATCCGGGGCTCGGCGCGGATCACGCGCACGCGCCTCGAATTCAAGGGCGTGCACGCACGCTCGACCGGCTGGGCCATCGCCGGCGCGGGCGGAACGCTGTTCGCGCGCGAGCCGCTCGCGCTCGACGCCACGACCGCGTGGTCGATCACCGAAGGCAACCTCGTCGCCGGCATCGCCCGCGCGACCGGCGACCTCGAACGCCTTCTCGTCGACTCCCAGGTCGCAGCGCCGGCCCGCGGCCGCGTCCAGGCGGAGATCCGCGACCTCACCTCGCAGCTCACATTCCGGGGCAAGGCCGACATCGAATCGCTCGACCTCGCGCAGTGGATCGAGAAGCCGCCGGTGGGCCCGCTCGCGGCCTCGCTCGAGTTCGACGGCGATCGCCTGCGCTATGCCGCGCGCGGCACGGTGCACGGGCAGGGCCTGCCGGCAAACGGCATCGACGTCGATGCACGCGCGAGCTATGCGAGCCCGGTCGTTACTTTCGAGTCCATCAGGCTCGTAGCGGCGCCCGGGCTCGACGTTCGCGCATCCGGCACCCTGCAGGCCGGGGACGCACCGGCTTTCGACGTTGCCGCATCCTGGGACGCATTCCGCTGGCCACTCGCCGGCGACGCGCTCATCGCCTCGCCGCGCGGCACGATGCAGGCGCAGGGCTGGACCGAGTTCAGCTATCGCGTGAGCGGCGACTTCGTGCCGGCTCAGGGTCCGTCGTTCGCCGGCGAGGCGTCAGGCCACTTCGAGGCTGCGGCACTCCTGATCGAGGAGTCCTCGTGGCGCGTACTCGGCGGTCGCGTGACGCTTGCGGGTTCGCTCGGTCGCGGAGACAGTCCGGCCTGGACCGTTTCCGGGCGCGCCGCCGGCATCGATCCATCGCAACTGCGTCCGGCGCTGCCGGGCAAGCTGGGATTTGGATACTCGGCGTCCGGCAACGGCTTCGCGGCGGACGGCCCGTGGTCCGCAAGGATCCGCGCCCTCGACGGAGTGTTCCGCGGCCAGCCCGCGCGCGGCAGCGGCGGGCTTTCGCGCGCACCGGGCCGCCTCGAATTCGAGGACCTCGAACTGTCGCTCGGACCGGCGCGGCTGCAGGCAGACGGCGTGGTCGGCCGCGGCGCCAACCTCGATGCCCGCCTGGTCTCGGACGACCTCTCCGCGATCCTGCCCGAGCTCGGCGGGGAGGTGAACGCGACTGTGGGACTGCGCGGTCATTCACTCGCAATCGGCTTCATCGGACACGACCTGGCCTACGGGTCTCACCGCGCAGTCGTCCTCTCCGTCGACGGCCGCATCGATCGCGAAGGCCGCGAGCATTCCTGGCTGCGGCTCCGCTCGAACGGCATCACGATCGCGGGCTTCGCGATTTCCGACACGCGACTCTCGCTGGACGGCCTGGCGCAGGACCACGCGCTGACATTCCGGGTCGGCGCAGGCCGGGACGCCGTGTCGCTGCGCGGACGCGGCGGCTGGGCCGACGATCGCTACACGCTCGCGCTCGAAAACATCACCGCAAGCGGGCCGCGGACCGTGCCCTGGAAGCTTTCTTCGACGAGCCGGCTGACGGCCAGCAGCCGGGACGCCGCGCTGGAGCCCGTGTGCCTCGCCTATGAGACGCGGCGCATTTGTTTTGGCGGTCGCTGGAACGCGGGCGGCGCATGGTCGCTCGAGGCGGACACGGATGCATTCCCGCTCGAGGCGCTCGACCCCAAGCGCCGGGGTGCACCGGGCTATCGCGGGCTTCTCTCCGCCAAGGTGACGGCTTCCGGCCGGCCCGGCGAGCCCTGGATCGCGGACCTCGACGCACAGATCCGCGACGCTGCGCTCACCTATCAATCGGCGAGCGGCCAGGATCGCACTGTCGCGCTCGGCAATACGCGGCTCTCCCTCGACTCGGACGCCGGCCGGCATCGGCTGGAACTGCGCGTGACGGATGCCGCCGACCTCGACCTCGCCGTGGCACTCGAGGCGACGCGCCTGCCGGACGCCGCGTTCGCGGACCTGCCGATCAGCGGCACGGTGCGCGGACGCACAAGGCAGCTCAACCTGCTGCCGCTGCTAGTCGACGCGATCGACAACGCTTCCGGAGAAGCCGACCTCGACTTCACGGTTGCCGGCCGCGCCGGCGCACCGGTGCTTGCCGGCGAAGCGCGACTCGCGGATGGCACTCTCGATTTCTACCAGACGAACCTGCGCCTGCGTGACCTCACCTCGACGCTGCGCCTTGCGGACACGTCCCTGACGATCCGTGCCGCGGGCAAGGCGGGCGACGGGACGCTCGAGGTCGACGGCCGGTTCGGCTGGCGCGATCGCCGGGTGAACGGCGAACTCGCACTCACCGGCGAGCGGCTCCTGGTCGCAAACGTGCCTGAGGCGCGCGTCCTCGCCTCGCCCGACCTCCGGTTCAAGCTGGACGACCGGCGCATCGACGTCACTGGCGAAGTCGCAATCCCCGAGGCGCGCATCCTGCCGGCGGACACGGCCGGCGCGGTGCTTGCGTCCTCCGACGAGCGGATCGTCCTGCCGGAGGCTGGAAGCAGCGATGGCAAGCCTTTCCTGGTCACGAGCGACGTGCGCCTCGCGCTCGGGGACAAGGTGTCGGTGAAGGCCTTTGGCCTGTCTGCGACGATTACTGGCGCCGTCCGCACGCGCATGCGGCCAAACGAGAGCGCGATCGGGTCCGGGGAGTTCGAGGTGAAGGAAGGCGAGTACAACGCTTACGGCCGCGAGCTCGAGATCGAGCGCGGGCGCCTGCTCTTCACCGGCGGGCCGATGACGGACCCGGGCGTTGACCTCCGCGCAATCCGCGAGTTGCCCGGCTACAAGGTAGGCGTCATCGCACGCGGGCCGCTGCGCCGGCCGCAGCTCACGCTCTTTTCCCAGCCGAGCCTGCCGCAGTCGCAAATCGCCTCGATGCTCATCGTCGGCCGCTCGAGCATCCAGGGCGATCCCGGTGCGCCGGACGACGGTGTCAGCACCACGGAACAGGGCGGCGCGTTTCTCGCCGGCCAGCTCGGCAAGTACGTGGGGCTCGACGACATCGGCCTCACGCAGGACTCGGAAACCGGAAGCGAGTTCGTGCTCGGAAAATATCTGTCGCCACGCCTCTACGTCAGTTACGGTATCTCGCTCGTGGACGAGATCAACACGCTGAAGTTGCGCTACACGATAGGCGACCGCTGGGAGATCTCGGCGGAGTCCGGCCAGGAGTCGGCCGGCGACATCGAATACCGGATCGAGGACTAGGGCCTGTTCACGCTACGGGGATCGACTGCGACGGCGGCGGATTGGCCCCGTCGCAAGGAGCGACGAGTGAGGATATCGGGAATATCTGAACGAGGAGCGACACCGCGAGGGGGCAAATCCGCCCCGTCCCTACGGGTTGCGGCCAGAAAGCGCGCATGCGGCGTTGCTCGGCCCTCGTTGGGGCCCACCCAACCGCGGGCCTCGCGCCTTGCCTGCGCGCTTTCTGGCCAGCAACGCAGCGATTCCCGTAGCGTGAACAGGCCCTAGATGAAGTCGATCATCGTGGACCAGATCGCGTCGGTCACGCAGGCCTGCGGCCTGTCGCACGAGCTTCGCGTCTCGAGCGAGATTCCCTGCGAGGAAGGCATCGTGCTGGCGGTCGAGATCCTCACCGACAAGTCGCAGTACAACACGCTGGAGCTGACCAGCGGCCGCATGGCCAAGGTGGCGCGCGGAAACGTCGTCGTCGGCGCGCTCGGCCACCGCAAGGCGCTGTTCGGCTACTCCGGCCACCTTCCGGAAAAGCTCGCCCCGGGCGACGTCATCCAGATGCTGAACATGGGCGGCGTGCTCGGCGTGTGCGACTCCGTGAATCCCGACAAGGGCCGGCCCTTCGACTGCCGGGTGCTCGGGGCGGTCCTGCACTTTCCCTATCTCGGCGAGCGCATCGGCGTCCCCGCGCGCGTCGGCATGCGCAAGCTCGACTACGACGCCGTGCTCGAGGCGAACGGCGTGCCGGTCGTCGCGCTCGCCGGCACCTGCATGGAGGCCGGCAAGACGGCGGCCGCCTGCGCGATGATCTCGCGCATGCGCCATCGCGGCCTCGTCGTCGACGCATTCAAGGCGACGGGCGTCTCGCTCAGGCGCGACATCCTCGCGTTCGAGGACTCGGGCGCGCGGCGCTCGATGATCTTCACCGACTTCGGCATCGTGACCACGACGCCGAAGACGGGACCCGCGCTCACGCGCACGATGCTGACCGAGATGTCCGCCGGGCGGCCCGACGTCATCGTGTTCGAGCTCGGCGACGGCATCCTCGGCGCTTACGGCGTCGAGGCGATCCTCGACGCGCCGGACATCCGCCAGGCGCTGACTTCCGTGGTCCTGTCGGCGAACGACCCGGTCGCGGCCTGGGGCGGCGTGAAGCTGCTGCGCGAGCGCTTCGGCATCGAGCCCGCGGCGGTCACCGGTCCCTCCACCGACAATTCCGTCGGCGTCGACATCATCCGCGAGCGGCTGAACGTGCCGGCCTTCAACGCGATGACCAACGGCGCCGCGCTCGGCGACTGCGTGATCGCGGCCGCGGGCCTCGACAAGGTCGCCCATTCGCGCGAGATCGGGGCCGGGGAATGAGCGCGCGCGTCCCCGCGATCATCCTCGGCGGCACGGGCTACGTCGCCGGCGAGCTGCTCCGGCTCACGCTCGGCCACCCGCGCCTCGAGCTCGCCGCCATCGCCTCCGACAGCCAGCCTGGCGAACCCGTGGCCCGCGCGTTCCCGCACCTCGCGGCGGCCTGCGGCGACCTGCGCTACGTCTCGATCGCGGATGCGACCGCCGTCGCGGCGCGGCATCCGAGGAGCGCGGTCCTTGCGGCCGCGCCGCACGGCGTTTCCCACGCGCTGATCGACGGCCTGCTGACTGCCGCGGCAGCCCGCGGCGCGAATCCCGCCGTCGTCGACATCTCCGCGGACTATCGCTTCGCGGATCTCGCCGAGTACGAACGCGTGTACAAGCATCCTCACGGCGCCCCCGCGCGCGCGAGGGAATTCACCTGCGCCGTGCCCGAGCATCTCGCCCGCTCGCCGACTCCGCACGTCGCCCACCCGGGCTGTTTCGTCACGGCCTCGCTTCTCGCCGTAGTGCCGCTTCTCAAGCTCGGCCTCGCGGACGGGCCGATCTTCGTTTCGGCTGTGACCGGCAGCACCGGCGCGGGCCGCAGTCCCGTTCCAGGCACCCACCATCCGCTGCGCCACAGCGACCTCTACGCCTACAGCGCCCTCGCCCACCGCCACGGCACGGAGATCAACGCGCTCGCCCGCGCGGCAACCGGCCAGGACGGGCAGGTCGCCTTCGTGCCGCATTCCGGGCCCTTTGCGCGCGGGATCCACGCGACCGTCCAGGCGCGGCTCGCGCAGCCGCTCGACACCGCGGGCGCGATCGCGGCGCTGCGCACCTTCTATGCCGGAAAGCCATTCGTGCGGGTACTCGACGACCCACCGCGGGTGAAAGACGTGGTCACGAGCAACTATGCTCACCTTTCGGCGGCCAGCGACGGGCGGACGATCGCCGTGATGTCGGTCATCGACAACCTCGTGAAGGGCGCCGCGGGCGGCGCGTTGCAGTGGATGAACCGGCTGCTGGGCTTTGACGAGACCGAAGGCCTCGCCACGCCTGCGCCGGGCTGGACCTAGCACCAAGGAGTTTCTCGGGATGGTGACCCACCGGATCGACCAGACGGCCGTCATCGCGGCGCTGCGCGGCGCCGCGCCGTACATCCGCCTGTACAAGGGCAAGGTCTTCGTCGTCAAGGCCGGCGGGGCAATTTTCGGCGACCTCGCGGGAACGCGCGCGCTGGTCGAACAGATCGCGATCCTGCACCACCTCGGCATCCGCGTCGTGCTGGTGCACGGCGGCGGACCGCAGCTCGACGAGATGCAGCGCTCGCTCGGCATCGAGCCGCGCATGGTGCGCGGCCGTCGCGTCACCGATGACCGCTCGATCGACGCGACCACGATGGTCTTGAACGGCCTCATCAACACCCGCATCCTCGCGGCGTGCCGCGAGCTCGGTATCGACGCGGTCGGCCTGTCAGGCGTCGACTCGGGACTCGTGCGAGCCATCCGCCGCCCGCCCGTGCAGGTGGATGGCGAGTCCGTGGACTACGGCTTCGTCGGCGACATCGTCTCCATCGACCCCACGGTGATCCGCAAGGAACTCGACGCCGGGCTGATGCCGGTCGTCAGCCCCATTTCGGCGGACGACGCGGGCGTCGTGCTCAACATCAATGCGGACACGGTGGCGGCCGCGGTCGGCGCCGCGCTCGGTGCCGAGAAGCTGATCCTGTGCACCGGCGCGCCGGGCATCCTCGAGCGCCGCGACGATCCCCGCTCCGTCGTGTCCTACACGGATCTCGCCGGGCTCAAGCGCCTCGAGCAGTCCGGCAGCCTCGAGGACGGCATGCTGCCGAAGGCCTCGGCCATCGAGTCGGCGATCCGCGGCGGCGTGCGGCGCGTGCACGTCATCTCCTACAATGCCCGTGACAGCGTGCTCGCCGAAGTCTTCACCAACGAGGGAACGGGCACGATGATCGTCGCCGACGTCAAGGCGCTCACGCCCGCCGAACAGCATCCCGAAGGAGCCAGCAAGACATGAACAGCAAGGCCATGACCATCGTCGCCATCGTCCTGATCGCGCTCGGCGCTTTCGGGCTCGCCCGCGGCAAGTTCAGCTACACCGAGGAGAAGCACGACGCCGAGATCGCCGGCATGGAGCTTTCCGTCAAGGACAAGGAAACCGTCGCGATACCGCAGTGGCTGTCGATCGCCGCCATCGCCCTCGGAGTGGTGTTGATCGTCGTCGGCCGCCGCAAGTCCTGATGCTGGAGATGCGCCCGAACTGCGAGCGCTGCAGCCGCGAACTGCCGGCCGACTCGGCCGGCGCGGTCATCTGCTCCTTCGAGTGCACGTTCTGCTCGGACTGCGCCGACGGCCCGCTCGCCGGCCGCTGCCCGAATTGCGACGGCGTGCTGGAGCGCCGCCCGGCGCGCAAAGTCGTATCCTAGGGCGGCATCCCCGCCATTCCACGGAGTCGCAATGAACGAGAGCACCGGCAAGCTGATCCTCCGCGTCACGCTCGGCGTCCTGATCCTGCTGCACGGCATCGCGAAGCTGATGAATGGCATCGACTGGCTCGACGGCATGCTCGCGAACGCCGGCCTGCCCGGGTTCCTGAAGTACGGCGTCTTTGTCGGCGAGGTGCTCGCGCCGCTCGCTGTCATCGCGGGCTTCTATTCGCGCATCGGCGCCTGGGTCATCGCGGTGAACATGCTGTTCGCCTTCGGGCTCGCGCATGGCGCAGAGCTGCTCGCCCTCGACAACGGCGCCCTCAAGCTCGAGGTGCAGTACATGTTCTTCTTCTCGGCGATCGCCCTCGCCCTCATCGGCCCGGGCCGCTATGCCTTCAACCAGAAATGAGGGAGCGGCACGGAACGCACCGGACCGGGTGGCTGCGCGCCTCCGTCCTCGGCGCGAATGACGGGATCGTCTCGACCGCCAGCCTCCTGATCGGCGTCGCGGCCGCCGGCGCCGACCGCGCCGCCGTGCTGACTGCCGGCATTGCCGGCCTCGTGGCGGGCGCCATGTCCATGGCCGCTGGCGAATACGTCTCCGTCAGCTCGCAGGCCGACAGCGAGCACTCCGACCTCGCCCGCGAACGCCGGGAGCTCGAGGACGATCCCGAGGCGGAGCACCGCGAGCTCGCCGCGATCTACGTCGGCCGCGGCCTCGACCCCAGGCTCGCATCCGAGGTCGCGCGGCAGCTGGCGGCCAAGGACGCGCTCGCCGCGCACGCCCGCGATGAGCTCGGCTTCACCGAAGCACTGCGCGCCCGCCCGATCCAGGCGGCCTTGGCGTCCGCCGCGGCATTCGCCGCCGGCGCGGCATTGCCGCTCGTCGCCGCACTGCTCGCCCCACGCGCGGCCGCCATGAGCGTGGTTGCCGCGCTTTCGCTCGTGTTCCTCGCGATCCTCGGCGCCATCGCCGCGCGGGTCGGGGGCGCGGGCGTCGCGAAAGGCGCGTGGCGGGTCACGTTCTGGGGCGCCATTGCCATGGCGATCACGGCGGCGATCGGGCGCGCCTTCGGCGTCGCCGCCTGAGGTAACCGTCGTGGCCGCCCACGCGCTGGACAATCCGGTCTGGCATTCGCTCACGACCCAGCACGCGGGCCTCGCGATCACCGCGGACGGCGCCGCGCGCTATCCGGCAGCGATCGTGCCGTTCGCAGGGATCGGCGAGCCGTCGACGCGCGCCGCTCATCAGCTGACGAGCCTCGTCGACGACGCGGAGTCCGTGTTCGTCGTCGGCATCGCGCCAGAGCCGCCGCCCGGCTGGCAGCTCGAGCCGAAGAAGCCGGTGCTGCAGATGATCTGTACGACCCGCGCGCCCGAGGTCCCCGGCCCTCCCGTGACCGCGATGTCCGCGGACCGGGTTGCGGACATGGTCGCGCTGACCGACCTCGTGTTTCCGGGCTTCTTCCGGCCGCGCACGCTCGAGATGGGCAGCTACATACGGCATCTACGACGGCACTCGCCTCGCCGCGATGGCGGGCGAGCGCATGCGCCTCGACGGTTACCAGGAGCTCTCTGCGGTCTGCACGCACCCGGACTACACGGGCCGGGGCTATGCGCAGCGCCTGCTCGGCGCGCTGTGCGATTCCGCCTTCGACCGCGGCTTCACGCCGTTCCTGCACGTGTACGCGGACAACGCCCGCGCGATCGGTGTCTACCGCAAGATGTCCTTCGTCGACCGCGCGGTGCTTCCGTTCTGGGCCCTGCACCAGTGAACCGGATCGACACCGAACGGCTCGAACTCCACCCGTTCACCGAGGGCGACGCGGACTTCGTGCTCCGCCTGCTGAACGAACCCTCGTTCCTGCGTTACATCGGCGACCGCGGCGTGCACGACGCTCGACGACGCGCGCCGCTACATCGCGGACGGTCCCGTCGCGAGTTACGCGAGCCACGGCCATGGCCTCATGCGGGTGGTGCGCAAGGCCGACGGCGAGGCACGTCGGCATGTGCGGCGTGCTGAAGCGCGACACCCTGCCCGACGCCGACATCGGCTTCTCCTTCTTCCCGGATTACTGGTCGCAGGGCTATGCGCTCGAGTCCGCGGGAGCCGTCTTGCGGCATGCGCGCGAAACGCTCGGCGTCGGGCGCATCCTGGCGATTACGACGATGGACAACGAGCCCTCGATGCGCCTGCTCGGCAAGCTGGGCTTCCGCTTCGACAGCATGATCACGATGGGTAGCGAAGAGCTGCGCCTGTTCGTGATCCGAACCATGAAGCGCTGCGGCTGGGCCCGGTCGCCGGCCATGATCGAGTACCACGATCGCGAGTGGGGCGTGCCGGTGCACGACGACCGCGTGCTGTTCGAGTTCATCACGCTCGAGGGCGCGCAGGCCGGCCTCAGCTGGGAGACGATCCTCCGCAAGCGCGAGGCCTACCGGCGCGCCTTCGCCGGCTTCGACCCGGCGAAAGTCGCGCGCTTCACGGCAGCCCGGCGCGCGCGCCTGATGCAGGACGCCGGCATCGTGCGCAACCGGCTCAAGATCGACAGCACGGTCACGAACGCGCGCGCCTTCCTCGAGGTCCAGCGCGAGTTCGGCAGCTTCGACCGGTTCCTGTGGGATTTCGTCGGCGGCAAGCCGCTCAAGAGCCGCTGCGCTCGTCGAAGCGACTCCCGGCGCGCACGGAACTGTCCGACACGCTCAGCAAGGAGCTGAAGCGCCGCGGCTTCCGCTTCGTCGGCACGACGATCTGCTACGCCTTCATGCAGGCCGTCGGGATCGTCGAACGACCACACGGTCGACTGCTTCCGGCACGGGCGGCGATGAGCCGCTTCATCTCCCAGGCGGCGCTGCTGGTCCGCGACTACGACGAGGCGATCGGCTTCTTCACGCGCGCGCTCCGCTTCGAACTGCTGGAAGACACGCCGCTCGGAATCGGCAAGCGCTGGGTGCGCATTGCGCCGCCCGGAGGCCAGGGCGGCGCACTCCTGCTGGCGCGCGCAGCGACGCCGGAGCAGGAGCAGTCCGTCGGCAACCAGTCCGGCGGCCGGGTCTTCCTGTTCCTCGAGACCGACGATTTCGCGCGCGATTACGCGCACATGCGCTCGCAGGGCGTGCGCTTCACGGAGGAACCGCGCCACGAGGACTACGGGACCGTCGTCGTGTTCCTCGACCTCTACGGCAACAAGTGGGACCTGATCGGCCGGACGCGCGCGCCATGAGGATGCCCGTCCTGTTCATCGGCCACGGCAACCCGATGAACGCCATCGAGCGGAACGAGTTTCACCTCGGCTGGGCGGCGGTCGCGAGTCGCCTGCCGAGGCCGACGGCGATCCTGTGCGTGTCCGCGCACTGGGAAACGCGCGGCGCCCATGTCACGGCAGCCGCGACAGCCTGCGACGATCCACGATTTCTACGGCTTCCCGCAGGCGCTGTTCGACGTTCGCTATCCCGCGCCCGGCGATCCGGCGCTCGCCGCGCGCGTTGCGTCGCTCGTCGCCAGCGAGCGCGTCGGCCTCGACCCGGGCCGGGGGCTCGACCACGGCGCCTGGAGCGTGCTCATCGCGATGTACCCGCGGCCGACGTGCCGGTCGTGCAGCTCAGCATGGACACGCGCCTGCCCGGCTCGCATCACTACGCGCTCGCGCGGCAGCTCGCGCCGCTCCGGGACGAGGGCGTGCTGGTCCTCGGCAGCGGCAACATCGTGCACAACCTTCGCCTTTTCGACTTCCGCGACCCGGCGCCGCTCGACTGGGCGCTCGCCGCCGACGCCGAGATCCGCGGCCACATCGCGGCCGGCCGCCACGATGAGCTCGCCGCCTACCCCGCGCGACCCGAAGCGCGCCTTGCCGTGCCGACCCCGAGCACTACCTGCCGCTGCTGTACGCGGTTGCACTGCAGCAACCCGGTGAAACTGCCGAATTCTTCAACGTCGACGTGCCGGGATCGATCTCGATGAGCTCGGTGCTGATCGGCGGCCCTCGCCGAGGCGTAAGATTCGCGCGCAAGGAGGGAACAATACCCATGAACAAGAAATTCCTGGTCGCCTGGCTCGTCTTGTTCGTCCTCTACATGGCCGGCGGGATCGTCATCCACGGCGTGCTGCTGCACGACGACTACCTCGGCGACGGGGCTCATGCGCCCGGAGGCCGAGGCGCAGCAAGATGATGCACCTGATGTCCTCGCGCACCTGCTGATGGCAGGCGCGTTCATGTGGATCTACGTGCGCGGCGTCGAGAACAAGCCGTGGCTCGGGCAGGGCCTGCGCTTCGGCCTCGCGGTCGCGGTACTCGCTGTCATGCCGATCTACATCATCTATTACGTCGTGCAGCCGACGCCCGGCATCCTCGCGGTCAAGCAGATCGTGTTCGACACGATCATGACGCTGGTGCTCGGCGCGGTGGTCGCCTTCCTGTATCGCGGCCAGGGTCGGTGACCCAGGGCGGCTGGATCGACGTCGGCGCGAGCGACGAGCTCGCGCAGCCAGCCGGTGCAGGAAGTGCGCGTCGGCACGAAGCGCATCGCGCTGACGCACCGCGACGGCGACGTTCGGCGCCATCTCCGGCATCTGCAACCACGTCGGCGGGCCGCTCGGCGAGGGCACGCTCGACGGCGACTTCGTCGTCTGCCCCTGGCACTACTACAAGTTCCACTGGCAGACCGGCGAGGGCGAGCCGGGCTACGAGGCGGACCGCGTGCCCTCGCATGCGGTCAAGGTCGAGAACGGCCGCGTGCTGGTCTCGGAGGCCGCCGTCACGAAGCGCGGCCGCCTGCCGCACGACCCGCACCCGCTCGCGCGCGACGCCGCGTGCGCGAACCGGGCCCGATCCGCATCCTCGGGCTCTCGACGACGACGATGACCGAAGCGCCACCCGCGCTACAGCACGTCCGAGGACCTGCTGCTGCACGCGCTCGCGAACGCGCGCGAGCGCGGCGACGGCGGCTGCGAGACGCGCGCTGATCCGCGTGCGCGACCTCGCGTTCCGCGCCTGCGAGGGCTTCTACTCGAAGTCCGCGCGCGCCTGCACCTGGCCCTGCTCGATCACGCAGATGGACTCGAAGGACCAGATGGACCAGGTGTACGAGGGCGTCGTGCACTGGGCCGACGTGATCGTGGTCGCGACGCCGATCCGCTGGGGCGGCGCGAGCAGCCTCTACTACAAGATGATCGAGCGCATGAACTGCATCCAGAACCAGGAGACGATCGCCAACCGGCACCTGCTGCGCAACAAGGTCGTCTCGCTGATCGTCACCGGCGGCCAGGACAACGTGCAGGCCGTGGTCGGCCAGGTGCTGACGTTCTTCGCCGAGCTCGGCTGCCAGTTCCCGCAGTTCCCGTTCATCGCGCACACGCGCGGCTGGAGCGCGGAGGACATGGAGAACAACGAGCAGCACGTGCGCAGACTCGAAGTTCCTGCACGACGGCGCGGTGGCGCTCGTGCAGCCGCTCCGCCGACATGGCCCGGGTCATGATCGAGAGCTCGCTCGGCGAGGGAGCGCTGGTCCGCGGCGGGCGCAAGGGGCATCAACTCGACACGCAAGGGAGCCTGTCATGACCGAAATCTTCGCACTCTGGCTGCCGATCCTCGCCTCCGCGGTGCTCGTGTTCGTCGCGAGCTCGATCATCCACATGGCGCCGCTCTGGCACCGCAACGAGCTGCCGGCGCCGCCCGATGGCGACCGCCTGCAGGACGCGCTGCGCCCGTTCGGACTGCAGCCGGGCGAGTACATGCTGCCGCGCCCGCAAGGACATGAAGGACTGCAACACGCCCGAGTTCGTCGAGAAGCTGAACGCGCGGCCCGAACCTCATCATGACGGTGATCCCGAACGGCCCGATGTCGATGGCGCGGCCGCTCGTGCAGTGGTTCATCTGCATCGTCGTCGTCTCGGTGCTCGCCGCCTACCTCGCGGGCGCGACGCTGGCCGCGGACGCGACCTACCTCGCCGTGTTCCGCGTCGCGGGCACGACCGCGTTCATCGCCTACGCCGCCGGGTGTCTGGCCGCAATCGATCTGGTACCACCGTCCCTGGTCGACGACGCTGAAGCACACGCTCGACGGCCTGATCTACGGGCTGCTGACCGGCGGGGCGTTCGGCTGGCTCTGGTGATCGCCGGATGATCGGCCTGCTGTTCCGCATCCAGGTCGGGGTGCGCGTGCACGCGCACTACGTCGAAGTCCTGTCGAGGGCCTCTACTCCCGGGCCGAGACCCTCCGCGTCGGCGAGGCGGCCTATCGCGAAGCCGCGCGGACGAACCGCAGCGCATCCTCGTCGACGTGCGCGCGATCACGGGCCGCATCCCCACCATCCTCGACCGCTTCGACATCGGCGTGCACATCGCGAAGCGCACCTCGAGTCACGAAGCCGCGGATCCGGCTCGCCGTGGTCTGGGCTACGAGCCGATGATCCACCCGGACCGATTCGGCGAGATCTGGTCGCGCGCAACCGCGGCGCCGACGCGCGCGTGTTCACGACGAGACGCGAGGCCCTCGACTGGCTGTACGCGCCCGGCCAGGTCCGATTTTGCATTGCGACAAGACCCGGTTTGCTGCCGGCCGGCCGCCGGTATGCGCTAGACTCGAACGGCCTTTGCGGGGGACCGGGATGAAGTGTCTCTATTACGTCGCGCCTGAGCTCGACAGCACCGTCGCGGGTCGCCGACGACCTGCACGACGTCGGCATCGACGATTTCTTCGTCCATGTGATCGCCAAGGACGAATCCGGCCTCAAGAAGCGGCACATCCATGCCGGCAATTACCTCGAGACGCTCGACTTCATCCGCGAGGGCTTCCTCGGCGCCGCGATCGGCCTGTTCGCCGGCGTGGTCGGCTGCATCCTGCTCGACCAGTTCGGCCCGTTCAAGAACATCCCGTGGTTCGTCTACGTCGCGCTGTGCGGCGTGGCGACGCTGTTCGGCGCCTGGGAAGGCGGCCTGATCGGCGTCGAGAAGGAAAACAAGAAGCTCGAGCGCTTCCACGAGGACATCGAGGCCGGCAGGTACCTGATCCTGATCTATGCGCGCCGCGACCAGGAGTCCGTGGTCCGGCACATGATGACGCAAGCGCCATCCCGAGGCCGAATTCGCGGGCGTCGACAGCCATTTCGTAAACCCGTTCACGTCCGTCAGGCGGCGTCGGACACCCAGGCGATCGGGTACGCGCTTAACAAGGGGACTCCCCGATGGCGATTGCAGTAGTCCTGGTCCTCCTCGTCATCGGCTCCCTGATATTCCACTTCGCGAGCCCCTGGTGGTTCACGCCGATCGCGTCGAACTGGACCACCATGGACGACACCGTGGTCCTCACGTTCTGGGTCACGGGCGTCGTCTTCGTCGTCGTCAACCTGTTCCTCGCCTGGGTCATCTGGAAGTACCGCCACCGCAAGGGCCACAAGGCGGACTACGACCCGGAGAACAAGAAGCTCGAATGGTGGCTCACGATCGTCACCTCGGTCGGCGTCGCCGCGATGCTGGCGCCGGGCCTCTTCGTCTGGGGCAAGTTCGTGAACGTGCCCGAGGACGCGCCATCGTCGAGGCCGTCGGCCAGCAGTGGCACTGGAGCTTCCGCTTCCCCGGCGAGGACGGCGAGCTCGGACACAGCGACTCGACGCTCATCACGCCGGAGAATCCGTTCGGCCTCGACCCGGAGGATCCCGAAGGGCCGCGACGACGTGCTCGTCGCGAGCCCCGGAGCTGCACCTGCCGGTCGACCGGCCGGTCAAGGTGCTGCTGCGCTCGAAGGACGTGCTGCACAACTTCACGGTCACGCAGTTCCGCGTGAAGATGGACCTCGTCCCCGGGATGATCACCCACCTGTGGCTCACGCCGACCGTGCCGGGGTCGTACGAGATCCTGTGCGAGGAACTGTGCGGCGTCGGCGCACTTCGCGATGCGCGGGCGCGTCGTCGTCACGCCGCCCGAGGAATTCGACACCTGGCTCGCCGCGACTGCCGACCTTCGGCGCAGACGCAGGCGCTCGCGACGGCGGATCCTGCCGCCGGCGCCGGCCAGTACGCGGTCTGCACGGCCTGCCACGGCGCCGCGGGCGAGGGCAATCCGGCGCTCAACGCGCCGCGGCTCGCGGGCCAGGAGGCCTGGTACCTGCGCCGCCAGCTGCACGCGTTCCGGGACGGACGTGCGCGGCGCGCACGAGCGCGACACCTACGGCGCGCAGATGCGCGCGTTCGCGTCGATGCTCCCGGACGACACGTCGATCCGCAACCTCTCCGCCTACGTCGAGTCGCTGCCCGGCCAGGCGCCGCAGGCGACGCGTCACCGGCAACGTCGAGCGCGGCCGGCGCCTGTACACCACCTGCGCTTCCTGCCACGGCGCGAGGGCCGAGGGAATCTGGGCGCTCAACGCGCCGCGCCTCGCCGACATGTCGGACTGGTACCTCGTCCGGCAGCTGCAGAACTTCCAGCACGGCGTGCGCGGCGCGCATCGCCAGGACTTCTACGGCTGGCAGATGGCGATCTTCGCCGACTCGCTCAAGGACGAGCGCTCGATCAACGACGTCGTCGCCTACATCAACACGCTCGATCCATGCGCCCGCTCGCACCGCGATGCGGGACGGGAGGTAGGACTGATGGCATACGTCGCAATCGCGGACCGGGACGCGCCGGTCCACGATCCGCATACCTTCTTTCTCAAGTACATCTGGAGCCAGGACCACAAGGTCATCGCGATCCAGTACGCGATCGTCGCGATCTTCGTCGGGCTGATCGCGCTGGTGCTGTCGGCGACTGATGCGCCTGCAGCTCGGCTTCCCCGACCAGTTCCACTTCGTCGACCCGAACCAGTATTACCAGTTCATCACCATGCACGGCATGATCATGGTGATCTACCTGCTGACCGCGCTGTTCCTCGGCGGCTTCGGCAATTACCTGATCCCGCTCATGTGCGGCGCGCGGGACATGGTGTTCCCGTACATGAACATGCTGAGCTTCTGGGTCTACTTCCTCGCCGTGATCGTGCTGCTGGCGAGCTTCTTCGTGCCCGGCGGGCCGACCGGCGCGGGCTGGACGCTCTACCCGCCGCAGGCGGTGCTGCCCGGAACGCCCGGCGCGGGCCTCGGCATCATCCTGATGCTGGTCTCGCTCGGCATCTTCATCGTCGCCTTCACGATGGGCGGCCTCAACTACGTGACGACCGTGCTGCAGGCGCGCTGCCAAGGGCATGACGCTGATGCGCATGCCGCTCTCGGTCTGGGGCATCTTCATGGCGACGATCCTCGGCCTGCTCGCGTTCCCGGCGCTGTTCGTCTCCGCGATCATGATGACGCTCGACGGCACGCTCGGCACGAGCTTCTTCATGCCGGCGATCAGCTCGATGGGCGCAGCACCCCGGCCACAACGGCGGCAGCCCGCTGCTGTTCCAGCACCTGTTCTGGTTCTTCGGGCACCCGGAGGTGTACATCGTCGCCCTGCCCGCGTTCGGCATCGTGTCGGACCTGCTCTCGACGCACGCGCGCAAGAACATCTTCGGCTACCGGATGATGGTCTGGGCGATCCTCGCGATCGGCGGCCTGTCCTTCGTCGTGTGGGCGCACCACATGTACGTGTCCGGCATGAACCCGTACTTCGGGTTCTTCTTCGCGACCACGACGCTGATCATCGCGGTGCCGACCGCGATCAAGGTCTACAACTGGGTGCTGACGCTCTGGAAGGGCGACATCCACCTGACCGTGCCGATGCTGTTCGCGATCGGCTTCATCTTCACGTTCGTGCACGGCGGGCTCACCGGCCTGTTCCTCGGCAACGTGACGGTCGACCTGCCGCTGTCCGACACCTACTTCGTGGTCGGGCACTTCCACATGGTGATGGGCGTCTCGCCGATCCTCGTGGTGTTCGGCGCGATCTACCACTGGTACCCGAAGATCACCGGCCGCATGTGGAACGAGCGGCTCGGCAAGATCCACTTCTGGCTGACCTTCCTCGGGACCTACGCCATCTACCTGCCGATGCACTACCTGGGCATCCTCGGCGTGCCGCGCCGCTACTACGCCCTCGGCGACACCGAGTTCCTGCCGCAGTCCGTGCACACGATCAACGCGGCGATCACGATCGCGGCGCTCGTCGTCGCGGGCTCGGTGATCATCTTCCTCTACAACATGATCGTGAGCCTGTGGAAGGGCGAGAAGGCTTCGTCGAATCCCTGGAAGGCGACGACGCTCGAATGGCAGACGCCCGACACGCCGCCGAAGCACGGCAACTGGGGACCGCGCCTGCCGGTCGTGCATCGCTGGGCCTACGACTACAGCGTGCCCGGCGCGCCGGACGACTTCACGCCGCAGAACGTCCCGGTCGATGCGCGCCACGCGACCGGCACCGGCCACGGCGACGGCTGAGGCCGCGCCATTGAGCAACACGGCGATCGTCGTCGCGCTGCTGGTCGGCGTCGCGGTCTGGTTCGCGGTCGCGAGCCGGCTGACGGCCAAGCCCTGGGAAACCGCGAGCAGGCCGGCGACGTCGGCGCGCTGCACTTCGTCGCCGCAGCGCATCGGCCTGTGGCTGTTCATGGCGGTCGTGACCTCGCTGTTCGCGCTGTTCCTGACGGCGTACTCGATGCGCATGCACCACAGCGTCGGCTGGTGCCACCTGACGATCCCGAAGCATCCTCTGGTTCAACACGCTGCGTGCTGCTCGCGGCGAGCGTCGCGCATGCAGCTCGCCGCGAGCGCGGTCGGCGCACGGCCAGCCGCGAGTTCGCGCAGTGTCGCGCTGATCGCGGCCGGCGCGCTCTCGATCGCGCTTCCTCGCCGGGCAGGTGCTCGGCCTGGCGCGCGGTCGGCCCGTCGCTCTACTTCGTGCAGGGCAGCCCCGCGATCGCGTTCTTCTACGTGCTGACGATCGTGCACGGCCTGCACCTGGTCGGCGGGCTGTACGTGCTCGGCCGCGCCGTCGCTGCGATTCGCCGGCGGCGCAGAGCCCGTCGACCTGCGGCAGAGCCTGTCGCTCTGCGCGACCTACTGGCATTTCCTGCTGCTCGTCTGGCTCGCCGTGTTCGGCGTGCTGCTGTTCCTGTGAGAGGAAGCCCTGCCAATGGCCCATGACGCCCACGCCGCCGCCTTGCCCCCGCTGAAGCAGGTCGTCGCCGACTACGCCGCCGACAAGCAGGCGTTCCAGGTGCCCTGGGGCAAGGCGATGATGTGGATCTTCCTGCTCTCGGACACCTTCATCTTCACGCTGCTTCCTGACGGGCTACATGAACGTCAGGATGTCGACGATGGACATCGTGGCCGAACCCGAGCCAGGTCTTCGCGCTGCACCTGTTCGGCCAGGACATCCCGCTGATCCTGATCGCGATCATGACCTTCGTGCTGATCACCTCGAGCGGCACGATGGCGCTCGCGGTGAACTACGGCTACCGGCGCGACCGCAGGAAAACCGTCCTGCTCCTGTGCGCGACCGCGGCGCTCGGCGCGACCTTCGTCGGCATGCAGGCCTTCGAGTGGACCAAGCTGATCATGGAAGGCGTGCGGCCCTGGGACAATCCCTGGGGCGCGCCGCAGTTCGGCTCCGCGTTCTTCATGATCACGGGATTCCACGGCTGCCACGTGACGGCGGGCGTCATCTACCTGCTCGTCACGGCCAAGCGCGTGTCGGGTCCGGCTTCTACGACCGGAAAGGCACCTACGAGACCGTCGAGGTCGCGGGCCTGTACTGGCACTTCGTCGACCTCGTGTGGGTGTTCATCTTCGCGTTCTTCTACCTGTGGTGAGGCTGCCATGTCGCAAGCTAGAAGGCCAACAGCAACATCCGCTTACGATCTACCTGTGGATCTGGCTGCTCCTGTTCGTGCTGAGCGCCTGCTCGTACATGGTGGATTACTTCCACCTCCAGGGCATGCTGCGCTGGACGCTGATCATCGTCTTCATGCTGCTGAAGGCCGGCTTCATCGTCGCGATCTTCATGCACATGGCCTGGGAGCGGCTCGCGCTCAAGTTCGCGATCCTGCTGCCGCCGCTGTGCCTGCTCGTGCTGATCGGCTTCATGGCGATCGAGGGCGACTACACCTTCATCACCCGCGGGACCGCGTTCCTCAGGTGATATCATGGGGCGGTGGGCCCCGTGATCCGCGAAGCGGACTTCGTCCAGAGCGTCGCCGACGCGCTGCAGTTCATTTCCTACTACCACCCGGCCGACTACATCGCGCACCTCGGCCGCGCGTACGCGCGCGAGCAGTCGCCGGCGGCGAAGGACGCGATCGCGCAGATCCTGACCAATTCGCGCATGTGCGCCGAGGGCCAGCGCCCGCTCTGCCAGGACACCGGCATCGTCAACGTGTTCGTGAAGGCGGGGCTCGACGTGCGCTGGGACACGAAGCGCTCGCTGCAGGAGACTGGTCGACGAGGGCGTCAGGCGCGGCTACGGCCTGGTCGAGAATCGCCTGCGCGCCTCGATCGTCGCGGACCCGCTGTTCGCCCGGAAGAACACCGGCGACAACACGCCGGCCGTGGTGCACGTCGAGCTGGTCGCCGGCGACACCGTCGAGGTCACCGTCGCGGCGAAGGGCGGCGGCTCCGAGAACAAGTCGACGCTCGCGATGCTGAATCCGTCCGACTCGCTGGTCGACTGGGTGCTCGAGACCGTGCCCGGGATGGGCGCCGGCTGGTGTCCGCCCGGCATGCTCGGCATCGGCGTCGGCGGCACGGCCGACAAGGCCGATGGTCATGGCCAAGGAATCGCTGATGGACCCGATCGACATGCACGAGCTGCTCGAGCGCGGGCCGTCCTCGAAGCTCGAGGAGCTGCGCATCGAGATCTTCGAGAAGGTGAACGCGCTCGGGATCGGCGCCCAGGGCCTCGGCGGGCTCACCACCGTGCTCGACGTGAAGATCCGCACGTTCCCGACGCATGCGGCGTCGAAGCCCGTCGCGATGATCCCGAACTGCGCGGCGACCCGGCACGCGCACTTCGTGCTGGACGGCAGCGGGCCGGTGGCGCTCGACCCGCCGTCACTCGACCTGTGGCCCGACGTGCACTGGAAGCCGTCCGCGCAGTCGCGGCGCGTGAACCTCGACGCGCTGACGCAGGACGAAGTGCGCGGCTGGAAGCCCGGGCAGACGCTGCTGCTGTCGGGCCGGATGCTCACGGGACGCGATGCGGCGCACAAGCGGCTCGCGGAGCTGCTGGACTGCGGGCAAGGAGCTGCCCGTCGACCTGCGCGGGCGCGTGATCTACTACGTCGGGCCCGTCGATCCGGTGCGTGGCGAGGCCGTCGGACCCGCGGGACCGACGACGGCGACGCGCATGGACAAGTTCACCGACCTGATGCTCGAGAAGACCGGGCTTGTTCGCGATGGTCGGCAAGGCCGAGCGCGGGCCGGTCGCGATCGAGTCGATCCGGAAGCACGGCTCCGCGTACCTGATCGCGGTCGGCGGCGCGGCGTACCTCGTGTCGAAGGCGATCCGCAAGGCGCGCGTCGTCGCGTTCGCGGACCTCGGGCATGGAGGCGATCTACGAATTCGAGGTCGCGGACATGCCGGTCACCGTCGCAGTCGATGCGCGCGGGGAGTCGGTGCACGAGACCGGGCCGCGGGAGTGGGAGCAGAAGATCAGGGCGCCAGGGCATCGGCATGCGCAAGGCCTGATGCCTTGCGCGTGCATCGACGCCGACGAGGTCCGTGCCCGGCCGCCGCTGCCCGGCACTCGTAGATGCCTCGAGCGGGCGTTCCGCAGCCGCCGTAGGTTCCGCTGCGCCAGGTCCTGGCGCCGCCGGGCGGCGCGGGGACCGGCACTTCTTCGTCATGCCGGCCTTCGACCGAGGACGGCTCCGCGGCGGTCAAGCTCGTCACTTACGTGCCGGAGAACGCCGGACCGTGGCCTGCCGACGGTCCAGGCAGCCATCGTCGTCTTCTCGCGCGAGGGCGTGCCCGCTCGCCGTTCTGGACGGCACGATGGTCACGCGCCTGCGCACCGCGGCGGCTTCCGCCCTCGCTTCGAAATACCTGTCGCGCGCGGACAGTCGCCGGCTCGCGCTGGCCGGGACCGGCGCGCTCGCGCCGTGGATGGCGGCGGCACATGCCGCCGTGCGGCCCATCGAGCGCATCGACGTCTGGGGCCGCCGGCCGGAGCGCGTGCCGGCGACCGTCGAGGCGATCCGTTCACTCGTCGGGCCGCGGGTCGACGGTCTGCGCGGCGGCTCGGCTTCGAGGACGCGGTCCGCGCAGCCGATATCGTCTCCTGCGCGACGAGCAGCGCCGACGCCGCGTGCTCGAGGGCCGCTGGCTCAAGCCCGGTACGTTCGTCGACCTCGTCGGGCAGCTTCACGCCCGACACGCGCGAGGCGGACGACGACGCCGTGCGTCGGGCGCGCATCTTCGTGGATACGTTCGAGGGCGCGCTTGCCGAGGCCGGGCGATCTCATCGGTCCGATCGGCCGCGGCGTCATCGGCCGCGATCGCGTCGAAGGGGAGCTCGCGGACCTCGTCAGCGGCGCGAGTCGCCGGCCGGCGGACGGCGGAGGAGATCACGCTCTTCAAGTCGGTGGGCACCGCGCTCGAGGATCTCGCCGCGGCGCAGCTCCTCCTGGCCAAGGGCGAATAAGTTGACACCGCGTTTCGCTGAACGTTTTCTCCGTTGACTGCATCAACCACCCGACCGCGAGCGTCGAGGTCGAGCGCCTCGCCGGTCCAGCGGGTGACCGCAGTGGCCGCGTGACGCTGGATGTCCGCGGTCGCGTGTGCGGCGACGAGCTCTTGCCAGTCCGCCGGCGGAACCGGCGGGCTTTCGAACGTCTCGCCGTCCGGCTTCGAGCGAATCGAAACGCCCCGTCGTCGAGGACCTGGACCATCGACCTGCCCTTCGTGCACCAGCCGATGGTGGAAGCGGCAGAGCGTCACGAGGTTGGAGAGCCTGGTTTCCCCGCCATCGGCCCAGTGATGTACGTGGTGGCCGTCGACGTAGCGCTTGAAGGTGCAGCCCGGGAAGCGACACCCCTTGTCCCGAGCGTTCAGGGCGCGGCGGATCGCGGGCGGGATCGTCCGGGTCTTTCGGCCGACGTCGAGGGGTTCGCCCTTCGAATCTTCGAAAATCCGCACAACGCCCGCATCGCAGGAAAGACGCCGAGCGGTCTCAGCGGCGATCGACGGTCCATGCTCGAGCTCGCAGCGGCCGGCGCGGCCGATGCTGCAAGGTCTCGGCATCCACGTGCACGACGATCTGGTGCCGGTCTCCCCCGGACAGGTCCTTGGGCCCGGTCGCGAGGAAGCTCTCGGCCAGGGTGGCCAGCGCCTCGACCCGGCGCTTGCGCGATCGGTGTCAGCTCTCGCATCCGAAAGACGTTTCCGCGGAAACGTCTTTCTGGGATTGGCAGCGAATCCTCGGCCGCCTCGAGCGCCCGCACAAAGAGTGCACCGATCTCGGCAGGCAGCCGACCCCGGATCGACCATCGAGCCGTCGGCTTCGGTGTGGTACCAAGAGTGACTGGTCCCGTTGCTGGACGGCCTCCCGGGAGAGTTCTTCGGCATCCAGCGCCCGTCGATAGCCCCGCACCACGTTCTCCACGTGGCTCGCCGTGCCGCAGAGCGCGATGTTGAGCAGGTAGGATCTCGTTGGCCGGCATCGGCCACGCGCGTCATGGCCCGGACCTTGGCGTAGCTGAGCCGACCTTCCGCCATCGCCGCCGCGATTTTCGGCAGCGTCTCCAGCGCCCGGGCCACACGCACCTTCTCGCGCGCCGCCCCAAGGTCGATGCCGCACTTCCAGTTCAGCCAGTGCGCGCAGGACTTCACGCCCCACTCGGCCCAGCCCTTGCGCCGGTCCAGCTCCGCGATCAGCGCCAGGAACCGCGCGTTCGCCGCATTCAAGTGTCCGGCCAGGGTCGTGATCTCATCCACCAGTTCGGGCGTGGAAAGCGCTGAGAAACTCCCTCGTCCATGGGTCATCTCCGTGAGCCTGTGTTTATATACAGTACTCTATCAAAGAGGGCGAAAAACTCAAGCATTCCAGGAGCAACCATATGAGCTTGTTGGATGGATCATATGAGCCGATAATGGCCGCAGGAGGCAACCCAGACATGGCCATTCCTGCCGATCGCGTCGCCCGAATCCTTGGACTGCGGGCGAACGTCCGCTCCGTCGCCGACATCGCCGAAGCGGTCGAGTCGGGCTTGCCCAAGCACAGCCTCGAGCGCGTCGTCGAGCGCGCCGGCATCGAGGGCCCTGCCCGCCTCAAGCTCATGCACCGCGTCGTGCCCGCCGCGACATACAAGCGTCGCCATCGCCTGAAGCTTGTCGAGGGCGAGCGCACCGAGCGCCTCGCGCGCGTGATCGCGCTCGCCGAGATGCTCTGGGACGACGAAGCCGAGGCGAAGCGCTTCCTTGCGACGCCGCACGCGGAACTCGGCCGCAGGAAACCGATCGAGGCCGCGCTCACCGAGCTCGGCGCGCGCCAGGTCGAGGACGTCGTCATGCGCGCGCTCTACGGCCTGCCCGTCTGAGCTGACCGATGCGCTTCTACCGCATCGCAGACTCTCGCCATTCGCCCGAGAGCGGCGAAGGCGCGCGCCTCCACGGCGGTCGCTGGAACTCGCCGGGCCGCGCGGTCATCTACGCCTGCGAGACGCAGACGGGCGCGATCCTCGAGAAGCTCGTGCACACGAACGGCCGCATGCCGAAGCACCAGGTCTGCGTCATCTTCGAGGCGCCGGATTCGCTCAAGCGTCACGTCGCTCGAACCCGCGGACGCTCCCTGGTTGGGACGCCCCGGACATGATCGCGAGCCGCAAGGCTGGCGACGCCTGGCTCGAACAAGGCACCAACCGCGGTCCTGCGCGTGCCCAGCGTCGTCTTCGACGTCGAGCGCAACGTCCTCATCAATCCCGAACACGCCGATTTCAGGCGCATCAAGCGCGGTCGGCATCGAGCCCGTGCGCTGGGATGAGCGCCTGTTCACGGAAAAGCCGCGTTCCTAGCGTGCGGGCAGGCCTTTCGTCTATCATTGCGCCCCCTCGCATACCGGACTTCCGATGGTCTCCCTGATCCTGGGCTGGCTGCTGAGCACGAGCCTCCCGACCACACTCCCGCCGCCCTCCGTGACCGCGGACTCGATCGCGCGACTCGCCCCGCACGCCAATCGCGAGGCGATCGAATTCGCGCTCGCCGCCATGCGCTGCGCGCAGAAATCCGGCGTCGGGGTCGACGCCTCACGCCTTGCGTTCATCGACTACAGCCGCCCCTCCACCGAGCCGCGCCTCTGGGTCTTCGACCTCAACAGCAACCGGCTGCTCTTCGAAGAAGTCGTCGCCCACGGCCGCGGCTCCGGCGAGAACCTCGCCAAAGTCTTCTCGAACGTGAGCGGCAGCCACACTTCCAGCCTCGGCCTCTTCCTGACGCGCGAGACCTACCAGGGGCGGAACGGCTACTCGATGCGCATGGACGGGCTCGAGCCCGGGATCAACGATGCCGCGATGGAGCGTGCGATCGTCATGCACGGCGCGCCGTACGTGGACCCGCAGGCGGCTGCGAAACAGGGCCGCCTCGGCCGAAGCTTCGGTTGCCCCGCGGTGCGCGCGGCCGTCGCGCGCGGCATGATCGACGTGCTGAAGGACGGGCAGTTCGTGTTCGCGTACTACCCGGACGCGGACTGGCTGAGCCGGACTAGATGGAAGTGCGCAGGCTGATCAGCTCCGGAAAGAACCCGCGCTTCAGCACGTGCTCGAGGTAGCCGACGCCGCTCGAGCCGCCCGTCCCGCGCTTGAACCCGATGATCCGCTCGACCGTCTTCAGGTGCGCGAAGCGCCACTGCTGCAGCTTGTATTCGAGGTCCACGAGCTTCTCGGCGAGTTCGTACAGGTCCCAGTGCCCCGTCGCGTCGCGGTACACCGCGAGCCACGCCGCCTCGACCGCCGGGTGCGCGGTGTAAGGCTGCGTCCAGTCCCGTTCGGTGCACTCTGCCGGGATCTCGAATCCGCGCCGCGCCAATAGCCGGATCGACTCGTCGTAGAGCGAAGCCGTCGCCAGCTCGCGCTTCAGCAGCGCATGCGCCTGCTTGTCGCGCGCGTGCACCTCGATCAGCCGCGGCTCCTTGTTGCCGAGCACGAACTCGAGCAGGCGGTACTGCCAGGACTGGAATCCCGAGCTCTGCCCGAGCGAGTCGCGGAATTTCCCGTAGTCCGAGGGCGTCATCGTCGAGAGCACGTCCCAGGACTGGATGAGCTGGGTCTGGATGCGCGCCACGCGCGAAAGCATCTTGAATGCGGGCTCGAGGTCGTCGGAGCGGATCTGCGCGCGCGTCGCGGCGAGCTCGTGCAGGCACAGCTTCATCCACAGCTCGCTCGCCTGGTGGATGACGATGAACAGCATCTCGTCGTGCTGGCCCGAGAGCGGCTTCTGTGCGTCGAGCACCTTGTCGAGCTGCAGGTACTGGCTGTAGCTGATGGACTTGTCGAGATCCCAGTGGATCCCGGCCATCGGGTCGTCGGGCTTCCTGTCGCGCATCGGTGTCGCGGGTGTTGCTCATTCGGCGTCCGGTTGGGCCTCGGGGCGCGTCGTCGAGAAGGCCGGCAGCGTCATCAGGTGCGCGTCGATCGCGACCAGTGCCGGAAATGGTCGCAGGTCGAGATGATAGCGCCGGGCGTTGTACATCATCGGCACCAGGCAAAGGTCCGCCATCGTCACTCCGGTCGAATATAGATAATGAATGCCGTCGCCGTGGCGTCGCGCGAGTTCCTCCAGCGCGACGAAACCCTGGCCGATCCAGTGGCGCACCCAGTCCGCGACCGGACCGTCGCCCTGCGCCAGCGGCCCACGCAGGTAGTCGAGCACGCGGATGTTCTGCAGCGGATGCATTTCGCAGGCGACGAGGAGCGCCATCTGGCGGACGATCGCGCGGCCCACGAAGTCCACGGGCAGGAGCGCCGGTTCCGGGTGCGTCTCCTCGAGGTACTCGATGATCGCGAGCGACTGGGAGAGCACCCGCCCCTCGTCCTCGAGCGCGGGCACGCGCTCCTGCGGATTGACCTCGTGGTAGGACTCGCTGTGCTGTTGCCCGCCGTCGCGCACGAGGTGCACCGGAACCGTGCCGTGCGGGATGCCCTTCTGGGCGAGCGCGATGCGCACGCGCCAGGCTGCGGAGCTGCGCCAGTAGGAAAAGAGTTTCATGCTGCCGCCATCGTGTGTTCGAGAAGCCCCACGCCGTCCACGCCGCCGCGCACGCGATCGCCGGGATTGAGGCGGCCGACACCCGCGGGCGTGCCGGTGAATATGAGGTCGCCGGGCTTGAGCTCGAACCAGGTGGCGAGTTCCGCGAGGATTTCCGGCACGCTCCAGATCATGTCCGCGATGTCGCCCTGCTGGCGCAACGCGCCATTCACCTCGAGCCAGATGCGGCCGTTCGCGGGATGGCCGATGTCGGCGGCACGGCGCGATCGGCGTCACGGGTGCGGAATGGTCGAAGCCCTTCGCAGTGTCCCAGGGCTTGCCTTCTTTCTTCATGAGCGCCTGCACGTCGCGGCGCGTCAGGTCGTTGCCCACCGCGTAGCCGAAAACCTCGCGCGGGCCGCCCAATGCGACGACCAGCTCGATCTCGTGGTGCAGGTCCGCGGTGCGCGACGGGATCGGAACCACCGCGCCGTTCTCGACCACGGCATCGGCGGGCTTCGAGAAGAAGAACGGTGGCGCCCGCAGGTCGGAGGCGCCCATCTCACGCGAGTGCTCGGGGTAGTTGCGACCGACGCAGAAGATGCGCCGCACCGGAAAACGCAGGCCCGAGCCCGCGACCGCGACGGTCGGGCGGGGAGCGGCGGGAACGGCATGTTGATCGGCCACGCGGCGGGTACACTAACCCAAAAGCGGGAAAGGCAGCCATGAGTATCTGGTTCCGGCAGTTCACCGTCGAAGAGCTGGGGAAATTCCAGCACGACACCATGGGCGCGCACCTCGGCATCGAGGTCACCGACATCGGCGCGGACTATCTCGAGGCGCGGATGCCGGTGGACGGACGCACGATGCAGCCCGACCGCATCCTGCACGGCGGCGCCTCCGTCGCGCTCGCGGAAACGCTCGGCAGCGTCGGCGGCTCGATGTGCATCGACCGCGAGCGCTTCCAGATCGTGGGCGTGGAGATCAACGCCAATCACCTGCGGCCGGCGATGAACGGACACGTGACCGGTCGCGCGAGCCCGATCCATCTCGGCCGGCGCACCCAGGTGTGGAACATCGAGATCCGCGACGACAGGAAGCGCCTGGTCTGCGTCTCGCGCCTGACGATCGCTATACTCGAACGATGAAAGTCGCGCTTGCGCTGGCCGTGGCGACGGGATTGACGGCCTGCGGCCAGACCGGGTCGCTTTATCTTCCCGACGAGGCGATCGAGTCGCCGGTCGAGATCCGCACGACGGCCCCGCCGCCCGCAGCGCCTGCGCCCGAAGAAGAAAAGAAGGAAGAGAAAGCCACCCAGCCGCCGGGTCGCTGATCCATGGCCAAGAACGGGAAGCTCTGGCTGGTGGACGGCTCGTCCTACCTCTACCGCGCGTTCTTTGCCCTGCCCCCGCTCACGAGCTCGAAGGGCGAACCGACCGGCGCCCTGCTCGGCGTCCTCAACATGCTGAACAAGCTGCTGAAGGAGGAAAGTCCCGAACTGATCGCCGTCGTGTTCGACGCGCCGGGCCGCACGTTCAGGGACGATCTCTTCGAGGAGTACAAGGCGCACCGTCCGCCGATGCCCGACGACCTGCGCGCGCAGATCGCCCCGCTGGTCGAGGCGATTCCCGCGCTCGGGCTGCCGATGCTGCGCATCGCCGGTGTCGAGGCCGACGACGTGATCGGCACGCTCGCAGATCGTGCGTCGAAAGAAGGGTTCGAGGTCGTCATCTCGACCGGCGACAAGGACATGGCGCAGCTCGTGAACGACCGCATCACGCTGGTCAACACGATGTTCGAAACCAGGCTCGATCGCGCGGGCGTCAAGGCGAAGTTCGACGTGCTGCCCGAGCAGATCGTCGACTACCTCGCGCTGGTCGGCGACAGCTCGGACAACATCCCGGGCGTACCGAAGGTCGGACCCAAGACTGCGGCCAAGTGGCTGAACGAGCACGGCAGCGCGGATGCCATCGTCGCGAATGCGAAGGACATCGCCGGCAAGGTCGGCGAAAGCCTGCGCGAGAACCTCGCGACGCTCGAGCTGTCCCGCAAGCTCGCCACCATCCGCCGCGACCTCGACCTCCCGCTCGCCCCCGCGGACCTGACCCGCAAGCCGCCCGACGTCCAAGCGCTCAGCGCGCTTTACCAACGCTTCGAAATGAATTCCCTGCTCCGCCAACTGTCTGCCACCCCCGCGCCGGCTGCAGGCGGCCGGGACGCGGCGAGCGAGCGCATCAGTTCCGGCGCGAGCGAACCGACGTCCCGGCCGCCCGCGCCGGCGCGCGCGTACGAGACAATTTCGACGGAGAAGCAGCTGGCCTCATGGTTGAAGGCGCTCGAGAAATCCGAACTCTTCGCCTTCGATACCGAAACGACCAGCCTCGACTACATGCAGGCCGAGATCGTCGGCGTCTCTTTCTGCATCGAGCCCGGCAAGGCCGCTTACCTCCCGCTCGCGCACGACTACGCCGGCGCGCCGGACCAGCTCGACCGGGCGAAGACGCTCGCGAAGCTGAAGCCGCTGCTCGAGGACGCAAATCGCCCGAAGGTCGGGCACCACCTCAAGTACGACGCGCACGTGCTGAAAGGCTGTGGCATCGAACTTGCGGGCATGCGCTACGACTCGATGCTCGAGTCCTACGTGCTGAACTCGACCGCGACGCGCCACGACATGGACTCCTGCGCGAAGCTCTACCTCGGCGTCGACACCATCAAGTACGAAGACGTCGCCGGCAAGGGCGCGAAGCAGATCACGTTCAACCAGGTGCCGGTCGAGCGCGCCGCCGAGTATGCGGCCGAGGACGCGGACGTCACGCTGCAGCTGCACCGGGTCTTGCACGCCGCGCTCGAGAAGGAGCCTGCGCTGCTGGCGATCTACGAAGGGATCGAGCAGCCGCTGGTGCCGGTCCTGCTCGAGATGGAGCATCGCGGCGTACTGGTCGACCGCGAACTGCTGAAGAAGCAGAGCGGCGAGATCGCAAAGCGCCTCGCCGAGCTCGAAGTGGAAGCCCACAAGTCCGCGGGCCAGCCGTTCAACCTCGATTCGCCGAAGCAGCTGCAGGAAATCCTGTTCAACAAGCAGGGCCTGCCGGTCCGCCAGAAAACCAGCACGGGACAACCCTCTACCGCCGAAAACGTGCTCGAGGAACTCGCCGAGCGCTATCCGCTGCCGCGCATCATCCTGGAGTACCGCGGCCTCGCGAAGCTGCGCTCGACCTACACCGAGAAGCTGCCCGAGCAGATCGACCCGAAATCCGGCCGCGTGCACACCTCGTACCACCAGGCCGTCGCCGTGACCGGACGGCTGTCGTCGAGCGACCCCAACCTGCAGAACATCCCGATACGCACGCAGGAAGGCCGGCGCATCCGCCAGGCGTTCGTCGCACCGCCTGGCCAGGTGCTGCTGTCCGCCGACTACTCGCAGATCGAGCTGCGGATCATGGCGCACCTGTCCGGCGACGAGAGCCTGCGACGCGCGTTTGCGGAGGAAGGCGACATCCACCGGGCGACTGCGGCAGAAGTCTTCGGCGTGGCGACGGACAAGGTCACGAACGACCAGCGCCGCGCGGCCAAGGCGATCAACTTCGGACTCATCTACGGCATGTCGGCATTCGGCCTTGCGCGCCAGCTCGGCATCGAGCGCCACGCCGCGCAGGATTACGTCACGCGATATTTCGGCCGTTACCCGGGCGTGCGCGACTACATGGAACGCACGCGCGCATCCGCGCGCGAGCGCGGCTTCGTCGAGACGGTTTCCGGGCGGCGGCTGTACCTGCCCGACATCCGCTCGCGCGACCGCAACCTCCAGCAGTACTCGGAGCGCAGCGCGATCAACGCGCCGATGCAGGGCACGGCGGCCGACATCATCAAGCGGGCGATGATCCGGGTGCAGGCCTGGCTCGAGGAATCGAAGGCGAAAGCCCACCTCGTCATGCAGGTGCACGACGAGCTGGTGCTGGAAGTCGCTGAATCGTCAGTCGAAAAAGTTCGCGGCAAGGTCGTCGAGCTCATGTGCAGCGCCGGCGAACTGTCCGTGGCGCTCAAGGTCGACACGGGTGTCGGTCCGAACTGGGACGACGCCCACTAGGGCAGCTCTGTCCGCCCTTGAACTTTCGTGGGGACGCCTCATCTAACTTAATGAGCGCCGTGAGACGCTCCCCGCTTCCCTCCCTGAGCGGGTTGCCCGGGTTGCATCCCCAAGCCGGGTATCGGCCCGGCGGTCCTTATGGATCGCCGGGCGTTTTTACGTGACCCGACAACATCGCCTCGAGCGCGCCCTGCGCGGCACTGACGCCCTCGCCCGATTCGGCCGAGAACATCTGCACGGCTGCGCGGCCGGCCAGCACCCGCCGCGCCGTCGCGAGGGCCTGCGCCGTCTCGTTGCGGGTTAGCTTGTCGGCCTTGGTGAGGAGCACGTGCGCCGAGATGCCGCGGGCATCCGCGTAGGCGAACATCGACTCGTCACTCGCGCCAAAGCCCCGGCGCGCGTCCACCACGATGAGGAGCCCGACCAGGGAGCGGCGCTCCGCGAAATAGGCGTCCATGAGCCGCGCCCAGGCATCGCGAATGGCTGCCGGGACGTTCGCATGTCCATATCCGGGCAGGTCCACGATCCGGCGCCCGGGCTCGAGCTCGAACAGGTTCACCGCCTGCGTGCGCCCCGGGGTCCGGCTCGTGCGGGCGAGGCCGTGATTGCGGACGATCGCGTTGAGTGCGCTCGATTTCCCGCTGTTGGAGCGGCCCGCGATGGCGACCTCGTATCCGGAATCGTCGCCGAAGGACCCCGCGGCCACGGCGCTTTTCAGGAATCGGGCCCTTGAATAACGGGACATATATAATTCTCGCATGAACAAAACCCGGGTCGGACTCTTCCTCGCCTGCTCGATTGCCGCGGGTTCCGCCTTCGCCGGCGATGCCGCACAGGGCGCACAGAAAGCCGCCGTTTGCGGCGCCTGCCATGGCATGACGGGCAACAGCGTCAATCCCGAATGGCCGAGCCTCGCCGGCCAGCCCGAGGCCTACGTGGTCGCGCAGCTCAAGGCCTTCAAGGAAGGCAAGCGCACCAATCAGCTCATGACCCCGATGGCGGTGGCGCTGTCCGAGAAGGACATGCAGGACCTCGGCGCCCATTTCGCGCAGCAGACGCCCGCGGGTCTCGAGGCCGACCCGTCGACCTGGAAGGCGGGCGAGAAGCTCTACCGGGGCGGCGACTCGACGCGCGACATACCGGCCTGCATCTCCTGCCACGGCCCCCAGGGCCGCGGCAACGGCCCGGCCGGTTACCCGGCACTTCGGGCCCAGCACGCGGTCTACGCCTACGCCCAGCTCAAGGCGTTCAAGGACGGCACCCGCAGCTCGGCCAGCAGCAACATCATGACCGCCGTGACCGACCGCATGACCGACCCGGAAATGCGTGCGCTCGCCTCTTATCTACAGGGATTGCGATGAACAAGCTGAACGTCTGGATGCTGGCCGCCCTCGTCGTACTTGCCGGCTGCGGCAAGGAACCCTCGCCCACCGCCAGCGGGGAAGCCGAGTCGCCGGCACCCGAGTCGACGGCAGCCGTGGAAGCGCCGCCCGCCGCTGCGCCCACGACGCCGGCCGAACCCGCCGCTCGTGACGGCGAGAAGATCGATGCGGTCGTGAGCGCGACGAGCCCGATCGCCTCCGCCGTCGCTGCGACGACGCCGGCGCCGCCGCAGGGCAATCTCGGGCGCTGGAAGGAAGGCGAGAATTTCACCGCCTACCCGGTCGCGCAGCCGGTCACCACGCCGCCCGGCAAGATCGAGGTGGTCGAGGGCTTCTGGTACGGATGCGGCCATTGCTATTCGCTGGAGCCGCGCATCGAGGCCTGGGAGAAGTCGAAGCCCGACTGGATCGTGCTGCGCCGCCTCCCCGTGATCTGGAACGAGGTGACGCGCGAGGACGCGCGGCTCTTCTACACCATCGAGGGCCTGGGTCTCACCGGCAAGCTGCATGCCGAGGTATTCCGCGAGATCCACGCACGCCACCGCCCGCTCACGGTCATCAAGGGCGGCCGCGTCGACAAGGCAGCGACCGAGAAGGCCGCGCGCGAATTCATGCTGGCGAACGGCGTCTCCGCCGCGGATTTCGAGAAGCAGTACCGCACGTTTTCCACGGAGAACAAGCTGCGACAGGCCGAGAACGCGTCACGCCGCTACCTGCTCGACCACACCCCGATGTTCGTCGTGCACGGCAAATACCTGACGGATGCCGAGATGGCCGGCGGTCTCGACCAGCTGTTCCAGCTGGTGAGCGACCTGGCGGCGCGCGAGCACGAAGCGAATTGAGCTGACCCGGAAGCTGCCCGAGTGCTGAACTGCTTCGTGCCGGGCAGCCAGGGTCTCGACCGGCTCGACCCGCCGCCGGCGGACATTCCCGAGCAGTGCGTTTGGGTGGATTTGCTCGAGCCGACGGTCGCCGAGGAGCGGGCCGTCGAACGCCTGCTCGCGATCGACGTCCCTTCGCGCGAGGAGATGCGCGAGATCGAGACGTCGAGCCGCCTCTACGAGGAGAACGGCACGCTGTACATGACGGCGACGGTCGTGACGAAGATCGACACCGACCGTCCCGAGTCCGCCGCGATCACCTTCATCCTCTCGCACAACCGGCTCATCACCAACCGCTACGTCGACCCGCTGCCGTTCCGGCGCTTCGTCGCCTATTCCGAGCGCCACCCGTCCGCGGCGACCAATGCGTCGGCCATCCTGGCGGGCCTGCTCGAGGCGATCATCGAACGCACCGCCGACGTGCTCGAGCGCGTGGGCGTCGGGCTCGATGAGCTGTCCGCCAGCGTGTTTGCGGCACCCACCGCGAAGAACGCGCCGCGCACGCGCGATTTGCGCGGCGTGATGGAGCGCATCGGCCGCGACGGCGACCTGACCAGCAAGGCGCGCGAGAGCCTCGTCACCCTCGCCCGCCAGCTGACGTTCATGCAGCAGTCCGCGGCGGTCCAGCTCCCGAAAGAACTGCTGCCGCGCTTCCGCAGCATGGCGCGCGACGTGCTCGCGCTCTCGGACCACGCCTCGTTCCTGGCAAACAAGTCGAGCTTCATGCTCCAGGCGACGCTCGGCCTCATCAACATCGAGCAGAACAACATCATCAAGATCTTCTCGGTCGCGGCGACCATGCTGCTGCCGCCGACCCTGATCGCGAGCATCTACGGCATGAACTTCCACTCCATGCCCGGGCTCGACAGCCACTACGGCTACGCCGCCGCGCTGATGCTGATGCTGGCTTCGGCGGTCGTGCCCTACGTCTACTTCCGCCGGCGCGGCTGGATCTGACCGAAAAAGGGGACGCACCCCTTTTCCGGGCGTTCGATTTGCGACTGGAAAAGGGGTGCGTCCCCTTTTTCGGTTGCGCTATACAGAACGTTCTGTATAGTTACGAAATGGCCCGTCCGCCCGTAGCCCACGACAAGATCCTTGCCGCAGCCCGACAGATCGTCGAGCGCGACGGCGCCGGCGCGCTCACGTTCGACGAACTCGTCAAGGAGAGCGGCATCACCCGCGGCGGCATCACCTACCACTTCCCCACCAAGGAAGACCTGCTGCGGGGCCTGCTCGAGTCCGATTTCCGCAAGTGGGACGCGTCCGAGGCGGCATTGACGCCCAGCGACTGCGACCCGGAAACGGCACGCCTGCTCGGCTTCATCCGCTCGCTGACCGCGCAGGATGAATCGCATCGCCGCTTCCTCTGCGGGATGCTCTCGGCCGCGACGCTCGACCCTTCCCTGATGGATCCCTGCCGCCAGGAGCTGCGCGAGCGGCTCGGTCGCAAGCAATGGACCGATCGGGACCTGCGCCTGCACCTCGTCCACCTCGCCGCCGAAGGACTGATGTGGCAGGAACTGTTTCAGATGTATTCGATGCCGGCGCCCGCGCGCGCGCGCCTGGTCGCCCTGATGGAAAGCCTGGCGCGCCAGTGGGGCACCGGGCAGGCCCCGAAGAAAATCGCGAAGGAAGCCTGAGTCATGCGCCCGATTCCCGCCATTGCCGCCCTCTCCCTGCTCGCCGCCTGCGGCGGCGGCGAACAGCACCAGATGCCCCCGCCAGACGTCAACGTCGCCGCAGTGGTGACGAAGTCCGTCACCCAGTGGGACGAGTACAGCGGCCACATCGAGGCGATCGAGTCCGCCGAGATCCGCCCGCGCGTCGCAGGTCACCTGAACGCCATCCATTACGCGGAGGGCTCGATGGTCGAGAAGGGCCAGCTGCTTTTCACGATCGACGGCCGCGAGTACAAGGCAACCGCGGACGCGGCGGCGGCGGACGCGAGCCGCGCCGAGGCGCGCGCCGCGCTGGCGGAGCAGGAGCTGAAACGGGCCGAGTCGCTGATCGGCGAGCGCGCGATCTCGCAGGGAGAGCTCGACCAGAGCAGGATGGAAGCGGAGCAGGCCAAGGCGGACGTGCTCGCCGCGCGCGCGAATCACGCACGCGCGGGCCTCGAACTCGGATTCACCCACATCCGCGCCCCGTTCAAGGGCCGCGCCGGCGAGGCCATGGTCAAGCCCGGCAATGTGGTCGTGCCGAACCAGTCGGTGCTGACGACCCTGGTGTCGGTCGACCCCGTATACGTCACCTTCGTCGGCGACGAACGCGCCTTCCTCCACTACCAGGACATCGTGCGCGAAGGCAATGCCGAGAGCCCGCGCACCGCACGCACGCCGGTGCTGATCGGCCTCGCCAACGACGATGGCTTCCCGCACAAGGGCGAGGTGGACTTCGTCGACAACGCCCTGAATCCCACCACCGGCACGATCCGTGCGCGCGCCATCGTGCCCAATCCCGACGGCCGCTTCACGCCGGGGCTGTTCGCGCGCGTGCGCCTGCTCGGCGAGACACTGCCGAGCGCGCTCCTGATCCACGAACAGGCGGTCCTGACGGACCAGGACCGGCGCTACGTGTACATCATCGGCAAGGACAACTCAGCGGAGCGCCGCGACGTGACGCTCGGATCGCCCATCGAGGGACTGCGTGTCGTCGAGACGGGACTGAAGGCCGGCGATAAGGTCATCGTCAACGGAATGCGCAAGATCTTCTTCCCGGGGCAGCCGGTAAACCCGCACCCCGTGCCGATGGACCAACCCAACCAGCCGACGCCCGCGCCGGCAGCGCCGGCGGCGGCGAAGTAGATGTCCAAGCACACCGACTTCTCGCGGATCTTCATCGACCGTCCGATCCTCGCGACGGTCCTGTCGTCGCTGATCCTCGTCTCAGGGCTCATGGCAATCCCGAGCCTGCCGATCAGCGAGTACCCGAACGTGGTGCCGCCGTCGGTGCAGGTCAGGGCGATCTATCCGGGCGCAAACCCGCGCACGATCGCCGAGACCGTCGCCGGCCCGATCGAAGAGGCGGTGAACGGCGTCGAGAACATGATCTACATGAAATCGACGTCGAGCTCCGACGGCCAGATGCAGCTCCAGGTCACTTTCAAGGGCGGCACGGACGTCGACCTCGCCGCAATGCAGGTGCAGAATCGCGTTGCCCAGGCCATACCCCGCCTGCCCGAAGCGGTGCGGACGCTCGGCGTCACGACGGTCAAGGCTTCGTCCACCCTGACTCTGGTCGTGCACCTCGACTCGCCCAACAAGACCTACGACGCGCTGTACCTGTCGAATTTCGCGAACCTGCGCGTGCGCGACGAGCTCGCACGCCTGCCGGGCGTCGGCCAGGCGCTCGCCTTCGGCATCGGCAGCTACGCCATGCGCGTGTGGATCGACCCTGACAAGGCGGCTGCGCGCTCGCTCTCGGCGCTCGACATCGTCGCGGCGATCCGCGAGCAGAACGTCCAGGTCTCCGCCGGCAGCATCGGCAGCCCGCCGACGCCCGAAGGCTCGGTCATGCAGATCTCCGTGAACGCCCAGGGCCGCCTGAACTCGCCCGAGGCATTCGGCGAGATCGTGCTGAAGGCGGAAGGCGACCAATTCACGCGGCTCAAGGACGTGGCGCGCATCGAGCTCGGCGCGAGCACCTACGCGATCCATTCACTGCTCAACAACGAGGACGCCGCCGCGATCGTGATCTTCGAGGCGCCGGGCGCCAACACAATCGAGCTGTCGCAGGCAATCCGCCAGCGAATGAAGGAACTGGAAGGCAGCTTCCCGGAGGACTTGCACTGGTCGGTGGTCTACGACCCGACGGTGTTCGTGCAGCACTCCATCGACTCGGTGATCGAGACGCTGCTCGAGGCGATCCTGCTGGTCGTGATCGTCGTCGTGCTGTTCCTGCAGACCTGGCGCGCTTCGCTGATCCCGCTGGTGGCCGTGCCGGTGTCGATCATCGGCACTTTTGCCGTGCTGTGGCTGCTCGGTTTCTCGATCAACGTGCTGACGCTGTTCGGGCTCGTGCTCGCGATCGGCATCGTGGTGGACGACGCAATCGTGGTGGTCGAAAACGTGGAGCGACACATCGCGTCCGGCAAGACGCCGCGCGACGCGGCGCACCAGGCCATGAGCGAGGTTTCGGGCCCGATCGTCGCGATCACGCTGGTGCTCGCTTCGGTGTTCGTGCCTCTCGCCTTCCTGGGCGGCGTGACGGGCCAGTTTTACAAGCAGTTCGCGGTGACGATCGCCGCGGCCGTGATCATCTCCGGGTTCAATTCGCTCACGCTGTCGCCGGCGCTCGCGGCAATGCTGCTCCAGCCGCACGGGGCAAGGAAGGACGCGCTCGGCCGCTGGATCGAGCGTATCTTCGGGCGGATTTTCACTGCCTTTAACCGCGTGTTCGGGCGTTTCGGGGACAGGTATTCGACCGGGATTGGCGGCACCATCGGCCGTGCACCGCGGCTGCTCGGGATCTACGCAGTGCTGATCGTCGTGGCCGTCTTCGCCTTCCGCGGCGTGCAGGGCGGCTACATCCCCTCGCAGGACAAGCAATACCTGTTCGCAATTGTCCAGCTCCCGGAGGCCGCGACGATCGACCGAACCGACGCCGTCATCCGTCGCATGGGCGAGATCGCCCTGTCGGTCCCGGGTGTGAAGAACGTCGTGCAGTTCCCTGGCCTCAACGCCGTGCACTTCGTCGCCACGCCCAATGCGGGACTCATGTTCATCGGGCTCGAGGAGACGGGCAGGCGCGAGCTCGAGGCCGGCGAGATTGCGATGCGCATCAACATGGGCTTTAGCCAGATCCAGGAAGGCCTGGCATTCGCACTGCTGCCGCCGCCAGTGCTCGGCCTCGGCAACGCAAACGGCCTCCAGCTCTACGTCGAGGACCGGGGCGACCTCGGGTACGGCGAGCTTTACACCCAGACCAGGGCCTTCATCGGCGCGGTCAACTCGACCCCTGGCTTCGATCCAATGGCGACCTTCACGTCGTACCAGTCAAACGTCCCGCAACTCGACGCGAGTGTCGATCGCACCAAGGTCAAGGAGCTCGGCCTCGCGCTGACCGACGTCTTCAACACGCTGCAGGTCTACCTCGGCTCCGCCTACGTCAACGACTTCAACCTGTTCGGCCGAACCTACCAGGTGTATGCGCAGGCGGACTCGCAGCACCGGGCGAGCGTCGAGGACATCCAGGGCCTGAAGGTCCGCAACCAGCGCGGCGAGATGGTCCCGCTCGGCAGCGTCGTGGGCATCCAGCCGAGCTACGGGCCGGATCCGGTCATCCGCTACAACGCCTATCCCGCCGCGGACATGTCCGCCGGCCTCAATCCCGCGGTCCTCTCCTCGACTGACGGCATTGCCAAGCTGCGCGCGATGGCCGACCAGGTGCTGCCGCGCGGCATGGCAATCGAGTGGACCGGGCTCACCTACCAGCAGGTGACGCAGGGCAACACCGCGCTGTTCGTCTTCCCGCTGTGCGTGCTGCTCGTCTACCTCGTGCTCGCCGCGCTGTACGAGAGCTGGTCGCTGCCGCTCGCGATCATCCTGATCGTGCCGCTGTGCATGCTGTCCGCGATCGGCGGCATGTGGATCATCAACTTACTGCACGGCCTCTGGCTCGCGGTTTCGCCGCCGGCGTTCGCGCCGACTTTCCTCGACAACAACATCTTCACCAAGATAGGCCTCGCCGTGCTGATCGGCCTTGCCTGCAAGAACGCGATCCTGATCGTCGAGTTCGCGCGCGACCTCGAGGCCCAGGGCAAGGGCATCGTCGAGGCCGCGATCGAGGCCTGCCGGCTGCGCCTGCGCCCGATCCTGATGACGAGCTTCGCCTTCATCGCGGGCGTGCTGCCGCTCGTGTTCGCCTCGGGCGCGGGCGCCGAAGTGCGCTACGTCATGGGCATCACGGTCGTGTCGGGCATGCTCGGCGTCACCTTCTTCGGCCTCTTCTTCACGCCGGTGTTCTACGTCGTGCTGCGCAAGATGGTCGTGCGGAAGCAGGCAAGGCGCGCGGCCCGCCTCGCAGCCGAGGGCGGCGGCCATGCATGACCGCGCAGCCGCACTCCTCGTGCCCGCGCTCCTCGCGGCCTGCACCGTCGGGCCCAAGTACAAGGAGCCGCCGGACATGGCGGCGCCGGTGCACTTCGACCAGGCGACCGCCGAGGCGACGGCCGAACCCGCGACGTCGGATCTCTGGCGGGGATTCGGCAGTCCCGAGCTCGACAAGCTGATCACCCGGGCGATGGCCGCGAACACGACCATCGCGCAGGCCTCGGCCCGGCTTGCCGAGACCCGGGCGATCTCCGGCCAGTCCATCTACTACTGGTTCCCGACGGTCACCGCGTCGGGCGACCGCCAGAAAGCCCAGTACAGCACCGACGACCCGCTCGCGCCCGGTGGCATCCGCACCGACACCTGGCGTGCCGGATTCGACGCGCTGTGGGAGATCGACCTGTTCGGCTCACTGCGGAACGAGTTCAACGCGCTCGACCGGCGCACCGAGGCGGACGTCGCCGCCCTCGGCGATGCCCAGCTCTCGATCGTCGCGGAGACCGCGCAGGCCTGGTTCGCGATGATCGGCGCGCGCGAGCGCCTCGCGCTGCGGCGCCAGCAGCTCGCGAACCAGGAGGACAACATCCGGATCCTCACGGCACGCGTGAATGCCGGAAGCTCGAGCGGCCTCGACCTCGCGCAGGCGGAAGCGCAGCGCCGCGGCGTCGCTGCCTCGCTCCCGCTCGCCGAGGCCGACCTGGTGCGCGAGGAGCAGCGCCTCGCCGTCCTGACCGCCTGGCCGGTCGAGACGCTGCGCGCGAACACCTCGCCCGCAACGGGAATTCCCGAGCTGCCGGAGATCGTGGCGACTGGCACGCCCGAGGAGTGGATGAGGCGCCGGCCGGACATCCGGGCCGCCGAGCGTGAACTGGCTGCGACCTATTCCGACATCGGCGACGAGGTCGCCGAGTACTTCCCGAAAGTCACGCTCCTCGGCGGCTTCGGCTGGACGAGCGGCGACCGGGAAGGCATCGGCGATCCGGAGGCCGAGCGCTGGTTCTACGGGCCTGCGATCACGTGGAGCTTCCTCGACTTCGGTCGCGTCCATCAGCGCGTGAAGGCCGCCGAGGCGCGGCGCGACGGCGCGATCGCCGTGTACCAGGAAACCGTGCTCAAGGCGCTCGAGGAAACGGAGAACTCGCTGGCCGGCTTCCGGGCCGCGAACCAGGCCGAGGACGAGCTCCGCCTCGGCCTCGAGGCTGCAACCGAAGCGTCGAGGCTGGCACGCAGGCGCTATGACGTCGGCGCCGGCGACTACCTCGCCGTCCTCATCGCCGACCGGCAGAAACTCGATTTCGAGGACCAGCACGTCCAGGCCGAAACCCGGCGCGCGACGGCGCTCGCCGCGCTCTACAAGGCCCTCGCCGGCGCTCCCTGAAACGCGCGCACGATCCACCACGCGGCGAGCGCCGCGAGCAGGTGCTTCAGCGCGTGGCCGCTCATCCCGATTGCCGCGAAGATCGGGGCGTCCAATTGCTCCGCGACCTTGGCGAGCGCGTAGGCGCCGAAGGCCATCCAGAGCCACCGCGACGACAACCCCTCCCCGCGCCACATCAGCAGCATGAGGGGAATCAGCAGCATGGGCAGGAATTGCACCAGTGCATAGGGCCTGAGGTCGCCGGCGCCTGCGGTCTCCGTCCTCAGCCACCAGGCGATGCTGGCGATGCCGACCACGACCAGCGGCCAGAGCAGTGCGCGTCCAACGACCCATGAAATGCGGTCCGCGATCACGGCCGACAGCAGGGACATGAAGGCGACGGTCATCGGTAGGCGGTCCCAAACCAGCGTGGGAGTCGACGGCGACAGGTGGAACCACGCGGAACCGAGCGCTATGAGCGCGATTGCGGCCGAGAACACGCGGTAGTGCGTCGCGAGATCCGCCGACGCGATGCGGCGCACCTGCAACAGCCCAAGTCCGCCAGCAAAGAGGAACGGCAGGTTGCTGGCCACGTTCCAGAAGTTCGGAACCCCGAAGAGCCTTCGGGCGTCGGCGAAGCGGTGATAGTCCGGATTCTGCGGAATCGGGTCGACCAGCAGCAGCCCGCCGATTGCGGCAGCTGCCATGACGAAGGTCAGCAGGACCTTGTGCGACTGAGTCAAGACTTGCCGCAGCGCCGTCACTCGGCGCGCGCCATCTTCTTGATCTTGCCGTCCTCGATCGTGACGACCATGGTGAAGGCCTGCGAGCCGCGGTCGTAGGTCCAGGTCTCGACCGTGATGGTCCCACGCTTGATGTTGCCGGCGCCCTGCGCGTTGGGCCCGTAGACATCGATTTCTTCAACCGCCTTGTCCGTCGGTTCGCCGCAGGCTTCGAGCAGCTCTTCGACGGTCATGTCGGTCGTCGCGATCCGCTGGCCGCAGCGGAAGCCCTCCGCAAGCACCGGCTGTGCAACGGCCAGGCCAAGGACAGCGGCCACCGCAGCGGCTGGCTTGTTCATCGGGCCTCCCGGCGCGCGAGCGCCTTCTCGATCCGCTGGTCGGGCACGAGCCACATCAGTGCGACGAGCACGTAAATGGCCTTCGACACCCAGTGCGAGGTGAACGCGATGAGTATCGCGGATACATAGAGGATGGGCGAGACGATCCCTTTCCAGTCCCGGCCGACGGCCTGCCTCAGGACCGAGTCCGGGCCCTGCGAGGCGATGATCGTCTGCTCGAGCCAGTAGTACGCGATGGCCGCCATCAGCAGCACGAACCCGTAGAGCGCCGCGGGCGTCTCGGCGAAATGATTCTCGCCCATCCAGCCGGTCGCGAACGGGATCAGCGACAGCCAGAACAGCAGGTGCAGGTTTGCCCACAGCATGCGCCCGGTCACCTTGTGGCAGGTGTGCAGCATGTGGTGGTGGTTGTTCCAGTAGATCGCGAGGTAGATGAAGCTCAGCACGTAACTGAGGAACACCGGTACCAGCGGCTTCAGCGTCGCGAAGTCGGTGCCGTGGGGAACCTTCAGCTCCAGCACCATGATCGTGATGATGATCGCGATCACGCCGTCGCTGAACGCCTCGAGCCGGGTCTTGTTCATGGAGGGTGCCGCGATCCTGCGGAAAACTGGCGCGCCCGGCGGGAGTCGAACCCACGACCTACGGCTTCGGAGACCGTCACTCTATCCAGCTGAGCTACGGGCGCGTTTTGGAACCACCGATTTTAGTGGTCCGGCCGCCCAGACGCTATAATTCGCGCATGGCCAAGCCGGACCGTCATTTCATCAACGTTTTCAGTGCGGTGATCGGCATTCTCGTCGCGATCGCGCTGGTCCTGATCGGCATTTCGCGCCTGGTTGACAGCGGCCCGAAGGGCGCCCGGGACACGGAAGATCCGCTCATGCAGGCATCCGCGCACGAGCGCATCAAGCCGTTCGGGCAGGTGGCCGTCGCCGGCGAGGACAACAGCGGGCTCGCGATCCCGGCCACGGCCGTCCCGATCGCCGCGGGCTCTCCGGCCGCGGAAATGCCGACCGACGGCAAGTCGGTGTTCGAAGTTGCCTGCAGCGCCTGTCACGGCACCGGCATCGCCGGCGCGCCCCGGATCGGCGACAAGGCCGCCTGGGCCCCGCGCATTGCGCAGGGCGCGGCCACGCTCGAGAAGCACGCCATCGAGGGCTTCCAGGGCCAGGCGGGCATGATGCCCGCGAAGGGCGGACGCACCGACCTGTCGGATGACGCCGTCCGCGCCGCGGTCGAGTACCTCGCCTCCCAGGGCCGCTAGCCCGCCGCTGCCTGCGGCTCGCGATCGAGCCTCCGGTAACCGATCGCCTCCGACAATTCCCCCACTCCGACCCGTTCGAGGCCGGCGAGGTCCGCGATCGTGCGCGCGACGCGCAGTACCCGGTGGCAGGCGCGAGCCGACAGCCCGAGCTGGCGTGTCGCCGCCTCGAGCAAGCCATGCTCGCGCAGGCCCAGCCCGCAGGCTTCGCCGAGGCGCCGCGCGTCGAGGAACGCGTTCAATGTGCCGCGCGTCGCCTGGCGGGCACGCGCGTCCTGCACCCGCGCGGCGACGGTTGCACTCGATTCCGTGACTGCGCCTGCGGCTGAAAGCGCCGCGTACTCGAGCCGCGGCACGTCGACGTGCAGGTCGATTCGATCGAGCAGGGGTCCCGATATCCGCGCCACGTAGCGCCGCACCGATGGCTGCGTACAGCGGCAGCGGCCATTCGCATCGCCCGCATAACCGCAGGGGCAGGGATTCATGGCCGCGACGAGCTGGAATCGCGCGGGAAACTGGCCGTGCCAGGCGGCCCGCGCGATGCTGACCGTCCCGCTCTCGAGCGGTTCGCGCAGCGCCTCCAGCAAGTCGCGGCGGTACTCCGGCAGCTCGTCGAGAAACAGCACGCCGCGATGCGCGAGCGTGATCTCTCCCGGACGCAGGCGCCCGCCGCCGCCGATGACCGCAGTCGCCGATGCGCCATGATGCGGCGCGCGAAACGGCGGGCGGCGCCACTCGGCGACCGGCGGCAACGGCCGGACCAGTGAGTGCAGCATCGCGCACTCGAGCGCTTCGTCTTCGTCGAGTAGCGGCAGCAGTCCCGGCAGGCGCTGCGCCAGCATGCTCTTGCCGGCGCCGGGCGGCCCGACCAGGAGCAGACTGTGCGAACCGGATGCCGCGATCTCGAGCGCGCGCCGCGCGGCGGCCTGGCCGCGCACGTCGGCGAGATCCGGTGCCGCCGTAGTGCACGCCGGCAAGCCTCCGCCGCCAACGAACTCGAGCTTCGCCCCGCCGCTGAAGGCGTTGCGCACGGCGGTGAGCGTCCGTGCGCCGGCAACCCGCGCGCCCCGCGCTACCCGCGCCTCTTCGGCGTTGGCGATCGGCACGACGAGCCGCCGACCCGCGCGCACTGCATGTGCAGACGCCGAGACCAAACCGCGCACCGGGCGCAGTTCCCCCGACAGCGACAATTCGCCGTAAAACTCGGCGCCTTCGAGCCGGCTGGCCGGCAACTGGCCGGAAGCGGCGAGGATGCCGAGTGCGACCGCGAGGTCGTAGCGCCCGCCTTCCTTAGGCAGGTCCGCCGGCGCGAGGTTGACGGTCACCCGGCCGTCCGGAAACCTGAACCCGCCCTGTGCAAGCGCTGCGCGCACGCGTTCCCGGCTCTCGCGCACGGCGGTTTCCGCGAGGCCGACGATCGAGAACTGCGGGAGGCCGGTGCCGCAATGCACCTCGACCTGCACGAGCGGCGCATCGAGACCGAACTGGGCGCGGGTCAGGGCCGTCGCGAGCGTCACGGGCCGGGGCCCGTGGCCGCTATTTCCGGGGCGGTGCCTTCTCGAGCGCGGCGATGCGCTTTTCGAGTTCTTCGAGCCGCTCGCGGCTGCGGCGCAGCACCGCGGCCTGGATGTCGAATTCCTGGCGCGTCACCAGGTCGAGCTTCGCGAGGCCGCCTTGCAGGACGGCCTTGAAGTTCTGCTCGAGGTCGTGGCCGAGCGCGGCGAGGCCGGGAGGCACGGCCTCCGCCAGCTTTCGCGCGAGCTCGTCGAGGGATTTCGGGTCGAAGGCCAAGGGTCCACTCCGTGACGCGCACAGCATCCCGGCGCGGTGCAGGCACGTCAAGACTTGCACCGCGGCGGTGCGCCTTCAGCCGACGACGGCGCCGACGTCGGTCTAAGTGATTGATTTGCGACATGACGGTGCGGTGGCACGGATGCTGCATTGACGAACAGGACAGTAGCCGGCCACGGTCGCGCCCGACTGAGCGCAATCGGGTGCATGCCGGCTATTTCGTCGTCAACGGAGGCGAGACTTGCAGGACATGGTGGCCCCGATCGACAGCGGCGACACCGCCTGGATGATGATTGCGACCGCGCTCGTGCTCCTCATGACGCTGCCTGGACTCGCCCTCCTCTATGCCGGCATGGTCCGGGTCAAGAACGCCCTCTCCGTGCTGATGCAATGTTTCGCGATCGCGGCGCTCGTCACCGTGCTGTGGATTGCCTACGGCTACAGCCTGGCGTTCGACGGTGCAGGCACTTTCGTCGGCGGGCTCGGCAAGGCCTTCCTCGCGGGCCTCACGCCGCAGTCGGTCGTCGGCACCATCCCCGAGTCCGTGTTCGCGACGTTCCAGATGACGTTCGCGATCATCACGCCGGCCCTCACGGTCGGCGCCTTTGCCGAACGCATGAAGTTCGGCGCACTCGTCGTCTTCGTCGCCGCCTGGTTCACGGTCGTCTACGTGCCGCTCGCGCACATGGTGTGGGGCGGCCCCGGTGCGCTCATGTGGGACTGGGGCGTCCTCGACTTCGCGGGCGGCACGGTCGTGCACGTCAACGCCGGCGTCGCGGGCCTGACCGCGGCGCTCGTGATCGGCCGCCGCCACGGCTACCCGGACACGGCGATCCCGCCGCACAACGTGCCCTTCGCGCTGGTCGGCGCGGCGCTGCTGTGGGTCGGCTGGTTCGGCTTCAATGCGGGCAGCGCGCTGGCCGCGAACGGGACCGCGGGAATGGCCATGCTGGTGACACAGGTAGCGACTGCGGCGGCGGCGCTGGCATGGATGGGCCTCGAGTGGGCCGCGCACGGCAAACCGAGCGCGCTCGGCGTCGCCACCGGTGCGATCGCCGGCCTCGTCGCGATCACGCCCGCGTCCGGCACCGCCGGCCCCGCGGGTGCGATGCTGATCGGCCTGGTCGCAGGCGGCGCCTGCTTCGTGGCCGCGACGCGGCTCAAGCGGATTTTCGGTTACGACGATTCGCTCGACGTGTTCGGCGTGCACGCCGTGGGCGGCATCGTCGGCGCCGTGCTGACGGGCGTGACGGCCGGCACCCTCGGCGGCAGCGGCCTGTCCGAGGGCGTCTCGATCGCAGGCCAGGTCTGGGTCCAGGCCAAGAGCGTGCTGTTCACGGCGGCCTGGAGCGGTACGGGTACCTGGCTGATCCTGAAGCTCGTCGATGCCACCGTGGGCATCCGGGTCAGCCGCGAGCAGGAACTCGAGGGGCTCGACCTCGCGCTGCACGACGAGCGGGCCTATAACTCCTGACCCCCGTTTTGGCTACACTCGGTCCGGGCCGATTCCCAGTGTGACGGAGTTCAAGGGTTTTCCGGGCCCGAGACGCCACACTGTGCTGCCGACCGGGGGTGTTACTTATGTCGCTGATTTCCAGGGTACTCGCAGCGCTCTTGATGGCGGGCATCGGCGCGGTCGCCGCGGCCGAGACCGTCTATAAATGGGTCGATGGCTCAGGCCAGGTGCACTACACCGACCTGCCGCCGCGCCAGGGCGACGCCAAGATCCTCGGCATGTACCAGCAGGAATCCGGCGACGTGGACGAGGACGGCGGCGACGACTACTCCGGGCAAGGCGACGACGGCGGCGGCTCGCCCGACGCATCGAACGATTCTCCGCGCACGCCAGAGCCTCCCGTTTCGGACTCGGCCATGGCCGCCGCTGAAGCCGATGCGGCCAAGGCCAAGGTCGAGCAGTGCAAGGCCGCCCAGGATCGCTACCAGCGCTACCTCGATTCGCGCCGCCTGTTCCGCGAAACGGCGGACGGCAAGCGCGAGTACCTGACGGACAAGGAACTCACCGAAGCCCGCGCCCGCGCCAAGCAGGCGGTCGACGACTACTGCGGCTGATCCCGCGCAGCGGGCACAATGGAGCCCGCCATGAAAGCCGGATTCATCGGTCTCGGAGCCATGGGCCAGCACATGGCCCGAAACCTTCATCGCGCCGGGCTGCTCGCGGGCGCCTGGAATCGCACGGTATCGAAATCCGCCGAACTCGCCGCTGAAACCGGCTGCCGTGCCTTCGGCAACCCGGCCGAGCTGGCCGCCGCCTGCGAAGTCATCGTCACCTGCGTCTCCGCCGATGCCGACCTGCTCTCCGTCGTCGACGCGATCCGCCCGACGCTGAAATCCGGTGCCATCGTCATCGACTGCTCGACGGTTGCGGCGGACACCGCGCGCACAGCGGCGAGCCGCATCGCCGGCATCGGTGCCGGCTTCCTCGACTGCCCGGTGAGCGGCGGCGTCGAAGGCGCCCGGAATGCGACGCTCGCCATCATGTGCGGCGGCGATCCGGCGACCTTCGAACGGGCAAGGTCCGTGCTCGAGGCGCTCGGCAAGACCATCGTGCTGATGGGACCGAACGGCGCCGGCCAGGCAACCAAGGCGACGAACCAGATCCTGTGTGCGGGGGCGATTCAGGTGGCGGCCGAGGCGATGGCGTTCGCGCAGGCCGAGGGCCTGCCGCTCGAACGCGTGATCGAAATCCTCGGCAAGGGCGCCGGCGCGTCCTGGTATTTCGTCCACCGCGCGCCCTTCATGGCGCGCGGCGACTACCCGGCCGGATTCCGCGTGCGCCTGCACGACAAGGACCTGCGCATCTGCCGCGAGATGGCTGCACGCCACGGCGCGACGCTGCCCGTGATCGAGGCGACGCTCGCGGACTACGCAAAGCTCCTGGCCGCCGGCCACGGCGAGGAGGACATCTCGACGATCTTCCGGCTCAAGGCCGCCGCTGTTCTCCCGGCATGAGACGATGGCTGAGCGGCCGGCTTTCTACCTCCCCGATTTCTGCCGCGCGCAGAGCGTGCTCGCCGTGATCCTGATCGCGGCGCTGACAGCCATCCTCTTCACGCTCGCGCGGCATGGCATCTCGGCCGGATTCTGGCCCGACCTCGCCCAGGTCTCGCTGTTCCTGCTGTGGGCCGCACTTGGCACGGCGGCCGCCTGGTGCGCGGCACGCAGCCTCCTCTCGCGGCTCGACGTGCGCACGGGCTCCGCGCTGGCGCTCGTCCTCGCACTCGCGGTGACCGCACTCGTGAGCGAGGGCGCCTGGTGGCTCGCGGACTACGCCAATCGCGCCGTCGGCGTGGCGGGCGCCGGGAGCGGCACCTGACCACCTGCGCCTGCAGCTGCAGAACCTCGCCGTGTGCGCGATCGCCGTCGGGATTGCGCTGCGTTACTTCTACGTCTCGCACCAGTGGCAGGCCAACGTCGAGGCCGAGGCGCAAAGCCGGGTGCGCGCGCTGCAGGCGCGAATCCGCCCGCACTTCCTGTTCAACAGCATGAACAGCATCGCCTCGCTCACGCGCAGCAACCCGAGAGCTGGCGGAACAGGCGATCGCCGATCTCTCGGACCTGTTCCGGGCGTCGCTGCGCGAACACCGCGAGCGGATTCCACTGGCAAACGAGATCGAGATCGCGCGCGCCTACGAGCGCATCGAGAGGCTGCGCCTCGGGGCACGCCTGCAGGTCGACTGGCAGGTCGACGGACTGCCGATGGATGCGATGGTCCCGGCGCTCATCCTGCAGCCCCTGCTCGAAAACGCCGTCTACCACGGCATCGAACCGCTCGACAAAGGCGGCGTCATCCGCGTGAACGGGAGGCAGGACGGCAAGAGCGCCATCCTCACGATCGACAATCCCGTGTCGCCGCGGGTCGTCGGCCGTCGGCCCGGCCACCGAATCGGGCTCGACAACGTGCGCCAGCGACTCGAGCTCATGTTCCCCGGCGAGGCGGAGGTCGAAGTGATCGAAGCACCCGAGCGCTTCGTCGTGACGTTGCGCTTCCCGGCTGCCGGTGCGGCCGCATGAACCTGCGCGTCCTGGTCGTCGACGACGAGCCGCTGGCGCGCGAGCGGCTGTCCCACCTCGTCGAGGAGCTCCCGGCCGTGGAGCTCGCCGGCGTCGCCGCGAGCGGCGAAGAGGCCTTGCTGCTCGCCGGTCGCCTGCGTCCCGAGGTCGTGCTGCTCGACATCCGCATGCCGGGCATGGACGGGCTCGAAACCGCGCATCACCTCGCGCGCATGCCCGAACCGCCCGCGGTCATCTTCACGACGGCCTTCGAGCAGCACGCCCTCGCCGCTTTCGACGCGCAGGCGGCTGGATACCTCCTGAAGCCGGTGCGGCCGGACAAGCTGAAGGAAGCGCTCGAGCGCGCGCGACGCCCCACGCGTGCGCAGCTCGCGCGCATCGCCGAGGGCACCGGCGGCGCGCGCACGCGGATCGCCGTGCGCGCGCGCGACGAACTGCGGCTGATCCCGGTCGAGGACATCGTCTGCTTCATCGCCGAGCAGAAGTACACGACGCTGCGCCACCTTGCAGGCGAGGAGCTCATCGAGGAATCGCTGAAGACCCTCGAGGAGGAATTCGCCTCGCGTTTCCTGCGCGTGCACCGGAACGCCCTGGTCGCGATCGCGCACATCGAGGGGCTCGAGCGGGACGCCGAAGGGCACCAGCAGGTGCGACTGCGCGGCGGCGCGATGCTGGCCGTGAGCCGGCGGCTCGCGACCGACGTGGCGAAGGCGCTGGTGGCTAGGCCGTCGCCGGGTCGTTCCTGAGCCCGGCCCAGGCGCGCTGCGTGAAGGCGCCGAGGCCGGCGAGCAACAGGATCGCACACGCCAGCGGGCCCACGACCGGCACCGCCTTCACGACCGCGATTGCGACGAGCGCAAGCACCATGAAAAGCGCCCGCCACCACGCCGACTCGAGCTTCGCGGCGTCGATGCGCTCGAGCGCCAGGTCACCGACGAAGAGCGCGCCGACCAGGTAGCCCAGCATCAGCAGCGCCCCGTAGGCGAAGCCGAACAGCACGGCGAGCGGTATGCCGATGATCGTGATGACGAGCAGCGCGAGCACGACCGGCACGCCGACCAGGACCGCGATGCCGAGGCCGAGGACTTGCCAGGGCTGCTGCCGGATCGAGGCCGCGGCCTCGCGACTGAACCGCGGCATGGCGAGGACGAGGATGGCGCCGAGCAGCAGGAGGCCGATCGAGAGCGTGATGCCGCCGACGATCGTCGCGCCTTCGGCCGCACGGCGCCAGGCGCGGTCGCTGGTGACCTGCTTGATGCCGCCGCTCACCTGCGCGCCCGGCTCGACGACGAGGTCGTCGCCGCTTCGGTAGCTGACTTGCCCGGAAATGCGGGCGCCCGGCCCGAGCCGCAGCGTGTCGCCCGCGAGCCGCACGTCGCCGTCCACACGGCCGTTCACCACGATGCGCTCGCCGAAGGCGCTCAGGTCGCCGCCGATGCTGCCGTCCACGGAGATCGACCCGCCAGCGAGTGTCGCGTCGCCGGTGACGCGCGCCTGCGGCTCGATGCGCAGGGTGCCGCCCGCAACGTACAGGTTCCTGCCGACCTCGCCGCCGACCGTGACGTTGCCGCCGCTCAGGAAAGCGCTCCGGTTCACGCGCCCGTCGAATTCCACCTGGCCGCCCGCCCGGAACTCGTTGCCCCGGATCGAGGCCTCGGCCACGTCGTCGGCGAGGGCCGTCCCGGTTGCGCAGAGGAAGACCGCAAAAGCCGCAATGAGCCTGTTCATGGAACGAATCCTATCCTTTTGATCCTGCATGGCAAAATGGCTGCATGACCGGGCACGTCAGGATCGCAACTCGCAGGAGCCGGCTCGCGCTGTGGCAGGCGGAGCACGTCGCTGCGCGCCTCGCCGCCTGCCATCCCGGGCTCGTGGTCAGCCTGGTCCCGATCGTGACGGAAGGGGACCGGATCCAGGACCGCAGCCTCGCGGCATCCGGCGGCAAGGGACTCTTCATCAAGGAACTCGAAAGTGCGCTCCAGGACGGGCGCGCCGACGTTGCGGTCCATTCCATGAAGGACATGCCCGCCGCCCTCCCCGCCGGCTTCACGATCGCCGCCGCGCTGGAGCGCGGCGATGCGCGCGACGCCTTCGTCTCGCCGCGCCACGAAACGCTGGATGCCCTGCCCCAAGGCGCGCGCATCGGGACCTCGAGCCTGCGCCGGCAATGCCAGCTGCGGCACCGCCGGCCGGACCTCGATATCGTCGTGTTGCGCGGCAACGTCGACACGCGCCTCGCCAAGCTCGACGCGGGCGCCTGCCACGCGACCGTGCTCGCGGTCGCGGGGCTCGAGCGTCTCGGGCTCGAATCGCGGATCCGCGCGCGCCTCGCGCCGCGGGACATGCTGCCCGCCGTCGGCCAGGGCATCGTCGGCGTCGAGTGCCTGGAAAAGCGCGAGGACATCCTGGCCCTCATGCGTCCGCTCGAGCACGGGCCGACGCGATCGATGCTCGCCGCCGAGCGCGCACTCGCCGCGAGGATCGGGGCGAGCTGCCACTCCCCGATCGCCGGCTACGCGACGCTCGACGGCGAGACGCTCCGGCTCGACGGGCTCGTCGGCTCGGCCGACGGGCGCTCGATCATCACCGACGCGGTTTCGGGCGCCGTGGTCGACGCCGCGGCGCTCGGCGCCGAGCTTGCGGACCGGCTGCTGGCCGCCGGTGCCGGCAAACTCCTGTGAAAAGGCTCACCGGCATCGGCGTGCTGGTGACGCGGCCCGAGCACCAGGCGAGCCATTTGTGCCAGCTCATCGAAGCGGAGGGCGGCGCAGCGGTGCGTTATCCCGCACTCGCGATCAAGGCGCGGCCGGACCGCGCGGCGGTGCGCGCGGCGACCGGGCCGGCGGACCGCTACGACCTCGTCGTCTTCGTCAGCGCAAACGCCGTGCGCTACGGCGCCGACATCCTGGGCGAGCGTCGCGACGTGCCGGTCGCCGCAGTCGGCCAGGCGACTGCGGCCGCACTCAACGCCGCGGGCTACCGCGTTTCGCTGCTGCCCTCGGAGGGCGCGGACAGCGAGTCGCTGCTGGCCATGCCGCAGCTCGCCGACCTGCACGGCAAGCGCGTGCTGATCGTGCGCGGTTCGGGTGGCCGCGAACTGCTCAACGCGGAAATGGCCGGTCGCGGGGCGCAGGTGCAATATGCGGAGGTGTATACCCGCGAGCCTGCCCATCCGTCGGCCGAACTGCAGGCGGAAGTCGAGCAGCTGTGGCGACAGGGCGGCATTGCCGCCTACACTGCGACCAGCGTGGAGCTGCTCGAGGCGCTGGTCGGCATCGTCACGCTCCGCTGCCGCGAGCTCATGGATTCGACCATGCTCGTGACGGGTTCGCGGCGCGTCGCGGATGCCGCAGCCCGGCTCGGCCTCGGCTCGCCCATGATGATTGCAGATTCGCCGGAGGACACCGCGCTTGTCGGAGCGCTGGTCCGCTGGCGGGAACAGGTGAAAACATGAATCGTCTCAGCCGTGCGTTAGCGCGCCTTACCCTCCTCCTGCCAGCGGCATTCTCGGCCGCTGCCTCCGCGCAGGCGGTTGCGGATTCCGCCGTTGCACCGCCCGCGCGGCCGCGCATCGGGCTCGTGCTCGCGGGCGGCGGCGCCAAGGGCGGCGCGCACATCGGCGCGCTGAAGGTGCTCGAGGAGCTGCACGTCCCGATCGACTGCATCGCCGGAACGAGCATCGGCGCGCTCGTGGGCGCAGGCTATGCGACCGGACAACCCGCGGCGGAAATCGAGAAGTTCGTGACCGGCATCGACTGGGCCGCCGTCATCGGCGGCAGTCGGCCGCCGCACGCTCGAACCCATCGAGCAGAAGCGCCTCGCGATCGACGCCGGCTCCAAGGTCCAGATGGGCCTGATCGACGGCAAGCTCGTCACGCCGAGCGGGCTCGCCGATGCGAGCTCCATCGACGACCTGCTGCGCAGCTACGTGGCCCGCGCGCGCACGGTGAGCGACTTCGACAAGCTGCCCATCCCGTTCCGCGCCGTCGCGACCGACATGATGACGGGCGACATGGTGGTGCTCGACCATGGCGACATCGCGACCGCCATGCGCGCGAGCATGGCGATCCCGGGCGCGTTCTCGCCGGTCGTGCTCGACCCCTGGATCCTCTCCGACGGCGGCATGGTGCGGAACATCCCGATCGACGTCGCCCGCAACACCTGCGCCGACATCGTGATCGTCGTAAACCTCGTGGAGCCCGCACCCACGCGCGAAAAGCTGGTGCAGGCGCAGCAGCTCCTGTCGCGCAGCATGGACGTGATGTTCGAGGTCAACGAGAAGGCGCAGCTCGCAACGTTGACCGACCGCGACATCCTCATCAACGTCCCGATGGGCGACATCACGACGGGCGACTTCGACAGAATGCCGGAGACCATCCCGCTCGGCGAGGTTGCCGCGCGCAAGGTCGCGGATCGCCTTGCAACGCTTGCGTTGCCCGCGCCGGAGTACACGGCCTGGCGCAGCGGGGTCACGACCACCGAGGTCATCGAGGCCAAAGTCGTCGACGTGCGCGTGGAAGGCCTCGACTACGTGAATCCCGAGTACCTGCGCACGCTGACGGACGTGGAAGCCGGCGACACCGTCGCCGTCGGCGACATCAGCGACGATGCCCGGCACATGGCTGCGCTCGACGAGCTCGACACCGTGGCCTATCGCCTCGAGGGCGATCCCGAGGCTTCGACGCTCGTCTGGCTGCCGAAGGAGGTATCGCTGGGGCAGAACGTCCTGCGGCCGGCACTGGGCCTTTTCGCCGACGGTGCCGGCGACTTCAAGTTCCTCATGGGTGTGCAGCACGTGCGTCACTGGGCCAACCCGCTCGGGGGCCAATGGCGGAACCAGATCCAGATCGGCGACGAGTCCTTCCTGACGTCGAGTTTCTACCAGCCGCTGGACGTCGCCCAGCGTACGTTCGTCGAGCCCGGGCTATTTCTCGAGCGCATCGTGGAGGACCTGTACAACGACGCCGAGCGGATCGCGACCTACCAGTTCATCGACGTCGGCGGCCGCATCGACTTCGGCTGGAACACGTCGCGGTATACGCAATTGCGGCTCGGCTACCTGTTCGACCAGCGCAAGACCCGAATCGATACGGGCCTGGAAGTGTTCCCGCAAATCGACGCCGACGACGCGGGACTCACGTTCTCGGCACGCTACGATTCGCGCGATACGGCCACCTTTGCGACCAAGGGTTTCGCGGCGGCGGTCCGTTATGAGCACATCGACGAGTCGTTCGGTTCTGACCGGAATTGGGACCGCATGGAGCTCGGGGTCCGGAAGGCGATATCGATCGGCAAGTACCTGACCTGGCTGACCCTCGCTGGAGGTTCCGACCTGGGTACCGACCTTCCGCCCGATCGCCTCTTCTCACTGGGAGGACCGCAGGTCATGCCGGCGTACCAGCACGACGAGCTGCGGGTCAGCGACTACTGGATCGCCGAGTCGAGTTTCCTGCGACAGTTGAAAGTGCTGTCCCCGATCAAGAACCAGGCGATCTACGGGGGCCTGGGGTTCCAGGCTGTCGGCCTGCAGAATCGGATCGACGTCGCGGGCGAAAACGACGAGGTGATCTACGGCGGCTACCTGTTCCTGGCGGGCCCGACGCCGCTCGGCACCTTCACTCTCGGCGTTGGCGGCACCGGCAGCCAGTGGAACGTGTGGCTCGCCGTCGGCAAGTCGATCTCGACCGGCACGATCCTCGACGACGGCCTGTTCCGCTAGCGGGGAATCAGGCCGGCGCCCAGTCGAAGGAGTCGAAGAAGATCCGCGCGGGGTCCGCGCCCTGGTGCGGCAGCGCTGCGCGCACGGCGTCGATCATGGCCGGCGGGCCGGCCGCGTAGATGTCGAAACCGGCGAGGCCCGCGACGCCCTTGAGTACCGCCTCGTGGACGAGTTCCTCCGTCACGCCCGTGTAGTGAAAGCGCGCGTGCTTCGCCGCGAGATCACGCAGCCACGCGTCCTCGTACAGGTCCTCCGGCGTGCGTGCGCCCCAGTACAGGACGACTTCGCGGCGCGATCCCGATTCGATCACCTCGCGCAGGATCGCCTTGAGCGGTGAGTAGCCCGTTCCGCCGCCGATCGCGAGCAGCGGCCGGTCGCCGGGCCGATAGACGAACTGGCCGAGGGGGCCCTCGATCCGGAGCAGGCTTCCGGCCTTCATCCCACCGAAGACCTGCTCGCTGAAAGCACCGCCCGGCGCGCGCCGCACGTGCAGCTCGAGGAGTGCAGCATCGTGCGGCGGATTCGCGAGCGAGAAACTCCGGCGCCTCTCGCCCGGCAGCATCACGTCCACGTACTGACCGGCTTGCCAGGTGAACGGCTCGATCGCCGGCAGCCTGAGCCACAGTCCCATGACGTCCGGCGCGAGCCTCTGCATGCGCTCGACCCGCGCCGGCAACTCGCGGATTTCCACGTCGGTGACGTGGCGGATCTCGCGCGTCTCGATGACGAGGTCCTGCTCCGCCCGGGCCTGGCAGATGAGTGCGTAGCCCGCAGCAGCCTCCGCCGCGTCGATGCCGGCAGGCCGGCCATGCGGGTAGGTCACGCCGCCGCGCAACACGCGCACGCGGCAGGTCCCGCAGGTGCCGCCCTTGCAGCTATGCGGCAAATTCAGGTGCTGGCGCAGCGCGGCGGTGAGGACGGGCTCGTCGGGCCGCGCGTCGAACTCGCGGTTGGCGGGCAGGATGCGGACCTTCATCCGCCCATTATCGCCGCAGAAAAGAAAAGGCCCCGCATCTTTCGATGCGGGGCCTTGCAGCTCAACGGGAAGCTAGTTCGAAACCGGCAGCAGGTGGTGGTCGTACACGTACTCGGCGACGGCACGCCCCTGCTTGCGCGCTTCGGTGTCCGCGAACCGGAAGTGAATACCGAGCAGGACGCGCGCGGTCACGACCTGGTTTGACGCCGCGGTGAAGCTCGGGTAGACGCGCTCCTTCTTGATCGCTGCCGGCGCGTTGCTCGTGATCGCGAACTTGATGTCGTCGCGGCCGAAGAAGAGCTCGAGCGTCTTGGTCATCGCACCCGTGACGTTGTTCGCACCCGACGTGTAGTCCGGGTAGTTGGGATTGTTGACCAGGGACTGCCAGGCCGGATCGCCCGCGGTTTTCGGGTTGCCGTCATTCTCGCCCTCGCGGATCGCGGTGACCGGGCGCCAGAAGTAGTAGTACCGCTTGCTGTCCCAGGCCGTGATGACCGCATCCGCCACCGACAGGTTTGCGAGCGCAAACAGCCGTGCGCGGTTGCCGATGCTGGGAACGCGCCGGTCGACGATGCCGCGGATCGCGCGGTTCCACTGGGCGAGGAAATTGTCGGTCCAGAAATACGCGATGTCCGTCTCTGCGGCGGTTCGCGTGCTTCCGGTCAATGCGCCCTTCTCCATCACCTCGTTGTAGTCCTTGGTGTACCTGGCGCTCGAGAGATCAGGCTGTGGCGGGGCGCGGAAACGGGCCGGTCCCGCCAGCGCGAATGGATGAAAATCGGCCATCCATGGCGCGTGCATCGGCGAAAGGGTCGGCGGCGGTCCCGGCGGCGGCCCGCCCAGGAAAGACTCGGTCGGCCGCCATTGGCCTATGCCAGTCCCACCGACGAAAGGCGGGGGCAACGGATTCGGATCGATGCGGCGCAGCGGCAGGTACAGGGCCGCCACGGCCTCGCCGACCGCGATCCCGGAATTGCCGGTCAAGCCGTTGTTGGCGAGCCAGGTCCCATACGTCGCATCGAGGGTTGCCATCTGCGCCGGATAGAAACCGACGAGGACGCCATGGGCCGCAGCTGCTGCTGCCGCCGCCTTTGAACCCGAACGATCCCTGATCCGGACGTAATAGGGCTCGAAATCCCTGTCGTACGACTGGATTGCGTCGTGAACGGCGAGCTGGACCAGGACCAGGTCCATGGCGCCGATCGGCCCGGGCCGCCCGGCGGCGACCGCACCATTCGCAATGTCATTCCAGTCGGTGACCGCGTCCGCGCCCGCGGCACCCGCCCAGGCGAGGGCCGTGAGCACGACGGCGCGCGTCATGTCTCTGAATCTATTCATGGCCTTATCCCCTTGTTTGACAGAATCGTTGCAGACCCCGTGGTCCATAGACTTGTGGACTCATACTCCGAGGCGTCATCAAAGTACTGATGAAACCCTGATATCGTGTTGACATCCTCATGGGCGCGCTCACGCACGGGTTCGAGCTCGAGGGTCTGCAAGTCTCGCCGCTGACCGGAGAGGTTTCCGGCCCCGGCGGCATCGCGCAGCTCGATCCAAAGGTCATGGCTGTACTCGTGCTGATGGCCGAGCACCCGGGCGAAGTCATGCTTCGGGAGGATCTCGTGTCACGCCTCTGGGGCAATGTCGTTGTCACCGATGACGCCCTGACGCGCTGCTTCTATGAGCTTCGCCGCCACCTCAGCCAGGCCGGCGGCGACGAGCAGTACCGGAACCTGATCGAAACCCTGCCCAAGCGGGGCTATCGGCTGAACGCGACCGTCCGGCCCGAAGTGCCCTCCGGTGCTCCGACTGCGGCGCCAGATCCGCCTCCGCTCCAACGCTGGCTCCCCATCGCGGCCCTGACGATGGTCCTGGCCTCAGGGGCCATTGCGGCCCTCTTCTACTGGAAGTCACCGAACCGGACCCAGAGCCCCGCGATCGCCGCGACGACCTATTCGATCGCGGTGCTCCCATTCCTCGACATGAGCGCGTGCGAAGGACCAGGGCTATTTCTCGGACGGCGTGACCGAGGAGATCCTGAACCGCCTGACGCAGGCGCACAACCTGCGGGTCATTTCGCGCACGTCCTCGTTCGCGATGCGGGACGAGCCGCTGGACGTCCCGGAGATCGCGGCACGGCTCGACGTCGACTACGTGCTCGAAGGCAGCGTGCGCCGATCGGGCGAGCGCGTACGAATCACGGCGCAGCTCATCGACGCCTCGACCAACGCACATACCTGGTCGAGGACCTACGATCGCGGGGTCGACGATCTCTTCGCGGTCCAGGACGAGATTGCGACTTCGGTCGCCGCCGAGCTGCAGGTCTCCCTGGCCGACGACGGCGCGACCGAAAGGCCGCCGGCCAGCGTCGATGCGCACGAACGCTTCCTGCAGGGACAGTTCCACTACAACCGGCGGTTACCCGGTGACATCGAGCTTGCCGTCCAGTACTACAAGCAGGCGGTCACGCTCGATCCCGGCTACGCCCGCGCGTGGGCCGCTCTCGCCGGCGGCGTATTCCCTGCTCGCCGCGGAAATGAAAGCGGATGATGCGTCGTTCCGTGAACTGCAAGGCGAAGCCGCAAGAAGGCCGTTGCACTCGGATCCGGAGCTCGCCGTGGCGCAAGCCCGCCTCGCACAGTACTTACTACCGGGTGCAACAGCGTGACCAGGGCGACGTTCACATCGATCGCCGCTTCCCTCGATCCCGGACGATCCGCTCGTGCTCGGATTCAAGGCCAGCGACGCCACCTGGGCGGTGACATGCAGGAAGCCGTGCGGATATGGCGCCAGCTCGTCGCGCAGGACCCGTTGTCCGCCGTGAGTCGCGGGAACTTGGCGTTACATTCTCTACACCAGCGGCCGGCTGGAGGAAGCGCTGGCGGAAAGCCGGCGGGCGCAGGAGCTCAACCCTGCCGATTCGGACCTCGGGGTCGATATAGCGCGCATCCTGATCCTGCTCGGACGGTACGACGAGGCGCATCGCGGAAATTGCGCTGCTGCCTCGCAGGCAACGCCCGCGACTATGTCACGGCGCTCCTCCATCGCGCGCCAGGGCAGGGCGCGGAGAGCCGAAGCAGCACTCGGGCGACTGGCGACCGGACGACCTGGGCATCGATCGAGGTCATCATCTCGCCGAAGCGCTATGCGTATCGCGGGAGGACGACAGAAGCATTCGAAGTCCTGCTGGCCTACGACGAGTCGCTCGAACGCGAACGCGATGCAACGGAATCCGCGCGACGGTGGTCCTTCGAGGACGAGATGCGGATGTCGCCGATGCTCAAGCCCCTGCACGCCGATCCGCGCTGGGCCGAGCTTGACCGATCTCCGGAGCGAAGGCTGACCGGATCAGGGAATCAGCAGGCGTGCTGCCCGTCGTGCGCCGCGCCTCGAGGTCTCGGTGAGCCTCAGCGGCGTTCGCCAGCGGATAGGTCTGGCCGATCCGCACTTTCACCTTCCCGCTGCCGACCACTTCGAACAGCTCACGCGCGCCGCGCGCGAGGTCCGACGCTTTCGCGGTGTAGTGGAACAACGTGGGCCGCGTGAGGAACAGCGAACCGCGCTTCGTCAGCTCGAGCGGCGAGATCGGCGGCACGGCGCCCGACGCATTGCCGTAGCTCACCATGAGGCCGAGCGGCGCCAGGCAGTCGAGCGAGGCGAAGAACGTGTCCTTGCCGACGCCGTCATAGACGACCGGGACGCCTCGTTTCTTCGTGATCGCGCGCACGCGCTCGACCACGCTCTCGCGCGAGCTGACGATCACCTCCGCGGCGCCGTGCGCGGCAACCAGCGCCGCCTTCTCGTCGCTGCCGACCACTGCGATGACCTTCGCGCCGAGGGCCGTCGCCCACTGCAGCGCGATCAGGCCGACGCCGCCCGCCGCCGCGTGCAGAAGCACGGGTTCGTTCCGGCGCACGCGATGGCAGCGGCGCAGCAGGAACCACGCGGTAAGCCCTTTCAGCATGATCGCCGCGGCCTCGCGGTCGGAGACGGACTCCGGCAGCTTCACGATTCGCGCGACGTCCATGACGCGCTCGTCGCAGTAGGCTCCGGGACTCGTGCCGGCATAGGCCACCCGGTCGCCGGCACGCAGGTTGCTGACGCGCCTGCCGACCTCGAAGACGACGCCCGCGGCTTCGCGGCCGAGTCCGCTCGGCAGTGAAACCGGGTACAGCCCCGAGCGGTCATAGGTGTCGATGAAGTTGACGCCGATCGCCGTCTGGCGGATGCGTACCTGGCGCGCGCCGAGCGGCGCGCGCTCGACGTCCTCGAGGCGGAGCACTTCCGGACCGCCGGTTTCGTGGATGCGGATGGCGCGCGGCATGTTGCTACTATTCACGATTCGCCCTGGAGGCTCAAATGACGCGAATTCCCGTTGCCGTCGCGGCAACCTTCTTCGCCCTCGCCGCCTGCGCGCAGGACATCCGCTTCACGCCCGGCCAGGGGCCCGCCGAGGAGCTGTCCGACGCCGAGCGTGGCGCCGCGCTGCTGGCGATCGACACGCTCGCGGCGGACCTCGGCATCAGCCGGGAGGGCATCGAGGTGGACACCGTTCGCGCCGTCGAATGGCGCGACAGCAGCATCGGATGCCCGAGGCCTGGCGTCGCCTACCTCGACGTCATCAAGCCAGGGCACAAGGTCACCCTGCGCGCGGACGGGCAGATCCACGTCGTCCACGAGGCGGGTAACAAGGCGTTCGTGTGCCGGAATAGCCAGGCGCTCGGCGGCATCACCCCGCGGCGTGAACTCACGTTCGGGCCCCAGCTGGTCGTGGCGCGCAAGGACCTCGCCGATCGGCTCGGCGTCCGTGACAGCGAGATCCAGTTCGTGTCGAGCGAAGCCCGGACCTTTGCCGACGGCTCGCTCGACTGCCCGGAACCGGGCGTGATGTACACCCAGGCGCAGGTGGAGGGCTGGGTGCTGACGTTCGCCATCCGCGATCGCCGTTACATCTACCACACGGACCTGCACCGCACGATCCCCTGCCCGTCCATTACGGCAGACTGATCTCCTGGCGTGAAAAGAAAAGGGCCGCCCGGCAAACCGGGCGGCCCTGTAGCCGCTGCGTCAGCGGTGATGTCTCAGGTGCAGTCGATCAGGTCGCAGAAGCCCGCGCCCTCGTCGTTGTCGATGCCGACCACCGTCAACTCCTGGATGCCGGCCGAGTCGCTGTGCGACACCGCACCCAGGTACTTGGCTGCCGCCCCGCTCAGGAGGCCCGCCCAGTTGATGTTGATGGCGCCCGTGCCCTGGATCACCGCCGTCGACGGACCGCTGACCGTCATGTTCCCGAGATCCGGGCCCACCGCCGGGTCGGTCCAGTCGAAGTGGATGTACGTGGCCGGCTGCCCGCCTTCGGTCTCGTAAGCGTGCAGGAAGACCAGGTACGGGTCGTCGATCGCCGGGTCGTTGATCGGGTTGTTGATCCGGACCGATTCCTCTGACGTGAAACCGGCGCTCGCGCCGACCAGCGTGCAGAAGAAGTCCGGGCAGTAGTACACGTACATGTCGAAGTCGTGTTCACCGTCGACGTACGCGTCATACATCGCCCACTTCGCCGTCAACGCGCCCGGCGTGGTCTCCCACAGGTACGCAATCGAGGTGCCGGGGCCGTTGAACACATAGCTGTTGTTCGGGTCGTCCGCGACCGTGTCCGCCCACAGCAGCGGCAACTCGAGGCCATGCGCGCCGGCGGCATAGGCGCCGTTGTAACCGAAGGTCACGTCGAACGAGTCCGAGCCTTCCGTGCCGGTCTCGCTCAGCTCCTCGGGCGCGATGACGGCCTTCGCCCGCACCGCGATCTTGCTCGCCACCGCGTACTTGCCCGCGGCGTCGCGCCACACCAGCCGCCCGAAGCGCCACACGCCTGCGGGTGCGCTCTCGTTCGTGATCGTGACCTCGAAGGTCGCCGACTCGCCCGGATCGAGCACCAGCTCTTGCGGCCGGATGCGGACGCTATAGCCCTGCCGGCTTGCGCGCGGTGGCCGTATAGCGGCCGCGCTTGACGCTGACGTTGGTCACCGTGCGCCGGACCGTCTGCGAGCCGGCGAGCTCGGCAATGCCGATCGACGGCAGGTTGAGGTCCGAGGCGTCCGTCGAGTAACCCGCCGACTCCAGCGAGGCGCAGGTGGCGTCCGGATCGCTGAACAAATCGTCCCGCGCGGTCGTGCCGCAGATGCCGGCCAGGTAGTCGAAGAAGCCGGCGTCGTAGGCAAGGCCCGGGTTCCAGGCCCGGTTCGGGTCCACGTGGCCCGCACCGAAGTCGAACACGTCGGCGTGCGTGCCGTCGCCGTTGCTGACGTTCTGCCGGGCCGTCGTCATCATGGCGGACTTCACCATGGCCGGCGTCCAGTCGGGGTGCGCCTCGCGCAACAGCGCCGCGATGCCCGCGATGTGCGGCGTCGACATCGAGGTGCCCGACAGGTACTGGAAGAAGCCGCCGAACGAGCCGTCGTTCGGCTCCGGCGTTCCGCCCGCCAGGATGTTCACGCCCGGAGCCGTGATGTCCGGCTTCAGGAAGTCGCGCGCTTCCGGCGTCGGGCCGCGCGAGGAGAAATCGGCCATCACGTTGCCGACCGACTTCTCGGTGAGGAAGATGTCCGGCGCCAGCGTGACGTTGACCGCCTTGCCGGCCTCGAGCTGCGCGAGGATCTTGAGACCCGGCGCATTGTCGATCATGACGGCGGGAATGCTGAGCGTCTTCTCGTCGGCCGTGCCGCCCATCACCGTCTTCGGGTTGGCGTTCGTGTACATGAGCACGGCGATGGCGCCCGCGTCCACCGCGTTCGCGAGCTTGACCACGAAGTCGCAGGTGCCGCGCGCGATGAGGCCGATCTTCCCGGCCATCGAACCGGCCGGCAGCGGCTCGCAGGCGTCTATCGGGTCCGCCGCCGCGAGGTCGTTGGTGATCGCGCCGGTCTCCTGCAGGGACTTCGAGACGCCGCTCTCGAGCGAGGTGTAGGTCGCCTGCGACCGCCGCCGGGGAGTTGACCACGGTGCCGTTCACGTGGAGCGTGCCGCGCAGCGTCGAGGCCGCGACCGACATGGCCCAGGGCTCGCCCGCTGCCGTCGACTCCGGGTCCGGGCCCTCGTTGCCGGCCGAGCGCGACACGAACACGCCCGCGTCCACCGCGAACAGGAACGCGATGTCCGTGGCGTCGAACGATGCTGGCCGATGTGCCGATGGAGTACGTGACGATGTCCACGCCGTCCGCGACCGCCGCGTCGACCGCCGCGGCAGTGTCGGCATTGGTGCAGCCCGCGTCATCGGGGGTCAGGCCCTGCCAGCAGGCCTTGTAGACCGCGATGCGGGCGCGCGGGGCGATGCCGCTGATCGTGGCTACCGGCATGCCGGCAAGCACGGCCGTGACGTCCTCGTTGCCGCCCGCGGTGGTCGCCGTGTGCGTGCCGTGACCGTCCGAGTCGCGCGGCGAGATGAAGTCGGTATCGGTGACGGAATCCTCGCCAAAGCCGCTGACGAAGTAGCGGGCGCCGATCAGCTTGTTGTTGCAGGCGTCGGCGGGGAAGCCCTCGCCGGTCTCGCACTCGCCGGCCCAGCCGGCAGGCGGCGGGCCGAAGCCCGTGTCATCGAGGCTCGGGTGCTCCTGCACGATGCCAGTGTCGACGACGCCGATGATGATGTCCTCGCCGCGCAGGCCGCGCTTGGCGCGCAGGCCGCCGCTGTCCTTGTCCAGGAGGCCGAGGAAAGCCGGGGAATTGTTGGTATCGAGCTTGAACTTCTGGTTCTCCCAGACGCCGATGACCGACTTGTCCTTGCGCAGCTTGGAGGCCTGTCCAGGGGTCAGGCGGGCCGCGAAGCCGTTCAGGGCATGGCGATAGCTGTAGATCTTGCTGGCCGCGGGCGCTCCGATCTTCGCCAGCAGGGCGTCGTGCCGCGAACCGAGGTGCTGCGCGTACATCTGGGCCTGGCTGGTGCGCGAGTTGTAGCGCTGGCCCCTGCCGGGCGCGGTCTTGGCGAAACCCTTGTCGCCGCCTTCGTAGGCGACGGCCGGATTGCCCGTCATGCGCACGATGTAGATCTTCTGTTCGCTCCCGCCGGCGGCCGTGTCGGCCAGGCGGAGCTTCGCGGCCATCTGGGCCGGCGGCGCCTTGCGGAACTTGGTATCGGCTGCGGCAGCCGGGCCACCCGCTACGACGGTCGCCGCGATCGCGGCCAGGACGACGAAGACTGAACGCATGTCGATCTCTCCCCTGTATTCGATGAGGGGGATTGGAAAAGAGGCCGAAAACACCGGGAAAACCGCGCGTCCTTGCCCGAAGGCGAGAGCGGCCTACGGCGGTCGATGTTCTGCTTCTAACGTTTCCTTGAATCCCCGCATGCTGTTTACAACGGAACCCGGTCGATGACAACCCGAGCGGGGGACATTACGTCCAATCGCTCGCAATATTTTTCAGGCGAGCGGGTGCGCTGCAAAAGAAAGTTCGGCGACCGGACGTCCGCCGAGCAGGTGCTCCTGGATGATTCTCTCGATGTTTTCCGGCGTTGCGTGCCGGTACCAGGTGCCTTCCGGGTACACGAGCATGATCGGGCCCTCGCGGCAGATGCGCAGGCAATCGACGCGCGAACGTAGGACACCGCCCTCGACGTCCGACAGACCGACTTCGCGCAGGCGCTTCTTCAGGTACTTCCAGGAGGCCTCGCTGACCTCCCGGGGCGCGCAGTCGCCGTGCATGCAGAAGAAGACGTGGCGCTTGCTGCCGGCGAGCCCGATCTTCGCGAGCGCGCCCGCCATCGTCTGCGGCTTCGGATTCTCTTCCGCCATCGTCAGAGCGCCGCCTCGTCCATGTCGCCGGTGCGGATGCGGATCACGCGCTCGATGCCGGTGACGAAGATCTTGCCGTCGCCGACCTTGCCGGTCTTGGCGGCGTTGATGATCGCCTCCGTCACCTGGTCGACGAGGTCGTCGCGCACGGCGACCTCGATGCGCGTCTTCGGCACGAAGTCGACGACGTACTCGGCGCCGCGGTAGAGCTCGGTGTGGCCGCGCTGGCGGCCGAAGCCCTTCACCTCCGTGACGGTCATGCCCGAGATGCCGATCTCGGACAGCGCCGCGCGGACGTCGTCGAGCTTGAAGGGCTTGATGATGGCGGTGACGAGTTTCATCGCGGCTCCTGCGGCCGGCCGACGTGGCGGGCCTCGAGTGCTGATTCTACGGATTTGCCTTCGATTAGTGGCGGGCTGCGGAGCGGCCGGCCCGTTAGCGTCCCTTCGGCCGGCCGGATGCCGGTTTCAACGGAGAGACGGCAATGGAACTGCCCACCGCCCTGCACCGAGTCGGTGCATCGATCGTCCTGGCCGCTGCGCTGGCGTCGTTCGTTGCGGGTGCCGGCCCGGGCCGCACGCCGGGTTTTGCCTCCGTCTCGGCGGACGGCGAGGCGCGGTACTCGATTCCAATCGAACTGCCGCCAGGCACGAACGGACTCACGCCGGTCCTGTCCCTCGACTACCACCATCGCATGCGCGGCGGCCTGCTCGGCGTCGGCTGGTCCCTCAGCGGGCTCTCGCAGATCACCCGGTGCGCGCGAACGTTTGCGCAGGATGGCGTCGCGGAGCCGCCGACGCGATCGGAAGTCGACCGCTTCTGCCTCGACGGCCAGCGCCTCGTCGTCATGAACGGCGCCGTCTATCAAGCCCCGAATGCGGAGTACCGCACGGAGATCGAATCCTTCGCGCGGATTCGGGCCGTGAACGGAACCTCGGTCAACGGCCCGGCGTACTTCATCGTCGAGCGTGCGGATGGGCGCATCTACGAGTACGGCGCCACGGCTGACTCGAGCATCGAGGGCCGTTCGACGCCTCCGGCCGGCGGCGCCCGAACCTGGGCGCTCAACCGGATCCGCGATCGCTCCGGCAATGTCATCGACTATCGCTACACCGAGGAATCCGGCAGCACCGCGTTTCGCATAGCCAGCATCCGTTACAACGCCAATCCGTCGAATGGCGTCGAGGCTTCGCACGAGGTGGCATTCATCTACAAGGAGCGGCCGAACCGGGAAATCGATTCCGGCTTCGTCGCAGGAATGCCGGTCCGTCAGGTCGTGCGGCTCGACCGGATCGACGTGGTCTATGGCGACGAGGTGCTACGCAGTTACGACCTCGGGTACGAGGCCGCACTCTCCACCGGTGGCCGCAGCCGTCTCGCCCGCGTCCGCGAGTGCAGCGGCGACGGCAGCGACTGTCTCGCCCCGACGACTTTCGAATGGCTGGATGGCGGCGGCGGCATGTCCGCGCCAGTGGAGTTCTCCGCCCAGTTCCCTGCGTCGATGTCAGTCTCGCCCAGCCGCGCCTGGAACATCGCGGACATCAATGGCGACGGCCGGCACGATCATGTCTTCCTGGGCGGAGCGGATAGATCGTCCGCCACGATTCGCTATCGCCTGAGCCTTGCGGACGGCGCATTCGGCCCGGCCGTCAACACCGGCATCCCCTGCCCCAGCGGCATCGGCGTGCCTTTCGATGCCAACGGCGATGGTCGCGCCGATTTCCTGATCGCCGCAGGGAATGGCCGCTGGGCGATTGCCCTGGGAAACCCATCGGGTCTTGGCGCCGCCACCGATACCGGCATCGCCATCGCAATCGGGACTCGGGACTTTCGTGGCGTCGACATGAATGGCGATGGCCTGGGCGACATCGCCTGGTCCGAGGTGCCGGACCCGGTCGGCAATACGCTGAAAGTCCGCGCGCGTTTCGCGAAGCCGTCCGGTGGATTCGCCGAAGCCGTGACCCTCTATTCGCAGTGGGATGCGCTTGCCTTCCCCCAGGCCGAGGGCGGCTACTTCATCGGCGTTCCGGGCCGCCGCGTCGACCTCGACGGCGACGGAGCGGAAGAACTCCTGCTCAACGAGAACTGGACGATTGCGCGCATCTCCGACCGCCAGTATGCGACCGACCGGCCCGATGTCACTTTCGTCGACGGCGCAGTGCTCGACTTCAACGACGATGGCTGCACGGACATCGCCTACAAGCACCTGTCGAGCGGGACGCTGCGCGTGCGTCCCAGCGCCTGCAGCATCAACGCCCCCACGGCCGACCTGCTTGGCCCGGCGTGGACCGGGAACTACGAGGTGCAGGCGCTCGACTGGAATGGCGACGGCCGGGACGACTTGCTGCTGCGCGGCACGACGAACTGGCTGGTCGCAGTCTCGCAGGGCGATTCCGTGGGGCCGCTCGAAGACACGGGAATCCCCCACGAAGACGCGCGCGCAATTGCCGGGCGCGACCTCGATGGCGACGGTCTCGAAGAAATCGCACTGAAGGCATCGAGCCAGATTCGCGTCCGCTTCCGCAACGGGAAGATTCCGGACCTGCTTGCGTCCGTGGCGGACGGCTTCGGCGTCGGCGCGGAGTTCACGTACCGGCCCCTGACGGACGCAGCCGTGCACACGCCTGGAAGCACCGCGAGCTGGCCCGATCCGCACCTGCAGACGAACGACCTCGTCGTGACCCGGCTGCGTGCAACCGACGGCAGCGGCGAAGGCGGCCAGGTCGTGACCACTTTTCGCTACGAAGGATTTCGGGGGAATTCCCAAGGCCGGGGATCGCTCGGATTCCGGAAGGTCACCCGGACGGAAACCGCGGGCGGAGAGTCGCTGACGTCGGTGTCGACGCGGCGCCAGGATTTTCCGTTCACCGGCCTGCCGGAGTCCATCGTCATTCAGCAGGCAACCGGCACCGTCGTCGCCTCCACCGAATACCGCTGGTCGACGCTCGACCTCGGAACATCGCTGAATGCACGCCGCTTCCCGTACCCGACGAGCGTCACCAGCCGCCGATTCGGGGCCGGCGGCGCCTACGACGGAATCGAGATCGCGCGCACCGTCCGCAGCGTCGCGGCGATCGACTCGACGTCGGGACTCGTCACGGATGAAACGACGACGACAACGGAAACGGCCGGCGGCGCCCACGCGGGCTCGTCCGCGAGCGTGCGCACGCTGCATGGCATCGTATTGAACGACATCGCGAACTGGTGCATCGGACGTTCGCAGGCGATGGAAGTCACGGCAAGCCATACGCTCGCGGGCGGCACGCCCATCACGCGCTCCGTCGAGCAGTCATGGAGCGGACCGAAGTGCCGCCCTACGCGCTCCCGCCTGTTTCCTGGCGACAACCAGTGGCAAGTGAGCTACGACTTCGCCTACGACGCTTTCGGCAACCTCGCGAGCGAGAAAGTCACCGGCGCGGGGATGGCCGCCCGGACGGTCACGACGCAATGGGATGCACGCGGCCAGCTGCCGACGCGCATGACGAACCCGCTCGCACAGGCGTCGCGATATTCCTGGGACGAAGCCCGCGGCCTGCCGCTGTCGTTCATTGACCCGAACGGCCTGGCGGTCCGGTGGACCTACGACGCGTTCGGTCGGCCGCTGCGCGAGACGTGGCCGGATGGCACGAGCACGGCGTGGACGCGCGAGACCTGCAAGGCCGCCTGCGATGCGCGCGCGAGATACGGGATACGCCAGGACGAGCTCGACAATGCCGGTACCGTGCATGCGACGTCGTGGCTGGAGGTCGACCAGCACGACCGCGGATTCCGGCTTGAGACGCTGCGACCCGGCGGCGGCCGCGCTGTCGCAAGCGTCGATTCCGACGCACAGGGCAGGATCATCCGCCGCCACCTGCCGCACTGGGATGGCGGCCCGCCCCCCGGGCATCAATCGTTCGACTATGACGCGCTCGGCCGCGTGACCGCCGAACGCCTCGTGGGAGCGGGTGGCTCGATCGAACAATCGCGCGAAGTCCGGCACGAGGGCCTCACCGTCACGCAGGTGGATGCGCTCGGCCGCGCGCGGAGCGGCACGCGCAATGCCTGGGGCCCGCTTGCCGAGGTCGTCGATCCACTGGGCGGCCGCTCGCGCTACGAGTACGACGCCTTTGGCGGCCTGCTGCGCGTGCGCGACGCACTCGGCATTGCGGTCTCCGCCATTGCCTACAACCCGCGCGGCATGAAGCTGGCTGTCGACGACATGAATCGCGGCGCCTGGGCCTGGACTCGCAACGCACTCGGTGAAATCACGGCCGTACGCGACGCGAAAGGGCAGGTCTCGCAACTCAACTACGACGCCCTCGGCCGTCCCACGCAGCGTACGAATGCGGATGGAACGGCGACCTGGACGTGGGGCGCCGCGGCGGCGAAGAAGAACGTCGGCCGCCTGGTCGCGCTGTCAGGTCCCGGCTATTCCGAATCTCTCCTCTACGACGCCGTGGGCCGACCTGCGACGCACACCATCGCGGCGGACGCGTCGTACCGGTTCGATTTCGCCTACAACGCCCTCGGCCTCCTCGACGACGTGACCTACCCGTCCGGAGGGACAGGCAGCCGGTTCCGTATCCGGCACGACTACGAGGCCGGCCGCGTGACGCGCATCCGCAGCGCGGAAGCGGGGGGCGCGACGTACTGGACGCTCAATGCACAGGATGCGGCGGGCTCCGTGCTCGACGAGACGCTGGGCACCGCCGTGCGGGTCATCAGCGGATTCTCACCGCTGACCGGCAACCTCGAGTATCGCCAGTCCGGCAAGGACGGCGGCAACTGCCATCCAGGACCTCGCTTATGACTGGGAGGCCGCCGGAAACCTCGCCGCGCGCCGCGACCTGAACCAGGGCCTCGTCGAGGAATTCCGCTACGACGGCCTCGATCGCCTCGTGCAGTCGCGCCGAAACGGCACGGTCAATCTCGAGCTCGACTACGACCCGATCGGCAACATCCGCCGCAAGTCAGACCTCTGCACCGGTGCGATCCCCTGCTACACCTACCACGCAACGCGCAGGCACGCGGTCACCACTGCCGGGGACCGGGCTTACGCGTACGACGCCAACGGCAACATGACGAGCCGGAGCGGCGCAGCCATTGCATGGAGCGCCGACAACCTGCCGCGTCTCGATCGCCGGAGACGGCGGCAACAACAGCCAGTTTTCCTACTCGCCCGACGGTCGCCGGTGGCGGCAGGTTGCGCGGAACGGCGGCGCGACGGAAACAACGATTTACGCGGGCGGCCTGTTCGAGAAAGTGACGAGCGGCGGATCGACCACCTGGCGCCATTACGTGCTGGCGCCCGGCGGGACGGTCGTGCAGTTGCGTTACGGCGATGGCAGCGCACCGGCGACGCGATTGCTCACGCTCGATCACGCCGGTAGCACGGACCGCGTCCTCGATGCGGCCGGAAACGTGATCGTCGCCGAAAGCTTCGCGGCATTCGGCGGTCGGCGGCGGCCAACGGGCACCGGCCTGCCGACCGCGGCGGACCTCGCCAGGATCGCAGCAGTGACGCGCGACGGGTACACCGGGCACGAGATGCTCGACAACCTCGGGCTCATACACATGAACGGCCGGGTCTACGACCCCGCACTCGGCCGCTTCCTGAGCGCAGACCCCTACGTCACGCTGCCATACGACGGCCAGGGGCTCAATCGCTACGCCTATGTCCTGAACAACCCGCTCGCATTCACCGACCCCAGCGGCTTCGATGCGATTCCCTGCCTCGCCACGGAATCGGGCGAGTGTGTGCAGATCACGGTCATCGCCGCCTCGTGGACGGATTACATGAGGTCGCACGGCGGCGCCCATGCCGGCGCCGTCGCGAGCGCGCTCGAGCGCGATCCCTGCGGACAGTTCGGCGCCGGGCTCGCCTGCACGATGCCCGGCCTCGCCCAGTCCGAGCCAGCGAACGTCGTACTGACCGTCGGCAAGCAACCTGACGCGGCGTTGTCCACCGGCGGTCGACTGGATGTCGTGCAGGGTTTCGCAGCCCGCATCGCGAACATCGCCATCAGCTCATCGCCCATCGCCCTGCTCTTCGGCGCCGATCCCGACTTCCAGTACTTTCGCGAACCTGACAGTGCGGGCGGTCGTGCCGGCGCAATGACCGGGAATGTCGGTTACTTCGTGGGCGGCGCTGTCGGCGTGATCCGCAGGCACGGTCCGGAAACCGTCGCGCAGGGCGTGAGCTCCGTCGCGCGATCGTTCCAGGGGAGCGGAAGGTATCCCGGAGTGGATCGGTTTCGGAATATCGAGCTGAAAAAAGGAAAGATCATCTATGCGGGATTTCCCGGTCAGGGAAATTTCTATACGACTGCAAGTGCGTTACGCCGGGTTGGCGACAGCGCGCAGGCCCTCGGCGCCGGATTGCAGATTGCTCCTCATCGGTTCCTGCCACCGCGTGCGCGGTACGCAGCTTACGAAGTCATTGACGACACGCCTGCAGCGTTCAGCCTTGCGATCGAAAACTCGGCGTATGGATCTGGTTGGCTTCCGCAGATCGTAGTACCGTCGTACCAGACCAGCCTGCGATACCTCGGCGACTTTCCGCTTGGGAAATGACATGAGAATCGACTCCACCAGCGGATCTATCGCCTTCCAGGACGGACTCGATCAAGGCTTCGATGAACCTTGCGCAATTTCTCGCTACCGATCTCGGTCGTTCCGCGAAAAATTCGTTCACGCACGATCGTTGGCAGCACTTCCAGATCGATCCTGAGCCCGGGATTGCCGGAACAATCCTGTTCGAAGGCAGTGTCCTCGATCGCGTGTTCCTGGCAATGACCATGCCGTCTGACGACAGCGGTGAATGGAGCGAACTCGTCGAGCATCAGCGCAAAGAGCGGCACGATGCTTGGCTGCGCTCCGAGTTGGGCGAACCTCCATACAAGTACGCATGGGGCAGCGTGGAATCGGAATACGATTCCAAAGGATGCGCAAGTGAGATAATAGTAGTGTATGAGCGCTGACAAGGATCGTGCCGTCACCCACGACGGCGACATCGTCAAGATCGACGGCAAGCCGCTGCGCATGGAATTCATGGTCCGCGACGCCTTCTGGGCGGGCGGCCAGGCCATCGTGCTGCTCGACCCGCACGCCTTCCTCGATGACCCGGCCTACGGCGCACGCAAGGCGCCGCGCGACCCGCCCCAGAACCTGCGCGCGTACGCACCGTCGGGTGAGTTGATCTGGGAAGCCGAGCAGCCCGAGGTCCAGGACCACTACTACAGGATCGAGAGTCGCGAGCCGCTGGTCGCGCTCTCCTTCTCCGCCTACCGCTGCGACATCGACCTTACGAGCGGGCGCATCCTCGCCAAGGCAAGCCTGAAGTAAGTCAGGCGATCAGCGGGATCACGATCATCGAGACTGCGGTCACGATGACGATCGAAGCCAGGTTCACGCGCCAGCCGGCGCGGATCATCTCCTGCATGGTGAGCCGGCCGGTGCCGAACACGATGGCGTTCGGCGGCGTGCCGACGGGCAGCATGAAGCCGCAGGATGCCGCAATCGCCGCGGGCGCCACGAGCTGCAGCACCGGGTAGTCGGACGCGGCCGCGATCGCGGCGAGGATCGGCATGAAGGTTGCCGCCGTCGCCACGTTCGAGTTGAACTCGGTCCAGAACACCAGCAGCGCCACCATGGTCGCGATCAGCGCGACCAGCGGCAGCGTGCCGATGCCGCCGAGCAGGACGCCGAGGTACTCCGACAGCCCGCTGCCCTGGATCGCCTCGGCGAGCGCGAGTCCGCCGCCGAACAGCATCAGCACGTCCCACGGGCACGCGGCGAATGTCGGCGCCGACCAGCAGGCCGCCGCCCTCCCGGGTCCCGTTCTGGACGAAACACAGCACGAGGCCCGGCGAGCAGCGCCGTCGTGGTGTCGTTCCAGTCGCCGAATCCCGGAATCTTCTGGATCAGCGGCCCCGCGATCCACAGCGTCGCCGTCACGATGAGGATGATCGACACGCGCCGCTCCGCAACGGACATCGGCCCGAGCGCGATGCGCGCCTCGACCAGGCGGTCGCGCGCCGTCGCCTGCTCGCCGAGCCGGAACGGGAATGCGATGCGCACGAGTACAAACCAGGCGACGGGCAGGAGCAGCAGCGACGGTCGGGATGCCGAACGCGAGCCACTCGCGTGAAACTGATGGTCTCGCCGTAGCTCTGCTGCATGAAGCCGACGACCAGCGCGTTGGTCGCCGTGCCGACCAGGGTGCCGAGCCCGCCGATGGTCGCGGCATAGGCGACGCAGAGGACGATCGCCTTGGCGAAGTTCGCCGCATCGCGTCCCGTCGCGCCGTCTTCCGGCGCGACGATGGTCGCCACCGACAGCGCGACCGGGATCATCATCAGCGTGGTCGAGGTGTTCTGCACCCACATGCTCACGAACGCCGTCGCGCACATCATCCCGAGCACGAGGCCCTGCGCGTGGCCGCCGGCGCGCGCGACGATCGCATAGGCGATGCGCCGGTGCAGGTTGCAGCGTTCCATCGCGAGCCCGAGCAGGAGGCCGCCGAGGATCAGGAACAGCGTGGTGTTGCCGTAGCCCTGCGCGAGGTCGGCCGCGCTCGTCGCGCCGAGCGGCGGCAGGATGGCGAGCGGCACGAGCGCGGTCGCGGCCAGCGGCAGCGCCTCGGTCGCCCACCAGCAGGCCATCAGCACCATCGTGCCGGCGACGATCCAGGCGGCCGGCGACATGCCGGCCGGCGGCTCGACCAGGAGGGTCGCCACGAGCGCGGCGATGCCCGCCACGAGGCCCGCGTTCTGCGCGAAAGTCCGGCCGCCGGCTGCCGTCATCGACACTCCCTGCCGCACAGCGGCGCGCCAGTATAAAGTGGCGCGCAAACAGGGGTACTCGCACATGCAGGACACGATCGTCGTCGCCGGGGGCGGCCATGCCGCGGCGCAGGTCGTCGACAGCCTGCGCCGCGACGGCTATGCCGGCCGGCTCGTGATGGCCTGCGGCGAGCCCAGCCTCCCCTACCAGCGCCCGCCGTTGTCGAAGAAGTTCCTCGGCGGCGAGCTCGATGTGGAGCGCCTGCCGATCCGGCACGACGCGTACTACGAAAGCATCCACTGCGAACTGGTGCTCGGCAATCCCGTGGTCGCGATCGACGCCGGAGCGCGCAAGGTGAAGCTCTCGGACGGCGGCAGCCTCGCCTACGACAAGCTCGTGCTCGCGATCGGCGGCCACGCGAGACTGCTCCCGGTTGCGGGCGCGGAGCTGCCGGGCGTGCACGTGCTGCGCACGATGGCGGACGTCGAGGCGATCCGCGCGCGCATCCAGCCGGGCGTGCGCGTCGCGATCGTGGGCGCCGGCTACATCGGCCTCGAGTGCGCGGCGACGTTCCGCAAGCTCGGCCTCGACGTCACGGTCATCGAGATGATGGACCGCGTGATGAATCGCGTCGTCGCACCGGAGATGAGCAGCTTCTACCACGCCGAGCACGCGGGCCACGGCGTCAACGTGCTGACGGAACGCAAGGTGGAGGGCTTCCTCGGCGATGGCAGTGTCCACGCCGTCGAGTGCACCGACGGCACGCAGGTGCCCGCAGACCTCGTGATCGTCGGCATCGGGCTGGTGCCGAACTGCGCGCTTGCCCAGGCCGCTGGCCTCAAGTGCGACGACGGCATCGCCGTCGACGAGCACTGCCGCACCAGCAACCCGGACATCTACGCCATCGGCGATTGCTGCAGCCACCCGAGCCCGCGCTACGGCCGGCGCATCCGCCTCGAGTCGGTGGACAACGCCTTCGAGCAGGCGAAGACCGCGGCAGCGAACATCTGCGGCAAGGCGACGCCGCACGACAAGACACCGTGGTTCTGGTCCGACCAGTACGAACTGAAGCTGCAGATCGTCGGGCTCTCGCAGCATTATGACAAGGTGATCCTGCGCGGCGATCCCGCCAACCGCTCGTTCAGCTGCTGCTACCTGCAGGGCGGCGAGCTGATCGCGCTCGACGCCGTGAACCACGCCAAGGATTTCATGGCTGCGCGCAAGCTGATCGCGGAACGCGCCCGCCCGGACCTCGCAAAGCTCGCCGACGACACGGTCGCGCTGCGCGACTCCTTATAATGTAGCGAATGGACAAGATCGACGTCGTCGAGCGCGAGTTCCGCGCCATGCTTGCGAAGATGACCGGCGGGCTCGCGACGCAGGATTACGGCACCGCGTTCTGGGACTGGTGGCTCAACTTCGCGAAGTCGCCGGAGAAGCAGGCCGAGCTGCAGGTGACGGCGGTCAAGCAGGCGATGGACCTCTGGCGCTTCAACCTCGAAGCCGCGCAGGGCAAGCCCATGGCGCCCGCGGAAAACGGCGATCGCCGCTTCTCGAACCCGGCCTGGCAGCAGTACCCGTTCAACGTCTGGGCACAGGCGTTCCAGAACGGCATGTCGCTGATGCAGCAATCGGCGCGCGACGTGCCCGGCGTCGAACCGAGGAACGCCAGGCTCGTCGAGTTCGCCGCGCGCCAGGCCGCCGAGCCGTTCTCGCCGGCGAACAGCCCGCTGACGAATCCCGAGGTGATCCAGCAGACCGTCGCCGAGGGCGGGCAGAACCTCGCGCGCGGCTACAAGAATTTCCTCGACGACATCGAGCGCACGCTGAACGGCGGCGACACGCCGGGCACGGAAGACTTCCGCGTGGGCGAGAAGGTCGCCGTCACCGAGGGCCAGGTCATCTTCCGGAACGAGCTGATCGAGCTGATCCAGTACGCGCCGACGACGCCGGACGTCCACGCCGAGCCGGTCCTCGTCGTGCCGGCCTGGATCATGAAGTACTACATCCTCGACCTGTCGCCGAAGAACTCGCTGGTCGCCTGGCTCGTCGACCAGGGCTACACGGTCTTCATGATGTCGTGGAAGAACCCGACCGCGGCGGACCGCGACCTCGGGATGGACGACTACCTGCGCAAGGGCGTGTATGCGGCGCTCGATGCGGTGAATGCCATCGTGCCGGACCGCGACGTGCATGCCGTCGGCTACTGCATCGGCGGCACGCTGCTGTCGATCGCGGCCGCGGCGCTCGCCGAATGGGGCGACACGCGCATCAAGGACATCACGCTCTTCGCCGCGCAGACGGATTTCAGCGAGCCCGGCGAGCTGTCGCTCTACATCAGCCCGGCCCAGGTCGAGATGCTCGAGGCGCTGATGTACAAGGAGGGCGTGCTCGACTCGAAGCAGATGGGCGGCGCGTTCACGATGCTGCGCGCGCACGACCTGCTCTGGCAGCCGGCGGTGAAGTCCTACCTCAAGGGCGAGCGCGACGGGATGATCGACCTGATGGCCTGGAACGCCGACGGCACGCGCATGCCGTGGAAGATGCACACGGAATACCTCGTCGGCCTGTACCTGAACAACGACCTCGCCGAGGGCCGCTTCAAGGTCGAGGGCGAGACGGTCAACCTCGAGGACATCCGCGTGCCGATGTTCGTGGTCGGCACCGAGACCGACCACGTGGCGCCGTGGAAATCGGTCTACAAGGCGAGCGGACTCACCTCCTCGCCCGAGTTCACGTTCCTGCTCACGAGCGGCGGCCACAACGCGGGCATCGTCAGCGGCCCCGTGCACCCGAAGCGCCGCCACCGCGTGCGCACGCAGAAGGCCGGCGAAGCGCCGCTACCCGCGGATGCGTGGTTCGCCGAGACCGAGGTCCGGCCCGGCTCATGGTGGCCGACCTGGGCGGAGTGGCTGAAGGCCCACTCCTCGCCCGACCGCGTTGCGCCACCTTCAATGGGCGCGTCCGACAAAGGTTACGCACCGCTCGGTGACGCGCCGGGCGAGTACGTGCTGCAGCGCTAGAACACGGTGCTGGAGACGAACCAGTCCGATACCGCGCCGACGATCAGGAGCGTCTCGACTTCGAGTCCGCCGCTCGACGCGGTGACATGCCGGACACAGACCGATTCGCCTGGGAGAATCCTTCCCGGCGCGCTCGTGAACGTCGCATTGCACCCGATCGAGTATTCGCCCCCAGACACGCGGATGGGCACCGCGGTATCGATGCCGGTGATGGTGACGGGATTCGACCTGACCCGCTTCGCGACGGCTGCGTCTAGCCTGTCCCTGAATCTGAATGGCTCCGGTGTCGTATCGCAGCGCGAGAATAAGACGCTGGTTGACTCTCCGCCGACGGTGACGGCCAGCCTGTGCCGGTCACAGTCGCCGATTGCGCTGTCAGGGATCGAAACGCGATAGCCATCCTTGAGCCAGGACGACATCGTCGCGAGCGCATCCCGCGGGGGGGCACCGGTCGGGAGCTTGACCTGGACCCCTCCGGTGTTCGATGCGAGCGCCTTCATGTGGGCCACGAGGTCCGGGTAACGGGCCCATTCAGCATGGCCCGTGTTGAAGATCGCGATGCCGCCGGCGTTTGCGCTGGCGATGACGTCGCTCAGGCTGATGTTACGACCGGAACAGCAGTCCAAGGTCACGATGACCTTGGGTCCATCCGGCAATGTCGCCGACGCCGTCTCGAATTGAGACAGGGCCGCAATCAAACCGTCAAACAAGAACCGCGGGTAGCCGGACTGACCGAACGCCGGTTGATCCCGAATGAAATCTTTCACTTGCCGAGTGCTGGGGCCATCGTCCAGTTCAGTGAAGGGCAGTACCGACAAGCCTCCAAAGCGCGTGATTTCGACGTCACCCCAATACTTGACCACCGACACGAAGTCGCCAATCCCCAGTTGACCGACAATACGCGAGAACGTGGGAGTCGGAAAATACTGGTCTTCCTTGATGACAATGACGACCGACACCTTCTGTGTCGAATCCTGGCTCGGCGGCAAGGTCAACGTGAATTGCTCGACGGGCGCGCCATCGAGCGTGACAGCGAAATCGGCTGCCGTCAGGCCGGTGACCGAGTCGCCGCCGGCCGTTACTCGAACATAGGCGTCGATCGGCGCGGCGATCTGCTTTGACTCGACCCTGAGGCCAACTTCGGCATGACCGGGCATGGCAATCAACGCGCTACCCGGCAGTAGCAGGAGCGCCGATGCAATGCGGATGCGGCGCCCGATCAGGAACGGATTCATGGCAGTCCCCCCTCGTGCGGATGCGACAACCGACGCCGTAATCGGATCCGTGATTGGGCGCGATTTGACTCAGGGATCGTAGAGCCGCGGGTGCCGCATTAGAGAACCAACCGACTGCGAGCAGCAAAGATGAGCGCTCGCCGACACGACGCTCGCGTCACATCCCCCTTTTCAGGCCAGACTGACCCGCAATTGGGAGTATGCGCCGATCCGGGCGAGGCAGCGAATTCAGGGCGCGCAATCCGATCAATATCAGGAGCTTGGTCGCTGCACTTGGCAAGCTTGGTGAAGCCGCCGTCCTAGCCGCGGACCGGCGTCCACCGCCCCGACCGGCGAGTGTTGCGATCGCCGGCCGACTCGCCGTCGTAGGTCATCGGCTGCGCATCCGGCAGTTTCTCCGGCTGCGGATCGAATGCGCGCAGGTTCAGCACCATGAGCGAACGGCCGCCCTCCTCCGTCACCGCGCCGAGGTAGCCGCCGCAACGCCCGCAGAAGACGAAGTCCGCCGTCTCGTGCCCGAAGCGGTAGCACGACACGGCACTCGCATCCGTGTGCACCAACCGGACCGAGCCCTCCGGGTCCGACGTGTAGCTGGCGCCTTGTTTCTGGCAATAGCTGCACTGGCACTCGCGGACCGGCCATTCGGCGGGCGGCTTTCGCCGTCCGGTACTCGAAGCCGATCGCGCCGCAATGGCAGCGCCCGTGCCACGTGTTCACTTGCGGATGCTCGAGGGCAGGATCTCGAACTCCGTGGCGTGGGGCATGGCCGCGAGCGCCTCGCGCAGGTCGTCGGGCGGCGCGATGAGCTTGCGCGCGGCAAGGTCCATCCAGCCGCCTTCGCTGCGGATGCGCGCCGCCAGCCGGCCGTCTCCCTTCAGCACTTCGTTGACGAGGCGAAAACGCGAACCATCCGGGGCCATGCCGGCGAGCGCCAGCGTCACCGTGATCGGCTCGAGCAGGCCCACCTCGCGGTGGTACTCGAGCTCGTCGCGCCGCACGACCGGGCCGATGCGCCGACTCGCGAACTCCGTGACCGGGAATCCGTGCTGCTTGAAGAAGCCCATGCGCGCGTCCACGCACTTGTTGAGGTATGCGAAGTTCGCCATGTGGGCGTTCGCGTCCATGTCGGCCCAGCCGGCAACCGTCGCAATGCTGAACGGACCCGCGCTCACGTCCAGCAGTGGAAGTTCAGCTTGTTGCCGTCGAGGTCGCGGAAGTAGGCACCGTAGTAGTTGTCGCCGCGGTCGCCGGGAGGCCCTTCATCGGTTGCGCCCAGCGACATGGCCTTCTTGTAGAGCGCGTCCACCTGCGCGGGCTTCTCGACCTGGAACGCGACCATCGAGCCGTTTCCGATCGTCGCCGGCTTCTTGTTGTGCGGCTGCGCCAGCGCAAAGCCGGGCTTGCCCTGGCCCAGGCTCCACGCGACGAAGGTCCCGAAGTCCATGACCCGCTTGGCGCCGAGTTCGGCCATGAGCGCGTCGTAGAACGCGCTGGCGCGCTTGAAGTCGTTGGTTCCGACCGATACATATCCGATCATGCGAGTCTCCCCTGGTGATTGATGCAGTCTACTTCCAGACGTTCGCGTCCTGTTCGAAACCCTTGTTCTGCGGCCGCACGATGCAGAATCGCTGGCCGGTCGGCGCTTCCATGACGATCCAGGTGTGGACCTTCTTCAGCCGCTTCGCGCCGAGCTTCTCGAGGCGCTGCGCCTCGGCCTCGATGTCGTCGGATTCGATGTCGAGGTGCACGCGGCTTTCGTGATCGACGGCCTGCACTTCGATGTGCAGGCGCTCCTCGGGCACCTTGAGCTTCACGTACGTGTCGCCCTCCTGGCCCGGCAGGATCTCGGTCGCCATGCCGAGCGCCTGCGACCAGAACCGTGCCGCACCGTGAAGGTCGGGGGTCCTGCAATCGATGATGAATCCCGCCAGCCTGCTCTTGTGCATCGCTCAGTTCCTCGGTGGATCGATCTTCAATTCCATGTACACGTCGCCGCGCGCGTAGTCGGAGGGATGCGGCCAGGGGGCATGGCGAAACCCCAGCCGCTCGTAGAGGCGGATCGCGCCGTCGAGCGAGCTGTTGGTTTCGAGGAAAATGCTGCGAAATCCGTGCTCGCGCGCCCAGGCTGTCCCGGCGCCGCCGAGCATCTCGCCGATGCCGCGCCGCTGGTGCGTCATCGCGACGCCCATCTTGGCGAGCTCGCAGCGGCCATCGTGGCCCTTGATCATCGCCACGGTGCCGACGACCGCGCCGCCTTCCAGCGCGAAGAAGATCATGCCGCCCGGTTCGATGATCGCGCGCCCGGGATCGTCGAGCACCTTGAGGTCGGCCGCCTCGACCTTGAACAGGCGTTCGATCCATTCGAGGTTGAGCCTGCGGAAATCGGCCGCGTACTCCGGCCGGTACGCAATGACCGTGATCGGGTCAAGCGTCAGCCCCGCCCTTCCATTCGCGCGCCAGGAACCCGAGCAACACGGAGTCCTGGATCTCGCCGCCGACGTTCCAGCGCTCGCGCA
>CAVXET010000023.1:0-10782 GCA_963760725.1 uncultured Gammaproteobacteria bacterium
CCGCGCGTCCTCATGCTGTCGGACGTCTACTTCCCGCGCGTCAACGGCGTCTCGACCTCGATCCAGACCTTTCGCCGCGACCTCGAGGCCGAGGGCTGCAGCAGCATCCTCGTCGCCCCGCAGTATCCCGGGCAGCGCGACGACGAGCCGGGCGTCGTGCGCGTGCGCTCGCGCTATCTCCCGTTCGACCCGGAGGACCGCTTCGTCATCGCGGGCGCGCTCGATCACGCGGTGCGGGCGCTCGGCCCCGGATTCGACCTGGTCCACATCCACACGCCCTTCGTCGCCCACACGGTGGGCCTGCGCGTCGCGCGGCGGCTCGGCATCCCGGTCGTCGAGACCTACCACACGTTCTTCGAGGAGTACTTTCACCACTACCTGCCCTGGGCGCCGCGCGCGTTGCTGCGCGGACTTGCGCGCGCGATCTCCCGCCGGCAGTGCAATGCGGTCGACGCGGTCATCGCCCCATCCCCGCAGATGGCGGAAGTGCTGCACGACTACGGCGTGCGGACCGAAACCCAGGTGATCCCGACCGGGCTCGACATCGCAAGGCTCGCGGGCGGGGACGGCGCGGGCTTTCGCGCGCGTCACGGCATCGCGCCCGGACGGCCGGTCGTGCTGACGGTGGGCCGCGTCGCGTTCGAGAAGAACATCGGCTTCCTCGTGTCGGTGCTCGAGCGCGTGCGCCAGGCGATCCCGGACGTGCTGCTCGTCATCGCGGGCGAGGGCCCGGCGCTGCCGGCGCTCCGCCGTGACGTCGAGGCGCGCGGGCTCGCCGGCCATGTCTGCTTCGTCGGCTACCTCGACCGCTCGGGGCCCCTGCTCGACTGCTACCGCAGTGCGAACGCCTTCGTGTTCGCGTCGCGCACGGAGACGCAGGGCCTCGTGCTGCTCGAGGCCATGGCGCTCGGCGTGCCGGTGGTCTCGACGGCCGTCATGGGGACGCGGTTCGTGCTCGACGGCGCGCGCGGCGCGATCGTCGTCGACGAGGACGAGGTCTCGTTCGCCGCGGCGGTCGCGAAGTTGCTGCGCGATCCCGGGCTCCAGGCCAGGCTCGGCGCCGAGGCGACGGCCTTCGTCGCGTCGCGCTGGTCGAGCCGCGTCATGGCGGAGCGCCTGCTGCGCCTCTATTCAGGGGTCGCCGCGCGGGCGCCGGCGCGGGAGCCGATCATCCGCACCGTTGCCTGAGGCGACGCGCCGGCGGTCCACTCATTGTCTGACGAGACCGAGCGCGAGCCGGCAGGCCTCGGTCTCGTCGAACGGCTCGAAAGACGACTCGGCGCGTGCAAGCCACCCGGCGCCAAGCTTGTCGTCGAGCAGGGACTGGACCACGCCGCGCACGCGTTCGGCCGAGGGCCCGCGACGTGCCTGCCCATGCCGCGCGTGCGCCGCCTTGGCCGCAAGCGTGATCCTCGCTGCCAGCTCGTGGCGCCCATCCTGTGCCGCAAGCAGCGCCATCGCGTCGAGCGCGCCGTAGAGCCTCGAAGAGTCGAGGCGCCTCGCGTGCTCGTAGAGCTCGATGCCGGTCGCGCGCGCCTCGTCCCTTTCGCCCGCAAGCAACAGCGCCTCGAACAGCAGCGCGAGCAGTTCATGGCGTGTCTCGCGTCGGCCGGAATGACGCAGACTTATGGCCAGCGGGCGGGCGAGCTGCAATGCCCCCGCGATCGCGCCGCTCGCGATGTCGAGTTCCACGATGTACACGGTGGCCGCCAGCGCCTGGCGTTCGCTGGTCGTCACCGCGTGATCGAGTGCGCGCCGGTACGCGGCGCGCGCTTCCGGGAATTTCCCGGCACTCGTCAACAGCGCGCCCTCCACAATGGCGCCGTGGGCCAGCAGCCGGGAGGGCCAAGTCGGTTGTTCGAGCCGGCGCGCCGAGGCGAGCGCGCGCCCCGCGGCTTCCAGGTCATCGCGCCCATTCAACACCAGTTGCATCAGCGCGTAAAAGCGCGCACGCGTGTCGCCGCCGGTCGCATGGATTTGCGCGGCAATCTCAGCGGCGTAGCGGGCACGGTCCACCTGTCGCTCCGAATCGTAAGTGGCGACCGCCTCCCAGAACCGCGCGACCCGCGCCGGTGCGAGTGCGCTCGAGAGGAGCGCGACGGCGTCGGCGTGCGCGGCGCGGCTTTCCGCTTGCAGGTCGGTTTCGACGAACAATGGCCAGGATGAGCCGTACAACGCCACGGCGATGCCGGCGTCGTTGCGCCGCGCCCATTCCAGTGCCGCGCGGACATTGTCGATTTCCGGCTCGTGATGGTGCAGCCAGACAGCCTCGTCGGCGCACCAGTAGTCCTCGTAGGCGCGGTCCAGGACGTGCAGCTGCGCGAGCGCCATGCGGCGCTCCGCGTCCTGCGTCGTCCCAGACGCTTCGAGCCGCGCGCGTGCGTAACAGCGCGCGGTCTCAAGCAGCCGGTAGCGAGGCGGTTCCTGGGGCAGCATCGTCACGAGCGAGCGGTCCACGAGCCGGCCGACATAGTCGATGGCGCCAGGCATGTCGATTGCTTCATCGGCGACGCAACGCGCGGCCGCATCCAGCGTGAAGCTCGCGGCGAACGCGCCGAGCCGGTCAAACACCCGCTGTTCGGGCGGCCCGAGCAGGCTGTAGCTCCAGTCGAACGCAGCCACCAGCACGCTGTGGCGCGGTTCGTCGGAGCGGCCCGCCAGCTTGAGCAGCCGGAACCGGTCGTCGATCCGGGCGAGCATGGTGGCGAGCCCGAATGCCGGGACACGCGCGGCCGCAAGCTCCACCGCGAGCGGATTGCCGTCGAGCCGCCGGCAGATCTCGGCGACCAGGGCAACGTGCCCTGCGCCGAGCTCGAAGCGATAGTCGGCCTGACCGGCGCGCCGCCCGAAAAGCTCGGCCGCCTCGGCAACCGGCAACGGCCCGAGCCGATAGAGCGACTCGCCGATGCGCCCGAGCGGAACCTGGCTCGTGACCAGTACGCGGATCCCGGTCGCCTGGGAAACCAGTGCGGCGAGCGGCTCGGCGAGTGACCCGGCGAGGTGCTCGGCGCCATCGAGCACCAGCAGGGCCTCGGTATTCTGCAGCGCGCGTCCAAGCGCGTTAAATCGATTGCCGCCCTCCGGCATCGAAAGCCCGAGTGCCAGCGCGATCGCGGATGGCACGTGCTCGACAGCGTCGATCGGCTCGAGCGACGCAAGCGCGACGGCGGAAAGTTCGCCGTCCTGCTCGAGGGCCAGGATCTCCCGTGCGAGACGAGACTTGCCGACTCCTGCGGCGCCCACGAGCGTCACCAGGCGCTCGCGCTCGAGCGCCTGGCGGAGCGCAGCCAGGTCTGCTGCGCGCCCGACGAGCGGGTCGAGCCGGCCCACAGGCTCGCGCCGCAGGGCGCCGGATCGGGCGGCATCCTGCGGCACGCCGTAATGCGCGGCTTGCGGCGTCACTGGCGAGTGCGAGACGGGCAAGTCCAGTCGGTACCCAAATCGCGGCACGGTGCGAATCGAGGCGGCGCCGAGGACCCGCCGGAGGCTCGCCACCTGCGCCGGCAGGTTGTTCTCATCGACGACCAGGCGCGGCCACACGCGCTCGATCAGCGCGGCCTTGGTGACGAGACGGCCCGGGTGCTCTGCGAGCACGAGCAGAAGGTCAAATGCCCGCGCGCCGATCTCGACCGGCTTGCCCGCGGCGCACAGCAGCCGTTCGCCCGGAAAGACATCAAACTCGCCAATCCGTATCGAGTCCATCCGGCAACGCTTTAGAATAATTTCATCGCGGTTTCAAGACGGAGCCGCCGAACCGCCGCAACATCCTCGACCGCCGATGACCAGGAGAGAACCATATGCCGAAGTTCGTGATTGAGAGGGACATTCCCGGTGCGGGCAAGCTGAGCCCGGCAGAACTCAAGAAGATCTCGCAGAAGTCCTGCGGAGTGCTGAGCAGCCTCGGACCCAGCGTGAACTGGATCCACAGCTACGTGACCGCCGACAGGATCTACTGCATCTACTACGCGAGCGATGAGTCGCTCATCATGCGCCACGCGGAACTCGGCGGCTTTCCCGCCAACCGCGTCTCGCGCGTCATGACCGTCATCGATCCCTCGACCGCAGAGTAACTTTCCCTCGCCTTCGGCCCGTGGCAGGTCTTCGGTCATCGGCAACCAGAGACCACGATCCGCAACTGAACGGAGGCGAACATGAAGAGTTTGAAGGCGGCTTTGCCGCTCCCGCTGATCGTACGCGCATTTGCGGGCGACGCATCGGTGGACGCCGCGACCCCTGCCGAGCCGCCGGCGGCGCGAGTCAACGCTAACAATGCTTCGCTGCACGCGCATCGGCTCCAATCCTATGCCAACGGCGATCGCACCAAGACCGTTCGCGCCTGCGAAGGCTCCAGCGAAGACGCGAGTCGCCAGGCCGCCGCGCTCATCCAACTGCCGGTCGACAGCATCACCGAGGTGCCGGTCGACCTAACGTCGTGAATACTGAAACCAGGAGGACACCATGAACAGGAAAATGTTGGCTTTGCTCGTCCCTGCCGCAGCACTACTCATGCCGGTCGCATGCCCGGCGGACAGCAGCGAGCACGACCATTCGGCTGAGATGCAGAACTGGCACGAGAACATGCCGGTGGTCCAGAAGGTGCGCAGGGCGACGGCGAAGTTTCTCGATATCAACGCCGCGTTGGCGGCGGGGTACGCGCCTGCTACGCCCTGCGTAAGCGGGCCGAATAGCGGCGCGATGGGAGTACACCTCATCAACCCGGCGCTCCTCGGCAAGGAAGTCGATGCCAAGACTCCCGAAGCGCTCATTTATGAGCCACTACCCGATGGCAGGATGCGGCTGGTCGGCGTCGAGATCATCACGTTTGCCGCGGACTGGGTAAACGAGGTGCCGGTGCTCGACGGCAATCTGCTCAACTACGTCGGCGCGCCGAATCGCTACGGCATCCCGGCATTCTACGAAATCCACATCTGGGCGTGGCGGAACAATCCGGACGGGACGTACGCGGACTGGAATCCGCGCGTGACCTGCGCCGGGCAGCCGCTGCCCGCGAAATGACGACGAGTGCCGACTCACAGGGCCGCCGCGGGGCGGCCCTTTTCATTCAGCTCAGTTGATGACCGGCAGCTCGATCGCCGAAGGCTGCCCCGACGTGCGCCAGATCTGCTGTGTCGCCTTGACGTAGCTCTCCGGCGGCGCAAACACGATGTTCGGGACGAAGGACTGCGGATTGCGGTCGTAGAGCGGGAACCAGCTCGACTGGATCTGCACCATGATGCGATGGCCCGGCTCGAAGGTGTGGTTCGCCTGCGGCAGCCGGATCCGGTACTCGAGCACCTTGCCGGGCTCGATCGCTTTCGGCGTCGAGAAGTCCTCGCGATAGCGCCCGCGGAAGATGTCCGCGGAAATCATCTGCTGGTATCCGCCCAGCTTCGGATTGTCCGGGAATTCCGCCGGCCACACGTCGATGATCTTCACGACCCAGTCGGCGTCGCTGCCGGTCGTGGACGCGAAGAGCCTGGCCCAGGGTTCGCCTGCGACGCGCACCGGCGCCGAAAGCGGCTCCGTCTCGTAGACGAGAACGTCCGGCCGCGAGGCGGCCTGGCGCTGGTCATCCATCAGCCACTCGTCCCAGGTGGATTCGGGCGCGCCCGAGTTCAGCGTCGGACGGTTCCGGTACGGCACGGGCTTCGCGGGATCGGCGAGGTACTCGTCGAATGCCTGCTTCGCTTCCGCCGGACGATCGAAGCCGAGCTGTCCCTTCGCCTGCAGGTAGAGATTCTTCGACTTGGCGCTGCAACCGCTCTCGCAGGAGCGCGGCCAGTTGTCGTAGCGCTGCCAGACATCGGCGCCCGTCTCGTAGGCGAGCACGCGCGGTGTATCCGGCTGCGGCCCATCCTTCAGATAGTGATCGAGGAAGGGTTGCATGACCGTGCGCCGGAACCAGCCCGCGGTGTCGCCCTCGAATTGCACCATCCCGATGCCGCGCCCCTCGCGGCGACCCTGCCCGTGATTCCAGGGACCGAGCACGAGGTGGATGAACTTGCCGTCCGGATCCTTCGGCGCGAGCGCCTTGTAAAGCGCGGGCCCGCCGTAGATGTCTTCCTGGTCGAACAGGCCGCTCACGATCAGCATCGGGACGGCGAGCGGCTCCTTCGCAAGGACCTTGTCCATCGCCTGTGACTGCCAGAAGTCGTCGTAGCTCTGGTGTTCGCTGAGCGCTTTCCAGTACTCGAGCTGCTCGAGGCCGTGAGAGGCCGCGAGATTTCCGGCGTTGCCGGCGCGCAGGTAGAACTCGTAGGTGTCGTAGTTGCCGCTCCACCACGGCAGCTCGTTCTTGCGGCTCGCTTCCTGCTCGTAGGTGTACTCGAGCGAGCCGTCCTGCCGGAAGGCGCCGTTGTGGAACCAGTCGTCGCCCATCCAGCCATCCACCATGGGCGCGAACGGGACCGCGACCTTGAGCGCCGGGTGCGGATGGATCGTGGACATGAGGGTCGTGAACCCGCCGTAGGAACCGCCGGTCGTGCCGACGCGGCCGTTGCTCTCGGGCACGTTCTTGACGAGCCAGTCGATCGTGTCCCAGGTATCCGTGGCATGGTCGGTCGCCGTCGGGTTGTAGGGACCGCGCAGCGGGCGCGTCATGACGTAGTCGCCTTCGGAGCCGTACTTACCGCGCACGTCCTGGATCACGATGATGTAGCCGGCGGCGACTGCGGTGTCGAACATCTGCGGCACGACGGACGCGAGGTGCGGACTCGCAAAGCGCGCAACGCTGCTCGAGGCGTTGTACGGCGTGCGCGACAGGAGCATGGGCGCGCCCGATGCGCCTTTTGGCACGAGGATGAAAGTCTTGAGCTTCACCCCGTCGCGCATCGGGATCATCTCCTCGCGCTTGACGAAGTCGAACTCGTCCGTCTTCGGCGTGAAGGCCGGCGCGGTCGACTGCGCGGTGGTCGGGCCCGAGACCAGGAGTCCGAGCGCGAGCACTTGGGCAGCGCGAACGAGTTGGCGGGCGATCGTCATGCGGCTTCTCCGGGAACGGGCATCAAAAAACGGGGCCGAGTGGCCCCGTCCTTTGACGCATTCACAAGCCATTAGTTTACAGGGTCGGACCTGCGAGTGATGATCCCGGGGCCATCAAGGGAGGCCCTGTTCATGAACCTGGACCTGGATTTCGTCCGCGCGCAGTTCCCGGCGTTTCGCGAGCCGACGCTTGCGGGTTTTGCGCACTTCGAGAATGCCGGCGGATCCTATGCCGCGGGGCAGACGATCGGCTGGCTTGACCGCTATTACCGGCAGACCAAGGTCCAGCCCTACTACGCGTTTGCCGCCTCTGCACACGGCAGGCGAGCAGATGGATGCGGCCAAGGCCCGCATGGCGGCCTGGCTCAATGTCGGCCAGGACGAGGTCCACTTCGGTCCGTCGACGTCGCAGAACACGTTCGTGCTCGCGCAGGCGCTGCGGCGCCACCTGAAGGCGGGCGACGAAGTCATCGTGACGAACCAGGACCACGAGGCGAACGTCGGCGCCTACTCGCGCCTGGCGGAGGACGGCATCACGGTGCGTGAATGGAAGGTCAACCCCGAGACCGCCGAACTCGAGCGCAAGGGCCTCGAGGCGCTGCTCGGCCCGCGCACGAAGCTCGTCGCATTCACGCACTGCTCGAATGTCGTCGGCAGCATCAACGCGGTCCGGGAATTCACGGATCTCGCCCACCGCGCCGGCGCCTGGGCGTTCGTGGACGGCGTCGCGTTCGCGCCGCACGGCATGCCGGACCTCGCGGCGCTCGGCGTCGACGCCTACTATTTCTCCCTGTACAAAGTGTACGGCCCGCACCTCGGCACGATGTTCCTGCGGCGCGAGGTCAACGCGGCGCTGCCAAACCAGGGCCATTTCTTCAACGAGGGCAAGCCGGGCGCGCGGTTCACGCCGGCCGGCCCCGACCACGCGCAGATCGCCGCCGTCAACGGCGTCCTCGACTACATGGACGCGATCGCGGACCGCCACGGCCAGCAGGGCAAGCCGGTCGAGTCGCGGGCCGCGGCCGTGCGCGACCTGTTCCGCGCGCACGAAACGGCACTCCTGCAGCCGCTGCTCGATTTCCTCGCGAAGCACCCGAAAGTGCGGCTGATCGGCCGCACGCGCGCCGCCGAGCGCGCGCCGACCGTCTCTTTCACGGTCAAGGGGCAGAGCTCGACCGACGTCGCGGCGCGGCTTGCCGATGCGCGGCTCGGTGTCGGCGTCGGCAACTTCTACGCGTACCGTCTGATCCAGGCGCTCGGCATCGACACCGAGGATGGCGCCGTCCGCTGCTCGTTCGTGCATTACACGTCGAAGGACGAGGTGGATCGCCTGATCCAGGAGCTCGATCGTTGTTTGAACTAGATTTCGTACAGACGCTCGCCTTCGCGGGCGTCGCGCTCCTCCTCGGGCATTGGCTCCGGCGTCTCGTCCCGGTCCTCGGCCGCTACAACCTGCCGGCGCCCGTGCTCGGCGGGCTCTCTCGTCGCGGTCGCGGTGCTGATCGCGCGCGGCCAGGGCGTCACGCTCGTGACGTTCGATACGACGCTGCAGAGCCCGCTCATGATCGCGTTCTTCACGACGATCGGCTTCGGCGCGAGCCTGTCGCTCCTCAAGATCGGCGGGCCGCAGGTGCTGCGTTTCTTCCTGGCCGCGACCGTATTCGCGGTCATGCAGAACGTCGTCGGCATGCTGATGGCGATCGGGTTCGGCCTGCACCCGCTCTTCGGCGTGCTCGCGGGCTCCGTCACGCTGACCGGAGGCCCCGCGACCGGCCTCGCCTTCGCGCCGCTTTTCGAGCAGGCGGGCGTCGTCGGCGCGTCCTCGGTCGCGATCGCGGTCGCGATCGGCGGCATCGTCTTCGGCGGCCTGGTCGGCGGACCGGTCAGCACGGTCCTGGTCGAGCGCAGGAACCTCAGGACGCCCCGACGCCCCGGGAGCGGAACCGGCGAGATCGAACTCGTTCGAGGCCGAAGTCACGACACGGGTCACCGCGTCGGAGGAGGACGACGACGAATGGCCGATCATCAAGAACCTCGTCGCGATCCTGGTCGCCATGTGGATCGGCTTCTGGGTCAGCAAGGGATTCGCCGCGCTCGGCATGACGCTGCCCGCCTACATCGGCGCGATGCTGGTCGCGGCCGTCATCCGCAACATCGACAACGCGACCGGCTGGTTCAGCCTCTCGCATCGTTTCATCAACACCTTCGGGATCGTGTCGCTGACCCTGTTCCTCGTCATGGCGCTCATGACGCTGAAGCTCTGGGAGCTGACCGGCCTCGTGCTGCCGCTGCTCGCGATCCTCGTGGTGCAGGTCGTGATCGCGGCACTCGCCGCCGCGGGCCCGGTGTTCCGGTTGATGGGCGGCAATTACGAAGCGGCCGTGATGAGCGGCGGGTTCATCGGCTTCATGCTGGGGACGACCGCGAATGCGATGGCCGTCATGCGCGCGCTGACCGAGCGCTACGGTCCCGCGCCGCGCGCGTTTCTCGTCGCGCCCGATCGTCGGCGCGTTCTTCATCGACTTCACGAATGCGCTCATCATCACGCTGTTCCTGAACCTGCTCGCCTGAGCACGGGCGACAAGCCGATCCTCATTTCGGCAGCGGCTGGATCCCCAGTTCGCGCCACATCGCCTCCGGATCGACTGGCACGCCGTCCTTCACGACGAGGCGCAGGTTACGAAGCGCACCGGGATCCGTGCTCGGGTCGCCGTCCACGAGAATGAGGTCGGCGAGCTTGCCCGGCGCGATCGAGCCGAGGCGTTCGCCCTGCCCCGCGGCCCGTGCGGCACCGAGCGTCGCGATCTGCAGCACCTCGGGCGCCGGGATGCCGGCCTTCACGTAGAGCTCGAGCTCGCGGATGAGCGCAAAGCCGCTCCCGTCCGTGCCCGCGACGATGGGCACGCCGGCGTCGTGCAGCACGGTCAGCATGTGCAGCATCGCGGCAAAGGAATCCCGATAGCGCTTCTCCTTGTCAGCCGTCACCGGCAGCCCGCCCTCGAGCAGGCCGCGGCGCACGACCGGCGGCAGCCGGTCCGCGATGGGCTTGTAGGCGGTCGCCATTTCGCCGGCGCGGTCGAGGATCAGGTTCTCGAAGACCTGCAGCGTCGGGTCCACGGTGATGTGTTTCGCGACGAGCAGCGCGACGAAGTCCCTCGTCTTCGGGTCATTGAAGTCGAGCTCGGCCGCGTGCTCGGCGACTGCGGTCAGTCGCGCCGGGGTACGCGTATCCGGCACCTGGTCGAACATGAAGTTGAGGAACAGCATGTTCATGTGCTGGATTTCGTTGTAGCCGGCGCGCACCGCGCGCTCCGCCGTCATCCCGGCCGGGATGTGCCCGCCGACGCGAAGCCCGCGCTTCCTCGCCTCGTCCACGAGAATGGGCACGAGCTCGGGCTTCACCGAACTGTAGATCTTGACGAGGATGAAGCCGGCGTCCGCCATGGCGTCGACCGCGGCGCGCGCCTCGGCTTCGTTCGCGACGAGCACCTGCGTCGGGCCCTGGAATGGGCCGGGCCCGTCCACGATGCCCGCGTACACGATGCGCGGCCCGAGCGTCTCGCCCTCCCAGGTCTTCATGCGCTCGCGCTTGGCGGGCTCGGCCGCCATGTCGCGCACGCCGGTCACGCCGGCGGCGAGGAGCAGCAGGCCATCGGACGGTTCCGGGTGGCTGTGCATGTCCCAGAGGCCCGGCACGAGCGCGCGCCCGGCGGCGTCGATGCGCGATGCGCCGTCCGGCACCGGGAATGAGCCGTCGGCGCCGACGGCGCGGATCAGCTTGCCCTCGAGGAGAACGCTGCT
>CAVXET010000024.1:0-7548 GCA_963760725.1 uncultured Gammaproteobacteria bacterium
GTCCTCCCACTCATCCATGAAGATGGCGCCGTTGAACTGCAGTCGATCGTTCGCCCAGCGCGTCTTCCAGCCGAGCTCGTAGTTGGTCAGGAAGTCCGAGAGAAAATCGCCGGCACGCGGGTCGCGCTGCACGCCGCCCGGCCGGTAACCCTCGGACCAGGTCGCGTACAGCATGGCCGTGTCAGTCGCCTTCCAGGTGAGGTTCGCACGATAGACGTTGCCGGACTCGGAAATGCCCTTGTCCACGTTCTGGCAGGGTGACTTCCCGCCGCGGGTTTCCACCTGATGCGCGCAGCGCCACTCGCCGGTCCCGCTAGTCAATCCCAGCCCGTTCGGGTCGAAGGCGCCTTCGCCGCCTCTGGCCGGATCGCCGGGCTCCGGCGGCTTGCCCGGTTCGCTGACCGGCGCTTCGTCGGGACCCATGCCGAGCCCGTAACCGAAGAAGCCCTTGACGGTGACTTCCGGCTCGAAATAGCGCGCGCCCAGCGAGAGCTCGAGTGAATCGACGATGTCGAACGAGAGCGTGCCAAAGACCGCCTGATCCGTATCCTCGCGGTCCATGCTGTTCAGGTAAACGACGCCGGGGAATTCCGGCTCCGGGTCATTGACCCAGCCGTTAGGCACGAGGCGGTCGGCGAGCCCCTTGAGCCGGCCGTACTCCTCGTAAAAGTCGTGCTCCTGCTTCTGGTAGAAGAAGCCGAGCAGGCCGCGCACCCGCTTGTCCTGCGGCGAGCTGATCCGCAGCTCGTGGCTCGTCTTCTTGAACTTGTTGTTGGTGGTGAACTGTGCGCTGGGATCGATCGGTGCGCCGTTGTTGTCGAAGAAATAATCCTGGAACGAACTAGAGAAGTAAAAGTAAGAATACTCGGAATAGTCGAAGGCCCCGTCCGTTTCACGGTCGAGGTAGTTACCCGAATACACGATGTCGAAGTTCGCGATCGATCCCTGGACCGTCAAACCAATCTGGTACCACTCGTCGTCGAAGAACTCTGGGCGGTAGTGCGCGACCGCATGGTCGCCGGGCACGGTGTCGCTGAGGTCGTCGGCCCAGGAGCCTTGCTGGTCCATTCTCTGGTACATGAGCGAGGGAGTGACAGTCCAGTTCTCGCCCAGGTTGATGCCCAACTGCGCCCGCGCGCCGGTCGTAACCGCGGTGTTGTAATTCTTCTCGGCGAATTCGGCGTTGTCCGCGACGAAGTCGTCGCCGCCACCCACCACGCCGTCGGCGCCCACGTAGGTGCGGGTCGCGTGAACGTTGTCGATCCAGCCCGCGTCTTGAACCCCCCAGCCGACCAGCCGGATCGCGGTATTCTCGCCGAGCGGAAGGTTGACCATGCCCTCAAGGACGTAGCCGGGTTCCTCCATGTCGACGTAGTTGCCCTCGAACGAAACGCTCGCATCGAAGCCGGACGGGTCCGGCTTGTTGGTGATGATACGGATCGTGCCCGCCTGCGAGCTCGCGCCGTAGAGCGTACCCTGCGGGCCGGCAAGCGCCTCGACGCGCGCGATGTCGTACAGGTGCACGTCAAGGTTGCCCTGGATGGTCGTGATCGGCTGCTCGTCAAGATATACGCCGACGCTCGGCTGCGAGGTCGTGGCCTGCCCGTCGCCGCCGGTCGCGACGCCGCGCATGTAGACGGCGCTGAAACCGGACCCGGCCCCGTCGGAGGCCGCCTGCGTCACGGTCGGCAGGAACTGCACGTAGTCCTTGAAGTTCTGGATGTTGAGCTCGGTCAGCGTTCGCTCATCGAGCGCCTTGATGCTGATCGGCACGTCCTGCAGGCTCTGCTCGCGCTTCTGAGCCGTGACGATGACTTCACCGAGCGTCGCGGTGTCCTGCGCCATCAGCGCGGGACTCGCGAGGGCGAGCAGCACCGCGGAAGCGACGGGAGTGCGAGCGAGCAGGAGATTCAGACGATTAGGAAGGACAACCGGCATTGTCATTCTCCAGTGGAAGGGTCCAATTGCGCCCAAGACTACGACTAATGTGGTAATAACGCAAAAAACGAAAGATGCGTTGCTCCGGCGCTACACCGTGTTATCAAAGACGGGGACGTTCGGATAAGCGTCAAGAACTGAGCCGAGGGCGGCCTTCAGGCGTGTCATCCAGGCCTCGTAGTGCCGCCACTGGTCGACGGCTTCCCGGTAGATGGGCTGCCTGACCTGTTCCGCGCTCGGAGTCCGCACCGGGCGCGCGTTCTCGAAGAATCGCAGGCAGGCGTCCTCGAACGGCAGACCGCAATAGTCGAGCAGCCGTCGCACCTCGGTTTCGGTGTCGTAGACCATGCGCTCGTAAATGACCCGGTGGATCCGCCCCGGCAGGACCTCGTCGAAATGGGCCATCAGCTCGACGTAATCGTGGTAGTAGCGGCCCAGGTCCGCCAGGTCGTAGGCAAAGCGCTGTCCCGTTGCGAAGTGCTGCCGGTAATTCGAGAAGCAGCAGGCGAGCGGATGCCGGCGCGCGTCGATGATCTTCGCGTCGGGCAGGATGAGATGAATCATCCCGACGTGCAGGAAGTTGTTCGGCATCTTGTCGATGAAAAACGGGCGGGCGGTCTTGCGGTAGACGCGTGTCTGCCGGATGAACCGCTCGCCGAGCTCGCGTAGCCGTGCGGTGTCCAGCGTCGCGAGCACGTCGGTGTACGCTCCGATGGCCTGGGTGTCCGGCTCGCCGCGCAGGTCGCGCGCGATCGACAGGATCTCCGGCAACTCCATCGTTCCCTCGACCGCGGAGTGGCTGGAAAGAATCTGCTCGATCAGGGTCGATCCAGACCGCGGCAGGCCGACGATGAAAATCGGATCCGGCGACGGGCAGCCGGAGCCGGCCCGGGCCTCGAAGAAATCCCGCGTCAGGGTTGCCTTCAAGTGCCGCATGCGCACCGCGTTGGATTCGGCGCTGTATCGCTCGCGCGCATAGCGCAGCGCGTTTCCCTTTGCATAGTGTTCGAACGACTGCGCCCACATGGCGGCGTCCTCATACGCCTTGCCAAGCGCGAAATGGAAATGAAGGCGATCCACCTCGCCGAGGGACGGGACCGCGACTCTCGTCTCGATGGCGGCGATGTCCGCGGGCTGGAAGCGGAACGTCTTGAGATTCGCGAGGCTCCAGTAAGCCTCACCCAGGTTCGGTTCAATCGCGATGCTGCGCCAATAGGCGTCGATGCTTTCCTTCAGTTTCCCCTCGGTCTTCAGCGTGTGGCCGTAGCTCAGCCAGACCTTGGCCTGGGAGGGGTACTCTTTCAACAATTCGGAATAGATTCGGCCCGCCCGCTCAAAATCGCCGAGCCGGCTCAGGAGAACCGCATAAAGGTTGCGATATCCAGGATGGCGCGGCTCCTGGATGAGCAGCCGCTCGATGAGCGGCAGGGCGCGGGCCGATTGGTTGTTACGGTGCAGCAGCATCGCGTAGTTGTAGAGCGCAGGCAGGAAGTTCGGTGCGAGCTCGAGGCAGCGCTGGAGCAGCTTTTCGGCGTCGTCGTCGCGGCCTAGGCGCGCCGCGACCTCGGCGAGCATGCGGATCGCGGGGACGTCCGTGGGCGCCTTCATGAGCTGCGCCTTGAGCAGTGTCTCCGCGCGAGCAAGGTCGTTCTTAACCAGCGCGCCCGCCGCCTGCAGCAGTTCCGGATTGCGCGTCGAGGCCTTGACGTGGCGCAGGTAAGCGGCGTCCGCGCCGCCGCTATCGCCGATAGCCGTCAGGTGGTCGGCCAGCAGGCGCCAGGCCTCGGGATGATCGGGTTGCAGTTCGACGGTCCTGCGCAGCGCCGCAATCGCCTCGTCGCCGCGGCCCGCGCGAGCCAGCGCGGAGGCGAGCAGAAACAGGGCGGGTACATGCTTCGGGACGACTTTCAGGATCTCCCGCGCCTGCTCTGCAGCGAGCATTGGCTGCGATTCGAGCAGGCGGTTCGCGTGCTGCATGGCCACGGCGAGCGTGCCCGTGGGATCAGCCGTTGCGTTCATCTGGTGAAGGCTCGCTGCAACCGCGCGATGCCCTCGTGAATCTCGGGCACGGTGTAGTGCGCGAAGGAAAGCCGCAGCCAGTGCCGCAGGCCGCCCGACATCGAACAGAAGGTGCCGGGCAGGAAGCCGGTTCCGGCGGCTCGCGCTGCCACCTCGAGCGCGCCGGCATCTGCGCCCTCCGGCAGCTCGAGCCAGAAGAAGTAGCCGCCGCCGGGCTTCTGCCAGCGCGCAACGCCGCCGAGGTGCTTGCGCAGCGCCGTGTCCATCGCCGTCGCACGCTCCGCGTAGTTCGCGCGCAGCTTCGTGACGAAGCCTGAAAGCTCGCCGCTCTCCATGAGCTGGCGCACGACGTGCGAGGTGAAGTGATTGAAATTCCCGCCGCTCACGAGCGCGCCGCTCGCGAGCATCGTCTGCATGAGCTCGGGCGTCGTCTGGATCCAGCCGAGGCGCAGGCTCGGTGCAAGGATCTTCGAGAACGTGCCGAGCGCGAGCACGTTGCCGTCCCGGCACAGCGTGCCGAATGAGGGCGGCGGCGGCGCGGCGTGATGCAGGAGCTGGTACACCTCGTCGGCGATGATCAGGAAGCCGTGCTCGCGGGAGAGCGCGACGAGCCGCTCGCGGCGCGCGCGATCCAGGACCTGGCCGGTCGGATTGTGGAAGGCCGGGATCGTGTACACGAGCTTCGGCTTGCGCTTCACGAGCTCGCGCTCGAGCGCGGCGACGTCGAGGCCCGCGCCGTCGACCGGCACGCCGACGACCTCGAGCCCGTGGTCGCGGAAGATCTGGAACGAATAGGGATAGCTCGGCTCTTCGACGAAGACGACATCGCCCGCTTTCGCGTAGCGGCTGCAGAGGAAGTCGAGTGCCTGCGAGATACCGCCGGTCAGCATCAGCGAGTCCGGGTCCACGGGGCTGCCGCCCGATTCGCCGAGGAATGCGGCGAGCGCCGCGCGGAAGCGCGCATCGCCCTGGCGCTGGCCGTAATTCAGTTCGAGCGGTTCGGCGTCCGCGAAGAAGCGCTCGCCAGCCTTCGCGAGCAGCGCGAGCGGCAGCAGGTCCGCCGAGGGCTGACCGACGCTGAAGTTGATCGTTCCGCGCTCCGGTGCCCCGTCGAACGTGACCTTCCCGCTCATGCCGGCGCCTCGACGAGCCGGAACACCCGGTCCGGCCGCCCCTCCAGGAATTCGCGGATGTTCGAGGCCGAGATGCGACTCAGGTCTTCCAAGGCTGACTCCGAATAGAAAGCGACATGAGGCGTCAGCAGCACGTCCGACCGCCCCACGAGCGGATGATGCCCGAGGTCCGGCGAATCCTCAGCCAGTACGTCGAGCGCCGCGCCGGCAACGAGCCCGCGATCGAGCGCGTCCACGAGGTCGGCCTCGACGAGGAGTGCGCCGCGCGCGACGTTGATGAGGAGCGGCTTGCGCTTCATCTTTTCGAAGGCGGAGCGGTTGAGGAGCCCGCGGCTGCCCGCGTCGAGGTTGCTGTGCAGGCTGATGATGTCCGCGCGCGCGAGCAGCTCTTCGAGGCTTGCAGGCTCTGCGCCGAACCGCCGCACGGCTCCGGCATCCACGCGCGGATCGCAGGCGAGGACCTTCATGCCGAAGCCGAGCGCGCGGCGGCCGACGGCCTGCCCAATTCGGCCGAAGCCGACGAGCCCGAGCGTCTGGCCGGCCAGCCGCTTCAAGCCCTGCACCTCGTTCCAGCGCCAGCTGTGCCCTTCCTGCACCTGGCGGTGGTATGCGAGGAGGCGCCGGTTGAGCGCAAGCAGGAGCGCCAGCGTGTGGTCCGCGACTTCGTCCGTGCAGTATTCGCCGACGGCGGCAACGCGAATGCCGCGCTCCGAGGCTGCGGCGACGTCGACGCAATCCCAGCCCGTCGCCATGACCGAGATGAGGCGGCAGCCTTCGAGCCCGCCTAGCATGGCGCGGTCGAAAGGCACGTAGTCGGTCAGGATCGCGTCGGCGCCGCGGCAGGCCGCGAGGAGCGCATTGCGGTCGCCGAGGAAAGTGACAGTCTCGACGCGCGCGCCCGCGGGCAGGTGACGACGCTCGATTGAGAGGTCGCGGCCCGCCGCCTCCGGCATCTCGGCAAAGACGATCTTCACCGCGCGCGCGCGGCCGTCAGGCCGACCAGCAGAAGCGCTGAGACGAGGAGTCCAGGCCAGAGTGGGTCCCAGGCGAAGATGCCGCCCGCGCCGACGTGTGCCGCGACCCACCAGGCGATGACTGTCGCGAGCGACGCGCTCGTACTCCAGAACGCGGCGGACGCGGGGATCCGGTCCGTCCACATCGCCGCGATCGTCGGCAGGAAGAGGCCGGCCGAGTTGAGAGTGAAGCCGAGCTGGAGGATGTCGATAATGTCACGCATCTTCCAGGCGAGCAGTAGACCCAGGCCACCGGCGCCGAGCGAGGCCAGCGTGGCGATCCGCAGCATCGCCGGGGCCGGGATGTCCGGCCGCAGGTAGCGCTGGTGTATGTCCCGGGCGTAGTTCGCCGAGGCAGTGAGCACGCTGATGGAAGCGACAGACATCACGGCCGACAGGATGCCGATGACCATCAGGCCCTTCAGCCCCACCGGGAAGCGATCGAGCACGAAAGTCGCGAGGATGCTGGCGCTCGACGCCGGATCCGGGTAGAGCACCGCCGCGGCGAGGCCGAGCCAGGCGACGGCGAGCGCGATTGGCAGCATCAGGACCGGTGCGAGGAGCGCGCCGCGCTGCGCCGCCGCCGCGTCGCGCGAGGCAAAGCTGCGCGAGAAGCTGTCCATCGCGACGAAGAAGCTGAGCACCATCGAAACCACGAGCGCCGCGACGCGGTCCCAGCCCTGCGCCCCGAAATCGTAGTGCGTGGCGGGGAGGACGGCGCGCATGTCGGCCCAGCTCCCCGCCTGCGAGATCGCGACGGGAATGCCGACCGCGACGATGCCGACGAGGACCAGCGTGACCTGGACGCGGTCGGTGAAGGTGACGGCGAGGTAACCGCCGGCCGCGGTGTAGAGCGTCACGATCGCGCCGGCGAGGAGCAGGCAGCTGCCGTAGCTCCAGCCGATCAGCACCTGCAGGATCGCCGCAGCGGCGGCGAACTGGCCCGCGGAGTACGCGGTGTAGGCGAGGACCGTCGTGATCGTCGCCACCGCGCGCGTGCGGTTGTCGTAGTGCCGCTCGATGAAGTCCGGGTAGGTGAGGTGGCGGTCGCCGTCGCCCAGCTGCTTCACGCGCTTCGCGACCGTGAGGCCGAACAGCGTGCAGCCGATCGCGATCCCGAGGACGTACCAGATGCCGGTGATGCCCTGCGTGTAGACGCGGGCCGACGTGCCGACGATCGAGGCCCCGCCGATCCAGGCAGCGACCCACATGCAGGCGATTGTGACCGGCCCCATGCGGCGTCCCGCGACGAAATAGTCGTCGACGTCCGGCTTGCGGCGCTGCGCGTAGAAGCCGAGGCCCACCATCAGCGCGAGGTAGGCGAACAGGATGACCGTATCGACGACGCCCATGGCTCTTCCGCCTCCTCGCGTCAGGTAACGCCGGTCCTTTTCCCCCGCCGGCCTCTAGTCGCGCCCTGCGCCGCAGAATTCCTTCGTCGCCGG
>CAVXET010000025.1:0-17586 GCA_963760725.1 uncultured Gammaproteobacteria bacterium
TAACGGCTGCCCCAGCGCGTGTCGATGCGCTGCGTGCCGCCCGGCAGCGCCTTCAGGCCGCCCGCGTCGACGAGCACCTTGTCGCGCCCGCGGAAGATCATTACGTCGACTGCCGGGTCGTCGACCAGGCTGTCGACGCCGGTCAGCTGCACGATGATGCGGTTGTAATTTTCGCGCAGCACCATCTCGTCCTCGAAGAAGCGGATGGGCCCGTCCGGCGCACGATAGTTCGCGATGCAGCCGAGCACGCGGTCCAGCTGGTTGTCGACACCGCGAGCGCCGTCCGGACTCGTGAAGTCCTCCGGCCCCTCGACGCCGTCGAGGTCCAGCCCCGGCGCGACCGGGCCTTCGCCCTCGAGGAAAGGCAGCGTGTCCGGCGCGGCGGTCGGGTGATAGCTCTCGACCTGGCGCCGCAACTGGGTGTCGACGAGCGTGCGCTTGCTGCCGGCGATGTCGGGAAACAGCAGCTTGAACTGCTCGCGAACTCCGTCGTTGAGGCCGTGCGGACACTCGCTCATCCCGGGCGTCGCCTGCAGGGCCCACGAAGCATTGGTGATCACGTAGGCGATCGTGTTTCCCGGGGGCGCCGCCCCATCGGCAGCCGAGGCGCCGGCCACTGCAAAAGTCGCGCTGATCGCGAACAGGACGGATCGGTGGAATCGGTTCATCGTTCAGTCACCGGTTGAAGAAATCGTCGCGCCACCAGAAGGCGCGGAACCCTTCGCGCTCCGACTGGAATTCGCCCAGCCCGTCGGCGTTGACTTCCCCGGGCTCGGCATCGCCGGCGAACGTATAGATCGGGCGCTCGCGATAGGCCCAGACATACGATGCGCCCGGCTGGCCCTTGGCGGCGAAATGGCCGGTCGCCGGATCGATCTCGATGACGCTCCACAGCCGGCTCTGGCCGCGCGCGTCACTGGCAGCCTCGACGTAGGGAAAGTTGCGCGAACAACGTTCGGCGCTGCCGCCGCCGCACATCGCGAGGCGATAGACCTGGGTGTCGGCCGGATACTCGCAACTCAACTGGTCCGGCGCATCGTCGCCGCAGGTGTAGTTATATAGCGTCCGCCCGCGCGCGTCCGCCAGCACCTGTCCCGAGGCCGTGTCCTGAACGGTGAACTCCGCGGGCAGCGGTGGGGCTGCCTGCGTATAGACGTTGCGCCAGCCGGCGACGTCACTGCCCGCGACGCTTCGCACACCCACGTCCCCGGCGTACCGGTACAGCGGCTTGCCGCGGAATGCCCACTGCCGCTCGCCGCTTTCGCGCGTGAAGATCGACCAGTCTTTGCGCGCGCGCGCAGCGGCCGGTGCCTGCACCGGCACAAAATCCTGTTCGCAGGCGGCATCGCAGGCGGAGCGCGCCGACGTGTCGCGATCGAAGGCATAGACCGAAAGACCGCGCGCCGTCTGCAGCAGGCGGCCTCGAAGCGTAGTGCTGACCGCGAGACCGGGCGGCACGTCAGGACGCGGCTGGATCGGCTCACGCACGGCCGGTGCATCGCCCTGGTGCCGATAGCTGTCGCCGCCCAGCACATCGCCCGGACGCCGGTCGCGAATGGAGGTGTACAGCACGGCCCCGTCATAGGCCCATTGCAGGCGCCCGTCACGGCGGCGTATCACGGTCCACTTGCCGACCGCCTTGTCGCTGCCCGCCGCGAACGCAGGCGGCCACATCTGCTGGCAGCTCGGCCGCTTTTCCCGCTCCGGCAGCAGCAGGCCGCCGGGATAGGGACTCATCAGCCCCGCACTCTCGGTGCTCGCGGTATCAGCGCAGTTGGATTCACCCTTGCTGTCGCCGGTCACGCCGTTGCGCATGGTCCGGTACGGCCAGCGGTACAGCGTGCGGCCTTTCGAATCGGCGAATACGGGGCCGTCGAGTTCGCTGATCTCGACGCGGAAGCCAGGCGGTATCGCTTCGGGGATGTAGGGCTCCGCAGGAGCGGCATCAGCCCCGCCTGCGGCCAGCAGCGCTGCGGCAAATGCAAGCGCTGCGCCGGCCCGCCTCTCCCGGTTCGCGCTCCTCACGCAAGGACCTCCGAGACTTCACTGGAGGTTCCATTGCTCTTGCTGCCCCAGGAGGCGGCCTCGACGCCGAACACCTTCATCGCGGTGTAACCCACGCGCGTCGCGGCCGTTCCGCCGCCATCGACGTGCAGGCCTGTGCGCACGCGCCCGCCGGCGCGCCCTGCCGTGAACATCGGGATCCCGTCGATGGAGTGGATGCGCGCCCAGTTGGAGTCGGTCGACGCGTAGATCAGCGTGTTGTCGAGCAGCGTGCCATCGCCCTCGCGCACCTTCGAGAAGGCCTCGACGAAGTACGCAAATTCTTCCATCGCGCGGCGCGTAAACCAGGAGGCCACGGTCTGGTAGCCGACGACCTTGTCGATCGGCTCCTCGTGCGTCGTCGTGTGGTGGGGCTTCTCGTATCCCGGCTTGATGGTCGAGGCGAAGGCCGCGGAATAGGCCATGTTGAAGACGCGGGTCTGGTCGCAGACGAGCGCCATCACCATCAGGTCGGTCAGCTGCCGATGCCGCTGCGCAACGATGTCGGCATCGATTCCGGGACGCGGATCCGGTCCTGGTGGCGAAACCGCGTGGCAGGCTGCGATCGGCTCGGGCTTGGTGAGCTGCTGGTCGAACTGGCGCTCGAGGTCGCGCAGCCCCGTGAAGTACTGGTCGAGCCGTGCGCGGTCCTCCGCGCCCACCACCTTCTCCAGCTCGCGCGTCTGGTCGAGCACTCCTGACAGCACGCTCTTGCGCGCCATCACGAGGGCGCTCGGCGTGAAGCCCTCGGCATTCGGGTCCTGGTAGCCGGGGCCGAAAATGCGCGTGTACAGGTTGAGCGGCGATGGCTCCGCGGCGTTCACCGAGTTGGCATTCTCGTAGCTGAAGCTGGTGCGCATGTCGCCATTCGCGGTCACCATGACGGTCGGAAAACGCGAGCTGCGCCCGATGCTGCGCGCGATCGTGACGTCGATGGTTTCCCCGGGCTTGTCCTCGCTCGCGATCGGCGCGATGCCGCTGCGGCAGACGATCCAGCCCGTGTAATGGCAGAGATTCGGCGCCGAGTCGCGGAACGCGTTGAAGTTCGTGTAGACGTTGATGTGCTGCTTGACGCGCGCGAGCGGTTGCAGCTCTTCGGGCAGGTCGTAGTCGGCGCCCGTCATCTTCGGCACGAACACGCTGGAGGCCCCGCCCAGGCCCCAGAACCAGGTCGCGAAACGCAGCGGCAGCGGCGCGCCCGAGGCGAGCGCAGTACCGCCGTCATTCAGCAGGCAGTCGAGCATCGGCAACCCGACCGTGACCGCGACGCCGTTCAGCATGCCCTTCAGCACCCGCCGGCGGCTGAGCCGCGCGAGCCTTGCAGTGCGGATCATGGGGTCTTTCCTCCGGCCGCGCGTTCGGGCGCGGGATGCGCCGCGGGTGCGGCGGCTTGTCTTTGATCGGGCTCGATCTCGCGCACGGTCGCGAAGGCGCTGCTCAGCGCCACCGTGCGCAGCAGATCCGGCAGCCGGTATCCATCGGCAGCGAACCGCTCGCCCAGCCAATCCAGCATCGGCTTGTCCGACGGTTGCGTGGCGCCGCCGGTCGCCCAGCCGTAGACGCGCTTGACCAGGCAGGCGCTGAGCTGCGGATGATCGTGAACGGCCTGCGACAATCCGGCGAGGTCCTCGAAGTTCCTGCCGTCGAGCACGCCGCTGGCATCGATCGCTGCGCCGCGTTCGGTGGCACGGAACTCGCCCGCACCGTCGAAGTTCTCGAAAGCCAGCCCGATCGGGTCGGTCAGCTTGTGACATCCCGCGCACACGGGGTTTGCGCGGTGCACGTCGAGGCGCTCGCGCGCCGTTTTCATGCGCGAATTCGCATCCTCGAGCAGCGAGAAGTCCACGTTCGGCGGCGGGCGCGGCACGGTCTGGCACAGCAGCAATTCGCGCACCGCCTTGCCGCGCAAGGTGGGCGAACTGCGGCCCGGGTGCGCATGCGCCGCGAGGAAACTGACCTGGGTCAGCATGCCCGCGCGCGGACTGCCGGGCGGGCTCGCATAGGCGGTCCACCCTGGGGGCGCAGCCACGTCGTAGATGACGGCGAGCGATGGCGAGAGGAATGTGTCGCGGCTCGTGAACAAGTCGCGGTAGTCGAGCTTCCGGACGAGCAACTGGTCGACCAGCGTGCGCAGCGTCTGCTCGCGCGCGTCCGCGATGGTCTCGGCACCGAAGGTCGGGTAGATGCCGGGATCCTTGGCCAGCACCGCGAGATCGTCGAAGCGCAACATGTCGTCGAAAAACGCGCGCACGCCCGTCTCGAGCCGCGGGCTCGCCAGCATCCGGTCGACCGTCTTCGCGAGGCCACCCGGGTTGTCGAGCTCGCCCTTCTCGGCAGCGCGCAGCAGCTCATCGTCGGGTGCCGCGTTCCACAGGAAGAAGCTGAGCCGGCTCGCGAGCGAGAAGGCATCGAGCCGCGCGTAGCCCGGCCGTGCCGGGTCGGGCTTCGCGCGATCCGCGACGAACAGCGCCTGCGGCGCCATCAGGAGCCCCTCGAGCGCCACCGCGAGGCCGCCGTAGAAATCGTGCAGCTCGTTCGCACTCTCGACACTGCGCGCGACGACCTGGTCGGCCAGCGCCTTGTCGAGCGGGCGACGGAACAGCAGGCGTCCGACGGGCAGCAGAAAGTCGCGCGCGCAGTCCCGATCGGCGCTCGTCTCGCGGCGCGGCGTGCAGCGAACGAGATAGGCGCGGTTGGCGGGGCTTACGACCTGCTCAGCCAGCGAGTTCGCCGTGCGCTGGAACTCCTGCATCTGCGCGATGGTGACGCCGGCACTCGAGCTGCCGCTCGCGAGCAACCCGTCGGTGCGCCGGAACGGCGCAAAGTGCGCCCCGACCGTGATGTCCGGCCCGAACACGTAGCCCAACGAATTGAAATACTGCTCCTGCGAAATCAGGCGCATGCGCGCCGGCGTTGCCGCGTCGGCGGGGCTGGTCTGCATCGGCTCAGGCGCCGCAGAAGTACCGGCAGCACGGGCGAGCGGCACGAGCACGATAGCCAAGACGACCGCGGCAACGTGCGGCTGCAGTCCCCGCACCGGCGGGCGCCGCCAGCCGATCCGATGTGCGGGCGGATATGACATGGGCCGACTATACGACACGGACGCGGGTTGAACGAGGGTCAGGCGGGAATGCCGATTCGGCGGAGCAGGCTCGAGAAGCGCGGGTCCTTTCGCAGGCTGTCGAATCGCGGATCCATCTTGAGGTAGCTGAGTAACGTGGATCGCATCTGTAGCGCCTGATCGAGCGATTCAAACGCCTTGTCGGCCTCGCCAAGGCCCGCATAAACGATGGCGAGCTGATAGGGTGAAAGCCTTCCTTCCTTTTCGAAGCTCTTCAGCTTGTCGAGGGCCTTCATCACCGACGCCCGATCGCCCATCGCGGCATAAACATGGCCCATCGATGCGACGTTGTTCGGCCCGCTGTCTTCGAAGCCGCCCGCCTTTTCAAATTCGGCGACGGCCTCCGCGTACATTTTTTTCTGCTCGTACACGAGTCCAAGTCCCCAGTGCGCAGTTGTAAAGTCCGGATCGGTTTCGAGGAGCTCTTTTAGTCCCTTGATCGCCTGGTCATAGCGGCGGCCAAAATAATTGATCACGCCGATGTTGGCCTTGTGACCGGGTTCCAATGGGTCCAGATCCTGCGCGTGTTCGATCTGTATCAGCGCTTCGTCAATGCGTCCCAAACTTGCGAGATACCGGCTGTACCAGAGCAGGACCGTGGAATCGTTCGGGTTGAGGGCAAGCGAGCGCTTGAATTCGATTTCGGCCCCCGCCCAGTCCCAATCGTAATAGGTCTCGATGTAGGCGAGAGTCGCGTGCCCTTCGGAGAGCGTGTCGTCCAACTCCAGCGCTCTTGACACCGCCGCTTTTGCTTTTGGGAACACCTCGTCCGGTGTCGAATGCGAATAGAAGGGCAGGACGCTGTAGTACTGCGCTAATCCGACGTAAGCGAGTGCATAGCGGGGGTCCTTGTCGAGTGCCTGCTGGAAGTAATCGAAGGCCTTCTTCAGATTTTCCGGGCCGGAGTCCCGCTGCTGCCAGTAGTACCTTCCTCTCAGGTAAGCGTCTTGAGCCACGGGATCGACGCGCCGGGCACCGGTCAGCTGCAGCTGCTCCTTCGGCGTCAGCGTAACCTCAATTTGATCCGCGATTGCTCGCGCCACCTCGCTTTGCAGCAGCAGCACATCGCTCAGGCTCCGGTCGAAGGTTTCGGCCCACAGGTGCTTGTCGTCCGGTGCGTAGATCAACTGCGCCGTGATGCGCACCTTGCCCTCGGAAGAAAGCACGGAGCCCTCCACGATCGCGTCGACATTCAACTCCCGGGCAATTTCAGGCAGCGATTTGCGAGCGCCCTTGTACTGCATCGCCGAAGTTCGCGAGATCACGCGCAGCCCGCTGATCTGCGCCAGGCTCGCAGTGAGCATTTCCGTCATGCCGTCGGCAAAATAGTCCTGGCTCGGATCCTTGGAAAAATTTTCGAGCGGCAATACCGCCAGCGACTCGATATGGGGGCTGGAGCCGCTGCTCGTCAGGTGGTCGCGCAAGCCGGCAACGTTGAGGGCAAACAACGCTGCCAGGACGAGAGCCACGGCAATTCCGCCGAACACGGCCAGGCGCCGGCGCGAACCGAAATTCGCGACGCTCGTTGAAGGTTCGGTCGGGGACGGGGCGACCATATGACGATTGATCGCAACTGCAAGCTTCTTGGCAAACTGTTCCGCGCTGAGCTCGTGCTTCAAGATCGATTGTTGCGCCCCGAGCTGCAGGCGCATGCCCGGCGGCAGATCGACCACGCCGTCCTGGATTACCAGTAGCGGTCGCTGCTCGTCGTGAGCGAAGTTGACTTCATCCTGGCAATGTTTCGACTTGGCCGACTGCGGCGTGCAGAAGAACAGCACGAGCGCGGCCCCACTCAGCTCGCGGGCGAGTTCATCCGACCAGCGTGCGCCCGGCGAAACGCCTTCGTCATACCAAATGCGCACGCCGGCGTCATGCAGGCGTTGCAGCACCGGATAAACCTTGTCCGCATTTTCGTGCGCATAGCAGACGAAAACGTAGGGCTCACTGCCCTGGTAGGCGGAGAACGGCCTTTTCATCAACCAGCATCCATCATTCCGCTCACTTGTCGGGCGGCGCGGCTGGTCACGCCGGCGGTTTCCTACCCGCCCCGCGCGTCGCGCAGAACTTCACGGGAAACGCCGGCAGGCTTTGCAGTCATCTTGCGCCCCTTCAGCCGGGCAGCCGAGTCTAGTCCCAGTTGGGGGTCGTGTCTGCTTCACCGGCGGCCCCACATTCCGTACCGCCTGCTCTGTGAGTCCGCAGCCTGATTGAAGGTCGTTCGGATCAGCGTGTGAAGACGGCTCCGTGGGGAGAGCCCACACCTTTCCAGCCATGCGGCCATTCGCGTTCGGCAAAGCTGAAGCCAGGCTGGCCATCGACGTCGCGGAACGCCGTGTCAACCGTGAGCGCGCCCGTGGCCTGGTCCAGCTTCAGCAGGTAGGTCCGGTCCCCGGGCGTTTCGCCGGAGGTCACCACGAGTCGCCCGGTCTTCGGATCCCAGGCGGTCCAGTGCGGGCTGTAGGTTTCGCTCAGCGTGAGCCGCGAGACTTCCACCGGATTTCCGGAATCGGCGATGTCGAGCACGATGAATCCGTGCACCGCCGGAACGCTCTGGACCAGGTAGTGCCCCACGATCGTCGGCACGCCGCACCAGTTCCCGGGAAAGTTGTGGACGAGCTTCGACTTCGGCTCGTCGGTCCCTACTCCGGTGATCCGCTCGATGCCGCAGGCCAGTGTCTGCACGAATACGGACCCATCCGGCCCCAGGCGAGGCTCCTCCGGCGCGACATGACCATAGTGGTTGTCGCCCGCATCGAGGTACGAAGTCTTCAGCAGCTTGAGGTCGGAGAGCCGCCACACCTGGTAGGTCACGCCGCTGAAGACATCGTCGTCATGCATCGACGAGTTCGTGGACACGACGCGGTCGATCTCCGGCAGCACGACAAGGCTGTAAGGCATCAGGAGCGCGTCGCTGAATGCCGGATCCGCATTGCTGGCGGAGCGGATCACCTTGCCGCTGTCGTCGATCTCGACGAGTCCACCGGACTTGCCCATGTGGCCGTCGCTGCTCCCGTGTTGATGCGCGTGCTGAAAAGTCACCAGCACGTTGCCGTTCGGCAGCCTCACGTAGGAATGCGGATGCATGAAGCCGGCCATGTCGGTGAATGACGTCACGATCTTCGGGTGCAGCGCGTCGCGCACGTCGAAGATGAAAGTCTTGTCGATGTCATGATCGTTGGCGAAAAGCATGCCGCTCGCCGGCATCGTGTATTCGGTGTGATGCACCCGCACCGTCTGCTGGTCCGTGACGAGCGACGTCATCAGGCGCCCGTACGACGCCGAGGCGGGATCCGCGTCGATCACCGCGAGAAAGTCGTTGCCCTTGTGCGCCCGATCGCCGGTCCAGACGAACAAGTAGTGACCCGCCGCAGCGGTACCTTGCTCGGCGGACTGTGCGGGATTGCCGGAAGCGCAGAACGCCAGAACGAGCGTGATGAAGATGCGATTCATGGATTTCCCCATGACTGCCATGCGGCGCGCATTTTCAGCTTAGGAGCCGCGGGATTCCCGGTCAAGGAAACCCGGGATCGTCGATCAGCTGGCACTCATTGTCGTCAGGACGAATCCCGCCAGGATCGAAGCGATGGCGGCCCATTGCAGGAGGGACGGTCGTTCCTTCAGGACGGCCCAGGCAAACCCGAGGGTGACCACGGGATACGCGCCCGACAGCGGCGTGACAATCGACGCGGGTCCCTTCTTGTACGCGATCGCGGCCATCAGGCCACCGAGCGCCATCGTGGCCATCGGCACGAACGCGCGCGACCACTCCTTGCCGGACAACGCGCCCTTGCGGCCGAACAGAAATCCGTAGGTTCCAAGCGTGAGCAGGCCGCCGACGGCGATCATGAGCGCCAGGTTGGCCTCGTTCGCGATGTTCGCCTCGTTCTCGCCGTAATAGGCGTAGGCGTACCGGATGATCGTTCCGTTCACGCCCCAGATAAGGAGCGCGACGCCCGCAAGCGGCATCCAGCGGGAGTTCGTTTTCTTCTGACCGGGCCCGGACGGGGAATATGCAAGCCCAAGGCAACCGGAAATCACGCAGACGACGCCCGCCACCTGGACGGGCGACAAGGTCTCGCCGAGGAAGCGGTTCGCGAAGATCACGGTCAGCGCGGGATACGCGGCTGACAGGGTCCCGACGATGGAAATCGGCCCGTAGACGATCGACTGGTAGTAGAAGATCCAGGCGATGCCGTCCAGCAAGTAGGCCAGCAGTCCCAGCATGAGGAACATCCGTCCCTCGTCGGCAAGGATCGGCGGCGAGTCCTGGCTCGCCCAGAAGAGGATGTTGACCGCCGCGTTCGCGACCGCGTAGTAGAGACAAAAGCGCGCGGGCGGCACTCCGCCGATGTACTTCTTGACGAGGCCTTGGGCAACGCCCCAGAAGAACGTGGCAGCGAGAGTCGGCATGAGCCAGACGAGCAGGCTTGCGTTCGGCATTTTCTCGCGCTCGACGGGCTTGGGCGGCGAAATCGTATCACGGTGAACGCCGCCCGCAGCGCGCAACCGCCGACGACAGGCGTCTGCTAGAGTTTAAGCATGCTGGCGAGACTGCTGCTCGTGGTTTTCTTTGCAACTCCTGCAGCGGCTGAGCCGTTCAGCTTTGTGGCGCTCGGCGATACGACTTACGCGATTCCCGATGACCATCCGTTATATGGCGGGCTGATCGATGCGATCAATGGGGCGCAGCCGGCTTTCTCGATCCATGTCGGCGACACCAAGGGATTCGGGGACTGCGGCCGGGCTTTCCAGGAAAGCCAGCTTGGCTTCTTCAGCCGCTTCGCGCGCCCGGTGTTCTACACGCCCGGCAACAATGAATGGGCGGACTGCTGGAAGGAGAACCGCGGGTCGGCGGACCCGACCGAGATCCTTGCGCTGATGCGCCAAGTTTTCTGGTCGAAGCCCGAGAGTCTCGGCCGCGAGCGCCTGCCTCTCGTTCGCGAATCCGACGAACTGCCGGCGTTTGCCGAATTCTCCGAGAATGCCCGCTGGACCTACGGGGGCGCGACGTTTGCGACCCTGAATCTCGCGGGAACGCACAACAACCAGGAGTTGCGGGCAGAAAAGTACTGGCGCGAGTTCGTTCGCCGCGAAAACGCCAATCTCGCGTGGGTGAAAGCGACCTTCGCGGCGGCCCGTCACGCGGGGCACCGCGCAGTCGTGCTGGCGTTCCATTCGAACCCGTTTGACAAGGCGCTTCGCTTTGACGGCGGACCGTTCGAATCGATCGTCGGGGCGATCGCAAGCGAAGCGGACACTTTCGACGGCCAGGTTCTCGTCGTACATGGTCATTACCACGAATTCACGATCGATCGTCCGCTGACACAACTCGATTTCGACCGTCCCGGAACCTCGCATCCGAACCTCACGCGTCTGCAGGTCTACGGCTGGCCGGACATGAAAGCCGTTCGCGTAAGCGTGGATGTGGCCAAGCCCTGGGTGTTCGGCTTCGAGCCCGTCTACGCGCCGGAAAATTCGGTCTCGACCCACAGCGACGAGGACTAGTCAGTCGTCGCATTGCCAGGAGCCGCGCCATGAACGATCCGAACCGCCTTGGCCTCGCAGCCTGCCTCATGCTCCTGCCGGCGCTGGCAGGCCCGCCGGCACACGCCCAGGACGCTGCCATTCAGGCGACAGCGCCGGCGGCCGCGCCAGCCCATGAACTGCACTATTCCAATCGATGGCGGCTCGAAGTCAGCGAAGGCGCAAACAACGACGGCGACATGCACTTTCGCCTGACGCCGAAAGACGGCGCGCCCGTCGACGTCCCGGTGCACCTGAAGAAGGGCCGCGGCGAGGACGGCTGCGCGCGCGATATCCGCGAAGCCTTCAAGGCGGCCCTCGACAAGAAGTCCTACAAGGTCGAGATCGACGATGGGGAGGATGTGCTCGTGAAGAAGCACAAGGGCCCTGATTTCTCGATCGAGCTTGTCGAGTCCACGGTCAAGGGCACGCGCGTCAACTTCCACCGCGAGTAGCTCCCTCCCCGGGCGCATTTATTCCGCGCCCTTATGTCAATACTCCGCGCGTGCCGCGCGGTTTCGGATTAGCTTTCGTGACGGCAGTCGCCGGGTCTGTTGCGCGCGCGGAGCGCTTGCACGTCGAGGAAAAGGATGTCCACTGCGGAAGCGATGCGCGCGCCGAAGCGCCACGACGAAACGGGCAGTTTTCGCGCCCTGGGCTCGGCCGTCGCCTGGGCGGGCCCCGGGGCCGGTGAGCCGCTGCCGATCGCCCTCGTCAGGGAACACCTCAATTCAACCGTCGTCGCGGGAACCTTGCTGCTGGCCGCGGCACTCCACGGACAGCGCATCGACGGTTCATACCTGGTACTCGCCGGGTGTGCTTACGCCGTGTCGCTCAAGGTGATGACGCAGCCGAGGCTCGAACGCGTCGGCCGGAGCACCGAATGGGCACGTATCTTCCGCCACCGCACGATCGAGTGGGCATGCGTCGCCGGCATCCTGCTGCTGGCGGGCTACTGCTTCCGGGTCACGCGCCATTTCCCGGGCCGGGTGCTCGCAACCTGGCTCGTGGCAACCCCGTTCGCACTCGCCGCGGCCCAGGGCGCCGCGCGGCTTCTGAGCGCGCGTGTCTTCGGACGCAACGGCGCCCAGCGCCGGCTGGTCATCGTGGGCGCCAACCGGGTCGGCGCCGAACTCGCGATGAGGATCGCCGACGCACCCTGGCTGGGGACCGTGGCGGGCTACTTCGATGACCGGCGGCTGGAGCGCCTGCCTTCGGCGGCGCGGCCGCGATTGCTCGGCAAGTTCGCGGACCTGCCAGAGTACGCGAGGCAGCATGGCGTGCACGTCATCTACGTCTGCCTGCCGATGTCGGGCCACCCGCGGATCCGGGCCTTGCTCGACGTGCTCGGCGACACGACGGCCTCGATCTACTTCGTGCCCGACCTGTCGGCCTTCGACCTGATGCAGGCGCGCTTTGGTCAGATCCGCGGCATGCCGCTCGTCGCCGTGCGTGAATCGCCGTTTCGCGGCATGGCAGGCTTGCTGAAGCGCGGCAGCGACATCGTGCTCGCTGCGGCCGCCCTGCTGCTGGTCGCGCCCCTGCTCGCCGCGATCGCGATCGCCGTGAAACGATCCTCGCCGGGGCCGGTCTTGTTCAAGCAGCGCCGGTACGGCCTCGATGGCCGTGAGTTCCTCGTCTACAAGTTCCGCACGATGACGGTATGCGAGGACGACCCGCTGATGCAGGCGACTCGCTTTGACCTGCGCGTCACGCAGGTGGGCGCGTTCCTCAGGCGCACGTCGCTCGACGAACTGCCCCAGCTCCTCAACGTACTGGAGGGCAGCATGAGCCTGGTCGGCCCGAGGCCCCACGCCGTCGCGCACAACGAGCACTACCGCAAGCTCGTGAGCGGCTACATGCTGCGGCACAAGGTGCGGCCCGGCATCACCGGACTCGCCCAGGTCAACGGTCTGCGCGGCGAGACGGTGGATATCGAGCGCATGCGCCAGCGCGTCGCGTTCGATCTCGAGTACCTCAAGCACTGGTCGCTCGGCCTCGACGTGCGCATCCTGCTGAAGACCGCGCGCCTTGTGTTGCACGACAAAAGCGCCTACTGACGACCACGCGCTACCAGCCGTCGTCCTTCGCGTAGCCGAGTTCGATCAGGAGCGGCCCGGCGATGCGCTTGAACGTGCGCTTGTCGTCCTCGTCCAGGTCACGCTGCCAGCGGCTGAGTGAAGCGGTACTGACCGCGCCGAGCGCCTCTGGATTCTGGGCAAAGCGCGTCGCATCCCGAAACGGCGAGTCCGCTGCGGCGTGCGCAAGCATCGCCTCATCCCAGTCCTCGCCGAGGAATGCCATCAGCCGCTCCAGCACGGGCCGCGGATTCAGCACGAGTTCCTCGTAGCGGACGGTCTGGAAACGCGGATCACCCCACCAGCGCCGTGAACCCTCGATGTCCTCGCGCCAGCGCTGCGCACAGCCGGCAATCGGCTTCCAGGTCTCGAGGGGGACCAGCTTGCCATCCACGACTTGGTGGCGCGGGTGTGTCCGGAGCGAACAGGCGACGTCGCGGCCGTCACGCAGCACGTGAATGAAGCGTGTTTCCGGGAAGCAACGGAAAATCTCGCCGATGCGGCTGATGTTGCGCGGGGTCTTTTCGGCCCAGCGCTGCTTGCCCGCCTCCCGCATGCAGAAAGCGGCGAAATCCTCGACAAACGCCGGGCGCGAGCGAGACGCCACGTAGATCGCGCGCACCGCGTCGCGCGGGAAGCCGAAGCGGTCCGCAAGTGCCTCGGGATCGAGCGCCCGGCGCCGGAACAGGCTCGACTCCGGACCGCAGCAGATGCGCCGGTGCGAGTCGAGCATCATGCGCAGCAGCGTCGTGCCCGAGCGGCCGCAGCCGCCGAGCACGATCGGGGCAAACGCCGACGGCCGGGCAGAAGAGAAAGAATCGGCCGGGTGGCCGAGCCCGATCGCGGTTGCCAGGTCCTTCAGGAAGCGTGGCGCGCCCATGACGCAGGAACTCTACGGCATCGGCGCGCCCCCGTGCACGGCTGCGCGGATGACAGCGCCAGGGTTCAATGCCAACATGCATTCGTGTCGATCCTGCACCCGCGCACGCTCGTGTTGCTCGCCTGCGCCTGCTTCCTGCATGAAGCCCGGGCGGCGGAATCCTCCATTGCGATTCCCACGGGGATCGTGACGCAAGCCGACGGGCGCGCGCCGATCGAGGCGCTCTATCGCGCGGCCCTCGGCCTCGTCGAGAAGGGCTGGCATGCGGAGGTGATCGCGCAGTCCGCGCCTGCGGGGACAACGGCGCCGCTGCCGATCATCGCACTGCGCTCGCCTAAAACCGGGCCTGCCGTCTGGATCCTCGCCGGCATCCACGGCGAGGAGCCCGCGGGACCAAACGCGATTGCCGCCGAGATCGACGCCATCGCGGCGCTCGGCGCGAGCCGGCCCGTTGTCCTGATGCCCCTGCTCAATCCCCAGGGCTACGCGCGCAACTGGCGTTACCTCAATGTGCCGGTGTACTCCGAGACGATCGACGGGCAGAGCGTCGGCGATTCCTCGCACCTGCTGCCCTCAGACAAGGATCCGTCGCAGCCTCGCGCGCCTGCCGCCTCGAGTCCGGAAGCGGCGGCAATCACCGCATTCGTTCTGCGGCAGCAGGCGGACTATCCGGTCGCCGTCAGCATCGACCTGCACGAAGACAACCTGATCGACGAGGGTTACGTCTATTCGCAGGGTGTCGATGGCGCAAAGGATCCGCTCGCCGCCGCTGCAGTCGACGTGCTGAAGGAGAGTGGCGTACCGCTCAAGATGGACGGCAAGACGCGCTTCGACGAGCCGATCGCCCAAGGCATCGTAGGCCCGGTGACGGATAGTTCCATCGACGAGCTCCTGAGCGCACCGCGGGTCGTCGTCGAAGGAGCGTCGCGCGCAGGCCCGGCTGCTCACACGGTTCTCGTCTTCGAGACGCCGGCTGCAGCCCTGTCGCTCGAGCGCCGCGTCGCCGCGCATGCGGCGCTGATCCGCCGCCTCGCGGCCCGTCTCGGAACGCCGCCCGGCGGCCGCTGAGCCGAACCGTGCCGTCGCCGACCGCGCCCAAGGCCGTATTCAACGAGGCCATCGGCCTCATCAATGCCGGCGAACTCACGGCTGCCGAAGCACGCTGCCGCGCGGCGCTACGCCAGTATCCGCGCGACGTGAACCTCCAGGCGCTGCTTGGCGCGCTCTTCGTCAAGATGGACCGCCACGAGGAAGCCGAGACACTGCTGCGCGCGGTCATCGCGACGGCTCCCTCTTTCGCAAAGCCAGCGGAGGACCTGGGTTTTCTGCTGGTGCAGGCGGGCCGTCCCGCGGACGCCCTGCCCTTCCTCGAGCAGGCGACCCGACTCGATCCCTCACTCGAACGCGCATGGTTCACGCTCGGCAAGGCGCTCGCCCTGCTCGACCGCGGCAAGGAAGCGGACGCCGCTTTCGAGCGATGCTTCGAGCGCTCGCCCGAGCGGCGCATGATGGCGCACGCCGCCGAGCATCACCGCGAGGGACGCATCGACGAGGCCGAGCGGCTCTACCGCCGCGTTCTGCGCGACAACCCGCGCAACGTCGATGCCATGCGGCTGCTGGCCTTGATCGCGCTCAAGCTGGATCGACTCGACGACGCCGAGCTCCTGCTGCAGGAAGCGATCCGGGTTGCGCCGGACTTCCTGCTCGCGATCCTCGACCTCGGGCGGCTCCTCAAGGAACAGGATCGCTATGGCGAGGCGCTCGAATGCTTCGATCGCGCGGTTGCGCTCGATCCCTCGCAGGCGCAGGCGCATTTCCTGCGCGCCGGGACGCTCGCGCGCGCTTCGTTCACGCGCGAGGCCATCGAGGCGTACCGGAAGTGCCTCGAACTGCGGCCCGCGCACCTCGGCGCACTGCTTGGACTCGGCCACGTGCTGAAGGCGGTCGGCGACTACGACGACGCCGTTGCCTCCTACAACGCCTGCATCCGCGAGGCGCCGGACCATGGGGAGACTTACTGGAGCCTCGCGAACCTCAAGACCTACCGCTTCGACGACGCGATGGTCGCGGAGATGGAAAAGCGCGCGCAGGTCCAGGGTGAAAACGCCCAGTCCGAGGTCAACTTCCTGTTCGCCCTTGGCAAGGCCTACGAGGACCGCGGTGACTTCGAGCGCGCCTGGGACTTCTACCGCCACGGCAATGAGCGGCAGCGCGCCGAGGTCGCGTACGATCCGGTGAAGACGGAAGTCATGAACGACCGGATCGTCGAGGTGTACACGCCGGAGTTACTGGCGTCGCTCGAGGGGGCCGGCGATCCCGATCCTTCCCCGGTCTTCATCCTGGGCCTGCCGCGCTCGGGCTCGACGTTGCTCGAGCAGATTCTCGCCAGCCATCCCGAGGTCGAGGGCACGAGCGAATTGCCTTACATCGGGCGCCTCGCGACCTCGCTCAGCCGGAACCGCGCTGGCGGCGTCAACTATCCCGAGGCGATGCGCGAGCAGTCACGCTCGAGTCTCGCCGGACTCGGCGCCGATTACCTCGCCTTTGCGCGCATGCACCGCCGCACGGGCGCGCCGCGCTTCATCGACAAAATGCCGAACAACTTTCCGAACGTCGGCCTGATCGCGCTGATCCTGCCGCACGCGAAGATCATCGACGCACGCCGCCATCCGCTCGACGCCTGCCTGTCCTGCTACCGGCAATTGTTCGCGATTGGGCAGAACTTCACTTACGACCTCACCGAGATCGGCGAGTACTACCTCCAGTACCAGCGGATGATGGACCATTGGGCGCGCGTGCTGCCGGGCCGTGTTCTCACTGTGCAGTACGAGGCGGTTGTCGGCGATTTCGAGGCCGAAGTGAGGCAATTGCTGGAGTTCTGCGAATTGCCGTGGAACGAGGCCTGCCTTCGCTTTTACGAGAGCAATCGGCCCGTGCGCACTCCGAGCGCGGAGCAGGTGCGGCAGCCGATTTACGACCGTTCTGTCGGGCACTGGCGCCACTTCGAACGCCACCTCGACGAGCTCATCGCCGTGATCGACCCGATTCGGGAACCGTACCGGCGCTACGAGCCCGCGGCCCTCGCCTCCGACGCGGCCGGGGAAGCCACGCGGCCCGGGATCGCGCCGGGCGGTAAGTAGTCAAATATGAAGTTGATTCGGTCCGCGTCGCCCTTATTCATGACGCTGTGGACCTTCTGGTTGTTGATCTCGTAAGCCTCCCCCACCTGGAACTGGTAGGGCCGGCCGTCGATCATGAATCGCACGCGCGGGTTCGTGATGATCGGCACGTGGATGCGGTGGCCGGCACCGAAGGACGGGTGCGAGTCGCGATGCGGCACGATACGCCCGCCGGCGAGAAGCTTCGCGGCCATTGCGCGGATGATGGTGCCGCCCGGCGGATAGTGCTTGCGGATGATCTCGTGCATGACCGGCACGGCGACTTCGGCGAGGCGATCCCAGCCGGGCTGCTTGCTGACCTCGATCGTGGGCCAATCCTCGACGTTTGCGAACAGAAGGACAATCGAGCGCGTCTGCTCGTGGACTTCGTAGTCCTTTTGGCGCTGGACATTCTCGTTCCAGGCCACGTCATCCTGCGCGAGGATGGCGGCGCCGAGCGCCGCCATGTCGACCTTGCCGAAGCTGCGGACCGGGGCGCCGATATCCACGCTCGTCAGAACTCGTAGCGGAAATTCAGGCCGACGGTACGAGGCTGGACGATCGACAGGCGTGGCACCGCCCAGCGGTTGCTGCGGAAAGTGACCGCTCGTTCGTCCCAGAAGTTCCGCACAAACAGCGCGCCGCTCCAGTGTTCGCTTTCGAGGCCGAATCGGATGTCGCCGGTTTCGTAGGCGTCCTGGGTGGTGACGCCGGCCTGGCCGATGACGGACTCGAAGCCCTCGAGGTTCGTGACCACTTCGCCGACATACGCGAGGTCCATGC
>CAVXET010000026.1:0-10545 GCA_963760725.1 uncultured Gammaproteobacteria bacterium
ATCAGCCTCGTCAGCGCATGGCTTGCGCAGTGGCTCTGGCTCAAAGGGCCGTTCCTGCCGACCTGGAGCTGCGAATCGGCCTCAGTGCCCGAGTCGCAGCGCGCCGCCCTCGCTCCAGGAGGCGGACAGCACGTTCAGGATGAGCCGGCCCGCGGCGACGCAGGTCAGGCCATTCGCGAAATCGTAGGACGGCGCGATCTCGACGATGTCCATGCCGACGATGCGATTGCTGCGGGCAACCGCGCGCAGCAGCGGCGCGAGCTGCCGGTAATAGATGCCGCCCGGCGTCGGCGCCATCACGGCGGGCATTTCCGTCGGATCGACGCCATCCGCGTCGATCGTGAGGTACACCGGCCGGCCGGCGGGAATCGTGGCGAGCACCGGCTCGATGCCCTCCGCGTGGATCTGTTCGGCGCCGATGAGGTGTGAGCCGAAGGCGCGCGCGGCCTCGACTTCGCGCGCCCGCGCACTACCGATCGCGCGCAGGCCAATCTGCGTCATGCCGGAAACCGCCTTGACCTTGCTCGCCCATTGCAGCGGGCTCGAATAGCCGCGGCGTACGCCGCCGACCTCCTCGCGCCAGTCGAGGTGGGCATCGATGTGCAGGATGTGCACGGGGCCGCCGACCGCATCGAGCGCGTCCACGACCGGGATCGTGACGCCATGGTCGCCGCCGAGCACGACGAGCTGCGTGCCCTGATTCCAGAGATGGCGCACGCGCGCGGTGATCGCCGCCGCGTAGGCCGAGTAATCGCCGCCGTCGAACGCGACGTCGCCCATGTCCACGTGCGAGGGCAGGTTCGAGGCAAGGTCCGTGCCGAGGTCGAAATCCCAGTGCGCCGGGTTGTAGCAGAAGCTCGGCGAGCGCGCGCGGATTGCGTCGGGCGCATTCGCCTGGTCGTTCGGGAACGTGTCGTGCTTGTACGGCTCGCTGTGGCGGATGCCGAGCAGGGCGACCTTCGCGTTCCACCCGGAGGGGTCCGTCGCGACCGGCCAGTCGAGAAACGGCCGTTGCGGTGCTGTCGTCGGCTGCAGGGTCGTCATGTCCGTTCTCCGCGTCCCGGGTTGATGGTAAGCCAGAGGAGCGCCGCGACGACAGACGTCACCGCGCCGGTTGCAAAGACCACGCCCCAGCCGCCCGCGGCCGCGGAAAGCGCCGCGATCACGGGCGTCCCGATCACGCCGCCGAGATTGCCGCCCGTGTTCAGGACCGCCGTTGCCGCCATCGAATCGTTCGGCGCGAGCCGCATCGCGACGCCCCAATAGTTGCCTTCGTTCAGTTCGACGAAGGCAAACCCGAGGCACAGTGCCGCGATCGCGGCGTATGGACTGGCGACTGAAACAGTGAGGTAAAGAAAGAGCCCCGCAAGCGGGAGACTGACGAACGGCAGGATCCGGGGTCCGGTCCGGTCGCCGAAGCGCCGGCGCAGGCGATCCGCGATCCGGCCACCCGTCGCGGAGGCGATGCCCGCGACGACGAAAGGCAGCGCTGCGAGCCATCCGCTCTCGAGGACGGAGAGCTTTCGGTCCTGCACGAGGTACAGGAAGCTCCAGAACGCCACGAGGTAGAAGACAAAGTTCATCACGAGGTAGGAGAGCGTCAGCAGGAGTATTTGCGGATCGCCGAGCACGCGGCCGATGCGCCGCGCCGTGAGCGGAGCGGTCGCATCGTATGGCGGGTTCCCGGCGAGCTCAGCGAGCTCGGCAGGCTTGACCCAGGGATGCCGTTCGGGGAAATCGCGCACGCAGATGAACCAGAGCACGACGAGGGCGAGTGCAGGCAGGCTGGTGATGAGCAGCGCCGCCTGCCAGCCATAGGCCTGCATCAGCCAGGCGACGAGGGGCGAGGCAATCGCGGCGCCGGTCCAGAGGCCGGTCACGAGCAGGCCCAGCATCGAGGACCAGCGTCCGATCGGGTACCAGTGCCGGATCGCTCCGGCCTCGACCGGGAACAGGCCGCCTTGTGCGACACCAAAGAGTGAACGCGCCAGCACCAGCGTCGTGAACATCAGGGCCGCGGTCGCGATGAGAGGCGCGGTCGCGGTGAGCACGCTTGCGAGTACCTGGACAAAGCCGATGATCGCGATCGTCCAGCGCGCGCCGAAGCGCTGGCCGAAGAGCGCACCGGGCACCTGGAAAACGGCATACGCGAACAGGAAAGCCGTGAGAAGCCAGCCGACCTGAACTTGCGTGAGGCCGAGCTCCGGCATCATCCGCTCAGCCGCGATGCCGATGCCCTGGCGCTGCAGGTATCCCGTGCACGCGAAGCCGAAAATCAGGACGAAGATGATCGAGCGGACGCGGGGACTTCTCATCGCGACAGCCTACACGGACGGCCCGCGGCCGTCGCGCGCGCCGCGTTCCGCCGTTATTCGATGTCGAGTCCGAGGTCGAGCGAGCGTGCGGAATGCGTGAGCCATCCGAGCGAGATGGAATCGACGCCCGTCTCGGCGACCGCGCGCACGTTCGCGGGCGTGATGCCGCCCGAAGCTTCCGTGTGGCAGCGATGGTTCACGATCGCGACGGCGCGGCGGAGCTGGTCGGGTTTCATGTTGTCGAGCAGGACGGCATCCACGCGGACGGCCAGGGCCTCCTCGAGCTGCTCGAGCGTGTCCACCTCGACCTGGATCGGGAAGTCCCTGCCGAGGCTCGACCGCGCGCGGCTGACCGCGGCCGTGATCGAGCCGGCGACGCCGATGTGGTTGTCCTTGATGAGGACCGCGTCGTAGAGCCCCGAGCGGTGATTGATGCCGCCGCCGGCTTCCACGGCATATTTCTCCAGCAGGCGCAGGCCCGGTGTCGTCTTGCGCGTGTCCTTGATGACGGCGCCGGTCCCCTCGACCGCGCGCACGACGGCGGCCGTGGCTGTCGCGATGCCGGAAAGATGACCGAGCAGGTTCAGGATCACGCGCTCGCCGGTCAGGAGCGTTCGTGCGGAACCGGAGAGAAGGGCCACCGTGCCGCCGGCCTCGACGTCCGCGCCGTCAGGCAGGACGATCGTGGCGCTTGCCGGCTCCGGCAGCCGGGAGATCACGAGCCTCACGGCGTCGACGCCTGCAATGCGGCCCGCCTCGCGGCTGCGGATGACGGCCGTCATCGGCGTGCCGGAAGGGACGATGGATTTCGTGGTGATGTCGCCGAGATCCCCGAGATCCTCGGCGAGTGCGCTCGCCACGATCCGGGCCAGCGCCTCGTGCGGGGCCTCGAGGCTCAAGCGACCTGGCTCCGCGTGACGGCGAGCGACTCGACCGGCGCGGGCCTGGGCGTGACGAAACTGCGTGAAGCCATTTCGGCGCGCGGCGCGGGATGGTCGCTGCGGTAATGCGCCCCGCGGGACTCCGCGCCGTTCGAGCGCCGCGGCGAGCGCGAGCCCTGCGTTCGTGAGGAGATCCGATTCCGCGCGCGACATGGCCCGCCAGCCCTCGAGGCGACCGAGAGCCGCCGTCATCGTCGTGCCGGCGCGCAAGGGACCCAGGCTCGAGCTCACGAGCTGCCGCAGCGCGTCGATGCGCTCGGGATCGGCGGGCTCCAGCCCGCGGCTGCGCGGCGTCACGAGGGCACCCTGGGGCGCAGGCAGCCTCGTTTCACCGATGGCGCGCGCAATGCGTTCGCCGAACACGAGTCCCTCCAGCAGCGAATTGCTGGCGAGACGATTGCCGCCGTGCAGGCCCGTCGCGGCGACTTCGCCGCAGGCCCAGAGGCCGGGCAGTGACGACGCGCCGCGCGCATCCGTCGCGATGCCGCCCATGTGGAAATGCGCCGCCGTCGTCACCGGCAACGCGCGGGCCCTGGGATCGATCCCGGCCGCGCGCGCGATGGCGCAGGCGCCCGGAAAGCGCGCTTCGAGTTCCGGAATCACGGTGACGTCGAGCAGGACCTCGCGGCCGGCGAGGCGGCGCGCCGCGACGCTGCGCGCGACGACATCCCGCGGCGCGAGTTCCGCGTCGGGGTGAATCGCCGGCATGAAGCGGTGTCCTGCGTCATCGAGCAGCACGGCGCCAGCTCCGCGCAGCGCCTCAGTCAGCAGCGGGAGGGGATCGCCGCCGACGGCGAGCGCGGTCGGGTGGAACTGCATGAATTCGAGGTCGGCAAGGCGCACGCCGCATCGCGCGGCGGCGGCCAGGCCGGCACCGCGAGAGGTCGCCGGATTGGTCGAGTCGCTGTAGCAGGCGCCGATGCCGCCGGTCGCGAGCACGACGTGCGGCGCAAGCACGGCGAGCTGGCGCCCATCCGGTCGGGCGAGCAGCACGCCGGCGACGCGCGGGCCGGTTGTGATCGAGATCCACCAGCTCGAAGCCCTCGAGCCGGCGTATATCCGGCCGTTGCAAGGTGGCCGCGCGCAGGGCGCGCATGACCGCGGCGCCGGTGCGGTCGCCGCCCGCGTGGACGATGCGATGGCGTCCATGGCCCGCTTCGCGGCCGAGCAATGGCGTGCCGTCCGCACCGAGGTCGAAGGCCGTGCCGAGGTCGCGCAGCCAGGTGATCCGCGATGCAGCCGCCTCGGTGACGAGCGCGACGATGTCGGGCTCGCACAATTCGGCACCCACGCGAATCGTGTCGGCGGCGTGCAGGGCCGGGGTGTCGTCGCGGCCGATCGCGGCGGCGATGCCGCCCTGCGCGAGGCGGGACGAACCCTCGCCGATCGGGCCGTTGGCGACGAGCACGCAATCCTCGAGCGAGAGCGCGGTCGCGAGGCCCGCGATGCCGCCGCCGACGACGACGGCAGGCGCCTGGATGAAATCGTCGACGATCACGGCTTGACCGCGAGCATCCGCGTGACGGCGAGGCGCGCGCGCTCGGCGACCGCAGCCGGCACCTTCACTTCATAGCGCATGTGGCGCAGCGAGTCGGCGATGCCCGGCGAGCGTGATGCGCTTCATGTGCGGGCACAGGTTGCAGGGACGGATGAACTCGACGTCGCGCACTTCGGCGGCCACGTTGTCCGACATCGAGCATTCCGTGACCATGACGACGCGCGGCGGGCGATTCTTCTCCACCCACGAGATCATGCCGGACGTCGAGCCGACGAAATCCGCCTCGGCGAGCACGTCCGGCGGGCATTCCGGGTGCGCGATGATGCGCACGCCCGGGTGGTCCGCGCGATAGCCGCGCAGCTGCTCGCCCGTGAAACGCTCGTGCACCATGCAGCTGCCTTCCCAGAGGATCAGCTCGACGCCGGTCTGCGAAGCGACCCAGCGCCCGAGGTACTGGTCGGGCAGGAAGATGACCTTGTCGGTGCCGAGCGATTCGACGACGGCGACCGCGTTGCCGGAGGTGCAGCAGATGTCCGACTCGGCTTTCACCTCGGCGGACGTATTGACGTAGGTGACGACCGGCACGCCCGGGTAGCGCTGGCGCAGCAGGCGCACGTCGGCGCCGGTGATGGATTCGGCCAGCGAGCAACCGGCGCGCAGGTCCGGGATCAGGACCGTCTTGCCCGGGTTCAGGATCTTCGCCGTCTCGGCCATGAAATGGACGCCGGCCATGACGATGACGTCGGCGCTTGGTCGCAACCGCCATGTGGGCGAGGGCGAGCGAGTCGCCGCGCAGGTCCGCGACGCCGTGGAAGATGTCGGGCGTCATGTAGTTGTGCGCGAGCACGACGGCGTTCCGCTCGGCCTTGAGCGCCTCGATTTCCGCGATCAGCGGCGAGATGGCGGCGATTTCGACGTCGGGCAGGATGCCCGCCAGGTTTCTCACGGCCCACTCCATTTATGCTCGGAGTGAGTATTTTAGATCAATAGAGCCGGGTTCGCACGACCTCTTTGCGGAAGCGAAAAAGCTTTGCGGGACGGCCTCTTGCAGCGCGTTCGCGGCCCCGGGTGGCCTCCAGGAAACGGCCGTTTTCGACCAGGCGCCGGAAATTCTGCTTGTGCAGCCGCATGCCGGTCAGCGCCTCCACGGTGCGCTGGAGCTGCAGCAGGGTGAAGGTCTCGGGCAGGAGCTCGAACACGACCGGGCGGTACTTCAGCTTGCCCCGCAGCCGGCCAAGCGCCGTCGCGACGATGCGCCGATGGTCGGCGGCGAGCTCCGTGCCGTGCGAGGGAACGGTGCCGGGGCGGCGGCCGCGGTCGCGCTGAAATTCGGGCACGAGTTCAGCTTCGTATAGAAGCTCAAAGCGCTCCAGCACACGGATCGGGTCCCAGCTGCGCCGATCACCGAAATTCGCGTGGACGCGGTGCTTGCGGGCGGCGTCGCGACCCGCCCACTGCGAAAGCGCGGGCAGGAGCTCGCGGCTCACGATGGCCGGCATGCCGGCGCGACGATCCTCCCAGGGCAGCAGGCTGTAGCCGTCGAGCCAGGCGGCGCCGGGCGCCGGCTGCGCTTCGCGCACGAGGCCGAGGTAGGCGACCGACAGGTGGCGCGTGCCGTCCGCCGTGCGCTGCCGGTCGCGGTCGCCGAATGTGTAGAGCTGCTCGACGTAGCCGACGGAGAGGCCGGTCTGGGCGGAAATCCAGCGCCGCAGTCCGAGCTCGAGCGTCGCGTCGCCGTCCGCGTCCAGGAGGCCGGAGGGCAGGGCCTGCACGCCGTCACGCGGCTGGTTCGCCGTGAGGATGCGCGGCTGGTCGGCTGTCACCGCGACAATGACCGCGTCGAGGCCCAGGGACAGTCGGCGAGACATCCGCAAATGATGCCACAGACCCCGGAATTGTCAGGGAGGCATGCGACGAGGCAGCATCGCGCCATGAGCCGGGCATTCGTCAAGGAATCCGATGGCGCCGACGGCGAGGAGCCGGCGGAGCTGCAGGTCAGCCCGCATCGCAATCTCGTCACGCCGGAGGGCCTTGCCCTGATCGAGGCCGCGGTCGAGCGCCTGCGTGCCGAGCTTTCCGCCGCGCGCTCGGCCGACGACCGTGCCGGCGTCAAGCGCATCCAGCGCGACCTGCGCTACTGGACAGAGCGCCAGCGCACGGCTGAACTCGTCAAGCCGGCGCCGGCCGGTGCGAAAGCGCGCTTCGGATCGCTCGTCGCCCTCGAGAAGCCGGATGGCGGCACGATTGAGTTCCGGATCGTCGGCGAGGACGAAGCGGACCCGGCGAGCGGGAAGATCTCCTACGTCTCGCCGATTGCGAGACTATTGATCGGCGCTGTCCGTCGGCGACGAGATCGCGTTGCCGGATGGCGCCGCGGAGATCACCGAGATCCGCTAGCGCCTAGGCGGCGCGCAGGATCGCCATGCCGCCGAAGAGTCCCGCGATGGAGAGCACGACGGATGCCAGGACGTACAGCACGGCCGTGGTCGCGGGGCCGCGCTCCCAGAGCACGGCCGCATCGAGTGCGAATGCCGAAAACGTCGTGAACCCGCCGAGCACGCCGGTGGTGAGGAACAACTTGGTCGCAATGTCGACGCCGGTATCGCGCAGCGCCAGCCATTCGATGAGCACGCCCATCAGCGTGCAGCCGATCACGTTGACGGCAAGCGTGCCGGCCGGGTAAGTCCGGCCCGACGAGGGCGAGTGCGGCGCGCCCGACGCCATAGCGCAGGGCGCTGCCGATGCCGCCGCCCAGGAAAACCCAGCCGAAGTTCGCTAAGGCCTGCATCGTCGTGACGATAGCGCTCGGTTACAGCGCGGGCCCCGCGTCCGGCCCCAGCATTTGCTTGCGCACCATCGGCACTGGCGGCCCGCCGAACGACAGGATCGTGTCGTGGAACGAACTCCAGGCTTCGCGCCCGCCGCGCGTCGCCGTCCAGTCATCGCGCAGCTTGCGGATCATCAGCTTGCCGAGCGTGTAATTGAGGTAGCCCGGATCGTAGGTGCCGCGCGCCGCCTGCTGGCGGGCGTTGCCCGGATCCTGGAACGCCTCGTCGCGGAACATGCGTTCGCAGTCCTCGACCTTCATGCCCTGCGTGTGCATGCCGATCGCGCAGATGTAGCGCACGTCGCGATACAGCGCCTTGTTGACCTGGCCGACGCGATACTCGGCGCGCCCGCCCTTGAGTCCGCCGGAGAGGCCCGCTTCCCACATCATCTCCTCGGCGTAATGCGCCCAGCCCTCGGTGAAGGCATAGCCGAGGAAGAGCCGGCCGATGAGGCTTTCGGAGCGGTTGGAATGCAGCGCATGCAGGAAGTGACCCGGCCACACCTCGTGCACGGAGGTGGACATGAGGTCGGCCTGACCCGGCGTATAGGCATCCTGTTCCGCCTTCGGCCAGGACGGATCGGGCGGCGCGATGTAGTAGGTGGACGGCATGCCGACGTCGTAGGGGCCCGCCGGATTGATGTAGGCGAAATTCGTCGCCTGATAGGGCGGGGCCTGATCCACCAGGATCGGGTCATCCGCGGGAATCGTCGCGATCTTGTTGTCCACGATGAAGGCGCGCAGCACGTCGAGCTGCTTGCGCGCGCCCTCGACCGCGCCGCCTTGCGGACGGTTCGAGTTCATCTTCGACATGCAGCCCTTGCGATCCTTGCCCGGCGCGAATTCCTTGCAGGCCTCGTCGAGAGCGACAAGATTGCGCGCAAGGTCGGCCTTGCCGACCTCGAGCAGTCGGTCGAGGGGCAGGTCGACGCCTTCGGTCTGCTTCACCATCGCGGCGAAGAGGTCGGCGCCGATCGCAAAATTGTCGGTTTGCGTCGCGCGCTGCGCCTCCAGCCAGTCGGAGAGCGACTTGAAGGCGGCAACCGCCTTCTGGTTTGCCTCCTCGTACGCCTTGCGCAGCGCCGGATCCTTGACCTCGGCGAATACCTGCGGCGCATCGTCGCGCAGGAACGGCACCATGCCGCCGAAGTTGGCGACACCCTCGTCGATCCAGGTGCGCGGCAAGGGCGTGCGCAGGTTGGCCTGGATCTGCGCCGTCGCCGCAGGAATGTTCGAGAGCCACTTCGTGAAGTCCTGCAGGCGCTGGTCGAGCGGCGCATAGGGCTTCGTGAGGTAGGGATCCGGCGTCAGGAAGTCGAGATTCCAGTCGAAGTAGAAAGTCGGGTTGCGGAAGGGCCATTCGGCTTTTTCGAGCCAGAAGAGGTTCCGGTCCACGACGGAGAGCAGGTAGTCGCGTTCGAAGCGCTGCGCATCGGTCAGCTTTGCGTCGTCAAAAGACTTCGCCTGGGTCGCCACCGCCTTCAGTCGGGCGATCTCGGCGGCGATGCCTTGCGCGCTCCAGTCGGGGAAGCGGCCGGCGTACTCCTTGCGGCCCGCCGTGAACGCCATCATGGGATGCGCTTCCATGAAGCCGTCCACGAACTCCTGCACGAAGGCGGGCCAGTCCTGTGCCTTCGGCGTCTCTTGCGCCGGCTTCTGGCCGCAGGCCCCGATCGTCGAGGCGATGAGGAGGAGGGCGGCGATTCGTGCGATTCGCATGGGGACTCCAGGGAGTTCGGATGCGCGACGGTAGCAGCAGACGCGCGCGAGCGTCGAGTTATCCGGCCGCAGCCAGAACGCGCACCGGCGCGTCCGGTCCAAGACTTGATGTGGCGCCCTGTCATTGCCGGGCTTGCAGTTGCAGCGCTCGCCGCGTCGGCGCAGGCCGCAGATCGAATCTCCGTGCCGGGCGGCACCATCACTGTCGAGCTCGCGAGCGAGTCGCCGGCGCTCGACCGGGACGCGCTCCTGGAATGGGTGCGGCAACTCCGCAGGGGCCGTCGCCGCGTTCTATGGGCATTTTCCCGTGGCCGAGACGCGCCTCGTCGTCTCGCCGAAGGCCGGCCGTGGCGTCAGCGGCGGCCGCACCTGGGCCGAGGACGGCGGGCTGATCCGGATCCGCGTCGGGGAGGCGTCGACGCCGGAGGACTACGCGAACGACTGGGTGCTGGTGCACGAAATGACGCATCTCGCCCTGCCGTCGCTGCCGGATGATCAGGAATGGCTCGAAGAAGGCCTCGCTACCTATGTCGAGCCGCTGGCGCGTGCGCAGGCTGGGCGGTTGAGTGTCGAAGAAGTGTGGTCCGGGCATGGTCAAGGGCATGCCAAACGGGCTGCCGCAGGCCGGTGATCGCGGACTCGATCACACCCATACCTGGGGGCGCACCTACTGGGGCGGCGCGCTGTTCTGCCTGCAGGCGGACCTCGAGATCAGGCGCCGAACCGCGAACCGCCGCGGGCTGCAGGACGCGCTGCGCGCGATCCTGGCGAGCGGCAGCATGGAAACGTCATCCGAAGATCGAGCCGCTTCTGCGCATCGGCGATCGTGCCGTCGGCGTTCCGGTGCTGACGGAACTCTACGACCGGATGAAGGACCAGCCGGCGCCCGACCGACCTGGACGCGCTTTGGCAGCGCCTCGGCGTCGAGCGCGTGGGGCGCAGCGTGCGATTCCATGACGACGCTCCGGAAGCGACCATCCGCCGCGCAATGACCGCGACGGACCGTTGACGCTTCTCGGCAAGCGCGTGGCGCAAGCGGCGTTGGGGCGGTGCCGAGCGGTCCGCGTCAGGCCAGGATTCCAGAGCTTGCCCCGATAGTTATTAAGAGCTTGGGACGATCAATTAAGGTGGTATCGAGCCCGTGGTCCGCGAAATTCGCCCGATAATGCAGGAAAAGGACCAAAGGGCATACGCGGGAACCGCAACTGCGTGTAAATTACGCGCCGTAGGACCCTGTTTTAGAGA
>CAVXET010000027.1:0-8402 GCA_963760725.1 uncultured Gammaproteobacteria bacterium
ACGCGATCTTCCGGCCGTCAGGGCTCCAGGCGAGCGGCGACTCGAGGTCCGCATCGTTGTCCGCGCCCTCGAACCGCGTGACCTGCTTCTCCGCCGCGCCTTTGCGCGCCTCGATCACGTAGATGTCGGAATTCAGGTGGCGATCCGGATCGGGGCCGCGCTTGGTGACGTAGGCGATGCGCTTGCCGTCCGGCGACCAGGCGGGCAGGTGCTCGTCGTGCCCACCTGCGGTCAGCTGCGTCGCCTTGCGGCTTGCGACGTCAAAGAGCCAGAGATGTTCGCGCTTGTCGGACAGGAGGCCGGTGAAGTCCTCCCTGAAGTAGTAGCGGTCGATCACGATCGGCCGCGGCTGCGGCGGCTTTTCTTCGCCCTCAGGGTGCTCGGGATCGCTCGCGATGACAGCGAGCGTTTTGCCGTCCGGCGACCAGGCGAAGTCCGAGACGCCGCCCGGGAAAGCAGTGAGTGCCTCCGCTTCGCCCGCATCGGCCGGCATGACCCACACCTGCGTTTCGGCGTCGTCATCGCCGCGGTCCGAGAGAAAGGCGATGCGCTTGCCGTCCGGGCTGTAAGCCGGCTGGTATTCATCGGCGTCGGCCGTGCGCGTCAGCGGGTGCCTGGCGCTGCCGTCCCAGCGCGCGCGCCAGAGGTCGTAGCGGGGCGCGTCGGCCTTGAAGTTCGGCTCGCCGACGCTGTAGACGACGTACTCGCCGTCCGGCGAGAGGTCGAGGTCTTCCAGGCTCGCGACGCGCACGAGGTCGTCGATGCTGAACTTCGTGGGTTCGGCGGCTTCGGCGCCGAGTGCGAGGGTCGAGCCGGCGACGAGGCCGGCAAGCAGGTTCGTCATTCTCATCGTCAGTTCGTCCTTGGCTTTGCGGCCAGCGCGCGGTATTGCTCGCGCGCGGCATTGAGGTAGGCGAGCGTGTCGGCTTTCTCTTGTTCGCTGTTCCAGCCGCCGCGTGCGAGGGTCGCTTCGACCACGCGGTCCATCCAGGCGACGAAATAGGCGGCGTCTTCCGGCGCGGGCGGCGCCGGCGCATCGAGATAAATCGGGCTCGTCGTCGCGTAGGGATATAGGTCGAGTACCCAGGGATGCGCCTGGTCGTTGAAGGTGCGAAGCACGACCCAGCCACCGGCGAGGTCGAGGTCTCCGTTCCAGTCGAAGCGCGTGCGGTCGCCCGCCAGCTTGAATGCCTTCAGCACGCGACCGTTCTGGACGAGCTCGAGATGGTCCATCGCGACCGGCGAGCGCATGGAGACGCGTACCGGGAATTTCCCGGCGCGGGGCAGCACGTCGCCCGACCGCTTGCCGTCGACCGTGAGGCCGAGGAGCGCGGAGTTGGAGACGAACGTGTGCCCTGACTTCAGCGCATCGCGAAGTGCGCCGGGCGTCCGCTCGCCGCCGGTGTCGAGAAACACGCGCACGAGACCTACGGGTCCGCGCAGTGACGCATAATTCGCCATCGCATCCGTGCCTGCGCCCGCGGGCAGTCGGAATCCGAGGTTCAGCAGGCGGTACCAGATGCCAGCCGTGATGTGGTGATCCGAGAAACCCATGACCTCGAGGTAGTCCACCTTGCCGTGCGCGACGTCGGCGGGCAGCTCGTAAGAAAGGACCTTCTCCTTCGGCGGATCGATGGGTGCGTCCGCGATGTGCACGTAGCCGACGAGCGCGCCCTGCGCGTGCGCAAGGTCCGCGATCGCGCCGTTGTGCGGCCAGGGGCTCGCGAGCGCGGTGTGCCGGTAGCTCGTGTAGTCGGGCAGCAGGTAGTGGTCCTCGAGATTCAGCAGGCCCATGTGTCCCCAGAAGCTCGTGTGGTACTCCTGCGCGTGGAAGACCATGCGTTTCCCGCTTGCCGGATCCGCCGTGCCGCCCGGCCTGAAATAGCCAATGTCCGGGATGCGCTCTTCCTTGTTCACGAGCAGGTTGTAGATAACGTCGAGGTCCTCGGCGTCCTGCTGCGCGAGCAAGGTCTCCGGCGTGCTGCGGTAGTGGCCGCCGTAGTTCATGTGCACGTGCAGGTCGGCGGAAAGGAACTTGCCGAATTCGGATGGGAGGTCATTGTCGACGAGGCGGACGGGAACTTCGAACTCTTCGCCAGACTTGTACTCGCGCTCGATGATGACGGGCGTTCGCCGAAAGCCATTCTCCACGTGGATCGTCGTCTTGCCCGCCGGGACCTTGACGCTGCAAGCATGAATCTCCGCCGGGCAGTGGAAGTAATGCACTTCGCTTGGGAACTGCGAGCGATCGTAGAGTTCGTCGCCATGCATCCAGGCATCGTCCGGCGCATACCAGCGCCCGTCGCTGCCAAGGACCGAAACCCGTGCGGCAACGCGCATTCCCGCGTGGTCTACCGGCCGGATGAGGAGGAACGCAGCAGGCTGGATCCGATGATTCGTCTTCGCCTGCACCTGCGCGCGTGCACCGCCGAACACGTCCTGCACCCAAAGCGATGTGTTGCCGCCCTCATTGCTGACGTAGGCGATGTGCTTGCCATCCGGTGACCAGCGCGCGTTTCGGCGGTCGAATTCGCCATAAGTGATCGGAAGCGGCGCGGCGTCGTCCGTCGTCGTGAGCCAGAGCTGGTGCCACTGCCCGCCGCCATAGTTCGAGATCAGGATGCGCTTGCCATCGGGGCCGACCTCGGGTCGCGCGGCCCAGGAGGTCTCGAGCTGGTGCTTCGTCAGGCACTCGGGCTCGCCGCCCGCGATGGCGATCGAACAGATCCAGCCCGTACCCCAGGGGATCTCCGCGTTCGTCACGTAGTAGACGCGCCGCCCGTCCGGCGACCAGGACGGGTTGATCATGTGATCGTGCGTCGAATAGTAATAGCGGTCGATCCTGCTTTCGCGCGGCGCGACAAGATAGCGCTCGTTCGACAGTCCCGCGGGCGTGAGGTCGGCAATCTTCAGGTTGAAGTGCCCGGTGCCCGCCGTCGAAACGAAAACGATTTGCCGGCCGTCTGGCGAGATGCGCGGCTCCAGGTTGACGCCGGCATTCGCGGTGAGTGCATTCTGCCCGCCGCTTTCAAGATCGTGCCGCCAAAGTTCGAAGGCCTTGCCGTCGTAGCGCGTGAAGACGACGCTTCGGCCATCCGGCGAGACATCGGGCTGGTAGTCATAGCCGCCCAGGACGTGCGTGATCTCGTTCGCATCGTCCGTGCCGATCTTCTGGCGCCAGAGCGAGCCTTCCATGCTGTAGATGAGCTCGTCTCCCGATGGCAGGAAGGCCGCCGATGACGGCCCCGTCGTCAGCTGCGGAATGTAGAGCTCGCGCCAGTAATAGCCGTGCGGGAGCGCGACCTGCGAGAGGACGGGCTCCCGTCCCGCGCCCGATGCCGCCGCCGCGGCGAGGAGTGCCGCGACGGCGAGCAGGGCGCGGGCGGCGGGCCTCACGCCTGGCCCGCCAGCGCCTCGTCGAGCGATTGCTTCAAATAGATCATCGCCTCGTCGACTTCGGCTTCCGTCACGCAGAGCGGCGGCATGAAGCGCAGCGTCGAGACGCCGCAGGACAGGAGCAGCAGACCGTTGTGGTAGGCGCGGTGCAGCAGGCGGTCGACCATCTCGCGCGCGGGCGATCCGTCCTTCTCGATCATCTCGACGCCGATCATGAGGCCGCGACCGCGGATGTCGCCGATGCAGGGGTAGTCGGGGCGCATCGCTTCGAGACGCTTCATGAAATGCGCGCCGACCTTGGCCGCGTTCTGCACGTACTGCTCGCGCACGAGGTCGATCGTCGCGTTCGCGGCGGCGCAGGAGATCGGATTGCCGCCGAAGGTGTTGCCATGCGCGCCTTTCTTCCACTGCTTCATGAGGCTCGCCTTGGCGACGACGGCGCCGATCGGCAGCCCCGAGCCGAGGCCCTTGGCGAGCGTCATGATGTCCGGCGTGACGCCGGAATGCTGGGACGCGAACATCTTCCCCGTGCGGCCGATGCCCGACTGCACTTCGTCGAACACGAGCAGGATTCCATTCTCGTCGCAGATCTGGCGCAGGCCCTGCAGGAAGCCATCCGGCGGCACGAGATAGCCGCCTTCACCCTGCAGCGGCTCGATCACGATCGCGGCGACTTCCGAGGCGGGGACGTTTCGTTCGAACAGCATGCGGATGTAGTCGAGCACCGCCTTGCCCTGGTCGTTGCCGGCAAAGAGCGGGCGATACGTATTCGGGTAGGGCACATGCGTCACGCCCGGCATGGTCGGGAAGAAACCCGCCTGCTGCGTGTACTTGCTGGATGTCAGCGAGAGCGAGCCCATCGTGCGGCCGTGGAAGCTGCCGAGGAAGGCGATGATGCGGCCGCGCTTCGTCACGTAGCGCGCGAGCTTCAGCGCGCCTTCGACGGATTCCGTGCCGGACTGGCAGAAGAAGCACATGCCCGGCTCGCCGAGCGGCACGATCGCGGAGAGGCGCTCGGCGAGCGCGGTCATTTCCTCGTGCCAGTAGTCGCTCGAGATGTGCAGGAACTTGCCGGCCGCGTCCTGCACCGCCTTCACGACGCGCGGATGCGCGTGCCCCGTCGCGCAGACCGCGATGCCGGCGGCGAAATCGAGGAAGCGGTTGCCGTCCACGTCCCAGGCTTCCGTACCCTTCGCGTGCGAGATCACGAAGGGGTAGTCGCGCGGGTAGGAGGGCGAGGCGACCTTCGAGTCGCGCTCGATCAGGGCGCGGGACTTCGGTCCCGGCAGCGCCATCTTGATGTGCGGGTTCTTGGATGCGCCGGCGGCGCGGGGAATGGCGTTCATAGCGGCAGCCTCACAGGTTCGCGGTGCGCGGCGGCGGTCCGGGACTCGAGCGCGCGCAGCGCCGCGAGTTCCGGCGCCGTGGGCGCCGCATGGGTTTCAAGCGTCGGCAGCACGGTGAGCGGCCATCCGATGGCAGCGCGTGCGTCCTCCGCGGGGACTCCGGGGTAAACCGTGGAGAGTGCGAACTCCCCGGTTTCAGGATGGGGTTTCAGGATGCCGACGTCGGTGACGATGACCGACGGGCCGCGGCCGCGGGCGCCGCTCGCTGCGCGGCCGGCAAAGTGGCCGCCGCTGGTCTGGAAATCGAGTTGCTTCACGAAGCTGCGCGGCGTCGCCTTCATGACGATGAAGACCTCGCGCGCGTGCGCCGCGATCTCGGTCGCGCCGCCCGCGCCCGGCAGGCGGGTCTTCGGCTTTCCATAGGGGCCGATGACCGTGCTGTTGAGGTTCCCGAACTTGTCGATCTGCGCGGCGCCGAGGAAGCCGATGTCGATGCGCCCGGCCTGCAGGTAATCGCTGAAGACGTCGGGGAGCGGAATGACGCAGGTCGCGGTCTCGGCGAGCTCGCCGTCGCCGATCGAAAGCGGCAGGACCGTCGGCCGCGTGCCGATCGTGCCCGACTCGTAGATCAGCACGAGCTCGGGCGCATGCGTGAGGCGCGCGAGATTGCAGGCGGCACTCGGCAGCCCGATGCCGACGAAGCACACCTGCCCGCCGTGCAGCAGCCGCGCGGCTGCCACCGTCATCATCTCATCGCGGGTGTATTCGCTCATGGCGTATCGCATCCGTTCCGGCGGTCGCGGGGTGCCGAGACTGCGGCGCGCACTTCGCCGGCGGGACCACCTTCGTTCGCTCGGAAGAACGGACACTCGCTCACTCCGGGGTCCCGCAACGGCTCGTGCGCGCCGAGCCGCGGCGTGCATACGCGCGCGCCGGCCGGCCGGGTCCCCGAGCGAGCGAATGCGGTCGCCGCCCTGAGCGAGCGAGGGTCCCCGGCCGGCCAAGCGCGCGCGACAGCTATGTCGCGACGGGTCACGCCGCGTGCCCCTGCAAGCTCGCCAGAAACGCGCGGTGATCGGCCGTGGCGCGAACGTGGCGGTCGATCCAGGCGGTGAACAAGCCGCGGTCGCGCGCGATCGCGTCCCACTTGAGGTAGAAGTCGTTGTCGCGCACGTAGTGTCCCTGCGCGTAGGACGGCCAGGCGCCGCCCGGGCAGAGCGAGACGGCCGTGACTGTGAAGTGCGGCAGCACGATGTTGTTCATCGCGGGCGGCAGCTCGTCGACGATCTTCTCGACCGTGACGAGGAGCTTCGTCGCGGCGAGACCGGCCTCGCGCGCCGCGCCGACGATGCCGTCGATCGCGACGTTGCCGCGCTTGTCGGCGCGCTGCGCGTGCAGGATGGTGACGTCGGGGTTCACGGCGGGCACGGTCGCGAGGGCCTCGCCGGTGTACGGGCATTTCACGGAGCGGATGCGCGGGTTCTGCTTCGCGAGATCCGTCCCGATGTAGCCGCGCAGCATCCCGAATGGCAGGCGCGCCGCGCCCGCGCGGTAGGCGACCGCCATCGCCGCATGGCTGTGCTCGTCGATCTCGAGCGGCCCCGGCCAGTCGTTCTCGACCGCGTCGCGCAGCCGATGCAGCGAGCCGACGCCCGGATTGCCGCCCCAGGAAAATGTGAGCTTGCGCGCGGCGCCCACGCCGATCAGCTGGTCGTAGATCAGGTCCGGCGTCATGCGGACCAGGTGCAGGTTCCTGCGGCCCTGCCGGATCAGCTCATGGCCGGCCGCAAACGGGATGAGATGCGTGAAGCCCTCGAGCGCAAGGCAGGCGCCGTCGCTGACGTGCTTCGCGATCGCATCCCGAAGCGGCAGGAACTCGCTCATTCACTCCACCACGGTCCGCGACTGCTCGCGCATGTAGAGCGGCAGGTAGTACGCGGAGGCGATCGCCTTGCCGGAAGAGCCGGATCCTTTCCATCCGCCGAAGGGCTGGTAGCCGGGCCAGGCGCCGGTCGTCGCGCCCGCGCCGCGGTTCGCGTAGATCACGCCCGCCTGGATGCCTTCCTGGAACCATGGAATCTCGTTCGGCGCGCCGTAGAAGCCGGCGGTGAGTCCCATGTCCGTGTCGTTCGCAAGGCGCATCGCGGCATCGCGGTCGCGGTAGCGCTGCACCATCAGGATCGGCAGGAACATCTCCTGTTTCCAGAGCGGGTCGGACGGATCCGCTTCCGCGAGCACGGGTTCGACGTAATAACCGCGCCCGAACACGCCTTCCGACGGCTGGTTGCCGCCGCGCCGGATCTTCGCGCCGCGACTCCTGAGGTCCGCGACGTAGCGCGCATAGGATTCGTGCGCGCGCTTGTTCACGACCGGGCCGAGACCTGTGGCGCGCTCAGTCGGGTCTCCGATCTTGATCTTGTCGATCTCCTGCTCGATCTTCGACATCAGCGTGTCGGCGACCTTCTCGTGCACGTAGAGGCGCGAGAGCGCGGAGCACTTCTGCCCGCCCATGCCGTAGGCCGAGCGCGCGATGCCGGCGGCCGCGCGGTCGAGGTCGGCGTTCTCGGTGACGATGGTCGGGTTCTTGCCGCCCATTTCCGCGATGTACGGGCGCGGGTACGCGCCGGACGCAATCTCGCTCATGATGGCGCGGCCCACCGCGACGGATCCCGTGAACGTCACGCCGGCGACGCGCGAATCGCGCACGAGCTGTTCGCCGATCTCGGCGCCGGGGCCGTTCACGTAGTTGAACGCGCCCGCGGGCAATCCCGCGTCGCGGATGCAATCGGCGAGGAGCCGGCCCGCCCAGGGCGTGTCGGAGGCGCACTTGAGCACGACGGTGTTTCCCGTGACGAGCGCGGCGGCAGTTGGCCCGGCGGCGAGCGCGATCGGGAAATTGAAGGGCGCGATCACGGCCCAGACGCCGTAAGGACGCATCACGCTCTTGTTGCGCGAGACGAAGACGGTTGACGGATCGTTCGGCAGGTCGAACTCGTAGCCCTTGTGGGACTCGAAGTCTTCCGCGTAAACGTCGAAGAAGTCCACGCACTCCTGGGCCTCGCCGAGCGCCTCGAGCCGGTTCTTGCCGACTTCGAGCGTGAGCGCGGCCGCAATGTCGTACACGCGCTCCTCGAGGAGGCGCGCGACCTTGCGCATGAGCGCAACGCGTCTTGCCATGCCGGCGTCGCGCCAGCCCGGGGCGGCGCGCTCCGCGGCCGCGATCGCGGCGTCCACTTCCTTTGCGTTCGCGTGCGGGAAACGGCCGGTCTTGATCACGCTGTCGATCGGGCTCGCCCGCTCCTCGGTGGCGGCGGCGGGAACATCCTTGCCGTCGACGAACATCGGGTGCGTCTGCCCGAGCTTTCCACGCATCTTCACGAGCGCCTTCTCGAATCGCTCGTGCAGCTCCTCCGGCGGGTTGAACATCGTCGCGTAAGTCAGGCGAAAGCTCATGAGGCGCGCTCCAGGGACGCAGGGAAGTGACGGGTCAGCAGCCGGTCGAGGGCGCCGAGCGCTTGGGCAAGCTCGGCCTCCGTGATGACGAGCGGCGGCGCGAGGATCAGCAGGTTCCCGCGCGAGCCGAAGGAGATGCCTTCCTCGCGCGCGGCGGCGAGCATCGCCTTCATGGCGTCGCTCTGCCCGGGCCAGGGCGCGATCGGC
>CAVXET010000028.1:0-629971 GCA_963760725.1 uncultured Gammaproteobacteria bacterium
TACAAGGAGTCATGTCGCCGGCAGCCCCCATCGATTCAGGTGCGGGCAGTGTATTCGACCTCACCGGGCTATGGCGCGACGTCCATCACCATCGCGCGAAGCGGTACGGGGGGCGGGCATCACGCCAATAACGATTCAGAAACGGAATTGGCCGCGAAGCATCGCTGCATCGCCGGTCACGGCAACCGTGAATCCCGTCTGCGGATCGTCCGGCAGGCCGAGGAATGCGTCATTGAAGAACGCAGCGATCAGATTCCCGAGCGCCATACCCACAAGTGTATCCGAGGGAAAGTGCGCACCTGCCTCGACGCGCGCCCACGCCGTGCCAAAGGTCAAGACATCCAGTCCGATATCGAGTGCGCGCTGTGTGTCGTTGCTCATCTCAACCGATCTCAAGTTGCGCGAAGCCAGCCGTGTAAAGGTTGCGGAAGCTGATGTGTGTCCCGAGGGAAAGCTCTCCTGATCCGAACCGTCCGGGCGTACACGGTCGGTGCTGATCTTTAGTTGCTTCGTGGCCATGCTGTTGACGCCGGCGGCCGTCAGGCCCACCAAGTATCCCTTTGCCTTGTTCTCGAGCCAGTCGCCCCCATCGTCACCACTCGGCGTCGCCAGCATGCTCACGTGGTAGGCGATCACTGAGGCCAATCGCAGGTCATCGCTCCAGCGGTCGGCGCCTCGTTCCGACCCGAAAACGGGTGTGTTCTCCCTGGCCCAATCGGAGATCTCCTGGTCCGCGTTGCCGACCTGCAGTACAGCTGCCCCGACTACGGGACCCCACACCCAGGGATCGCGCACGGCCCCAAGCGCTGAACGCCGTACCCGCTCCCAGCCTGGGCGGTAAGTCGCGTCCTCTCCCCAGCCGCGGCCGTTCGGGAGCGAGGCACAACCACCGAGCAAGATCACGGCGAGCAACGCAAACGTCTTCGCGTAGGCGCCTTGATTCAGCACCCGCATTTACGCAACCTCATGACGTATTTAGACGGATGCGATGCGCCGAATCGGTCGCCGCCAGCGTCGGTCTGCGGGTCTTTTGCACGGCTTTTCAAAAGAAATGGCGAAAATGTCGATCCTGGAGAGGCTGGCTCGACAACTCATCGAATCGAATGATCTGAAGCCATTCCAATCAAAGGAGTACGACCGATGAAAGTCATGGTTTTCGTGAAGGCCACCCCGAACAGCGAAGCGGAAACGCTTTTCAAGGAACCCGAGAAGATGGCGAAAATGTTCGCCGAAATGGGCCGGTATAACGAAGAGCTCGTCAAGGCCGGGATCATGAAGGGCGGTGACGGCTTGAAGCCCAGCAAGTACGGCAAGCGCATTCGCTTCAACGGCGCGAAGCGGTCCGTCATCGATGGACCGTTTGCCGAGACCAAGGAGCTCGTCGCGGGGTTCTGGATCTGGGAAGTGAAGTCGATCGAAGAAGCGGTCGAATGGGCGAAGAAGTGCCCCAACCCGATGCCCGGCGAGGAATCGGATCTCGAGATCCGTCCGTACTACGAGGCGGCGGATTTCGGCGAGGGCTTCACGCCCGAAGAGCAGGCGCGCGAAGCCGACCTGCGCAAGCGCATCGGCGACGAGTGAGGTCTAGGCCGAAGGAGGTGCCCGCAACTAATCGGCGTCCTTGTTTGGGGAGACCGAGTTCTGCGGCGCATAGACGGGCTCGAAGCCGAACACCCATGGCTTCGACGTGTCGACGCTCACCCGGACGGCCTTCATGTCGGGCCAGCCATAAACCTGCAGTCGCGTCAGGTTCTGCCGCGTTACGCCGGGCTTGTCCAGGTCGAGCTGGGTCAGCGGCCGATCGATCACGAACTCGTGATGGTGGCCCTGGACGATGAGCACCTGCCCATCGAAGGATTCGGCCTCCGTGTCGATCGCCTTGACGACGGACTCGAACGGACCGCCGTCGTATCGGAGCTTCTCGTCGAACGGGTTGGAGTGGAAGGCCAGGATGACGGCGCGCTGTTTCGCCCGGCGCGCTTCCGCGAATGTGGCCTTGACCCAGGCGAGATTGGCCTGCTCACGGCGCACGAATTCGCGCCAGTACTTCTCGACGCGCAGTTCCTGGTTGTTGTGCTCGCCCACCAGGTTCAACGTCGCGAAGGTCGCGCCGCCGAAGGTCCAGCGCGCATTCTCCGCGAATTCGGCGAACTCCGGGATCTCGTCGGACTCGCGCACCAGCGGCAGGCGCACCCGGCCAAGGCTCTCGGGCTTCGACCAGAACACGTCCCGCATCAGCGTGAGTATTTCGGTCGGGTCCGCGGCGCCGCGGTTGTCCTTCCAGCAGTCCGCCCACTCGTTGTTGCCCGGCGTGTAGAAGACCGGGCCGGCGAAGCTATTGAAGAAGTCGCGCTGGCTCTCCTGGAACGTGCGGCCGCAGTCGCCATACCCCTTGGTGTCGCCGACATGGATCGAGAATGCCGGCTGCGCAGCGTTGATCGCGTCGATCAGCTGGCCGTAGAGTGGATTGTCGGCCGGCGGCGCGTAGGTCGTGTCACCGAGCGCAATGAAGCTGAACGGCTCGGCGGCGGCCGATGTCGCGAACAGGGCCGCGAGCAGGATCCGGGCGAACATGCGCCGACTTTAGCAGAGGCGCCACAGTCGTGTAGTGTGCCGGCGACACGGTGACAAAGAGATGGGAGGTAACTGAAAGTGCGGCAAGCAGTCGGTGTGATTGCCACGGGAATTCTCGTGTCAGCCTTTTTCGGCCTGGGCCTCATGTCTCCGGCCGGTGCAGCTGCTCCGACCGATGCGCTCAAGATTTTCATCTCCGTGGACATGGAAGGCGTCAGCGGCGTGGTGGATCGCGATCAAACCTCCGCCACGGGCCACGATTACGAACGCTTTCGCAAGTTGATGACGGCGGAGGCCAATGCCGCGATCGATGGAGCCCGCGATGCCGGCGCCACGCACATATTGGTCAACGACTCGCACGGCACCCATCGCAACCTGTTGATCGAAGAACTGCATGAACCGGCGGAATTGATCAGCAACAACATCAAGCCCATGGGGATGATGGCCGGACTCGACGACAGCTACGCGGCTGCGATCTTCATCGGCTATCACGCCAAGGCCAGCAGCGCGGACGGGGTGCTGGCCCACACCGGCAATGGCAGCACCATCGCGGACCTGCGCATCAATGGGCGCTCAGTCGGGGAGGGCGGCATGAATATCCATGCCGCGGGCACGCTGGGAGTGCCGGTCGTGCTGGTCAGCGGCGATCAGGCAGCAATTGCGGAGTTGCGCGAACTGGTGCCGAACATCGAGGGCGTGCAGGTCAAGGAAGCGTTCGGTACTGCGGCTGCGCGCTCGCTGCGGCCCGAAGAAGCGGTGCGCCTGATCCGGGAGGGAACCGCCCGCGCGATCCGTCGTCGCGGGGAGATCAAGTCGGTGCCCGCAAGCCTGCCGGTACGCTTCGAGGTGTCGTTTACGGACCCTTCCCTGGCGCTGATGGCCGAACAGATCCCGACCGTCGAGCGCACGGGCACTCATACCGTTGCTTTCGTCGCCGACGACTACCTGAAGGGTTACCGGTTCGTCCGCGTCCTCTACAAGTTCATCCAGTAGCCCGCTACTTCACCGTGAGCTTCGTCGTTCCTGCAGACTGGCCGTCCAGCATCACTTCGACCTGGTAGTCGCCCGCAGGCCAGCCATCCGGCTTGCTCACGTTAAAATCGTGCGTCGCAGGGCCCGCGCTGTCGACGGTCATGCTGTCTTCCTGCACCACGGCGACCTTGGCGCTGGGTGTCACCGCTCTTGCCCTGGGTCCCCCCTCGATCGGGCTCGCCCTTTCGTTCGTGATCGAACGAGTCTCGTACCTGACTTCCGACTTGAATATCGTCTAGGTCTCCGCTTCGAACCGCAGACATTGTCGGGATCCTCACGCGGGCGCAAGATGCCCGCATGTCGGGTCGATTGTCGTTGTTCGTGTTCATTCTGCTGTTGCTGGCGCAGAACTTGTCGGTCGCGATGGCTGCGGATCCGCCGGCGAAAGAACTTTCACTCGAGGAAACGCAGGCACTCCTCACGTCTCGCCTGTCAGAGCAGCGGAAGGTCGGCGTGGATCAGATTCACGTGGTCGAGGCCGAAGCGCGGACCTGGCCGGATGCGAGCCTCGGCTGCGCGGGCAAGCGGCGCCTGATGGGGCGTTCGCCCGTGCCGGGCTACCACTTCGTGCTGGTGCTGGGCGATGAGCGCCTCACGTTTCACGCGGACAGGCACGGGATCATCCGGCGCTGTGACGCGCCGGGCAAGCCGCTGGAACCGATCGCAAACTAGGGCGACAGTCGCTTCCGGAGAAGCAGCTCCTCCAGCAGTTTTGGACGGCAACCTTCCTTCTCGGGCCGATACCCTGGCAGCGGCATCATCGCCGCGGCGAGCGTCGCAGACGTCACGCCGATCTTTTCCGCGGCACCGCTGAGTATCGTGTACGCGCTTCGAGCTTCGGTCACGGCCTCGAGGTAGTTCCAGGCACGGAACGCGCCGAGCGCTGTCTTCGCGGCCAGGTCGGCACGTCGCAATGCGGCGGTCACTTGCGATGCGCGTCCACTGCCCAGGATATCCCCCGCCAGGGCATTCGCCCGGTTCAGGTAACCCGCCATTTCCCAGCGGTGCATGTTGTCGGCGTTATGGGTGCCAAAGCCATTGCTCACCGCGATGTACTGCATCACGGTATCGCTTTCGTCGCCCAGCCACGCGAAGTAGAAATCGCCCCACGCTCCATAGTCGAGCCCCCACTCAGAGTCATACCCGTCGTGAGGGTGTGACAGGCCGTTGTGGTGGCCGAGTTCATGGACGACGGTAGAAGTGAAGCCGTAACCGAGGTCACGGTAGGCTTGGGCCCCGAATACGAACTCGAACGTTTGCGTGCCGTCGACCCAATTGTCTTCCGCGAAACCGAACAGGCCGAACTGATATCCCAACCCGGCCTCGGTCGTATTGAACGCGAAAATCTCGGCCACGTAGTCGCGATCTCCATACGCGGGTACGAACCGCGAGAGGTTCCGGTCGTAGTAGCAGTACAACTGGGCATATGGCGAGCCGAATTGCTGCCAGCAGCCTGGGGCGTCCGAGTTTCCCGTATAGATGTCCAGGCTTCTCTTGGACCCGGCATTGATTGGATCAAAATCCCTGAAGCCGACTTTCCAGCGGTAATAGGGCTGCAGTTCCTGCCACATCCTGTTCGCGAATTGCCGGTCAAGGTGTTTCGCGCCTTTGCTGTCAGGATCGTCTTCGAACAGGGCGATGTGGGTCACCTTCGCGCCTTGTGGAGCTGGAGCCGCCACCATCGGGTCGTAAAGGGGCGACGACGTAAACAGCAGGTTGATGGCCACGAAGCGGGTGAGCAGGCCCATATCGCCGCCGAGCGCATCGGGGTCGCGATAGCCGCCCGCGACGTATTCCCAGATATTCGGCATTCGGTATTCGGCATACCCATCGCCGTCGAGGTCCTCGAAGTCGACCAGCCAGTTCACCGAGTTCCATTCGGGCCCCGCCGAGAAGTCGTAGAACCAGCTTCGACCCGAGCTTCCGCCCCAGGCGATCATTGCCGTCTCGTCCATCGCGCCGAAATTGACATGGGTATCCGGGTCGGGATCATCGGCCTTGGTATAGACGTGGAAGCGGAAATCACCGCGGCCGTACCAATTGATGAAGTAAACCGTGTAGCCGCGCTTGCCTCGGCCAGTGTCGGCCTCGTCCAGCCACTCTTCGACCGAGGCTGCGTCGATGTCGAGCACAGGCCCCTTGATGTCGAGGACATTTTCGTCCTGGTCGTTGTAGGCCTGCTGGTAGTCCGTAAGGTCGCCTTTCTTGCCGATCTTCTTCAGGTAGGCGAAGAAGCTGTTCGTGAATGCTTGGTCCTTGTGGACGATGTTGTAGTTGAACCGGTAATTGAGCCCCATGTCCCTGCCGTTCAACCCATAGAACTGCGGGTAGCGCACGAGTGGCGCGTACGTATCGGGGAGCCACGACTTGAGGTCTTGCTTATCGACCTGGCCATTTTCGAAACCGATCAGAACGACGCGGATCGGAACGGATTGCCGGTGGACCACGAACTCGCCTGGTTCCAGGGCTTCAAAATTCCAGGATTCGTTGGCGTTGCCTGTGAGCGGGAGGGCGGCCACGAAGACGATCGCCAGCATGCCGAGAAATGACAGACGACCGCCGGTAGACCGACCGCCGATCCGGATTGGTGAATTGGTCATGTGTTCCCCCAGTCGCGCCCCTGCTGTCAGGCGCTTATGTAATGTCTTTTTATGAGGCTCCGTTGTTCCTCCGCGTACGCATATACCTGTTGAACATTGTCGTCAAGAAGAACCCAACCGCTGACTAATAGCGTGTATTGCCGGACTGGGTCGGGGTTGAAGATCCTGTCGGAGCCTTTGGCCGCTTCTTGGGATGGGGGCGGCAAGCGCTGCAAGTAGTTGATTTACGAGATTCTCTGATTCCCACAATTTGCCTACGAATCAGGGGTCGGGAGTTCGACGAGGAACGCGAAGCCCGCGAGCAATCTCTCCGGGCGCGCCAGATTCAACACAGGCTTACGCGGCGCGTGAAACTCTTGTTTTCTGGGCGCGCAAACACAGTGCTCATTGCAATCAATCGGCGCTCAAGTAAGGTAGGCGTCAGCTCGTTGCTTCGCACCCGATAACCTCATGTAACGGGAGCACGCATGAAGACTAGTGCGTTGATCGCGACGGTTACGACTGCACTCGCAATTTCATGGCCTGCGGCCACCTCTGGAAACCAAGCTACCCCGGCGTCGACGCCTCAACGGGATCGCGAAGTCATCGCTGCCGACGGTCCAAGGACAACGGCGCTGGGCAACACGTTCTTGGCACCGGCCGGGTGGACGCTTTCAGTGCATGGACGGTCAACGATTCTCGAAGCGCCCGAGGGTGGGTCTAACATCGTGCTGTTCGACGTGTCGGAGACGGAAGCTGCAACCGCAGACGACGCTGTCGCCGCCGCGTGGGCCGCATACAAAGGAGATAGCGGCCGGCCGCTCAAGGTGACGACGCCCATTGCCGATGGGGACGGCTGGACCGATCGAAAGGACTACGTCTACCAAACCTCGCCCAACGAGCGGCGCTACGTGAGCGCGAACGTCCGCCGCGCCAACGACGCGTGGACGGTCCTGATCTACGACATGGCGGATGCGATCGGGGAGAAACGCTACGCGCAGGTCGCCCTGATCTTCGGGAAGCTCCTGCCGAAGGGGTGGACCCGCGAATCGTTCGCGGGCAAGAAGGCGCATGCTCTCGACGAGGCACGCATAGCGCAGCTCGCCCGGTTCGTCGAGACCTCCATGAAGTTCACCGGCATCCCGGGCGTTTCGGTTGGGCTCTACCAGAACGGCCGGGTGGTTTTTTCCGGCGGGTTCGGCGTCCGCGAACTCGGCAAGGCCGAAAAGCCCGACGGCGACACGAGATACATGATCGCGTCGAACACCAAGGCGATGGCGACACTGATGCTCGCGAAGCTCGTGGACGCGGGTAAGTTGACGTGGGAGACACCGGCGACCCGTGCATTGCCGATTTTCAGGCTCGGCGATCCGGACACGACCCGGCAGGTGAAGATCAAGCACCTCATCTGTGCCTGCACGGGAATGCCGCGCCAGGACTTCGAGTGGCTGCTCGAGTTTGCATCGCTCACGCCGGAAGGAGCGATTACGACGCTCGGCACCATGCAACCCACGAGCGGGTTCGGTGAATTGTTCCAGTACTCGAACCCAATGGCGGCGGCGGCTGGCTACCTGGGTGGGCATGTGGTCAATCCCGACCTCGAGCTTGGCGCGGCCTACGATAGTGCCATGCAGTCATTGGTGTTCGATCCACTCGGGATGAGTACGACGACCCACGATTTCTCGAAGGCGCAGCGCGGCAATTTCGCGACCGCCCATGCCCCGGACATCGACGGTGAGCCGGCGCTGGCGGAGGCGCGAGCGAACCTGTCAGTGGTGCCGGTGCGACCGGCCGGCGGTGCGTGGAGCTCTGTGAATGATGTGTTGAAGTACGTCGCCATGGAGCTCGCAGAAGGCAAGCTGCCGGGCGGTGAGCGCTACATCTCAACGCAGGCATTGCTCGCGCGCCGGGCACCACAGGTCTCGGTCGGTACCGATATGACGTACGGCATGGGCCTCGAGGTAGACACCCAGTACGGCACGCCGGTCGTACACCATGGCGGCGACATGATTGGATTCCACAGCGACATGATGTGGCTGCCCGAGTACGGTGTGGGGGCAGTCATCCTGACCAACGGCGACCCCGGCTGGTTGCTTTACTACACTTTCCGCCGAAAGCTGCTCGAGGTCTTGTTCGATGGACGGCCAGAGGCCGATGGGCAGATTGCCGCCGATGCGACGGCGTTCTACGCCGACATGGCGGCGGAGCGGAAACGGCTCAAGGTGCCGGCCGACGCAGCGGAAGCCAGCAAGCTCGCTGCACGGTATGCGCATCCGGCGTTGGGGGACGTCGCGGTGATTCACAGGGGCGAGACGACGATCTTCGACTTTGGCGAGTGGGCGAGCGAGATGGCGACTCGAAGTAATCCTGACGGAACGATTTCGTTCATCACAATCGTTCCCGGGTTCAACGGACTCGAGTTCGTCGTCGGGGAGCGGACCCTGACCTTGCGAGACGCGCAGCACGAGTACGTGCTCGCGGCCAAGTAGCGCTCATTGTGTTCATTGCACGGTGAAGTCTGCTTTGGGTCGAAAGCAGCAGGTGGGGAGGGGCATTTGCATAGGGCTGATTCCGCTCTTGCCGTAACTCCGCGAGTCTTGGCGTGAAGTTAGCCGAGGGCGGGCCATCTAACTTGTTGAATCGGAAAGGTCTGTAAATTCTTCGGTGCCCTACGAACCAGCGGATCGGGAGTTCGAATTTCTCCGGGCGCGCCAACCCATGCAAATGGCCACCGCAGCGTGGCCTTTCGTTTGTGGGGAGGTTGGCGCGTGCAAGTACCATCCGCAGACTGACCGTCGCTAGTGGCGTATGCCGGACCGGCAAAGTGGCAGGGCCGGGCGCGACCGTTTGGCACCACTGGTGCTGCCGAGCGCATACTTCGGGCGAATTCAAACGCACCGAATTTCATGGACGCAGCGAGGTATTCCTCGTGGCATTCAAATTGCTGGCCAGCGCAAGCGGCGGCCGCTTGGTCGGTCCGATGAGTGGCGTGCAGTGGGTTAACGCGTCAAGTTTCACTACTGGCATCGCGTGGAGCGTACTGGCCTTGAATCCAGTCGGTGGCGCCATGGCCAGCGAGGCAAAGCTGTCCAAACAGGCGGATACCGAACTCGAACAGGTCGTTGTGACAGGATCCCGGATCCCCATTGAAGTCGGCAGGGGCACGGCTCCGGTCACCATTCTCGAACTTGACGACATCAGGCGCGGCGGCCTCGACACGCTCGGAAGAGTCTTGCAGACGCTGCCTTTCAATGCCGGCTCACCCACGAATACCAACAGTAACTTCGGTGACGGTTCGGAGAGAATCGACCTGCGCGGACTTGGACCCAAGCGCACGCTCATTTTGCTGAACGGTCGGCGATTTCCCAATGGGGGCCTGGGAGGGGATGCCTCAGTCGACGCAAGTATGGTGCCGCTGTCCCTTGTCGATAGGGTGGAAGTCCTCACGAGCGGCGCGACCGCGATCTACGGCGCCGACGCCGTCGCGGGCGTGGTCAACGTGATCACACGCGAGGCGACCTCGGGCCTCGAGATTGACCTCAAGAATTCGCTCACCGAGCGGGGAGATGGAAGCATCTTCTCGGGTCAGGCTGTTGCGGGCATCGCAATCGGTCGCGGCACCTGGTCGCTCGGCTTGGATTACCTCAAGCAGGATCCGGTCCTGATGTCCGAACGAGGTTACTCGGCATTTCCGATCCGCATTGTGTCCGCGGACGGCACGCGGGTGCGCACAGGTACGCCCGCTACCCCTGACGGATCTTTTGATGTCCCTGAGGGAAACATATTCGGCCTGGATCCCGGGCTCTACGTGCGGATTCCCGGTTCGACGGGGCAATCGGCCGCCAACTATCGACTGCGCCAACCCTCCGACGTATTTGTTCTCGCGCCCTACAGTTATCTCCAGACGCCGAATGAACTTGGCACGCTCTGGCTGCTTGGGACGCAACCGATCAACGACAAGCTCAGATTCTTTGCCGAGGGACTATGGCACGACCGCAAGTCCGAGCAGCAGAGTGCGCCGGCGCCGATCATTGGCGGCAACCTGTCACCCGTGCATACCGGTTCTCCATTGCCGACGCTGAGCGATGGCAGTCCCGGAATTCCCGCGGACAACTGGTACAACCCGTTCGGCGCCGACATCGGCAACATTGCCCGCAGGCTGGTCGAATTGCCCGATCGCGTGCATCAGCAACATATCGAGGCGTGGCGTGCCTTGGTTGGAGTTGGCGGCACTTCGCAGCGCTGGAATTGGGAATTGGCACTTGCCACTTCTGAGTCCAGGAGTCTCTCGAGCGTAGCCGGCGTTCCGTCAACGCTGCGCCTGGTTCCGGCTCTGGGTCCCTCCGGTCCCGATGAGTCGGGAAACATCGTTTGCGGCGCGCGCGACCCCGCTACAGGAATCGTTCCGGCAGCAAACGTGATCGCCGGATGCGTTCCGCTCGATCTCTTCGGCGGCGCGGGCAGCATTACCGATGAGCAAATCGATTACATCAATGTGTTGCTTCACGATCATGGCAGCGGGACGAGTGAAGCGGCGAATTTCAGCGCCGAGGGGCCCTGGGGTGAGTTGCCGGCGGGACCGCTTCGCTGGGCTTTCGGTGCTGAATATCGCGATGAGGGAGGCAGTTTCCACCTGGATCCGCTGCGCAAGGCCGGTGTCACCGGGGAAGAGACACCACTAGATCTGCAGGGTGTGTCCTTTGACTCTCGAAGTGTCTATCTCGAGGGGCGAGCGCCGCTGTTGAGGGATCGACTTGCCGCCCGCGCGCTCGACCTGTCTGTGGGCGTGCGTTATTCCGAATTCTCGTCTTTTGGCGGGGACACGACCTGGCAATCGGGCCTGCGTTGGCAACCGGTCGAATCATGGTCATTGCGGGCGAACTACGCCGAGGTTTTCCGCGCACCGGCCCTCGATGAGCTATATGAAACGCACATAGCTCACCGCGTACTGGCAGCGTTTGATCCTTGTGGGAACAACCCGACACCGGAACAGCAGGTCAATTGCGCGGCGAACGGCGTGCCAGGTGGCACCTACCAGCAGGATCCAAGCGTCGAGTGGGACTTCGTGACCGGTGGAAACCCCGACTTGCTTCCCGAGTCCGGCCATTCAGTCGACGTGGGAGTCGAGCTGACGCCCGCGTCCCTGCCGGGACTTCGCGTGAGCATTGACTACTTCGATGTGGATCTTGGGCGATTCATCGAGACACCGGGCCTGGGCGACATCTTGTTCGAATGTGCTGACCGGGGGACACCATCGGCATGCGATCTGGTCCATCGCGCGAACGACGGCACGCTGCTGCAGGTGGATGGCCTCCGCCGCAACCTGGGGAGACTGGTGGCGAACGGTTATGATTTCTCAGCCGACTACGGGTTTCACGCCGGCAGGGTGACGTTCGATACCGGTGTTCTTGCGACCTACCTGGAAACCCGCGACTCGGAATTCGTGCGCGGCCTGCCACCCGTGCATCTCGCGGGTGAACTGTCCTTCCCACACTGGCGCGGTCTCGGGCATATCGACGCATCGTGGGCCGGCTGGCGTATCGGCTATTCAATGCAGTACATCGGGGCGCAGGATCAGTTCAATTACGACGTGGGCGCAAATTTCCCGATCCACTCCGTTCTGTACCACGATCTGGAAGGGTCGCTTGCGCTCTCGAGCGGTGTCCAATTCCGTGCCGGTATCCTCAATCTGACGGACCAGGATCCGCCCTATGTCCAGGGCGGTGGACCCAATACGGATGTTGCCGGCTACCGCCTCCTCGGGCGGACCTACTACGCTGCGCTGCACTATGAATTCTGACCGGAGAATCCGTCCTGTCGGTCACTTGACCCAATCTTGATGAAAGATTGAGGCTTCCTTCATGCAGCCGCTGGCGGCGGCCGCAAGACTTCCTTCGGCCCCTCGACACCCCGTTGAGGCACCCGACAGGAGAAAGCGAAATGAACCACGCCAGCAAGACCAGGACGTTGCTTGTTCTGTGCGCCTGCGGAATGAGCGTCCTGGCTATGACGGCCGACGCCGCCCGAACCATTGAACACCTGGCAACGGGCACTATCGAATTCGTGCCGGAATTTAACGGCCCGGCAAATGTCTTCCTCGACAAGTTTACGACGGAGCCCGGCGACTTTATCTTTTATCACACCCACCCTGGTGACTCAGTCAATGTCGTAACACAGGGTACAGTAACGCTGACAAATCGGTGTGGCGCCAAACAACATTTCTCGGTAGGAGAAACCTTTGTCGAAGCGGCGGAAGTGGTCCACTCACTGACTAACGAGGGCAGTGAGCCGGCTGTTTTCTTCGCCGAAGTCGTCGGTCCCGGGGGCGTTGTGGGCTTTACCCATGGGGAGCCCGATTGTTCCATTCAAGGTTCGCTCAAACCATTGAGTTTGGGCTTTGGCCCGCGAGTCGTGAACACGCGTCAAACGCAGAGCTTCAGGCTGCGCAATACAGGCACTGCGGCGCTGCCGCTCCGCAGCCTGGAGCTCACGGGTCGCAACGCCGGAGCTTTCCACTTGGCGTATACCTGCGGCGAGTCGCTCGAAGTGGGGAAGAGCTGCCTTATCAACATTGCCTTTAGACCCACGTCCGCAGGAGCCAAGTCGGCCAAGCTGCGGGTTGTGGCCGCCGACAATCTTGACGATCTAGTTTTCACAAGAGACCTGACAGGCACGGCTGTGAAGGCGGACTGAGGCGAGGTTCCGGTAGTCGCCATGACGCTCGAGTGTTCAAGGACAAGACCATGAACATCAAATTTGTATTCGCCATTTGCGGCATCTCCGGGTTCCTGGCCAGCGGCTGACCCTCGAAATCACGTTTTCCTCATGGATCCCTGCGGACGCCGAGGGCTCGGTGGCAGCACCTTCCCTGCCACGCAATCTGCGCTGGTTTCTACTTAGGGAGAACGACCATGCTTCAGTCACCAGGATACGGCCACAGCGCAGGGGCAGCGATAACGGCAATGTGCCTGGCCGCGACCGCGACCGCGCACGGCGCGACGCCAGGCGAAATGGATCCGACCTTTGGTCAGGACGGCCGGACCGTCGTCGCAGAAGACAGCGCAGCCATCGGCCTGATGCTGCCCGATGGTTCGCTGCTGGTTGCCTCCCACTTGACGAATACACTCGCGAACCTGGAGCTGCGTCGCTTCGACAGTGAAGGGCTCGCCGACCCGGCGTTTGGCGTTGCCGGCGTCGCGAATCATGAATTCGCCGCTTCGACCGATTTCCTGCAATCCGTAGCGCGCGCTCCGGACGGTCGCTTGTACTTCGGCGGTTGGACTGCAGGGGACAGCAGGCGCGACGCAGCCGTCTTCGCAGTGGATGCTCAAGGAGCTGCAGTCATTCACTACGGGGAAGGCGGACTACTTAGGTACGATCTTGCAGGCCCGGACCATTCGGGTATCTTCGCCCGCACGACTGCGCTTGCTGTTGCGCCAGACGGGCGCTTGCTGGCGGCGGGATTCAGCGCCGACAACAATGGGGACTATTTCGGCGACTTTGTCGACATCCGCAGGCCGCAACTGTCGCGGTTTGATGCAGAAGGCTCACTCGAGCACACGGTCGATCTCCGTCAGCTCAATGGCGACGCGTCTGTTTGCGTAGGCATCACCGGGCTAATCCTGCGTGCCGATCGCAGCATTCTGGTCGGCGATGATACCGGCATCTATGCATTTCTTGATGACGACGCGCTGCAGACGTTCGGTGCCGGCGGTGCGGTACGGGACGAGCACTGGTATCCCCACGGCGGCTACACCTGCCTTGGCTTGCGCAGTCTCTCCGCTACGCCAAGCGGTGAACTGCTGACGGTTTCCGTATTACACCTGCCGGATGGACAGCTTGGATTTGCATTGAATCGGCTGCAGGGCGACGGCAGCAGAATGGAAGGGCCGACCCAGGCGCCGCCGGTGCCGCTCGCGAGCCTCGTCGGCCAGGATGCGCGATTCGCGGGGCTTTCCAGGATTTATAACGTCCTCATGTCGCCGCCGGTGCAAAGCGTGGCGGACGGTCGCGTGTATGTCCTGATTCAATTCGAGAGTGATCGCGGCGCGGGCTGGGCGATTGCCCGTCTTGCGATGGACGGAACCCTTGACACGGGCTGGGGCGCGAACGGCGTAGTTGTCCTGGAGCGAGGCGGCTTCCTTTTCACCGGCTACTCATATGTCTGGGACACGGTGCCGACACTCCTGGAGCCGTTAGCTGATGGGCGGATCGTCGCATTGAGTGGCAACGGCGTGCTGACGCGGCTGTACGGTGGACAGCGGGAGGGACACGGCGCCATCAATATCAGTGCGGGCCTTGATGTCGTCGAAGCCGCGCGTCAGTTCAGGATTGAGGTGACTCGTACTGGCGGTTCCACGGGTGCTGTCAGCGTCGAATATTTCGCGACCGGCAATACCGACCTCGGGCCCGCGACGTCGGGCGAGGACTTCTCGACGGAGGACTACGCCCGCCTGGATTGGGCGGATGGTGATACCTCGCCGCGGGAAATCGTGTTTTATATTCTCGAGGACGCGCTCAAAGAAGGCGACGAGCATTTCGACATTGAAATCCGTTCGCCAATGGGGGGCGCCGTACTCCTGAATACGAGCGCGCGCGTGCGGATCAGCGACGACGGAGATACGGGGACACAGCCGCCGCCACCACCCGTTTTGTCCTCCGGCGGCGGCGGTGCATTTGACGGTCTCGCGCTGATCCTGTTGTTTTCGTTGACGGCGCTGAGCGTCGCGCGGCGTACCAGAAAGCACTCTTTTCCTCATGATTCGACAGTGGGAACAGAGCGGCGCAATCGAGCCAGCGCTCCCCGAATTCATCGTTACCGCTTGCAAGCGGCCACAGGTGCTCGAAGACGTGCCGGCGTCGATCTCCGTCGTTACGGCAACGATGCTTAGAGACACGGCGACACGAAACCTGGTCGACCTAGCGGGCCAGGTTTCAGGGATGGTGTTTTCGCTAGCGCCTGAAACGGGCGACCACATTGACTTCCCATCCGGAATGAGTCGCCGATTCGGCGTACGGCTCGAGCCCGTGGAAGGCGAAATTGCACTCGGGATCGGGACTGTGGCGGTGCAGTTGTACAGCCCTGCAGCGGTTTCACCGCCAGCGCCACCGCCACCGCCACCACCACGCGGGGGAGGGGGCGCAAACGGCTTTTGGCTTGCAATGGCTTCGGTGCAGCGTTGATTTTGCGCAAGAAACTGGCAGCCTGATTCGGGGCCCGGTGGCTTTGTGGCGGAAGTGGTTAAATGCCTCCGCTATGGGAGTCACTGCCGGCGACAGGTCCGCACCCCACGAGCGGTCTGGCTCGAGGTTTGTTTGTGCCGACTTGGAGATTGACGTCGGCCGGCAGCGGGTATTGCAGGCAGGCAGGGACGTCGAGCTTCCCAAGCTGTCTTTCGACCTCCTCCTCTCGATCGTTCGAGTTGCCCCAAACGTATTGAGTGTTGAGGCAATGATCGAGCGGGTGTGGGCGGGAATAATCGTCAACCCCGAAACGGTAATTCAACGCATCAGCTTGCTGCGCGAGGCGCTCGGTGACGATTCGCGCAACCCGCGCTACATCGGTTCCTTGCGCGCACGCGGCTACTTCCTCATTCCACCAGTCGCCGAGGAAAACGATGCGCCTCCGCACGAGCCTGAGGTACGAGTCTCAAATGCCACGGCGGCAAACAGCGGAACGTATGCCGGCCAGGCACCGGAGCCTACGCTCGGTACACTCGGACGCAAGCTGCGTTTCGTGACCGCGGCATGCGCGTTAGTGGCGCTACTCGTCGGGCTGTATTTTGCACAGTCGCATCGTGCGGCCCAGACTTCGTACCATCCCGCTGCGCCCGCATCTCCGATGAATGCCGATACGATGGCGCGCACGGTAGCCGTAATGCCGTTCAGGAACTTGAGTTCCAACTCCGATGATGCATCCCTCGCGGCGGGCCTTCCTGAGATGATCATCAATCGTCTGTCCGGTGTGCCCAAACTTAGCGTGATCGCACGCAGCTCGTCGTTCGCGTTAGTCCAGGACACCGGTGACGTACACGAGATAGGCCGCCGGCTCAACTCCGCGCATCTTGTGGAAGGGAACGTGCAGCGAAGTGGCGAACTGTTGCGCGTGACGGTTCAGGTCATTGATACGTTGTCCGGTACGCTTATCTGGTCAGAGTCGTTCGACCGGAGAGTTGGCGATATATTCGCGATTCAGGACGACATTTCGAAGCGGATAACTTCGGTACTAGCGGAACGCATAGATGACCTTGGGACGTCGCCGGGGCCACAGGAGCGCAGTGCCAACATCCGTGCTCACTTGAGTTACTTTCATGGGCTCTCGTTGCTGCGCAGATTCACTGTTGCCGAGACAGCCGCAGCAATTCCGCTGTTTCAGAAGGCCATCGATTTGGATCCGGGGTTCGCAGGCGCATACGCTTCGCTGTACGACGCCCACCTTCAGGAATCCGCGGGCCTGCGGCGCGACCTGGTTGCGGAGCGCAAGCGCTGGCAACCGTTGCTCGACAAGGCACTCAGGATCAACCCGCGGTCCGGTACGGCTTTGATCGCGCGAGCAATGTGGGCAGACGAGAATGATCGCAAGCGCGAAGCCGATTTCAAGCTCGGCCTCGAAATGGATCCGAGCAATGGCCGGGGTACGCTGGCATACGCGGAGTTCTTGTTGGGCAGGGGTCGCCAACAGGAGGGCCGGCGCATGCTGGATCGGGCGCTGTGGATCGACCCGCTTTCACCTGGGGCGCGCTTCCGCAAGGTCATGGTGGACCTCAATCAACTCGGAGGGCTCGGCGTCGAGCAAAAGATGCTGGGAGTGCTGGAAGTTGATCCGGATTTTCTTCCCGCCCTGCAGCGCTACGGCAAGTACCGCTGGATCCTTCATGGATTCCTGGCGGAATCGATTCAAATCATGGAACGCGCGATTGCAGTTGATCCACAGAATCCATGGACACGATTCACGGCCATGGCGATTTATCTCGATCTCGGCGATGAGGCGGCCGCCCGCGATGTTGCCGCTGGATCGCCGGTCAGCGAGCGCAGTTCGCAACTGCTGCTGGCACTGTATCGAGGCGAATGGCGCCGCGCCGGACTTGAAGCATTTTTGCCACCTGCCTGGAGCTTCTACGAGTTCGAGAGTTGGGGCGCGGTGGAGGCTCTGCGAGATTACGCGCTTCGCACCGGTGAGATTGACCGGGCAGCCAAGGTGATGGAGTCTCGGTACGGGTTGCCGCCGGGACAACAAGTCCGCATCAATCTCATGAACTTTCGCGTTGCCGCGATGCTAGCGGAATTGCGCGATGCGCAGGCGCGCAAGACCGAGGGCGATCAGTTGCGAACTGCCGCAGCAGCCTGGAATGACGCCAACGAAGCAAGATATTCTTCACTCTATGCGAAGCGCATGCGCGCGCGACTCTGGCTGCTCGATGGTCAGCTGGATGCTGCATTGCAGGAGTTGGCCGCGTCTTTCCGCGCGGGCGACTACGTCCAGTGGTGGTACACGCTCGAGCGTGATCCGGCATGGCTTCCCGTGCACGACGATCCGCGGTTTCGCGCGATCGACGCGCAAGTACGGGAACATGTCCAAAAGCAGCGCGCGGAAGTCGAAGAGCTGCGACGTCGCGGCGAAATTCCGCGACGGGATGGCAATCCGGCATCTCCGAAATCAGCGGTCTTGAATTAGAGCTTACGTTTGTGTGGTGGACCGACAACACCAATCATGGGTAATCGGCGGTCCTGGTGCCAGCGCGGTGCCGATGGGCTTCAATTGCCAATTCTGGTCCAGTTGCCTAGGCCGCACGACATCTCTCCTGGCCGCCATTTCACTCAGCGAACCTGCACATCGATACTGGTGCGGAAACGCCCGTCGGGATGGCGCACTTCGATGCGTAGATCGCCAGCGACCGTGGGCCGAAACTCGAAGTCACGGGTTTCGCCCACCGCCAGGGAAAGTAACTCCTTCGTGACCACGACCTGCGCCGCTGGCAGGTCAGCGCCGTCCTTGGCGATGTTGCGCCATTCGATCGGCTGTTCGCCGCTTGCCAGGCGCACGGCAGATTGCACATTGCTCGGTGTAATGTTGATGAGGCGGATGCGATATGTCGTCCCCACCGACATCTGCAGCGGCGCGGGCGTGACACTGCCATTGACCAGCAACGGCCCGGACAGGGGGACGAAAGGCGCCTGACTCAGGAGCACCATCCGCTCGGTGGTCGGATCGTAATTCTGCCCCGGCTCGAGCACGATCAACGGCCCATACATTCCGGAATTGAGCTGCAGCGCGTCATGCCAGTGTGTGTGATACATGAAGGTACCGGCGCGTGGTGGAGTCATTTCGGCAACGAATGTTTCGCCCGGCGCAATCGGTGGCGTGACTCGCCGCCCGTCGCCGCCCCAGCCCGGGACGCCGTCGAAATAGCTTTCGAGTTCCATGCCGTGCCAATGGACCGAGGTCTCAACGTTGGCGCGATTGACGATCGCGATGCTGGTGGGTTCGCCTCTATGTCAGTACCAGCAATGGACCGGGGATATCGACGGTGTTTGGTGCGGGCTCCTGATCGCCGACCTGTAGCGCATAGCCGAGCGCCGAAGCACCGTCGAAGCGATTTGGCTGTTCCTGCACGAAGAGTTTCATCTGCCTGCGCGCGCCCGTATCCGCATGCACCGATGATTGTGCACCCGGCTTCACAGTAATACCCAGAACGAGCCCCGCCATGCCATCACGCACGTGGTCCATGCCGGTATGAGCCTGCCCTTCAGCGTGAGTCGTCGGCGGGCGCAGTCGCAGGTGCGGACCGATGTGATCGAGCATGTGGCAATGGAACAGCCAATTGCCGGCACGCTCCGGGGTCCAGGCTATCGCCATGGTTCCGCCGACCTCGATGCGGCTCGTAAACACATGCGGACGCTGCTCATCCGAAACATGGACGTCGCGCTCGCCGTCGCCACGGCCAAATACATCGAAGTAGAAACCGTGTAGGTGCAAGGGGTGAGGCTCAAAGGCGAGATTGATCCAGCGCCAGCGCACGCGCTGCCCCACTTCGTATGTAAGCCGTTCGGTATATGGAAAAGCGAGACCGTTGATGGCGAAGGTTCGTTTCTGGCCCTCGCCTGGCTTGGGAATCTTCTTGTCGTCGAGCGCAATGTCCTTACGCCAGTTGGAGATCATGAATATGCGCTCTTCTGGATCCGGTTTCGTGCCGCGCGCATCAATAATGAACGCACCTGACAACACTGCGTCGCGATAGAGAGGGCGGCCGTTGGTTGGTGCTCCTGGCATCGTCGAACCCCAGTAGTAGTACGTGCCCGCAACACCAGCATCGAAGCTGAACTCGCGCCGCTCGCCGGGCGCGAGCTCGACCGTGTCCTGTGCATCGCCCGGACGCGAGTGAAAGCCGTGGAGTACCAACCTTTCAGCAAGCGTGTTACGTATCGCGGCTCGTATTCGCGTGCCTTCAGGTACCCGGATCTGCGGCCCCGGGACAAGCAAATCACTGCCGCGCTCGGCAAACGCCTGCACTGGTAGACCCGGCCCTTCCTTTGACTCCGGATACCACAGGCCCTCGCGCGCCTCGAGATCGATCCGCAGCGTCTCGTCTGCGAGGCGGCCTGCGGGCACGCGATTGTCGTTGGCGTGTATCTCTGGAGTGGTGTTCGCGACCTGCACCGCGTCCACGGCGAAAGCCGTTTGCGCTGATAGCGCCGACAACAATACAGCCAAGGCTTTTAACGGCGTATACACATTCTGCGACGGTACTGGTTCACAACTGTTTCAATCAATCGTGCCGAGCATGGCTGCCGTGGCGGCCGCCTTGAGGAATCGTGGCGACGACGATCGGGATGCCTTGGCGATTTCATGGATCAATCAGTCACTGGGTGTCAACTTGAGCAGGCGTCCCGTGCCGCCACGGCGCCCGTCCTCAAGCACCCAGAGCGCACCGTCCGCACCTTCGACCACCGTGCGGATCCGCACGCCCATGTCGTAGCGCTCGGCCTCGCGGGCACGCTCGCCATCCATCTCGATACGGACGATGGCCTTGGCCGACAGCCCCGCCGCAAGGGCATTGCCGCGCCAGCCCGGGAACAGTGTGCCGCGGTAGAACATCAAGTGACCCGGCGAAATCACCGGTGTCCACGTAATTGCCGGCTCTTCGAATTCCGGATGCGTCTCATGATCCGGAATCGGACGGCCATCGTAGTGATCGCCGTTCGACACGACCGGGTAGCCGTAGTTGGCCGCACGCTTGATGAGATTCAGCTCGTCGCCGCCTTTGGGCCCCATTTCGACTTCCCAAAGCCGGCCGTCCAGATCGAAGGCAATGCCGAGCGGATTGCGGTGACCGAGAGACCAAGTCTGTCCGTAAATGCCGACGTCTCCGACGAACGGATTCTGGCGGTTGTAGTCGAGGAACGGATTGTCCTTCGGAATCGAACCGTCATCGTGCAGGCGCAGGATCTTGCCGAGGTTGGTCTGCATGTCCTGTGCGGGCGTGAATTGCTGGCGATCGCCGGATGAGATCCAAAGGTAGCCGTCGTCGTCGAACAGCAGTCGGTGGCCGTAGTGGCCATAGCCGCGCATCTTCGGATGCTGGCGCCAGATGACCTGGACACCCGACAACTCGGCGCCATCCTCGGTCTCGTCGAGGACGGCCCGCATGACCGCGGCGCCACGCGTTCCACCGGGGCCGCCTTCGGCGTAGCTCAGGTAGACGAGGCGGTTCTCGGCGAACTTCGGGTGCAGGACGACGTCGCCCAGGCCGCCCTGGCCGCCGTAATCGACGTCGGGCACGCCGGCGACCTTCGTGGCTTCCTTTCCCTGCGCGACGATGAAGAGATTCCCCTTCATCTCGGTCACGAGCATGCGGCCATCGGGCAGGAATGCCAGTGCCCAGGGCTCGTCGAAAGAAGCGACCGGTTCCACCTTGAATGGCAGATTCGACTGCGCATGGGCAAGGGCGGCCATGTACAGGCAGAAAGCCGTTGCCAGCAATGGTTTCCTCATCGGAAGTCTCGCTATCGCGCCGCTAGCGGTTGCGGGCAGGATATATCGCAGAGAAGGGCAAAGTCACCGCTGCTTCGGGATCAAGGCCGGCGGCGGCCGAGGGGCGTAGATGGAACTGGTCGTGGTTGGCGATCAGGCAAGTCGCTGATTTGCAATAGTGTCTGCCGTGGTGTGAGTCCTATGAAGCAGGGGATCGGGAGTTCTGATCTCTCCGGGCGCGCTAGAATCGTCAACGGCGGATGTCGGGCACACTTGAGAATCGATTTCGTAGGACTATGAGCCGTCCAAGCTCCACGGGGCCAATGCGTAGTCGAGTGAGCGCTCGAGCGAGCACCCGCCTGTTCTTCGTCGGATTCGCGATAGTCTCCGTGGCGCTGGTTGTCGCGGGCTTCTCGCGCACGTTCTTCGTACCTGTTGCCCATGGCACGTTCGATGGTCCGCTGACCTTGTACGTGCATGCGTCGTTCTTCCTTGCCTGGATTTCGCTTCTTGTTGCGCAAGCATCCTTGGCGTACTCACGAAACCTGGGTTTGCACCGGCGGCTCGGTTTGTTCAGCCTGGTCCTGATCCCGGCGATGACTGTCTCCGGCATCGCCGTGTCGTTGTGGGCAACCGCGCGCGACCTGAAGTCCGGCCAAGGAGACGTCGCGTTGGCCTTCCTCCTCGGGCTCTTCATGGATGTCACTGCGTTCGCAGTGCTCGCCACTTTGGCTGTCGCGATGCGACGAAGGGCGCAAGTACACAAGCGACTGATCGTGTTCGCCACTCTTGCGCTCCTTGGACCCGCTCTGATTCGGATACCGATCATCGAAGGTCTTACGACCCCGATCTTTATCGCATTGCTTCTTTCGGTCGTGGTTTATGACCTGCTGAGCCTCAGGCGTGTCCACGCGGCAACCATTTGGGGCGGCGGCGGCTTGTTTGTCAGCGGGCTTTTGCAGGTACCGCTCGGGGAGACGACGCTCTGGCTGTCCGCTGCAAAGCGCATCATGGCGCTGGCGCCCTACTAGGTCGGCGGTACCAGGCATAGCAGCGAGCGTTTGCTGCCTAGTGAAGTCCGATGCGCTGGACAAGTTCCTTGTAGCGCGGATCGTCGCGCAGTGGCGCGTAGCCAGGGTCGAGGTGCAGGTAGATCAACCCTGCCGAACGCGTCTGGTAGGCCCGCTCGAGCGCTTCGAAGGCACGGTCGAAGTCGCCGACCGCGGCGTGCCCCATCGCCAGATACTCGGCTCGCACGTATTGCTGTCGCGATTCGCCTTCCAATCGCGCGAGGATCTCGTCCGCCTCCTCACGGCGATTCAGCGCGGCCAGCGCCCGGACGATCATCGCATCGTACGAACGCACCGCCGTGTCGAGGCTCTGGCCACGCTGGAACCAGTTGAGGGCCTGTTCCGCGTCGCCCTTGGCGAGGTAGGCGGACCCGATGAACACGAATCCGCGCCCGTACTTTTCATCAATTTCAAACGTCTCAGCGCCCTGCGCGATCGCCGCGTCATAGTCCCCGGCGTACAAGAGCATGCGCGTGGCCCATCCGAAGTATTCGACGCGAAGCGGGTCGAGTTCCAATGCGCGGCGCAACTCGGCGATGCCGTCCCGCAAGCGTCCCACCGTAGGTAATGCCGTCCCCAGGACCCAGTGCCCTTCCGCGTCATTTGGACTGAGCGCGACGGCGCGCTCCAGGTGGCGTATGCCTTCTGAGAATTTCCACTCATGCCAGCACAACACCTTGCCGATCGAAATCATCGCATCGGCGAGTTCGGGATCCCGTTGCAGGGCCCGCTCGGCCGCTGACTTGGCTCGCGGATACGCGTCGTCCGGCGGGACCCAGTCGTCGGCGAGGTCGCACCACACGTCTGCAATACCGGCATACGCGCGCGCGAATCCCGGGTCCTGCAGCAGCGCATTCTGGAAGAGTTCGTAGGCCTTGCGCAGGCCGATCTCGCTGAACTTGTTGAAATGAAACCGGCCCTTGAGATAGGTCGTATAGGCGTCGAGGTTCTTGGTTGGCGCCACGACCGCCGCCGTACCGCCCGCCAGCTGCAGCTTCAATGCGTCGACGATGGAGCGCGAAATCTCGTCCTGCACCGCGAATATGTCCTCGAGCTGGCGGTCGTACGTTTCGGACCAGAGCTGGTATCCGTTGTCGACGCTGACCAGCTGCACAGCAATCCGGATTCGATTCCCGACCTTGCGCACACTTCCTTCCAGCAAGGTGCTCACGCCGAGCTTTTCGCCGATCTGTCGAACATTGACGTCCTTTTTTCCCTTGAATGCGAAGCAAGACGAGCGGGATGCGACATGGACGCCCGGTACTTTCGACAACGCGTTGATGATTTCCTCGGTCATGCCGTCGCTGAAATATTCGTTTTCAGGATCGGCGCTCATGTTCGCCAGCGGCAGGACCGCGATGGCCTTCGGGATCGATGCGCCCTTCGGCTGATCTGGCGACACGCGTCTTACCTCGCCGTTGTTCTTCTGCGCAATCGCCTGTGCCGCGCGTTCCGCAAATGCCACAAACGAAGCTTCGCCAGAAAGCCGCGACCATTGTCGTTCACGAAACCGATCTGGTACTCGAGCCTGCGCGTCACTGGTGTCGTCGATCACCACAGGCATGAGAAACGCCTGGTCGTCAGCCATCAAGTGCGACCGATCGACCGCGAGTTTCCATTCCAGCCGGAAGTAGCCTTCACTGCGCGACTCGGTGTTCTTCGAGATGACCGGCACGAACAGCATGCAATCCTTGATCCGCTTGCGGATCGAAACATCCCACGCGTCGCCGCCGCGCAGTTCGCTCTGATCGAACCACACGTCGAGCCCCGTCGAGCGCAGCGCATCGGCGATGTTCCGTGCGATCTCCGCATCCTGCGAGGCATAGCTGAGGAATATGGCTTTGGTGTCTTCGGCCATGAGCGGTCGGTCAGTAACCTTCAAGTATTCGGGGTTCGGCCAATGCGGGCGCCCATCGTGGCGGATAGTAGCGTAGGGCTGAATCCGCATTCGGCGTGACTGAGCGAGTCTCGGCGGGAAGATAGGTCAGGGATGGCCATCTAACTTGTTGATTAATAATGGCAAACAGATCCATTGTCGCCCTGCGAACCAGGGCGCCGGGGATGCGACTAACCGCGCCAGTTTTTTCAGCGACTTGCACTGCCACGATTACGATTATCGTGTCGTCAATCGGCGCAACTGCACTCGGCGAAAGCAAAAGCTGCCCGAAAGCCGGATTACTCGCAGGACGTTGGAGCGTACAAAAGTGAAAAAGGAACTGTTTCAGCCGCTGTCCGGAAACGAGATGCCGCGATTTGGGGGCCCAGCCACGTTCATGCGGCTGCCAGCATGCGGTTTGGACGATCAACTCGACGCTGCCTTTATCGGTGTGCCATTCGACATCGGGACCTCGAATCGGCCAGGGGCCCGGCTTGCGCCGCGCCAGATCAGGGACGAGTCAAGGATGCTGCGGCCCTACAACATGGCGACCCGCGCGGCGCCATTTGATTCGTTGCGGGTCGCCGATGTTGGCGACGTCGCCATCAATACGTTCAATTTGCTGAAAAGCATCGACATCATCGAACGCCACTTCGATGCCTTGCTCGCCACCGGCGCCATCCCGCTGACGATGGGTGGCGATCACACGATCGTGCTACCGATCTTGCGCGCCATGCGGCGCAAACATGGCCCGGTTGGACTGATTCACGTCGACGCCCATTCGGACATCAACGACGAAATGTTCGGCGAGAAAATCACACATGGCACTCCGTTTCGGCGTGCCGTTGAAGAAGGGCTGCTGGATACCCGGAGAGTCGTGCAAATCGGCCTGCGCGGCACCGGTTACGCGGCCGATGACTTCGACTGGCCCCGAGCTCAGGGATTTCGCGTCGTGCAGGCCGAAGACTGCTGGTACAAGTCCCTCGCGCCATTGATGCGCGAGGTGGCCGTACAAGTTGGCGGTGGACCCGTTTATCTCAGTGTCGATATCGATGGGATCGATCCCGCGTTTGCGCCTGGCACCGGCACGGTGGAAATCGGCGGGCTCACGGTTCCGCAGGTACTGGAGATCATTCGCGGCTGTCGCGGTCTCGACGTCGTGGGCGGTGATCTCGTGGAAGTCAGTCCACCCTACGATACGACGGGCAACACAGCGCTCTTGGCAGCAAACCTCCTGTTCGAAATGCTGTGTGTGCTGCCAAAGGTTGAACATCGCGTCTAGGCATCATGACGCTTGATCTCGTCATCCTGCTCGCCTACGCACTCGGCCTCGTGCTGATTGGATGGTATAGCCTGCGTCGCGCGCGCAGTCGTGAAGACTACCTGGTCGCGGGCCGCCGGCTTGGGCCCGTCATGTACGCCGCCACGCTATCCACCGTCGTCCTGGGCGGGGCTTCGACCGTCGGAACGGTTCGGCTGGGTTACGTATACGGCTTGTCGGGCCTCTGGTTTTGCACCCTGCTGGGTCTCGGAATCCTGGTAATCAGCCTGTTTCTTTCGCGTCGCCTGGTTCGGATGAATCTTTTCACCGTGACCGAATTGCTCCAGCGACGTTACAACTCGGCCGCGAGGTCAAGTGGTGCCGTCATCATGATTGCGTATGCGCTCATGGTCGCCGTGGCCTCGATCGTGGCATGCGGCACGATTCTCCACGGCCTATTTGGCCTGCCATTCTGGGGTGGAGTCCTGCTGGGCGGAGGCATCGTCGTTCTCTACTCGGTTATCGGCGGCATGTGGTCGATCACGCTGACGGACATCGTGCAGTTTTTCATCATGACGGTCGGAATGATGTTTCTGCTCGCCCCGATGTCGATTCAGCAAGCGGGCGGTTGGGCTGCCATGCAGCATCTGCTGCCGGCATCTCATTTCTCGCTGACGACTCTCGGCTTGCCGATGTTCCTCGGATTCACGCTGAACTATTTTCTCGGCATCATGATCGGCCAGGACATCTGGCAGCGCGTGTTCACCGCGAGAAGCGTGAATGTGGCGCGTTTCGCCGGCACCGCCGCCGCCATCTACTGCGTGCTCTATGGCGTCTGCGGTGCGTTGATCGGAATGGCGGCGAGAGTGCTGTTGCCGCCGCTTGCGGATCCGAACACCGCTTTTGCAAGCGTCGTCCACGCGACATTACCGAATGGCATACGCGGCATCGTTGTCGCGGCGGCACTCGCGGCGATGATGTCAACGGCCAGCGCAACCTTGATGGCAGCCGCGACGACTTTCGCCGAGGACATATTGCCGAGGTCGGCGCGGAAGCCAACGCTACGTGCGGATCGTGTCAGCACTCTGGCCATGGGTGTGCTCGCTCTTGCCTGTTCATTGGCCCTCAACGATGTGTTCAGGCCGCTGACCATTGCCTACGATTTGCTGGTGGGCTCGATACTTGTGCCAATCGTCGGCGCCATCTACTGGAAGCGTTGCTACTTCGGCGGCAGCCATCACCAGCATGGCTGTCAGCGCGGTGGTCACGATCTTCTTTCTCGTCGAAAGATGGCCTGGATGCCAATTCGCCCATCTTTTTTGGGCTAGGCTCAAGTCTGCTCGTATTTTTCACCGTCAGCATGCTGGGCGGTCGTCGCGCCAATAGCTGACGTATTCAAGTTCACGACACACCGATCGCTATTCGACGCGCTGCGCGGGATAGATCTCCCCGGAGTCGAGGATGTCGATCCGCACGACCCGTTCGCCCTCGCGCACGAAGGTCATCGTCCACGGGCGGATCTTCACGAACAACTGCGTAGGCGATTCGGCGAACAGTTCGGCGCGGACGCCCTGGGGAAAGTCGAGGAAGAGGCGGCTCCCTTCACGCGTGATGGTGGCGATGCGGCTGGGGAACTGGTAGCGGCCGGCATACGCCGCGGCGAGCGTCGCATCGAGCGGGACAATCCGGCGCGCCTTGGCGCGGCGGTCGGCGATCCACTTCTCGAGAGCCATGCGCGAGGTGCGCTCGCAGTCGGTCGACGGAGCCGTCGGTGACGCTGGCGCAGCCGCCGATGAATCGGACACACGACGTTCGTTCGCTACTTCCGGCACGAACGCATTGATGAAGCTGCAGGCGAAAACATTGTGGGTGATGTCTTCGCCGACCTGATAGTGGTGGTCGGCAAGGGCTTCGCTGTTGGCGAGCAGGATGAGCGTGAGCCGGCGCGCCGGTATCTTCAGGTACATCGCGGAAAAGCCGGTGCCCCAGTGGCCGAAGTGCCAGACCAGGCGCGTGCCGCGGTAATCGGTGACGAACCAGCCGAGTCCTTGCGCGAGCGGCTGGCCGGCGTTCGACAGGAAGGGCGTCCACGCGCGGGCCTGCATCGCCTCGCCGAGGAGCGCGTGACGATCGACGGCGGCGTCGTACTTCGCGAGGTCGCGCACGGTGGACACCAGTCCGGCCGACGCCCAGAAATCCGCGGGCGGATGGGTCGTGTGCAGCGACCTCGCCGTCACCGTAGTAGGTGTAAGGCTGGGCGACCTTCGGCAGGGCCTGGCGATAGCGTTCGAGGTTGGCTTCGCCGAGCACGGCCCATGTCTGCGGATCGTCGACGACGTCGGGACCCGGCACGCTGTCGTTCATCTTCAACGGCTCGAGGAAGGTCTCGACGAACTGCGCTCGCAGGGGTTTCCCGGTCGTCTGTTCGAGGATGGTCTTGAGGTACTCAAAGCGATCGGGGTTGTAGTTGAACTTCTCGCCGGGCGTGCCTTCGGATGTGTGGCTGAGCAGGTGCTTGATGCGGATGCGGTCGTCCTGGATCTCCGGCACGTAGCGCGACACCGGCGCGTCGAGGTCGAGCTTGCCCTGCTCGGCGAGCTGAAGCACGAGGATCGCCGTAAACGTCTTGGTGACCGAGGCGATGTGGTACAGCGTGTCCGGTGTGGCAGGCACGCGACGCTCGACGTCCGCGTAGCCGAACCCCTGCGTCCAGAGCACGTTCGCCGTCCTCGAGGATACCGCGGCAGAGAGGCCGGGGATCTTCAGCCGCTCGCGATCGGCTTCGAGGTGTTGGCGGAAGCGATCGATACGGACGTCGTTCGGTTCGTCAGGGGCCGGTTCCGCCGCCTGCGCACGCACCGTCCCGGCACCGGCCAACATCAGCCCGGCGAGCAGCGCTGTCGCGATGGTCTGGGATGTGAGTGGCAGCGTGGCGTCCTCTTTCAGCGACCCGGGCGGGGCCGGGCAGCGTACTCGCTCAAGTTTAGATTCCGGACCAGCCAAAAAGGTTGCAATGGCGAGCGGCCAGTCAATGGCTGCTGCGACGCGCTCTAGAATCTGGTAGGCAAGGTCGACAGAAAATCGCACTGCGGGTTTCTGTAGCCTCCGGCCAGATTCACGATGTCGTTGTCCAGCTGCAGGATGTTTTCACCGGCATCGTATGGAAGCCATTGAACCGCGCCGCTTCCGTTCGGATCGCCGGTCGCCGCAAACCGCGCCCAGTAGTCCATCATTTCGTTGGACAGTGCGACCTCGGCGCTGCTCGGGGAGTAGGGAGTGTCCGTCGTCAACGTCTGGAGATTGCCGAAAATGAAAGGCAGCTCGGCCGAGTGAAACGCCCGCACCGCATTGTGAAAGGAGTCGTTCTCGTAGCGATGCGTGAACAGGTACCGCCAGACCGGAGGTCGCTGGGCGCCGCTCACGTCACGAGCGAAATTCCGGGTATTGCGGGTGAAGTAGAGATCTGATTCCACGGCGTTGAGCGCGTAGTTGGGGCTGTCGTAATCGGCCACCGGATACAGCGACAGGATCGTGTCGCCGGCGCCGGCCGCCAAGGGATCGAATTGCTCGTGGATGATCGTGGCGTAGCCGCTTTCATCCAGCGCGGGGCCCAGCACGTAACTGAATGCCGTTTCATCGCTGGTGGAGCCGATGAGCAGAGGTACCGGCGAGCCGAGTCGCTGCAACTTGAGGTAAGGGTCTTCGGGCAGGACACTGGGTTCGATGTTGACCCACCCGGTGTCGGCGCTGTTGGGCGCGCTTTGCACCAGCGTGTCCGCCGGCACCACTCGCAGGCAGGCGAGTACATCCGCGGCGGTGTCGCAGCCCAGGGCACTGTCCACGTCCGCATACCAGCGATATGCGTCGTCGATACTGGTGCCGATCAGGTCGCCCTTGAGCACGTAGCTCAGCATGCCGGCGGCCGAAAAGAGCCCTTCAGCCGCAGGGGATGCCAGCAGGGCCTGCACGTTCAGCGATCCACTGGAATGGCCAAGGATCATCACTCGTGCCGGGTCACCGCCGAACTCGGCGATGTTGTCGCGCACCCATTGCAGGGCCGCGATCAGATCCATCAGGGCATAGTTTCCGGAGGAGCCTTGCGCCTCTGCCGTGAGCAAGGGATGCACGAGGAAGCCGAGTAGCCCCAGGCGGTATTGCACGGTCACCACGATCACGCCGTGGCCGGCAAGCGGCGGGGGATTATGCCACGGCGGATCCTGGGCACTGCCCTGCCTTTCATAGCCGCCGTGAATGAACACGACCACTGGCTGGTTCGAACTCGCGGGCGGGTTGACCGCATAGACGTTCAGGGTGAGGCAGTCTTCGTCCCCCAGCGGCTGGCCGAGGTAGTCGACTTGCGGGCAGCGGTTGCCAAACGCCGTGGCGTCGCGCACGCCCTGCCAGCTGGCCGGAGGCGCGGCGGACGCCAGCGCAAGTCGCCGACGGGCGGCGCGGCGAAGGGAATGCCGCGGAAGGCGCGGAGGTCGCCTTCGATCGCGCCCTGCACCTGGCCCGAGTCGGTGCAGACGAGGGTAGCAGTGCTCACACAGTCGCCCGCCGGAGGACCCGCTGGGGGACCGCCGCTGCCACCTCCGCCCCCGCACGCGACCATGAGCAAAGCCAGGCCAGTCACGGATCCGATTGAGCGCAACATGATGTTCCCCTAGCAGCAGTTCACTCGCCGACGGCGCAATGAACAGCAGGATCAGCAACGCGAGTGGTGTTGCCCACGACACCGAGCCGCCGCCGCCTGAAGGCGGAGGAGGAGCGGTGGTGTCGGAGGGGCCTCGTCGTCGTCGGAGATGACGGCGGTCATGCTTGCCCCGATCAATTGGACACCGCCGCCCGGTTCGAAAATGTCGACAGCAAAACTCTCGTTAATCTCGTCGCTGCTGTCGTCAAGAATGCTGACAATGACAGCGCGTGGACTATCGTCACCGCTGGCCCAATCGAGCCGCTCAGTAGTTGCCGTGTAATCGCTGCCCTCGGTCGCGCAAGCACAGTACGGATAGTTGTGATCCCTGCCCGCCGCGTAATTCACGCTCACAGCGCCATCACGGCCGGCCAGACGCTCAACGGTGGCTACGGTTGCCGAGCCAGACTCGCCGAGAAAGTTTGACCCGTATGCCTCTACGATCCTGAGAAACCCTGGACTCGGACTGTTGTCTGGCAACAGACGATGAATGGAGGCGTCATACCAGGTCGAGAAGAGTGGTGCTCCATCACTCTGCACGGCAATCAAGGCGAAAGCTGTGTTCAGACACGTCAGGCCATTGCGGCCAAAGCCGGCATCCGGCACGCCGTCGATCGTCAGCCGCGCGATGCCGCCGCTGCAAAGAATGCGTCCATAGCCATTGCCACCCGAGACGCTCAAACTCAATTTCGCAACGACGTGTTCGCCGCCCGGATCGAGCGCCAGTTGCGCGACGTTCTCGCGGGCGGAAGGCGTGTCCAGAGGCGCGCCGAGATCGACGGTCACTGAGCCCGTGCCGGCGCCGAAGTCGAGATCGGGCTGGCCAGTCCGGTCGAATTTGAGGAATACGGAGTCACTCGATCCGGTGTCCGTGTTCGAACCTGACGATCAGCATGCCACCGTCAGGCAGCAACAGTCCGCTCATCGGGGCGAGCTCGCCGACGGCCAGGCGGCCATCCACGCCGAATGTCGGGTCGATGTCGCCGGCCGCATCGACGGCGACGATCGTGTGACCATCGCCGACAATGACACCGTCATCGTCGCGCGCGCCGAAAACAGACGCGCCGCTGCAGAGGTCCAGGTCCGGGATCTCGATGATTCCGCCACTGCCAAACCCGGTATCCGGCTGGCCATCGGCCAGCAGGCGCTGCAGCCGCGCGGTACCCTCGCAGATGTCGGCGCCGGGTTTCCAGGTTCCGTCCGCGAGGACGATCTTCCCGTCGGGACCGACTGCAAGTGCCAATACGTGTGCGGTGGTGACCGCAGATTCGATGAATCCGTCCCCTCGGTCCCCGAACGAGAGTACCGGCTGGCCGTCACTGTCGAGACGCAGAAGCCCTCGCGCCTGTGTGGCTGACAGCGAACCTGCGAAGATCATGTCGCCATTCGGGGCGAGGGCAGCGGCCTCGGGCGAGAATGTCCGCACCGCGTCTGAGGAGTCGATTACGACGACTCCACCCTCGCCGAAGTGCGGGACGTTCTGCCCGGCCGCATCGACCATGCGAACGCGAAAGCCTTCGCCGGTTCCTCCGTCCGCGATCACGAGCCGATCGCCCGGCAGCGCGAGCACGACGTCCTGCGGAATGGTCAATCGGCCACCCTCGCCATAGTTCGGATCGACGTCGCCGCGGCCTGCCCAGGCCGGCGCGGCGCCGAGCAGCAGAAGGCTGAGGGTGGCAATGAAACGGGTGATCAGACTGGCCATGACACGCTCCTCGCGGTGATTCGCGGTTGGTGCCGTTGTCGCGCAGGGCCCCCGGGCGTGCATGAAGTGTTGCCCAAGTGTTGCTCAAACTTTGCTGAAGCCGCGGATTGAGCCTGCAAACAGCGTCGAGAACCTTCCGGGGATGCGGCCGACGCGACGGAGGTTTCCGGCACGCGGACCGCGACCTGTTTTCCGCCCAGTGCGCCGGTCACGCTGAAATAGCCGTCCGGATCGTTCGACAGCCACGACCCTGCGACGTGCAGGGTTCCTCCGGCTGTGCCCGGACCGCCGACGGCGAGGTCGGCGGTGAGCGGACGGTACGAGGGTAGGAAGCCACCGTCCCCGAGAATGTCCGCATGGGCCCAGGTGACCAGGCCGCTGACGACCACATCGGTCGTGAATGCGCAATTGAACAGGGTCAGCGTCAGCTGCGGCCCCCACGCGACGGAAAATGCGCCGCCGCGGAGGCCAGCGCGATGACCCGGCCCGCCGACGAGCGCCCGCTGCAGCGCATCGGTGATGGCCGCAACGGCGACCGCGGCAACCTTGCGTTCTTCGACGCCGATCTCGTTCACGCCGCCCGGATCCACATCCGCCGGGAGCGCCTGGCTTGCGTGCAGCGGAAAGCGCCCGACGGCCGGCCACACCGTTTCAGGCGACTGGGCACAGGCCGGATCGTCGGCGCGCAGTGTAGTGACGAATTCCGAAATCAGATCCGGCGCGCACTGCCTCACGATGCTGACTAGGGGCGGAGGCGAATCGTCTGGAGCCGGCGGGGCACCGCCGGCTCTACATGCCGCAAGCAGGGTCGCGAGGAGCGGGCCGGGCAGGGCACGCGCCGCTGCGACGCCAGCTTTCATTTTCTGTTTCCGTGCAACCGCACGCGCGCAGCGCGTCGCCCGAGGTCCCTGCGACGGAGCAGCAGCAGGCCGAGAAGCGCGAGCGATGTTGCCCAGGATGTCGAACCGCCACCGCCTGAAGTGGTTGCATCGTCATCCGACGTGGTTTGTTCGTTGTCGTGGATCATGACGGTCGCACTTGACCCGATCAATGGGGCGCCACCACCCGGTTCTGAAAAATCGACACCGAAGGTCTCCAGATTCTCTGCACGTTGATCGCGGTCAATCTTGACGTTGACAGTCTGGTGACTGTCGTCACCACTTGCCCAGTCGAGCCTCCCGGATGTAGCCGTGTAGTCGCTGCCCGCGGTCGCGCTGTCCACCCAGAACCCGCATCCGTTGCAATATCCTCCGGCGAAATAGCGCGGTCGTGCAGACGTGGTGAAGTCAACGCTCACGGCGCCGTCACGGCCGGCCAGCCGCTCGATGGCCACGAATGCCGTGCCATCGGACTCGCCGACATGAATGTACGGCGCGCGGACTCTCAGTAACCCGGGACTCGGACTGTTGTCGGGCAATAGGCGATGAATGGCATTGTCATATCCAGCCAGGAAGAGCGGTGCCCCAGTGCTCTGCACAGCAATCAGGGAGTGATCAAAATTCAGACATGTCAATCCATTGCGGCCAAAGCCGGCATCCGGCGTACCGTCGATCGTCAGCCGTGCGATGCCCGAGCAAGCGATGCTCCCGTCGGAGGCATGCTTGAGGCTGAATTCCGCAACGATGTGTTCACCGTCCGGATCCAGAGCCGACGGATTGATGAACTCCCAGTCGAAAGGCTCGCCCAGAAGTATTGCGCCGAGATCGACGGTCAACGAGCCCCCGACGCCGAAGTCGGGATCGGGCTGGCCATTACGGTCGAACTTCAGGAACACGGTGTCATTGGAAGAGGGGGACTCGCCTCTCGTAGCAAAAATCAGCAGGCCACCGTCGGGCAACAGGCGGCCCCTCGGCCAGGCGAGGTTGGCGAGCGCGGTGGTGAGCGTCAGGCGGCCACCCGCGCCGAATGTCGGATCGATGTCACCTGCTGAATTGATGGCAATGATCGCCTGACCGTCCCCGACGACGACACTGCCATCGGTCCGCGTGGCGAGAACAAATGTGCCGCCGCAGATTGCGAGATCCGGGATTTCGACGATCCCGTCACTGCCGAACACTGCATCCGGCTGTCCATTGGCGAGCAACCGCTGCAGCCGCGCCGGGCCTTCGCAGCCGGTGACGTCGGCATTCCAGATGCCTTCCGCGAGGACGATCTTCCCGTCGGCATCAACTGCCATCATTGCCGTCGTGAGCGCAGGCTCGGCGAAACCGTCCCCACGGTCCCCGAACGAGGGTGCCGGCTGCCCGTCGCTGTCGAGGCGCAGTAGCTCGCGGGCCCCTGTGTCCTGACGCGACCCCAGGAAGATCATGTCGCCATTCGGAGCAAAGGCGGCGGCCTCGGGCCAGAATGTCCGCGCCCAGTCTGAGGAATCGACTACGACGACTCCGCCCTCGCCGAAGGCCGGGACGTTTTTACCGGCCGCATCGACCATGCGAACGCCGAAGCCTTGGTCCGTGGGTGCGCCCATCACGAGCCGGTCGCCTGGCAGCGCAAGCAGAATCGAGTTGACAATCGACACCCCGCCACCCTCGCCGTAGTTCGGGTCAATGTCGCCCCGGCCGGCCCAAGCATTGGCGTTTGCCAACAGCAGGAGGACGGGGAAGGAAGCAAATCGGGCAACGCGGCTGGCCATGACACGCTCCTCGCGGTGATTGACGGTTGGCGCCGTTGTCGCGCACGGCGGCCGGGCGTGCATGAAGGCTGGCTGAATACTTGCCCAAACTTTGATGAAGGGCGTCCCGATCGCGCGATATTTCAGCGCGTCAGGCAGGCAACGACATTTGCCTGCCGCGCCCGCGGAAAGCGTGCCAGAATCGCTGCCGACGACGGACAAGCGGGGGGCCAATTGGACGCATTGTCGCAGTCGCGGCGTGAGGTCTGGCGGGTCGGGGACCTCGTCGTCGACGAGGGCCAGCAACGCGTCGCGCGCGGCGAAGACGTCGTCGAGCTGCCGAAGCTGTCCTTTAATCTGCTGCTGGAACTGGTGCGCAGCGCGCCCAACGTCGTCTCGATCGACGAGCTGCTGACCCGCGTGTGGCCGGGTGTCGTCGTCAGTCCGGAGACCGTCGTCCAGCGCGTCAAGATGCTGCGCGATTCCCTGGACGACCGCGCCACAGAGCCGCGCTACATCACGGCGTTGCGAGGGCGCGGGTATCGGCTGGTCGCGGAGGTGTCCAGGACCGAGGCCCGCGACGCGCCGCGCCCCGTAACCGCGGCCGAACCCGAATCCGGCCAGCCGAATCGACGCCGTCTCGTGATCCTCTCAGCCGTTGCCGTGGCGCTGCTGGGAGCGCTCGGACTGTGGATCCTGCAGCGCGGCGCGCCGTCGAATCCACCGGCGCCGGACGCCGATGACCCGGCCCTGCGGACGGTCGCCGTGCTGCCGTTCAAGAACCTGAGCGGCGATCCCTCGGATGCGGCGATTGCCTTGGGTGTGCCGGACATCGTGCTGGACCGGCTGACCAGCGTACAGAACCTCACGGTCGTCGCGCGGGATTCGGCCATCCGGGCAGGCGAGGATTCGTCGGATCCCGCCGAGATCAGCCGGCGCCTGCGCGCGGTGTTCCTGGTCGACGGCACGGTGCAGCGCAGCGGCCGGATGCTGCGGGTCTCGGCGCGGCTCGTCGATGCGCGCGCGGCCCGGACGCTCTGGTCGACCCGTTTCGACCGGCCGGTCGAAGAGCTTTTCGCGATGCAGGACGGTATCGCCACGCAGGTCGCGGCCGCGCTTTCCGACCGCATCGCCGGCATGCGAGCACCGGAGGCAGCGGAAGCCCCAACCCGCGACATCGAGGCGTATCTCGCGTGGCTGCGCGGGCGCACGCTCACCGGGCGCTACACGGCGGCGCAGGCGGATGCGGCAGCCACCCAGTTCGAGCAGGCCATCACGCGGGATCCCGGCTTCGCGGTCGCCTATGCCGCGCTCTACGACGCGCGCATGCAGGCGGCTGCCATCCGCTTCGAGGACATCGAGGCGGCGCGCCGCAGGAACCGTCCGCTGATCGGGCGTGCCCTCGCCCTCGACCCGCAGTCCGGGGCCGTGCTGTTCGCGCAGGCGATGTGGGAGGATCTCGACGACGCCAAGCGTGAAGCGATATTCCGCGAGGCCATGCGCCGCGATCCGGGCAACAGCCGCGGGCTCATTTCGTTCGCGGAGTTTCTAAACGTAGTTTCAAACTCTGAAACCCCCGCCAAGGTGCGCGGATCGGGACTCTTCACGCCAGACCTCACGTACGACCAGGTTCCCGTGATGCCGAGACCGCAGGCCGATACTCGCCACGCCGAGGCGATACGGCTGCTCGAGCGCGCCGTCGAGATCGATCCGCTCGCGGCATCCGCGCGGTTCAGACTGGTCGATTACGGCGCTACCGGCCGGGAGGGGTACGAGTCGGGGCTGGAGGCGCTGCTGGCCATCGATCCTGATTTTTACCCGGGGCTGCAGCGCCTCGCCAGGTTTCGCTGGATGTTCCACGACAGCTCGTCAGAGGCGATCGCGCTCATCGAGCGCGCGATCGCGGCGGACCCGCAAAATCCGTTTGCCCGCCTGACGGCTGCTGTGTTCTACCTCGACATCGACGATGCGGCCGCGGCCGCCGACGTCGCCGCGGCGACGCCCATCAGCCTGGCGGCTGCGACGCCGGGGCTGGCGCTGCACGCCGGCGACTGGCGCAGGGCAGGGGTCGCAGCGCAGCGGCACGAAAGCTTCGTCTTCGACATCTACGAAGCTTTTGGCAACGCGGAGGCCCTCCGGGACATGGCTTTGCGCACGCACGACTTTGCGGCCGCTGAGGATTTGTTCTGTAAGCGCTATTACGCGTGTAAGGACCGGCGTAATGGGCCGGTTCCAGACGTCGACGGCGTCAACGGGGGCAATTTCCGGGTCTGGCCGCTGCTCGCGCACCTGCAGCTCGTTCAAGGCAATACCGTGTGGGCGAAGGAGATCCTGGAGGAGGTCATCGCCTGGATCGATGCGGAGGACAAGTATGGTCCCGTGTTCAACCAGCGCACCCGCGCCCAGGCGCTGATGCTGCTCGGACGAAGCGACGAGGCGCTCAGGAGCCTGGCGGCGGCGTATGCCGTCGACCATGACCACACGGAATGGTGGTATACCATCGAGCGCGATCCGGTCTACGTGGAAGTCCGCGAGACCGCAGAATTCCGTGCGCTGGCCGCCGATGCGCGGCGCCATGCCGCACGCGAACGGGCTGCGGTCGACGAACTTCGGCGCCTCGGCAAGATTCCGCGGCGGCCGGCGACCTAGACGGTCAGTTGCCGCCCCAATTCTTCGAGAATCCGAGGCCCCAGGACCGCGGCCGGTTGATCGAGACTGTCCCGGGCACCAGCGCATTCTCTTTGTTGAAGAGAATGGCGCGCTCGTTGGTCAGGTTGTCGACGTAGGTATAGATCTCCCAGTCCCCGGACTCGAAGCCGACCTTGAAATCCGCGATTTGGTAGGCAGGCTGGACGGTTCTGGGCTTGGAAACGCCATTCAGCATGTTGCCGGTGTAACTCCACTGGAAGTGACTGTAGACGTGGCCGCCAGCAAGCTCGGCCGGGAAAGTGTATTCGATCCAGACGGCCCCTTTCTCTTCCGCCGAGAACGGCAGGCGATCGCCGGTCTGCGTTTCGGCGAGCGCATTGCCCTGGGTGACCCTGGCATCGAGGACCTGGGCGTTTAAGCCAAATTCGAGCGTATCCCAGAGCGTGGCTGTGAGGTCGGCGCTGACGCCCTCGATCTCGGCGTCGCCAATATTGGCGACCATGACGACGTAATACTCCGGGAGCGCGCCCGGATCAACGACCTCAACCTGGTAGTCCTTCCACTTCATCCTGAACGCGGTGATGTTGAACGCGTGGCGGCCGCCATCCCAGCGGCTCTTGAAACCGAGCTCATAGTTGTCCAGGAAGTCGGGGTCGTAATCCACCGGCAGCACGACTCCCGGCGCGGTCTGGTTTTGGCCGCCGGCTCGGAACCCGTCCGAGAACAGCGCGTAAACCATGGCGTTCTCGTTGATGTTGTATTGCACCGACAGTTTCTTGGTGATGCCGCTGGTCGACGTCTTGCCTTCCTCGAGGCCGACCCGCTCGTGTCCGTTCGGTTCCTGCGCTATGTCCTTGCGTTCGCGCGTGTGGTCGAACCAGCGGAGACCAGCGGTGATGCTCCAGTGTTCATTCGGCGAATAGCCCACTTCGCCGAAGACGGCGATCTGATCGGTGACCTGTTTGCCATGAAAACTGATAGCGGAATTGTCGGTCGTGCCCGGCTGGACGTCGTACTCGCTGTTCCAGAAGTCGAACGCCTGTGTATCTTCGTAGTTCTCGATGCGATCGAGGTAATTCCACCTGTCCTCCATGTGCTCGTAGAAGAGGCCGGCGAGCCAAGTGGACTTCGAGGTCGCGCCTTGCAGTCGAAATTCCTGGGCGATGCGGTCGGTGAACTGGCGGTTGCTCCAGCCCAACCCGACCGGGTCCGGGCCGAAAGCGAAGGCGCAATCCAACCAAGTCGGTTCATCGGCACACGAGATCGGGTTTGAGTACTCTGCAAGGTGAAACACGTAGTCGGTGTTGTCCTGGAGATAGGCGATGTCGCGCGTGAAGTAGCTGGTGGCGGATGTTAGCTCGCCCCAGCCTAGGTCGCCTTGCAAGGTCACGGCGAGCTGGGTCCATTCGTCGCTGCGGAACTCGTCCAGGAAGCGCACGACCGCGAGCTCGCGGCCGCCCCGCTGCACGTTGTCCTCCCCGTAAGTGCCGGCTTCCAGCTGCTGGTGGATAACTCCTACGTCCACCATCCAGTCCTCACCCACAAGCCAGCGCACAGCCGCCCGCCCGCCGAGGTAGTCGACCGCGTTCACGTCCTTCTCGACGACATCGGCGTTGTTGAACGTGTCGCCGAGGCTCTCGCCGAGCACGTTGTCGATGAAGCCCGCGTCGCGCGCCGAGAACCCGACCAGGCGGATTGCCACGCTGTCGTCGACCGGCAGGTTCAGGACGCCAGACAACTCGTATCCTTGGTCGCCGTGGTCCACGGTGTGGCCATCGAGTCGTGCGTCCGCGTAGAAGCCGGTCGGATCTGGCTTGTTCGTGATATAGCGCAGAGTTCCGGATTGCGAGTTCGAACCGTACAGCGTGCCCTGCGGGCCCGGAAGCGCCTCGACGCGCTCCATGTCGACGAGCCGCACCTCGGGCTGCATCTGGGTCTGGGTCAGCGCCTGCTCGTCGAGGTAGACCGCGGCGGAGGAGTCCGCGATGAAGGCCTCAGTGTCGTCCGCGACGCCGCGGAAATAAATGGCACCGTCCCCCGGGGTCCTCGCGTTGTACGTGAGGCTCGGGACGAAGCGTTGCAGGTCCTGGACCGTGCGGAGGTTCGCGCGCTCCATTTCCTGCTGGCTGATCGCCTGGATCTCCTGCGGGATCTCGAGCAGCGTCTCCTCGCGCTTGCGGGCGGTGACGATGACGGCTTCGAGGTCCGCAGTCCCACCTTGCGCAAGGGCGGCCGGCGCAAACGATCCGGTCAGCGCGACGGATACCGCACACGCGACGGTGGCGCTCGACTTCTCAGGCATGGTTTGGCGCCAACTCTTGATCCCCACAAAGCAAGATCGGTCGCCTCAGCGCCCGCAGTATAGGCGCAGGGATGGCGGTCGCAGGGTAGGGGGCCATCTAACATATAGATAAATAACGCAAAATGCCGCGCAGGGGCGACGGTCTCGAATGCAGCTTGATCAACAATTCAGCGATTCTTGATCGCTGCTTCATGCACGCCGGCGCGTGCTGCGCGACAACCCTGTCATTCCCGATGTCGGGATCTATCAGGAGCGTGTCATGACCACATCTAGATTCGCATCCGCGATCGTAGCGGCACTTTCTTTATGCGTTTTCTTCACCCCGGTCCAGGCAAGGGCAAGTGACAGCGTCGAACGCTGGAACATTGCCATGACCGACTACGCTGCCGGACAGCCACCCCCCGGACTTCCGCCTTTCGTCGAGGCGCGGGCGTTCTCCATGGCTCACATTGCAATGCTGGACGCGCTCCGGGACGCAAGGGCGAGCAATCGCGCCTGCCAACGTTGATGCAGCGATTGCTGCAGCCGCGCACGACGTGCTCATCTCGGCATTCGCGCCATTCGGTCCCAATTCGTTCGACAGCGTCTATCAGAGCGAGCTCGCCGCGATTCCGAATGGGGCGGCCGAAAGGCGCGGGGTTACGATCGGCCAGCAGGCGGCGGCTGCGATGCTCGCGACCCGGGCCGATGAGGACATCTTCGCCGCGATAGGCGCACCGTACACACCCGGCACGAGGCCCGGCGATTACCAGGCGACACCCCCGGTCGGAATGGTAGTGGGTGCGGGCTGGTCCACGCTCAAGACCTTTGCAGTGCGGTCGTCGAAGCAGTTTCGCGCGCCGCGTCCGTACTCCTCGCTGCGCAGCCTCGAATATGCGATGGACGTCAACGAGATCGAATTGCTCGGCAAGGCGGTCGGCTCAGGGCGAACCACGGATCAGACCGCAATCGCGTTCTACTGGTACGAGAATTCGTCGTACGCCTGGAATCGCATCGCCCGCCAGGTCGCAGGCAGGCTGTCGCTGCTCGGAAACGCCCGTCTGTACGCGGCGCTGAATGCCGCGATTTCGGACGCCTACATGACCTCGCTCGAATCGAAGTTCCACTACAACTTCTGGCGGCCCATTACGGCAATCCATGCGGCCAGCACCGACGGGAATCCGTTGACGTTGGCGGATGACACCTGGGAACCGGCATTCGCAACTCCGCCGGTGCCGGACTATCCGTCGGCGCACTCGGCGGCGGGTGGCGCGGCGGCAGAGGTCATTGACGCGTTTGTCGGACCGGGTCGCCCGTTCACGCACGTGTCGACAACGGGGCCCATCTCGGGCGTGCCTGGCGCCGAGACTCGCTCGTTCAGCAACGTACAGAAGGCGGCTGTCGAAAACGCCTATTCACGAATGCTCGTGGGCATTCACTTCCGGCGCGCCTGCACGGTGGGGCTGGAACAGGGACGCGACATTGGCCGATTTGTCGCGGAGAACGCCGCGTTTCTGAAGAACTGAAGAGTCCTGCGCAACCCCGCCCGCGATAGAGTCTGCAGTCAGGCAGCGTCGCGGGCGGGGCTCCGCCGAGGCCCCAACTTCGGCTCTGCAGTGCAAACCGGAAGTCGGGGCCCACAGCTTTCACTCCGCGAATAGTGCGGCGAGCGTATGCTTTCCCGACCGGGGCCAGGAGGGGCGCTTCATGGTGAAGCTGAACGTCAACGGCAGGCAGTACGACATCGACCTGCCCGCAGAAACCCCTTTGCTGTGGGTGCTGCGCGACGAAATCGGCCTCACCGGGACCAAGTTCGGCTGCGGGATGGCGCTGTGCGGCGCCTGCACCGTGCATATCGATGGCCAGCCGGCACGTGCGTGCGTGACCCCGGTTTCCTCGCTCGAGGGCAAGAAGGTCGTCACCATCGAGGCGATCGGCGAGGACACGACCGGCAAAGCCCTGCAAACGGCGTGGGTCGAGTTGGGTGTTCCGCAATGCGGCTACTGCCAGGCGGGGCAGATCATGTCCGCGACCGCGCTTCTCAAGCTGAAGCCCAATCCGACCGACGCCGATATCGACTCGGCCATGGCCGGCAATATCTGCCGTTGCGGGACGTATGGCCGCATTCGCGCCGCCATCAAGCAGGCAGCGGGTGACAGGAGCGCGATGCCGTGAACGCAGCCTTCGACACCGACGCAACGCCGTCAGAATCGCCATTGGCGATCGCCAACGTCAGTCGGCGGACATTTCTACAAGGCGCCTCTGCGCTCGGCGGGTTGGTGCTCGCCCTGGGGTATTCCGCCGCGTTGCGCGCAGAGGACCCGCCCAAGTACGGCGCGGATGCCATGCCGCACGGCTGGGTTGACAACCCGCTGGTATTCGTTTCGATCGGCGAGGATGGAATCGTGAGCATCGTCTGCCATCGTTCCGAGATGGGCCAGGGCGTGCGTACCAGCATGCCGATGATCATCGCCGACGAGCTCGAGGCCGACTGGGCGCGGGTACGCGTCGTGCAGGCTCCCGGTGACGAGGTGCGTTACGGCAACCAGGACACCGACGGTTCGCGGAGCACGCGCCATTTCTTCTTGCCGATGCGCCGTTGTGGCGCGGCCGCGCGCCAGATGCTCGAAGCGGCTGCGGCCGCGCGCTGGCAGGTTTCAGTCGGCGATGTGCAGGCGAAGAATCACGAGATCGTGCACCTCAGCACGGGTCGGCGGCTCGGCTATGGAGAACTCGCCGCGGAAGCTGCGGGCATGCCACTGCCTGCCGAGGATGCCATCCGCCTGAAGGATCCTTCCCAATTTCGCTACATCGGCACCGGCAGGCTGAAGCTGGTCGATGCGCTGGACATCGTCGCCGGCACGGCGCAGTACGCAATCGACACGCGTCTGCCTGGAATGCTCTATGCAGTCATCGCTCGACCGCCGGTATCCGGCGGCAAGGTCATGAGCTTCGACGGCGCCGACGCGCTCAAGGTGCCCGGCGTGGTCCACGTCACGCAGATCGACGCCACGCCGGGACCGGCGCATTTCAACCCGCTTGGCGGCGTTGCGGTGATCGCGAAAAACACCTGGGCTGCGATGCAAGGCCGCAACGCGCTGAAGATCGTGTGGGACGACGGTCCCAATGCCGGCTACGATTCCGTGGCCTACCGGGCCAAGCTCGAAGAAGCCGCGCGGAAACCTGCGAGGGTCGTGCGTGATGACGGGGACTTCACCGCAGCGGCGGCCGCCGCCGCGAAAAGAATCTCCGCGGAATATTACCTGCCGCATCTCGCGCATGCGTCGATGGAACCTCCCGCGGCCTGCGCCCGCATCGAGCAGGGCAAGTGCGAGGTCTGGGGTGGCTTCCAGTCACCCCAGAGCGCCCGCGACCTGGTGGCCAAGCGACTGGGAATGCCGGTTGAGGACGTCACCGTGCACGTCACGCTGCTCGGCGGCGGCTTTGGCCGCAAATCCAAGTGCGACTTCGGAATCGAGGCGGCCGTATTGTCCAAGGCCATGGACGGCAAACCCGTCAAGGTCGTCTGGACCCGCGATGACGATCTTCGCAATGACTATTTCCACACTGTGTCCGTGGAACGGCTGGAGGCCGGCGTTGACGCCAGCGGACTGCCGGTGGCGTGGTTGCACCGGACCGTTGCACCGACCATCGATTCGACGTTCGACCCGGAAGCGAGACAGCAGGCGAACTATGAACTCGGCATGGGCGTCATCAACGTGCCCTATGCGATCCCCAACATTCGCATCGAGAATCCCGAGGCGATCGCGCACACACGGATCGGCTGGTTCCGCTCGGTATCCAACATTCCCCATGCATTCGCGGTGCAATCGTTCGTCGCCGAGCTCGCTGCGGCTGCCGGGCGGGACCCGAAGGACTTCCTGCTCGAGGTGATCGGACCCGCGCGCATCGTGACGCCCCAGATGATGAGCGACACCTTCAACGACGGTGAATCACCGGAGCGCTACCCGGTGGACACGGGGCGCCTGCGGGGCGTCATTGAACTCGCTGCAAAGGAAGCAGGCTGGGGCAGGTCCCTGCCCAAGGGCAGCGGGCTCGGCCTGGCGGCGCACTACAGCTTCGTCAGTTACGCCGCGGCGGTCGTGCAAGTCGCGGTGGATGCCGATGGCGCGATGACCATACCGCGCGTGGATATTGCGATCGACTGCGGTGCGACGATCAATCCGGATCGAGTGCGCGCACAAATGGAGGGGGCATGCGTCATGGGCGTGAGCGCGGCGATGTCAGGAGCCATAACCTTCAAGGCGGGTCGCGCGGAGCAGGAAAACTTTCACCAGTACGAAGTGACACGCATGCACGAGGCGCCGCGTGAGATTCGGGTTCACATCGTCCCCGGCGACTACGGCAAGCCGCTGGGCGGGGTGGGCGAGCCTGGCGTGCCGCCGATCCTGCCGGCGTTGTGCAATGCAATCTTTGCAGCCACAGGAAAGCGCATACGACAGCTGCCCATAGGCGACCAGCTCAGAGCCTAGCCTTGCAGTTGCAGCGATTCAGTGACTTCCAGCCAGTTGGTTTCCACCTTGTCCAGTTCCTGCTTCAACCTCGCTTGCTGCTCGAGCAGTTCACTCAGCCGCGACTTGTTGGCGGCGTCGTAGATATCTGCGGTCGATAGTTGCAGCTCGATCTCTTGTTGCTCTTGCTGCATCCTGGCGAGTTGCTTGTCCAGTCTGGCCAACTCGGTTTTCAGCGTTGACTTGCTCTTGGCTTTTGGCTTTGCGGCGGGTGCGACCTTGACGGGTTTCGGCGCTTTCTCTTCCGCCTCCCTCGGATTGTCCGCAGCCCACTTGGCATAGTCCTCCAGGTCGCCGTCGAAGGGTGTGGCACGACCATCGGCGACGATATAGAACTCGTCGATCACCGTGCGCAGCAGGTGCCGGTCGTGCGACACCATCAGCACGGCGCCGGAATAGTCCTGCAGCGCGAGCGCCAGTGCCTGGCGCATCTCCAGGTCCAGGTGATTGGTGGGCTCATCCAGCAATAGCAGATTGGGACGCAGATAGGACAACAGGGCCAGGACCAGGCGCGCCTTCTCGCCACCGGAGAATGGGCCGATGGCTTCAAAAACGCGATCACCGCGAAAGCCAAAGGTGCCCAGGAAGTCGCGCAGTTCCTGCTCGGTGGCCTTGGCCGCTGCGGGGCCGCCCATGCTGCGCAGGTGCTGCAGGGGCGATTCTCCTGCCTTGAGCTGCTCCAGTTGATGTTGCGCGAAGTAACCCATGCGCAAGTCCCTGGCTTCCACGCGTTCACCACCCATCGCGGGCAGCTCACCCGCCAGCAGCTTGATGACGGTGGATTTGCCCGCGCCGTTGTGGCCCAGCAAGGCAATGCGTGCGCCCGGTGCAATGGTGAAACTGACCTTCTCGACCAGCGCGACGCCGCCATAGCCCGCGGACTGGTCTTCAACGGTCAGCAGCGGGCGCGGCAGTTTGTACGGCTCCAGGAACGAAAAGGTGAATTCCGTATCCACGTGCGCCGGCGCAATGCGCTGCATGCGTTCCAGCGCCTTGATGCGGCTTTGTGCCTGCCGCGCCTTGCTGGCCTGCGCCTTGAAACGATTGATGAACGATTCGATGTGCTTGACTTCGCGTTGCTGGCGCTCATACAGCGCCTGGTTCTGTGCCAGCCTGGCGGCGCGCGCTTCCTCGAAGTCGGAATAGTTGCCGCGATAGACGTCGACCTTGCCTTGTTCGATGTTCACGATTCGATTGCATATCTGATCGAGGAAGTCGCGATCATGGGCAATCAACAGCAAGGTGCCGCGATAATCCTTCAGCCATTGCTCCAGCCACAGGACGGCATCGAGATCCAGGTGATTGGTGGGCTCATCCAGCAGCAGCAGGTCAGAGCGACACATCAACGCCCGCGCGACATTCAGGCGCACGCGCCAGCCGCCGGAAAACTCGCGCACCGCGCGTTGTTCATCGCTCGTGGTAAAGCCCAGTCCGTGCAACAGAGTGGCGGCACGACTGCGGGCGTAATAGCCGCCGATGGCGTCGTAGTGACCATAGAGTTCGGCATGGCGGTGGCCATCGTCAGCGGCCTCTGCAGCGACAATCTGTTGTTCAATCGCGCGCAGTTCGACATCGCCATCCAGTACGAAGTCAATTGCGAGCTGGTCGCTGGCGCTCAGTTCCTGTGCGACATGCGCCACCGCCAGGTTGCCGGGCATGTCGAAGCTGCCGGTTTCGGGCGCGACTTCGCCACGCACCAAGGCCAGCAGGGTCGACTTGCCACTGCCGTTTTCGCCGGTGATGCCGATCTTTTCGCCACGATACAGATTGAAGGTGGCTTTCTCGAACAGGACCCGTGTTCCGCGGCGAATGGCGATATCGGAGAAATTCAGCATGGTTGAACGTATTTTATAAGTAGTTGCCTGCGATTGCCGGGATCAAAACGTGTCATGCGGTCCCGGGCTTCCACCGGTGGTCCTGAATACCAGCCAGTTGGACACTGTGGCCGGAAGGCTAAATACCCGTTCCGATCGGACGACCACCTCGGTCGGCGTTCCCGCCATGGATAGGCCTATACTCGGACCGTTGATGTGAGTGGTCCTTGATTCGAGAATCATGCGTTGGCCCCTGACCATGCCTGACCCCTCAGACGCCGCCGGTTCCGTATTCCTTTCCTACGCCTCCCAGGATGCAGAGGCAGCCGTTCGCATCTGCGAAGCGCTCCAGACAGCGGGCGTAAAGGTATGGCTCGACCAGAGTGCACTACGCGGAGGTGACACCTGGGATTCGCAAATCAAGAAGCGCATCCACGACTGCGCATTGTTCATTCCGGTGATTTCAGCGCACACCAATGCTCGATCCGAGGGCTACTTCCGCGGGGAATGGAACCTCGCTACGCGTCGGCTCTTGAACATGGCGCAAGACGCAACTTTCCTGGTGCCCGTAGTGATCGATGGAACACGCGAAGCCGATGCGCGCGTCCCGGACGAGTTCTTGCTGGCGCAGTGGACCTGGCTGCCCGACGGTGAAAGTTTGCCGGCGTTTGCCAATCATGTGCGCAAGCTGCTGGAAGGTGAAGTTGCTTCCGCGAGTCACTCACAGCCGGGAAACGCCGGGAATATCGAGCCGAGCACCAGAAGCAAGCGTTCCATCGGGCCCGGACTCGTCCTCGCGGCGTTGCTGCTGGTCCTGGGTGCCGGGGCGATCTGGTACTACCTGCGTGCGGACGGTAATCCTGTCGATACGCCCGCACCCGTCGCGGATTCAACCGTCTTGGCCGCTGCCCAGGTCGAGAAGTCAATCGCGGTGCTGCCATTCGTGAATATGAGCAGCGACGCGGAACAGGAATACTTCTCCGATGGCATTTCCGAGCAGCTGCTCGACTCGCTGGCGAAGATCCCCGAGTTGCGCGTGATTTCACGTTCCTCCGCCTTCACGCTCAAGGGCAAGGATATCGAGGTCCCGGAGATCGCCAGGCGTCTCAACGTCGCCTATGTACTTGAAGGCTCAGTGCGCAAGTCGGGCAACCAGGTGCGCATAGCCGCGCAACTGATCGAGGCCCGCACCGACACACACGTTTGGTCGGAGACATACGATCGGGAATTGACCGACATCTTCGCGGTGCAGGATGAGATCGCCTTGGCCGTTGTCCAAAAGCTCAAGCTTGCGTTGCTGGATGACCACCTGCCAGCGCGGAGTACGACGAAAAACCTTGAGGCTTACAACGCCTACCTGCGCGGCCGGTTCTACTGGAACGAGGGCGATCCGACGGACCTTGAGAAAGCGCGGCAGAATTTCGAGCGGGCGCTCGAGATCGATCCCGGCTACGCGCTCGCGCACGCCGCGATGGCCGATTACTACAGCGCACTGCCGTTCTACTCGAGCGCGCTGCCCGACGAGGTGTTTCCAAAGGCCAAGGCGGCCGTGGCCCGTGCCCTGGAACTCGACCCGCAGCTTCCGGAGGCACACGCCGCCCTCGCATACATTCGCACGTACTACGACTGGGACTGGAGGGACGCGGGAAAGGAGTTTGAGCTGGCCCTGGCGCGCGACCCCAACAGCGCGAATCTCCGCCACCGCTACAGCCGCTATCTGTCGAGCCTGGGCCGCACCGACGAAGCGCTGGTTCACATGCAGCGCGCCCGCGAGCTCGACCCCCTGTCGCTCATCATCCAGGCCAATGTTGGCGTCATTCATTACTTCGGCCGCGAGTTCGCCGAGGCCTTGCGGGCTCTTCAGCAGCTCGCTGCGGCCGAACCGGAATTTCCGGTGGCGTACTGGGGCATTGGGCTTGCGCAAGAGCAGATGGGAGACATGGCCGGCGCGATCGCGTCCTTCCAGAAAGCGGCAGGGCTCACAGAACGCGGCACGAATGTGCTTGCGTCGCTGGGCCGGGCCTATGCGGTGAACGGAATGTCGGATGAAGCGCGGAAGATCCTCCAGGAACTCGCCGCGAGGGCGAAACAGCGATACGTCCCCGCATATCAAGTCGCGCTCGTGTACACGGGTCTGGGCGACAAGGAGAATGCCTTCGGATCCCTCGAAAAAGCGTTCGAAGAGCGGTCGACACTGTTGACGTACCTCAAGATGGACCCGCGCTTCGACTCCCTGCGCGCGACCCGCGATTTCAAGGTCGATGCTGACGGCGCCTGAACTTTCTCGATGAACCAACCACATCGGGCTGAGATCGAGTTCGGTCTTTTCGCCCGCCGGCAGGAATGGAAGGAAGAAACAAATGCAACCGATGCGCCGACTGACGAGCCTGATTCGCCTGCACCGCTGTTGCTGGCACTGTCTGCCACGGCGACGGCACAGGACGCAAACATCAGGCAACCGGTCGCGGAGCTCGAGCAGCTGCTCGCCGCCGAACCGCTGGTGATCGCGCAGGCAGAGATCAGCCGGCCCAATGCCAAGGGCGACATCACCCTGAAGGCAGACGTTTCCTTCGGCGGGGCACCGCCACTGCGCGTGAAGTTGCGGAGAGCCGAACCGGGCGCCAATTCCTTCAACAACGTCCCGCGCTACGACCTTGCGGCGTACGAGTTGCAGAAGCTCTTCCTCGATCCTGCCGAGTACGTGGTGCCGCCCACGACGCTGCGCATGGTGGGGCTCGCGGACTTCGCGAAGTACGCTCCCGGCGTCGAGCGCACGTTTTCCGCGGCCGACCAGGTGCTGGCCGTGGTGCAGTACTGGCTGAGCGACATCAAGGTGGTCGCGGACGTCTACAGCCCCGAGCGTTTTGCGGCCGATCCGGTCTATGCGCGCCACATCGGCCAGCTGAACGTGCTCACCTATCTGATCAGGCATCGGGACGCGAACCTCGGCAACTTCCTGATCGGCAAGGCAGAGGTCGGCGCGCGCGTATTTTCGATCGACCACGGCGTTGCCTTCGCGTCGGAGGACAGCGATCGCGGTGAGGTATGGAAAGACATGCGCGTCGATCGACTTCCTGCGGACACCGTCGAACGGTTGCGCAAAGTTACGCCGCAAATTCTGATGGACCGCCTGGGCGTGCTGGCGCAATGGCAACTCGAAGGCCGCAGCTACGTCGCCGTGGCGAAAGGCAGCAACCAATGGGAAAGCCGTGGCGTGCGCCGCAAAGGCAATGAGCTGCAAATGGGCCTGACCAAGTCGGAGATTCGCGAGGTGTATCGGCGGCTGGAGTAATCTGCTCGAGCGCGTCGACGACGGCAGGATCACCGTCGTGCCCGCGACAGGGGACTGAGGGATTCATCGATGTCGAGTGCACGCCGCCCGCAATTCGGGATCCTGCTCTCCGTATTGATCGCCACCCTCGCTTTCAGCAGCCCGCGCGAGGCGCTGGCGCAGGCCGCGCAGGTCCAGTGGAACGGAATCGAGCGCGTCGTGGCATTCGCGGACGTGCACGGTGCTTACAGCGAGCTGCTCACGCTGCTCCGCGAGACCGGGATCCTCGACGCGCAGGACCACTGGGCGGCCGGGCAGACGCACGTCGTGAGCCTGGGCGACCTGCTCGACCGGGGCGCCGATTCGCGCAGGGTCATGGACCTGCTGATTCGCCTGCAGGGCGAAGCACGAACGGCGGGCGGGCAGGTGCACGTGGTGCTGGGCAACCACGAGGCCATGAACGTCCTCGGCGATCTGCGCTACGTCGATGTCGGCGAATATGCCGCCTACGCAGACATGGAGTCGGCTGCCGAGCGCGCACAGATGCGCCAGGCGTGGGAGGCCGCGCAAGGCGCGGGATCCGGAGCCGTCTTCGACCAGAAGTTTCCGCCCGGGTATTTCGGCCACCGCGCCGCCTTTTCGCCGAGTGGCAAGTACGGCCAGTGGCTGCTGAGCCTGCCCGTGGCGATCGTGATCAATGACTCGCTGTTCATGCACGCCGGGCCCTCGAATGTCCTGCGTGGAATGAACATGCAGGAACTGAACCTGCGTTATCGCACTGCACTCACGGACTATCTCGGGCTTGCCACGCGCCTCGAGCAGGCGAAGCTGCTCCAGGCCGGTGACGCGTTCGAAACCCGGCCGCAACTCGCCAGGGAACGCCTGGCAGCCGCTGCCGCCGCGAACGGCGGTGCGCCGGATGCCGCGTTGGCCGAAGCGACTCAGCGCTTCGAGGCTGCCGCCACCAACCGCCTGCTTTCGGCGGACGGCCCCAACTGGTACCGCGGCGCTGCCCTGTGCAATGAGGCCGCCGAAGCCGACGTGCTGTTGCCGTTGCTGCAGCAGTTCAACGTCGCCCGGGTGGTTGTGGGTCATACGCCGACCCGCAATTCGCGCGCGGTTACCCGCTTCGATGGCCGCGTCGTCAAGCTGGATGCCGGCATGAACCACGCGGTGTACAAGGGCCGGGCCGCGGCACTCCTCCTGCAGCCAACCGGACTCAGCGTCCGCTATCCAGGACAACCCGACGCCACGCCGCTGCAACCGGAGGGCCTGTTCGTCGCGCCCGACGAACTCGACGATGCAGGCGTGCTGGCGGCGCTGCGCGACGGCGAGGTCACCGTGACGGGCCCGCGCGGTCCGAACGAACTGAACGTCGCGGTGGATCACGGCGGCAAGCGCGTTCCCGCCGTGTTCCAGGTTCGCGCCGAGGCTGCCGCCCGCAAGGAAGTGGCGACTTACCGGCTCGACCGCCAGCTGGGACTCGGAATTGTGCCGGTGACGGTCGAGCGCGAAGTTCAAGGCCAGCACGGCGTGCTGCAGGGGCGGCCGCTCAAGTGGGTCACGCAGGCCGAAGTGCAGCAGCAATCGTTGCGGGGCGGCGGCTGGTGCCGTGCCGAACCCCAGTTCCAGCTGGTTTACGCGTTCGACGCGTTGATCGGCAACGAGGGCCGCACGGCCGATTCGTTGCTGTTCGATTCAGACAGCTGGTTCGTTTACGTCACCTCGCACGAGAACGCCTTCGGCACGACCCGGGGTTTGCCGGCTTACCTCAAGGCACGACCGCCGACGCCAGGGACAGAAGTCCGGCGTCGGCTGAAGGCGCTCGACGAGGCTGGCTTGCTGGCAGCGTTGGGCGACCTGGTCGACCCGCGCGCCCGCAAGGCCATCCTGGAGCGCCGGGACGCGCTGCTGGCACTGCCGGCGGCGGCAACGACAACATCACCCTGATCCAGCGCGGCAGGCGCGTGCCCGTCAGGGCGTCCGGCGTCTGGCCACGAAAGTGCTGCGTGCCTCGAGCCCGTCGAGGTTGGAGGCGGTGACGGTGATGCGCAGCTCTTCCACGTCGACATTCAACGGTACCTTGCCGGTAAAGGCCTGCAGCCGGACATTGAACCGCATCCAGTGCGGCAGTCGGCTTCCGTCATCGCGGCGGGCGTGCAGCACCAGCACATCGCCCGGTTCCGGGTCATAGAACGTCTTCTGCGAAACCGGGTGCATGAACGATTCGCCGGGCGAATAGAGCAAGTCGGGGATGGGCTCGACCGCCGCGGGTGCCACATGCAGCATGCTCTGCTGCGACTTGCGGCTGTAGTCGCGACCCATCATCACCGCGAGTGCAATAAATACCAGCGCCAGCACCAGGTTCATCCATGCAAAATCATGCGTGGCCCAGCCCAGGACATTGAGCCCGATATACAACCCGATCGCCTGGATGAGATCGCCAAAGCGGGAGAAAAACGTGTCGATCGCAGTCTTGCCCTCGTACTTCGAGTCGCGGTCGACCGGCAGGAAGAGCGCCTGCCGCGTGGTGTTCATCAGCGAGTAATCGATGCTGTTCTCGGAAAACTTGATCATCCGGACCAGGTAGAAAAACGGAATGAAGCCGCCGATGACGTCGCCGAACATCGGCCCGAACGCCAGCAGGCCATATCCCAGCGCGAGGATCACCGGCTGGAAGAGGAGGGCACCGCGCACACCGAACCAGTGGTAGATGCGTGAAACCAGGAACAGCTGGATGGACAGGCTGATCAGCGTCACCCAGAAGTAGAAATTGCCGTAAAACTCGGTGATGAGCGCGCCCAGGTCGAGTGTGCCGCCGCTTTCGGCGACGCGCGCCACCGCATGGGCCTTCGCGTAGTCCGCAAGGATGTATTCGCCCGTCGTGTTGATCCAGTTGAGCAGCACCACGAACAGCGCCATGTGCAGCAGATAGCGATCGCGAAACACCAGGCCGATGCCGCCGAGCAGCCGGGGCACGGGTCGGGAGCGATCGATATCAATTGCGCGCGATCCCGGCGGAATCGCGGCTCGTTCAGGACTGGCAAGGAACAGCGTGGCACCGAGTGTGAAGGTCGCGAGGATCATGAGCCCCATGGTCGAGAGCCCTTCCACCGCCACCTGCGTGATCTTGGAGCCCGCGAGCGCGCCCAGATTGGCGCCCAGCATGATCACCACGAACAGGCGCTGGCCGCTCCTGACGTTGAAAGAGTCCGCCGCGAAGGCCCACATCTGCGACACGACCAGGAGGCCGTAGATGCCGACCCAGATGAAAAACGGAAACGCGATGGAAACCTGGTAGTGGTTGAGCACGGCGAACAGCGGCAACGTCAGCACGAAGAAAACGGTGACGGCGCGCAGCAGCTGCGCACCGTGGAGGTGGTGCCGCAACCGGCCGTACAGCGGCACGACCAGCATCAGGATCAGCGCCATGAGCGCCACCGCGTACGCGCGCGTTTCAGCCGAAAACTTGGTGAGCATGAAGGCTTCGCGCAGCGCCTTGACCACCTGGTACGACGCGAGCAGCAGGAAACCGTGCAGGAAAAACAGGAATGCCGTGCGTCCCTCGCCGGGTGCCACGGGCGTGACGAGCGACAGAAATCGCTCGAAGCGGGTCAGGCTGGAATATTCGGAGCTCAAGCAGTCATGCCAAGGCGCTTCCGGGCGCTCTCGAGCATCGCCTGGAATCTACGGTCGTCGCGCAACCGCTCGAGGTCCGGATCGGCCTCGGCCGCCTTGACGTTCAGGACACCGCCGTTCGCGAAATTGCGTTCGAGCAGGCTGATGGCCAGGTCCTTCTCGTCAAAATGGACGGCGATCGTGCATGCGAGGTTGTAGCGCATGATCAGGTTGTCCGGGTCGATCAGCAGCGCCCGGTCCATCCACTCCTTCGCGCGTTCCATCTCTCCCAGCGCCGCATAGCCGCGGGCCCCGAAGCTCAATGCAGCTCCGTTGCTCGGGTCGTGCGCCAGGACCTGCTCGGACTGTGACACTGTCGTTTCCGCTGCCTTGCGCATGCGCGGCCCGTCGCCGAGCGCCTGGTAACAGGTCACCAGCCTGGCCCAGGACTGCACATCCGAGTCCATCAGCGAAACGGCACGTTCGAAGTACCGCGCGGCGTCCGCGATTCGGCCGTCACGCAGATAGACGCGCGCGATCTCCTTGTTCACATCCCATGAGTCGGGATCGAGCCGCAGTGCCGTCTCCATTTTTGCGTCCGCCTCGGCGAAAAGCAGCCGCTCCTCGAGGCGGCGAGCCACGGCGCAATGCGCTTCTGCGATGTTCGAATCGACCGAAAGGGCGGCATGCGCCGCCGCGAATCCGTCATCGACTTCGCTTCCGAAGCAGTAATGCAAGGTCGACTGCGCGAAGGCGAGCAGCGCCCAGGCCTGGCCGTAATACGGATCGAGCTGGACGGCGCGGCCGCAGATCCGCATCACCCGTTCCTCGCGGCGCACGTCGCCGAAATTGCCGGTAACCCAATACTGCCGCGCGAGCAGGTAGAGGGTGTAGGCCTCGGCGCTCGTGGTCCCGCGCTGCTCGATCGCCTTTTTCTCATGCGGAAGAAGCTTCAACTTGAGCGCGCTGACGATGGCCTTGGATATCTCGTCCTGGATCGCGAAAATATCGTCGAGGTCGCGGTCGTAGCGCTCGGCCCAGACGTGGTCGCCGCTCGCGCCGTCGACCAACTGGGCGCTGATCCGCACCCGTCCCCCGGCCTTGCGCACGCTGCCTTCGAGGACGTGACCGACCCCGAGCTTCTGGGCGATTTCGCAGACGCTTACGGACTTGCCCTTGAAGGTGAAGGCGGTGTTGCGCGCGACGACTCCGAGCGCCGACACCTTCGCAAGGTCGGTGGTGATGTCCTCGCTGATCCCGTCGCTGAAGTATTCCTGCTCGGGGTCGCCGCTCATGTTCTGGAATGGCAGGACACAGATCGAGAGCGGGCGCCCGCCTCGAAGCGGGACGGGCTTCTCGACCGGCTGCGGCCCCACCAGCGCCTGCGCGCTGGCGAGCAGCTTGCACCAGCCGTGCGAACCGGTGTCGCCGCTCCATTCAATGAGGTCGGCGCAATGAATCTGGTTGAACGGAAGCGGCGGTATGGTGCCGTCGAGCGTCGCCTGGACCAGCGTGCCGGCGGCGCGCGCGATGTCTGCCTCGGCGCGTACCCACTGCGATTTGGCCGCTTCGACCGACCACAGCACGATCACGCAAGTGGCCGACTTCAGCCGCTCTTCGATGACCTCGGCATACAGGCGGTGGGCAGGGAGCTCGTCATCGCGCCAGACGTGAAAGCCGACGGCGCGCAGCGTTTCGGCCACGCGCCTCGATTGCGGCTCGTCGGGCCGTGCGTAGGAGATGAACACATCCGCCATGTTGGCCCTCAAGCCCCGGATGGCAGGACTCTGGCGCGGAGTCTCGACACGCTGGATCGGGCGGCTATTCGGCCGTGGTCGGGTCGATGGTCGTGCGGACCCGCGAAATCTTGTTCGCCGGAAAGCCGCCGCGCTGTGCATGCTCGCGGATGATGTCCTCGTTGGGCGCGCGGTAAATGCAGTAGATCTTGTTGTCAGTGACGTAGCTGTGGACCCATTGGATCTGGGGCCCGAGTTCGCGCAGTACCGAGCACGAGGTCTGCGACGCCATCTTGAGGTCACTGGCGCCCAATTGCCCCACGCCAGGCATCTCCCGTTCGATCACGTATTCCGGCATCCCACGACCTCCCCACTAGTCGCGCGAAGAGATACCACCAGTGCGCCCCGAAGTCCACAAGCCGCGAGGGGACGGGCGGACGGGACGGCTAAATGGCCTTTCCGGTGACCCCCGGCGCAGCGCCCGACCGTACGCCGCACCGTGGATGGGCCGTGCCGTGAACGCAACGGCGCATGTTCCGAGGTGGCTTTCGGCCGATCACCCGAAGTCGTAGTCTGGCGACAAATGGGTCTTGCACTCGATCCGGCTTCATGGGATAGGTCTGTCGTGGATAAGACGATGACACCGTTTCCAGTCCTCCTGGAGAAGGATAACTTCGAGAAATTCGCAACCGGCTTGCGGGTTGTCGCATGGTTGTGGATCGTGGGCGTCATCGTCGCTTATGCCGCGCAGCTGGACCTGGCAAGCGTCCTGGCACTCGAAATATCAAGCGTCGTGGCGTTTGAGCTGTTGGGTGTCGCTGTTCTCGCCGTGGGACCCGGCTCCATCGGGCTGGCACTTTCGTTCGTGATCGAACGGGTCTCGTACCTGACTGCCGACCTGAACCTGTTCTAGATCGCAGAGGCCTGCGAGCGGGGACCGTTCAATCACGGTGCGTCGCGGAATGACGGCAGCGACTCGTAATCCCTGAGGTAGTCCGGCGAGAGGACCGCAACCTGTCCTCGGGTCGAGATTCCGGGCTCGGGCGACATACCGACCAGGAAGCGCACGAGATCATCGAACGATTCCAGGTTGAGCTTCTGGTCGCCGAGATCATGCTGCACGCGTGCCATGGCCTCGTCTCTCGCATTCCAGACCAGGAGCGGCGTCCGGTACTCCTCACGGTAACCTGGCAGGAAGCCTGAACCGAACCTCTCGTTTGAAACCATCTGGCCGTGGTCCGACACGTACACGAACAGTGTCGACTCGCCCTGGAATCCTTCGTACAACTTCGCCAGGACATGGTCGGTGTACAGCAGGGAGTTGTCGTACTGGGATACGGTGTCCAGGATGTCCGGGAACCCGAAGCCCTGCGGGTAGCGCTCGCTGTATTTCGTGTGCGACCCGATGAGATGGACGAAAGTCGCCTGACGAGACCGCTTGAAGTCGCCACGTCGCTCCAGCTCTTCGACGATCCGCTCGTCGTAGGTCACCGCCGTCCAGGACTCCTCGTTCAGGAAGACCTGCTCGTCCGCTTCCATTGCGAGTGACGTGCTGAAGCTGTCGTACCGGCCGCGGCGACCCTGGTTCGAGATCCAGAGCGTGTGCATGCCGCAGGCGCGCAACTGTGCGACGAGGCTCGGTGTCTGGAAAAAGCGGTCGAATGCGTCGGGCGTCGCTTCCGTCAGCATCATGGCAAGTGCGTAGCGCGTCTGGTTGGCGGGCGAGAGCGCGTCGAATTTTCGCGGTCGTGAAGCATCGACGAATGGGGTGGTCGGCTTTGGATAGCCAAACGCGCTCATGTGGTCGGTGATCGCCGACTCGCCGAGCACGATGACGACCTTGTCGTAGTTCAGGCTGCAGTGGCTGGTTTCGATCGCTGCGGATTTCAGGTTTTCCGCGCGGCGCGACAGCTGGGCATAGCGTTGCCGGGCTTCGAAGACGTCCCTCGCCAGTTCGAGCGGCGGAAAGCGACGCAGCGGGATGTCCATGCGCAGGAGGGCGCCGATTCCGACCCAGACGACGAGTGACACCAGGGCCAGCCCGGTCAGCGCCATCGGCAGGCGGACTGCTTTTCTCGCGTAGCGCACCAGGGCGAGCCCGAGCACGATTGCAAGAAGCACGAAGATTGCATCGAGGGCATCGATGTGGCTGCGCAGGTACTCGATCGTCTCGCCGGTCGGCGACTCGTAGAACGCCTCGAGCCGGGAGTCGAGTTGGCCGAGTCCCCAATGTCGGCCGATGTGCTGAAGTACGAGCGATGCCAGGATCAGGAAGTAACCGGCGAGCACGAAGACCGCCCGACTGACGGTGCCTGCAACGATGAGGCCAATCGTCAGATAAGCGTAGTTCCAGTTGAGCCGGGGCCCGGAGGCGGCGAGCAAGCTGAGCGCGTAGGGAAGCATGAGGAGGCCGGTGAAAGCGGCCACCACGGCGATCTGTCCACGGAGGCCGCGAGCGTCCACTGCGGCTCTTGCGAGATAGGCTCGAATCATGGGGACATTGTTACGCGGGAGGCGATTGCCGGAACGGAACCAGCGCACAGCGAAATCCAACACATCGCGCGGCGACTGGCCCCTCCATATAGATAGCTGATGCGCTGGCTCGCACTTCTTGAAACTTCGCGCCCACATTAAGTTCAACTGGCAAAAAAGAAGGGCCACCGATCAGGTGGCCCTCTTGTTTCAGATTGCGGTTCTCAGCCGTTCGGCGGCGGCGCCGGTTCTGACGGAGGCGGCTCCTCGGTCGACGGCAACGTATCCGACGTGGCCGGGGCCGGCTCGTCAGAAGGCATCGTCCCCGTTTCATCCGCAGGGTACGCCGGCTCACTTGCCGGTGTCGCCGGCTCTTCCACAGCGGGCGAGGGGACGTCTGTCTGTGCGCTCGACTCGTCCTTATTAGCGCCGCAACCGGCCAGGAGCATCGAGCCGAATGCCAGCGCTGTGAATGTCTTGAGTATGTTCATCGATTTACCTCTTGTTTCCCTGCACCTATCTAATTAGCGCGTCCGCGAGGCCTCTGCTGTAGGACGCCGTCGTACAGCGACGACAGAATACTTAACCGCCATCAACGGCGCACGCCCCGACTAGCTTCCAGCCAGCCGTCGCTCCTCGAGTACCCCCGTCAGTGTTTCGTCGCCGAGGGTGACGTAGAGCGTGTGATCCGAGACCGTGAGGTCGAGGCTCATGCGCCGATTCAGCCGCGCAACCAGTGCGGCCAGCAACTCCGGATCCACGGCACGCAGCCGGATCTCACCGGCACGGTGAATCTTCGCGCCGTCGAGTCGCGCAATGAGCGCATCGAGGCCCCGATGGGCATAGACCGTGACGCGGGGTGCTGCCTTGGCGGCCCGGTGCAGGCGATCCGCATCCGGTGCTCCCACCTCGATCCAGGCTTGCAGGACGCCCGTCAGGTCGCGCACGACGACCGCGGGCTCATCCGGATCGGACAGGCCCTTCGAGAAGGCGATGCCTTCGGTGTACTCGAGGCAATAGGCCAGCAGGCGAGTCAGCAGGTAGTCGGCCGTCTCGGACGGATGCTGTGCGGCGCGGATCGTCAGCTTTTCGTTCACGGAACGGTCCGCGTCGGCCAGCCGGACGTCGAATACGTACATGGTCGCGCCTTGAGCCAATGGTGCCTCCTGCGCCGGAATTTAAGCAGGCGCTGCAAGTCGTTGATTTGACGATACCAAACATCGCGGGAGGTTTGGGAGCGCGGTGACACCCGTCTTTCGTGCCATTCGAGGTTGCGAGCAGTACACTCGAAAACTTCTCGTTCGTCTTAGAAAACAGGGGTGGATGACATGAAACGGCTATTCGCGATTCTGGTAAGCGTCGCAGTGAGTTCGATGTTCGGCACCATGGCCCGCGCCGACGACAGTGCGGCCGAGTGTGCAGAGGCGATCAAGTTGTTCCAGGCCGCCGGCGAAAGCGCCAGCTACTTCAAGAACAGCTACGGTTATGCGATTTTCCCGACGATCGGCAAGGCCGGACTCGGCATCGGCGGAGCCCACGGGTCGGGGTGTGTATACAAGCAAGGCAAGCAGGTTGGCACGGCCAAGATGAATCAAGTGAGCTTCGGCTGGCAGGCGGGCGCACAGGGTTACACCCTGCTCGTCTTCCTCGAGGATGAGCGCGCATTCACCGAGTTCACGTCGGGTAACTTCGAGTTCGGTGCCAAGGCCAGCGCCGTCGCCCTCACGGCGGGCGCGTCAGCCAGTGCAGGTACCTCCGGTACGTCCTCGGGCGCAAGCGGCGGGAAGAATGACGCGACGACCCAGACTCGCACCGGCTACGAAAAGGGCGTGGCTTCCTTCTCGATCGTCAAGGGTGGGCTGATGTACGAGGCCGCGCTCGGCGGCGCCAAGTTCAAGTACGACCCGCTCTGACGAGGGAGTCTCCGCTAAGTCCCGTCGAAGAATGACTTGGCGGCGCTGAGGCAGAACGGCGCGACGAGGCCTGCATGGTAGAGCTGCAGCACCTCGTCGTCGCCGCCAGCCAACTCCGCGACTGCCTTTGCAGCCGCGAATTGTTCCTTCTGCGATTCGTATGGATCGCCGCTCTCGACGTCTGAGTCGATGTCGAGCACGGTGACGGTCGTCTCCGACGACCAGTAGTTCTGCATGAGCTCGGTGTTGAGATAGAGCACCGCAGGATCCCGGTTTCCCGCGCAGAGCAGCGTCGGCGACTCGGGCGTCCAGCTGCGCTGGTCATTCGTCTTCAGCGCCCGCCGCAACGGATTCTCGGGATCGGCAGGCGGCAATCCATCGGCCAGGGTCGGGAAACCACCGTCCGGATGGCTGTCCGCATCCTGCAGGTAGGCAAGGCGGAAGTCGTTGGTCAGCAGGTGGTCGGTGCCGAAACCCAGGGCGAACACCGCCGCCAGGTTCGCCGGCGTCGTCGCAGGCGTGATGTCCGCGTACGCGGCGTCCGGCGGCGTGCTGCTGAAGAGCGCGGTGTCGGGCAACTTGCCCTGGTCCTTGAGATCGCCCAGCGACGTCGTGCTCGGCAGCAAGGTTTCGATGTCCGTGGCGTATTGCGCTTCGTAAGCGTCCGTCGGGCTCGCGTAGATGTCGCCATACGCTTTCTGATAACTCGTGAGCAGTAGCGTGAGGTTCACCGTCGAGCCGCCCGTGACCCGGCCCTGGAAGATCGCGTCGCTGAATGCCGAAAGGGCGTAAGGCCCCGACAGGGGCGCGGACGCAGTGACCGTGTCTCCCGCTTCCTGCAAGGCCCGGTGCGTCGCCATGGCGACATAGCCGCCCTGCGAGTAGCCCGTGATGAACAACTGGCCTCCGTCCGTGGTGTCGGGCGCGTCCACGGTGGGCAGTGCGGAACGCGCTGCCGTCAACGCATCGATCATGTCCTTGGATTGCTGGTCGCCGTTGAGGTACGGGTGGTAGCCGAGCGTCGAGGTGTCGTAACCGGCGTAGTTCGGCGCGACGACGATGTAGCCCTCGGCCGCGAACATGCCCGCCATCAGGAGGCTCTCGGTGTTGTCCGAGGACTCCAGGTCCGCCATGTTGAAGTCTTTCTCGGTGTGGGTGCCGTGGGCGTACAGGACGATCGGACGATCGCCCTGGCATTGGCTTGCCGAATCGTTCGGAACCATCAGCGCAGCGGAGGCGGCAATGAGCTCTCCCGCCGGATCCACTGTCTGGTACTCGACGTGATAAACGTCGATCGAGCACTCCGGGCTCAGGACTTCTTCCAGGATCAGCTGCGTCACGTCGCCCGAGCTGGCGACGGCCAGCAGTTCATCGGGCGTATAGGAGGCTGTCCGCGTCGGTGAGTCGCCGATCAAGTCCCCGCGCTGCGGCGTCGGCTCCGGGTCCGGAAGCATGTTGCCTTCGTCATCGCTGTTCTCGCAGGCGCACAGCAGCAGGAGGACGAGGGGCAGGACTCGAGATCGATATTTCGCGTGCACAAAGGTAACCGTCGCTGGCCGGACTGAGCCGCATTCATACTGGACTGTCGCACGGCGGACACCAAGCGTCTTCGGAACCGCGAATCGAAGTCAGATATCACCGACAATCGCGGCTCTGTTCCTCGTTGCGATTCATCTTGAAAGCGAACAGCGTCAAGGCCTGCTGGCCGGCTTTGCGGGACGCATCAATCCCTGCAACCTTTCGCGTCTGTCGTGCATCCTAGGAGATTGCGGCGCAAGAGCGGCCGAGGTCAGGGAGCCCAGCCATGCATGCCTTCATTCGTGCGGTAGCGATCAGCAGCCTGGTGTCGATGGCTCTTACCCCCAACGCAAATGCTCAATCGGCGGGAGAGGTCTCCGTCGAAGGGCTCTGGGCCTACGAGACGACCTTTCCCACGGGTCTCGCCGGCGAACTGACGGTTTCCCGCAAGGAGACTTCATGGCAGGGCTCAATCGCAGGCGCGACCGCCGAGGCCCAGGCGAGCGGAAATGAAGTCCGCCTCGCCTTTCCAGAGGAGGGCGGCTTGTTCCGCGGGTACCTCACTCCCGAGGGGCGCCTGCTGCGCGGTTTCTGGGTGCGGCGTGAAGTCACCGATGATCCCCGCTATCCGGAGGGTGCGTCGCAGGGCTACGCCATGCCGCTGACCCTGCGCCCTGAGGGTGCCGACCGCTGGCGGGCGACGGTGATGCCGCTGCCCGATCCCTTCACGCTCTACGTGAACATCTTCCGCGACGAGGGCGGCGCCCTGAAGGCCGCGATCCGCAACCCCGAACAACATCTTCACGGTCCGGCGATGCAGCTGTTTGCGACGCTCAAGGGCGACCGCCTGCGCCTCGGCAAGGCCGCCGAGGCTGCCGACGACGATCTCACCGCGACCGTCTCGCGCAGTCCCGAGCGCATCGACCTGCGTTGGAACGCGATGAATCGTACCCTCGGCCTGACACGCGCCACTCCCGCGCAGGCGGCGCTCTTCACCGCGCGGCCGCGATCCGACCCGCGATATGTCTACCGCGAGCCGCAACCAACCGGCGACGGCTGGCGCACCGCGCGTGCCGGCGCGCTGGGCGTCGACGAGGCCGCGATCGCGCGCGCCGTACAGCGCATCATCGACATCGATCCCTCCGCGCAGCGCGCCTGGCTGATCCACTCCATGGCGATCGCCTACAAGGGCAAACTCATCCTCGACGAGTATTTCTACGGCCAGGGGGTCGACATTCCGCACGACATGCGTTCTGCCAGCAAGACGTTCTCGTCCGTCACGATGGGCGCGGCGATGCTCGACGGCGCGAAGATCTCGCCGCAGACCCGGCTTTATGAGGTCATGGCGCCGCTCGGGCCGTTCGGCAATCCCGATCCGCGCAAGGACCGCGTCACGCTCGCGCACGTGATGACCCACACGACGGGACTTGCCTGCGACGACAACGCGGAATCGCCGTCGCCGGGCGGCGAGGACGTGATGCAGACGCAGCGCGCCCAGCCCAACTGGTGGAAGTTCACGCTCGACTTGCCGATCGTCCACGAGCCCGGTACGCGTTACGCGTACTGTTCCGGCGGCATCAGCCTCACGGGCGGCGCGCTGACGATGGCAACCGGCGAATGGCTGCCGGCCCTGTTCGACCGCACGATCGCGAAGCCGCTGCAGTTCGGCAGCTATTACTGGAACGTCATGCCGACCGGGGAGGGCTACCTCGGCGGCGGCGCCTTCGTGCGCACGCGGGACTTCCTGAAGATCGGCCAGGCGTATCTCGACGGTGGCGTCTGGAACGGCCGGCGCATCGTGACCGAGGCCTGGGTCAAGGACTCGATTGCGGCGCAGACGCGCATCTCGCCGGAAACCACCGGCGTCTCAGGCGATGCGTTCGCAATGGCGTACTACGACGAGGACGAGGGATACGCGTGGCATCACATCGGCGTGAAATCAGGCGACAAGACCTATCGCGCGTATCACGGTAACGGCAATGGCGGTCAACTGTTGCTGGTGGTGCCACAGTTCGACCTCGCGGTCATGTTCACCGCGGGCAACTACCGGCAGGGGGTGTGGAACCGCGAGCGAGATGACATCGTCGGCGAGATGATCATCCCGGCGCTCCCGGCGGCTCGGTAAGCCCAGGTCAACGATCCACCATGCGCTGTTGCTGTTCCGAATAGCGGCTCGCCCTGTATCGCAATCTGCGAAAGGGCGACGTCGATTTCCCGAAGGTCGTCCGGCGTCAGTTCGACGTTCGCCGCGCCCAGGTTCTCTTCGAGCCGGTGCAGCTTGGTCGTCCCGGGAATCGGCACGACCCAGGGCTTCTGCGCCAGCAGCCACGCGAGCGCGACCTGCGCTTTGGTCGCCCGTTTCCGCTCGGCGATGCGGCCCAGCTGGTCCACGAAGTCCAGGTTGGCCTTGCGCGACTCCGCCGAGAAGCGCGGAACCAGGTTCCGGAAGTCATCGCTGGCGAAGGTCGTGGACGCGTCGATCGCGCCGGTCAGGAATCCCCGGCCGAGCGGGCTGAAGGGGACGAAACCGATGCCGAGCTCTTCCAGCACGGGCAGCGTCTCCTTCTCGACCTCGCGCCACCACAGCGAGTACTCGCTCTGCAAGGCGGCGACCGGCTGGACGGCGTGTGCGCGGCGGATCGTCTGCACGCCTGCTTCGGATAGCCCGAAATGCCTCACCTTGCCGGCCTGGATCAATTCCTTGACGGCGCCCGCCACGTCCTCGATGGGCACGTCCGGATCGACGCGGTGCTGGTAGAAGAGGTCGATGACATCGGTCCGGAGTCGCTTGAGGGATGCCTCGGCGACGGCCTTGATGTGCTCCGGCCGGCTGTCGAGCGGTTTCCCGGTGTCCTGGGCGCCGATGTTGAAGCCGAACTTGGTGGCGATGACGACGTCTTTTCGAAACGGCTCGAGGGCCTCGCCGACCAGCGTCTCGTTCGTGTAGGGCCCGTACACCTCGGCGGTGTCGAAGAGCGTCACGCCACGCTCGAACGCGGCGCGGATCAGCTGGATGCCTTGCCCGGTGTCGGTGGGCGGACCGTAGCCGTGGCTCAAGCCCATGCAGCCGAGGCCCAGGGCCGAGACGGTCGGGCCGTTGCGGCCGAGCGTTCTCTTATCCACGGCGAAGCAGTGCCGCCTCGACCGCCTCGAAGATCAGGTGCATGCCGAACGAGACGTCCTGGATTTTCCCGTCGACGAAGAATCCCGGGGTCGAGCGCACGCCGCTTTCGCGCCCGCTCTGCTGATGCTCGCGGATGCGCTGCAGGTAGACGTGGTCTTTCATTTCCGCATCGAAGCGGGCGAGATCGAGCTGGAGCCGCTGCGCATGCCCGCGCAGGTGCGGAAGGTCAAGATGAGCCTGGTTTTCGAACACCAGGTCGAGCATCTGCCAGAACTTGCCCTGGCCGCCGGCGCACTCGGCCGCCTCGGCGGCGAGTTCGGCATGCGGATGGACTTCTTCCAGGGGGAAGTGCCGATAGATGAACCGCACCTCGTTCTCGAAGCGCTTCAGCAGCATGTTGATGCCTGACACGGCCTGGCGGCAGTTGGGGCACTCCAGGTCGCCGTATTCGACGACGGTGACCGGGGCATGCGGGTTGCCGAGCATATGGTCGGAAGCCTGCGCGGCGACCGTCAGCGTGAAAGGCTCATGCCGGCTCATGGAGCCGATTCTAGCCTACCTTCTCCCAGCAGCCGTCCACCCGAACGCAACTGCAATTGAATCGGCGCCGTGCCGGAAAACTCCAGTACGACGACCTGGTGGCCCATGGCCGGCTGGACGGACACCTGGCCGCTTGCCGCAGTCCAATGCGCGTCACCGGTCGTGCCGACGAATGTCGTCGTCGCCGGATCGATCCTGGCGATGACTTCGTAGGCAACGGTCGCCGACGAGGTGAGTTCGAGCTTCAGGCTCGCGCCGTTTCGCTGCAGCGAGGCTCCGAGCTCGACACCTTCTGCCCGAATCGACCAATGGTCCTGCCGCGCGATGAGCGAGCCCTGCAGGTCCGTTGCCGGCGCATTGCCCTCGCGCACCAGGTAGCTGAGACCGACGATCAGCAGGCCACCGACGATGGCCGCAGCAACGCGGTACGCCGGCCAGTTGACTTGCGCACGCCCGGGATTGCCCGGGCGCGCCGACTGTCCGGCTGCTGCAAGGATGGCGCCTCGCAAGCCCGTCGGCGGCTCGGCCGCGGCAATGTCACGCAGCAGCTGGTCCGTTTTCCGCAGCTCGCCTTGAAGGCGCCGGGCCTCGGGATCCTTCAACAGAAGGCGTGCCAGCTCGGCGCGCTCTGCGACCGAGAGTTCGCCGTCCAGGTCGGCCTGGATCAGGTCCTGAAGCCGGCCCGCGTCCTGGTTCACAAAGCCCCGCGTGAGGACAGTTGGTCCTTCAGCAATTGCCGTGCCGTGTACAGGCGTGACTTGACGGTCTTGGCATCGATTCCAAGGATCTCGCCCATGTCCTCGTAATTGCGGTCGACAAAGTACCTGAGCACGATCACGGCCCGGTGTTCCGGCTTGAGCCGGTCGACCGCCTCCAGCACCGCTTCGCGGGTCTGGTCCCCGGCCAGCAGCTCGGATGGACCCGCGGTTTCCTCGGCCAGGCGCTCATCCACGGGTCCCGCATTGCGGCCGCGCACCCGCAGGATGTTCAGCGATTCGTTGATCGCCATACGGTAGATCCAGCTGTAGAACTTGTATTGCGGGTCATAGTTCGGGAGGTTCTGGTAGGCCTTCATGAAGACCGACTGTGCGATGTCGCGGGCATCCTCTCGATTGCGCAGCATGCGCAATGCGACGTTGTAAACCGGCTTTTCATACTGCTCGACAAGCGCGGCAAAGGCCTGCGGATCGCCCGCCAGGCACTCCCGGACCCTCGCTGCGTCGACGTCTTCACTCATAACAATTACACGTCAGGAACCGGCAAGTTGGCGGGTTGTTTGCGGGGTTTGCGGGCCACTCTAGCGTCGGATCGGAGCGCGCGACAAGCTCGTGGCGTCCCGGCTACGATGACGTTCCGTGACCGTCGTGACATTCCTGCAGGCTGCCGGGGTCGCCATGATCCCTTCGCTGGTGTGGGGGTGGTTCTTCGTCTCCCGCAACCCTGAATCGCGCCAGCTTGTCGTTGTGACCTTCCTGCTGGGCACCCTGGCCGTGGTGCCGCTGCTCCTGTTCATGGCGGGGCTGGGCGTACAGCTCCACGGCCACGAAGCCGCGGCGGTGCAGCGAAGCGGCCACGACTTCATGCAGCAGGCACTCAGCCTGCTCGTGCTGCTCGTGGGGGTGGCGCTGGTGTTGATCGGCGTCATCAAGCTGTTCCAGCTGATCTCAAGACGGGTCAAGCGGCATTCGCTGCGCTTCGGCGCGCTGTTGCTCGCGGCGCTGGTGCTGCTGGCGGCGACGTTCAGCCACGACCAGCTGCGCGAGAATCTCGGCGCGCTGGGTGCGCCGCTGGCGGACCTGTTTCACTTCCTGGTCATGTTCTCGCTGTTCATGTTCATTCTGGAGCGGCTCTCGGCCCGGACCGTGGCCAATGCCGCGGTCGCAGCGCTCGGTGCGGTGCTCGTCCTGATGGTCGTCAATTCGGGTGCCGGCTCGGCCAGCGTCAGCGGGGCGGAGCTGAGTTCGATCTCCACGATCTTCAGCCTGCCGTTCCTGCTCGAGGTCGTCGAGCAGGATCCGTTGACGCTGCAGATACTGAACTTCATGCAGGTCTACCTGACCTTTGCCGTGATGGCGATCAGTACGCTGCTGGTCGTCGCGCTGGTCCATCTGATCTACCTGCTTCACGAGAACCGCTGGATCAAGTTCGTGCACGGTGCTTCGCTGGCTTTCTTCGCGTTGCCCTTCCTGCTTTGGGCCATGGCGGCCGTCAGTCCCGAGTTGCCGCTGGCCGGCGCGATCCACGGGGCGCCCAGGTCGGTCGAGATCGGCTGGTACGCCAACATCGTGCTGCTGGCGTCGCTGTCGGTCTGGTCCGTCATGGAATTCACCCGTCAGTCAGGCGAAGCGGCGCTTGCGCTGTTCAACGGGCTTTATGAGGAGCCCCTGAACTTCCTCGGCGTCGGCCTGTTCCTGACGCTTTTCGTCGCGGTGTTTCACTGGTTTGGACTGTCGGTGATGGCATTCGGCCTGATCTTCCTGGCATTTGCCGAGGAGTATTCCAAGCACCTGATCGTCCGCTTCACCGACGACGACAGCATCCAGTCGATCAACGACTCGATCGAGTTCTCGATCATCGTCGGGCTGGCCTTCGCTTTCGCCGAAAACGTGCTCCTGTATTTCCCGCGGCTGCTCGCCGCGGGGGACACGCCCGCCTTGCTGCTGCGCTCGGTGCTGACCGTCCTGATGCACGCGGTCGCTTCGGGGATCCTCGGTTATTTCTACGGTCTGGCGCATTTCTCGGCCGAGGAGGTTCGACACCGACACGGCGGCCGAGGGCCCGCATATCGATTGCTGCATCGGGTGTTCCTGTTTCGGCGCGAGCGCCTCTATCACGAGGCCAAGATGTTCGAGGGGCTCATCCTCGCCGGCGCATACCATGCAACCTTCAATATCGCGGCGAGCCAGGGCCGGATCGTCGTCATGCTGGCGCTGGTCGGCGCCGGCTGCGCATTCCTGTACTACCTGCTGGGCCTGAAATCCAACCGGGAAAAAATCGGCGCCATTTCGGCGAAGCGCGTCCACGAGACCTTCGTGGGCAGGCTCAGGAAGCGCTCGTCCTAGAGGATCTTGAGCGACAGCATCCATTCGTCGTCGAGCCTGCGGCCGTCCTCGAAGCCCGCCGCGTATCCGAGCGAGAGGGTCATGTCGAGGCGGTTGAGCACGGTGAAACTCAGGTCCACCTGCGCACCGGCATCGTAGACGGTGCGTCGTTCCGAGCCGTCGGGCGGATCCGCGGTCAGCGCACCGACGAACAGGGCGGGACGGGCGTAGCCGAGGAAGAATCCCGGCGATCCCACTTCCTCGAACCGCAACGGCGGCAGGTTCAGTTCCAGCACGCTCTTGCCAAAGCTGCGGCCGGCCAGTGCATCGATCTCGAAGCCCGGGAAGCGGTCGTGGTCGCGGTAGCGCTTGACCTCGCCGTCATCGACATAGTTGTTGCCGAAGCCGCCGAAATAGAAGCTCGCCAGGCTGTTGTCGCGGTCGCCGCTGGCGACGCCGGCGGAGTTGTACAGCCACACGGACGAGTTGCCGAGCGGCAGCGCGAAGCCGAAATCGAAGCTGCCGTGTGCCTTGGGAATGTTGTCGCCACCGGCCCGGTCGAGGTAGGTGACGAGGTCCCAGCGATAGCCCTTCTCGTGGTCCACGGATCCCTGCGAGCGGCGCGTGTCGCTGTACGCGAGCTCGGCCTTCGCCGAGACGATCTCGCTGAATCCGGACGGCACGTTCTGGTTGACCGGCAGCGTGTCGAGACCGGTGAAGTAGGCCGCCGCGACCGACAGGTCGAGCCGGCGCGGATCGTCGTAGATCAGCGCCTTGTCGTAGTCGACGACGAACGCGTCGCCCTTGCGGCTGCGCTTGGTCGGTCCGAACAGGTCGTAGAAGTCCGCGCCGTTGTGCCAGTACTCGAAGCGCCACATCGGTGTCTGGTAGCGCGCATTGGCATGCAGCCGCTCGTCCGAGGGCAGGTCATTGTCCGGCGAGTAGCTCGCGGAAACGTCGAGCTTGTGGAACTGCGCCGGGTCCTCGAAGCGCACGTGCCAGCCGAGCGCAACCGAATCGCGATAGCCCTCGAGGATCGGATAGCTGTCGCCATAGCCGAGCTCGCGCATCGGCCGGTACTTGCCGCGGTGCGTGATCATCGGCTCCAGGTCGACTTCCGACGGCGAGCCGACGACCCAGTCGCGGACGATCGGATGCTTCTTCGCGATCTGTGCGCCGAGGAAGGTGATGGCGCTGACATCCTCCAGCGGCTTCGGCTCGATGACCATCGGCGCGAAGCCGTCGCCGGTGTACTCCTGGACGATCAGCGTGCCGTCCGCCATCGGGATCGGGCGGAAGAAGCCGGTCTCCGCATTGCAGACCGCTTCGAGTTCGCCGGTCGCGATCTCGTAGCGGAAGATGTTGGAGACGCCGGTGAAATAGGAGCTGCCGTACAGGTAGCGGCCGTCGCGGGTGAATACGAAACCCTCCGGAATGGACTTGCCGAAATCGAGCTGGGCCATGGGCTCCGTCTTGCCGGCTTCGAGGTCTTCGCTGCGGAACACGCGCAGGAACTGCGAGCCGTCGAGCGTCGCGATGGACATCGAGAGCAGCGAACCGTCGGCCGACACGTCGAGTTCGAACGGCTCGTCGCCGTACGGCCAGGTGTAAACTTGCTTCCAGTCGGTGTAAGGGTAGGGGATGCGCACCAGGGTCACGTAGCCGTTGAGGTGCCGCAGGCCCCACAGCGAACGGTCCGACTCGTCGTAGGCGAGGTCGCCGATGCGCGCGTCCTTGAGCAGCATGCGCGCCTTGCCCGTGGCGACGTCGACCGCCATGAGGTCGCGCCAGGCGTTGTTGTCGGCCGAGTAAAACAACGTCCGCGTGTCGGGGTCGAACGCGGTCGACGTCACCCGGTACTTCATCGGTCCCTTGATGTCGACGAGCTTCTGGATGCTGCCGTCGGCGAGCGATACGACGCCGGCATAGGCGACGACCCCCGGGTACTGGAACGCGCCGATCAGGGCGTTTGACGAGGCGTCGTAGTAGGAGCGCGAAACGGAACCGAGGCCCTGCCGGGTCAGGCGCCGGCCCTGTGTCAGCGGGTACTGGCGGACCGACTCGAGGTTGGCGGCCTGGAACTCGTGTTCCCAGGCGATCCATTCGTTCCACGCCGTCTCGAGCGGCTTGCCGAAGACCTTGGCGAACTGCTCGGCGTAGTACGGCTCGCTGTCCTCGCCGCGCTTCAGCCATTCCACCACGGCCTGCGGCGAATAGACGTCGGCGAGGTAGCTGAAGAAGCGGGTGCCGTACAGGTAGGCGTTGGTGCCGGTCTGGAAGTCGGCGGCGACGCCCTTGGAGACCAGGCCGAGGTTGCTGTAGAAATGCGCGTCGTCGCGCACCATCGCGCGGAACACCATTTCGTCGTAGGCGCCCTGGGCGCGGCCGATGCCGCCCGCCATCCAGGTCTCCATGAAGGACGCCGCGCCCTCCAGGTACCAGCGCGGGACGCTCAGGCGCGGCACCGTGAGGTAGTTGTAGAGGATCGACTCCGGGTGTTCCTCGGTCTGCCGCGGCTTGCCGCCGAAGAACTTCCGCCAGCCCAGGTCGCGCGCGTTGGCGACGTCCATGTTGGCGAGATGCACGGCCTCGTGGTTCATCGTCGAGTACATCCGCTCGCTACCCGGCAGGGTTTCGAGCGTGTGACTGGGCGGAGCGATGAACAGGGTCACGCCATTGCGCGGCGAGGCACCGGCGCCGGCGTTGCCGTAGTCCGCAAAATCCGTCAGCAGCACCGTGCTTTTCTCGTACGGCGTCCACTCGAAGACCCGGCGCTGGAACTGCAGCGAGTTGTAGAAGGTGGCAGCGACGAGCGGCGTCAGGTAGGTCTGGAAGGGATCGAAATAGAGCAGTTGCAGGTCGTCGGTCTCGAGCACGTCCATTTCGAAGGGATCGGCGAGAGCCGGGGCACTCGTCAGACACCCGGCCAGCAACAGGGCGGCAAAGGCCCTGGACGCAATAAGGGCCGCCGGCATGCCTGCAGGCGGCCCTGTCAATTGTTGCACTCCCGCGGGCCGGCTTTTCTTACTGCGAGAGGCCCCTCCTGGAGTCGCTCTTCATGGCATCGGCCTTCATCACGTCGCTCTTCATCGCATCGCGGAATGCCTGCGTGGCCATCGCATCGCGGAACGCCTCGTTGGCGAAGGCATCGCGAAATACCTGGCTGCCCATGGCATCACGGAACGCCTCGTTGGCGAAGGCATCGCGGAATACCTGGTTGCCGAGTGCGTCGCGGAATGCCTGATTCTCGAATGCGTCACGGAACGCCTTGTTGGCGAAGGCATCACGGAACGCCTTGTTGGCGAAGGCATCACGAAACGCCTGATCCTTGAACGCGTCGCGCGAAGCCTGGCTGGCGAAGGCGTCGCGGAACGCCTGATCCTTGAATGCATCGCGGAAAGCCTGGTTGGAGAAGGCATCGCGGAACGCCTGGCCGGCCGCCGCATCGCGAAACGCCTTGCTGGCGAATGCATCACGGGACGCCTGGCTCGCAAAAGCGTCGCGAGAAGCCTCTTTTGCGAATGCGTCGCGGAACGCCTGGTCCTTGAACGCATCGCGGAAGGCCTGGTTCTTGAAGGAATCCCGGAAAGCCTTGTTGGCGAACGCGTCGCGGTAGGCCTGTTTCGCGAAGGCGTCGCGGAAGGCCTGGTTCGAGAGCGCGTCACGGGACGCCTGGTTCTTGAACGCATCGCGCGAGGCCTGGCTGGCAAATGCGTCGCGGGAAGCCTGGCTCGCGAAGGCGTCGCGGGACGCCTGGTTCTTGAGGGCATCGCGCGAGGCCTGGCTGGCAAATGCGTCGCGGAAGGCGTCAGAGGCAAACGCAGCGGCCACGGCCTTGTCGGACACGATCTTCTGGTAGAGGTCGGTCTGCATGAACTGCGACACGGACTGGTCGCCCAAGGGGAGCGTGGTCAGGTCCGTGGGCTTGAGGTCGGCCCGGTAGCGATCGGCAGGGGTCACGGATCCGGCAAGCGTATCCTCGGCGGGCGGGTAGATTGTCGCCACGTAAGCCACGCCGGCCAGCACGACGATCCCGGCGACGACCATCCAGACCCTGGACTTGGGCGCGCTGTGTTCCGAAGTTGCCATCTTGCCTCTCCCCTCGGCCGGTTTGACCGGCAATGGTTGTTCGACTTACCAAATACGGCGCTTGCAGCAGGAAGTTGGTGGAATCTGCGCGGGTAGCTTACTTGATTGGCCGTTAAGGGGTTTATTCTCAAACCCTATTAAGGAGTTCCCCGTATGAACCAGCCCCATCCGGTTCTTAGAGTCACCCTCGTGGCGCCGTTCTGGGCGCTGCGATCATGCTCGCCAGCTGCGCCTCCCCGGCGCCGCAACCCACCTCCATGCGCGACCCCGCGGCGAACTTCGGCGCCTACAAGACCTTCGGCTGGGATGATGCCGCGCGCACCGACGCATCCGGCCAGGTCCAGCCGCTGTCGCTGGTCGAGAACAACATCCGCACGGCCATCGCGTCGGAGCTGAAGAAGCGGGGCTACGAGGAAGCTGCGGCGGGCACGACGCCGGACCTGCGCATCGATTACGAAGCGGCCCGCGCCGAGACGGTCAAGAACAACCCGATTCGCATCGGTGTCGGCGTCGGGAGCTGGGGCGGCAATAGCGGCGGCTCCGTCGGTGTCAGCAGCTCAGGCGTCAAGAACGTGACCGAAGGCACGCTCGTGATCCATGCCATCGACCCGGTGCGCAAGGCCGAGGTGTGGCAGGGCCGCGTCGCACGCGAGCTCGGCAAGGGCGGCGCCGAGCCGGCCGTCGTGAACAGCGCGGTTGCCGAGGTGTTTCGCGACTTCCCGGCGCGGGCCCAGCCGTGAGGGGCGCGCACACCTGCATCGCGCTGCTGTTCGCTTGCGTCGCCTTGGCCTTCGGCCAGGCGGTTCACGCTTCCGTCGAGGCCGACCGCGCTGCCGTAGACCGGATCGTGGCCGACTACATCGGGCTCTACAGCGGCCCGACGCTCGAGCCATGGAGCCATCTCTTTCACCCGGCAGTCGTCGTCGCTTTCCCGGGCGATGACGGGGCGATCGTCACGCGCACGCGCGACGAGTTCGTTTTGCGCCAGAAGAACTACTTCGCCACGGGGCGAAAGATCTCCGAGCGCCTGGAGAACGTGCGCGTCGACATGGGTCGGCGGATCGCGCGGGTGAGCGCGGACTTCGTCTTCGTGGACGAAGGCGAGGAACGACCCGGGAAACTCGGGCTGCACCTGGCGGAAGGGAAGGACGGCTGGAAGATCGTGGCCGTGCTGTTCGCGTACGACGCGGAATAGGCAAGACCCGGGACGGCGGTAGAATCCGCTTCATGGACTCGATAGCTGCAGAGAAGCTCATTCGGCCTTACGTTCGCGAAACGCCCTTCACGGAGTCCCGCGAACTCGGTACGACCGCGAAAACGCGCGTTCTCCTCAAGCTGGAGAACCTCCAGGAGACCGGCTCCTTCAAGCTGCGCGGAGCCGCCGCGAAGCTCCTCTCCATGCCGCACGAGCAGATCGCGCGCGGGATCGTCGTCGCTTCAACCGGCAACCACGGGATCGCGACCTCGACCATCGGCCGCAAACTCCAGATCCCCGTCGACATCTATGTGTCCGATCAGTTGCATCCGGGAAAGCGCAGCAAGATCGAGTCCCTCGGTGCCCGTGTGCACACGGTCCCTGGCGACCCGCTGCTTGCGGAGATCGCGGCCCGTCGCGAGGCCGATGCATCGGGCCGCCCGTACGTCTCGCCCTACAACGATTCCGACGTCGTTGCGGGGCAGGGCACGGTAGCCGTGGAGGTCCTGCGCCAGCTCGGCAACCTCGGCATCGCGAAGCTCGACGCCATCTTCGTTGCGGTCGGCGGCGGCGGGTTGATCGGCGGCATCGGCATGCACCTCAAGCGCGAGTCGCCCGCCACCGAGATCGTCGGCTGCTGGCCGGAGAATTCGCCGGCGCTCCACGAGTGCATGCGTGCCGGCAGGTTCCTCGACGTCTTCACGGACAAGCCGACGTATTCGACGAGCACCGCCGGTGGCGTCGAACCGGGTGCCATCACGCTCGAGATCGCGCGGCGCACCATCGACCGCAGCATCCTGGTGACGGAGGCGGAGATCCTGGACGCGACGCGGCGCTTCTTCCGCGAGGAAGGACAGGTCATCGAGGGCGCCGCGGGCGTCGCGGTTGCCGCGTACCTCAGGAACGCCGCCGACTACGCCGGCAAGACCGTCGCAATCGTCATTTGTGGCGGCAACCTCGATCCTGCGTTCGAGGCCCTCGTCAAGGCTTGATCGGCGAGAAATCCAGGCCCTGGATGGTCGGCGGCCGCGTGGGGGCGAGCATCAGAGAGCCGTTGAGCCGCCCATGCTTGCAACGCCAGCTGAAGTCGCCGGTGTGCGCGCCCGTTGCCGAGATCGGCGCGGTCGTGTCGCACTCGCCGACCTCCGCCTTGAGCCTGGCGAATTCCCGCAACCAATGCGCGGCGTCGCGGTCGAGCAGGAAGTTCATCGCAAGCTGTTCGCGGGCCGCGTCGACCGAGCCCGCCTGATACATCGCACCGGCAGCGCGGTAGGCGGAAGCGAGCGATTCGCTGATCTCTGATTCACGTTCCTCACCGAGGAGTCCCGCTTCGTCGAGTGCGACCGCGGCATCCCAGACCGCGCGCGAAGGTCCCGCGTAGGTCCGGTTCGCCATCGCGAAGATGCCGATGCCGCGGTCCGGCAGCAGCAGCACGTGTGAGCCGTAACCGGGATATCCGCCGCTGTGGCTGATCGTGAACCCGAGCGCATCGTCGATCGCGACGATCATGCCCATGCCGTAGGCGATCGGCTGGCGGCTGGGTGCCGTACCGGTGCGGGCCGGCCGGTCGCGCATGCGCGGATAGTTCGAGCCCTGCGCGAGTTCGCGAACCGTCGCACGCCGGACCGGTCCGGCATCCGCACCGTCGCGCGGCGGCCAGGCCGACAGCAGGAACGTCACCCACTTCGCGTAGTCGTTGGCGCTCGTCTGCAATCCACCCATGGCGCCGAAGGTGCCGGGACCAAGCGTCGGCTCGAGGCGCCAGGTGTCGTCTTCCCAGCGATACCCGAGTGCCCGTCGCTCGCGGGGCGCGGCCTCGGCGTCGAAGCCCGACGCCTGCATCCCGAGCGGCTCCAGCAGCGTGCGGGTTATCGTTTCGGAATAGGGCGACTTCGATACGTTGGTGACGATGCGGCCCAGGATCGCGTAGCCGAGGTTGGAGTACTCGTAGCGCGTTCCGGGCACCGTCGTGAACGGCACGCCGCCTTGCAGGAGCTTGCTGAAATCCGCTTCCGGCAGCGGCGTCTGTCGATCGCCCCAGGGGTCGTCCGTCACGAAGCCGCCCGCGTGGTTCAGCAGGTCGCGCACGCGGATCGGCGCCGAGTCGTCGGTCGGGTAATCCCAGCCCTTCATCTCGGGCACGTATTCGGAAGCCGGTGCATCGAGGCGCAGGCGACCGTCGTCGCGCAGTTTCAGCACGGTGAGAGCCGTGAAGGCCTTGGTCATCGACGCCACGCGAAAGAGCGTATCGGCCGTGACGGGGCGATTCGATTCGGTGTCCTGGATGCCCAGCGTCCCGACGTGGACCAGGCGCCCGTTCGCGACGACGCCGTACACGAGGCCCGGGACGTGCGCGTCGAGCTGGTACTCCGCGAAGATGCGGTCGGCGGCGGCGTAAGGCGCTTCGGATGCCGAAGCTCCGGCGCTGGAGCACAGCATGGCCAGGACCAGGACCGGCTTGCGAAGGCCTGAAAGAGTCATGTTGCAAGCATAGTGGAACTCCGTGAGCGACGAATGACGCCCTGCGCCGACGCAGTGCGGCAGGGTCGGATGAAGGTCGTGGCGCGAGGGACCCCCGCATCGCAGAATGCAGTCCCAAGTTCGAGAGGCTCCTCCATGGCAACCTTGCGACGTCGAATCCTCGGTTCGACAGGCGTACTCCTGGTGCTGGTCGTTGCCGGATTCGCCTGGGCGCTCAGCCACGAGTCCGCCTGCGAGCCCGTGACGGGACCCGCCGCCGGCACGCCGACGATGAAGGCCGTCATGGGCCGCTGCTACGGGCCTCCTGACGTTCTCACCGTCGAGGACATCGAGAAGCCGTCCGTGACGGAAGGCAGGGTGCTGGTGAAGGTGCACGCGGCCAGCGTCAACCCGGTCGACTGGCACTACATGCGCGGCACGCCCTACGTGATGCGATTGGGTTCCGGTTACGGCGCGCCCAAGGATCCACGCACGGGCACCGATTTCGCCGGCATCGTCGAGGCCGTCGGCCCGGGCGTCACGAAATTCAAGGCCGGCGACGCAGTCTTCGGCGGCGCCAACGGCGCGCTCGCCGAATACCTGACGATCGCCGAAGACGGCAATCTGGCCCTGAAACCCGCGGGCATCAGCTTCGAGCAGGCGGCCGCCGTCAACGTGGCGGGCCTCACGGCGCTGCAGACGCTGCGCGACCGCGCCGCGCTCAAGCCCGGGCAGAAGGTCCTGATCAATGGCGCCTCGGGCGGCGTCGGGACGTTTGCCGTGCAGATCGCGAAGGCTCTGGGCGCCGAGGTAACGGGTGTATGCAGTACCAGGAACGTCGATCTGGTCCGGTCGCTCGGCGCCGATCACGTCATCGACTACACGCGCGAGGATTTCACGCAAGGCGGCCGGCAGTACGACGTCGTCATGGACAACGTGGTGAATCGCGGCGTGCTGGAGGTGCGCGGCGTGCTCACGCCCGATGGCAAGCTCATCCTGATCGGCGGCGGCGGCCCCGACGCGAATCCCTGGTTCGAGGCCTTCCTCGCGCCGATCAAGGCGCTGGTGATCTCCTGGTTCGTGGACCAGGACCTCGGCATGTTCATCTCGCACCACAGCGGCGAAGACCTCGACGACACTTGCGCGGCTGATGGAGGAAGGCAAGGTCGTGCCCGTGATCGACCGCACTTATCCCCTCGCCGAAGTCCGGGAGGCCATGCATTACCTCGAGGCCGGGCGGGCTCGCGGCAAGGTCATCGTCACGATCGACTGACGCTGCGATGGCGTGGCAGGCGGCTCGCCACTCGCGATACGCTAGCGTTATGAACACGCTCAACCGCCGCTTTTTCCTCGGTGCCGCCGTCGCCGGTGCGCTGCTTCAGGGCCGGATGGCCGGCGCCGCGGCACAGGCCGCGGATGCAGGCGCGAAGCCCATCGCAGGTGCCTTGCCGATCACCGCCTCTGAGCGCGCCTCGCGCCTCGCGAAGCTGCAGTCCCTGATGCGCGACCAGAACGTCGCCGCCTGCCTCATCGAGGCCGGCTCCTCCCTCGAGTACTTCACCGGCATCCGCTGGTGGCGCTCCGAACGCACCACTGCCGCCCTGGTTCCGGCGTCCGGCCAGACCGTCGTCATCACGCCGTTCTTCGAAGTACCGTCCGTCGAGGAGAGCCTCACGGTCGACGCCGATGTCCGCCCCTGGCACGAAGACCAGAGCCCGTTCGAGCTCATCGCCAGGGCCTGCACCGACCTGCCCGCAGGGCAGCCGCTTGCGGTCGAGCACACGACCCGCCATTTCATCGTCGACCACGTGAGCAAGGTGTCCGGCTTAAACCGCCCGATCATCTCCGGCGAGGGGCTCGTCAACGCCTGCCGCATGATCAAGTCGCCGGCCGAGATCGCACTGATGGAAGCATCGGCCGCCATCACCATCAACGCGATCCGCCATGTACATGCCAACCTCAAGGCAGGCATGTCCGCGGGGGACATCCGGACGATACTCGAGGCGAAGATGGTGGAGCAGGGCGGCACCGAGCCGTTCTCCCTCGTGCTGCTCAACGAGGCGAGCGCCTATCCGCACGGCACGGAAAAGCCGCAGAGCGTCCGCGAGGGCTCCACGGTCCTCATCGACACCGGCGGCAAGTACCACGGCTACGCCTCCGACATCTCGCGCACCTGGGTGTACGGGAAGCCGAGCGCGCGCCAGCGCGAAGTGTGGGAGACCGTCAAGCGCGGCCAGGAGATTGCGCTCGAGACCGCGAAGGTCGGCCAGCCCGTCGGCGACATCGACATCGCCGTGCGCAATTTTTACGAGGGCAAGGGCTGGGCCAGGAATTACGGCCTGCCCGGCACGTCCCACCGCACTGGACACGGCATCGGCATGGACGGCCACGAGCCGCCCAACCTCATGCGCGCGGATCGTACGCTGCTGCAGGCCGGCATGTGCTTCTCCGATGAGCCCGGGATCTACATTCCCGGCGAATTCGGGATCCGCATGGAGGACTGCTGGGTCATGACGGAACAGGGGCCGAAGCTCTTCACGCCGCTCGCGAAGTCCATCGACGACCCGATCTGAGCATGAAGACAATCAGTTCGTTGGCGCTGGTGATACTTGCAGCCTTCAGCGTCCATGCGTCCGGCTCGGACGGCACGGCGCGGCAATACCTCTACCTGTGGACGGCGGCCGCCGACGGGGCGCAGCCGGATTTCCTCGCGGTACTCGACGTGACCGAAGCCGACGATCGCTACGGCCGCCTGGTCGCGACGCTGCCGGTTCCGGGCCGCGGAAATGGCCCGCACCACACCGAACACGAGATGCCGGCGGACGGACAGCTGTTCGCCAACGGCTTCGAAAGCGGGCAAAGTTTCGTGTTCGACCTGCGCGATCCCGAAAAGCCGCGCATCGTCAGCCAGTTCGGGGACGTCGAGGGGTACTCGCACCCGCATTCGTTCGTCCGCCTGCCGAACGGCAACGTGCTGGCGACTTTCCAGATGCGTCACGATCACGACACCGGCGGGATGCGCACGGGCGGCGTCGTGGAGATGACGCCGGCCGGCGTGCCGGTCCGTTCACGCTCGGCCGATTCACCGGGCACGAATCCGGGGCAGCGCGTCTACAGCGCCGCGATGGTGCCGTCCCTGGACCGGATCGTGACGACCACGACCGACATGCACGCGGATTCGCCGGCTTCGCGCAACCTGCAGGTGTGGAGCCTGAAAGATCTCGAACTGCTGCACACCTTCCCATTGCCCGACGGCCCGGTCGGCAACGAAGGCCTGCTCACGGCAGAGCCACGGCTCCTGGACGACGGCAAGACGGTGCTGGTCTCGACGTTCCGCTGCGGCCTGTACCTGATGGAAGGACTGGCGGGCGAGGCGCCCACCGCGCGCCTCGTCGCCTCGTTTCCGCAGAAACCTGATGAGTACTGCGCCATCCCGGTCATCGCAGGTCACTACTATCTCGTCACGGTGCCGGCCTGGAGCGCCGTCGTGAGCCTCGACATCAGCAACCCGGCGGCGCCACGCGAAGTCAGTCGCGTCACCCTCGGGGCGGATGACGTGCCGCACTGGATCGCGATCTCTCCGGATCACCGGCGGGTCGTCGTGACGGGCTACGAGGGACTGAAGCACCGCGTGATGATCGCGCGCTTCGATCCCGCGACGGGCCAGTTGTCGCTGGACCCGCGCTTTCGCGAGGAAGGCGCGACCGAGCCGGGCTTTCGCATGGACAACAAGTCCTGGCCGCACGGCGGCGACGCCAGGGGCATTCCGCACGGCGCCTTGTTCAGCCGGCCGTAGCGGCAGTCGGCATCAGCCGCCGCAAAGAGCGTGTCTGAAATCCCGGGATCGTGAGCTGGCGGAGCAGGGCGTCCGTGTTCGTCGCCGGTGCGCGCGGCTGCAAGGCGTTCCTTGAGGCGCGCGACGGTCTCCGCGAGGCGCGCGGGCTCGACGGGCTTCACGAGGTATCGTAGTACGCCGCCCGGAGGCCCGGTCCCCGTAGGTCTTAGGCGGTGACGAAGACAAGGTGTGCCTGCGGCCGATCTGCGGGCCGCTTCCACGCCGCTGACACGCCTGGCATCTGCACGTCCAGGAAGCAGATGTCCGGCCGCTTCGACTCGAACAGCTTGACGGCCTCGCGTCCATTGCGGGCCTCGGCGACGATCTCCAGTTCCGGCCAGGCCTGCGCGAGCTGGCGGGCGAACGCCTCGCGCAGCAGCGGCTCGTCGTCCGCGATCAGGGCGGTGGGACGCGGTGCCATCAGGCGCCAGCCTCGCGCGCCGGAAACTCGATCTCGGCCACCACGCCGCGCGGCTCGCGCGCGCGGATGTGAAGCCGCGCCTCGTCGCCGAAGACGAGCGCCAGGCGCTCACGCAATGCTGCGAGTCCCGGTCCCGAGTCCGCGATCCGATTCCCGGAGGCCGACGCCGGAATCGGCGACGCGGACCTGGCAGCGATCGCCTGCCTTGCGGACGGTGATGGCGATGGTCGCCGCCTTCCTCGCCCGGATCGATGCCGTGCCGAACGGCGTTCTCGACCAGCGTCAGCAGAGTCATCGGCGGGCAGCGCAGTGCGCAGCGTCGAGCGTCGGCATTCAGTTCGTACTGACAGGCGGTCCGGCATGCGCATGCGCATCAGTTCGAGGTAGGCGCGCACCAGGTCGAGTTCCTGGCCCAGGGTGGTGACCGGCTCGTTGAGGCGCGGCACGGCGGCGCGCAGGTAGGCGACGAGGCTGCGCAGCACGTCCGGAGCCTTTGGCGACCCGGTTTCCACCAGCGCCTGCACGTTCGCCAGCGTGTTGAACAGGAAGTGCGGCGCGACCTGCGCCTGCAGCAGGTTGAGGCGCGCGTCCAGCGCAGAGTTTCGCTGCATTCGCGCTCATCGCAGCGCTTTCCTGGACGGCCTCGGCGACTGCCGCTGCGCTGCCGAGCGGATGGCAGCTCGAAGGCAGCGAACTGGTGTGGACGAGCGACACGCCGATTCGCATGGGCGGCGCGCGCTACGAAATCCGAACCGGCGATCGCGTGCTCGGCTATCCGGTGCAGCGCGGCAACACGCTGCGGCTGCGCCTGCCGCCGGGCTCGTCGCTGGAGGACCTGTCCGTCTGGGCCGCCGGCCGTCGCGTCGACGGAGATGCAGGCCAGGCTCAGCTGCGGATGACGCCGGTCACGCCGCCTCGTGAGCCTGCCATCGCGCAGGCGACCGTCGATCCCGCGACGCCCGGTCCTTACGAAACGCGTCGCCTGAAGTACGAGCTGCCGGGACTTTCGCTCCCGGACTATCCCGCGCCGATCGAGGTCCTGGCCGAAGTCACGACGCCGGTCGGGCTCGCGAGGCCCGATGCCGCTCGTGCTGTTCCTGCACGGCCGCCACAGCACCTGCTATCGCGGCGGGCCGGATGGCGAGGCCTCCGGCGACTGGCCGTGCTTTCCGGGCTGGCGCCCGGTGCCGAGCCATACCGGCTACCGCTACATCGCGGACGTGCTCGCCTCGCAGGGCTACCTCGTCGTCTCCATCTCCGCGAACGGCATCAACGGCCAGGACGGCGTGTTCGAGGACGGCGGTGCGTCCGCGCGCTCGCGAGCTCGTGCGGCATCACCTCGCGCAGTGGGCCGAATGGTCCGCGCACGGCGGCGATCCCTGGGGCGGCCGCTTCCAGGGCCGCGTGGACCTCGACGAAGTCGTGCTGGTCGGCCACAGCCGCGGCGGGGAAGGCGTCGAGCGCGCGACGATCGATTCCTATGCCGGACGATCCCTGGCAGGTGCAGGGCCTCGTCCTGATCGGGCCGACCGCTTTCGGCCGCCAGGTCGCACCCGGCGTGCACACGACGGTGATCCTGCCGTTCTGCGACGGCGACGTGTCGGACCTGCAGGGCCAGCAGTACGTGGACGTCGGCCGCGACCTCACGCGCGACCGCGCATTGCGGTCCTCGGTCATGGCGATGGGCACGAACCACAACTACTACAACACCGAGTGGACGCCGGGCCTGTCGAAGTCGCCTGCCTGGGACGACTGGTTCAGCTCCGCGCGATCCGCAGTGCGGGGAGAACCGGGACCGCGCGCCTCACGCCCGCCGAACAACAGGCGGTCGGACTTGCATACACGGCGGCGCTCGTCGATCTCGCGGTCGCGGACGATACGCGTTCGCTGCCCTTGCTCGACGGCACGCGCGTGAAGCCGCGCTCGATCGGTCGCGCGAGCGCCTTCGTGCACGCCATCGGCGGCAACAAGCGCGTGCTGTATGCGGCCGGGCGCGGCACGCCTGTCGGCACGACGGCGCTCAGCGCGCGTCGAGTGCCGCGGCTACTTACATGGCCGGGCCCTTCGATGTCCGAACCGGCTGCACGCCGCAGCTTTACTTCGAGCTGATCCCGCACTGGTCGCCCATGGCCTTCGTGGAGACTGCGCCCGCGCCACGCGCACTCCAGGTGGACTGGACGCGAGCGGGCGGCAGCGTCCGGATTCCCGTGACGCCGGCGTCGGGCCACGGCGATGCGCTCGACTTCCGCATCGCCGGTGAGCCGGGCGCGGCGCCCGTCGAGCTGGATGTCCGCGTCCGCGATGCGGCAGGCCGTTGGACCGCCCTCGGGTCGCGCCCGATGACGCTGCGCTCGTATCACGGGCCGGCGCCGCTCGGGAAAGTCGTGGCGCGGCAGCTTCGCGCGCCGCTGCGCGGCTTCGACGCCAGCCGCATCACCGGGATCGAGCTGATCCCGCGCACGCCGCGCGGCCGCTTCTGGCTGCTCGACGTCTCGACCAAGGACCGCGACCCTTGCGGCGAGCGAGCCCGATCCATCTGCCGAAGGTCAGTGTCGGGCGGTTCGTCGTGCCGGAGGGCCGTGGCGGCGAGACGACGATCGAAGCTGCCGGTCACCATCGAGGGCGAGGTCACGAAGCGCGCGCGCGCTCTGGGTGCAGACCACGAACTTCGCCGCGCTCGACAACCCGACTTCAGGATTCCCGCTGGTGCTCGAGCCCGGCGCGACAGTCGCGACCATTCCCTTCACCTATCGCGCCGACGACGTGTACAACCCGTTCGCGCAGCTGACGCAGGTGACGCTGCTCGCGCAGAAGAACGCGGTTACCGGAGACTTTCGCCGGCACCGTCCTGGTCGAGGAAGATGACCCCGCACCGACACTCACCGTCGACGAAGCCCACCTGACGGTTGCTGAAGGCGGGACAATCTCGTGGACGTTCCGCCTCTCCGAGCCGATGGCGAACTGGGCGTTCTGGTCGGTGCAGATCCTTCCCGCGGGCGGCCGGTTTCCGGAACTGGACACGGACGACGTGAACCCGGCTTTCCTCGAGCAGTTCGGCATCACGCCGCCCGACCCCGCGGTGCCGCTGTCGGAGCTCGGACTCTGGCTCGGCATCGAGTTCCAGCCGGGCGATACCGCGAGAACGGTGACGATCCCGACGCGGATCGATGGCGTCGCCGAACCTGCCGAGGGCGTCGTGTTGCTGCTGGATGGATTCGGGGATCCCGTGGTGCCGCAGCCGATCGAAATGACCGGGCGGGTTGCCGCAAGCCCCTAGGGCGCGAGCCTACTCGCCCAGGACCTGGTGGACGAAGGCGACGGAGATCGATCCCTCGCCGACCGCCGAGGCGACGCGCTTGACGTTGCCGCCGCGCACGTCGCCCACGGCAAAAACGCCGGGCAGTGTCGTCTCCAGCAGGAGCGGGTGCCGGGCGAGCGGCCATCCGGCCGTCGCGAGTTCCTCGTCGGTGAGTCGCCGAACCGGTCTTCACGAATCCCTTCGCATCGAGCGCGACGCAGCCGTTGAGCCAGTGCGTGGCGGGATCCGCGCCGGCCATGATGAATACGTGCCGGATCTCGCACATCCGTCTTTTCGCCCGTACTCCGGTCGCGCCAGGTCGACGCGCTCGAGGTGATTGCTGCCCTCGAGCGCACAGAGCTCGGTGTGGGTGTGCAGCTCGATCGCCGGGTTCTGCTCGATGCGGCGGATCAGGTAGCGCGACATCGTGTCGGCGAGCCCGTCGCCGCGTACGAGTATGTGCACGCGCGCGGCGGTCTGTGCCAGGAACACGGCGGCCTGGCCTGCCGAGTTGCCGCCGCCGATGACGACGACCTCCTCGCCCCGGCAGAGCTGCGATTCCATGAAGGTCGCGGCGTAGTAGACGCCGGCGCCCTCGAACTGCGCCAGGTTCGCGATCGTCCGGCTTGCGGTACTCGGCGCCGGACGCGATGACGACCGTGCGGGCCTCTATCGCTCTGGCCGTCCCCGATCTCGACGCGATACGGCCGGCGTGCGAGTCGAGCCTTTCCCGCGCCGGTCGCGACCATGACCTGGGCGCCGAATTTCTGCGCCTGGGCAAAGCCGCGCCCGGTCAGGGCCTGGCCGGTGATGCCGGTCGGGAACCCGAAGAAGTTCTCGATCTTCGAGCTCGTGCCGGCCTGGCCGCCGGGCACGTTGGCCTCGATCACGAGCACGTCGAGGCCCTCCGACGCGGCAAACACGGCGGCCGCGAGCCCGGAGGGGCCGGCGCCGACGATCAGGACGTCGCGGATGTGCGTCGCGTCGATGGATTCGTTGAAGTCCCAGGCACTCGGTGATCTGCCGGTTGGTGGGATTGCGCAGCACCAGGGATCCGCGGCAGATCAGGACCGGGATGTCGTCGACGCTGACCTGGAACCGGTCGAGCAGGAGCTGCACGTCGGCGTCCGTTCGAGGTCGAGGTATGTGTAGGGGTGCGCGTTGCGCGCGAGGAACTGCTTGACGCGCAGCGTGCCCGCGCAGAACGCCGATCCGATCAGCACGACGTCGCCGAGCCCGCGCTCCATCAGCGCGACGCGCCGCAGGATGAAGGCGCGCATCAGGATCTCGCTCAGCTCGGAATCGGTCTGTATCAGCAGCTGCAACTGTTCACGGCTGAGCTCGAGCACTTCGCCGGCTTCGCGCACGCGCGCCCGTGCGAGTGCGCGTCGGCCGGCCAGCAGGTTGAACTCACCGGTGAATTGCCCGGCGCCAAGGGACTGGATCAGGGTGTCGGTTGGCTCGGACGGATGCAGGAGTTCGATTTCCCCGGATACGACCACGATGAAGGGCAGGGGCATCGCGCCGACGTCGTAGAGCACCTCACCCTGCGCCGTCGCGCGGCGGCGGCCGTGCGCGGCGATCCGTTCGCACTGTGCCGCCGTGAGGACCGGGAACATTTGCGCGCCCCGCGCCGTGGCGGACAGGGCGGGAGGGATGGGTGATTCGCTCACCCTTCGATTATAGGGACTTGGGTCCGGGCTGCGCCCGCGTCAGGCGTCGCGCCGCTCGAGCTGCGCCTTTCTCGCCTGCATGCGCTGGCCGAGCCGGTCCAGGTCCATGTCGGACTTCCGCGCCTCGGCGAACATGCCGCCCGGCTGCTCTTCTTCCTTGACGTGGTGCTTGATCATCTCCGAGAGCACCGTGACCCGCGCGCCGTAGTATTCGTCTTCCGGGCCCGTGCTTTCGATGCTTGCGATCAGCTTTTTGGCGCCGTCATGCTCGATCTCGGCCTCGTGGTGCAGGTCCTGGTCTTTCGTCGCAGCCAGGAAGGCCGGGTAGAAGATCTCTTCCTCGATCGTGGTGTGCACCCGGAGTGCGCCGCAGATCTGCGTTGCGAGTTTCTTCTTGCGGCTGGCCACCCGGGCCTTGTCGAATTCCTTGAACCACTTCTCGACCTGGCGATGGTCGGCCTTCAGCAAGGCGATGGCATCCTTCTTCGACGACTTTATCCATGAAAGTTCCTCCGCTGGGTTACTGCGGAGTCTGGGTGCAGTGCTGGACAAACGACTGTCATCGGAACGCCCGTCACGGTGTAGGAAAATCCGCAAAAACGGCAATCCAAACAGGAGTATGTTCGGACCGTCCGGTCTTGATGCATTCGCCTGGGGAGGTTGGGGATGAAACCCGAACAGACCTTTGTGGGGCAGGGCTTGTACGTGTGGACGGGCGCGTCCGGCAAGAAATACCGGTACAGCGCCTTCATGTTCGGGACGCACTTCGGTCCCGGGGCCGCAAACGTGGTCTTCGCGCGCGAGGTCAAGCGCGGGAAATACGATCCGATCTACATCGGGCAGACCGCAGACCTGTCCGAGCCCTTCAAGGACGAGGCGGCGCTGCAATGCATCACCGAAGGCCGCGCGACGCACGTGCACGTGCGCTTCGCGGGTGACGACGAAGCGGTGCGCATCGCGGAGTGCCAGGACTTGATTGCGGCGCTGAAGCCGCCGTGCAGCCAGGGCCCTTAGCAGGACCTCCCGCTCTCAGCGGCCCGCGTCGAGAAGCGACGATGCCTCCCGCACGATCCCCGATGCGCGGTCGAAGGCCGCGACGATTTCCTGCTCGTAGCCCGGTATGGCGGCGCGGTCATTGCGGTCGATCGCGTCCCAGATCCGCGGCAGGTAGGCGCTGCGATAACTCGGCTGCGGCGCGACCAGCAGGTGCCGGATGAACGGCCGGCCGTGCTGGCCCGTCGGCTCGACCAGCGCGCGCTCGACCGCCATCAGCCGCTCGTTGACCGCGCGCGCCGTCTCCGGGTGCGAGCGATTCGCACTGTGCAGGCGGCTGCTCGAACTCCGTCGCCGCCGCTTCCCAGCGCGCCGCCGCCGCACGCGCCGCCGTGAGCTTGAGCGGCTGTTCCGTGCCGGCGTGCTGCTCGGCCGACTCGATGTAGCCGACCGCCGCACGCGCGTAGTCCGAGTAGCGCATCGGCAGGACCTGCGCGTCCGCGAGCCGCCAGGCGAGCACGCCCCAGAGCCGCGACAGGCCGTCGCCGATCTTGAAGCCCGGGTCGACGACCGTGCTCTGGCGGAAGTAGTTGTCGTACATCGAGTGATAGACGCCGTACGGGCCGTCGAAATACATGTCGATGCAGGAGATGCCGAGGTATTCCTGGTACGCCGTGTAGTCGGTCGCGCCGACGATCGTGTCGACGTCGCGGCACCTTGTCTGTCGAACTGCGCGGACCAGCCCTCGTAGAGCGACTGGTCCGGAGCGGGATCCGTCACGGCCTGGGTCACGTCGAGCAGGAACTCCGCGAGCGCCGGCGTCGCGCCGCCGACGAAGTTGCCGCCCTGGACGCCGGTGTCGACGTTGACGTAGACGACCGCGTTCTTGCGCAGGTCCTCCGCGTTGTCGAGCGCCCACTGCGTCGAGCCGCCGAGGAGCGGTTCCTCGCCGTCCCAGACCGCGAACACGATCGTGCGCCGCGGGCGGTGGCCCTTCTTCACGGCCTCGCCCGAGCGCGCGCGCGATCTCGAGGATCGCCGCCGTGCCGCTCGACGGGATCGACCGCGCCGTAGATCCAGGCGTCGAGGTGATTGCCGAGGATCACGAGCTTCTCCGGTTCCTCGCGGCCGCGGATCACGCCGATGACGCTGCGCATCGGCTCGACGCGCTCGTCGTTTGCGACGTCCATCTCGAGCGTCACCGGCCCCGGCCCGATGCGGTAGGTGATCGGCAGCCCGCCCTGCCAGTCGTCCGGCGCGGCCTGGCGCCGCCCATCTGCTTCAGGATTGCGGCGGCATTGCGCTCGTTGAGCGGCATCGAGGGAATCTTCGGCAGCTGCTTGTCGCGCACCGGACCTTCGGCCCAGCTGCCGTCCGGCTTGCTGCTTCCAGTGGAAGGTGAACGGCTCGCCCTGGCCCAGCCAGTCGTAGAGGATCGCGCCCCACTGGATGTGCGAGTCCGGACCCCAGGGGCCGTCCGGGTACACGGTGCCCATGCGGCGAACCGTCTTCGGCGGGATCGGAGTAGATGATCGTGCCCGCCGCACCGCGCCGCTCCGCCTCGAACACCTTGTAGCCGCGGTACGAATAGGGATTCGAGTACCGCATCAGGACGATCTTGCCCTTGAGGTCGATGCCCATGCGGTCGAGGCTGCTGGAAATCCTCGGGGCTGCCGCCGTTCGCGTACACGACTTCGGCGCGCACCTTGCCGGACGGCGCATAGCCGTGGAACGCGACCTGCGTCGGGTCCTCGTAGAGCTTCGAGTCCTTGTCGGCCGGGTGCGGGTCCTCGGCGAGGTTGAACGCGCGCTCGACCGGGCGACTTGATCGCGAGCGCCGCGGATTTCGGGAAGCTCAGCAGCGCCGGGAAATTCGTGGAAGCTCACCTCGTCGAGGCCGTACTCGCGGAAGCGGTCGCGCACGTATTCGGCGAGCGCGAGGTTGCGCTCCGTGCCCGCCATGTGCGGTTCTTCCGTCAGGTAGAGCAGGTGCTGGCCGTAGGATTCGCCGTTCGGCGCCTCGGCCAGAATCCGTTCGGCGGCCGGCTCGATGGCGGGCAGCGGCCGGACGACGAACAATGCGATGAGTGCGACGAGGAAGCGATGCGTTTGATTCATGCCGGGATGATATCGAACGCTTTCCGAGTGCGCCGGTCTGAAACGATCATGAAGGTCACCGAATCGTTCCATTGCGCAATTTTCGTGATCGCGATGCTCATCTCGGGAGGCGCACGCGCCGACGACGGCGCTCGCATCAGCCGCCTGGAATCCGAGATCCAGCAATTACGCGCGCAGATCGATGAGCAGGACCGCCGCGTCCAGCGTCTCGAGGCTGAGCTCGCCCGGCGCTCGGGCGCGCCGCCGGCGGGAACCGCGCAAAGAATCGATGCCGACGACAAGCGCATCCATCAGTCGACCGCGACCGGTTCGCAATCGTGGCATATGCGCTCGAACTGGGAACGCGTGGCAAAGGGCATGAGCGCGGAACAGGTTGCAGCGATCCTCGGCGAGCCGACCGCCGCAGAGTCGGTCGACGGACTGAAGTCTCTTTTCTACCGCGGCACGACGCCGGCCGGCGCAACCCTCAATGGACTGGTGAACCTGCGCGACGATCGCGTCGTGGCCGTAGTCATGCCGACGTTCTAGGTGCGAAACGGCGGGCGAGGCATCGCAGGGCAGGCGGGGTCAATTGCTTTCGCCGTTCCGGATTCAACGAATTGTCGATTGAGTCGAGCTACGCAGTCGTTCCATTCGGTGTGGCCTTGTCCGCGCATGACCACCTCGACCCGATTCGGAAAGCCGCGCGCCATGTGCGCGGTGAACCAGAGCGGCGTCGCTGCGTCCATGTCACCTGACACGAACATCGTGGGGATGTCCGAGCGCACGGGTTCACGATAGTCCGCGGGAAGCGTCGCCCGCGGCCAATGGCGGCAGGCTTCCTGCTGCTGGCGCACGCGATAATCCCCGAGGTACGTGCCCGCCGTCGCCGCTGCAATGTCCTTCTCGCGCAGGAAGGCGACATCCTCAGAGCACGTGATGGATAGCCAGAGCCCCAGCGAGTACGCATTGTCGACTTCACGCGCCTGCGCCAGGATTCCGTCGATGATCGCCGACCAATCGCCCTCATGCGCGCGATGCACCAGCCACGGCAACTCGGCACCGGTCCGTGGCCGATAAACCCTGGCGCGCAGCCATTCACCCGCGCGGCCGCGGGCAACCGTTGCAGCGGCGGTGCCCGGCACGTCGACGCGCACGTCGCCGGAATCGAGTCGGGCAAGAACCTCGTCGAACTCGCGGCGAACTTCCGGATATGCATTCCGGCAGGCGGAATCATCCTCACAGGCCGCGAAAGTCGCCTCAAATGCTTCCTGCGAGGCCCTCGCCATCGTGAGCGGTGTGACAAAGTCGATCGGGACAGCGCCGTTCAGCAGGGCCGTGCGCACGCTGTTCGGGTAGGCACGCATGAAGACTTGTGCGGCGCGGGTGCCATACGAACCCGCGTTCAGGTTGAATTGCGAATACCCCAGTGCTTTCCGGACGGCTTCCAGGTCGTGCGCAAAGTTCAGGTAGGTGTACTGGGTGAGATCGGCGCCGACGCCGAGTTCGTTCGCGCAGGCCTCAACGGCCTTGGGCGGCAGGAAATGCTGCAGGTTCACAGCGGGCGCGGCCGGGTCGAACAGGCGGCAGCGCAGGGCGCTCGACCGGCCCGTACCGCGCTGGTCTACCAGCACGATGTCGCGCTGTCCGCGCAGCGCGGCGAACTGTCCTGCGATGTAGCCGGCCTCGCCGATGACTTGTTCTCCGGGGCCACCGTAGAGTGGCACGATCGGGTCTGGCAGGGCCGCGCCGCGCGTGGCAGGTAAGACCGCAAACGCAATCGTGATCTTGCGACCGTCTGGATTGTCGGGATTCTCGGGAACCTGGATCGCGCCGCAACGGACGGCTTCGTCGAGATCCGGCAGTCTGCAATCCGTGAGCGGCGACTTCGCAGCGGAATCGGGCGTCATCGCGCAGCAAGCGACGAAACCCGCGAATAGTGCGACGAGCCTTGTCTGCCCGGTCATCGGTGCCCCAAATGCCGCTAAACTTGGCGCATGAAATACCTGCCCACGATGTTAGCGATGTTCTTGTTGCCTGCAACTGCGATCGGCGCGGGCGATCCACACTCCTATGCCGAGACCGATAAGTTCATCGTCCGGCACGTCGCCATCGACCTTCGCGCCGACTTCGAGGCGCATCGCCTCGAGGGCACGGCGGAACTCACCGTCGAGCAGGTCGACCCGAATGCCGACACGCTGACCCTCGACACGCGCGACCTCGAGATCGGCGCCATCCACCTGGTCGAGATGAGCGGCCAGGCCAAGGTGCTCGCGTTCAAGGTGGCCGAGCCCGATCCCATCCTCGGCAGCAAGCTCTCGATCGAGTTCCCGCACTGCTGTGCGGCGACTTCGCAGATGCGCATCCGCATCGCGTACCGCACGTCGAACGAGGCCAGCGCGCTGCAGTGGCTCGCGCCCTCACAGACCTACGACGCCAAGCCGTATCTGTACAGCCAGGGCCAGGCGATCCACACGCGCAGCTGGATCCCGCTGCAGGACACGCCCTCCGTTCGCGTGACCTACGAGGCCCGCATACGCACACCGCCCGATCTCGTCGCCGTCATGAGTGCCGCGCGCGTCGGCGACGGTGGTGGCCCGGCCGGCGAGTACCGCTTCGAGATGAAGCAGCGGATCCCGTCGTACCTGATCGCGCTGGCCGTGGGCGACCTCAAGTTCCAGGCCGTCGGCGACCGCACCGGCGTCTGGACCGAGCCGTCTCGGCTCGCGGCCGCGGCCTACGAGTTCGCGGACCTGCCGCGCATGCTCGAAGCGGGCGAGCGAATGGCGGGGCCGTATCGCTGGGATCGCTACGACCTGCTCGTCATGCCGCGTGCCTTTGCCTATGGCGGCATGGAAAACCCGCGGCTCTCCTTCATCTCGCCGTCCACCGTGGCCGGTGACCGCAGCCTGGTGTCGGTGATCGTCCACGAGCTCGCGCATTCCTGGTCCGGCAACCTCGTCACCAACTCGACCTGGGACGACTTCTGGCTCAACGAGGGATTCACGAGCTATCTCGAGCGCCGGTTGGTCGAGGCCCTCTACGGCGAGCGCCGCGCCCGCATGGAGGACGCGATCGCCTACGAAGAACTGGTCCAGACCATCAAGGACCTCGAGGCCGACGGTCATCCGGCGGATTCCGCGCTGCACCTCGATCTGGCCGGCCGTGACCCGAACGAGGGCACGTCCGATGTCGCCTACCAGAAGGGCGCGCTGGTTCCTGGGCTTCCTCGAGGAACGCTTCGGCAGGCCCGCCTTCGATGCGTTCCTGCGCGAGTACTTCGATGCGCACGCGTTCCAGAGCATCGACACGGCGACCTTCCGCACCTGGCTGCTCGACTGCCTGAAGCGTCCCGGTGCGCCGGCGATCTCCGCAGCCGAGATCGATGCAGTGGCTCTACGGCCCGGGCCTGCCCGCGACGATGCCGAAGGTGGCGCAGGATGTCTTTGCGCCGGTGGATCGCGTTGCCGCCGACTGGCGCGCGGGGCGCATCGCGACCGACGCACTCCCCGCGAAGGACTGGATCCCGCAGGAGTGGGTGCGCTTCCTGGACGAGCAGCCGGCCGAACTCGAAGATGCGAAGCTCGCCGAATTGCGCTCGACGTACAAGCTCGGTGCCGACGGCAACGCCGAAATCGCCTTGAGCTGGCTCGAGCTCGTGATCCGCACGGAATACGACGCCGGCCTATCCGGACCTCGAGCGCTTCCTGCTGAACACGGGGCGCTGGCGCCTGGTCGAGACCCTGTTCCGGGAACTGTCACGCACCGAGTCCGGCCGTGCCCTCGGCGAGCGCATCTACGTCAAGGCGAAGCCCGGTTACCACCAGAGCATCCAGGGTGCGGTCGAGCGCCTGTTGTATCCCAAGCCGGGGAACGGCGCGGCTCAGTAGTCCGTTCCGGGGCCGGCGAGCTTCAGGACGACGGCGAGCCACAGCACCGTGCCGAACGCGAACACGAGCAGCAGGCTCGCGGCTCGCGACGACCAGCTACGGCGTGCAATTGCGCGTCGCAGGTCCCACAGCGCGACCATCGTTCCACCCACGCACACGATGAGCGTGGCGCACTTCAACAGGGCAATCCAGGGATCCAGCCCGGGTGAATAGGCGAAGAGGTTGCCCGACAGCTGCGAGAAAAAAACCGTCCAGGCCGCCAGCACCGCGACGACACCCGCCCCGGCAACGCGCACCCAACGATAGGGTCGATCGGCGGGACCGGCATGCACCGGCCACAATCGATAGTGCCGGCGAAACAGGCACGTCGTCGGCCACGCGATGAGCGAGACGAGAATGACTGCGAGTGCCGCGGCGAGCAGCGGTACGAAGATCGCGGACGACTTCCACCACGGCGCGGGTTGCAGGACGAGAAACGGCGAGACGGAGTCGACTCCGAGAAGCTCGACATGCCCGTTGCGAATGCGGGCCGCGAGTCGCTCCTTGCCGTCGACCTGCTCCCAGACGTAAGGGCGCACTTCGCGCCATTTCATCGGCTCGCCGCTCGCATCCGTGAGCGCCGGGACGAGGAGGCCGCCCTCCTTGTCGAGCGTGACCTTGACCTGCCCCAGGAAGCTGAGGACGCTGAAGAGGTTCGATTCCTGGCGGCGCGAGCTGATGTAAGTGCCGGACACCTGTCGCGCGTGCTCGGCCGCCGCTTGCGCGCCCACGTTGCTCTCGACTGCGGATGCCGGGAAGTAGCGGTCCGCGAATTCGCCCATGAAGCGGGACAACAGCATTCCTGCGCCGCCGGCGCGCCCGGTGCTGTTCACGACCACGTACACGCCGATGCCCTCGTCGACGAACAGGTAGAGCGAGCTGTGGAAGAACTGTGAGTCGCCACCGTGTCCGGCGATGCGTCGGCCGTTCAGGTTCCTCTCGTAGAAGCCGAGCAGCATGCTGTTGAGCGGCGGCAGGATCGGCAGCCTCGTATCGAAGACCTGCCGGACAGTTTCCGCGCGCAGGATCTGCGTCGTCTCGAATCGACCGCCCTGCAACCAGGCCGTCATGAAGCGTCCCATGTCGGCGGCGGTGGTCGAGGCACCGCCGGCCGGCGCAACACCGAACAGCTCGAATGGCTGCGTCGGCCCGGAACCGAGCTGGTACCCCTGCGACATGTCCGCGCGAAAGCGTGCGGGGAGCGGCTGCCGGGTGGTGGAGCGCGCCATGCCGAGCGGGCTGAACAGGTTCCGGTCGATGTAATCGTCGTACGTCTCTCCCGTCACGCGCTCGAGGATGTAGCCGGCGAGGGTCACGCCATAGTTGCTGTAGGCCGGCACCTCGCCGGGCGCAAAGATCCTCTCGGGCGTCCAGGCTTTCACGTAGGCCTCGGGCGTGGGAAGCCGTTCGGGGCGGTCCGTGACGAGTCGCTTGATGGGTTCCTCGAACCCGGGCGTGTGCGTCATGAGGTTGCGCAGCGTGATCGGCTGCCCGTCGCGCGCCGGGATGCGGAAATCAAGGTAGTCGTTGACGTCGCGGTCGAGGTCCAGCACGCCCGGCCTCCACCTGCTGCATCACGGCCGTCCAGGTAAACAGCTTGCCGACCGAGCCCGTGCGAAACAGGGTCCGGGCGGGATCGACGCGGATTCGCTTCGCGACATCGGCGAAACCGTAGCCACGCTCGGCGAGGACCGCGCCGTCGCGAACCACCACGACGGCCGCGCCGGCGATGTCCTCGCGCGCGATCGCATACGGCAGGAAGCCCTCGAGCCAGGACTCCAGGTCGTCCCGCGTGAGTTCGCGGGGAGCCGGGTCCGCCCGGGCGGGCGTTGCGAGGAGGGCGGCGGCGAGGGCAATGACGGCGATGCGCATGGCAGGACCCCGGTAGACCTACAGTGTAGGTTCCTGTAACCTACAGTGTAGGTAAATCGATCGTCAAGGAGCCCCCGTGATCAGTCCGCGCCTGTCGCCGCGAGAACATCGTGGCCGTCGCCATCGAGATGGCGGACGAAGACGGCCTCGCGTCCGTCACGCTGCGCGGAATCGCCGCGCGGCTTGCGGTGCACGTGACTTCGCTCTACAACCACGTGCCGACGAAGGACGCGGTGATGTTCGAGATGACCAACGCACTGATCGCCGAGGCACGGCTTCCGACCGGCCGCATCGGCTGGGAGGAATGGGTGCGCCAGTTCGCCACCGGCATGCGCGTCCTGGGCCGCAAGCATCCCGGCGCGTTCGAGGCCTTCCACCACGCGCCAGCCACCAGCGAACAGGCCGCAGAGCCGTTCGAATCCGGATTCGCGGCGTTTCGCGCGGCGGGTTTCGACGCGGCCTCGACTTACAATGCGGTCAAGGCGACCGTCGTCGCCGTGCTCGGCTACATGCTCGAGGACACGCTGCCGGCGCGCAACCAAGAGTGCCACCCGTACCGACGTCCGGAACTTCCCGATCGAACGGTTTCCGCAGGCCCATGCGATGAACCGTGTGGCCGGCAAGACCGACACCTTCGCCTACCTGGTCGAAACCCTCATCGCCGGGATCGCGGCGACGCGCAAAGGCCGGCCGCGCCGCAAAAAAACGCTATCAGATTGACCGATTTGGTCGCCGAACCGCGATGAGACTATAGTCGGGACTTCCACAGGCTGGGAGGGGAGAAGGCCATGGAATTCGTCTGGTTCATCATCGTAGGACTTATCGCGGGCTGGCTCGCGGGCGTCATCATGAAGGGCGGCGGCTTCGGCGTGATCGGCGACATCGTCGTCGGCATCGTCGGTGCGCTGATCGGCGGCTGGCTCTTCAGTTCGATGGGCGTGTCGTCAGGCGGCGGCCTGCTCGGTTCGATCATCGTTGCACTGATCGGCGCGATCATCCTGATTTTCCTGCTGCGACTGATCAAGCGCGCGTAAGCGCGCTGGCGACCTCGCCGGATTCCGCCACGCGGTTGCGCCAGGCGCGGCGTTTGCGCGTGCCACGATTCCGCGACCCGGTTTTCGCGAAATGACCGCAACCCTCCATCGGGCCGTATCCGCGGCACCGGGCGAACGCGACTGGGCTGCCGTGCGTTGCTGCTACCACCCGGAAGCGAGGCTTGTGCGTACGGACCTGAATGCCGACGGAACGCGATTCGCGAAGGTCATGAGCCTGGATGCCTGCATCGAGAGCGTCGAAGGACTCCTGAACGACGTGCGCTTTTCGGAAGTGGAGATCGGGCACGAAGCCGAGTCGTTCGGCAATGTCTTGCCGAACCTCGACCGCGGCGCAGGGTGAGTCGCGGCACGTTGCAACGACGGTGGCCGTAATCTAACGTGCAGGGCCATATGCTGCGACGAATCACGATCCTGTTTGCGATGTTGTTCCTGTCGGCTTCGGCCGCTGCGCACCACGACGCTGCGCCGGATGCCGAGCAGCTCAAGCGTCTCCTCACCTACTTCCTCGAGGGCGCCTCGCGCAATGACATCGCCGCGCACCAGCGATTCTGGGCGGATGAGCTCGTCTACACGCGTTCGGCCGGGGTGCGCACCGACAAGGCCGAGATCCTCGCGGATCTCGCCAAGGGCCCGGATCCGTCCGAGCCGCCGACCGTGTACTCGGCGGAAGACATCCACGTCCAGCAATATGGCGACACGGCGATCGTTGCCTTCCGCCTGGTCGGCAAGGTCGGCGGCGAGCATCCCGAGACCCTGAACTTCCTGAATACCGGCACCTTCCTGAAGCGCAACGGCGAATGGCGCGCCATCGCCTGGCAGGCGACGCGCGTGCCGGTCGCGCCGAAGCAGGACGCGCCGGTGAACCTCACGCCCGGGGCGACGGCAAGGCCCGGCCTCGTGGACGAGATCCGGCAGGCCGATGCCGAGTTCTTCCACGCATTCTTCGACACCTGCGACGTCGAGACGGTGCGCCGCTACATTGCGGACGACTTCGAGATGATTCACGACAAGGGCGGGTTCGTCAGCCGTTCGGGCGCGGAGTTCGTGAAGGTCACGGAAGAAAAGTGCAAGCGGCAGGCAGACGGTGATGACTTCCTTTCGGCCCGCAAACTCGTGCCGGAAACCCTGAGGGTCTACCCGATCCAGGACGACGGTGCGATCGAGACCGGCACCCACACCTTCTATGCGGTCAAGGCGGGGGAGCCGGACCGGCTGACGGAGACCGGCCAGTTCACGCACTTCTGGAAGCAGGAAAACGGACAGTGGAAGCTGTCGCGCGTCCTGAGCTACGACCACGTGCTGGCGAAATAGGGAGTTCCTGCTTGCTGAACGCCGCCCTGTGCCTCGCGGCCGCCGCCGCGACTGCACAGGTCATCGAACCGCCGCGCAAGTCGGCCGTCGCCGTGCGCGTCGAGGCGCCGCCGGTGCTCGACGGCGTGCTGGATGACGCAGCGTGGGGACAAGCCGCCGTCGTCGAGGACCTGCACGTCGTGGTGTCGAACGAGTACGGCACTCCCGGCGAGAGATCGCGCATCTACGTCGCCTTCGACGACGACAATCTGTACTTCGCTGCGCGCTTTTTCGACTCGAAGCCCGAAACGATCGTCGCCAAGGTGCTGAGCAAGCGCGACGTCTCCTTTGGCGAGGATGGCTTTTCCATCACCCTCGATCCCTTCGACCAGGCGCGCACCGGCTACATGTTCGACGTGAATCCGAACGGCATGCGCAGCGAGGCGATCTACACCGACAAGGATCGCCAGAACTGGGACTGGGAGGGCATCTGGGACGCCGCGTCGCGGATCGACGGCGAAGGCTGGACTGCCGAGGTCGCGATCCCGCTCAAGACACTCTCATTCGATCCCGCGCGCGATGCCTGGGGCGTCAATTTCACGCGCTGGCACGGCGTGGACAGCGAGCAGTACGGCTGGATGTCGTACAACCGCGCCCAGGACCTGTCGCGGACCGGGCTCGTGACTGGGCTTGCGGGGCTGCAACAGGGCCATGGCCTCGACGTGGTCCCGGGACTGCGCACCGGCACAACCCGAAACCACGAGACGGACGAGGAAGACGACTTCCTCGAGCCTTCACTCGACGTGTTCTGGAAGATCACGCCCTCGCTCACGGCGGCCGCCACGCTCAACCCGGATTTCTCCGGCACGACGGCGGACACCCGGCAGATCAACCTGACCCGCTTCGACCTGTTCTTCCCGGAGCAACGCGCGTTCTTCCTGCAGGACTCGGACATCTTCCAGTTCGCAGGACTGGAAGGGGAGAGCGGTATCCCGTTCTTCTCGCGCCGCATCGGGCTCGACGACGAGGGCGAGGCGCTCACGCTCGACGCCGGCCTCAAGCTGGCCGGGCGCGCGGGACCGCTCAGCGTCGGCGTGCTGGGCGTCCGCCAGGATGCGGCCACCGGGCCCGATTCGGTGGATCTCTTCGTCGGGCGCGTCGCGGTGAACGTGCTCGAGGAATCGAGCATCGGCGCCATCGTCACCAGCGGCAATCCCGACCCGAACGTCGACAACAGCCTCGTCGGGGTCGATTTCCGCTATCTCAACACGCGCATCGGCGAGGACCGCACCATCGAGGCGACGGCCTGGTACCAGCAGACCGACACCGAAGGACTCGAGGACGACGATTCCGGGTACGGGTTCAGCTTCTGCGATGCCGAACAGCGAGGGCTGGAACGGCGAGATCGGCCACAAGGTCCTCGAGGAGAATTACTACCCGGCGCTCGGCTTCGCGGCGCGCACCGATTTCGAGGCGACGTTCGGCGGCCTGGGCTACACGTGGCGCCCGGAAAACAGCTGGGTCCGGAGCGTCGAGACGGAAATCGGCGCCGAGTTCGTCGAGCCGATCAACGGCAGCGACCGCAATCACGAGATCGAGGTTCAGCTCTTCGAGGTGGAAAACCAGACGGCGGACAAGCTGGAGTTCGACTACATCTTCGTCGAAGAGGAATTCGCAGACGCCTTCGAGATCTCCGAGGGCGTCGTGATCCCGGCAGGCACCTACAACTTCGATCACGCCTGCCTCACCGTGTATACGGGCGAGCAGCGAACGCTCGCCAGCGAGTCGACGGTCTGCGAGGGCGGCTTCTACGACGGACGACATATTCGTGTTCGAGACAAGGACGACCTGGCGGCCGAGCAAGCACCTCAAGGTCATCTTCGGCGGCGAATACAACGACGTCGACCTGCCGCAGGGCGATTTCATCACCCGCCTCGCGACGCTGAACCTCGACGTCGCCTTCAGCACGGCATGGTCCTGGGAGAACTTCATCCAGTACGACAACGTGTCGGACACGGTCGGGCTCAACAGCATCCTGCGCTGGATCCCGCGGGCGGGGCAGGAGACGGTCCTCGCTGTGAACACGCAACAGGAAGACTTCGATCGCGACGGGCGCTTCCGTTCATACACGTCGGACCTCACGATCAAGCTGAGCTACACCTTTCGCTATTGAGCGCCGGGCAGTCAGCCGGCGGCGCTGCCGCCATCCATGAGGAGCGTCGTGCCGTTGACCTGTGCGGCCTCGTTCGAGGCGAGCCAGGCGACGAGTGCCGCCACTTCCTCCGGCGTCGTCACGCGGCCGCTGCGGGTGGTGGCCGCGGATTCGCGCAGCACCGCTTCACGGTCGAGCCCGCGTGCCTCGGCGTCGCGGAAGAGCATCGGCGTCGCGACATCGCCGGGACAAACGGCGTTGATGCGGATGCCCTCGGCCGCGTGGTCGACGGCGAGCGCCTTCGTGAGGAGCACGAGGCCGCCCTTGCTTGCGCAGTAGGCGACCGCGTTCGGCCCCCCGTGCAGGCCCCAGTTCGAGGCGATGTTGATGATCGCGCCGCGGCTCTGGCGCAGGTGCGGCATGCGCCGCGCGCGTCAGGTAGAACGGCGTCGACAGGTTCACGGCGATCGTCTGTTGCCAGGCGTCGTCCGAGGTTTCTTCGGCATTCGACGGCAGGTAGATGCCCGCGTTGTTGACGAGCACGTCGAGCCCGCCCAACTGCTTCACGCAATCGGCGACGAGGCGGCTGCATGCCGCGGAGTCGGTGAGGTCCCCGATCCAGGCATGGATGGCCGGCGACTCGTCCGCAATCGCCTCGGTGCGTGCCGCGTCCCGGCCGGCGGCGAGTACCGCGTAACCGTCGCCGGCAAGGCGCCGGGCGACGGCGGCGCCGATGCCGGAACTGGCGCCGGTGACGAGGGCGACTCTCGGTTTTGCAGGCATCGCGGAGGCATACTACCGCAGCGCCGAAGTGTTACCTGGCTGGAGACCCTCAATGTCGAATCTCACCCGTCGTTCCTTCGTCGCGGCCGGCAGTGCCGCTGCGATCGCCTGGGCACTGCGCAGCCCCGCCTGGGCGGCTGCGACGGACGTTTACAGCCGCGCGATCGTCATCGACGGGCTCGGCGGCCTCGGCAATTCGTCGGCCGGTGGAGACGGGCCGCTCGCGGACACTTTCATACAAGACGTCAGGAACTCCGGCCTCACCTGTATCCATACAACGATCCTGCCGGTCGGCTCGACGCCGCCCGATACGGCGTTCACACAGGCCGTGATCGGCATCGGCGATTACGAGCGCGAGATCGACCGGCATCCCGACGTGCTCGTCCGCATCCGCTCGGTCGCCGACATCCACGCGGCCAGGCAGGCGGGGCGTACGGGTCTCCTCTATGGTTTCCAGGACGGCGTCGCCTTCGAGACCGACTTGTCGCGGCTCGACGAGTTGCATCGCCTGGGCATTCGGATCGTGCAACCAACGTACAACCGCCGGAACCTGCTCGGCGACGGCTGCCTGGAGCCGGCGAATGCGGGCCTCAGCAAGGCGGGCGTCGAGGCCATCGAGAAGATGAATGCGCTCGGGATCCTCGTGGACCTCAGCCATTGCGGCCGGCAGACTGCGGCCGACGCGATCAAGGCGTCGACCAAGCCGGTCGCCTTCACGCACACGGGCAGCGCCGCGCAGAACGATCACCCGCGCAACCGCACGGACGCGGAGCTGCGCGCCGTCGCCGAGAAAGGCGGCGTTTCCGGCGTCTACTTCATGCCGTTCCTGTGCGAGGGCCGGCAGCCGACTGCGGCGGACGTCATCCGCCACCTCGAACACATGATCCAGGTCGCGGGCGAAGACCACGTTTCGCTCGGCACCGACGGCGGCGTCTCGGCGGAGGTGATCACGCCCGAGTTCAAGGAGCGCCATTCCGGTTTCGTGCGCCAGCGGCGCGAAGCGGGCATCTCCGCGCCGGGCGAGACCGAAGACGGCTATCTCTTCGCCAACGACCTCAACTCGCCGCGCCGGTTCGAGACACTGGCCGGGATGCTGTCGTCGCGCGGCCACTCGGATGCGCGCATCGAGAAGATCCTGGGCGCGAATCTCGTGCGCGTGTTCGGGGAGACCTGGAAGGCCTAAGAGGGGACAGTCCCTTTTTCCGGGACGGAAAAAGCGACAGTCCCCTACTGGTAGCCGCGGGCCTGGAGCTCGAACAGCCGGGCATAGTGGCCATTCGCGCGCAGCAGCTCATCGTGGCTGCCGCGCTCGACGATGCGGCCTTCCTGGAGCACGACGATCTGGTCGGCCATGCGCACGGTCGAGAAGCGGTGCGAGATCAGGATCGCGATCCTGTCCCTTCGTCAGCGAGCGGAAGTGCTCGAAGACCGTCGCCTCGGCCGCGGCGTCCATGGCCGCGGTCGGCTCGTCGAGCACGAGGATGTCGGCCTCCGTCCGCATGAAGGCGCGCGCGAGCGCGATCTTCTGCCACTCGCCGCCGGACAGCTCGCGGCCCTGGTTGAACCACTTGCCGAGCGGCGTGCGGTACTTCTCGGGCAGCTCCTCGATCACCGGCGCCGCCATGCCTTTCTCGGCGGCGTCGCGCCAGCGCGACTCGTCGTCGAGGTGGCGCACGTCTCCGGTGCCGATGTTCTCGCCGACGATGAGCTGGTAGCGCACGAAGTCCTGGAAGATGACGCCGATGCGCCGGCGCAGTGCCGATTCTTCCCACTCCGCGAGGTCGAGCCCGTCGAGCGTGATGCGGCCGCCGGTCGGCCGGTAGAGGCGCGTCAGCAGCTTGATCAGCGTGGTCTTGCCGGAGCCGTTCTCGCCGACGAGCGCGAGCGAGCTGCCCGGCCGGATGTGCAGGTTGACGCCGGAGAGCACCGGCGACTCGGCGCCCGGGTAGGCGAAACTCACGTCTTCGAAGCGGATGCCGTCCTCGGGCTCCGGGCCGCGCGGCGCCGTCCCCGCGCGCACGCCGACCGGCGTGTCGAGGTACTCGTAGAGCGTCGCGAGGTAGAGGTTGTCCTCGTACATGCCGCCGATCGCGGCGAGGCTCGCCGACACGGCCGCCTGTCCCTGCTGGAACAGCATCACGTACATCGTCATCTGGCCGAGCGTGATGCGCGCGGCGATGGTCGCGAGCGCGACCCAGGCGTAGGCGCCGTACAGCGTCGCCGTCGCCGACGAGCCCGAGCAGCGAAGCCCCAGGTGTCGCGCCGGATCGTGAGGTTGCGGTCCTCGCGGTAGAGCTTGCCGAAGATGTCGCGGTAGCGCTGCAGGAACAGCGGCCCGACGCCGAAGAGCTTGACCTCCTTGGCGTGGTCCTCGCGCGCGAGCACGGTCTCGAGGTAGTGCTGCATGCGCGTCTCCGGCGAGCGCCAGAGGAACAGGCGGAAGGCGTCGCCCGAGAAGCGCGCCTCGGCGACGAACGCCGGCAGCCCGGCGAGGACCAGCACGGCGACGGCCCAGGGCGAGAAGTGCGCGAGCAGCGTGCCGTAGCTCACGAGCGAGATCGCGTTCTGCGCGAGCCCGAAGGTGCGCATGACGAGCGACAGCGGCCGGCTCGAGGCCTCGCGCCGCGCGCGCGTCAGCTTGTCGTAGAACTCCGAGTCCTCGAAGTGCGCGAGCTCGAGCGTGAGCGCCTTCTCGAGGATCATCGCGTTGACGCGCTGGCCGAGCTGGGCGCGCAGCAGCGACTGGCAGAACGAGATGCCGCGCTGCGCTCCCGCGAGCGCGGCGATGCAGGCAGGCCCTCGGCCGCGACCAGCAACAGCGCGTGGGACGTCAGCGCGTCGCGTCCGCAGGTCCCGCCTGGATCGCGGCCACCACGGCGTCCACGATCAGCGCGCCGATCCATGCGACCGCGGCCGGCAGCATGCCGCCAAGCAGCGTCAGGACGCCCGAGCGCGATGCTGAGCGCGCGGTTCGTCGTCCACACGAGCTCGAGCGCGTGGCGGCTGTAGCGGAACACGCCGAAGAAGCCGCGCGCGAGGTTTGGCGGCGCCGTAGAGCGTGCCGTTTTCAGGGGTCTAGCAGCGATAGGACGCGCTCCGGCGGCCGCCCGATCGCCGCCTTGCCGCCCGCGACGACGATCGGGCGCTCGATCAGCACGGGATCCGCAACCATCGCTTCGATCCACTGGTCATCGGTCAGGTCCTTGCCGGCGTGCTTCGCCTTGAAGACGTCCTCATTCTTGCGCACGAGCGCCTCAGGCCGGATGCCGAGCATGCGGACGATCGCTGCGAGTTCTGCGGCGGTCGGCGGGGACTTCAGGTATTCGACGACTCGCGGCGTGATGCCGCGGCCCTGGATGAGCGCGAGCGTCTCGCGGCTCTTGCTGCACTTCGGGTTGTGGAAAATCGTGAGCGTGCTCACGTCACTGGGTGGTGCCCGCCCTCACGCGCTCGAGGTAGCGCTCGAGCAGCTCGGTCTGCCGCGTGCGCATTGCGACCGGATTGCCCGCAATCCAGACCTGCTCCGCGACCGACGTCACCTCGAGCGGGTCGCCGCTCCAGAGCACGAGGTCGGCCGCCTGTCCCTTCTCGATGCGTCCGCGCGCAGCGCCGACGCCGAAAATCTCGGCCGGGCCGGAGGTGATCGCGGCAAGCCCCGCTTCCCACGGCAGTCCGTGCGCGACCGCATTGCCCGGCGAGCTGGCGGTTCTTGCGCAGGTGGAAGCTGTCCGTCTGCGAGAAGGCGATGCGTACGCCCGCTTCGTGCAGGAGCTTCGCGTTGTCGAAGCGCGCGCCGAGCTGGTCGAAGTCGTTCGGCAGGTTCTCGAGCGGGTCGAGGATCACCGGCACCCCGGCCTCCGCGAGCTCGCGCGCGACGACCCAGGCCTCCGCGCCGCCCGCGATGACCGGCTTCATGCCGCGCGACTTCGCGAAGCGCACGACTTCGCGGATGTCGGAGGCGCGCTCGACGATGGAACACGACGCGCCCGCCCGCAAGGTAGCCCTTGAGCGCCGCGCGACCCTCGGGCAGCAGCAGGCGCCGCAGCGACCGCTCGTGCCGGGCTCGCGCACTTCGCGGATCGCCTGGTCGAAGAGCATGTACTGCGCCGCGCGGCTGCCGCCGGAAGCGTCGTGCGCGGCGCTGCCCCAGTTGACGAACAGCGACCGGCTGCCGGCGAGGGCGGCGTCGTAAGCGGCCGTCGAGCGTGACCGCCGAGCCCTGGCCGATGACGAGGCTGTCGGCCGCGAGCGGCGCGATCATGCCCCAGGTCACGCCCTCGACGCGCGTGACCGGCGAGCACGATCGAGCGTGCGTTGAAGGCGGGCGTCACGTCGAACTCGGGCCGCCACATGTGCTGCCAGGCCGGCGCCGTCGAGCTTCAGCTCGGCGTCGTAGGTCGATGGCTTCCTGGTTGACTTCCTCGAGCCCGATCTGCGAGATGCCGCCGAACAGGCCCGGCGTCACCGGCCGCCCGTTCGCCTCGACGACGGTCGCGCCCGCGGGCGCGGCGAGGCTGCTGCCGATCGCGGCGATGCGGCCGTCCTGCACCAGGACGTCGGCGTTCTCGAGCGTGCCGGCGGCGCCGCCGTGTGCACGCGCGCGCCGCGGATCAGGACAGTCCTGCGCGCCGGCGACGCCGGGCGAGCAGGAGGAGGGCGGCGGCGATGAGCGCCAGCTTCGTCACAGCGAGAAGTCCGAGCGCGGCTTCGACGCCGGGTGCGCGCGGTCGTAGAGGAGCACGCCGTCCACGAACACCTGGTCGGCGAGCGCGTAGACGGAGAACGGCGTGCCGTTCCAGACCACGACGTCGCGCCATCTTGCCGGGCTCGAGCGTGCCGGTCTGGTCGAGGATGCCGAGCGCCTTCGCCGGGTTCGCCGTGACCCAGCGGATCGCGCGCTCGGGCGGGATCTCGAAGTCCCGCGAGCTTGCCGCGCGTCATCGCCTTCGCGGCCTCCTGGTTCAGGCGCTGGATGCCTTCCTCGGAGTCGGAATGCACGATCGCGCAGCCGCCCTGCGGCGAGTCGACCAGCGCGATGTTCTCCTGGATGCCGTCGTAGGCTTCCATCTTGAAGCCCCACCAGTCGGCCCAGAGCGCGCCGCAGACGCCCTCGCTCGCGAGGCGGTCGGCGAGCTTGTAGGCCTCGACGCCGTGGTGGAACGCGGCGATCCGGAAGCCGAACTCCTGCGCGATGTCGAGCATCGTCGCCATTTCGTCGGCGCGGTAGCAGTGGTTGTGCACGAGGATGTTGCCGCGCATCACCTCGGCCAGCGTCTCGAGCTTGAGGTCGCGCTTCGGCGGCTGCGGCGGCGTCGCGTCGTCGTCACCCTCCGCGTGGTCCTTCTCGTACTTCGCGAGCTTCGCGTCGTACTCCTTCCAGTCCTCCATGTAATCCTTCGCGTCGGCGAAGGCCTGGCGGTAGCCGGCGACGTTGCCCATGCGGGTCGACGGGAAATGGCCGTCGCCGCCGTAGACGCGCTTCGGGTTCTCGCCGCAGGCCATCTTGAGTCCGTGCGGCGCGCCGGGGAACTTCATCGCCTGGTAGGTCGTCGCGGGCACGATCTTGATGGTGACGCCGCGCCCGCCGATCAGGTTCGCGGAGCCCGGCAGGATCTGCATCGAGGTGATGCCGCCCTGGAGCGCCGCCTCGAACCCCGGGTCCTGCGGCCACACGCTGTGCTCGGCCCAGACCTTGGACGTGACCGGGTCCGTCGCCTCGTTGCCGTCGTCGGATGCATCCGTGCCCGGGCTCGCGTACACGCCCATGTGCGAGTGCACGTCGATGAGGCCCGGCGTCACCCAGCGTCCGTTGGCGTCGACGATGCGCGCGCCTTCCGGTGCGGCGAGCGCGTTGCCGACCGCCTGCGACGCGGCCACCCACGATCAGCACGTCGCCGTTGTCGATGCGCGTGCCCGTGCCGGTCAGCACCGTGGCGCCGCGGATCAGCGTCGGCGGGCTCGGCGCGGGGACATACGTGGACGAGAAGGGCGCGCGTCGGCGGCCGCATCGGGCGCTTTCGCGGCGGAAGCCGGGGCTTCCGCAGGTGCCTGCGGCTGCGCGGCGCAGGCGGTGGACGCGGCGGCCGCGGCCGCGATGATGATGCGTCTCAGGGGACTCACGGCGACATTCTATTCAATCGACGCCTGCGGTACGAATCCGGCCGGATTCGGGTCGTGATCCGGCCACCCCTGTACAATCGCGTACCTAGGCCCATGACCCCCGAACAACTCACTTTCCTGGCGATCGTCGCCGTTACGCTGATTCTCTTCATCAGCGAGAAGATCCGCATCGACATCGCGGCGATGCTGACCCTGCTCGCGCTGGCGGCGACGGGCATCCTGACGCCGAAGGAGGCCCTTTCCGGCTTTTCCAGCGAGCCGGCGATCATCGTGGCCTCCGTCTTCGTCATTTCGGCAGCCCTGACCGAGACGGGCCTCACCGAGCGGATCGGCGCAGGTATCGCGCGCGCCGCGGGCGCCAGGGAATGGCGCGCGGTTCTCGTGGTGATGCCGGCCGTCGCCGCTCTTGCCGCATTCTCGCATCACCTCATGGTCACGGCGATGATGCTGCCGATCATGATGCGTCTCGCGCGCGTGCAGAACCTGTCGCCGTCGCGGCTGCTCATGCCGATGTCGCTCGCCGCCTCGCTCGGAACGACGCTTACGCTCTTCAGCGCACCCGCATTCCTGCTGATGAACCTCCTCCTGGAGCACAGCGACCAGGAACCGCTGGGTGTGCTCGGAATCACTCCGATCGGCATCGCGCTGGTGCTGCTCTCGATCGTATACATGTTCCTCAGCCGCTGGATCCTCCCGAAGCGCAAGGCGCGCGCGGACGAATCGGACTACCTGCGGCTCGACCGCTATTACACGGAAGTCATCGTCGAGCCGAAGTCGCGCTGGATCGGCCGGCCGATGGCGGAATTCAACCAGTACTATGACGGGCGGCTCGAAGTCGTCGAGTGGCTGCGGGGCGGGGTGCCCCAGCACAACAAGAACCGCGGTTCGGTACTGGCCGAGAACGACGTGCTCTTCGTCAGCGCGACTCCGGACGAGATCGTTTCGATCGAGAGCGAGCCCGGGCTCGCGCTGCACGCGGTCAAGAAGTACGGCGATACCAGCGAACGCGAGTTTGACGAATCGCCGCAGCTGGTGCAGGTGGTGGTCGCGCCGCATTCGCCGTTCATCGGCGATACCATCGCGCGCCGTCGACTTCCACAAGACCTTCGACGTCGTCGTGGTCGGCATCTGGCGACGGCACTCGTGGATCCGCGACCGCATGTCGCAGGTCCAGCTCAAGGAGGGCGATCTCCTCATCCTGCGCGGGACGCCGGACCGCTTCGCGGAGCTCGCCGCGCACCACGGCTTCCTGATGATGGTGCCGTTTTCCGGCCGGCCACGCCGACGGCAGCATGCCATTCGAACGCTGCTGATCGTGGCGGCCGTCGTGCTCGCCGCTGCAACGGGCATCGTGCCGGCCCAGATGGCCTTCCTCGGCGGTGCCGTGGCGCTGATCCTGACGTCCTGCGTCAGCGTCGATCACGCCTATCGCGAGATCGACGTCCGCATCTTCGTGATGATTGCCGGCGTGATCCCGCTCGGTCTTGCCATGGAGAAAACCGGCACTGCCGCTTTCCTGGCGCAGCAACTGCAGGAGATCACCGTCGGGTGGACCCCTCTTGCGGTGATGCTCGCACTGTACTGGGGCGCAGCGCTCGTGACGCAGATCCTCTCTGACGCCGCGACGACCGTGCTGCTCGGGCCCATTTCGCTTGCACTTGCACTCGCGCTCGGCTTGCCGCCGCAGCCGTTCATCGTCTGCACCGCGCTCGGCGCAGTCACCGCGTTCCTGACGCCGATCGGCCACCACGGCAACCTGCTGATCCTGAATCCGGGCCAGTACACCTTCGGCGATTTCTTCCGCGTCGGCGTGCCGCTCACGATCTGCATCAGCCTGGTGAGCGCCTGGCTCGCGCAGTACCTGTGGCTGACGGTCCGCTGCTGCCGTCCTGGCTCGGCGGCTGATCCGCGGACCCGTCGCTCTTCATGCCGCGCGGTTCTGAGCTCATGTCGCAAGATCATGAGCACGGCGCCTTGCCCGCGTGACGGGTTTCCGGTAAACACGGATACAACAGCCGGGCATCCCGGCTGATCAACAGCGGGATTCCGAGTGAAACGCATCGCGATCATCGGCGCGGGCAATGTCGGCGGCGCGCTCTACCGCAGCCTCCGTGCGACCTTTCCGGAGGATGCCCTGATCCTGTGCGACAGCGCACGAGGAGCAGCTCGTGAAGTCCGGCGCGCACCAGGTGACTCGCGATGCCGACGAGGCGGCGCATCGCGCCGATGCCGTGATCGTCGCCGTCAAGCCGCAGTCGTTCGCGGGCCTCGCGGGCTCCATGACGGCGCCGCTGGCCGGGCAAGCTCGTCGTCACGGTGATGGCGGGCGTGAAAGCCGGAACCGTTGCCGCCGCGCTGGGCGCCGATGCCGTGGTCCGTGCGATGCCGAACCTCGGCGCCCAGATCGGCCGGGGCGTGACCGCCTGGATCGCGACGCCCGCCTGCAACTCGGATCAACTCGAGCTCGACGCGGCGGATATTCAGCGCGGCGGGCGCGGAGATCGAGGTCGGCGACGAATCTCTGCTCGATGCCTTCACGGCGCTCGGAGGTTCCGGGCCGGCCTACTTCTTCTATCTCACCGAATTGCTCGCCGAGAACGCGGTGGCGATGGGCTTCGACGCAGAGCAGGCGCGGCTTCTGGCCCGCGAAGTGCTGTCGGCGAGCGCGCGCCTGCTCGAGGCGGGCGATCGTTCGCCCGGCGATTGGCGGCGCGCCGTCACGACTCCCGGCGGCACGACGGAAGCCGCCATGCGGACCTTCCAGGAGAAGGGTTTCGCGGACGTTTTTCGCGCCGGCCTCGAGGCCGCCCGCGACCGGTCCGCGGCACTGAGCCGCGGCTGAGCGGCAGCGGCATCAGGCCGCGGGCCGCTCCCGCAGGCCACGCAGGAACCGGCCGGCGTCGTCGCCGCGATCGATTGCTTCGATCAGCGCCGAGCCCACGATCACGCCGTCGACATGCGGCGCGAGGCGCGCGACCTGCGCGCCATTGCGGATCCCGAATCCTGCGCAGACCGGAACCCGTGAATTGCGGCGCAGGCGCGCGAGGTAGGCAAGCGTCTCGTCCGGCAGTGCGGCGTCCTGTCCGGTGACGCCGTTCGTCGTCAGCGGCGTAAACGAATCCTTCGCTCGCCGTCGCACAGCGTCGCCGCGCGTTCCGGGCGGCGTCGTCGGGGCCACGAACTGCACGAGCGCGATGCCTTCCGCCTCAGGGCGCGGCCGAGCTCGGCGCTTTCCTCGAGCGGCAGGTCCGGCACGATGAACCCGCTGATGCCGGCCTCGCGGGCGCTTCGCGGCAGCTCGTCGAGCCCGTACGCCAGCAAGGGGTTCATGTAGCTCATCAGCAGCAGGGGAGCGGCGAACGTGCGTTCCGATCCGGCCAGCAGTTCGAGCAGCCACCGGAGCGAGACGCCCGCCTCGAGCGCCACGCGGCTCGAGCGCTGGATGGTGAGGCCGTCCGCCATCGGGTCGCTGAACGGCACGCCGATCTCGACCACGTCCGCGGCTGCGCCGACGGCGGCCAGCGTGCGCAAGGAAGTCCTCGCGCCGCGGGTAGCCCGCGGTGAGATAGGCGACGATCGCGGGCCCGCCGCCCTGCGCGCTGCGGATCGCGCCGGCAATCGCGGTTCACGGCGTCGCCTCGCGACCCGCGAGCAGCCGGTGCTCGAGCGTCTGCAGGTCCTTGTCGCCGCGCCCGGAAAGGCAGACGAGGATCGTACGGCCGCGGTGATGCACAGCCCACTTGCGCGCACCGGCGAGTGCGTGCGCGGACTCGATCGCCGGCAGGATGCCTTCGGCCTCGCAACACTCCGCGAGCGCTTCGAGCGCTTCGTCGTCGCGGATCGGCTTCGTAGCGAACGCGGCCGGCGAGCGCGAGCAACGCGTGCTCGGGCCCGACCGCCGGGTAGTCGAGCCCCGCTGAGACCGATTGGGTCTCCTGCACCTGTCCGTCGTCGTCCTGCAGCAGGAGCGAATGGCAACCGTGCAGCACGCCGGGACGGCCATGGGCAATGGAGGCCGCGTTCTCGCCGAGGCCGTCGCCGTTTCCGCCCGCTTCGAACCCGAGCAATTCCACCCCGGCATCGCGGATGAAGGATGGAAGAGGCCGATCGCATTCGATCCGCCGCCGACACAGGCGACGGCCGCGTCCGGCAGCCTCTGGATCGCGTCGAGCAGCTGCTGGCGCGCCTCGCGGCCGATGACGGACTGCAGCTCGCGGACGATGAACGGATAGGGATGCGGCCCGATCGCCGATCCGAGGCAGTAGTAAGTCCCGTCCGGGTCCGACACCCAGTCGCGCAGCGCCTCGTCCACCGCCGCGCGCAGCGTGCGGTCGCCGGACTCGACCGCGACGACGTCGCGCCGAGCAGGCGCATGCGGCCGACGTTGGGCGACTGGCGCTGCATGTCGATCGCACCCATGTAGACGTGCAGGGCAAGCCGAGCGCGCGCGCAGGCCGCGGCCGTCGCGACGCCGTGCTGCCCGGCGCCGGTCTCGGCGATCACGCGCCGGGCGCCGAGGCGTTCCGCCAGCAGCACCTGGCCGAGCGCATTGTTGATCTTGTGCGCGCCGGTGTGCGCGAGGTCTTCGCGCTTGAGCCAGACCGACGCACCCCAGCGCGCGCCGAGCCCGCGCGCCGTCGGTGAGGGCCGTGGGCCGTCCGGCCCAGGACTGCAGTTCGCGCGCGATAACGCGTCGAGAAACTGCGGGTCGCTGCAGGTACTCGGACGCTGCCGCCGAGCCGCTCGAGCGGCGCGACGAGCGTCTCCGGCACGTAGCGGCCGCCGAACGGGCCGTAGCGGCCGCGCGCATCCGGGAACCGGCCCGGCGAGCGATGTCCTCGAGCAGCGCCGCGTTGCGAGGTTCGGGCTGCGCATTCATATCGCGATCGACCCCGTGCGTCGTGCGCACCGCCTGGACGAAGCGGCGGATCAGGTCGAGTCCCTTGATGCCGGGCGCGATCTCGACGCCGCGCGAGACGTCGACGCCAAACGGCGTGAGCGAACGTACGAGGCGGCCCGACGTTGTCGGCATCGAGCCCGCCGGCGAGCACGAGCCGGGTGCGGCGCGACAGGCCGCGAATCCCGTCCTCGTCCCAGCCGGTCCCGTCGTCCGTCGGCGGGCGCTCGAGCAGCATGCGGCCCGGCAGGTCGTCCGGCGCCTTCGAGCGGGTGCTCGCGACCGGCAACACCTGGAGCGTGCGCGGCAGTGTCAGCGCATCGAGTTCGCCGACGTCGACTTGCAGCATGTCGGGGCGCAGCACCCGCAGGATCTCGTCCACTTCGGCCTGCGACGTCCGGCGGACGACGGCGCAACAGGCGATGCGCCCGCGGATCGGCGCCGCCAGGCGGAATGCGCGCTCCGGCGTCACGCGGCGCGGCGACTCCGCGAACACGAAGCCGATGGCGTCGACGTCGACGCTGTCGGCGGCGCTCACGGCCTCGGCCGTCGTGATGCCGCAGATCTTGATCCAGGTGCCGTTCATGCCTGCCTCCCCGCGTCGATCATCTCGCGCACCAGGGCGCGCGGGTCCGCGCGCTCCATCAGCGCGGTGCCGACCAGCGCCGACGCGATAGCCCGCGGCGGCGACCTCGCGCGCGTCCTCGGCCGAGGCGAGGCCGCTCTCGGCGACGCAGGGAACCGATCCCGGCAGCTCACCGGCGAGCTCGCGCAGGCGCTCCGGCCTCACCTGCAGGGTCGCGAGGTCGCGGCTGTTGACGCCGACCAGCAGTCCCTCGGGCCCGTGGGCCTCGACCAGCGCGCGTGCGACGCGAAGGTCTGCCGCGTCGAAGGCCTCGAGCAGCAGGAACAAGCTCGAGTTCCCGCGCGACGGCAATCAGCGCGTCGAGCTCCGCGCGCGTCAGTAGCCGCAGGATCAGGAGCGCGCCGCCCGCGCCGGCGGCGCGGGCTTCCGCGAGCTGGTAGGTGTCGACGATGAAATCCTTGCGCATGGCGGGCAGGCGCAGGGGGTCGAGCGCGCGCGCCGCGGCGACGAGGTGGAAGATCGAGCCGTCGAAGCGACTCGGCTCGGTGAGGACCGACACCGCCGCTGCGCCGCCGGCCGCGTAGGCGGCCGCGCGCGCGGGCAGGTCGTCGATGGTTCGCGCAGGCCCGCCCGCGGCCGGCGAGCGCAGCTTGATCTCCGCGATGATGTCGAAGCGCGCATGCAGTCGCAGCGCCGGCGGCGGCGGCGTCTGCCGAGCGCCCGGTCACGCAGCGCCTCGTACGGACAGCCGTTGCCTCGCGGCATCCGACGCGGCTGCGGCTCGCGGCCGCCATCGATTGCAGGAAATCGGGGCTCATGCGCAGAACTCCGCCAGCGAGCCGAGCACGCGGCCGGCCGCGCCGCTGTCGATCGCGTCCGTGGCGCGCGCCATCGCGGCAACGCGGGGCATCCTCCACGCCCTGCGACCTCGAGGGCGAGGGCGGCGCCGAGCAGCAGGCAGTCGCGATAGGGATTGCGCGCGCCGTCCTTCGAGCACGTCGCGCAGTGCGCCCGCATTGTGCGCCGGGTCGCCGCCGACGAGTTCATCGGTCGTGCAGCGGCCGAGCCCGAAGTCTTCGGGAGTGCGGGTTTCGACGCTGACTTTGCCGGGCCGCACGTCGAAGAGCGTGAACGGGCCGACCGTCGTCGGCTCGTCCCAGCCCGCGGCGCCGTGGACGACGAAGGCGCGCTCGATTTCGAGGCCGGAGATCGCGTCCGCCATCAACTGCGCGGTCTCGAGGCTGAATGCGCCCAGCAGGTGATACGGCGGCCGCGCCGGGTTGGACAGCGGTCCCAGGATGTTGAACACGGTGCGCACGCCGAGCGCGGCGCGAATCGGGGCGACCGCCTTCATGGCCGGGTGGTAGTAGGGGGCGAACAGGAACGTGAATCCGGTCGCCTCGAGGCAGTTGGCCGCGGCGCGTTCGTCGAGCGGCAGCTTGAGGCCGAGCGCTGCCAGCACGTCCGCGCTGCCGGCGCGGCTCGATACCGAGCGGTTGCCGTGCTTGACCACGGGCATCCCGCACGCCGCCGTGACGATTGCCGTGCCGGTCGAGATGTTGAGGCTGTTCGAGCCGTCGCCGCCGGTGCCGACGATGTCGATGGACTGCAGGCCCGCCGGCACGTCGGGCCGCAGCGCGAGCTTTCTCATGGCGCGCGCGAAGCCGCGCAACTCCGGGCGCCGAGACTCCCTTGCTAGCGCAGCGTTGCGAGGATCGCGCCGGCCATGGCCGGCGCCTCCTCGATGCAGGTCAGGCCGACCAGCAGGTCCTCGGCCTGCGATTCGGCGAGGTCGCGCCCGTCAAGGAGGCATTCGAGGAATTCACGCAGCGGCGACATGGGAGCTCCCGTTCAGGAAGTTGGCGAGCAGGCGCGGCCCGTCGGGCGTGAGGATGCTTTCCGGGTGGAACTGCACGCCGTCGGTCGGATGATGCCGATGCCGCACGCCCATGATCTCGCCCGTCGCGGTGCGTGCGGTCACGGTCGAGGACGTCGGGAAGCGCATCGGCGCGTGCGATCAGCGAGTGGTAGCGCCCGACGGCGCAGGACTGGGGCAGGTCCGCGAACAGGCCGGTGCCGCAGTGCTCGAGCGCGGAGGTCTTGCCGTGCATCGGCCGCGCGGCGCGCACGACCTCTCCGCCGAACACGTCGACGATCGCCTGGTGGCCGAGGCAGACGCCGAGCACCGGGATCCGCCCGCTGCAGGCGCGGATCAGTGCGCGGCTGATGCCCGACTCGCCGGGCGTGCCGGGGCCGGGCGAGATGCACAGGTGCGTCGGCCGCGAGGCGAGCGCCTCCGGCACCGACACGGCGTCGTTGCGGTGCACCGAGACCGATGCGCCCAGCACCTCGAACGCCTGCACCAGGTTGTAGGTGAAGGAATCGTAGTTGTCGATGAGCAGGAGTCGCGCGTTCACAGCCCGGCCTCCGCCGTCTCGAGCGCCGCGAGCAGTCGCCGCGCTCTTCGCGAGGATCTCGTCGTGCTCGGCCGCCGGGTCGCTGTCGGCGACGATGCCAGCGCCCGCCTGGTAGCTGTAGCGGTCGCCCTCGAACACCAGCGTGCGGATCGTGATCGCCTGGTCCATGTCGCCGCGCAGGCCGAAGTAGCCGACCGTGCCGCCGTACAGCCCGCGCGCGCGTCGGTTCGAGCTCGTCGAGGATCTGCATCGCGCGCACCTTCGGCGCGCCGACCAGCGTTCCGGCGGGGAAGGCCGCCGCGAACAGGTCGAAGGCGTCGCTTGCCGGGCGCCATCCGGCCGCTGACGCCGCTCACGAGGTGCATGACGTGGCTGTAGCGCTCGATCGAGCGGTACGGCGCGACGCGGACGCTGCCCGGCCTCCGCCACGCGGCCGAGGTCGTTGCGCGCCAGATCGACGAGCATCACGTGTTCGGAGTTCTCCTTTTCGTCGCGAGCGCAGTTCGTCCTCGAGCGCGCGATCGGTGGCTTCGGATGTCGGCGCGCGGGCGCGTGCCGGCGATCGGCCGCAGCTCCGCGATGCCGTTGTTCAGCTTGACGAGCGCCTCGGGCGAGGAGCCGATGACCGTCACGTCGTCGAGCTCGCAGAAGTAGAGATACGGCGACGGATTGATCGTGCGCAGGGCGCGATAGACCTCGAACGGGTCGAGCTGAGTGCCGGCCCTCGAAGCAGGATGGAGAGCACCAGCTGGTAGATGTCGCCGGCCGCGATGTGCTCCTGGGCTTGCCGCACCGCGTCGAGGAAGCGGTCGCGGTCGAGTCGAGTGGCGCGGCCGGTCGAATCCCGCGCGGGCGCCGCGGACGGGCAGCCCGCCCTGCAGCGCGCGGCTCACCTCGCGGCGCAGGCTCGCACGCTCGGCCTCGGGACCGGCGTGCAGGAGCGCGATGCCGCGGGTCACGTGGTCGAAGACGAGCAGGGAGGCGGGTGCCACGTAGTGCATCAGCGGGGTCGTGGCGGGCGGGCGGCGCGAAGGCAGCCGCTCGAACATGCGCACGACGTCGTAGCTCGCGTAGCCGACCAGGCCGCCGGCGAGCGGTATGCCGTCGGCCTCGGGTTGCGGCCTCGGCGCAGCCGCGAGCGCGGCGCGCAGCACGGCGAGGAGTTCCGCACCGTTGGCCGGTGCGGGCAGCCGGCGCGCCGTCGAGGAACAGCCCGCCGCGGTCGAGCCGCAGGTCGAGCGCGTCGCCGAAGCCGATGAAGGAATAGCGGCCGAGCCGTTCGCCGCCCTCGACGCTTTCGAGCAGGAAACGCGGCCGGAACGGCGCCAGCTTCAGGTACGCCGAGACCGGAGTGTTGAGGTCGCCCGAGATGTCGAACGGTGGTTTCATTTCTCGCACGCAATAAAAAACCCGTCCCGGTTGTCACCGGAGACGGGTTCTGGAATCCCTGAAAAACGACTAGATACTTACGTCAACAAAAGGCCCAGCGCCCTCTCCTCAGGAGTGGCGCCACCAGCAACGTGCAGTGCGGGACTTGCTGAACATCGAGGTCAGTATTGCGGCATGGCGCGCCGCCGTCAAGTCGTCGCGAGCGTCCGGCGCCGCCGTCGAGCTCCGCCGCCAGCGCTGCCAGCCCGAGGCCGCGCTCCTTCAGATGCGAGGACGAGGTGGAACAGGAGATCCGCGCCCTCGGCAATGACTTCGCTGTCGTTGCCGCCGGCCGCGGCGAGCGCGAACTCGACGCCTTCCTCGCCCACCTTCTGCGCGATGCGCCGCGGGCCCTCGGCGTACAGCCGCGCGGTGTAGCTGCCGTCGCGGGCTCGGCGATGCGCGTCGCGATCACGCGACTCGAGCGCCGCGAGGAAGCCGAGCCGCGCGGCCGGCTCGGCGGAGAAGCCGAGAAGCAGCTCGCCGTGCCGGCGTGGCAGACCGGGCCGGCCGGCCGCGCCTGCACCAGGATCGCGTCGCCGTCGCAGTCCGCGCCGATGCGCGACGTGTCGCAGCCGATTGCCGGAGGTCTCGCCCTTGACCCAGAGCGCGCGGCGGCTGCGGCTGAAGAAGGTGACGCGACCGGTCCGCGAGCGTCGCCTCGAGCGCCTCGCGATTCATGTAGCCGAGCATCAGCACCGCGCCGGTTGCGGCGTCCTGCACGATCGGCGGGCAGCAGGCCGCCGCCCTTGGCCCAGTCGAGGCGGTCCGCGTCAGCCCGGTTCACGGCCGCACCGCGATGCCCGCGGTCGCGCAGGTGCGCTTCAGCGCGGGATGCCGATCGCGCCGTCGTGGAAGACGCTCGCGGCGAGCGCGGCGTCGACGCCGGCGCGCGGAACACGTCGGCGAAGTGCGCGGTGCACCGGCGCCGCCGGAGGCGACCAGCGGCACGTCGCAGCGCTCGCGCGCGGCTGCGAGCTGCTCGATGTCGTAGCCCGCGCGCACGCCGTCCTGGTCCATGCAGTTGAGCACGATCTCGCCGGCGCCGCGCTCCTGCACTTCCACCACCCAGTCGAGCGTGTCGCGACCCGTGTCGCGCGATCCGCGCCGGGTCGCCGGCGTACTGGTGCACGCGCCAGCGGTCCGGTCGCGTCCGCGGCTGTCGATGCCGACCACGACGCACTGCGAGCCGAAGCGGCGCGCGAGCTCGTCGATCAGCGCCGGGCGCTCGAGGGCCGGCGAGTTGACCGAGATCTTTTCCGCGCCGCGGCGAGCACCGCCTCGGCGTCGGCGACGCTGCGGATGCCGCCCGCGACGCAGAACGGGATGTCGAGCAGCGCCGCGACGCGGCGGACCCAGGCGCGATCGAGCCGCCGTCCTTCCGGGCTCGCGGTGATGTCGTAGAACACGAGCTCGTCGGCGCCCTCGTCGCGGTAGCGGCCGCGAGCTCGAGGATGTCGCCCGCGACGCGATGGTCGCGGAAGCGCACGCCCTTGACGACCTGGCCGTCGCGCACGTCGAGGCAGGGAATTATGCGGCGGGCAAGAATGGCGCGATCTCCTCGGAGCGGAATGCGGTCCTCGATCAGCGCGCGGCCGCTGATCGCCGCCGGCGACGCCGGTCGCCGGCGAGCGCGTGCAGGTCCGCGCCGTCGCGCACGCCGCCCGACGCCTGCCAGGCGATGGCGGGGAAGCGGCGCACGCACTCGCGGTAGAGCGGCGAGGTTCGGGCCGGACAGCGCGCCGTCGCGGCCGATGTCGGTGCACAGCACGTGGCGCAGGCCGCGCCGCCGCGAGGCGCTCCGCGTGGTCCCACAGCGTGCGCTGACGAGGCGCGCTGCCAGCCGTGGGTCGCGAGCCGAGGCGTGCCGTCCGGCGTCGAGGCGCACGTCGAGCGCGGCCACGAGGCGTCGGCGCCGAACCGGCCGATCCAGTCCGCGACCGTGGCGGGCGATTCGACGGCGACGCTGCCCGACGACCGCGCGCTCCGCGCCGGCGGCGAGCACGCGCTCGACGTCGGCGAGCGCTCCGGACGCCGCCGCCGGCCTGGATGCGCGGGCCGCCCAGTCGCGGCGAGCGCAGCGCAGCACGCGCGTGGTTGCCGGCGACGCCGTCGCGTGCGCCGTCGAGGTCGACGACGTGCACGCGGCGTGCGCCGGCGGCGGCGAAGCGGCGGAACAGCTCGCGCCGGCGTTCGCGCGGGCGGGCGTCTCGCGCGCGAAGTCGCCCTGGAGCAGGCGCACGGCGCGGCCGCCGCGCAGGTCGATGGCGGGCACGAGCTCCATCACGACGAGCTCCAGGAAGTTGGCGAGGAAGCGCGCGCCGAGCGCTGGCCGAGCGCTCCGGGTGGAACTGCGCGCCGGGGAAGTTGCCGCGGCTCGCGACCGCGGTGAACGGGCTCGCCGTAGTCGCAGGCCGCGACGCGTTTCCGCGCCGAGCGGCGCGCGGTAACTGTGCACGAAGTAGGCGAAGTCGCCGTCGTCGAGGCCCTCGAGCAGGGCGTGATCGCGGCTCGACGCGACTCGGTTCCAGCCCATGTGCGGGACCGGGCGGCCGGGCGCGGCCGTCATGCGGCGCACGCGCCCGGGAAAGACGCCGAGGCAGCGCGTGTCGCCTTCCTCGCTCGCCTCGAACAGCAGCTGCATGCCGAGGCAGATGCCGAGCACCGGCTGCGTCAGGCGCGGAATCACCTCGGCGAGTCCCGCGCGCTCGAGCCGCGCCATCGCGTCCGCCGCGGCGCCGACGCCCGGCAGGATCACGTGCGAGCCGCGCTGCGATCTCGGCCGCGTCGGCGGTCAGCTCGGCGCGGCCGCCGAGCCGCTCGAGCGCGAGCGCAGCGAGGCGATGTTGGCGCCGCCGGTGTCGACGATGACCGGCCCGCTCACAGCACGCCCTTGGTGCTCGGCAGCTCGTCGCCCTCGCGCGGATGGCCTGGCGCAGCGCCCGGCCGAGCGCCCTTGAAGCAGGCCTCGACCATGTGGTGCGTGTTCTCGCCGCGCACCTCGACGTGGATCGCCGCGCCGAGCGCTTCGCGCCAGCGAGCGGAAGAAATGCGGCACCAGCTCGGTCGGCAGGCCGCCGACCGCGGTCGCGGGCGAACTGGCCGGCGAAACGCGAAGAACGCGCGGCCGGAGAGGTCGAGCACGACGCGCGCCTCGCGCTTCGTCCATCGGCAGCAGGAATCCGTAGCGGCCGATGCCGCGCTTGTCGCCGAGCGCCTGCGCGCAGCGCCTCGCCGAGGGCGAGCGCGCAGTCCTCGACGGTGTGGTGCTCGTCGACGTGCAGGTCGCCGCTGGCAGGCGAGCGTCGAGCGAGAAGCCGCCGTGGCGCGCGATCTGCTCGAGCATGTGGTCGAAGAAGCCGATGCCGGTCGCGATCGTGACCGGCTCGGTCGCGGTCGAGGTCGACGCTGCGACCGTCGATGTCGGTCTCGCGCGTGCGGCGCGCGACGCGGCGCGCGGCGCGCGCGCGCGCGCAGTCAGCTCGTCCGCGATGCCGCGGCCAGGCCTCGGCGTCGCCGCGCGGACGCGCAGATGCCGGCGATGCCGAGGCGCGCCGCGAGCTCGAGGTCGGTCTCGCGGTCGCCGATGACGCGGCTGCGCGCGCGGATCGATCGGCTGTGCGGCCAGGTAGCCGTCCGACGAGCCGCGTCGCGGGCTTGCGGCAGTCGCAGCCGTCGCCCGCGCGGTGCGGGCAGACGAGCACTGCGTCGAAGGCGATGCCCTGCGACTCGAGGACCTGCAGCAGCAGCTGCTGCGGGCCCTCGAAGCTCGCCGTCGGGAACGACGTCGGTGCCGAGCCCGTCCTGGTTGGTGACCATCACGAAGCGGAAGCCGGCGTCGCGCAGGCGCAGCAGCGCCGGGATCACGCCGGGCAGGAGGCGGAGCTTCTCGAAGGCGTCGACCTGCTCGTCGGGCGGCTCCTCGATGAGGGTGCCGTCGCGGTCGATGAAGAGCGTCGGCGGCAGCTCGCTCATGGCGGCTCCAGCGCGGCGAGCAGGCGGTCGTTCTCCTCGCGACTGCCGACCGTGATGCGCAGGCAGCCCGGCGAGGCCCGGCTGGCGCGAGAAGTCGCGCACCAGCAGGCCCGATCCGCGGCCGCGGCGCGCAGCGCGCCGCGCGGCGTCGGCGAACTCCACCAGCAGGAAGTTGCGCTTCGCTCGGCCAGACGCGGCGACGCCCGGCAGGGCCGCGAGCGCCGCGCGCAAGCCGCTCGCGCTCGGCGACGAGTCGCGCGGATCCGCGCCGCGTGCGCGCGAGGCGCTCGGGCTCGAGCGCAGCGAGCGCCGCCGCGACGGTGGGGCCGGGCAGGGCGTAGGGCGGCATGATGCGCCCGAGCAGCTCGACGAGGCCGGGCGCGGCGATCACGACGCCGCAGCGCGCACCCGCGAGCCCGTGCGCCTTCGAGAGCGTGCGCAGGATCACGAGGCCGGGGTGGCGCGCGCAGGGCGCCGAGGAAGCCCGGCGCTCCGAGAACTCGAGGTAGGCCTCGTCGATCGCGACGATCGCGCGCCCGTCGAGCGCGGCCAGCACGCGCTCGACGGCGTCCGGCATCGAGGGCATTGCCGGTCGGATTGTTCGGCGAGCACAGGAAGACGAGCTTGACCGTCGGGCGTCCAGCGCCGAATGAGCGCCTCGGCGTCGAGCCGGAACTCGGCGGCGAGCGGCACCTCGACGACGCCCGCGCCCTGGACCTCGGCGGAGAACCGGTACATGCCGAAGGTCGGCGGGCAGACCAGGATGCGGTCCTCGCCGGCGCGGCAGAAGGCGCGCACCAGCAGGTCGATCGCCTCGTCGCTGCCGCGCGTGACGAGCACGCCGCCGGGCTCGACGCCGTAGTGCGCGGCGAGTGCCTCGACCAGCGCGCTGCGGCTGGCCGTCGAAGTAGCGGTTGAGCGCGGTCGGCGAGTCGTCGGCCTCGTCCGGCCAGGGATTCTCGTTCGCATGCAGGCGCACGCGCCGCCGCAGGCCGCTGCGTGTGCGCGGCGGCCGGGACCAGGGCGCGGATCTCGGGCCGCGCGAGCGCGAGGATGTCGCTCATGCGACCGCCGCCTGCGCATCCGCGAAGCGCACCGCGACCGAGGCCGCGTGCGCGTCGAGGCCCTCGAGCCGCGCCAGCCGCTCCGCCACCGGCCCGAGTCGCGTCGAGCCCGGCGCGGCTCGCTTCCTGCACCGTCATCTGGCGCATGAAGTCGTCGACCGACAGGCCGCTCGCGGTGCGGGCGTAGCCGTGCGTCGGCAGCACGTGGTTGGCGCCGCTGCAGTAGTCGCCGAGCGCCTCGGGCGTCCAGTGGCCGAGGAACACCGAGCCCGCCGCGCGGATCGCGGGCAGCAGGCTGCGCGGGTTCGCGACGGCGAGGATCAGGTGCTCCGGCGCGTAGGCGTTCGCGACTTCGATCGCGGCCTCGAGGTCCGGCACCCGGATCGCGCGGCTCTGGCGCAGCGACGACTGCAGGGCGCCGGCGCGCGACGAGTCGCGGCAGCAGCACCGGCGATCGCCGCTTCGACTGCGCGGATCAGGTCGCGCGAAGGCGACACCAGCATCACCTGCGAATCCGGCCCGTGCTCGGCCTGGGCGAGCAGGTCCGCGGCGACGAACTCGGGCCGCGCCGCATTCGTCCGCGATCACGAGCACCTCGGAGGGGCCGGCCGGCAGGTCGGCGGCAGGGCCGCCGGGCCGCCGCACAGCAGTTGCTTCGCCGCCATCACCCAGGCGATTGCCGGGACCGAAGATCTTGTCGACGCGTGGCACCGACTCGGTGCCGTAGGCCAGCGCCGCGATCGCCTGCGCGCCGCCGGTCTTGAAGACGCGGTCGACGCCGCAGGCGCGCGCCACGTAGAGCACGGCCGGGTCGCAGCGTCCCGTCCGCGCGCGACGGCGTGCACAGGATCCGCAGCCGGCAGCCGGCGATGCGCGCGGGCACTGCCAGCATGATCGCCGTCGAGGGCAGCGGCGCGGTGCCGCCCGGCACGTAGAGCCCGACCGCGTCGAGCGGGCCGCTGCGACGCGCTCGCAGACGACGCCGGGCGCGGTCTCGACGGCGAGCGGCGCGCGCACCTGCGCCGCGTGGAAGGCGCTCGACGTTCGCGATCGCGGCATCGAGCGCCTCGCGGTCGGCGGCCGCGAGCCGGGCGGCCGCCGCCTGCGAACTCGTCCGTCGCTCACCTCGATGGATTCGAGCACGGCGCCGGTGTGCTGGCGCGCGAGTTCGAGCAGCGCGCGATCGCCCTCGACGCGCACCTGCTCGGCGATCGCGCGCACGGCGTCGTCGATCGCCTGCATGTTCGCCGCTGCGCGGGCGCGCGAGGAGCCGCGCGCGCTCCGCGGCGGCGGCGGATTCCCAGTCGGCGAAGGCGAGCAGCGCCGCGCTCATGCGAGCATCTTCTCGACCGGCAGCACGAGGATCGAGGTCGCGCCCGCGCCCTTCAGGCTCTCGAGCGTCTCCCAGAACACGTTCTCGCGGCAGACCGCGTGCAGCGCGACCTTGTCGTCGGTGCCGTCGAGCGGCAGGATGGTCGGGTGCTCGCTGCCCGGCAGCAGCGCCGTGATGCGCGGCAGGGCGGAGCGCGGCGCGTGCAGCATGATGTACTTGCTGCCGTCGACCTTCTGCACGCCCTCGATGCGCTGCAGGAGCCGCTCCAGCCACTCGGCCTTCTCGGGCGCCAGCGGCACCGGGCGTGCGGATCAGCGCGGCGCGGCTCTCGAGCACCGGTTTCGACCTCGCGCAGGCCGTTGGCGGCGAGCGTCGACGCCGGTCGAGACGAGGTCGCAGATCATGTCCGCGCGGCCGAGCCGCGGCGCGATCTCGACCGCGCCGTTCTGCGTGACGATCTCGGCCAGCGATGCCGCGGTCGGCCAGCCAGCGCCGAGCACGCGCGGATAGCTCGTGGCGATCCGCCGGCCGCGGATCAGACTCGATCCCGCACCAGTCGAAGCCGTCGGGCACCGCGATCGCGAGGCGGCAACGGCCGAAGTCGAGCGCCAGCACCTCCTGGAACGCCGCCGGCGCCGCCGTCGGCGAGGAGTCCGAGGCTTTTCTCGGCGATGACGTTCTGGCCGACGATGCCGAGGTCGCAGGCGTCCTCCTGCACCAGGCCCGGGATGTCGTCGTCGCGGACCAAGCAGGATGTCGAGCGGCAGGTTCTCGCCGAAGCAGACGAGCTGGTCGCGCGCGCGGCTGAAAGCGCAGGCCGCAGCGGGCGAGGAGATCCAGGGAGTTGTCGGTCAGCCGGCCGGATTTCTGGATCGCGATCCTGAGGCGCGGCGTGCTTTCCGGGGTCACCGATGGCCGGCGGCGCGACGCGCCGCGGCGATGGAGTAGCCGCCATGTCCGGCGTGCAGGTAGCGGGCCACGCGGCCGATCGTCGTCACGCTGACGCCGGTCTCGCGCTGCACCTCGCGGTAGGGGATCTGGTCCTGCAGCTTCACGGCGACCGCCCAGCGGTCGGTCAGCGCCTGCAGCTCGGCGGGCGTGCACAGGTCGCGGAAGAAGGCCCGCAGCTCCTCGGCGTCCGCAGCGTGAGGATCGGCCTGGTAGAGCGAGCCGCTCGTTGAGCGCTTCCTGGCGCGGGCTGACGGTGCGGTGGGCTTTCATTTCGTCCTGACTTGTAACAACGTGTTAATACACTAGTGCATTGGCGACGGCACTGCGCAAGCGCCGTCTTGACCTGCCGTGCGCGGGCCGCGCTAGACTGGTCCGCGCTCATCGAGACCGGCTGAGGGTTCAGGCCCGAAGACGCCGGGGCAACCACCGAAGATGCTGTTCGGCACGGTGCCAAGTCCTGCGGAGGACGGAGAATCGTCCCCGACAGATGAGTGATCGCAGGCGACCCGCCCTGGCGGGCTCCCGGCATGCGATCAGCCCCCACGGGCTCCCCGCAGGACGACGGCCTAGGCCGTGAAGCGAGGAGGGCCCGGACATGCCGGAATCGATCACCTTGCGAGCGCCGCAACGCGCGCCCGTCGGCGCGCGCGCACGTGCCCGTGCAGCCAGGGCCTGCTCGGATCGCGAAGCTGCCGCTGCACCACGGCGGCGCGCTCGAGCGCGTCGTGGTCGCCTGGCGGCTCGTCGGGCCTGCGGGCGCGCCGGTCGTCGCGGCACTCGGCGGCATCTCCGCGGACCGCACGGCCTGCGACCCGGAGGATGCCCGGACGCGGGCTGGTGGCGCGAGCTCGTCGGGTCCCGGGCTCCCGCTCGACACCGACCGCTACGCCGTGCTCGGCATCGACTGGCTCGGCGGAGCGGCGCGAGCTCGGCGCCATTGCCCGGGCAGGCGGACTTTCCCCGCGGTCGATGCGCGCGACCAGGCCGCGGCGCTCGCTCGCCGTCTGCGACTCAGCTCGGCATCGCGCGCCTGCACGCGGTCGCCGGCGCGTCCTACGGCGGCATGGTCGGGCTCGCGCTCGCCGAGATGCGCGCCGCCGCGCGTCGGCGCCGTGCTCGCGATCAGCGCCGCGCACCGCAGCCACGCGCTCGCGACCGGCTGGCGCAGCATCCAGCGCGCGATCGTCCGCCACGGCCTCGCGCTCGGCGACGGTGCCGGCGGGCTCGCGCTCGCGCGCGCGCTCGCGATGACGACCTACCGCACGCGCGCCGAGCTTCGAGCGCCGCTTTCCCGGCGCCGATCGGCGGCGGGGCGGTACGGGGCGCTTCGCAGTCGAGCAGTACCTGCTGGCGCGCGCGGCGCGGACCTACGCGCGGCGACACCGGCCCGAGAGCTTCCTGTGCCTGTCCGAGTCGATCGACCGGCACCGCGTCGACCCGGCGCGCATCCGCGTGCCGGTGCACCTGGTGGCGATCGCCGAGGACCAGCTGGTGACGCTCGCCGAAATGCGCGAACTCGCGAGCCTGCTCGCCGGGCCCGCGGTCCTGCACGAGCTGCACTCCGACTTCGGCCACGACGCATTCCTGAAGGAAACAGACCTGCTGGCGCCGGCATTCCGCGCGGCGCTCGAGGGAGAGACGATCATGACGATCGACAGTTCGACCCGAGACGGTGGCCGTGCGCGCGGGCATCCAGAGCGACGCCCACCACGGCGCCGTCGTGCCGCCGATCCACCTGTCGGCCAACTACAGCTTCGCCGGGCTCGGCCAGCCGCGCGCATACGACTACTCGCGCTCCGGCAATCCGACCCGCGATCTCGTCGGCGAGGCGCTCGCCGAGCTCGAAGGCGGTGCCGGCGGCATCGTCACGGCGACCGGCATGGCGGCGGTGACGCTCGTGCTCACGCTGGTGCGGCCGGGCGAGCGCGTGATCGCGCCCTACGACTGCTACGGCGGCACGCACCGCCTGCTGGCGGCCCTGCAGCGCACGGGCCACATCGAGGTCGAGCTTCGTCGACTTCACGGATTTCTCGGCGGTCGCCCGCGCGCTGGTGCCGGCGCCCCGCCTCGTCTGGATCGAGACGCCGAGCAATCCGCTGCTGCGCATCACCGACATCGCCGCCGTCGCCGGCTCGCGCACGCCGCCGGCGCACTGGTCGCCGTCGACAACACGTTCCTGTCGCCGGCGTGGCAGCAGCCGATCGAGCTCGGCGCCGACCTCGTCGTGCATTCGACGACGAAGTACATCAACGGCCACAGCGACGTCGTCGGCGGCGCGGTGATCGCGCGCGACCGCGGCGCTGCACGAGGAGCTCGCCTGGTGGGCCAACTGCCTCGGGCTCACCGGCAGCCCGTTCGACACCTACCTCACGCTGCGCGGGCCTGCGCACGCTGCACGCGCGCATGCGGCAGCACGCGGAGAACGCCGGGCCGATCGCGTCGCGGCTCGACGCGCCATCCGGCCGTGCGCCGCGTCTTCTACCCGGGCCTGCCGGACCACGCCGGCCACGCGCTCGCCGCGCGCCAGCAGCGCGCCTTCGGCGCGATCGTCAGCTTCGAGCTCGCAGGCGGGGAGGCCGCCGTGCGGCGCTTCGTCGACGGCCTGCGCTGCTTCTCGCTCGCGGAGTCGCTCGGCGGCGTCGAGAGCCTGGTCGCGCATCCCGGAGACGATGACGCACGCCGGCATGGACCCGGTCGCGCGCGCGCGGCCGGCATCACGCCCGGCCTGCTGCGCCTGTCGGTCGGGCATCGAGGCGGCGGCCGACCTGCTCGCGGACCTCGACGCGGCACTGGCGCGGGCGCAATTGCCAGCGGCGCCGCGCGCAGTGGCATTGGGCGAAACCGAAGTCCTCAGTAGGCAGGCACGTTGACGGAGGCGAGCACCGCCTGGGTGCCCGCGGCATCGCGTGCGCGCAGTGACTGGTCGACGAGCCTGCGCGTCAGGTGCGGCGCGAACAGGCGCAGGAACTCGTACATGTAGCCGCGCAGCAGCCGCCCGCGGCGCACGCCGATCCAGGTGACGGACTCCGGGAACAGGTGGGCGCCATCGAGGGCGACGAGGTCCCGGTCCTCCTCTTCCTCGTAGGCGATGCTGGCGACGATGCCGACGCCGAGGCCGAGGCGTACGTAGGTCTTGATCACGTCCGAATCGCGCGCCGTCAACGCCACGTCGAGCTTCAGCCCCTCGCGCTCGAACAGCTCGGAAAGCGAGGAGCGGCCGGTGAAGCTGAACACGTAACTGACGATCGGGTATTCGCTGATCTGCCGCAGCGTCGGCTTCGCCACGGCCGCAAGCGGATGATCGCGCGGCACGACGATGTCGCGGTGCCAGCGGAAGCACGGCAGCAGGGCGAGCGTCGGGAACAGCTCGTGCGACCCGGTCGCGATCGAGAAGTCGATGCGATCGGCCGCCGCAAGGTCGGCGATCTGCTCGGAAGTGCCCTGGTGCAGGTGCAGGTCCACCTTGGGATAGCGGGCGCGAAACTGCTTGATGATCGGGCGGCAGCACGTAGCGGGCCTGCGTATGCGTGGTCGCGATCGACATCGAGCCGCGGCTCTCGTCCCGGAAGTCGGCCGATAGCCGCCGGATGTTCTCGGCTTCCTCGAGCAGCCGCGCGGCGTGGTCGACGACGGCCTGGCCGGCGTCCGTCACGCGCGTGACGTTCCTGCCCTCGCGCTCGAAGATCTGGAAGCCGAGTTCCTCCTCGAGCAGCTTGATCTGCTTGCTGATGCCCGGCTGCGACGTGTGCAGCACGCGCGCGGCGGCCGTGATGTTCAGGCCGTTCTGCACGATCGTGAGCAGGTAGCGGAGTTGATGCAGCTTCATGGGACCCGGACACGATACCGGCTCGCGCGCCGGAAGGGGATATCCCCCAAGTTCAGGCGGTCTTGCGCAGCGCCTCGACGAGTGGCGGCGCCCCGAACCAGGCGAGGCGGGCGGCCTCGGAAGCCGCCTCGCCGATGATGAGGAGCGCTGGCGAGCGGACTTCGTGCGTCGCCACGGCGGCCGCAAGCGTGCCGAGGTCGGTCAACACGCACGCGCTGCGACGGCAGCGTGCCGTTCTCGACGATGGCGACCGGCGTTGCCGGCGGCAGGCGGGCGGCGAGCAACCGCTCGCGCACGCGCGCCGCGGCCGCGACCCCCATGTAGACGACGAGCGTCTGGTGGCGTCCCGCGAGGGCGTGCCAGTCGATCCGGTCGGCGGACTCGGCGCCGTGTGCCGTGACGAAGTGCAGGGTCTGCGCGTGCCGCCGGTCGGTCAGCGGGATGCCCGCGTAGGCGGCGCAGCCGAGCGCAGCCGTGATGCCGGGAACGATCTCGTACGGGATCCCATGCCCGGCGAGCCATGCGGCTTCCTCGCCGCCGCGCCCGAAGACGAGCGGGATCGCCGCCCTTCAGGCGCACCACGCGGCGCCCGCGGCGGGCATGGTGCACGAGCAGGCGGTTGATCCGCTCCTGCGACGGGCCGTCGCCGCCAGCCGACTTGCCGACGTCGACGACCTCGGCTTCGCGGCGAGCCCGCGCGAGGATTTCGGGGCCGACGAGGCGATCCGCCAGGATCACGTCGGCCGATTGCAGCGCGCGCAGTGCCCGTAGCGTCAGCAGTTCCGGATCGCCGGGACCCGCTCCCACCAGCGATACGAAACCGCGCGGCGGCGGTTCGTCCACCTGCAGCGCCTGCTCGAGCAGGCGTTCCGCGTCCGCTTCGTGCCCGGCGCGCACGGCCTGCGCGACGGGTCCGTCGAGCAGCCACTCGTAGAGCGCGCGGCGTGCCGCGACGTTCTTCCGTCGCTGCCGGATCGGCGCGCGCCAGCGCTCGGCGAAACGCGCGAGGCGGCCCCAGGAGGAGTCGAGCATCGCCTCGAGGCGCGCGCGCACGGCGGTCGCGAGCATGGGCGCGACGCCGCCGGACGAGACGGCGACCAGCAACGGCGAGCGGTCGACGATCGCCGGGAGGATGAAGCTCGAGCGCGCACCGTCGTCGGCGACGTTGACCGGAATGCCCGCCGCACGTGCCGCGGCGGCGGCGGTTTCGTTGACCGCGCCATCGTCGGTCGCCACGAAGACGACGCGCATGCCGGCGACGTCCTCGGGCCGGAACGGCGCGTTGCAGCCAGCGCAGTTCGCCGCGCCCGGCGGCCTGCACGATCGCGGTCGTGGCACTCGGGGCAACGACGGTGACGTCGGCGCCTGCGGACAGAAGCAACGCGAACTTCCGTGCCGCGATGCGGCCGCCGCCAACGAGGAGCGCAGGCGGCCTGCTGCAAGTCGAGGAAGACCGGGAGATGCCGCATTGGCTTAACTGCCCGGCCCCGATCAGGTGCAGGCCGCACTCCCTCTGCAGCCCGAAGAACCGCGTGGCTTCGGACGCGTCGCCGGCGTCGCGCAATGACCGCGTCGTGTGCCAGTCGCCGATCGAAATGTAGCCGCGCTCCCACAGCGGGTGGTAGGGCAGGCCGTGCCGCTTGAGGTAGTCGTACACGTTGCGATCGGTCCAGTCGAAGATCGGGTGGACCTTGTAGCGGTCCGGGCCGATGCGCTGCACCGCCTCGATCGCCGCGCGAGTCCGCGATTGCTGCCGCCGCAGTCCGGCAAACCAGGTCCCGACGCCGAGTTCGGCGAGTGCGCGCTGCATCGGCTCGACCTTGTGGATCTGGTTGTAGCGCTCGATGCCGGCCGCGCCGTGCTCCCACAGCTTGCCGTGCCGCGCCTCGAGCCAGGCCGGCGACGCGGCAGGGCGATAGATCCGCAGGTCGAGGTCGAGCCGCTCTGCGAGCGCATCGACGAAGCGGTAGGTCTCGGCAAAGAGATAGCCGGTGTCGATCAGGACGACAGGGATGCGCGGCAGCACCCGTGTCACGAGGTGCAGCGACACCGCGGCCTGGGCGCCGAAGGACGACGAGAGGATCCGCGCCTCGGGCAGCAGTTCCGCGGCACGCCGGACGCGGGCTTCGGCGCCGAGGCCCTGCATTTCCGCATTCAGCGCCACGACGTCGATCGCCGGCGGCACCCTGCGGCACTCGCGCATCGCGCAACTCATGCGAGTCGCCCGCTGCGCTGCAGGAAATCGCCGAAAGCCTCGCCCTGCGAACGCTCCAGCGCCCAGGCGGCGAAGAGCGGGTCGAGCGCGGCGAGGAACGCCGGTTCGTCGAGGTTCTCGCGATAGAGCACGGCGAGGCGCCGGCCGTCGCGGGCGCCGCCGAGGTGCAGGTTGTAGCGCCCCGGCGCCTTGCCGACCAGGGCGACCTCGGCGAGGTAGGGCCGCGAGCATCCGTTCGGGCAGCCGCTCACGCGAAAGAGGAGCGGCTCGCCGCCGAGACCATGCCGCTCCATCAGCGCGTCGAGATGGCCGGCCACCGCGGGCAGGTAGCGTTCCGCTTCGGCCATCGCCAGCGGGCAGGTCGGCAGCGCGACGCAGGCGAGCGACTCGAGCGCGACGGCCTTGAAGTGCGGTGCGCGTCGAGTCCGTAGCCGGCGACCAGCGCATCGATCCGCCAGCGGTCCTCGGCCGCGACGTCGGCAATGACGAGATTCTGGTTCGGCGTCAGCCGGAAGTGGCCGCGATGCACCTGCGCAATGCGCGCGATGCCCGAGCGCAGCCGCCGGTCGCCGCGGTCGGCCACCCGTCCCGATTCGATGCGCAGCGTGAGATGCCAGCGGCCTGCGGCATCCTCGTGCCAGCCGAAGCGGTCGCCCGTCGTCGTGAACTCGAACGGCCGCGGCGCAGCGAGCGCGAAGCCGAGGCGGCGCTCGAGCTCCGCGCGGAACCAGTCGAGGCCGCGGTCGGCGATCGTGTACTTGAGGCGCGCGTGCTTGCGTTCGCTGCGGTCGCCGAAATCGCGCTGCGTCGTGACGACGGCTTCGGCGACCGCCAGGAGCTGTCCGGGCTCAACGAACCCGATGACGTCCGCGAGCCGGGGAAAGGTCTTCGGGTCGCCGTGGGTCGCGCCGAGTCCGCCGCCCGCCGTCAGGTTGAAGCCGGCGAGCCGGCCGTGCTCCTCGATCGCGATGAAGCCGAGGTCCTGGGCAAAGATGTCCACGTCGTTGACCGGCGGCACGGCGATCGCCACCTTGAACTTGCGCGGCAGGTAGTTCGCGCCGAGGATTTTCTCCTCGTCCTGCTCCGGCGCGACCTTCGCGCCGTCGAGCCAGATCTCGTGATAGGCGCGGGTGCGCGGGAGCAGGTGCTCGGACAGGCGCGTCGCCCATTGCTGCGCCTCGGCATGCAGCGTCGACGCCCCGGGCCCCGGGCTCGCAAGCACGTTGCGGTTGACGTCGCCGCAGGCGGCGATCGTGTCGACGAGCGCCGCGTTCATCGCGGCGATGGCCGGCTTGAGTTCGCCCTTCAGCACGCCGTGGAGCTGGAACGCCTGGCGCGACGTGAGCCGCAGCGTACCGTTGGCATAGCGCGTCGCCAGCGCATCGAGCGCGAGCCACTGCGACGGCGTGCACAGGCCGCCCGGGCAGGCGGGTGCGGATCATGAAGCTGAAGGCCGGTTCCAGCTTCGCCTGCCGCCGGGCTTCGGCGCTGTCGCGGTCGAACTGCTGGTAGGAGCCGTGGAACTTGAGCAGGTGCTGGTCGTCGTCGGCGAGGCCGCCGGACACGGGGTTGGCCAGGCTCTCGACGATCGTGCCGCGCAGGCCCCGGCTCGCGGCCTTGATGCGCTCGACGGCGCTCGGGGGAGCGGCCGCCATCAGTAGACGTCCCGCAGGTAGCGACCGTCGGCGCCGAGCTGGTCGAGGCGTTCGCGCGCGGCCGTGTCGGACAGCCCGCCGTGCGTCGCGATGACGCCCGCGAGGGCCGCGTGCACGTCGGGCGCCATGCGCGTGGCATCGCCGCAGACGTAGATCGTCGCGCCGCCCTCGAGCCAGTCGTAGAGCATCGCGCCGGACTCGACGATGCGGTGCTGTACCTACGCCTTGCGCGCCGTGTCGCGCGAGAAGGCGAGGTCGATGCGCGTGAGGGCGCCGCGCTTCAGCTCGCGCTGCCATTCGAGCTGGTACAGGAAGTCGCGCGCGAGGTGACGCGCGCCGAAGAAGAGCCAGTTGCGGCCCCGGCTCCGGTCGCGACGCGCTCCTGGAGGAAGGCGCGATACGGCGCGACGCCGGTGCCGGCGCCGATCATGACGATGTCGCGCGCGCCGTCGGCAGGCAGCCGGAAGCGCGGATTCGGCTCCACGTAGACCGGCACGGCGGTCACCGTCCGCGCGCGTCGCGAGGAAGTGCGACGCGGCGCCGGGACGTGCCAAGCCGCCGCCCGTGTCGATGCGCGCGGCCGCGATGTGCACCTCCTCGCCGACCTCCGTCGCGCTCGAGGCGATCGAGTAGAGGCGCGGTGCCAGCGGGCGCAGGGCACCGGCCAGTGCCGCGGCATCCCATTCGGCCGGGTAGCGCTCAAGCAGGTCCACGAGCTGCACCTGCGTGAAGAGGGCGCGCAGCTCGGCCTCGCGTCCCGGTTGCAGCAGGGCGGCGAGCGCCGGATGCGGGCCGCGCTCGGCGAACTTCGCGAGCAGCGGGCGCGTCACGAGCGTGATCTCGAGCCCGGTCGCCAGCCATTCGGCGAGCGTGCGCCGCCGTCCGTCGCGCTCGACGGACACGTCGCCGTCGAGCCGCGCCGCGGCCAGCACGGCGGCGACGGTCTCCTCCGGATTCTCGGCCACGACGCCGAGCGAATCGCCGGGCTCGTAGCGCAATCCGGATCCCGCGAGCGACAGCTCGAGGTGGCGGACGTCGCGCACGCCGTCGCCGAAGGTGATGCGCTGGTTGGCGAGCACCTCCGCCGCGAACGGGCCGCTCGCGGCCGTAGGCCGGCGCGCTCGCGACCGGCCGCAGCAGGGCGACGCGCGGCGGCGCGCCGGCCTCCGGCGGCAGCTTCTCGACCCACTCGCCGACGCGCGCCTGCCAGTCGGTCGCCTGTGAACCGAAGTCCACGTCGCAGTCGATCCGGTCGAGGATGCGCGTCGCGCCGAGCTCGGCGAGCCGCGCATCGATCAGCCGGCCCGTCTCGCAGTACTTCGGGTAGCTCGAGTCGCCGAGCGCGAGCACGGCGAACTCGAGCGACGCCAGGCGCGGCGCGCGCCGCCCGAGCAGGAAATCGGTGAGCGGGCGCGCGTCGTCCGGCGGGTCGCCGTCGCCGTGCGTGCTCATGATGACGAACAGCCGGCGCTCGTTCGCGAGCTCGCGCAGCGGGTATTCGCCGGCCGCAGCACGCGGACGCGCAAGCCGCGCGTCAGCAGGCGTTCGCCGAGCGCCTCGGCGATGCGCCGGCCGTTGCCGGTCTGCGAACCGTAGACGATGGTCGCGACACTCGGCGCGTCGGTTTCGGCCGCGCGGCCGGACGGCCGGGACATTCGCCGCCGCGAGGCCGGCCGTGTATCCGGAAATCCACAGGAGCCCGGGCGCATCGAGGCCGCGCACGAGCTCCGCGAGCCTGTCGGTTCGCTCCGCATCGAGCGGGAAGGCCTGGGACGTCGGCAATCAGGGTTGGCAGCCATGTCGCTTCGCATCTACTCCTGGATCCGATCCTACGGAGCGGGGCGGGCGCGACGGAAAGACTGCCTCGTTATGCCCTTATAACGGGCCGTTACTGCCTGCCCGCAGCGCCGGATTCCGCTCCGCGATTGACAGGCGACGCCCCGGCGTGGTGGTATGCCCTGATCGGACACGGCGAGACCCATGACACGACGCCCGAACATCGCCCTGATTGGCCTTCTCCTGCTTACCCAAACGAGGTGCGGGACGACGGGCTAATCCCCGAAGTAATCTGGAAACAGAAACCCCGCACCGGCAAGGCCGCTGCGGGGTTTCTTTTTTGCGCGGGAGCATACGCATGCAGGACCGAGTGAAGATCTTCGACACGACGCTGCGCGACGGCGAGCAGTCCCCGGGCTGCAGCATGACGCGGGACGAGAAGCTCCGCGTCGCGCGCGCGCTGGCCGAGCTCGGCGTCGACATCATCGAGGCCGGGTTCCCGGCCGCGTCGCCGGGCGACTGGGAATCGGTCGCTGCCGTCGCCCGTGAAGTGCAGGGCCCAGTCGTTTGCGCGCTCGCGCGCTGCACGCGCGCCGACATCGAGGCCGCCTGGTCGGCGCTCCAGGGCGCGGCGAAGCCGCGCCTGCACGTCTTCCTGGCGACCAGCGCAATCCACCGCGAGCACAAGCTCAAGATGGCGCGCGAGCGAGATCGTGCGCCTCGCGGCCGGAAGGCGTGCGGCATGCGCGTTCCCTCTGCGACGACGTCGAGTTCTCGCCGGAGGACGCCTCGCGCACGGAGCTCGATTTCCTCACCGAGGTCGTGCAGGCCGCCGTCGATGCCGGCGCGACGACGATCAACGTGCCGGACACCGTCGGCTACACGACGCCGCAGGAGTTCCACGAGACCTTCACGCACCTGCGCCGCCACGTGCGCGGCATCGAGGCGGTCACGCTGTCGGTGCACTGCCACGACGACCTCGGCATGGCGGTCGCCAACAGCCTCGTCGGCCGTGCGCGCGGGCGCGCGCCAGGTCGAATGCACGATCAACGGCATCGGCGAACGCGCCGGCAACTGCTCGATGGAGGAGGTGGTGATGGCGCTCAGGGTGCGCGAGCAGGCCTTCGGCGTGACGACCGGGATACGCGCCGAGCGGCTGTACCCGACCTGCCGCCTGGTCTCGACGATCACCGGCATGCCGATTCCCGCGCAACAAGGCGATCACGGGCGAGAACGCGTTCGCGCACGAGTCCGGCATCCACCAGCACGGCATGCTCCGGAATGCGCGCGACCTACGAGATCATGCGCCCGGAGGACGTCGGCCTCGTCGCGCAGCCACCTCGTGCTCGGCAAGCACAGCGGCCGGCACGCGTTCCGCGAGCGCGTCCGCGAACTCGGCTTCGAGCTCGAGGAGCGCGAGGTCAACGAGGTCTTCGCGCGCTTCAAGGCGCTCGCCGACCGCAAGAAGGAGCTGTTCGACGGCGACATCGAGGCGCTCGTGCTCGAACGCCGAGGTCGGCAGCAACGGCCCGTGGTCGCTCGCTGCGGCTTGCCACGGCCGCGGCGACCGGCGAGCCCGCGCGCGCCGACGTCGAGCTGGCGCACGCGCGACGGCCGGCGCCTGAAGTGCGCGGCGACCGGCGACGGCCCGGTGGACGCGGCCTTCAAGGCGATCGAGCAGGCGATCGGCCTGCCGCTTCGCCTGCGCAAGTTCGAGGTGCGCAGCGTGAGCGAGGGCGAGGACGCGCAGGGCGAGGCCCTGGTGACGGTCGACTGCGACGGCCGCACCTACCGCGGCAGCAGCGTGAGCACCAACATCGTCGAATCGGGCGTGCGCGCATTCCTCGAGGTCGTCAACCGCATCGAGCTCGTCACGGCAGGGCGCACGGCGCGCCGCAGCGCGGCGGTCGGATGAAACCGCGTTCGCCTGTTCGAGAAGATCTGGGACTCGCACGAAGTCGTGCCGGAGACGCCGGAGACGCCGGCGGTGCTCTACGTCGACCTGCACCTCGTGCACGAGGTGACGACGCCGCAGGCCTTCGCGGAGCTCGATGCACGCGGTCTCGCCGTGCGCCGGCCGGAGCGGACGCTCGGCACGCTCGACCACTCGACGCCGACCGACTGCCGGCGCAGCATCTCGGCGGCATCCCGATCCGCGATGCCTCGGCCGCGGCGCAGGTCGCCGCGCTCGAGGAGAACGCGCGCGCGCACGGCATCGAGCTGCTCGGCCTCGGCGACGCGCGGCGCGGCATCGTGCACGTGATCGGGCCGGAGCTGGGGCGCACGCAGCCGGGCATGACGATCGTCTGCGGCGACAGCCACACCAGCACGCACGGTGCCTTCGGCACGCTCGCCTTCGGCATCGGCACGACCGAGGTCGCGCACGTGCTCGCGATGCAGTGCCTGCTGCAGCGCAAGCCGCGCTCCCTCGCGGTCGACGGTCGACGGCCGCCTGGCCGAGGGCGTCGGCGCCAAGGATCTCGTGCTGGCGATCGTCGGCCGGCTCGGCGTCGACGGCGGCACCGGTCACGTCATCGAGTATCGCGGCGACGGCGATTCGCGCGCTGTCGATGGAGGAGCGCATGACGGTCTGCAACATGTCGATCGAGGCGGGCGCGCGCGCGGGAATGATCGCGCCCGGACGAGACGACCTTCGACTACCTCGCGGGGCGGCCGGCGTGCGCCGCGGGCGAGGCCTGGGAGCGGGCGCTCGAGCGCTGGCGCGCGCTGCCGGGCGACGCCGGCGCCGTTTTCGACCGCCGAGGTCGACGCTCGACGCACGCGGCGTCGAGCCGATGATCAGCTACGGCACCAACCCCGGCATGGTCGTCGCCGTCGGCGGCAGCATCCCGGAGCGCGGCGACGACGCGTTCATGAAGGCGCTCGCGCTACATGGGCTTCGAGCCCGGCGCAGGCCATGCGCCGGCAAGCCGGTCGACATGGTCTTCATCGGCAGCTGCACCAATTCGCGGCTGTCGGACCTGCGCGACGCGGCCGCGATCCTGCAGGCACCGCAAGGTCGCGCGCAGACGTGCGCATGCTCGTCGTGCCCGGCTCGCAGCAGGTCAAGCGCGACGCGGAGCGTGAGGGCCTCGACGAGATCTTCACCGCCGCCGGCGCCGAGTGGCGCGAGTCCGGCTGCTCGATGTGCATCGGCATGAACGGCGACATCGCCGCGCCGGGCCAGTACGTCGTCAGCACCAGCAATCGCAACTTCGAGGGCCGGCAGGGCGCAGGGCGCGCGCACGCTGCTGGCCGCGCCCGCGACCGCCGCCGCGGCCGCGGTGACCGGGCGCGTCACCGATCCGCGCGAGCTGCTGGGCTGAGCCGTGGCCGCACGAAAACTGGAGCCGATCCGCGTCATCCGCTCGCGCACGGTCGTGCTGCCGGCGGACGACGTCGACACCGACCAGATCATTCCGGCGCGATTCCTGACGACGACCCGCGCGACGGATTCGGCGAGGCGCTCTTCGCCGACTGGCGCTGGACGCCGCCGGGCGGCCGAGGCCCGATTTCGCGCTCAACCAGCCGCAGGCGACACGGCGCGCAGGTGCTGGTCGCCGGCCGCAACTTCGGCTGCGGGTCGTCGCGCGAGCACGCGCGCCTGGGCGCTGCGCGACTTCGGCATCCGCGCGGTCGTCGCCGCCTCGTTCGCGGACATCTTCCGCAGCAACGCGCTCAAGAACGGCCTCCTGCCGGTCGTCGATGCGACGCGCCCGTGCTGGCGTGGCTGACGGAGCACCCGGGCGTCGAGGTCGACGATCGACCTCGAAGCCCTGACGCTGCGCGCTGCCGGGCGCGGGATCCGGTCGCGTTCGCGATCGAGCCATTCGCGCGCTACCGGCTCCTCAACGGCATCGACGAGCTCGGCTACCTGCTGTCGCAGTCCGCGGCCATCGACGCGTTCGAGCGGGAGCGAAGCGCGTGAAGGCACGCATCGCCGTCCTGCCCGGCGACGGCGTCGGGCCCGAGGTGACGGCGGAAGCCGTTCGCGCCCTGCGTGCCGTGGCCGCGCGATTCGGCCATGACTTCGAGTTCGTCGAGGCGCCGGTCGGCGCGGCCGCGATGGACGCAGGCCAGGACCCGCTGCCCGCGGCGACCCTGGCGCTCGCGCGCGATTCCGACGCCGTGCTGTTCGGGGCGATCGGTGCGCCGCAGCGATCCGACCCGTCGTCGAAGGTCCGGCCGGAGCAGGCGATCCTCGGACTGCGGCAGTCGCTCGGCCTGTTCGCCAACCTGCGCCCGGTCGCGCCGCATGCCGCGCTGCGCCACGCGACGCCGATCCGCGGCGAACTGCTGGACGGCGTGAACCTGTTGATCGTCCGCGAACTGACCGGCGGGATCTACTTCGGCCGGCGCACGCGTGACGCTGGCGTCGCGACCGACGAGTGCCGCTACACGGTCGACGAGGTCGAGCGCATCGCGCGCGTCGCATTCCGGCTCGCCGCGGCACGCAGTTCGCCGCGTGACGTCGGTGGACAAGGCCAACGTGCTCGAGACTTCGCGCCTGTGGCGCGAGACGGTCACCCGTGTCGCACGCGAGGAGTTCCCGGCGGTCGGCCTCGAGCACCAGCTCGTCGATTCGGCGGCCATGCTCCTGCTCACGCGGCCCGCGTCCTTCGACGTGATCGTCACCGAGAACCTGTTCGGCGACATCCTGAGCGACGAAGCCGCGGCCCTGGCGGGATCGCTGGGCCTCGTTCCGTCGGCCTCGCTCGGCGAGGGTCGCAAGGGCCTGTATGAGCCGATTCACGGCTCTGCGCCCGACATTGCGGGGAAGGGCATCGCGAATCCGTACGGCGCGATTGCGAGCGCGGCGCTGCTGCTGCGCCACTCGCTCGCGCTCGAGCGGGAAGCGGCGTCCCTCGAGCAAGCGGTAGCCGGCGCCATCGAAGCCGGCGTGCTCACGCCCGATATCGCGCCGCGAGGCTCGGCGCCGGCAACGACGCGAGCGGCCGGCGCCGCCGTGATCGAAAGGATCTGAGGAGAGCGACATGGAAACTTCGACCATTCCCGCAGCGCGGCAGGGCTACCGCAGGCGATGCCTGAGCGACATCTGGCTCGAGGTCGCGGTGGACTTCGACCGGCTGGCGCCCATCGACGTCGTCACCGACCTCGATGCGTTCAGCGATGCGCTCGGTCAGCTCGCCGAGGGCGGCGGGTTCGCGCTCCGGCTCCATTGCGAGGGCGGCCCTTGTGCCGACACGCGCCTGCTGGTCGAGGACTGCGCGCTGGAGCTCGGGGCCGCGCTCCGCGACGCGATCGGTTCAGCGACGACAGGTGCGCCGGCTTTCCGGACGCAGTGCGTCGAGGTGCCGGGCGCGGTCGTGATCCTGGATTTTTCGGGTCGGCCTGGGGCAACGTTCTCGGTCCTGCCCGCGAAGGAACCCGAGACCGGGTTGCCGGCAGGCATCGTCACGGCTTTTTTCGACTCGCTCGCCCGGGCGCTCGGTGCGCGCATCGAGATCGAGGTGCGCAGCGGCGTCCCGCAGGATGCGATCGTCGCAAGCTTCACCGGCGTCGGGCGGGCGCTGCGGGCAGCGGGCGATGCCAGACAGCCGCGGCCACGCAAGGCCGTCAGCCGTCAGTGACCGCGCCTTCGGCCGCGCTGCCGACGAGGCGGCGGTATTTCGCGAGGACGCCCGCGGGGACTTCGCGCAGCGGCGGGCTGGAAGCGTTGCGTCGTTCGGCAATGCCGGCTTCACTCACGTGGAGCCGCAGCTCGCGGGACTCGGCGTCGATGGTGATCTCGTCGCCGTCCTGAACCGACGAGATCGGGCCGCCGACCGCCGCTTCCGGCGTCACGTGCCCGACGACGAATCCGTGGCTGCCGCCCGAGAAGCGGCCGTCGGTGATCAGGGCGACTGAATCCCCGAGCCCGCGCCCCATGAGCGCTGCGGTGGGCGAGAGCATCTCGCGCATTCCCGGCCCGCCTTTCGGACCTTCGTTGCGGATCACGATCACCGTGCCGGGCACGATGCCGCCGTCGAGGATCGCCTGCAGGCAGGACTCCTCGGATTCGAACACCCGCGCGCGGCCCGAGAACCGCAGGCCTTCCTTGCCCGTGATCTTGGCGACTGCTCCCGTCGGCGCCAGGTTGCCGTAGAGCACGACGAGATGGCTGTCGGGTTTCACCGGGTCGTCGAAGCCGCGCACGACGGCCTGGCCTTCCGGGTAGCGCGGCGCGTCCGCCAGGTTCTCGGCCAGCGTGCGCCCCGTCACCGTCAGGCAGTCACCGTGCAGGAGGCCGCGGTCGAGCAGCATGCGCAGCAGCGGCGTGAGGCCGCCGATGGCCACGAGCTCGGACATCAGGTACTTGCCGCTCGGCTTCAGGTCCGCAAGCACCGGCACGCGCCGCCCGATGCGCGTGAAGTCGTCGAGCGCGAGCGGGACCCGCGCCGAATGCGCGATCGCGAGCAGGTGCAGCACGGCGTTGGTCGATCCGCCGAGTGCGATCACGGCCGTGATGGCATTCTCGAAGGCCTCGCGCGTCAGGATCGCGGAAGGGCGGAGCCCGCGCTCGAGCAGGCGCACGACGGCCTCGCCCGCGCGCCGGCAATCGAGCAGCTTGTCTTCCGACACCGCTTCCTGGGCCGAGCTGTTCGGCAGGCTCATGCCGAGCGCCTCGATGGCGCAGGCCATCGTGTTCGCCGTGTACATGCCGCCGCAGGAACCGGCACCCGGAATCGCCGTGCGCTCGATGTCCGCGAGGTCGGCGTCGCTGAGGTCGCCCTTCGCATGGCGACCGACCGCCTCGAACACGCTCACGATGTCGCGGCGCCCCGCGCCTGGCCGGATCGTGCCGCCGTAGACGAACACGGCGGGCCGGTCGAGGCGGGCGATCGCCATCATGCAGCCCGGCATGTTCTTGTCGCAGCCGCCGATCGCGACCAGGCCGTCGAATCCCTGGGCACCCGCGACGGTCTCGATGGAATCGGCGATGACCTCGCGCGACACGAGCGAGTAACGCATGCCGGGCGAACCCATCGAGATGCCGTCCGAGACCGTGATGGTGTTGAACAGCACGTCCCGGCCGCCCGCCTCGCGGACGCCGCGGGCGGCAGCCTCCGCGAGCTCGCCGATGTGCAGGTTGCAGGGCGTGACCCGGCTCCAGGTCGATGCGATCCCGACCTGCGGGCGCGCGAAGTCCGCGTCCGAGAAGCCGACCGCGCGCAGCATGGCGCGGTTCGGCGAGCGCTCGGGGCCGTCGACCACCAGGCGCGAGAATTTGCGTGGATCGTCGCTGCTCATGACCCGTGCCATCCTGTCGCAAGCAGGCCGCGGTTGACAAGGCGGCCGGGCAGCCCGGAAGATGGCCCCGTGAATCGCAGCAGCTTCGCCGGCTTCTTCTTTAGGACCGCACAGGGGTACGGGCCGACGGTCTAGCTGCGCACGCGACGACCCGATTTCAGGAACCCCGCACCGGACACCGCTGCGGGGTTTTTCGTTTATGGAGGGCAGCACGATGAGCGACGTGACGGACCTTGCCGGCATACGCCGGCGCATCGACGGCATCGACGCCGAGATCCAGCGGCTGATCGAGGAGCGCGCGCGCCTGGCCCGCGACGTCGGCGCCAGCAAGCACGCGGGCGCGGCCGTCGATTTCTACCGGCCGGAGCGGGAGGCGGAAGTGCTGCGCAACGTGGTTGCGAGGAACCGCGGCCCGCTCAAGGACGAGGAGATGCTGCGGCTCTTCCGCGAGATCATGTCCGCCTGCCTCGCGCAGCAGGAGCCGCTCAAGATCGCCTTCCTCGGACCCGAGGGCACTTACACGCACGCGGCCGTCACGCGCCACTTCGGGCACTCGGTGCGCGCGCTGCCGCTTGCCGGAGGTCGAGCACGTCTTTCGTGAGGTCGAGTCGCGCAACGCGGATTTCGGCGTCGTGCCGATCGAGAACTCGACCGAGGGCACGGTGCGGCACTCGCTGGACATGTTCCTGTCGTCGCCGCTCACGATCTGCGGCGAGGTCGAGCTGGCGATCCGTCATCACCTGCTGGCGCGCGCCGGGGCGCTCGCCGACGTCCGGCGCATCTGTGCGCACCCGCAGGCCCTGGCCCAGTGCCGCGCGACGCTGGAGGAGCTGCTGCCCGGCGTCGAACGCGTCCCGGTCTCGAGCAGCGCGGAGGCCGCGCGCCGCGCCCGCGACGAATCCGGCACGGCGGCGATCGCGAGCCACGCAGCCGGCGGAGATCTACGGGCTGCGCGCGCTGGCATCGGAAATCGAGGATCGTCCGGACAACACCACGCGCTTCCACATCGTCGGGCGCGTCGCTGCTCGCGCCGAGCGGCCACGACAAGACGACCCTGCTGCTGTCCATGGACGACACCGGCGCCCCGGGCGCGCTGCACCGGCTGCTCGAGCCGCTCGCGCGCCACGGCATCAGCATGACGCGCATCGAGTCGCGACCCTCGCTGCAGCGCAAGTGGCACTACGTGTTCTTCGTCGACATCGACGGCCATGCGGCGGACGCGAAGATCGCGCCCGCGATCGAGGAGCTCGGGCCGGATTGCGTCGCTGTTCCGGGTGCTCGGCGCCTATCCGCGGAGCGTCTGAGAACGGCAAAAGATGTTGACAGATCAAGGAGTTAGCCGCGCCAGTGCCGGCCGGGCGACTCATAACCGCGGCTTCTCAGGACTCTTGCGTATCGCCTTGACTCGCCTCGACGTTTCACAACAATATCGATCGAATGTCACGCGCCCGCGCAACGCTGACCGCCCTTCAGACGAGCTTCGCCTCGTCGGCGGCCGTGCGCGCGACTCCTCGTTTCGATGCTTATCGGTACGGTACTCGTCGTCCTTATTTGGGGACTACGCGGGGTTACCTGAACTGACGGCAAAGCCGAACGTAAATCAGAACCCCGCACCGGACAAGCCGCTGCGGGGTTCTTCGTTATGGGGCCCGGACAACCGGACCGTGAAGGTCCGATCGAGGAGTGCAGTCGATGAGAATCTACTTCGAAGACGATGCCGATCCGCAAGCGCTGAAGGACGGGCCGATCGCCGTGCTCGGCTACGGCAGCCAGGGTCGCGCGCATGCGCTCAACCTGCGCGACAGCGGCTACCCGGTCGTGATCGGCTTGCGGCCCGGACGGCAAGACCGCCGCGCGCGCGCGGGCCGAGGGCTTCGACGTGCAGCAGCCCGGCGGAGGCGGTCGCAGGGCGCGACGCTGGTCGCGTTCCTGACGCCCGACATGACGCATCGCGCGCTGTTCGAGCAGGTGCAGGACCAGCTCGCGCCGCGCGCGACGCTCCTGTTCGCGCACGGCTTCAGCGTCCACTACGGCCAGGTCCAGCCGGGCAAGACGCACGACGTCGTGCTCGTCGCGCCCAAGAGCCCGGGCGACCTCGTGCGGCGCCAGTACGAGGCCGGGCAGGGCGTGCCCTGCCTGCTCGCCGTCGCGCAGGACGCGACCGGCCGCGCGAAGGCCCGCGCGCTCGCCTACGCGCACGCGATCGGCGGCACGCGCAGCGGCGTGCTCGAGACGAGCTTCGCGGAAGAGACCGAGACGGACCTGTTCGGCGAGCAGGCCGTGCTGTGCGGCGGCGCGACCGAGCTCGTCGTCAAGGGCTTCGAAACGCTGGTCGAGGCCGGCTACCAGCCGGAGGTCGCGTACTTCGAGTGCCTGCACGAGCTCAAGCTCATCGTCGACCTGCTCTACGAGGGCGGGCTCGCGAAGATGCACCAGTTCGTGAGCGAGACCGCCAAGTACGGCGACCTCACGCGCGGGCCGCGCATCGTCGACGACCACGTCGAAGGCCACCATGCGACAGGTGCTCGAGGAGATCCGCTCCGGCGCAGTTCGCGCGCGAGTGGATCGCCGAGAACGCGGACGGCCAGCCGCGCTACCGCGAGCTGCTGCAGCGCGACCTCGACCATCCGATCGAGCACGTCGGCAAGGACGCTGCGCGAGCGCATGGCCTGGCTCAAGCGCCAGGCCGCGGCCTGAGCGGCCGCGGCGGTGCGGGCAGCGGAGGCGCACGTGAAGGGCGCCGAAGCACTGCTGGAGGCGCTGCGCGACCGCGGGCGTCGAAGTCGTGTTCGGCTACCCCGGCGGCGCGATCATGCCGCTGTACGACGCGCTGCTCGGCTCGCGGCATCCGGCACGTCCTGGTGCGCCACGAGCAGGCGGCCGCGTTCGCGGCCGACGGCTATGCGCGCGTCTCCGGGCGGCCGGGCGTGTGCATCGCGACCTCGGGCCCGGGCGCCACGAACCTGGTGACCGGCATCGCGAATGCGTTCCTCGATTCGGTGCCGATGGTCGCGATCACCGGCCAGGTGGCGACGCCGCTCATGGGCACGGACGCCTTCCAGGAAGTGGACATCTTCGGCATCACGCTGCCGATCGTGAAGCACAGCTACGTCGTGCGGCACATCGAGGAGCTGCCGCGCATCGTGCACGAGGCCTGGGACATCGCCGCGAGCGGCCGCCCGGGCCCGGTGCTGATCGACCTGCCGAAGAACATCGCCGCCGGCGAGGCGCACGGCGCCGCGCGCGTGCCGCAGCCGAGGCTCGCGCCCGCGCGCGCGGAGCAGGCCGAACTCGACGCGCGCGGCGGCGATGATCGCGGCCGCCGAGCGGCCGGTGATCTACGCCGGCGGCGGCATCGGCATCGGCCGCGCGATCCAGGCGTTCCGCGACTTCGTCGCGGAAACCGGCATTCCGGTCGTCAGCACGCTGAAGGGCCTCGGCGCCGTGCCGACCGACGAGCCGCTGCTTCCTCGGCATGCTGGGCATGCACGGAACGCGCGCGGCCAACATCGCCGTGCAGCAGTCGGACCTGCTGATCGTCGTCGGCGCGCGCTTCGACGACCGCGCCACCGGCAAGCTCGACGGATTCGCGCCGGGCGCGCAGCGTCATCCACCTCGACATCGACCCGGCCGAGATCGGCAAGCTCCGCGCGCGCAGACGTCGCGCTCGCCGGCGACCTCGCGGCACTCGCTCGCCGCGCTGCGCTCGGGCAGCGGCCGCGGATCGGCGCCTGGCGCCGGCACTGCCTGCGCATGAAGGCCGAGCACGCGTGGCGCTACGACGCGCCAGGTGACGGCATCTACGCGCCGGAGCTGCTGCGGCGCCTGTCGGCACGCCGCGCGACGGCGAAGCGACCCTCACCTGCGACGTCGGCCAGCACCAGATGTGGGTCGCGCAGCACTGCCTGATCCGGCGGCCCGAGCGCCACCTGACGAGCGGCGGCCTCGGCGCGATGGGCTACGGCCTGCCGGCCGCGATCGGCGCGCACCTCGCCGACCCGCGGCGCACCGCGATCGCCGTGAGCGGCGACGGCTCGATCATGATCAACATCCAGGAGCTCGCGACGCTCAAGCGCTACGGGCTGCCGGTCAAGATCCTGCTGATCGACAACCAGTCGCTCGGCATGGTGCGACAGTGGCAGGAGCTGTTCTTCGAGCGCCGCTTCAGCGAGGTCGACCTCTCCGACAACCCGGACTTCGCCGAGCGTCGCGCGCTCCTTCGGCATCGACGCGCTGACCGTCGACCGCGCGTCGCAGGTGGACGAGGCCGTCGACGCGCTGCTGAACCACGCCGGCCCGCTGTTCGTCCACTGCCGCATCGATCCCGCGGCCAACGTCTGGCCGCTCGTGCCCGCCCGGACACACCAACGCCACCATGCTCGAAGGGAGCCTGCAATGAACCGCACCATCGAAGTGAGCCTCACGCGCGCCGAGGGCGCGATCGTGCGCACCTCGGCCTGATCGAGCGGCGCGGATTCGTCGTCGACGTCGATCGCGACGCGCAGCGACCCGCACGGCGGACGCGCTCGTGCTGCACGTCGAGGTGGCATCGCGCGGCCGTCCGTTCGACGTGCTCGTGCGGCAGATCGTGCGGCTGTTCGACGTGCGCCACGCGCTCCTGGTCGAGCCGCAGGCGGCGGTACAGCGGCTCGTATGCTGAACGAGGCGCCCGCGTGCGGCTGGTTCGTGCGGTCGCGAGCCCCGCGGCCGGCGCTGGGTCGTGCACAAGTTCGGCGGCTCGAGCCTCGCGGACGCCGCCTGCTTCCGGCGCGTCGCGGAATCGTCGGCGGGCTCGAGGAGCCGCGCGTGGCGCTCGTGCTGTCCGCGTGCCGCGGCGTGACGGATGCCCTGATCAACCTCGTGATCGGCCGCCGAAGGCGCGGCAATCTCGACGACTGCCGCACCAGCCTCGCGCGCCTGCGAGGCCCGGCACGAGGCGATCGCCGACGGAGCTGCTCGGCGCCGCGGAGGCGCGCGCCTACGTCGAGGCGCTTCGGCGCCGACGTCGGCGATCTCGAGCGCCTGCTGCAGGCCGTTGCGCTCGTGCGCTCGGCCGGCCGCGACATCCGCGACCGCGTCGCCGGGTTCGGCGAGCTGTGGTCGAGCCGCCTGTTCGCGGCGTTACCTGCGGGCGCGCGCTCCCGGCCGCGCGGTGCGCTGGCTCGACGCCCGCGACGATCGTCGTCGTGGAGTGGGGGCCGCTCGGGACCCGGCGTGCAGTGGGCGGAATCGCGCGAGAACGGGCGGCGCGCTCGGTCGCCGCGGGACGACGCCGGTGTGCTGGTGATCCCGGGCTTCGTCGCGAGCGACACGCGCGGACTGCAGACCACGCTCGGGCGCAACGGCAGCGACTTTTCGGCGTCGATCTTCGGCGCCCTGCTCGGCGCGCGCGAGATCGTGATCTGGACCGACGTCAGCGGCGTGCTGTCGGCCGATCCCGGGCCAGGTGCCGGACGCGCAAGGTCATCGCCTCGCTTTCGTACAGCGAGGCCATGGAGCTCGCCTATTTCGGCGCGAAAGTCATCCACCCGCAGACCATGGCGCCCGCGGTCGAGCAGGACATCCCGATCCGCATCCGCAACACCTTCGCGCCGGCCGAAGCGGGCACCTACGATCGTCGCCGCGCCGGAGGCCGGCGAGCTGGTCAAGGGCATCACGAGCATCCGCGACGTCGCGCTCGTCAACCTCGAAGGCGCGGGCATGATCGGCGTGCCGGGCACGGCGCACCGGCTGTTCGGCGCGCTGCACGAGGCGGGCATCTCGGTCATCCTGATCTCGCAGGGCAGCTCCGAGCATTCGATCTGCTGCGCCGTCCCCGCCGGCCAGGCGGCGCTCGCGGAGCGCGCGCGTGCGCCGCGCCTTCTCCGCCGAGCTGCGCGACGGCCAGATCCAGAGCGTGACCGTGACGCGCGGCTGCTCCATCGTCGCCGTCGTCGGCGACGGCATGGCGCACGAGCCACGGCATCGCCGGCAAGCTGTTCCAGGCCTTCGGCCAGGCGGGCATCAACGTCGCGCGCGATCGCGCAGGGCGCCTCGCAGCGGAACATCTCGGCGGTCATCGACGACCGCGACGTGTCCGAAGGCGCTGCGGGCCGTGCACGCGGCGTTCTACCTGTCGCCGCACACGCTCTCGATCGGCCTGGTCGGCCCGGGGACCATCGGCAGCGTGCTGCTCGACCAGCTGGCCTCCCAGGCCGGAGCGGTTGCGCCGCGAATTCAACCTCGACTTGCGCGTGCGCGGCATCGCGACCTCGCAGGCGCATGCTGCTCGCGGAGCAGGCGATCGACCTCGACCGACTGGCGCGACGCGCCTGGAGCGCAGGGCGGCGAGCCGCTCGACCTGGACCGCTTCACGGCGCACGTGGCGGCGGAGCACCTGCCGCACCGCGTGATGATCGACTGCACCGCCGATGCCGGCGTGGCGGCACGCTATGCCGACTGGCTGCGGTCCGGACTGCACGTCGCGACGCCGAACAAGAAGGCGAACAGCGCGGCGCTCGCCGATTTCCGCCGCATCCAGGAGGCGAGGCGCGCGGCCGGCACGCAGTACTTCTACGAGGCGACGGTCGGCGCGGGGTTGCCGATCATCCTCACGGTGCGCGACCTGCGCGAGACCGGTGACCGCATCCGCCAGATCGAGGGCATCCTGTCCGGGACGCTCGCCTACCTGTTCAACGTCTTCGACGGCAGCGTGCCGTTCTCGGAGATCGTGAAGGACGCGAAGGCGCGCGGGCTCACCGAGCCCGACCCGCGCGACGACCTGTCCGGCATGGACGTGGCGCGCAAGCTGGTCATCCTCGGCCGCGAGATGGGCCTGCGCGCTCGAGCTCGGCGGACGTGAAGGTGGAGAGCCTCGTGCCGCCCGAGCTTCGCGACTGCGGCATCGACGAGTTCCTCGAACGCCTGCCGGCGCACGACGCGGCGATGAGTGCGCTGGTCGAGGGAGCGCGGCGCGAGCGGCAGGTGCTGCGCTACGTCGCGCGCCTGACGGCAGACGGGCTCGCGCGACGGTCGCGCTCGAGCGCCTCGATGCCGGTCATGCCTTCGCCAACATCGCGCTGACCGACAACGTCGTGCGTTTCGTCACCGATCGCTACTGCGACAACGCGCTCGTGGTGCAGGGCCCGGGCGCAGGCCCGGCGGTGACGGCGGCCGGCGTATTCAGCGATCTGCTGCGGCTCGCGTCCGGCCTCGGCGCGCGCATCTAGAATCGCGGCATGGGCTACACGACGGCAACGGCGTTCGCGCCGGCGACGGTCGGCAACGTCGCCGTGGGATTCGACATCCTGGGTCACGCATTCGGCGTGATCGGCGACCGTGTCCGCGCCGAGCGCGGTGGACGAGCCGGGCGTGCGTATCCGCGGCGTGACGCGGCATCGCCGCCGACCTGCCGCTGGAAGCCGGCGCGCAACACGGCCGGGCAAGGCGGTGCTGTCGCTGGTCGCAGGCCGCATCGCCCGCAGTTCGGCATCGAGCTCTCGATCGAGAAGGGCATTCCCGCTCGCTTCGGGCCTCGGCGGATCGGCGGCCTCGGCTGTCGCTGCCGTGGTCGCGGCCAACGCGCTGCTCGAGCGCCGCTCGCGGACGATCGAACTGCTGACGCACGCCATCGCGGGCGAGGCCGTCGCGAGCGGATCGCGCCACGCCGACAACATCGCGCCGGCGCTGTTCGGCGGACTCGTGCTGACGGTCGGAATCGACAACCCGCGCGATCAAGCGCATCCCGGTGCCGCCTTCGGTGCGCTGCGTGCTGCTGCATCCGCACATGTTCGTGTCGACGCAGCAGGCGCGCAGCGTCCTGACGCGGCTCGTCGATCTCTCGGACGTCGTCTGGCAGACGGCCAATCTCGCCGGTTTCATCGCGGGCTGCTATACGAACGACCTCGCGCTGATCCGGGAGGCCTTCGAGGACGTGCTGATCGAGCCGCAGCGCGCAAAACTGATACCGGGATTCGCCGCAGGCGAAGCGGCGGCGCTGGCCGCCGGCGCCCTCGGCTGCTCGATCTCGGGCGCCGGACCGAGCGTCTTCGCCTGGTGCGAAGCCGAGTCCGCGGTGCGGGTGCGTGACGGCGATGCAGCGCGCGTTCGCCGGACGAAGGACTCGAATGCGACCACTGGATCGCGCCGATCGGCGGCGACGGCGCGCGCGTCGTGGAGCGCGGATGAACTACGCGAGCACGCGCGATGCCGGCGCGCGTCGTCGACGCTGTCCGTGGCACTCCGGGACGGGCTCGCGCCCGACGGCGGGCTGTACGTCCCACGCGCGCTGCCGCGGCTCGAGGCGCAGAGCGCTCGTTGCGCGCGCATCGCTCCCGGCGCTGGCCCGGGGCCTGCTCGCGCCGTTCTTCGACGGCGACGCGCTGGCGCCGGCACTCGCGGCGATCTCGGTCGAGGCCTTCGATGTCCCGCGCCGCTCGTGTCCGTCCAGGACGGCACGGAACGCCTGTCCATGCTCGAGCTGTTCCACGGTCCGACGGCGGCCTTCAAGGATTTCGGCGCACGTTTCCTCGCCGCCTGCCTGGCGCGCCTGCGCGAGCCGCAACGGCCGACTCTCACCGTCCTCGTGGCGACCTCCGGCGACACGGGCGCCGCGGTGGCGGCGGCCTTCCACGGGCGACCCGGCGTGCGCGTCGTGGTCCTGTATCCCGAAGGGCCGCGTCTCGCCGATCCAGGAGCAGCAGCTCACGCGGCTGGGACGGCAACGTGCGAAGCCTCGCCGTCCAGGGCAGCTTCGACGATTGCCAGCGGCTCGTGAAGCAGGCGTTCGCGCGACGCGGACCTGCGCGAGCGGTTTCGCGCTCACTTCGGCCAACAGCATCAACATCGGCCGGCTCCTGCCGCAGCTCGTGCTGTTTGCGTCGGCGGCGCTCGCCGTTCCGGGCGAGGCGACGGCGTCGCCGCGTAAGCTTCGTGATCCCATCCGGCAACCTCGGGCTCGCGACCGCCTGCGTGTGGGCGCGCGAGATGGGGCTGCCGGTCGGCGAGATCGTGCTCGCGCACAATGCCAACCGGACCGTGCCCGACTTCCTGGCCGACGGCAGCTGGCGGCCCCGCGCGAGCGTCGCGACGCTGGCCTCGGCGATGGATGTCGGCGATCCGAGCAACATGGAGCGACTGATGGCGCTGTATCCCGGATGCCGCGGCGCTCGCGGGCCGCGCTGCGCGCGGTGTCGATCGACGACGCGGCGATCCGTGACAGCATCCGCGCGGAGTTCGCAGCGTGGCGGGATCGCGCCCTGCCCGCACACGCGCGGCGGGCCTCGCGGCCTACCGCGGCCTGTCCGGAATCGCGAGCGCCGCGAGTCGCACTGGGTCGTGGCGGCGACCGCCCATCCGGCGAAGTTCCCGGAGATCGTCGAGCCGCTCGTCGGCCGGCGCGTCGAGCCGCCGCCGCGCTTGCGGCCTGCTCGGTCGTCCGGTCCGCCGGCGCAGCGGATCGACGCCGAGCTCGGCGCGCTCGCCGATCGACTCGGGGAGGCGGCATGCACGCCCTGACGCGCGCCGAACGCCGCCGCGGCCCGACGGCCGCCGACGTCGCCGCGGCCGCGGTGCGCATCCGCGGCCAGGTGATCGCGACGCCCTGCCTGCATTCGCCGGGCCTTTCCAGCGCCACGGGCGCCGAGATCCACGTCAAGTTCGAGAACCGCCAGGTCACTGCCTCGTTCAAGGAGCGCGGCGCGCTCAACAGCCTGCTGCAGCTCGGCGAGCCGCGCGCGCGCCCGCGGCGTCATGACGGTGTCCGCCGGCAATCATGGCCAGGCGGTCGCCTATCACGCGCGGCGGCTCGGGATTCCGGCGATCGTCGTGATGCCCCGCCACACGCCGTTCGTCAAGGTCGAGCAGACGCGGGCGCACGGCGCCGAGGTCGTGCTGCGAGGGAGAGACGCTGGCGCAGTCCTGCGAGCACGCGCGCGCGCTTGCCGCCGCGCGCCGCCTGACGCTCGTCCATCCGTACGACGATGCCGACGTCATCGCCGGGCAGGGCACGGTGGCGCTCGAGATGCTGGACGCCGAGCCGGCGCTCGACACGCTCGTCGTGCCGGTGGGCGGCGGCGGCCTGATCGCTGGCATGGCGATCGCGGCAAAGTCGCGCGAACCCGACGCTCGAGGTCGTCGGCGTGCAGGCGCGAGCTATCCGTCGATGCGGGCCGCCCTGCACGGCCGCTCGATCGCCGGGAGCGCAGCACGATCGCCGAGGGCATCGCGGTCAAGGACCGCGGGCAGGCTCACGCGGCGCGTCGTCGCGCACGGCTCGTGGACGCGATCGAAGTCGTCGAGGATGCCGAGATCGAGCGCGCGATGACGCTGTACCTCAACGTCGAGAAGACCGTCGCGGAAGGCGCCGGCGCCGCGGCGCTCGCGGCCGTGCTCGCGGATCCCGCACGTTATCGCGGGCGCACGCGTCGGGCTCGTGCTCTCGGGCGGCAACATCGACCCGAACCTGCTCGCGTCGGTGATCGTGCGCGACCTGGTGCGGCAGCAACGCATCGTCAGCATGCGCATGACCATGCCGGACCGTCCGGGTTACCTCGCGCGCATCAGCCAGATCGTCGCGGACCTCGGGGCGAACGTGCTGCAGGTCGACCACCGCCGCCTGTCGGTGTCGCTGCCGGCGCGGTCGGCGACACTGGAGCTGACCTTCGAGGCGCGAAGCGCCGCGCCACGCGCGAGGAAGTCGTCGCTGCGCTCCGCCAGGCCGGTCTCGATCCCGAAATCCTGCCGCCCTGACGCAGCCCGCCGGCAAGCCGCTAGCTCAGGGCGCGCCTGCAGGCTCCGGCCTCGCTCCAGGAGGCGGACAACACATTTAATATGAGTCGGCCGGCGCGCGATGCAGGTCAGGCCGTTGGCGAAGTCGTAGGACGGCGCGATCTCGACGATGTCCATGCCGACGATGCGATTGCGCCGCGCGACCGTGCGCAGCAGCGGCGCGAGCTGGCGGAAGTAGATGCCGCCCGGCGTCGGCGCCATCACGCGCCGGCATCTCGGTCGGATCGAGCCCGTCGGCGTCGATCGTGAGGTAGACGGCCCGGCCCTCCGGGATCGGTCGCGAGCACCGGGTCCATGCCCTCGGCGTGGATCTGCTTCCGCGCCGATCAGGTGCGAGCCGAAGGCGCGCGCGGCCTCGACCTCGCGCTCGCCGGGCGCTGCCGATGGCGCGAAGGCCGATCTGCGTCATGCCCGTCACGGCCTTGACCTTGCTCGCCCATTGCAGCGGGCTCGAGTAGCCGCGGCGCACGCCGCCGACTTCCTCGCGCCAGTCGAGGTGGGCGTCGATGTGCAGGATGTGCACGGGCTCGCCGACGGCGTCGAGCGCGTCGACGACCGGGATGGTGACGCCATGGTCGCCGCCGAGCACGATGATCTGCGCGCCCTGCTGCCAGACGACTCCGCACGCGCGCCGTGATCGCCGCGGCATAGGCGGAGTAGTCGCCGCCGTCGAAGGCGACGTTGCCCATGTCGACGTGCGCGGGCAGGTGCGACGCGAGGTCCGTGCCGACGTCGAAGTCCCAGTGCGCGGGGTTGTAGCAGAAGCTCTGCGACATCCGCGCGGATCGCGTCCGGCGCCTTCGACTGGTCGTTCGGGAACGGGTCGTGCCCGTAGGGCTCGCTGTGGCGGATGCCGAGCAGCGCGACCTGGCGTCGTTCCAGCCGGCCGGGTCCGTCACCACCGGCCAGTCGAGGAACGGGCCGTTCCGGGTTGGGTCGTTGCCTGCAGTTCCGTCATGTCCGCTCTCCGCGTCCCGGGTTGATCGTAAGCCAGAGGAGCGCCGCGACGAGTGACGTGACGACGCCGGTCGTGAACACGAGGTCCCAGCGGCCCTTGGCCGACAGTGCCGCGACGAGGGCGTGCCGATGACCCCGCCGAGGTTGCCGCCGGTGTTCAGGGCCGCGGTCGCCGCCATGGAGTCGTTCGGCGCGAGCCGCATGGCGACGCCCCAGTAGTTGCCTTCGTTGAGCTCGACGCAGGCGAAGCCGAGGCACAGCGCTGCGATCGCCGGGTAGGCATTTTCGATCGAGACGGTCAGGTACAGGAAGAGTGCGGCGAGCGGCAGCGTGACGAGCGGCAGGATGCGCGGCCCGGTGCGGTCGCCGAACCGCGCGGCGCAGCCCGTCCGCGATGCGACCGCCGGCGGCGGCGGCGACGCCCGCGACGACGAAGGGCAGCGCGCCGAGCCAGCCGCTCTCGAGCACGGACAGCTTCCGTTCCTGCACCAGGTACAGGAAGCTCCAGAACGTCACGAGGTAGAACACGTAGTTCATGACGAGGTAGGAGAGCGTGACGCAGCAGGATCTGCGGGTCGCCGAGCACGCGGCATCACGCGGCGCGCCGTGAGCGGCGCCGCGGCGTCGTACGCGGGATTGCCGCGCGATCTCGGCGAGTTCCGCGGGCTTGACCCAGGGATGCCGTTCCGGGAAGTCGCGCACGACGATCCACCACAGCACGACGAGCAAGAGCGACGGCACGCTCGTGAGGAGGATCGCCGCCTGCCAGCCGTAGGCCTGCATGAGCGAGGCGACGAGCGGCGAGGCGATCGCCGCGCCGGTCCAGAGCCCGGTGACGAGGAGCCCGAGCATCGATGACCAGCGCGTGACGGGATACCAGTGGCGGATCGTCCCGGCCTCGACCGGGAACAGGCCGCCATGGGCGACGCCGAGCAGCGAGCGCGCGATGACGCAGCGTCGTGAACATGAGCGCGACGTGGCGATGAGCGGCGCCGCCGCCGTCAGCACGCTCGCGAGCACGGCTGAGGATGCCGATCGATCGCGATCGTCAGGCGCGCGCCGAAGCGCTGGCCGAACAGCGCGCCGGGCACCTGGAAGACCGCATAGGTGATCAGGAACGCGTTCATGATCCAGCCGACCTGCACCTGGGTGAGGCCGAGCTCCGGCATCATCCGCTCGGCCGCGATGCCGATGCCCTGGCGCTGCAGGTAGCTCGCGCACGGCGAAGCCGAAGATCAGGACGAAGACCGAGGAACGGACGCGCGAGCCTGTCATCGCGACAGCTTACCCGGTGGCTGGCCGCCGCGGCGGTCGCCTGAGCACGGTTTCGCACGCGCGAAGTCGGCTCGCCATCCGGTCCAGAATCCGCGTTGCGTCCACGAGGAATGCGACCGGAACGTCGTTGGTCATTTCCAGCAGCAAGGCCTGAATGCCGGCATCCACCTCCGACAGGCACTCCATGCCCGCATCGGTCACGGTCAGGCGGCGAAGGCGCCGGTCGCCCGGTGACCATCCGATCGACAGGTAGCCGAGGTCACAGAGGCGACCTGCCGTTTCACGCGCGCTGGGCCGTGTCACGTGCAGTCGCCGGGCCAGGTGCGTGAGCGTGGCCCGGCTGCCCGACTGCTCGACGAGCCGAAGCATTCGCCAGCCGGGAACCGTGAGCTGCAAGTGGACGGCCATTCCGGACCGTGCGCGGCCGATCAGGCGGGCGACGCGCTCGATGGCCGTCGTGAAGGCAAGCGCCTGCTCAGGCCAGGGGCTGAGGAGCTGATAGCGTGCTGATCATCGCTGAGCGGAGTATCGGTTCGCAGAAACCGGGAAGGAAACCTTCGTATCTGGCGCAATGCGAAGGTTTCTTTGCTCGTCCCTGCAGCATGCGCGCCCGGAGTATCAGTTTCAGAAATTGGGAAGGGAACCTTCGCATCTGGGGCAATGCGAAGGTTTCCTTCCCTTTTTCTGCAAGCAGGGGGCGGCCGGGCTGCGAGTCGGTTAGCCGCTCGTCTGCGCGAGCGCCCGGCCGGCCTGGCGGTCAGTCGATGTCGAGGCCGACGTCGAGCGATCGCGCGGAATGCGTGAGCCAGCCGAGCGATATCGAGTCGACGCCGGTCTCGGCGACGGCGCGCACGTTCGCGAGCGTGATGCCGCCCGATGCCTCGGTGTGGCAGCGGTGCCCGACTCGCTTGACGGCCGCGCCGCAGCTGGTCGGGCGTCATGTTGTCGAGCAGCACCGACGTGACGCCGCAGTCGAGCGCCTCGTCGAGCTGCTCGAGCGTGTCGACCTCGACCTGCACCGGAAAGCTCCTGCCGAGGGTCGAGCGTGCGCGGCCGACCGCGGCGCTGATCGAGCCGGCGACGCCGATGTGGTTGTCCTTGATCAGGACGGCGTCATACAGCCCGATGCGGTGATTGACGCCGCCGCCGACAGGCGACCGCGTACTTCTCGAGCATGCGCAGGCCCGGCGTCGTCTTGCGCGTGTCCTTGATCGCGACGCCCGTGCCCTCGACGGCGCGCACGACGGCGGCCGTCGCGGTCGCGATCCCGGACAGGCGGCCGATCAGGTTCAGGATCACGCGCTCGCCGGTCAGCAGCGAGCGCGCACCGCCCGTGAGCAGCGCGACGGTGCCGCCGGCAGCGACGTCGGTGCCGTCGGCCGCGATGATCGTCGCGCTTGCCGGCTCCGGCAGACGCGACAGCACGAGCCGGATGGCGTCGACACCGGCGATGCGCCCGGCCTCGCGGCTCCTGATCACGCCGGTCATCGGCGTCCCGGCGGGCACGATCGAAGTGGTCGTGACGTCGCCGAGATCACCGAGGTCTTCGGCGAGCGCGCTCGTGACGATGCGGGTGAGCGCCTCTGCGGGCGCTTCGACGCTCATGCGACGCGGCTTCGCGCCGGGTCGAGCGTGACGATGGGCATTGCTGGCGGTGCCCGGAAGCTGCGCGCAGCGATGCCGTCGGCAGCGGCCGGGAAGTCCGAGCGATAGTGCGCACCGCGCGACTCGCGGCGTTCGAGCGCCGCGGCCAGCATGAGGCCCGCGACGGTGGCCATGTCATCCTCGGCGCGCGAAGCGGATTGCCAGGTGGCGAGGCGGGATTGCGCTGCGGCCATGGACGCACCGTCGCTCAACGGCCCGAGGCAGCCGGACACGAGTTGCCGGAGCGACTGGATGTGCGCGGGATCGGCGGCGGGCAGTCGCTGGCGCTGTGGAATCGCGAGCGGTCCGCGCGGCGTCGGCAGCGGCAACGCACGCACGGCGTCCGCGATGCGCGTACCGAACACGAGTCCTTCGAGCAGCGAGTTGCTGGCGAGCCGGTTGCCGCCGTGCAGCCCCGTTGCAGCGACCTCGCCGCAGGCCCATAACCCGGGCATCGACGTCGCACCCTACGGCGTCGGTGGCAATGCCACCCATGTGGAAGTGCGCGGCGGTCGCGACCGGAAGCGGCTGGCGCGCCGGGTCGAAACCCGCGGCCCTGGCGATGGCCGCACGCGCCGGGGAAGCGCTCCGGCAAGCCTGCGACTCCGGTCGCGTCGAGCAGCACGGAGTCGTCCGGCGAGCCGCGCGCAGGCGACGCTGCGCGCGATCGACGTCGCGCGGCGCGAGTTCGGCATCGGGGTGAATCGTCGTCATGAAGCGCTGTCCGCAATCGTCGAGCAGCAGCGCCCCCGCGCCGCGCAGCGCCTCGGTCAGGAGCGGCAGCGGATCGCCCGCGACCGTCGAGCGCCGTCGGGTGAAACTGCATGAATTCGAGGTCGGCGAGCCTCACTCCGCGGCGCGCGGCGGCGGCGAGGCCCGCGCCCCGTGCGCTGGCCGGGTTGGTCGTGCGGTCGAAGCAGGCGCCGATCCCGCCGGTCGCGAGCACGACCTGCGGCGCAGAGCACGGCGAGGCGCGTGCCGTCTGCGGCCTCGAGCAGGACGCCGGCCGCGCGCGTTCCGGTCGTGATGATGTCCACCAGCCGAATCCCTCGAGCACGCCGGATGTCCGGCCGCTGCCGGCACCGCCGCCGTGAGCGCCTGCATGACGGCGGCGCCGGTGCGGTCGCCGCCTGCGTGCACGATGCGGTCGCGACCGTGGCCCGCCTCGCGGCCGAGCGCAAGCTCGCCGCCCGCATCCCGGTCGAATTCGACGCCGAGCTCGCGCAGCCAGTCGATGCGCCCCGGCGCCGCCTCGGTCACGAGCGCCGCGATTGCGGGAGCGCGAGGCCCGCGGAGACGCGCAGGGTGTCGGCCGCGTGCAGCGCCGGCGGGTCGCCCGCGCCGATCGCCGCGGCGATGCCACCCTGCGCGAGGCACGAGGCGCCATCGCCGACGGGCTCGTCGGCAGACGACGATGCAACCGTCGAGCGCGAGCGCGGTCGAGAGGCCCGGCGATGCCGCCGCCGACGACGACGGCAGGCGCCGTGATGACGTCCGCGGCGATCACGGCCTGACGGCGAGCATCCGCGTGACGGCCAGGCGCGCGCGCTCGGCAATGGCGGCGGGCACCTTCGACCTCGTGACGCATGTGGCGCAGCGAGTCGGCGATGCCGGCGAGCGTGATGCGCTTCATGTGCGGGCAGAGGTTGCAGGGACGGACGAACTCGACGTCGCGGAACTCGGCGGCGACGTTGTCCGACATCGAGCACTCGGTGACCATCACGACCCGCGGCGGCCGGTTCCGGTCGACCCAGGAGATCATCCCGGACGTCGAGCCGACGAAGTCGGCCTCGGCCAGCACGTCCGGCGGGCATTCCGGGTGCGCGATGACGCGAATGCCGGGGTGGTCCGCGCGATATTCGCGCAGCTGCGCACCGGTGAAGCGCTCGTGCACCATGCAGCTGCCTTCCCAGAGGATGATCTCGACGCCGGTCTGCGAGGCGACCCAGCGCCCGAGGTACTGGTCGGGCAGGAAGATCACGCGCTCCGCGCCGAGCGACTCGACGACGGCGACCGCGTTGCCGGACGTGCAGCAGATGTCGGACTCCGCCTTGACCTCGGCGGAGGTGTTCACGTAGGTGACGACCGGCACGCCCGGGATAGCGCTGGCGCAGCAGGCGCACGTCGGCGCCCGGTGATGGACTCGGCGAGCGAGCAGCCGGCACGCAGGTCCGGGATCAGGACGGTCTTCGCCGGGTTCACGATCTTGGCGGTCTCGGCCATGAAGTGGACGCCCGCCATGACGATCACGTCGGCTTCGGTCTTCGTCGGCCATGTGGGCGAGGGCGAGCGAGTCGCCGCGCAGGTCCGCGACGCCGTGGAAGATGTCGGGCGTCATGTAGTTGTGCGCGAGCACGACGGCGTTGCGCTTCGCCTTCAGCGCCTCGATCTCGGCGATGAGCGGCTGCGATCGCGGCGATTTCGACGTCCGGCAGGACGCCGGCAAGGTTCCTCACGGCACCTCACTCCATTTATGCTCGGAGTGAGTATTTTATATCAATAGAGCCGCGTGCGCACCACCTCTTTGCGGAAGCGAAAAAGCTTTGCGGGACGGCCCCTTGCGGCCTTTTCGACGCCGCGCGTCGGCTCCAGGAACTGCCCGTTTTCGACCAGGCGCCTGAAATTCTGCTTGTGCAGGCGCATGCCCGTCAGGGCCTCGACCGTGCGCTGCAGTTGCAGCAGCGTGAAGGTCTCCGGCAGGAGCTCGAACACCACCGGGCGGTACTTCAGCTTGCCGCGCAGGCGCCCGAGCGCGGTCGCGACGATGCGACGGTGATCGAAAGCGAGTTCCGTTCCGGCACCCGCCCGTCGCCGGGCCGGCGGCCGCGGTCGCGCTCGAATTCGGGCACGAGTCCGGTTTCGTAGAGGAGCTCGTAACGCTCGAGCACCCGGATCGGGTCCCAGGCGCGCCGGTCGCCGAAGTTCGCATGCACGCGGTGCCGGCGCCCGGCGTCGCGCCCGGCCCAGCGCTTGAGGGCCGGGAGCAGGGCGTCGCTCACGACGTGCGGAATCCCGGCGCGCCGGTCCTCCCAGGGCAGGATGTCGTAGCCGTTGATCCACGCTGCGCCCGGTGCGGGTTGTGCTTCCTTCACGAGGCCGAGGTAAGCGACCGACAAGTGGCGCGCGTCTTCCCCGGTGCGTTGCCGATCGCGATCGCCGAACGTGTAGAGCTGCTCGACGTAGCCGACGGCCAGCCCCGTCTGGGACTGGATCCAGCGCCGCTGGCCGATTTCCAGTGTCCCGTCGCCGTCGGCATCGAGCAGCCCCGAGGGCAGGGCCGGCGCCGCGGTGGGGTTTGCGCTCGCCGTCAGGATGCGCGGCTGGTCCGCGGTGACAGCCACGATGACGGCATCCAGGCTGAGGGCGAGGCGGCGCGGCATCAAATCATGATGCCACAGACGTGCGCGCCCGCGTGTGGGACGTCCGACGGCGATTTGTCAGGCCGGCCAGCGAACAGGCAGCATGGCGCCATGAGCCGGGCATTCGTAAAGGAAGGCGACGGCGCGGACGGCGAGCCACCCGCCGAGCTGCAGGTGAGCCCGCACCGCAACCTCGTCACGGCAGAGGGCCTTGCGCAGATCGAGGCGCACGTGGATCGCCTGCGCGGCGAGTTGTCGGCGGCGCGAACGGCCGACGATCGGGCGGCCATCCCGCGCATCCAGCGCGACCTGCGCTACTGGAGCGAACGGCAGCGCACGGCCGAACGTGTGCCGCCGCGCCGCCTCCGGCGCCAAGGTGCGCTTCGGTTCGACCGTCGCCCTCGAGAAACCGGACGGCAGCCGCATCGCCTACCGCATCGTCGGCGAGGACGAGGCGGATCCGGCGCGGGGCCGGATCTCCTACGTCTCACCGCTCGCGCGGCGCCTGATCGGTGCCGCGCAGCACGACGAGATCGAGCTGCCGGAGGGCTCAGCCGTGATCGTCGAAATCCGCTAGCGCGAAGCCGCGTCCGGCCGGAGCAGGAAGACGCCGAGGACGAGGCCCGCGATCGCGGCGATTGCCGAGCCCGCGAGCACCCCGAACGTCGCGATCGCGAGGAATGCCGGCTCCGTGAACGCGAGGGCCGTGATGAACATGGACATCGTGAAGCCAATACCGCCGAGGCAGCCGATGACGGCGATGCCGGCGGGCGTCACGCCTTCGGGCATTGCCGTGAGCCGTGTGCGGACCGCAAAGGCAACGGCCGCCACGATGCCCAACGGCTTGCCGACGGCGAGTCCGAGTGCGATGCCCGCCGCAAGGCCGCGTGCGTCGGTGCCGGCGAGATCGAGGCCCTCGAGCCGCACGCCCGCGTTGACGAGGGCGAAGAGCGGCATGATTCCGAACGCGACCCAGGGATGCAGCGCGGATTCGAGCCGAAGCGCAGGCGCCTCGACATCCGCTCGGGGCGCCCTCATCGGGGCCAGCATGCCGACCACGACCCCGGCGAGCGCGGGGTGAATGCCGGCCTGGAAAAGGCCGTACCACACGAGTGCACCGGGCAGGAGCGACGCAAGCCAGGCGTTCAATCCATGACGGTGCGCGAGCACGGCGAGCACGGCGCCGGCGGCGGCGATCGCGAGGCCGAGGGGTGCGATGCCGCCCGCATAGAAGAGGGCGATGATGAGCACGGCGGCGATGTCGTCGGCAATCGCGATCGCGAGGAGCAGTACGCGCAGCGACGGGCTGACCCGCCGCCCGAGGAGTGCAAGCACGCCGATCGCAAAGGCGATGTCGGTCGCGGTCGGAATCGCCCAGCCGTCCTGCACGGCCTCGCCCGTGAGCGCCAGGTAGACCAAGGCGGGCGCGAGGATGCCGCCTGCCGCCGCCACGAGCGGCAACACGGCCTGCGACGGCGTCGAAAGCGCGCCCTCGTGGATCTCGCGGCGGATCTCGAGGCCGACCACGAGAAAAAAGACGGCCATCAGGACGTCGTTGACGAGAAAGTGCAGGGAGAGTTGTCCGGGCAGGCGCGGCGCGTCCCAGAACGCTGCAAATGCCCCATGCAGGCCGGAATTCGCAAGCACGAGCGCCGCGCCGGCGGCAGCGAGCAGCACGAGGCCACTCGCCGTCTCGACGCGCAGGAACTGCTCGAGCGGCTTCAGGAGCCGCGCGACCGCGGTCACGACGCGAGCGCGGCGCGCACCAGGGCCATGCCGGCGAACAGGGCGGCGATCGAGAGCGCAACCGATGCCAGGACGTAGGAGGCAGCAAGGCCGGTCGCCCCGCGCTCCCACAGCGCGGCCGCATCCAGCGCGAACGCGGAAAAGGTCGTGAAGCCGCCCAGCAGCCCTGTCGTCAGGAACAGCTTGACCGACGCATCGATCCCGGTGTCACGGAGCGCGAGCCATTCGGCGAGGGCGCCCATCAGCAGGCAGCCGGTGACGTTGACCGCGAGCGTGGCCGCAGGGAAGCCGGTCCCGACAAGCGCGAGGGCCGCGCGGCCGACGCCATACCGGAGGGCGCTGCCGATGCCGCCGCCGAGGAATACCCAGCCGATGTGGGCGAGAGTCGTCACGCGCCGACGATAACACGGTGCAAAATCCGCATGGCACCGCCGGCCGGATGGCATAATCTTCGCTTCAGGCAACCTGAGAACTGGAGAACTCTCATGCGCGCAGGTCAAACCGTATCGATCGTCCTGACGATGGCCGTGGCCGCGGCGGCGTCTGCCGAAGATTTCGACGGATCGGTGCCACTGACCTGCAAGGCCGAAAAGGGACACGACTGCCTCCCCACGGAAACATCCTGCAGCCCCTTGAAGGCCGAGACCAATATCGAGCCGATCTACCAGATCGACTTCACCAAGAAAGAGATCCACTCACCCTTCCGCGCCTCGCTTCTCAAGGTCCAGAACCAGGCGTTGAACCGGGATTCGCTGGTGCTGCAGGGCACCGAGGCGACGGCCGCCTGGAGTGCGGCTGTCGATCGCAAGACCGGCGCGCTGACGGTGGCCCTGGCGGACAGCCAGGGGGCGTATGTCGTATTCGGCCAGTGCAAAGTTACGGCGGCGAAGTAACCGCTGAAGGCTGGAAATCGATATTTTTTAGGGAGTTAGGCCGGTCAATTGATGTGGTGTCGAGCCCCGGAATGGGGTCGGGCAACCAGGGACTCCCGTAAGTTCAAAGGGTTGTACGCGGGAGCGCGGCGGCGGTGTAAATTACGCACCGCTAAGGTTTCACAAGTTCGGTATCTGGATTCTGCCCGTGACGCTCACGACGGGCGTATTCCAACAACGAGGAGGATTCAAATTGAATAGTAAGAAGTGCGCATTGTTCGTCACCGCGCTCGCCCTGCCGCTCGCAGTCTCTGCGGCGCTCGCAGCAAAGCCCGTCGATCCGTCGAAGCTTCCGAAGGTCGAGTGCGCGGAAGTGAAGTTCAGCGAAGCGTTCCTTGCGCGGTACCCGAATGCGCCCGCCGCATGCATCGAAGCGCGGGAGCTCGAAGGCAAGCGCTATGTGAAATTCGATGCCAAGGTGTACCTCACGGGTCCCGAGATCACGACCGTGAACCTGCTGAACACGAAGGGCGACGTCGTAGACACGTTTAGCCTGAAGCCGGGCCCGGACCGGAAGATCAAGATCAACGGCAAGGACACGAAATTCTCTGAACTGAATGTCGGCGAGAAGATCACCTTCTGGGTCTCGACGGACCGCTTGGAAGCTGCAGCGCTGCCAGGCGCGACCGACGAAGCCTGGGCCGTGGCACCGCCCCCGCCCGCGACCAACTGATCTGCCAGTCCGCATCGGGGGTCCGGCGCAGTGCGCCGGACCCTTTTGCAGCCCGAGGATTTCCAGACTGTTGGGATGGATACTTAAAGCTGCGTCGAGAATGGACGGGTTTGGCCCGCTCCCGCGCCGCTCGGCGCATCGCGGGAATTTCCGCCACTCCCTGGCCGCAGTGATAAATTACGCGGTTGAAGGGTCCCGCATGCACGGATCCTGCCCGCGTTTCAATGAGCGGGCGAAGTCCAACAACCAGGAGGATTCAACTTGAAGAAGATCCATGGCGCGCTGATCGGTTCAGCGCTTGCCCTGCCGTTCGCAATCAGCACGGCACTCGCAGAAAGCCCGATGGCATCCGACACGAAGATCGCGTGCACCGAGATGAAGTACAGCTCGGAGTTCCTCTCGAAGTATCCCGACGCACCGGCGGCCTGCGTCGAAGCGGTCGAGAAGGAAGGCAAGCGCTACGCCAAGTTCGTTGCGAAGGTGTACCTCAACAGCGCCGACCGCACGACGGTCCAGCTGTTGAACACCAAGGGTGACCCGCTGTCGACGTTCAGCATTAAACCGGGTCCGGACGCCACTATCGACATCGAAGGCAAGAAGACGAAGTTCGTGGACCTCAAGAAAGGCGAGAAGATCTCGTTCTACGTCTCCGAGGACCGCCTTAGCGGAGTGAGCAGCCCGGCTCGACCGCTGAGTCCTGGGCAGTCCTGCCCCCGCAGTAAGCGGACACTGACGCAACTGCAAGGGCCCGGCGCGGTGCGCCGGGCCTTTTTTTATTGTCAGTCGCCGGCGGGCACAGGCTGGGGCGCGACCGGCGTGAACTCGAGGTCGTGGTAGTCGAAGCTGAAGTCCGCGACCGGCGAGAACGCCTTCATCGTGATTCGCGACGGCTTGCCGGCGGCATCCAGCGCGAAGGTGACGAAGGCGGGCTCCATGAGCGGGTCCGGCCAGCGCGCGACGAAAGTGTCGTACGCCCAGTGCTCGAGCGGGCCGGTCATGCCGGGCGTCTGCTTGAAGTCGATCGTGAGCGACCCGTTCGATTCCGCGATCGCGATCGGGCCGTACCAGGGATCGGAGTACACGCCGGCGTAACCCGCAAGCGGCAGCGAAGGCGAGGACTTCGGCCGCTCGGCCGCCGCGGCGCGCTGCGCCTCGACGCCGGCGGCGTTGCGGGCGTCGAGGAAGTCCTTGAATGCCCGCGGCCAGTCGCGCTTCGGCAGGCCGAGGTAGTGGTCGAGCAGCTCGTAGTGCAGGCCGATGGTGAACTCGTTGTCCTCCGAGTTCATGGCGATCGCCCAGGCGACGTTTTTCTCGGGCAGCACCACCACGATCGCGCGGAAACCGAGCGTGCCGCCGCCGTGCTGGATGACCTTGTGGCCGCGGTAGTCCTGGACGTTCCAGCCGAGGGCGTAGCCCTTGAACTGTGGCGATGCGTCCTCGAGCGGCGGCGGAAAGCGCGTCACCGGCAGCGGCACGACGGGCTTGCCACATTTCGCGGGCGCTGTCGGCCGTGAAGAGCCGCTCCTCGGAACCGGGCAACTGCCCGGCCGCCAGCTGCAGCTGCAGCCAGCGCGCGATGTCGTTGGCGCCGGTCGCGATCGCGCCCGCCGGGCCGACGTTCGCGCCGAGCGCGACCTTCTTCTCGTCGAGCCGTTGCTGTGCGCCGACGCCGCGCAGCTCGCCGACACGGCCGTGCGGGAAGGCGCGGTTCGGAGCGGTGAGCCGGTCGATGTCGTTGGTCACCCCCGACTTCATGCCGAGCGGCGCGAAAATGCGCGCCTCGACGAAGTCCTCCCAGGTCTGGCCGGAGACTTCCTCGACCAGCTGGCCGGCAACGGCGTAGAGCACGTTGTCATAGGCGTACGCCGAGCGAAAACTGGTTTTCGGCTTGAGGAACTGGATCCGCCGCACCAGGTCCGCTCGGCTGATCTCGGTGGACGGCACGAACATCAGGTCGCCCTGCCCGGGGCCGAGGCCGCTGCGGTGCACGAGCAGGTCGCGGATCGTGATCTCGCGCGTGACCCAGGGATCGTACATCCGGAACCCGGGCAGGTGGTCGATCACCCGGTCGTCCCAGCCGATCTTGCCGTCCTCGACCAGGATCGCGAGCGCGGCCGACGTGAACGCCTTGGTCGTCGACCCGATCTGGAACAGCGTGTCGGCGTCGACCGCATCCGCCGTTCCGAGGCTCTTGATGCCATAGCCGCGCGCGTGGGTGACCTTGCCGTTCTCGACAATCGCAATGGTCGCGCCCGGCACTTCGGACGCCTTCATCACGGCCTCGACGCGGGCGTCGAAGTACTTCGGCGGTGCGGCTGCGGCCAGGACCGGGAGGGCGACGAGGAGTGAGGCAATCAGGTGACGCATGGGCAGCTCCAGGAGGGTTCAGGGTGTCGCCGCGGCTGCAGGTTGTTTCCTGACCAGCCGCCATAGGCCGATCGTCAACAGCGGCAGGACGAACGTGAGCAGTATCAGCAGGGCGAGCAGGCGATAGCCCTTGGCAATCAGGTCGACCAGCCCGAATTGCTGGGCGGCGAAGATCGCGGCGACGAGCAGGAACGACGTGCAGGTGAGCCGCGCGAATGGGGAAAATGCCCGACCGTTACGCTCGGCGATGTAAGCCGCGATCCGTTCGTTGATCGCATGCACGGAGCTGACCCCGCTCTGCAGCAGGGCCAGGAAGATCATCAGCTGGAAAGCCGCGTGCAACAGCGGCATCCCGAGCTGGCGCAACATGAAGTCGGCCGGCAGGACTTCCGTGCCGATCCCCGGGTACCAGGCCATCATGCACACGAAGAAAAGCGCGGCCGCGATCATCGTGAGGGGTCCTGCGAGCAGGCCCGCAATGACAGCGTCCCGCGTGCTGGTCAGGTGGCGCAGGACCGGCAGGATGACCACGGCGGCCAGGACGTTGTAGCCCGTGTACGTGACCCCGGCGAGGACCCAGCCATCGTTGGCCGCCGGCACGGCGAGGCCCTGCACCGCCTCGGCGCCGAATCGCCGCAGCGTGAAGAACACGAACAGCGCATAGACCCCGTACAGGAAGAACGATGCGTACTTGAACAGCCACTCGACCGACGCATTGCCGAACATGGTGAAAGCCGCAATGCTCCCGATGAGGCACAACACGCCCGCGAGCGGCGGCCAACCGAACATGGCGACGCCGATCGCGCCCGCGGCCGCGCCGTAGACCGCGAGGATCAGGATGAACGAGAACATGTAGGCCGCCTCGTATAGCGACCCAGAACGGCCCGACGAGGTTGCGGAAGAAGTTCCGGTAGTCCGTGCTGCCGTGCAGGCGCGCGAACAGGAACGTCACGACGCAGATCAGGCTGAACAGCACCGTCGACAGCGCCATGGCGAGCAATCCGCCCCGGGGACCGACGGACACGAAGAACTCGGCCAGTTCGCGGCCGGTGGCATATCCGCCGCCGATCACCACGGCCTTGAATGCGAAGCCCGGCAGCAGGAATCGCTGGAACCAGGTCGGACGCGCCATCAGGCGAGGCAGGCCTCGACGAGGCGCTCGAAGGCCGGGCCGCCGCGCATCGGGTCGGCGACCGGCAGTCCGAGCTCGCGCGACGTGCGCTGGATGAGTCAGCGTCCGCCTCGGCGGGCGACATCGCCGCGGTATTGAAGCTGACGCCGGCGCAGCGGATCTTCGGGTTGGTCAGCGCGCCCATCGCGGAGGTGCAGGGCAATCGCGTCGGGCAAGGAGGGCGTCGGGAACTCGGGGTATCCGAGCAGGTGCGTGCGCCCTGGCTCGTGGCAGAGCACGAGCACGTCCGGCTGGCTGCCGTGCAGCAGGCCAAGCGAGACACCGGCGTAAGCCGGATGGAACAGTGAGCCTTGTCCCTCGATCACGTCCCAGTGGTCGGGCGCTGCATCCGGGCTCAGGATTTCGGCGGCGCCCGCGATGAAGTCGGCGACCACGGCGTCCATCGGCATACCGCTGCCCGCGATCATGATCCCGGTCTGCCCGGTCGCGCGGAAGTCGGCGGCAAGGCCGCGCCGGCGGAACGCGCCCTCGAGCGCGAGCGCCGTGTACTTCTTGCCGAGCGCGCAGTCGGTGCCGACCGTCAGCAGACGCTTGCCACTGCGCTTGCGGCCGGTTCCGACCGGGATGCCGGCCGGCGGCTGCCGCACGTCGATGAGGCGCCGGCCGAGGCGCTCCGCCGCCGCCTTGAGCTCCGGCGAGGCCGCGAGCCGCCCGTGCATGCCCGATACGACATCGAGACCTGCCTCGAGGCCGGCGACGAGGCCCGAGATCCAGTCCGGCTTCAGGACGCCGCCGGTGTTGGCAACTCCGATCACGATCGAGCGCGCTCCCTTCGCGTGCGCTTCCCGCGGCGTGAGACGCGGCAGGCCGGTCGTCACGGTGGCTTCGGGCATCGCGAATTCGCCAACGCAGAGCTCGCGCGCCCAGTCGCGCAGACCGAACGCAGTCTTTGCGTAGCCGGCCTCGGTGACGTCGCCGAGGTACAGCAGGTAGGGCGCCGGCAGCTTCAGCACGAGCGAAGCGGATCCGGCGCCCTGAGCGCCCAGGTCACGGACAGCCGACACGGTGCTGGGGCCTGGCCGGTTGCCGGTCAGAACCGCACGCCGAGCGACATGCCGACCGTGCGCGGCCGGATTACGGCGAGACCCGCAGCGCCGTTCGGGAGTGTGCCCGGCGACTCGAAGGCGGTGATGCCCCCCACGTCGCCGAGATTCTTCACGTACAGCTCGAGCGACCAGTTATCGCGCTGCAGTCCTGTACGAATGTCGATGGTCGTGTAGCTGTCCAGCTCGCGCAGGGGCGAGGCAGGATCGCCGAGGTCCACGCGGTCGGCGAAATCCCGCCGTCCGCGAGCCTGTGTAGGAAAGCTGGGCGCCGACATAGGCCGTCGAGTCGCCGAACACGGTCCACTCCTGGTCGCCACTGAACCCGAACGTCCAATCGGGCACGAACGGCAAGGAATCGCCGTCCAGGCCGCCGACCACGGGGTCCGTGTCTTCAGTCAGTTCAGCATCGGTGTAGGCGCCCGACAGGCCGAGCGTGAACCCGTCCTCGGTGCGCGCTGTCGCGGTGAACTCGAAACCCAGGCTCTCCGCGGTGCCGCCGTTGGCGTTTACATTGAAGTCATTGACGATGGTGAGACAGCTGTATGTCCTTCCAGTCGAGGAAGTACGCGGCGACGTCGAGCGCGAAGCTGCCGCTCGCGTTGCCGGTCCTGACGCCGACCTCGTAATTCGTCAGCTCGTCCGAGTCGTAAGTCGCCGGTACACCGGCGTTCGGCGGCAGCACGTTGGGACCGCCCGGCCGGAAGCCGGTTGCGACGCGCAGGTACGCCGAGGTCGTGTCGCTAAATTCATAGCGTGGCGAGAAAGACCAGGTGACCGGGCTTTCGGATGAACTCGAGATTGTCGAAGTTCTGCTCGATGACGCCGGGCGGGCCGATCAGGAATTCCGGAAGCCGGATCGTGACGCGCTTGCGACGCATCCTGGTCGTTGTCGCTCCAGCGCGCGCCGAACGAGAGGTCAAAGCGGTCGGTGAGGTGCCAGGTCGCGTTGCCGAACAGCGCGAGCTCCTCGTAGGTGGAGTCGATTCCGACAGTCCGCAAACTCGGGTATGGCGGCTACCACGTCATTCGTTCCGGGCGTCACCGCCAGGAAATTCTGGTGGATGAGCGAATCCTCGTCCGTGTAGTACGCGCCGAGCAGCCACTCGAACTCGGTCGCTTTCCGGCGAAACCAGGCGGAACTCCTGCGTGAACTTGTCGGTGCCCGTGTCCTGGAACAGCACGCCAGACAGCAGCGTGTCAGTCGTGCCGGGGGTGCTGTAGGCGAAGGTCAGGAGTTGCGCAGTGCCAAGTCCCGTGCCGATGAGGTCAATCGTGGCGACGTCGCGCTCGAAGTCCTCGAGGAACTCGCTGTAGCTCGTCACGGACTGCAGGGAGACGCCGCCGAGGTCCCAGTCGAGCGTCGCGCTGTAGAGCCGGTATTCGATGTCGGTCGGCTCGTTGTGGTAGCGCGAGGCGACGCGCCGGCCGCCCTGCGGCTCTAGCGTCGTCGGGTCGACCTCGAAGGCGCCCTGGTTGTCGGAGTTGATGTCCTGGTAGTGCACGGACAGGTCGAGCGAGAACGTTTCCGACGGCGTGAAGAGCGCGGACACGCGGCCGCCGACGACCTCGCTGTCGTTGATGTCGCCCTCGACCAGCGTCCCGTCGACGATGTTGACGCTGGGGTCCTGAAGCGCGGGAATCGGGTTCGTGCCGATCGAGTCGATGTAGCCGCCCGTGGTCCGGTAGAAGCCGCTGGCACGCACGGCAAAGCTGTCGCCCATCGGGATGTTCACGACGCCGGTCACGCCCGTAGCCCAGGCCAGCGCCTGCGACGTCCTCGACCGAGCCCTGGAGGCGCCCTTCGAAGCCCGTCCGTCGAGGGCGCATTGGCGACGTACTTGATCACGCCGCCGAGGGCGCTCGCGCCGTACAGCGTGCCCTGCGGGCCGCGCAGCACCTCGACGCGCGCCATGTCGAAGGTGTCGATGTCGCCCGAGAGGATCGCGGCATTCGCAAGTCCGCTGCTCGAGCCGAACGGCACGTCGTCCAGGTAGATGCCGACCGTGGAGGCGACGCCGCCGGTGTTGATGCCGCGCATCGTGACGCGGGTGATGCCGGGCGTGGCCGAGACGAGGCTGAGGCCCGGGACCATGCGCCGCGAGGTCCTCGAAGTTCTCGATCCGCTGCCGCTCGAGCGTCTCGCCGGCCACGACGGAAACCGACATCGGGATGTCGGCGAGCGCCTCGCTGCGCTTCTGCGCGGTCACGATGACCTCGCCGAGGCTGGTCGTGGGCGCCGTCTGGGCGCCGGCCGCGGCCGCTGCGAGGGTCAGTGCCACGGCGCCCGCCACCGTCAGCGAATTGCGTCCGCGATGCGTGTTCATGCTGCTTTTTCCTCTGCTGTCTTGGCCGGCGCCGGGACCCATACGGTCCCCAGCAGCCGCCGGAAGTTGCCGCCCAGCACGGCCTCGATGTTCGAGTCGCCGTAGCCGCGGCGGATGAGTGCCTCGGTCAGGTCGAAAACTTTCTTCGGATGGTCGAAGCCGTCGGTGTCGAGCTTGTCGCGGAAGGCGTAGCTCGACTTGTACGAATCCATCAGCATCTTGCGCTGGTCCGCCGGCATGTCGTCGTAGCCGTTGAGGTCGGCGTCGGAGCCGATGCCGACGTGCTCGATGCCGGCGAGCTTCACGACGTGATCGATGTGGTCGACGATGTGCTCGATCGTGGTCGGCTCGCGGTCGCGCACGAAATTGCGCACGCCGGTGATGCCCATGACGCCGCCCTTCGCGGCGAGCTTCGTGATCGCCTCGTCGGTCTTGAGCCGCGGGTGGTTGTTGAGCGCGCGGCAGTTGGAGTGCGTGATCGCGATCGGCCGCTTCGAGATCTCGATCGCGTCGAGCGTCGTGCGGTCGCCGCAGTGCGAGACGTCCACCAGCATGCCGACGTCGTTCATCGCCGCGATGATCTCCGCGCCGAAGTCGCTGACGCCGCCGTCCACGCGGTCGGTGCTGCCGCTGCCGAGCAGGTTCTGGCTGTTGTAGGTGAGCTGCGAGCAGCGCTGGCCGAGCTGGTGGAAGGCCTTGACGTCCTCGGCGCTTGCGGAAGTGCTCGGAGTTCTGCACGCCCATGATCACCGCGCACTTGCCGGCGGCCTTGGCGCGGTCGAGGTCGGCCGCGCGTGTCGACGACGCAGAAGAGGTCCGAGTTGCGCGCCGCAGAAGCCCTGCCAGGCGGCGAGGAAGGAGAGCGTCTCCTCGACCGCGGCCGGCCCGCCGGTGCCGACGGAGTTGTGGAAGCCGGTGATGCCGCAGGCGCGGAACGCCGCGACCTCGGCCTCGGTCAGCGGGTTCGCGTAGGCCTCGGGTCAGGAAGTCGATCTTGAGCACCGCCAGCATGTCGATCACGAGCGAGCGCCCGACCAGGTCGACGGCGCGCGCGGAGTAGGTCGGCAGGGCTGTCGGCGAAGAGGCGGAACGAGGCGAGGTTGAGCATCGGGCAAGCCGATGCCCAGCCAGGCCGCGCCCTGGAGCAGGCGCCGCCTGGTCACGTCGACCGCGCCCTCGTATGCGCCATCGTGCCCCTGTCGGGAAAAGTATCCCGGGTGGAGATATTAATCCTGATCAGAGAATTGTCAATTCAGCCGGATCAGGCCGGCGCCCCAGCCGCCGTCCGGATAGGAGACCTTGCCCTGTCTCGAAGGCCATCGCGACACGCGGTCGCGCGCAGATGAAGAGGGTGCCGTCGAGGTCGTTGATGTCGCAGAGCTGGCCGAGGATCGAAGGCGGGCGCCATGGCGAGGCTGCGTGCCGACCATGTTGCCGACCATCACGCCGAGGCCGTGGCGGCGCGCCTCCGCCGACCATCGCGAGGCCCTCGGTCAGGCCCCCGCACTTGTCGAGCTTGATGTTGACGATGTCGAAGCGCCCGACCAGCGGCTCGATGTCGGCGAGTCGCCTGCACGCTCTCGTCCGCGGCGACCGGGATCGGGCAGCGGAAGCCATCGAGCTCCGCCTCGCGCCCGCGCGCGAACGGCTGTTCGACGAGCTTGACCTTGCAGGCGACGAGGTCCGGCATCAGCGCCGTGAGGCTCGCCGGCGTGAAGCCCTGGTTGGCGTCGACGCCCATCCAGGCGTCGGGCCGCGCCTTGCGCACGGCGCGCACGCGCTCGGCGTCGAGCGGCATCTCGCCCGTGAGCTTCAGCTTCAGCGACTTCGCCTGGGCGTACTCGATGCGCTTTCGCCGCCATCGCCCCCGGATCGTTCGCCGGGATGGTGAACGTGGTGAGGAGCGGGCGCGGCCGCTCGAGCCCGCGATGCGCCAGACCGGCTGGCCGAGCCGCTTGGCCTCGAGGTCCCAGAGCGCGCAGTCGAGGGCGTTGCGCGCGCCGCCCGGCGGCAACAGGCGGCGCGAGCGACTCGCGGTCGATGCCCGCCTCGACGTCGCGGCGCACGCCCTCGAGCGCGGCGCACATGCGCTCGACGTCGTCGCCGAGGTAGTAGACGCCGGCGGCCTCGCCTTCGCCGGCCGCGCCGCGCTCCTCGACGCGCACGACCACGACGCGTCATGTCGGTGAAGGTGTACCCCGTGATCGTGAACGGGGCGGACAGCGGGATCAGTTCCCGCGTGACCGAGAGCTGCATCAGTAGTTCGTGCTGATGCCGACCAGATGGTAGGCAACCGCGACCCAGGCGCAGACCGCGGTCGCCAGCACCAGCACGACGGCCCAGAGCTTGCCGAGCCAGCGCTTCGGCGCCTTCCACACGACCGATGAGGTGCCAGATCGCGAGCGCGAGGCCCGCGAACACCGCGATCGTGCCGAGGACGTGCAACGTGAGCACCACCCAGTCCATTCCGGCGGTCAGGAGCTCGAGCTTGCTGAACATCAGGAGGATCGTGCCGATCCAGCCGCCGACCGCCGCGAGCGAGAGCAGCGCGCCGATGCGCACCCAGCGGTAGGCCTTCGCCTCGCGGCCCGCGAAGGGCAGGGGTCGCTTGTAGTGCCGGCGCACGAGCGCCGCGACCGGCCAGACCAGCACGGTGAGCGTCAGCGCGGCGAGGCCCGCGATCAGCGCCGGCATCAGCCAGCCGACGCCTTTTGCGCCCGAGGAACGCTCCATGTACATGAACGGCGAGATCCACTCCGCCGTGAAGCGAATGACCTTGCCGTCCTTCACCTCGGCCGCGAGTCGGGACTTGCCGTCAACCTCGCGCCAGACCCAGGGCGCGACCTCGCGCCACTTCGTCGGTTCACCGTTGAGGTCGGTGAGTATCGGGAACGAGATCGTGCCGTCTTCGTTGACGACGACCTTGGCGGGCTGCAGCAGGTTGAGGATGCTGAGGAAGCTGGATTCGGCTCGGCGCGAGCTGATGTAGCTGCCGGCGAGCGCAGCCGCGTGCTGCTTTGCCGTCGCCTCGTCCACGGTACCGTCGACCGCAGGGCCGGGGAAATAGCGATCCGCAAAGTTGCGGAAGAACGCCTCGCGGATGGCGCCCACTGCGCCTTCCTTGCCCGAGCTGTTGAACGAGATGAAGTAGCCGACGCCCGTCGTCGAGGAACAGGTGCAGGTCGCTGTGGAAATACTGCGTGTCGCCGCCGTGCGAGATGATGCGGTGGCCGTTGGTGTCGGTCTCGTAGAAGCCGAGCACCATCCGGTTGACGTTCGGAACGATCGTGAGCGGCGTGCCGTGCATCTTCTTCGCGGTTTCCTCGGAGAGGATGCGCACGTCGCCGAAGGCGCCGTTCTGCAGGTGCGCAATCATGAACCGCGCCATGTCGGCGCCGGTTGCGGCGAGCGAGCCCGCGGGCGAGAGGTTGATGAGCTCGTAGCCCTGCGGCTTGCCGGTGGCGTCCTTGTAGCCCTGCGACATGCCGGCCATCAGCGTCTCCGGCAGCGGCTGGCGGAACGAGGACCGCGTCATGCCGAGCGGGCCGAAGATGTTCCGGTCGAGGTAGTCGTCGAACGAAACGCCCGCGAGCCGCTCGACGATATGGCCTGCCAGGGCAGTGGCGTAGTTCGAGTAGGCGGGCATGGTGCCGGCCTTGAAGATGCGTTCCGGCACCCAGCTCCTTCAGCGTCGCCTCGATCGTCCTGATGCGCGCCGCGTCTTCGGAAATCAGTTCCTTGACCTGCTCCTCGAAGCCCGCCGTGTGCGTCATGAGGTCACGCATGGTGATCGGCTCGCCGTCGGGGCCCGGCGGAATCTTGAAGTCGAGGTACTGGTTGATGTCGGCGTCGAGGTCGATCTTGCCCTGTTCGACCAGCTGCATGACCGCGGTCCAGGTGAACAGCTTCGAGACCGAGCCCGGACGGAACAGCGTCTGGTCCGGGTCGACGGGCAGCTTCTTCTCGACGTCCGCGTAGCCGAAGCCCTTCTGCAGCAGGACCTGGCCGTCCTTGACGACCACGACGATGCCGCCGGCGACGTTGCCGCGCGCGAGCGCGTAGGGCAGGAAGCCGTCGAGCCAGGCTTCGAGGTCCTCGCGCGTGAGTTGCGGCGCGGTGGGCGCCGGCCGGCGCCGCGGCCTCGGCCGGCACGGCGGGTGCCTCGGCGGCGAGCGGCGTCGCGGGCACCTGGGCCAGCGAGGCCATGGAAAGGAGCGAGGCAGCGAAAAGTGTCGCGATTGGAGAAATGACGCGCATGCGTAAGTCCCCGGGTTATTATCCTGATGAGGTCATGTTAGTCCTAATTGGAGAATGACGTCAAAGGGTCGCGAATTAGAATCGGGTCATAGCCATGAGCCCCGAGAAAAAATCACTGACACCGACCAAACCACGCCGCCCGACGCTCGGCAGCCTGCTGCGCGGCCTGCGCCTCCGGAACCGCTGGACGCTCAAGGAAATGAGCGAGCGCACCGGGATCCCGCTGTCCACGCTCGCCAAGGTCGAGCACGACCGGCTCACGCTCACCTACGACAAGCTGCTGCAGCTCAGCCAGCGGCTGAACCTGCGCATGTCGGACCTCTTCAGCGAGGCCGACGCCACGAGCGACGCGCCGATCACCGCGCGCCGCTCGATCGGCCGGCTGCGCGGACGCGATTCGGGTCAACACGCCGAACTACGAGTACTTCTACATGTGCCCGGAATTGCGCCGCAAGCGCATGGTGCCGACCGTGACGCGCGTGCGGGCGCGGAGCATCGAGGAGTTCGGCGAGCTGGTGCACCACCCGGGCGAGGAATACATCTACGTGCTGCAGGGCCCGGTCGAGATCCACACCGAGTTCTACGAGCCGGTCGTGCTGCAGACCGGCGAGTCCATCTACATCGACAGCACGATGGGACATGCGTACGTCGCGCCGAAGGGGCACGACGAAGGCCTGCTGCTCGGCATCTGCTCGAGCGCGGACGACGGACTCATGGAATCGCTGATGACGCTGCACGACGACGAGTCGCAGGCGACAGCCCAAGGCCCTCAGGCGGGTGTCGGCGAAGCGCTGAACGAGACGCCGGAGCGCGCCGGCGCCAGTCGCGGATGTTCCAGTCGATCATGTTGAAGCCGAGGAGCCAGACCAGCTCGTCCCAGAAATAGAGCAGCTGGCCCTTCGAGCCCCAGTAGACGGCGATCGCAAAGATCAGGACATAGAGCGCGGTCTTCCAGGCGCTCGATGCACGCTGACCAGCGTGCCGTTCCCGAATGCCGTGTGCTTGAGCCGCACGATCGACTCGATCGCGAGCACGACGAGCAGCCAGGCGACGGCTTCGACGAGATCCGTCCAGGCGAGGATCGTGCCTTCGGCGAGGCCCGCCCGGTCGGTGAGCACATTGTCGTCACTCAGTGCGAAGAATTGCGGGCCGCGGCCGATCGTCGTGCAGTTGCCGGCGTCGATCTCGAGGTAATCGCGGTTGCGCAGGAGCGTCCACTCGCCGGCGTAGGCGCAGACGTCGTTCGCCGCCGGCAGCTGCTGCGGGTCGCTGGAACTCGCGAGCGCGATGACGGTCGCAAAGCTCGTGTGCAGGATCGCGACGTAGCAGACGAGGCGCAGGGTGCGCACGACCCAGCGCGCAGCGCCGGTCCACTCGCGGCCCGCGCGCGCGTGCCGGTCTCGATCTCGAACAGCAGGATCAGCGCGAACCAGGCGACGAGGTCGATCGAGGTGACGTAGGCCGCGAGCCATCTCGCGCAGGTTCGAGCCGGCATCGAGCGTGTAGGGGCGTAGGTGACGTCCTGGTAGAGGTAGACCAGGAAATCGACAAACAGGATCGCGTAGACGGCCCACTTCAGCCGTTGGCGCCAGGGATTCACGGGACGCGGCGATGCAGGGTCGTTCAATCGCGTAGGATGATAGCCGGATTCCGGGGGAGATCACCGCATGCGCCGGATTTTAGCCGCCTGCCTGGCGGGCCTCGCCATCGCCACGCTCGCCCGCCCGTCGCGGCGGAACCCGCCGCCGCGCCTGCCCGTCGCGGCCTGTCCCGACGGTGCCGTCGCGGGACGCGTGTTCCCGATGTCCATCGGGGGTAACCACGCCGGTTTCCACCGCGAATGCAGGCTCGCGGACGGCGCCGGCCTCTACCTCTTCGCGTTCAACGACCGCGGGCGCGGTCCGTCCGTGCGTTCCCGCATCGTGCAGGATGCGGCGGGCATCCCGACGGCGATCACGGTGGAAGGCAACGACTATCTCAAGAACGCGATAGCGAGCGCTTCGCGGTCGAGGACGGCCGCGCGTCGTGGAGAACAAGGTCGAAGCAGGCGAGCGCAGGCTCGCGGGTCCCGCGTTCTACCTGAGCCAGTCGGGCACGCCGGCGGAGCTTCCGATGCTCGCGAACGCGGCGCTCGCCGCGCCCGAGACGCACGATTGCGCTGCTGCCGTCCGGTGAAGCGCGCGCGGAAGTCCTCGAAGAGCGCACGGTGAAGAACGGCACTGCGTCGACGGCGGTGCGCCTCGTGCGCGCTCTACGGCCTCGGCTACCAGCCGGACGGCATCTGGCTCGACGAGAAAGGCGACTTTTTCGCGAGCGTCGACAGCTGGGTCACGCTGGTGCCCGAAGGCTGGGAGGCGGTGGCGCCGGAACTCCTGGCCGCGCAGGAGGAGAAGCTGAACGCGCTGCGGCCGCGCGCAGGCCATCGCGGCTGCGCCAGGCGCCGAAAGGCCCGCTGCTCGTCGAGCACGCGAATCTCTTCGACGCCGAATCGGGTGCGATGAAGCCCGGCAGCAGCGTGCTGGTCGACGGCGACACGATCCGCGCCGTCGGCGCGGACGGCTCATTCCAGGTTCCGCCCGGGACGCAGCGCATCGATGCGGCCGGACGCGCGCTCGTGCCGGGCCTGTGGGACATGCACAGCCACCCGGAACCGGCCGACGGCCTACTGTTGCTCGCCGCGGGCGTCACGGGCGTGCGTGACATGGCGGCGGAGCCTGCCAAGCGCGAGCGCATGAAAGGCTGGGACACGGGCGAGACGCTCGGGCCGCGCATCGCCTACGCGGGCATCGTCGACGGGCCGGGGCCGTTCCAGGGGCCGACGCAGGTGCTGGTGGACACCGAAGCCGAGGCGCGCGCTGCAGTCGACGCCATGGCGGATGCCGGGTTCATCCTCGTGAAGGTCTACAGCTCGGTGAAGCCAGAGCTCGTGCCGGTCGATCGTCGACGAGGCCGGCAAGCGCGGCCTGCGCGTCGGCGGGCACATCCCGGCCGGCATGACCGCGGAACGGGCGGTGCGCGCCGGGTACGACGAAATCCAGCACATGAACATGCTGTTCCTCAACTTCATGTTCGATCGCGTGCCGGACACGCGCACGCCGGCGCGCCTCACGGCGGTCGCGGACGGGGCCGCCGATCTCGATTTCGCCGATACGAAAACGAAGGACTTCATTGCGCTGCTCGCGTCGCAGCACATCACCGTCGATCCGACGCTGCAGCTGTTCGAGAACCTGATCGTCGATCGGGCCGGAGAGATGGCGACCGCGTATGCGCCGATCGCGGACCGGCTGCCGCCGATCGTGCGCCGCGGCCTGCTCGACGGCGGGCTGCCGGTGACTCCGAACCGAAGGAGCAGGCGCGATCCGAGGATTCGTTCGCTGCGATGCTCGAGCATGCTGACGGCGCTGCACGACGCGGGCGTGCCGATCGTCGCAGGGCACGGATTCGCTCGGTGGATTCGCGCTGATGCGCGAGCTCGAGCTCTACGTGCAGGCGGGCATCCCGGCGCGCCGAGGTGCTGCGCATGGCGACGCTCGGCGCCGCGCGCGCCGCCGGGCTGCGGCGAGCGGCTCGGCTCGATCGTGCCCGGCAAGCTCGCGGACTTCATCCTCGTGGACGGCAACCCGAGCGCGGATCCCGGGCGCGCTGCGCAACCTGCGCCTCGTCGTGAAGGACGGCGTGCCGCTCGAGCCCGACGCGATGTGGCGCGAGCTCGGGATCCTGCCGCTGCCCAAGCCGTAACGCGTCGGCCGGAACTGCGCGTGCATCGGCGGGGGTCTATCGCCAGACTCGGGCAAAGGAACGCGCGATGGGCGAATGGATTCTGCGGTTCACGATAGCCGTTTTCGCTGCGGACTTTGTGCGGCTTGCGAAAGCACGCCTCCGGACCTGTGGGAAGACCTCGGCACGTTGCCCGCACTGGCGGCGACCGCGCTCAATCACACGCCGATGATCGAAAGCGGCGCGTCGCATTCTGGTCGGCACCAGCAACGGAATCTGGACGCGGCCCGCCACCGGCCCGGGCGAATGGACGCAGGCTGGCCTCGCGGGCCTCGGCGTGTTCGCGACGCGCCGCCATCCGACGATCGATTCGACGTTGTTCGCGGCAGGGCAGCCGGCCAGTGATCCCGCGTCGGCGCCGTTCTACCGTTCCGATGACGGCGGCGCGACCTGGCTGCCGGCTGCGACGTTTCCGCGCAATCCTTTTGACGGCTCCGCCGAACCATTCTTCGACCTGGCCGTTGCACCCGACGATCCGGACCGCTTGTACGCGAACCTCTCCGGACCGTCGGTTGCGATCTCGACGGACGGCGGGCAGAACTGGGTGCTCGCCAACGGCGAGACCGAGGTCTTCTTCGGCGATCCCTGCGTGATCCACGTACTTGATTCGACACCGGCCACGCTCTTCCAGGGATGCGAAGCGCCGCTCGACAACGCCTGGGTGGCAACGCAGGACATCGATCCCGCGAATCCGTTCGCGCTCGCGAATTTCACCTTTGTCGCTGGCGGGCCCGACTATGCACTGGAGAACCGGCGGCCCAATGCGATGGCGAGCGGACGCGCACGCCCCGGCACGCTGTACGTCGGCCTCGAGGGCGCGCTGATCGCGCTCGATCAGGATGGTTTCGACTATGTGTTCCGGGCCGGGCAGGAAGACGACGATTTGCCCTACGCCTATGTGGGCGCGATATGGCTCGATCCGGAAGATCCCGATCACCTCGTCTTCGGTGGCGGCATCAACGGCGAGAACACCGCGCTCTCGCTCTTCGAGACGCGCGACCACGGCGAAACCTTGCGCCAGGTCCGTGCGCCTGCAGCGCTCACGGACCCCTCCGTCGAGCAGGTCATTCCCCTCAGTGACGGGCTTGCGGTGCTGGTGTCGGAAGCGGCAGACCCGGAAGGGCTGACGCGCTCGCTGCGGGTCATCGTGCTGCGGCGGGCAGGCGCCTAGGCCAGCAGGTTCAGGAACAGCGTGATGATGAGGGCGTTGGTGAAGTCGATGAAGAACGCGCCGACGATCGGCGCGACGAGGAATGCGCGCGGCGCCGGGCCGTAGCGCTCCACCAGCGCGCGCATGACCGCCATCGCGTTCGCCGTCGTGCCGAGCATGAAGCCGATGAACCCGCCGCTCATCACGGCCGCTTCGTAGTTGCGGCCCATCATGCGGAACACCGGACCCGCGCGACCAGCGCCGCGAGCACGACCTGCACGACGAGGATCGCGACCAGCGGCAGCACGAGTCCCGACAGTTCCCAGAGCTTCAGCGTCATCAACGCCATGACCAGGAACAGCGTCAGCGTGACGATGCCGAAGCTGTTGATGAAGCGGTGCGACAGGCCGAACCAGCCGGTCACGTCGTCGACGTTGCGGATCGCCGCGGCGACCAGCATCGCGCCGATGTAGGCGGGCAGCGTCATGCCGAGCGCCGCGAAGCCCTTGCTCACCCAGAAGCCGATCCACATCGCGACCAGGATCGCGACGAGGTTCTTGACGATCGGCCAGGCATCGTCGTCGTCGGTCGAGGCGTGGACGGTCGTCTCGATCTCGGTTTCGACGAGCGGCGACGTCGACGCGTGCCGCCGCGGACGCGGCGTGGCGTCTGCAATGCGGCCGCGCTCGATCAGGATCGTGCCTGACCGGCCCGCCGACCAGGCCGCCGACGACGATGCCGCCGATCGCGACGGCGATCGCGACCGACGACGCGCCGACGACGCCCGCTTCCTCGAACAGCGGTGCGAATGCGAGGCCGGTCGCGGGTCCGCCGGTCAGCGTGACCGAACCGGCCAGCACGCCGAACAGCGGGTGCAGCCCGAAGCCGACGGCGATCAGGATGCCGACGACGTTCTGCAGCGATGGCGAAGACGGTCGCGAGCAGGAAGAACCGCAGCACCTGCGGGTCCGCCGATCTTGAGCAGCGACAGGCTCGCGCCGAAGCCGATCGTCGTGAAGAACGCGATCATCAGCGGGCTCTGCAGCGTCGTGTCGAACTGCAGGAGCGTCACGCCCTGGCCGCGCGCGATCAGGACCGCGACCGCTACGAGCAGGCCGCCGAGCACCGGCGCCGGCAGGTTGTAGCGCGCGAGCACCGGCACGACACGGCGCAGCCCCTCACCGAGCGAGCAGGGCGACGCCCGCGAAGGCGAGCGTCTGGATGAGGTCTAGTTCAAGCACCGGTCGAGCTCCCGCGATCAGGCGATCCACCTCGTCCTTCGACGTGTAATGCACGAACGAAAGGCGCACGGCGCCGTCGTCGGTGTCGATGCCGAGCGCCTGGATCAGGCGATAGGCGTAGAAGTTACCGACGCCGACGCCGAGTTCCGCCGCCGCGAGTTCGCTCGCGATCGCGGCCGAGCTCTCGCCTTCGACCGTGAAGGAGACCGTCGGCGCGCGATCGGCGGCGCGCGTGCGGCCGATCAGTCGCACCTTCGGGTGCTGGGCGAGGAAATCGAGCAGCGGCTGCAGCAGTGTCGGTCTCGTGCGTCGCGGAACAGCTCGCGAACGCCGGCTGCACGCTCCGTCGCACCGACTTGCCGCCCAGGCCGTGCCGGTCGGCGACCGCGTCCATGTAGTCGATGACGCCGTTGACGGCCGCGATCTGCGCATGGTCGGGTCCCGCCGGCGTGAAGCGCGCGCCGGGCTTGCCGTCGTTGAAGAAATGCCCCTGGTTCGGCAGCGCGGCATTGACCTCGCGCCTGAGGAACATCGCCCCGAGGTGCGGGCCGTACACCTTATAGAGGGAGAAGATAGTAGGCGTCGACGCCGAGTTCCCGCGACGTCCGGCAGGCCGTGCGGCGAGAAGGCGACGCCGTCGACGAACGCCCAGGCGCCGGCCGGTGGGCGAGGTCCGTGAACTCGCGCACCGCGTTGATGCTGCCGACGACGTTCGAGCAGTGCGTGAACGCGACGAGCTTCGTGCGCGGGCCGAGCAGCGCCTCGAGGTCCTTGCGCTCGAGTTCGGCGGTCGCGGGATTGACCTTCCATTCGCGCACGGTGATGCCGTCGTCCGCGAGGCGGCGCTAGGCGCCGACGTTCGCCTCGTGGTCCTGGTTGGTGACGATGACTTCGTCGCCGGGCTTGAGGTGCCGTCGCAGCGCCTGCGCGAGCACGAACGTGTTCTGCGACGTCGACGGCCCGAAGTGCAGCTCGTCCTTGCCGACGTTGAGCCAGGCCGCCAGGCGCGCCTTCGCGGCGTCCATCTGCTCGCCGGCGCGCGCCGACGGCGGCGAAACGCGTAGTAGGGCTGGACCTTGGTCTGCCGGTAGTAGCGGTCGAGCCAGGCGATGGTCTGGCCGCAGGCGTAGGAACCGCCGGCATTCTCGAAGTGCGCGAAGCCCGCGAGCGAGGGTTCGCGGAAGGCGGGAAACTGCGAACGGACGAAATCGAGGTCGAGGTTCATGATCGGATCCCGTGCGGCAAGCCCGGAATCGATCGACAACCCGGCGGCAAGGGTCAACGTGAGGCTGCGCCGGCCGGCGCGGAGCGCCTTCGCGGATCCGCGTCCCGACCCTGACGATCGTGTTGATCACGGGAATCAGCTCGCGGCCGAGCTCGGACAGCGAGTACTCGACCGAGGGCGGGGAGGTGGGCATGACCTCGCGCACGACGACGCCTTTCTCCTCGAGGTCACGCAGCCGCGCCGTCAGCATCTTGGGCGAGATGCCCGGGATGTCGCGCTGCAGCTCGCCGAACCGGCGCGGGTCGCCGGACAGCTTCCAGATGAGGCTCGGCGTCCAGGCGCCGCCGAGCACGGCCATGCAGGCCGCCATCGGGCAGCCGGGCGGGGGCGGCGGCGCCTTGCTCCTGCGGACTTTCAGTGCCATGCGGAATGCTCCTGGACCGGTTACCGCGCAGGATAGTCGATTTTGTTCCTTACGGGAAGGTATCTGACTATATAAAAGTAAGTACCATTGGTAACTTGTCTCCACCAACCATGAAAGGAGACGACCGATGAAGCTGTATTACGCCCCCGGTGCCTGCTCGCTCTCGCCCCACATCGTCGCGAACGAGGCCGGCATTCCCCTCGACCTCGTCAAGGTCGACATGAAGACCAAGACCGTCGCCCGCGAAGGCGATTTCTGGGACGTCAATCCGAAGGGCTACGTGCCCGCGCTCGAGCTCGACGACGGCGAGGTCCTGACGGAAGGCCCGGCCATCGTCCAGTACCTCGCGGACCTCGTGCCCGCAGCCGCGGCTCTGGCGCCGCCGAACGGCAGCTTCGAGCGCGTGCGCCTGCAGGAGACGCTGAATTACCTCACGTCCGAGATCCACAAGTCGTATTCGCCGCTGTTCAAGCCGGACGTCCTGCCGGCGGTGCGCGAGGAGCGGCTCGCCTACCTGACGAAGCGCTACGCGCTGCATCGAGAAGCAGCTCGAGGGCCGCAAGTACCTGTTCGGCGACCGCTTCACGGTCGCCGATGCCTACCTCTTCACGCTGACGCGCTGGGCCCGCGGCGTGAAGCTCGACCTGTCGGGGTTCCCGAATCTCGAGGCGTTCCAGAAGCGCGTCGGCAGCCGCAAGGCGGTGCTCGAGGCGATGCGGGCCGAGGGGCTGATCCCGGACAGCAAGGCCGCGTAAACTAACGGCACGAGCGCGCATCCAAGAACGGGGCCATCGGGCCCCGTTTTTTGGTGCCCGCAGAGGAGGAGCCGCATGTCGCTGTCCCGCACGTTCGCATCGCCGTCGTCTCGCTCGCTGGCTGCTCGGCCTGCGCCGTTGCGCGAGCGCGAGGAGCCCATCCCGCCGCCGTCGGTGGCGGAGATCCCGGCGACCTTCACGCCGAAGACCGACGAGTTCGACTACGTCAGGCGCGACGAGATGATCCCGATGCGCGACGGCGTGAAGCTCAAGACCTTCGTGCTCGTGCCGAAGGGCGCGCAGGGCGCGCCGATCCTGCTGACGCGCACGCCCTACAACGCCGCCGAGCGCATGTCGCGCTTCCAGAGCCCGCGGCTCACTTCGGTCGTGCCGCAGATGATGCGACACCGCGGTCGCGGCCGGCTACATCATCGTGTACCAGGACGTGCGCGGAAAATACGGCTCCGAAGGCGACTACGTGATGACGCGGCCGCTGCGCGGGCCGCTCAACCCGACCGACACCGACCACGCGACCGACACCTACGACACGATCGACTGGCTGGTGAAGAACGTGCCCGAGAGCAACGGGCGCGTCGGCACGATCGGCGGTTCCTACGAGGGCTTCACGACGCTGATGTCGACGGTGCGCCCGCACCCGGCGCTCAAGGTCGCCGTGCCGTTCGCGCCGATGGTCGACGGCTGGATGGGCGACGACTGGTTCCACAACGGCGCCTTCCGCGCAGGACGGCGCGCTCGAGTACACCTACGACCAGGAGGCGACGCGCGCAGAGCGAGAAGTGGTGGAGCGGAGTCTACGACACCTACGACTGCATGGCTGCGCGGCGGGCATCGGCCGGCGACCATCGCCGCTTCGCGCGGACTCGAGCAGCTCGAATTCTGGCGTGCGCTCGCCGCAGCACCCGAGCTACGACGCTTGCTGGCAGGAGCCAGGCGATGGACAGGCTGCTCGCGAAGGAGCCGCTCACGGTGCCGATGATGATCGTCGGCGGCCTGTTCGACCAGGAGGACATCTACGGCGCGCCCGCGCTCTACAAGGCGCTCGCACCGAAGGATCCCGACGGCCGCTTGCGTGCATCTCGTGCTCGGGCCCTGGAACCACGGGCAGGGCCGGCGCGAAGGCCGCGGCATCGGCATGGTCCAGTTCGAGGGCGACACGGCGGGCTGGTTTCGGCGCGAGGTGATGCAGCCGTTCCTCGACCACTACCTGAAGGACGCGCCGAAGCCCGACACGCCGCGGGTGCTCGCCTACGAGACCGGCGCCAACGCCTGGCATCGCTACGACGACTGGCCGCGCTCCTGCGCGACGGGCTGCGCCGCGAAGATCGCGCGATCTCTACCTGCTGCGCCGGCGGCGGCGCTCGGCTTCGAGCGGCCGGCCGAGACGCAAGGCGCGCTTTCGACGAGTACCTGTCCGATCCCGCGAAGCCCGTGCCGTACCGGCTGCGGCCGACACTGGACGCGCAGCGTCCCGGAGAATCGACCTGGGGCGAGTGGCTCATGGACGACCAGCGCACAGGCCGCCTCCCGCACCGACGTGCTCGTCTACGAGACGGAGCCGCTCACGGCGCCGCTGCGCGTGGCCGGCGAGCCCTGCGCGCGGCTCTTCGCCTCGACGACGCGGCAGCGATGCGGACTGGGTGGTCAAGATCATCGACGTCTGGCCGGCGGAGTATCCGAACAACCCGAAGCTCGGCGGCTACCAGCAGATGATCTCGGCGGACATCTTCCGCGGCCGCTATCGCGAGGATTTCTCGATCGCGAAGGCGATCGAGCCCAACAAGGTGCTCGAGTACCGCATTCGCCTGCCGCAGGCGAACCACACGTTCCTGCCGGGCCACCGGATCATGGTGCAGATCCAGTCGAGCTGGTTCCCGCTCTACGACCGGAACCCGCAGACTTTCGTGCCGAACATCATGTTCGCGCCGCCGGAGAGCTACGTGAAGGCGACGCAGCGCATCTGGCGCACGGCAGGGCAGGCCTCGGCGATCGAGCTGCCGGTCATACAGTAAGCAGCTCGACGAGCTCGAGGCTGCCGAAAGCGAGGCCGCCGCCGAGCAGCGCGCCGGCCGCGACGTCGGTCGGGATAGTGCAGTCCCAGGCACGACGCGCGAGAATGCGACGAGCACGGCGAAGCCGCGAGCGGCGCCGCGAGCTCCGGCACGTAGTGCGTGCCGAGCGAACGCGAACGAGACCGCGTGCAGCGTGTGCGCCCGACGGGAAGCTGTAGCGATCGAGCGGGGCAGCCGCGCAACTGATCGCCGGATGCGTGATGAAGGTCGCTCGCGCACGGCGTGGCGCTTGATGAGCTTGTAGACGAGGAGGCCGGCGGCGCCGGTCAGCGCGAGGTGCGAGCGCCGCGGCGGTACCGCCTGGCAGCGAACAGCTGGGCGAGGATCAGCGCGTACCAGACCCAGCCGTCGCCGAGCCAGCTGATCGGCGTGGAAGAGCGCGCGCGGCATCGCAGGCCCGCTCGGACGGTTCAGGTAACGGCAGAAGCGCAGCTCCGCCTGGTCGAAGTGCGCGAACGCCGTGGCGAGTCGCGTACCCATGGCGCCGAGGCTGCGCCCGGCATCATTGCAGTTCGGTGAAAATCCGGTGAAGTTACCGTGTCAGATCAATGAGTTATGTGAATTTCCGCAGGAGGAATCTGACAGAATCGCGGACTAGCGCTTCCAGAGCCGCCGGCCTCGCGATGCCGGGCGCCTTCGGCGAGCGAGGCGAGCTTCAGGTAGACGATGTCCGGGTCGACCGGGCCCGAAGCCGCCGAACGTCCCGAAGCCGCAGTCCGTGCCGGCGATGACGCGCTCGCGCCCGACGATCTCCGCGAAGCGGACGATGCGCTCGGCGACGAGCTCGGGGTGCTCGACGTAGTTGGTCGTCGTGCTGAGCACGCCCGGCACCAGGATCTTGTCGTCCGGCACCTTCTGGCGCTTGAACACGGCCCACTCGTGCGCGTGGCGCGGATTCGCGGCCTCGAACAGGAGCGCCTGCGGCTTCGCCTTGATCACGACCGGCAGGAGCTGCTCGAGCGGCACGTCGTGGTGGTGCGGCCCCTCGTAGTTGCCCCAGCAGATGTGCATGCGCATGCGGTCGGCCGGAATGTTGCGCAGCGCGTGGTTCAGCACCTCGACGTGCCGCGCCGCCGCCTTCAGGTACTCGTCCGACGCTCGCGTTGCGGTACATGGTGTGGCGGCCCATGCCGAAGTCCGGCGCGTCGATCTGCAGCAGGAAGCCCGGCGCCGACGATCGCCTCGTACTCGGCACGCATCGCGTTCGCCGAGCGCCTCGAGGTAGGCGTCCTGCGTCGGGTAGTAGTCGTTCGGCTGGAACAGGGCGAGGACGCCGGGCGAGGCCGCGTTCATGAAGGCCTCGACCGGCTTCGCCGCGTCGACCGCCGCGCGGAAATTGCCGAGGTCCGTCGTTGAGCGGTCCCGCGTCCTTCAGCGCGATCTCGCCGATGCAGCGCGGGCGGCGGTACTTCGCCGTCGCGCCGCTCGACGCGAGCTTCGCCATGAAGCGCGGGAACTCGACCAGGTCCTGGCCCGGCTCGCGCGGCGTGTCGCCGCCGAAGCCCGCGAAGCGGTCGGCGATGTAGGTCGCGTAGCTGATCTTGTTCGTCTCGCCGTCGCTGACGACGTCGACGCCGGTCTCGACCTGGCGGCGGACGACCTCGGCGACGGCGTCGGTGATCACCGCCGCGGCCGCGCGCGGTCGGCGATCTCGCCCCGCTCGCGCGCCGAACAGGACGTCGGTCACCGCCTGCGAGCGCGGCAGGCTGCCGACGTGGGTCGTGAGGATGCGCTCGGTGCTGGCCCTCATCGATAGGTGTTGTTCGAGTGGTGATCGCCCCCGAGCCAGCGCTTGAGCTCGGCGTGCGCGTCCTTGCGCCGGTCCGCGTTGATCTTCTCGACGTCCGGGTGATCGAGCGTGAACTCGACGATCATGCCGTTCGGATCGGTCGCGTAGACGGAGCGGCAGTAGCCGTGCTCGAGCACGAAGGACTGCGGCTCCTTGTAGCCGGCCGCCTGCGAGGCGCTTCTCGATGCCTTCCTGCGCCTCCTTGTCGACGTGCAGCGCGATGTGGTGGAAGGGCGAGAACGGCATCTTCGGGCCGAACTGCTCGGCGTCCTTCGGGTCGGCGAACTGGAAGAACGCGAGCGCGCCGCCGTCGCCGAGCCCGAAGAAGCAGTGGCAGTAGGTGCGCTCGGCGCCGAACAGCATGTCCTTCTCGCACCAGGTCGCGAGCAGCGGCAGGCCGATCACGTCCTCGTAGAACTTCCGCGTCGCCTCGAGGTCCTTCGAGACGTACGCGTTGTGATGCAGCCTGTTGGGCAGCTTCGCCTGCGTCGCCATGATCCGTCTCCGGTCAGAAGTTGTACTCGAATTCGACGCCGTAGCGGATCGGCAGCGCCTTGAACAGGAACCCGCCCGGCGAGAACTCCTGCGTTGTATTCCTCGTCCGTGAGGTTCTTGCCCCACAGCGTCGCGGTCCAGCGCTCGTCTGCCGAGGCCGACGCGCGCGTCCACGATGTCGATCGGATCGCGCGAGGTCATGTTGTACGGTTCCCACCAGGTGCGGCCCGTGTGCCGATAGTCCGCGCGGAACGTGAGGTCCAGCTCGCCGACCGGGCATCGTGTACTGCGGCGCCGACGTTGACCGTGTCTTGCGAGACCAGCGGCGCCTGGTTGCCGATCACGGTCGGGTCCTCCATGTCCGTGATCTCGCTGTCCGTGTAGCCGTAGCTCGCGTACAGGTTGAGGTTGTCCGTCGCGCTGCCAGTTCAGCTCGAGCTCGAAGCCCTCGTAGTCGGCGTCGAGGTTGCCGAGGTTCTGCGTCGAGTTCGCCGCGAGGAACACGAAGAAGTAGCCGTTCTCCGACTCCGTGTGAGAACGCGGCCCCGTTCAGCGTCGAGGCGTCCGTCGGCGAGCGCGGACTTGACGCCGATCTCGGTGGTCTCGGCAACCTCGGCCTCGAACAGGTCGTTGACGCCGGCGATGCCGCTCGCGTCCGCGACGGCGCCGACGCCGGTCTGGTTGAAGCCGCCGCTGCGGAAGCCGCGGCTCCAGCCGCCGTAGAACGTCAGGTTGTCCGTCGGCTCGTAGCGCAGCGTGATCTTCGGCTGCGGCTCGCTCCAGGTGTGCTCGAGCGGACCTGGCCGCTGGATCCGGGCGGCGTGCCGGCCGGCAGGAAATGCCTCCGGCGTCTCGGTCGTGTTCTCGCGCTTGTCCTCGTCGTAGCGGACCGCAACGTCGAGCTCGATCTTTTCGCCACCTCGAAGGTCGCGTTCGCGAACACGGCCCAGGCGTCGTTGTCCTGCGAGTCGGCCAGGAAGGTCGCGCTCGGGTTGTTGCCGGTGAGCGGCGCGGCTCGCGGTAGCACCGGGAAGACGCCGGTGCCCGTGTCCACCATGTTGCCGGTCGAGATGAAGCGGTCGGTGTGGACGAAGTAGGCGCCCGCGATCCAGCGGAACTTGCCCTCGGTCGGCGACGTGTAGCGGATCTCCTGGCTGTAGCTCTCGATGTCGAGGAACTGGCTCTGGTTGAGGTCGAAGCCCGAAGATCGCGTTGAACAGCGAGGTTGCAGCCGGGCGGAAGTCGAACGCGTCGCCGGTCAGGATTTCCTCGGTGGTGTTGTAGTGCGTGACCGAGGTCAGCGTGCCGTCGCCGACGCCGAAGTCGAGCTTCAGCGACGTGTTGAAGAGGTCGCGGTCGTTGATGCCCGGGTTGTCGAGCTGGATCGGCTCGTCCACGTCGTTGGCGTCGTTGACGTAGCCGCCGAACGGATTGGCCTCGTCGACGCGCGGGACCACGAAGTAGAGCGCGCGCGTGGTGAGGTCGTCGATCGCCACGCGGAAGTCGCCGCGGAAGCTGTCGCTCGGCTCCCAGACGAAGCGCACGCGGGCGGAGAGGTTCTCGACCGGGTCCACCTTCTCGTTCAGGAACACGTTGTGCAGGAAACCGTCGGTCTCGTAGTAGTTGACCGAGGCGCGGTAGCCGGCGTGTCGCCGATCGGGCCGCTGACGCCGAGCTGGCCGCGCATCGAGTTCTCGTTGCCGTAGCCCGCCTTGACCGTCGCCTCGAACTCGTCGGCCGGGTCCATGGTCGTGACGATGATCGCACCGCCGATCGCATTGCGGCCGTAGAGGGCGCCCTGCGGCCCCTTCAGCACTTCGATCTGCTGGATGTCGAACAGCTCCTGGTTGAACTCCGCCGGGTTCGTCTGCAGCACGCCGTCGACCTGCACGGCGACCGAGGGCTCGCTGTTGCGCGCCTGCGAGATGCCGCGGATCACGACGAAGGCGTTGCCCGCGTTCTGGGTCTCGACCAGCGTCATGTTCGGGCACCATCTGGATGAAGTCGCGCGGCCGCTAGATGCCGGCGTCCTTGATCGAGCGTCTCGGTGAAGACGTTCACCGTCACCGGCACGTCCTGGAAGGTCTCGTCGCGCTTGCGCGCCGTGACGATGATCTCCTCCATCTCGGTGGTCTGCGCCATGGCCGGCATCGCAACCGCGGCTGCGAGGATGCCGCTCACTGCCGCCGAAAGGCACGTCCGCTTGGATGTGAACATGTGGGTCTCCGCGTTAAGAGTTCGATTGCATCCTGACGGGCCCGGGCGAGCGCGCCATCTCCTCGCGGAGAATGGCGGCCCCGGCGACCATCGCCTTGAGCTTTCCGAATGCGACGTCCCGGTCCAGGTACTTGAGGCCGCAGTCGGGCGCGACGATGACGTCCTCCGCGCGCACGAACGGCAGCGCGCGCCGGATGCGCGCCGCCACGGTCTCCGGCGTCTCGACCTCGGGACTGCCGAGGTCGAGCACGCCGAGCATGATTTTCTTGCCGTCGAGGGTCTTGAGGATCGAGCAGTCGAGGTTCGGCTGGGCGGTTTCGAGCGAGACCTGCTGGCAATGGCAGCCGGCGAGCTCCGGCAGGAAGGAATAGGCGGTCGATCGCGCGTGGATGATCGCGGCGTAGCCGAAGCAGATGTGCACCGCCGTCGTGCCCTTGACGCCCTCGAGCGCGCGGTTCAGCGCCTCGAGGCCGTACTGGCGCGCCTCGTCGGGCCGCGCCTGCATGTAGGGCTCGTCGATCTGCACGATGTCGGCGCCGGCCGAGAACAGGTCGCGGATCTCCGCGTTGAGCGCGACCGCGTAGTCGGCGGCGGCGAGGTGGCGGCTGCCGCCGTAGTGGTCGATCTGCGCCTGCTGCGACATCGTGAACGGGCCCGGCACGGTGACCTTCACGGGCCGCGTCGTGTGGCGGCGCAGGAACTCGAGGTCGCGCACGCCGACCGCGTGGCGGCGGCGGATCGGCCCGGTGACGCGCGGCACCGGGTACCGGATGGCCGCTGCGGTCGAGCGCCGTGCCCGGGTTGTCGAGGTCGACGCCGTCGAGCGCGGTCGCGAACAGGTTCGAGTAGCTCTCGCGGCGGATCTCGCCGTCCGTGACGATGTCGAGGCCCGCTTCCTCCTGCGCGCGGATCGCGAGGATCGTCGCGTCGTCCTGCGCCTCCTGCAGGTGCTCGGGCGGGATGCGCCACAGCTCGCGCGCGCGCACGCGCGGCGGGAAGCGGCCGGCGAGCTTCTCGCGGTCGATCAGCCAGTCCGGCTGCGGCATGCTGCCGACGAGCGTCGTGGGAAAGAGGCGGGTGCACGCTTCGGTCATCGGCATCACCCTGCGGCCCGGCGTGCTGCCGGCGTCGCGGCGGCGGGCCAGCCGCCGGCCTGCGCGAGCGCGGCGCGGATCGCTTCGCCGTGCTGGTCGAGCAGCGGCGCGGCGGTCACCGAGGTCGCGCGCCGGCCGTCGAACTGCAGCGCCGGGCGCACCGCCTCGCGGCCGCCCTCGACGGCTGCGTCGACCGGCACGACGAGGCCGAGGTGCCGCACCTGCGGATCGTTCACGACCGCGTCGATGCCGTTGATCGGCGCGAACGGCACGTCGTTGCCCGACAGCCGCGCGACCCAGTCCGCCAGCGGCCGCCGCCGGAAGCGCGCGTCGAGCTCCGCGCCGAGCGCCTCGTAGTTCTCGATCCGCAGGAGGCGCTCGCTGAAGCGCGGGTCGGCGGCGAGCTCCGGGCCTCGAGCGCGGTCGTGAGGCCCGGTCCAGAACTTCTCGAGCGACGAGAGGTGGATCGCGAGCAGGCGCTCGTCCGCCGTGCGCAGGATGTAGGCCTGCGCGAGGCGCGGCCGGTCGCTCGATTTCGGCGCCTCGCCGAGCGCGAAGTACGCGGCGAACGGCTCGACCGCGAAGTGCGCCATCGCCTCGAACATCGACACCTCGACCAGGCGGCCCTGGCCCGTGCGTCGCGCGCTCGAGCAGCGCGCCGAGGATGCCGTACGCGGCGTAGATGCCCGTGATCGCGTCGGCGAGCGCGGGCCCGAGGAAGCGCGGCCGCTCCGGGTCGACGACGACGCACAGGAATCCGGACAGCGCCTGCGCGACGGAGTCGTAGCTCGGCCGCTCGGCATAGGGCCCGTCGGCGCCGAAGCCGCTGATCGAGCAGTAGACGAGCCGCGGGTTGAGGCCGCGCAGGCGCTTCACGCCGGCGCCGAGCCGCTCGGCCGTGCCCGGGCGGAAGTTCTGGATGTAGACGTCGGCGTCGCGCGACCAGCCGGTCGAAGAGCTCGCGGTCGGCGGGCTGCTTGAGGTCGCAGCGCGATGCTGCGCTTGTTGCGGTTGTAGGCCTGGAAGTGCGGGGAGTAGTGGCCGCGCTGGTAGGCGCGGTACGGATCGCCCTCCGGGCTCTCGACCTTGATCACGTCGGCGCCGAGGTCGGCGAGCATCATGCCGGCGCAGGGGCCGGTGATGAACGTGCCCTGTTCGACGATGCGGACCCCGCGCAGAGGCGCGCTGGAACATCAGGCGCTCGGGCACGAAGCCGGCGGGGGAGGGACCGTCGTACGCGATGCCGGCGCGCCCGGTCGTGCGCGAGGATGAAGCCGATCGGCCGCTGCTGCTCCTCGAGCAGGTGCGCGATCAGGCTCGCGGTGCGCGCGAGGATCGGCACGCCCTTGACCGCGAGCAGCGGAAAGCCCGCATCGAGCATCACCGCGGCGATCGCGCCGGAGACGTTCATGACGAGCGGCTTGCCGGTGACCTCGGGCAGCTTCTTCTCGATGAGCCGCGCGACTGCCACGTGGCGGCCGGCGATCGCCGGTCTCGTCCGCGATCTCGAGCAAGCGGCGCGACGCGCGGGTCGTGCCCTTGTGCAGCGGATGACCGTAGCCCGGGACGGCACGGCGCGCATCGCGGGCCTCGACGAGTGCGGCTGCAGCGTCGCGGCGCCATGTCTCGCGGACGTGACGTTGCCGCAGAATTCCGCGCGATGAAGCGTGCGGCCGCTTCGGCGGAGCCGAGGATCACCGAACCGCAGCCGAGGATGCCGGCCGCCACCGCGCCCTGCAGCGCCTCCGGCGCCGCGGCGAGCGTCATGCGGGCGGCGGCGACGGACGGCACGAGCCCGTGCTCGGCGATCGCGACCAGCGTGGCGTCGAGCACGCGGCGCTGCTCCGGCGACGGCAGCTCGCCGGTGACGAGCAGCCAGACGTGGTCGGTGAAGCTGACCTTGCCGATCAGGTCGGCGCACAGGTCGTGACCGCGCACGACGATCGCGTCCGGGTTCGACGCCGAGATCGCCGTCAGCTTCCCGGCCTGGGAACCGATCTTCATGCCGCGCAGCCCCTCTCGCCGATTCCTGTTTCGTATACCGAAAAGAGATTCGACTGTCGAACATGCTGAACGCCGCCCGCCGCCCGGCGTCAAGTGCGCGGCGCGCGGCGCTTTCGCTTCTTCGCATATCGAAATAGACTGCACCCATGCCACGCCGCCAGAACACCGCGCCGCGCCGCGAAGCCATGGGCGGTCTCGCCAAGGGCCTGCTCGTGATCCGCGCCTTCACGCGCGACCACTCCGCGCTGACGCTGACCGAGGTCGCGGGCATCGCGCGCATGCCCGCCGCGACCGCGCGCCGCTGCCTGCTGACGCTCGAGGAACTCGGCTACGTGATGCGGCGGGGGAGGCAGTTCCTGCTGCGGCCCAAGGTGCTCGAGCTCGGCGCGGCCTACCTCGAGTCGATGGACATCGAGCACCTGACCAAGACGCACCTCGAGGAGCTCGCGCGGCTGACCGGCGACTCCGCCGCGCTCTCGGTGCTCGACGGCAACGACATCGTCTACGTGGCGCGCACCTCGGTGCGCACGCTGATGCGGCTCGAGGCGCACGTCGGCAGCCGCTTTCCCGCGCACGTCACCTCGATGGGCCGCGTGCTGCTCGCGGGCCTCGCGCCCGGAGCGGCTCGAGCCTACTTCCGCACGCAGCAGTTCGACGCGCTGACCGACTCGACGGTCACCGACCCGCGCAAGCTGCGCACGCTCATCGAGGAATGCCGGAAGGCCGGCTACTCCGCCGTCGAGGACGAGCTCGCCTACGGCGTCGTCGCCGTCGCGGTGCCGGTGCTCGACCAGTACGGGCGCGTCGTCGCCGCGCTCAACAGCTCGAGCCACTCGCGCAAGGTCACCAAGGCGCAGGATCGTGCGCGAGCGCCTCGCGATGCTGCGCGAGGCGAGCCGCGCGATCTCGGCCGAGCTCGCGCGCGTGCCCGGGCCTGTCGCTCTCCGCCCAGTTGTGAAGGCGCCTGCGGCAGCGCTTGACGCACCCCGCGGGCACTCGTAGCCTGAATGCGAACTTTTTTTCGGTATTCGAAAAACGATGCCGCGCGTCGACGACCATTTCCGGTCCGGCGAGGCACGGCTGCGCTTCCGCGACGAGGGCGCGGGGCACGCCGTCGTCTTCATCCACGGCTGGACGCTCGACCTCGACGTCTGGGAACCGCAGGCCGCGGCGCTCGCGGCATCGCTTCCGCGTGGTCCGCTACGACCGCCGCGGCTTCGGGCTCTCCGAGGGCACGCCGGGCCGCGCCGCCGACGCGGAGGATCTCGGCCGGCTGCTCGACGACCTGCGGCTCGATGCCGCGACGCTCGTCGGCGCTGTCGCAGGGCGCGCGCGTCGCGCTCGCCTTCGCGCTCGCGCCAGCCCGGAGCGCGTCTCGGCGCTGGTGCTGGACGGCCCGCCGGACGAGACCGGCGACGCCGCCGACGGCCGGCGACGAGGACTTCTCGATCGCCGAGTACCGCGGCCTGGTCGCGGAGCAGGGCGTCGACGCGTTTCGCCGCGCCTGGCGCGCGCACCCGCTGATGCGCCTGCATTCGGCGCGACGCCGGCGGCGCGCGAGCTCGTCGCGCGCATGCTCGGACCGCTACCCGGCGCACGACCTGCGCGGCGCCGGCCGATGCCGCCGCCGCCGCCCGCCGGCAGCGAGTCGCGCTCGCGCGCTTCGCGAAGCCGGTGCTGGTCGTGAACGGCGAGTTCGACACGACGCTCCGGCGCCGCGCGGGCGAGGCGCTCGCGCGCGCGCTGCCGCTCGCCGAGCGCGTCGTCGTGCCGGGCGCCGGCCACCTGCCGAATCTCGACACGCCGCGCGCCTACAATGAGGCGGTGCGGGCATTCCTCAAGAGACAGTCGCGGGCCGCCGCCTGAGGCCGGGAGAAACCGATGGCCAACATGCTCGTCCTCTATTACAGCAGCTGGGGCCACGTGGAGACGATGGCGTACGCGCAGGCCGAGGGCGTCGCGAAGGTGCAAGGGCATGTCGCGTCGACGTCAAGCGCGTGCCGGAGCTCGTGCCCGACGACGTCGCGCAGCCAGTACCACTACAAGCTCGACCAGAAGGCGCCGTTCGCGGATCCGCTCGAGCTCGGCAACTACGACGGCATCATCTTCGGCGCGCCGACGCGCTTCGGGAACATGTGCGCGCAGATGCGCAATTTCCTCGACCAGACCGGCCCGCTGTTGCGCGAAGAACGCGCTGGTCGGCAAGGTCGGCAGCGTCTTCACCTGCACGCAGAGCCAGCACGGCGGCCAGGAGATGACGATCACGTCGTTCCACTCGACGCTGCTGCACCACGGCATGGTCATCGTCGGCCTGCCGTACACGGCGCCCGGCATCACGACGATGAAGGAAGTCACCGGCGGCACGCCCTACGGGGCGAGCAGCATCACCGGCAAGGGCGACGAGGCGCGCATGCCGAGCGAGCTCGAGCTCGGCATGTGCCGGTTCCAGGGCGAGCACGTCGCGGGCATCGTGCGCGACCTCGTCGCGGGCCGGCAGGGCGGCGCGCGATGAGCCCGGGCAAGCGCCGCGAAGCCGCAGCGCGGCGGGCGACGACGCGACGCCGTTCCGCTTCTACGACAATCGCCAGAAGTACCTGGCGTTCGTCAACACCTGCAACGAGAAGTCCGCGGTCGCGCACCGCGCGGCGCTCGAGCTCAAGCACGTGCGGCCGACGCCGCCGGCGCTCCGCATCTTCGACGCCGGCATGGGCGACGCGACCGTGCTCGCGCGCATCATGCGCCACGCCCACGCGCAGTTCCCGACCGTGCCGCTGCATGGTGGTCGCCAAGGAGATCAGCCTCGAGGACGTGCGCCTCGGCCTCGAGAAGATGCCGGACCGCTTCCTCGAGCACCCGGCGACGGTGCTCGTCATCACCAACCTGAACTACTCCGAGGCGCCGCGGCTCATGCCGCGCGACATCCAGGCGGCCGCCGCGCTCAACTGGCACGAGGTGCGCCTGAAGGGCCAGACCTCGAACGCGTACGCCGAGCAGATCGAGGAGCTCTGCGACGACGCTCGCCTTCGGCTGGCAGACGAAGCCGAGCGCGAAGACGGGCAATCCCGTCTACGTCCGCCCGTCGGTGCTCGTCGTCTACCGCGAGGACCACAAGTTCCTGCTCGACCGCGTGATCCCGAAGCCGGGCCAGACCTTCGAGTCCTACGACCTGATCCTCGCCTCGCAGCCCTGGCGCGCGCGCATGTCGGCGAAGTTCAAGGCGGAGAAGGTGCTGGCGCCGCTCTCGCGCAGCCTCGCGCCGAACGGTCGCCTGCTCGTGATCCAGTCCTACGGCCACGACCCGGCGCTCGAGATCGTCCAGAGGCTCTGGCCGGACGAGAACCCGTTCCAGGTCGACCGCCGCCAGCTCCTCGCGGCGCTCAAGGCGGAGCTCGGCCGCGACGCCGGCGACTTCACGCTCGCCGGTGCCGCCCGACGACAAGTCCATCTTCCGCTACGAGATGCACACGCTGCCGAACGAGATCGGCGACCGCATCGGCACCTCGACGCTGTTCGCCGCGTGGAACGCGGCGATCTACGTGAACCAGATCGAGGAGGAGCGGCTCGACGAGGTCGTGACGACCGGCGCCTACCTCGACGCGACGCAGGACGTGCTGCAGAAGCACGGGGGCCTCTGGTTCAACGACGAGACCTTCGTCGTGACGCGGCGGCAGAAATAGGGGCCGGGACGGTCACAGGACGCCACCGGCGCTCGGGCGAGCGCATCGCCGCGTTCGCGGCGCGCGCCTCGCTCGAGATCACGTCGACCGACGGCGCGCTGCCGGCGGCGCTCGCGGGCGCCTGCCGGCCGGCACGCGCGCTCTACGTCGCGCACACGCCGAACGCGAAGCTCGCGGACGTGGCCGAAGTCGCCTGCGCCGCCGAGCGCGCGGGCTTCCGCGGCTGCCCGCACCTCGTCGCGCGGCGCATCGCCTCGCGCGCGCGAACTCGATGGCGGCGCTCGCGCGCCTGCGCGCGGGCGGCGTCACGCGCGCGCTGCTGGTGGCCGGCGACCTGACGCCGCCGGCCGGCGAGTACGCGAGCACGCTCGAGGTCCTCGAGTCCGGCGCGCTCGACGGCGCCGGCCTCGCCTCGCTCGGCGTCGCGGGCCACCCCGAGGGCAACCCGAACATCCCGCCCGCCGCGGCCTGGGACGCGCTCGCGCGCAAGCAGGCCTGGGGCGAGCGGACGGGCGTCGCGGTCCACGTCGCCACGCAGTTCGGCTTCGACACCGGCGGCGCTCGCCGCCTTCGATGCGCGGTCTCACGGCGCGCGGCATCACGCTGCCGGTGCACGTCGGCGTCGCGGGCCCGGCCTCGCTCAAGTCGCTCGCGAAGTTCGCGGCGATGTGCGGCATCGGCGCCTCGCTCGGCGCGCTCCTCACGAACCCGGGCGCGCTCGGCGCGCTGAAGTCGCCTCGTGAAGACCGTGGACGAGGTCTTCCCGGCGATCGTGCGCCTGCGCGAGGGCCGCGCTCGGGCAGCGATTCGTGCAGCCGCACTTCTTCGCCTTCGGCGGCGTTATGAAGACCGTGGAATGGCTGGAAGCCGTGCGCGCCGGGCGCTTCGACCTCGGCGGACGGCGCGATCGCGATCCGCAACTGAATCCATCGACGGAGTCACCCGATCCATGAGCGACAGCTACTTCTTCACGTCCGAGTCGGTCGGCGAGGGCCACCCCGACAAGGTCGCGGACCAGATCTCGGACGCGGTGCTCGACGCGGTGCTCGCCCAGGACCGTACGGCGCGCGTCGCGGCCGAGACCCTCTGCAGCACCGGCCTCGTCGTGCTGGCGGGCGAGATCACGTCGAAGGCGGTCGTCGACTGGCAGGGCGTCGCGCGCGGCGTCATCCGCGACATCGGCTACGACAACGCGGAGTACGGCATCGACTACCGCGGCTGCAGCGTGCTCGTCACCTACGACGAGCAGTCGCCGGACATCGCGCAGGGCGTGGACGAGGGTCGCGGGCTCGACCTCGAGCAGGGAGCCGGCGACCAGGGCCTCATGTTCGGCTACGCCTGCGACGAGACGCCGCGCTGATGCCGCTGCCGATCCATCTCGCGCACCGCCTGGTGGAGAAACAGGCGCGAGCTGCGCCACTCCGGGCGGCTCCCGTGGCTGCGGCCCGGACGCCAAGTCGCAGGTGACGGTGCGCTACGACGGCGGCCGCGCGGCGGAGATCGACACCGTCGTGCTCTCGACACAGCACGCGCCCGAGATCGAGCACAAGGCGCTTACCGAGGCGGTGATCGAGGAGATCATCAAGCCGGTCCTGCCGAAGGACCTGGTCTCGAAGAAGGTGAAGTACCTCGTGAACCCGACCGGACGCTTCGTGGTCGGCGGGCCGAAGGGCGACACCGGCCTCACCGGGCGCAAGATCATCGTCGACACCTACGGCGGCGCCGCGCCGCACGGCGGCGGCGCGTTTCTCCGGCAAGGATCCGTCCAAGGTCGACCGCTCGGCGGCCTACGCGGCACGTTACGTCGCGAAGAACGTGGTGGCCGCGGGCCTCGCGCGCCGCTGCATGGTGCAGGTGTCCTACGCGATCGGCGTCGCCCGGCCGACCAGCGTGATGCTGACGACCTACGGCACGGGCAGCGTGCCCGACGAGAAGATCGAGGAACTGGTGCTGCAGCACTTCGACCTGCGGCCCAAGGGCATCATCCAGATGCTCGACCTGCTGCGCCCGATCTACCGCAAGACCGCGGCCTACGGCCACTTCGGCCGCGACGAGCCCGAGTTCACCTGGGAGAAGACGGACAAGGCCGCGGCGCTTGCGTCCGACGCCGGGCTCAAGAGCCGCGCCACGGCCTGAAGCCGCCGCGCTAGACTCGCGCCAACGAGGTCGGCGCGGGGGCATCGTGGGTGCGTACCTTTCTGCGGAACAGCAGGCGCGCATACCGGCAGGACGGCTTCCTCGTGCTGCCCGGATTTCGTGGACGCGGCGCGTTGCCTCGCGCTTCGCGAGCGCGCGCTCGATGCTCGCGCGCGAGCACGTGCCGCCGCCGGGCCAGGCGACCGTCTTCACCGCGGACGGCGGCGCGCGCCACGCGGCCGAGCGGTACTTCCTGACGAGCGGCGAGGCGATCCGCTGCTTCTTCGAGAAGGACGCTTTCGACGCGCGACGGTCGTTTGCGCGGCGAGGCACACCTGTCGCTCAACAAGCTCGGCCACGCGATGCACGACCTCGATCCGGTGTTCGACGCATTCAGCCGCACGCCCGAGCTCGCTGCGGTTGCGGAGGACATCGGCATGGCCGAGCCGCTCCTCCTGCAGTCGATGTACATCTTCAAGCAGCCGCGGATCGGCGGCGAAGTCGTCTGCCACACGGACCACACCTACCTCTGGACCGATCCGCCGAGCGTCACCGGATTCTGGTTCGCGATCGACGATGCGACGACGGAGAACGGCTGCATGTGGGCGCTGCCGGGTGGCCATCGGCTGCCGGTGAAGGCGCGCTCGAGGCTGAATGCCGCGCGCACGGCGACCGAGCTCGAGATCCTCGACCGGCGCCGTATCCGACCGAGGGCCTCGTGCCGCTCGAAGCGCGGCGCGGCACGCTCATCCTGCTGCACGGCGCGCTGCCGCACCTGTCGGGCCCGAACCGCAGCGACAAGCCGCGCCACGCCTACACGCTGCACGCGATCGACGGCGCGGCCGATTACCTGCGCGGACAACTGGCTGCAGCGCCCGACGCTGCCGCCGCGGGGTTTTGCGGGCTGATTCGACCCGGCTCAGCCCGGCGATTCGGCGCTGTGCCACCACTCGCGGAACACGCGGCATTTGCCGGCCGCGGCGAACTCCGCCGACAGCACGCCCTCGATGCGGACCTTGAACTGGTCCGGCAGCCGCGTGAAGTCCGCGCGCCAGGTGCGCCATGCCGGTGGCGCCGGCGACGCCGAAGACGCTGAACGTGAACCGGATGTCGCGCTGCTGGCTGACCGCGGCCTCCCAGACGGCTGCGATCTCGGTCGGGCCCTGCTGCGGCGGCACGAGCGGCGTCCAGTGGTAGCGCGCGTCGTCGCTGAAGAGGCGTGCCGCCGCCGCCGCGTCGCGGCCTTCCCAGGCCGCCTGGTAGCCGCGCAGCCAGGCGTGAATTGCTCGGCGGTTGCGACATGTGGCCAGTCATGGCCGGCGCTCCGAGCAAGTGATCGATCGACAGGCGGCCCGCGCCCGCGATGGCGAGCCACGGAAGAGCGCGAGGTACATGATTTCCTCGAGCCCGAGCAGGGTCTGCAGCGAGTCGACGTCCGGCCACTGGACGGACATCACGGCGACGATCATGACGACGCCGAGTGCGCCTGCCGAGACGCGCGTCAGCAAGCCCGTGAGCAGCAGGATCCCGCCGAAGAACTCGACGCCCGACACGAACGGCGCGAGGATTTGCGGCGCCGGGATGCCCCAGGATGCGAAGTTCTCGGTGACGAGCGGCAGGTGCGTGAGCTTGCCCCATCCGGTCCACAGGAACACCCAGCCCGGTCACGAGCCGCGCGAACAGCGGACCCGAGCCAGTCGAGATGCCGCGCGACGCGGCGCGGCCATTCGATGAGCACGTTGACCAGAACATTCATGGGTTTCTCCCTGTCGATGCCAACAGACCGGCCCGACCGGGAGAATGTCACAGACTGACCGACGGGCGCATGCGCGCCCGTCGGCCGAGATCGCACGGCTGGCCGGCGCTAGAGGGAGTCGAGGAACTCCAGCAACTGGGCCTGCTCCTGTGAGGTCAAGGCGTTGAAGCTGGCGGTCACCGTTGCCGCCTGGCCGCCGTGACGCTGGATGGCTTCTTCCTTCGTCGAAGAGAGGCCGTCGTGCATCAGCCGGTTGCGCGTGCGCAGCGCCCACAGCGGGGCGGTCTTGATCTGGCGCGCGGTAGACGACGAACTCGGGTGTCGGCAGGAAGGGAATGCCGTCTCCGGTGCCGATGTCATGCAGCAGGAAGTCGCTGTACGGATGGATCACCTTGTTGCCGAGGGCGCGGGAGACTCGCAGCACACCGCCGTTGATCGGCGTGCCTTCCGGGGCCGTGGTCATCGAGGGCACGTGGCAGGCCGCACATCCGACTCTCGAGAAGAGCGGCTTCGCCCGTACGCACGCTGGCCGTGATCGGACCGCGGGCAGGCGCCTTGGTGGCCCGCATGAAGTCGGCGAACGCCACCACGTCGACACCGTCGTCCTCGGGGTCCGCGATGCGATCGTAGGCCGAGCCGAATCCGACGTATTCGCCGCTCGATTCGTTTTCATCCGGAAACAGCGGCGTGGTGATGCCCATTTCGTTCAGGTACGCGTCGGCGGCGAACGATTCGAGGCTTGCATGTTGCGCTTTCCACCCGAAACGGCCGATGCGCACGAAGCTGCCGGCCTCGAGAACCGGCACTTCGAGCGCCGTGCCGCGCAGTGCCGGCGGCTGCCGGTCGCGGATCGCCAGCAGCGTGCCGTTCGAAATCGCTTCGATGAACCCGGCACCGAGCGTGTTGGTGGAAATGCGGAAAGTGCCGATGTTGTCCTCGAAAGCCACGCGCTCGACGATGGACGGATGCGTGGCGCGGCTCTGGATCAGCGATCCGCCGGGCGACTCGAAGAAGACTTCGCCATCCAGGCGCCCGGTGCGGTGCTCGGCGACCTGGCTCGCGCCGCCGGTCACGACGTTCTGGTGGCACTCGCGGCAACTCTGGGCGTTGTAGGTCGGCCCGAGGCCGTCGGCTGCGCTTTCGACCTCCTCGAAGATGAAGCGGTTGTCGTTGAACGATCGCCGCGGCACGACGTTGTCGGCTCGTGATCGACTCGTACGGCGGGCCCTGGGGCGAGAAGCCATTGGTCCGGTTGTCGAAGCCGGTCGGCGCTTCGGCCGGGCGCGCTGCGAAGCGATGCGTCGTGTCCGCACGCAGGGTGAGTGCAGGCTTTCCTTCGGGATCGAGTGTTCCCGTGCCGCGGAACCGCTCCATCCGTGCGTCGTCACCCAGGACGAACCATGGATACACCAGGAGCGCGGTGCCGATTGTCCACGTTGCGAAGCGATGCAAATGCCGGATTTTCATGAAGCCCCCTCCATGGTGGATTGCCGACTGCATGGCAATGAACACATTCCTTGTGTTCGACGGGCATGACAGACCCGGCGCCCATGCCCTTCAAGGCCTGAGACGTCTGTGATCGGCGACGATCGCGGGTCAGTTCGGGGCGAGTATCCGGTCGACGATCGGCTGCGACGCCGTGGCGAATCGGGTCGCAACAGGGGAGGGAGACCCGTGCCGCCACTTCGGCAACGGCACGCGCGGCCGCTGCGTCGTCGAGGGACGCGGTGTTGAGGCTGACGCCGGCGAATCGCGCGGCGCGGTTCGTGAGCCGCGCAGCGGCGAGGTAGGCCTGGAAGCAGGCTTCGTATGTCGGGATCGGATAACCCTCGTAGTCGGCGATCCCGGTGCGTGCGACGTCATGGCACAGCACCAGCGCATCGGGCTGGCTGCCGTGCATGAGGCCGAGCGTCACGCCCGCATAGGCCGGATGGAACAGCGATCCCTGCCCCTCGATCACGTCCCAATGTTGCGGTGCGGCAGGCGGGGACAGCCACTCGGCGGCACCGGACACGAAATCCGAGACCACGGAGTCGACTGCGATGCCGCGACCGGAAATGAAGATGCCGGTCTGCCCGGTCGCGCGGAAGTCGGCGTCGACGCCGCGGGCCCGCATTTCCTTCTCGATCGCGAGCGCGGTGTATTTCTTGCCGACCGCGCAGTCCGTGCCGACGGTCAACACGCGCCGGCCGCTGCGCTTCTTTCCCGGTGCCCGGCAGGAAGGACTCGGCCGGCTGGCGCACCTCGATCAGCTGGCGGCCCGTGCGCCTGGCCGCGGCGGCGATCTCCGGCACGCCGGCGAGCGGCTCATGCAGGCCCGAGGCGACGTCGAGGCCGGCTTCCAGCGCCGCGACGATGGCGGATACCCAGTGCGGCGCGATGAATCCGCCGTCGTTGGCAATGCCGATGATCAGCGTACGGATGCCGCGCGCCGCGGCCTCGCGCGGCGTGAGGTCGGGCAGGCCGAGGTCCACGCGGCAGCCAGGAAGCCGCAGTTGCCCGGCGCAGAGCTCGCCGCGCCACTGCCGGATGCCGGCGGCGGTCTTGGCGGTTGCGATGTCGGGAGCGTCGCCGAGGAACAGCAGGTAGGGGCTTGCGATCATGGTTAGTCGTTGCGTCGTCCGAACAGTTTGAATCAAAATCGGATTCTTGTCTCGACGCAGGACTCCCATGACGAACCTCATCCGTTACGCTGCCTCGCCGGCAGTGCGCTCGCGCTGTCTGCGGCGATGGCGATTCGCCGCCGACGATCCGGTCGACTCGAACCGTCGCGGGCGTCATGAACGCGAGTCGTGCAACCCGGCGACCCCGGCTGCACCGTCGGCGTGCGTCCAGGGCGGTGCGCTGACGCATGCGAGCGCCTTCGGCATGGCGGACCTCGGGCGCGGCAAGCCGCTCGACACGCATGCCGTCTTCAACCTCGCCTCGGTCTCCAAGCAGTTCACGGCGTTCGCGCTCCTGCTGCTCGAGCAGCAGGGCAAGCTGAAGCTCGACGACCCGGTCGTGAAGTACCTGCCGGAACTGTCCGCGAGTGCCCAGGGCGTGACGCTCGCGCACCTGGTGCACCACACCGGCGGCCTGCGTGACTACATCGAGATGCTCTACATGAAGGGCCGCGGCGATGCCGACGGCACGACCATCGACGAGGCCGTGCGGCTGCTCGGCTCGCCAGACCGCGCCGAACGAGAAGCCGGGCGTGGAGTTCGACTACAGCAACACCGGCTACTTCCTGCTCGGCGTCGTCGTCGCGCGGGTGAGCGGGCAGTCGCTCGCCGAGTTTTCGCGCCAGCAGATCTTCGAGCCGCTCGGCATGAAGGACACGAGCATCATCGATCGCTACCCGGCGTCGATTCCCGCACTTGCGCGCGGCTATCGCCAGGAAGGCGACGGCCTTTGTCATCGACGAGACTGGCTGGGAACAGGTCGGCGACGGCCAGGTGCACAGCAACGTCCACGATCTCGCGCTCTGGGACGAGAATTTCTACACCGGCAAGGTCGGCGGCCGCGAGCTGGTCGCGCGCATGTACGAGGTCGGACTGCTGAATTCCGGCAAGTCCACGGGCTATGCCGCCGGGACTCAACGTCTACGAGTCCCGCGGGCTCGACCTGGGTGACGCACGGCGGTTCCTGGGTCGGCTACCGCTCGAGCATCGTGCGCGTGCCTGGCGAACGTCTCTCGGTCATCGTGCTCTGCAACCGCGCCGACGCGGATGCCGGCGGCTATGCGAAGCGAAATCGCCGGGAAGCTGCTCGGCGACAAGCTCGGTCCCGCCGAGGCGGGCGCGGATGACGAGGAACCGGAATCGCAGCCGGTGGCGGCGGAGTGGGATCCCGGCGACCTGTCGCGCTTTGCGGGCGCCTATTACAGCGAGGAGGCCGATGCGCGCTGCGTGCTCGACCAGCGCGGTGCGCGCCTCGTGCTCGAGGGTTGCGCCGCGGGCGAGGTCCTGAAGCCGGGCAAGCCGGGCGAGTTCGTCGCGGAAGGCGGCAGTCCCGTCCTGCGTTTTGCGCCGGGCGGCGCGGACGCCGACAATTTCATCTACTGGTCGCCGGTGTTGCGCGGCCTGCCATTCCGGAAGATCAAGGAGACGTTCGAGTGATGCACGCCGGAATGTATTGCCGCGCCGCGCTGGTCGCGTCGCTCGCCTGCGGCCTCGCCGCCTGCGGCGGAGAACCCCCGACGTCCACGCTGATCTCGAACGCCTCGATCGTCGACGGCACGGGCAGTCCCGCGCGGCCGGGCGCCGTCCGCATCGACGGCGACCGTATCGTCGAGGTCGGCGACGCTCGAGCCGAGGCGCGGCGAGGCGGTCGTCGACGCGAAGGGCCTCGCGCTCGCGCCCGGCTTCATCGATGTGCACAGCCACCATGACAGGGACCTGTTCGAGATGCGCGATGCGACGCCCGTCGTGAGCCAGGGCATCACGACGATCGTCGTCGGGCAGGACGGCAAAATGATCTACCCGGTGCGCGAGCTGTTCGACCGCATGCAGAAGACACCGGTCGCGATCAACGTCGCGACTTTCGTCGGCCACGGCAACCTGCGCGTCGACGCGATGGGCAAGGACGACTACCGGCGCCACGCGACGGCGGACGAGGTCGAGAAGATGCGCCTGGGCGTGGAAGACGGCATGAAGGCGGGCGCGCTCGGCCTCGCAACCGGCCTCGAGTACGACCCCGGCATCTATTCCGCGAGCGAGGAAGTCATCGAGCTCGCGAAGGAGGCGGCGCGCCACGGAGGCCGCTACATCAGTCACATCCGCAGCGAGGACCGCGACTTCTGGGCCGCTCTCGACGAGATCGTCCGCATCGGGCGCGAGGCGAATATCCCGGTGCAGGTCACGCACATGAAGCTCGCCATGGTCGACTGGTGGGGCCAGAGCGCCCGTTTCCTCGGCGTCCTCGACAAGGCGCGTGCAGAGGGCGTCGACGTCACCGGCGACATCTACCCCTACGAGTTCTGGCATTCCGGCCTGACGGTCCTGTTCCCGAAGCGGGACTTCACGAACCGCGAGACCGCGCAGTTTGTCCTCGATCACGTGACGCCGGCGGACGGCATCATCCTCACGACGTACAGCCCGGAACCGGCGCTGGTCGGCCAGTCGCTTGCCGAGATCGCCAAGGCCAAGGGCACGGATCCCGCCGTCGAGCTGATGGACCTGATCGCGCGCTCGAGCGGGGAGAACGACCGGCAGTCGATCATGGGCAAGGGCATGACCGAGAAGGACATCGACGCGCTGATCGTCTGGCCGCACGCCAGCATTTGTTCGGACGGTTATCTCGAAAGCATGCACCCGCGCGGGCGCGGCGCCTTCACCAAGGTGCTGCGGGAATACGTGCGCGAGAAGAAGGTCCTGACGCTCGAGGAAGCGGTCCGCAAGATGACCGGGCTGTCGGCGGCGAACATGGGCATCACGGATCGAGGCGCGATCCGCCCCGGTGCTGTTGCCGACCTCGTGCTGTTCGATCCCGCCACCGTCGCCGACCGCTCGACGTTCGAGGATCCCGCGGCACTCTCCGTCGGCATCGAGAAGGTCTGGGTCAACGGCGTCTCGGTCTGGCAGGACGGCAAGGCGACCGGCGCGCATCCGGGACGCGGAATCAAGAAGCCATGAAGCATTCGCTATGCGTGCTGCTGGCCGCTGCCGCGTGGATCGCACCGGCGGCGCTCGCCGGTTCTGAGGAGAGCCCGTCGTCGCCCGGCGCACGGCGCGCGCTCGGCTTCGACGACCAGGAGGCGGTCAAGAGTCTCCGGCAACCTCGCCATCTCCCGGGACGGCAAGTTGCTCGCCTATTCACTGGAGAAGCAGGTCTTCGTCGTGCCGCTCGGCGGCGGGACGCCGCGAGCGGTGACGTCGGCAGGGTCCAGTGCCTGGGACCCGTACTGGTCGACCGACGGAAGCACGCTCTACTTCCTGTCCGACCGCTCCGGCGAGGGCCAGGTGTGGAGACTCCCGCTGGCGACGTTTGGCGAGGCGCAGCAGGTCACGACGCTCGAGCAGGGCGTCGACAGGATTCGATTCTCGCCCGACGAATCGAGGCTGCTGCTCACGTTCACGGACAGCGCGCTCAAGTCGCCGGCAGAAGCGGCGAAGGAAACCGACCCGCAGCCCTTCGTGATCACGCGGCTGGAATTCAAGGAGGACGCGGGCGACGGCTACCTCACGGGCGACCGCGCCGAGCATCTGCATGCGCTCGACGTGGCCACCGGAAAGCTGGCGCAGCTCACCTCCGGCAACTACTCCGAGTCGGATGCCGCCTGGTCCCCGGACGGCAAGCAGGTTGTCTTCGTCAGCAATCGCGAGCCGGAGTCCGACGCGACCTATCGCACCGACCTCTGGCTCGTCGACGCCGGCAACGTCGACAAGGGCGCGAATCTGCTGCGGCTCACGAACGACGAGCGGACGAAGAGCGACCCGGCGTTCAGCCCGGACGGACGTTCGATCGCCTTCCTGGTCGCCGAGGACGGCGTCTACGGCGCGCCGCAGGTCGCCGTGATGCCGGCAGCCGGCGGCGAGGCGCGCATCCTGACGGCGCCGCTCGATCGCTGGGTGAACGAGTTCCGATTCTCGGCCGACGGGCAGTGGATCTACTTCACGTACGAGAACCTCGGCGGTAACCAGCTTGCACGCGTGCGCCCGAAGGACGGCCGGCTGGAAACGGTCGTCGCGGGCGATCGCGCGCTCGGCGACTTCGACGTCGCCCGGGATGGCCAAGTCGCGGCACAGGTCTCGACTGGCAATCTCGGCCCGGAGATTGTCGCATTTGCAAGCGGGCGCGAGCTGCCGCTGACGTCCGTCAACCAGGCGTTTCATGCGCGCGTCGCGCTCGGCGCCAAGGAAACGGTCAGCTTCAAGAGCCCCGACGGTACCGAGGTGCAGGCCTTCGTGACCAAGCCGCCGGGTTTCGCGCCGGGCCGGCGCTACCCGACGATCCTGCACATCCACGGCGGGCCGGTCGGCCAGTTCGGCTGGGGTTTCGACTTCAAGCCGCAGTACTTCGCGGCAAACGGTTACGTCGTCATCGAGCCGAACCCGCGCGGCTCCACGGGGCGCGGCCAGGACTTCGTGCGCGCGATCTACCAGACCTGGGGCATCACCGATTACGACGACCTGATCGCCGCAGTGGACTACGCGGTTGCACAGGGCTACGCGGATCCGGAACGCCTCGCGGTGACGGGCTATTCCTACGGCGGCTACATGACGAATACGGTCATCACGCGCACGAAACGGTTCAAGGCCGCGGCCTCCGGCGCTGGGCACAGCTACATCGCCGCCAACTACGGCCATGACATTTACCAGAAGTGGTACAACTGGGAGCTTGGGTTCTCCCTGGGAAAACCGCGAGAAATACGACCGGCTCTCGCCGCTGCTGCAGGCCGGGCGCGTCACGACGCCGACGATCTTCCTCGGCGGTCGCGAGGACTGGAACGTTCCGTTGCTCAACGCCGAGCTCTTCTACCAGTCGCTGCGCAAGCGCGGCGTTCCGACCGAGCTCATCGTGTATCCGGGCGCCCATCACGGCGGCTGGTCCAATGAATTCGAGCGCGACTACCTCGAGCGGGTCCGGGCGTGGTTCGATCGGTACCTGAAATAACGCCAGGCGCGAGCATCCGGGCGGCGCTCGAGGCGATTCGCGCTGGTTCGGCGTTGCGTGCCGAGTTCATCTGTCGTGAATATCTCGCGGAGAATCCGGGATCCGTCGATCACCTGCGGCTGCTCGGCCATGCGCTCATGAAGCAGGCCCGGTATGTCGATGCCGAGCAGGCCGTACGGCGGGCCATCGCGCTGAAGCCGGATTTTCCGCACCTGCACGAGGATCTCGGCGGCATCCTCGCAATGCAGGGACGATTCGAGGAATCGGTCCCCTGCCTGCGCGAGGCAATCCGCCTCGAGCCGCAATTGCCGCTCGCCCATCGCAAGCTTGGCGAGGTGCTCGCTGCCATCGGCCGTGGCCGCGAGGCTGACCTGGAATTCGAGGAGTCCTTCAAACAGGAACCGGACAAGGGCAGGGTGGCGGTCGCACTTGATCACCTGCGCTCCGGCCGGAAATCCGAGGCGATTGAATCGTTGCGCGAGACGCTGCGTCATAGCCCAGACAACGTCGATGCCATGCGTTTCCTTGCGCAGACGTACCTGAAGGACAAGGAGCAACTTGACGACGCCGAGGCGCTGCTGCGTCAGGCGACCACGCTCGCTCCCGACTACCCGCCGGCCTGGATGCTGTTGGGGAGCGTGCTACACGAGATTGGCCGCCATCGGGAATCCATAGACGCGTTCCGGCGTGTCACCGAGCTCGAACCGGGCGAAGCACCCGGCTGGACCGGCCTTGGCAATGCGTATTCGTTCGCAGGGGACGCGGAGCAGGCGCGCGAAGCTTACCTGCGCGCCGTCGCGCTGGACCCGCACGCGCCGGGCGCACAGATGGGGCTTGGCCACGTGCTCAAGACGTTGGGCGACCAGTCCGGCGCGCTGCGCGCCTACCGGGCCGCGATCGCGTCGAAACCGGACTTCGGCGAGGTTTACTGGAGCATGGCGAACCTGAAGGTGTTCAGGTTCGAGGACGCGGAAGTGGTCGCGATGGAGGACCAGCTGAAGCGCGATGACCTCTCACCCAGTGCGGAGATTCACTTCCGGTTCGCCATCGGCAAGGCCTGGGAGGACAAGGGCGACTTCGACCGCGCCTGGCACGCCTACGATACCGGTAACCGCAGGCAGCGACAGGAAGTGTTCCACGATCCGGTGATGCTCGACGAGCGCCACGATCACATCGTCGAAGTGTTCGACCGGGAATTTATCGAGCGGAACGCGGGTGCCGGTCATGACTCGCCGGCACCCATATTCATCGTCGGGTTGCCGCGCTCGGGCTCGACGCTGATCGAACAAATACTCGCAAGCCACAGCCGGGTGGAGGGAACGCAGGAGCTGCCCATCCTCCCGCGTCTCGTCGGCTCGATCGGTCGCTATCGGCCCGACAGGAAGGAGTATCCGCTGGCCGTGCGGGACCTGCCGGCCAGGAACTTCCGCGCTTATGGCCGGCAATACCTCGAGGAAGCCGCACCATACCGGTTCACGGACAAACCGTTCTTCACTGACAAGCTGCCCAACAACTTTTCGCATGTCGGGCTCATTCACCTGATCCTGCCCAATGCGAAGGTCATCAACGCCCGCCGTCACCCGTTCGACAGCTGCCTTGGAGCGTACAAGCAGCTATTCGGCAAGGGGCAGCACTTCACGTACGACATGGCGGAGCTGGCCGACTACTACCGCAGGTATCACGAGACCATGCGGCACTGGCATCGCGTGCTCCCGGGCAAGGTGCTGGACGTTCACTACGAAGAGACCGTCACCGACCTCGAGACGCAGGTGCGGCGCATCCTCGCGCATTGCGGCCTGCAGTTCGAAGACGCATGCGTCCGTTTCCACCAGACGGACCGGCCCGTGAAGACGGCGAGCTCAGAGCAGGTCCGGCTGCCGATTTACCAGAGCGCGCTGGGTTACTGGCGCCACTACGACGAGCACCTTGGAATCTGGAAGGAACTGCTTGCCGACATCGTCGATGAGCTGCCCGAAGGCGTGAGGACCGCGGGGCTCGAGCAGCCGTAGCGACGATCAGCGCGTACCTGCGCTTCCTACCATCGCTTGGTGAACGAGAGACTGATGCTTCTCGGGCGTTGCGGTGTTCCCCGATACCGGAATCGTGCATCGCCGAAGAATTCGCCGTAGTCGGTCGTGCTGCGATAGCCTTCGCTGTCGTCGTCGAACAGGTTCCTGACGATCAGCGCGGCGTCCCAGCCGTTGTTGGAGGACACGCCGAACTGCAAGGTCGCCGTCGACCACGACGGAACGACCTGATCCAATGCGTCCGCCAGGTCGTCCGGGTCCGGGGGATCGTCTGCGTCGTCGCAGTTGTTGTTGACGTCGAACGTGTTGACGCACCGGATCGCAGTCAAGCTGTTCCAGTACGACCCTTGATAGCTGTACGACAGGCGGGTCCAGAACTCGCCTTCCCGGATCAGGAAGCCGGGCACGCGGTATTCGGCCGCGACCCATAACTTCTCCTCCGGCGAATCCGGCATGGGCCAACCTTCCCCGACGATATCTCCGTCCGGGTCTTCGAATCCTTCCGAGAATTCGGGGTCGGCCACGAAACCCCCGACCTCGAGCGAGAAACGGTCGCTAACCTGCCACTCGGTCTGCAACTCGACGCCCTTCTGCTCGGCCTTGCCGCCGTTGAAAGTTCCGCGTACCCACCACGGGTCGCCCTCGGAAGTGTCGCCACTCAACTGGATGTCCGACCATTCCATGAAGAACAGCGACACGTTGACCAGAAGCCGGTTGTCGAACCACTTGGTCTTCAAGCCGAGCTCGTAATTCTCGAGCGTATCCGGCTTGTATTGCTCCGGCACGATCCCGGCAAGCGCTGCTCGCGCGCTGTTCTTGCCGCCCAGGCGGAAACCCTCGCTGTAGAGCGCGTACAGCATTTTCTCGTCGCCGAAGCGATATTGCGTCGCAAACTTCTTCACGACGTCCTTGTCCGTGCCCTCGCTGACGGTCGGCTCTGCGAGAAAGAAGAATTCGCCGTCGACGTTGTCGAAGACCGGCAGGCCTTGCGGGACCTCGAAAATCTCCACTTCCTGGCGATCGAACTCGAACCAGCGTACGCCGCCGGTGACGGACCACTTCTCCGTCAGGTCGAGCGTCAGTTCCCCGAACAGGGCTTTCTGCCTCACGGACTTCTCGAACCGGTTGAAGTAGTAATTTTCGGTGTCCGCGAGCGGGTAGAGCGTGTCGTACGCGTAGGAGTACGCGTAACTCTGCGCCGTGGTCCAGGTCCGGGTGGACATCAGCCCGGGTACCTCTGCGCCATAGTGCCACCAGTCGTAGACGTCCTCGTAGAAGGCGCCGCCCATCCACTGGAAGCGGCTCTCGCCCTGCGACGTCAGCCGGACCTCATAGGCCCAGCGGTTCTGCTTCTGGTCGTTGAACGTCGTGCCGCCGAGATAGTTCGTGTCATAGAGCCCGAGACCGCCAGCCACGCCGTAATACGCCGTACGCCAGTTCTCGTACTGCGTGTTGTCCCACTCGTAAACAATGGCGCGATCGAAATAGGACGCCGTCATGGAGAGCTCGGCGAAGCCGAGATCGCCTTTCACGTTGGCCGACGCCTGATACCACTCGTCATCCCGATATTCGTCGAAGAAGCTGACGATCTTGTAGTCGCCGATCGCCGGGTCCGCAATCCAGTCACCGGTCGTTTCGCTGTACTGGCTTACGACGCCCAGCGACGATTCCCAGTCCGGGCTGATCTGCCAGCGCGCCGCCAGCCGGCCGCCGTAGGTCTCGTAGTCGTTCCAGTCGTCTTCGACCACGGCCGCGTTGGTGACGGCGTCGGCGGGGTCGACCCGGAGGTTTTCGCCCAGCACGTTGTCGATGTAGCCGCCTTCAATCGCGTAGAAGCCGACGGCCCTGATCGCGAGGGCGTCGGAGAGCGGGATGTTGAGGTGCCCGCTGACGTCGTAGCTCGGCTCGCCGCCCTTGGTCGTGCCGAACTCGGCGTCGACCTGGCTGGAGTACCCCCCGAAGTCCGGCTTGTTGGTGACGTAGCGGATGGTGCCCGACTGCGAGCTGGACCCGAACAGCGTACCCTGCGGACCCGGCAGCACCTCGATGCGCTCGATGTCGATCAGGCGTAGGTCGACCTGCTGCGAACTGGAGGTCATCGGCTGGTCGTCGAGGTAGACCGCGACCTGGCTGTCGGTGTAGTACTCGCCAGTTCCCGTGGAAATGCCGCGCATGATCACGTCATTGCGACCCGGGACGGAGTTTACGAGCGTCACGCTCGGCAACGCGCCGGCGACGTCGTCGAGCGACTGGAACGCCTGCTTGGCAATGTCGTCGGTGGAGAGTGCGGTGACGCTTTGCGCGACGTCCTGGAGATCGATCTCGCGGCGCGTGGCCGTGACGATCACGGACTCGAGTTTCGTCGTATCGGCCGTGTCCTGCGCCAGAACGGCGGCGCCCGGATTGATCACGGCACAGATCGCGGCCGCCAACGGGATCCTGCGATGATTCATCGATGCGACCGCCTAGTCACACATTGAACGAGCGTATAATAACGATCGAGCGTTTGCCAGCGGTCGACAACGCGCGTTTGCGGTCGCGTACCGTTACGATGCGATTCGCCCATGAACCAAGCAGCCGACCGCAAAGAACGCGACCCTCGCATTGCAGCGGCGCTGGACGCCCTGACTAACGGGAATCCTCGTCTAGCAGAGACGATCTGCCGCGATGCGCTCGCGCGGGATCCCGATTCCTTCGAAATGCTGCGCCTGTTGGGGCGTTCGCTTGCCCAACAATCCAACCTGGACGCCGCTGAGGCCGCAGTCCGCAGCGCGCTGACCCTGAGGCCGGAGTTTGCGCCGCTGTTCGAGGACCTCGGTGGAATTCTCGAACTGCAAGGCCGGCTGGAAGAGGCCGTCGAGAGCTATCGTGAAGGTTTGATGCGCGACCCGAAGCTGCCGCGCGCGGGCAAAAAACTTGGCGCGGCACTTGCGGCGCTCGGGCGTGGCGAAGAGGGGGACGTCGCGCTCGAGGCCTGGCTCGGAGAGTCCCAGGATCGCGCGAGCGTCGCCGTCGCGCTGGACCATCTGCGCGCGGGACGCAAGGACGATGCGATCGCGACGCTCAAGGCGCGGCTTCGAATCAATCCGGGCAACGTGAACGCCATGCACACGCTCGCCCAGGCCTGGTGGGGCGACGATCAACGCCAGTCCGATATCGAAGCGCTGCTGCGCCGGGTCACGACGCTCGCGCCCAGCCACGTGGCGGCCTGGATCATGCTCGGTTCGCTGCTCTCCGGTGCGGACCGGCCGGAAGAGGCCGTTGCCAGCTACCTGCGTGCTACGGAACTTGCGCCGGCGAACGCCGGCGCCTGGTCGGGCCTCGGCGCGGCCTACGCCCAGATCGGCGACATGGACAGGAGTTCTGCGGCCTTTGCGCACGCGGTGGACCTGCAACCGGGCCTGCCGAACGTCCACATGAGTCACGCCCATGCTCTCAAGTCCCTGGGGCAACAGGCGGAAGCACTGCGCGAGTATCGCAAGGCGATCGCACTGAAGCCCGATTCCGGCGAGGCCTACTGGAGCATGGCGAACCTCAAGGTCTTCCGTTTCGAGCCGGAAGAGGTCGTGGCCATGGAAGGGCAATTGAAACGGCCGGACCTGCCGGACGGCGAGGTCGTCCACTTCCACTTCGCCCTCGCCAAGGCCCGCGAGGACGCGGGCGACTACGATCGGGCCTGGGCGCACTACGACAGCGGCAACCGGCGCAAGCGGCCGCTCGTGTCCTACGACCCGGTGGGTTTCGAGACCCGGCACGAACAGATCGTCGAGGTCTTCAGCCGGGAGTTCATCGAATCACACGCGGGCGAGGGCTTCGATTCGGAAGCCCCGATCTTCATCGTCGGCCTTCCGCGTTCCGGCTCGACGCTGATCGAGCAGATCCTCGCGAGCCACAGCCAGGTCGAGGGCACGCGCGAACTCTCCATACTCGGCGAGATCGCAGTGTCGACGGGGCGCTATCGCGGAGAGAACTGCGAATATCCGGTATCCGTCCGCGAACTGCGCGCCCGGGATTTCCGCGCCTATGGCGAGCAGTACCTCGAGGAAACCCGCGTGTACCGGTCGACCGACCGGCCGCGCTTCACCGACAAGCTGCCGAACAACTTCGCACACGTGGGCTTCACCCACCTGATCCTCCCGCGGGCGAGGATCATCAACGCGCGGCGTCACCCGCTCGACAGCTGCCTCGGCAACTACAAGCAGCTCTTCGCCAGGGGCCAGAATTTCACCTACGACATGAACGAGCTGGCGCTCTACTACCGCACGTACCACGAGACGATGAAGCACTGGCACAGGGTGTTGCCCGGCAAGGTGCTGGACGTGCACTACGAGGACACGGTCGGGGAAATCGAGGCGCAGGTGCGCCGCATCCTGGACCACTGCGGGCTGCCGTTCGAGGAGGCCTGCCTGCGCTTCCATGAGACGCAGCGTGCGGTCAGGACGGCGAGCTCGGAGCAGGTTCGGCAGCCTCTCTACGCGCGCGCGCTGGGGACCTGGCGGCGATATGAAAAGCATCTCGGGGGCTGGCGCGAAGAGCTCGACGACATCATCGCGGACCTGCCGGACAGCGTCCGGAACGCCGGCCTCTAGTAGGGCCAGGTCGCGAGGCCGTGGATGGCGTGACGGACGTCCATCGTGAGATTGACGGACAGCGCCCGGACGTTGCGCGGCAGGTCGTAGACGGAGATCGTCGCGGGAGAGGATCCCGCGGCGACCAGCGAGTCGCCCAGCACGGCGAGCCCCCGTGCGAAACCCGCGCGGGCGACGTCACCTTGACCGGCATCACGCTGCAGGAGCGATTCGGCGGAGTAGGCGGGGACGCGAAACGCGCGGTCCTCGGCGCCGCTCCGGCCCGCATACCGCAAGCTGTCCGCCTCGGTGTCATTGAAGAGGATCCCGTCGCGGAACGGGCGGGCGTCATGCGTGCCCGCGGGCAACTCGACCGCCATGCGGATCTCGCGTCCGTTGAACAGGAGCATGCCGCCCGTCCTGAGTCCGGCCAGGTACATGCCGCCGCTAGTACAGTGCACGGCGTTGAGGTGCAGCTTGTCGAGCATGAGCGGGCCGTCATCCTTGCGCGGGTCGAAGCCCCGTCCCTGGAACTGGAACTGCCGGGTGACCACGTGCAGCGCCCAGTCGAACTCCTTGCGATCGAGGTCGAAGCCGAGGATCGAGTCGAAGCCGGCTGAAGCCAGAAACAGCCGCCGCTCCCAGACGGTGATCTGGTGGCAATGCCTGAGGTAGGAATTGCGCCAGGATCCGATGCGCTGGAACTCCGGCGTGTAGGCGATCAATTCATCGCTGGCGGCGATGTAGACCGTGTCGCCGTCGAAGGCGATGCCGCGCAGGCCCCGGTCGCCGCCGCGGCCGCGCCAGTCGATCTCGCGGGCATCGTGGTCGAGCACCTGCCGCATCTCGCGCGCATCGAGGTCGATCAGGTAGGCGCCACCGTGGCTCTCGCCCGGATGGCTGCCACGCACGACCGAGGTCGCGAGGAGCTTCAACGCGGTCTGGCGTGCATCAGCCGGGCGGAGTCACCATCTCTTGGTGAACGACAGGTTGTAGTTCCGCGGCCGCTGCAGGGTCCGGATGTGGCGCCAGCGCTCCTCGCCGATGAACGAGCCGTAACTCGTGCCGCTCAGGTAGCTGTAGCTGGCGTCGTCGAAGACGTTGCGCACGATGAATGCGATGTCCCAGTCGTTTTCACTGGTGAAGCCGAGCTGGAAGGTGCTCGACTTGTATTCCGGAATCAGGAATTCGAGGGCCTCTTCCCGTTCCTCCGGCGTTTCGGCCTCCTCGAAATCCGAGATGGCACCCATGCTGTCCCAGACCTTGCTCTGCCAGGAGTAGGAGAAGCGCGTCCAGAAATCGCCGGCCGTTGGCAGGAAATCGGGGAAGGTGTACTCGACCGCTGCCCAGTACTTCTCCTTGGGCGAGATCGGCATCGTCGTACCGTTCTCGATGAAAATGTCGGTCGTGTTCGGGTAGAACGTGTCCTCCGTGAACTCCGGGCTCGCGAGGAATGCGCTCCACTGGAAGTTCAGCCGTTCGGTCGCGTACCAGGTGCCGCTGAACTCTACGCCCTTCTGCTCGGCCTTTTCGCCGTTGAAATTGCCTTCCAGCCAGAAGGCGCCGTTCTCGTACTCGTCAAAGTCCGTATTGGTGACGCGAAGCTGGATGTCCGTCCATTCCATGAGGAATGCCGAGATGTTGAACTGGAGGCTGTTGTCGAACCACTGGCTCTTCAGGCCGATCTCGTAGTTCTTCAGGTAGTCCGGCCCGTACGTGAGCGGGAACGGCACCGGTGGCGGCCGCGCGCGGCGAGTTTTCGCCGCCCAGCCGGAAGCCTTCGCTGTAGAGCGCGTAGACCATCACGTCCGGATTGAACTGGTACTTGGTCGCGAACTTGAGCGTGGTGTCGCTGTCCGTGCTGCTGCTCCTCAAGCCGTTCGCATCGGGGTCGCTTGTGGCCGGCAATCCGAGCGGTATCTGGTAGATCTCGAACCGGTCGCGGTCGAACTCGAACCAGCGTGCGCCGCCGGTGATCGACCACTTGTCGGTCAGGTTGTAGGTCATCTCGCCGAAGAAGGGCGCGCTGCTTGACGGTGTTGTCGTATTCCTGGAAGTAATAGATGCTCGTCGGTGCAAGCGGGCAGGTGAGTCCCGGGGTGTCATCCTGGATGGCCAGGCAGTTTTCGTTGGCCTGGGTCCACGCCGGGGTCGTCGGTCAGTCCCGGGATGTCCGTTCCGTATTCCCACCAGTCCCAGACTTCCTCGAAGAAAGCGCCCGCCATCCATTGAAGCTTGCCTTCGCTTTGCGAAGTCAGGCGTGCCTCGTATGACCAGCGATCCTGCTTCTGCCAGTTGAAGGTCGTCGCGTGCAGCAGGCCGCGGTCGTAAAGGGCGTAGCCCGCGTTGCGGTAGTAGTACGACAAGTACTGGACGTAGTTGGTGTTGTCGAACTGGTAATCGATCCGGCGCTCGAAGTAGGAACCGGTCAGCGACAGTTCGGCGAAGCCGAGGTTGCCCTTGAGTGTCGCCGAGCCCGTCCACCACTTGTCGTCGCGATACTCGTCGTAGAAGCGCGTGATCTTGTTGTCACCGAGAAACGGGTCGGTCTCCCAGGTGCCCATCGTGTCGCCGCGCTGGTAGATGCCCGTCGTCAGGAGGCTCCAGTCCTCGTTGATGGTCCACAGGCCCGAGAGGCGGCCGCCAATCGAGCGGTAGATGTTCTGGTTCTCCTCGACGACGTGGGCATTGTCCTTGTAGCCCAGGATGTCCTCGCCGAGGACGTTGTCGACGTAACCGCCTTCCTCGGACCAGAAGCCGACCGCGCGCATGGCGAAGTTGTCGGACAGCGGAATGTTGACCCAGCTGCTCAACGCGTAACTGGGATCGCCGCCTTCGGTCGTGCCGATCTCGGCATTGACTTCGCTCGAATAGCCGCTGATGTCCGGCTTGTTGGTGACGTAGTGAATCGTGCCGGCCTGGGAACTCGAGCCGAACAGCGTGCCCTGCGGGCCCGGCAGCACTTCGACGCGCTCGATGTCGATCAGCTGCACGTCCGCCTGCTGCGACGGGGCGGTCATCGGCTGATCGTCGAGGTAGACCGAGACCTTGCTGTCGATGCGGATTTCGCCGGTGCCGGCTCCCATGCCGCGCATCACGATCACGCTCTGGCCCGGCACGTAGCTGACGAAGTTGACGGAGGGGAGCGTGCCGATCAGGTCGTAGGTGTTGACAAGCGCCTGCTTCTGGATGAATTCGTTCGAGAGCGCGGTGACGCTCTGCGGCGACTCGCTGCAGGTTTTCGCTGCGGCGCGTCGCCGTGACGAGGACGGGCTCGAGGCGTGTCGTCGCCGCGGCCGGAGCTGCATCCTGTGCAAGGGCCTGCGAGCCCGGATACAGCGCGGCAAACACAGCCGCGGCCAGCGGCGTCTTCTGTTCGATCATCAGCGGTTCCCCCAATTCATGCGGCTTCGACGTGCGAGCGGTGCAACACCTTGAACGAGCGTACAATAAGAAAACCGGAAAGAGCGTATCTCAAGCGCCCACTCTTTGCCAACGCGCCGGATTAGTAGTTGCTCTCGCGCGACGACTGGAGGACGCCGGCCTCGACGCGAAGCTCGTACGCGACGCCGTTTTCCCCGCGCCAATTCGCAAGATCGAAGCGACCGCCCGGCCCGAGCCGGTAGACGGAAATCGCGCCGGTGGTGAGCGGCTCACCTGCTTTGCACTGCAAAGGCGCGCTGGCCGGCGCCAGGAAATACACGTACGGCGTCGGATGATCCGCCGTCGCAAACACCTCGGCGATGCCCGTCGCCGGGTCGACGTGCAAGGACGTCTCGCGGTCGGCGGCGATCGCGCGCGGGTGCGCGGACCAGCCGTCCGCCTGCAACCGCGAGAGCAAGGCGACGGTGCGCCCGATGCGATCGCGCTCCTGCAGGTGCTGGTCGGTGATGACATTCTCGAGCCGCCTGCAGCGAGAGAAAGCCGCGCGCCAGCGTCAGGTCCGGCGCATAGGGATTCGCCAGGGCAACCGCGCTCGTCAGGCTCTCCGTTCCTTCGGCGGAATAGACATACTCACCGAGGACCGCCATGCCGGCGCTGGTGCCGCCGATGGGAGCGGGCTTTGCCGCGACGAAGTTGATCGCGTCTTCGACCGGCGTGTCTTTCCAGTAGCGGGTGTAATTCGACTGGTCGCCGCCGGCTATGAAGACGGCCTCGGCGTTGCGGATCTTCTCGATCACGAACGGGTCGGAAGTCGCGGTTCCCTGGTCGAAGACGAGGGTCTCCACGGAGTCGCACTTGCAGAGCGAGAAGATGTACGCGTTGTATTCGCCCTTGCCGGAAGCCCGCAGCACGACAAAGTCGCCGCCGCCGCCGTACTCTCCCATGCGCGTGAAGTTCTCGTCGACGTCATCGCCGCCGCCCTGGGCGACCCAGAGACCTCGCGTCGGCGTCTGGACGTCGGCCGGATTGCCCGTCACGTAATACCTGAAACCCGGACCGCTCCGGGTGCCGGGATTTGCGGTGCAGGCTGCCACCAGGCCCGCTGCGGCGATTGCGGCGGCTGCGAGGCCTGTCCCGCACGTGACGTTCGGGTTCATTCAGATCATCCCTGAAAGCCGATAGTGTAACCTCGCGCCGTCAGCCACTGCCCGGAGCACTTCGATGCGCGCCGTCCTCGCCTGCCTCCTGCTGCTTCCCATGTTCGCCTCGGCCGAGGCGATCCGCCTGCCGCCTGAAACCGTCCGCCTCAACCAGATGGCGGCACGCTTCGCGTCGGTCGACATCCGCGTCGACCTCTCGGGATTGCCGGAATCGGAGCGTCGCACGCTTGCGAGCCTGATCAAGGCTGCGCGCATCACCGATGCGCTGTTCATGCGCCAGATGTGGGCCGGCAACGAGTCGATGCTGCTGCGGCTCATGGAAGACGAGACGCCGCTCGGCCGCGCGCGACTCGACTACTTCCTGGTCAATCGCGGCCCCTGGTCCCGGCTCGACGACAACGCCGCGTTCGTCCCCGGCGCGCCCGCCAAGCCCGAGGCCGCGAATTTCTATCCTTCAGGCGCGACCAAGGCGGACATCGAGGCTTGGCTTGCCGGACTTGGCGACGTCGAACGCACGGCGGCGAGCGGATTCTTCACGACCATCCGGCGTAACGCTGCAGGCGCATTCCAGGTCGTGCCGTACAGCCTCGAGTACCAGGGCGAGCTCGCCGAGATGGCGCGGCACCTCAAGGATGCCGCATCGGCGACGACGGCACCCACGCTCAAGGCCTTTCTGGGTGCACGCGCCGAGGCACTCGCGAGCAACGACTACTACGCGAGCGACGTCGCCTGGATGAAGCTCGACTCCGCGGTCGAGCCCACCATCGGCCCCTACGAGGTGTACGAGGACGGCTGGTTCAACTACAAGGCGGCATTCGAGGCCTTCATCACCGTGCGCGACGACGCCGAGACCGCGAAGCTCGATCGCTTCGGGCAGGAACTGCAGTGGCTCGAGGACCGGCTGCCGATCGACCCGTCCTTCCGTCGCAAGAAGCTGGGCGGACTTGCGCCCATGCGTGTGGTCAATGTCGTTTTTAGCGCCGGCGACGGCAACCACGACGTGCAGACTGCGGCCTACAACCTGCCGAACGACGAGCGCATCGTCGCGGAGATGGGCTCGAAGCGCATGATGCTCAAGAATTACCAGCAGGCGAAGTTCGACAACACCCTGCTGCCGATCTCGAAGGTCGCGCTCGCCGTCGAGGACCAGGCGTTTGTCGATTTCGACGCCTTCTTCACGCACATCCTGATGCACGAGGTCATGCACGGCCTCGGTCCGACCAACACCGGGCCGCAGGGCACGGGTGGCGGCGTGCGGCCGGCGCTGCGCGAGCTCTACAGCACGATGGAAGAGGCGAAGGCCGACATCTCGGGCCTGTGGGCGCTGCAGAAGCTGATGGACAAGGGCGTGATCGATCGCGCCGGCGAGCGGCGCATGTACACGACCTTCCTGGCCTCGGCTTTCCGCACGCTGCGTTTCGGGATGGACGATTCGCACGCGCGCGGCATGGCCCTGCAGGTGAACTACCTGCTGGACGCGGGCGCGTACCGCGTCGGCGCCGACGGCACGTTCAGCGTGGACCTGCGCAAGGCACGCAAGGCCGTCGAAGGCCTGTCGCGGGAATTGCTGACCCTCCAGGCCAAGGGCGACTACGACGGCGGCAAGCGCCTGATGGATCGTCTGGTCGTGCTGAGGCCCGAGGTGCAGGCGATCCTCGGCCGGCTGGACGGCGTCCCCGTGGACATCCGGCCGCGGTTCATCACGGCAGACGAGCTGGAGATGGAGTTTCCCTGACGCGCACGGCGTCGTTTTCGCAACGGCTGCTTACGTTTGCGGGAGGAAACCCGGTCCTTGCCGAATGCCGGACGGCTTGTGCGCGGGCCTTGGCAGGCAATGCGGCAGCGCGCAGTGTACGCACTGCATTCATGGCATTCGGAGCGCCCTCATGCGTCAGGCGACCTGGTGGATGTGCCTCGCGGCGGCTTGCGCACAGGCGGAAGGAGCGACCCCCGAGGAGGCGGCGCGCCTCTTCGACGCACGCCAGTGGGGCGAGGCCGCGTCGGCCTACGAGTCCATCGTCGAGCGTGAACCCGGCAATGCGCTCGCGATCGTTCGCCTCGCGCGCGCACGCGCGGCGAATGGCGAGGACGCTGCCGCGCTCGATGCGCTGAAAGCCTGGTTCGCGACCGGCAGCGCCTCGTTCCAGGTGGCCATGACGCTTCCGGAATTCGAGTCGCTGCGATCGGATCCGCGCTTCGCCGCGATCGTCGAGCCGCACCGTCCCTGCAACACGCCTGAATACCGCCAGTTCGACTTCTGGGTCGGCGACTGGGACGTGGAGTCGGCCGCTGCGCCGGGCACGGTGAGTCGCAACCTGATTTCGCGCATCCACGACGGCTGCACGCTGCGCGAGGAGTACACGACGCCGTACGGCTATGCGGGCATGAGCCTCAATTTCTACGATGCGCCGCGCAAGGTCTGGCACCAGACCTGGATCGACAACCAGGGCGGCGCGCTGTTCCTCGAAGGCGGATTGCGAGGCACGCGCGATGGTCCTGCAGACTCCGTGGACCGACCCGGTCAACGTGCAGCGCATCACCTGGACGCCGCTCGATGACGGGCGTGTCCGCCAGCACTGGGAGTCGACGACCGACGGCGGCAAGACCTGGGCCACCGCATTCGACGGCTACTACACGCGCCGCGCTACAGCGGCTGCATCAACGCCTTGAAGCGCGGCAGCTCGCGCAGCGACGCGAGGTCCGGGTCGGATTCGTACTGCGTCGCGGCGCTTCACGCCGGCGCCGATCGCGCGTTCGACGTTGTCGAGCGCCTGGTCCGGCGTCGCCGGCAAGCGCATGGGCACAGGCGAGGTTGTAGAAGTCGACCCGGCTCCGCCGCCGATCTCGATCGCGCGCTCCGAGGCTCTTCACCGCCTCGGCGTATTTCTTCTGCTGGACCTGGCTGGTGCCGAGCCGGTTCCAGGCAAACGCGTTGACGGGATGGGCGTCGACGTATTGCCGGTACGCGGCTTCCGCCTCGGCCCAGCGTCCCGCGAGGTAGGGCTCTTCGGCGCGCATCAGGTCGGCCGTGAGGGGCTTCACGCCCGGCCGGCACCGGGCTCACCGTGTCCATCACGATGCGCCATTCGTCGCGCTCGTCCTTCTTCCAGACCCGCGCGAAGTAGCCGGCCTCCGGCGCATCGCCGATCCGTCTCGTAGCTGCCCCAGGTGTAGCCGAGATCACCCGACTTCGCGACGTCGGCGAACAGCGCCTCGCCGCGAAATCGGCCGGCCTGCGCGGTCGCCCATTCGCCGAGCGCGATCCGGCCGACGACCGGCATGACGCCGGGCCGGTGCACGCGCGCTTCGTCCGCGAGCCGGGCCGCGTACGCGCGCCCGATGCTCTCCGCCGCGGAGGTCGCGAGGAACGCTCGCTCGACGGCGAGCAGGGCGGCAGCGTGCCGCCGCGAGGTCGACTTCGCGCCGCCGCGCCGCGACCCGCTCGCCAGGAGGAATGCGGCGGCTCGTCGATCGCCACGACGGCCGACGGCGTGTCCTGCCGATGTCGAGCACGACCTTGAAGCTCCCGTCGGGCTGCCGCTTCCACACCGAGAAGAACATGCCGTGCCGGTCCGGCTGGCCGTTGCGGCCCGCGAAGACGAGCGGTCCGGTGTTCCAGCCGAGGTCGCCGGCCGCGGCGATGTCGCCGTAGACCGGCGCCCAGTCCGCGCCCATCGGCGGCGGCGTCGAGGGCTGGCCGGCGAGCGCGACGCGCACGCGAAACGGATGCGGGATTGAAGGCGATGCCGTCGTCGGCGAAGTACGCGTAGAACGAATCGCGGAATCCCTCTCGGCCGCGAGCCGCACGAAGGCGCGTTCCGCGTCGAACAGTTCCTGCTGGGCCGGCGGCAGGCCGGCGTCGGCGGCGAACGCCAGCGGCAGGAAGCATGGCGAGCGAGGCGAGGAGCGCTTTCATGGGCGGGTTACCGGCATGGCGATGGCGAGGCGGGCAGGCTACCGCCCGCCGGGACCCGCGGTTCAATACGTGACTTTGGGATCGGTTAAGCTGCATGGCGGGCGGTAGTTGCGCGCCTGCGCGCGAGGAGGCCCGGATGCCTTGGTGGGCGTTGGATGGTGCTGGGAATCGGCCTGCTCGGCGTCGAGATGTTCGTCATCGACGCGCAGTTCTACCTCGTATTCATTGGCCTGTCGGCCGCGGTCGTCGGGCTGCTCGGCCTCGCCGGCGTCGACCTGCCGGACTGGGCCCAGTGGCTGGTCTTCGCGGTGCTCGCCGTCGTCGCGATGCTCACGTTCCGGCGCCGCATCTACGAGCTGCTGCGCGGCACGGCCGGCGCACGTGGACGAGCGGCTGACGCTCGGCGACCGCGTCGTGGTGCCGATCGCGGCTCGAGCCCGGCCAGAGCGGCCGCGTCGATTACCGGGGTTCGAGCTGGACCGCGCGCAACACGGGCGCGACGCCGATCGAGGCCGGGCCGCGAGGCGCGTGATCTCGCAGGTCGACGGCCTTACCCTGCACGTCAAGGCGGAGTAACCGCACGCATGGAAACCATGTACGCTCGTCGGCGTCATCGTGCTGCTCGCCGATCATCATCATCGCCAAGACCGCGGTCGTCGTGCCGCAGCAGAGCGCCTACGTCGTCGAGACGCTCGGCCGCTACAACCGCACGATCCAGGCCGGGTTCCACATCCTGATGCCGTTCTTCGACCGCGTCGCCTACAAGCACAACCTCAAGGAAGAGGCGATGGACATCCCCGAGCAGGTCTGCATCACGCGCGACAACGTGCAGGTCGGCGTCGACGGCGTGCTCTACATGCAGGTGCTCGACGCGAGCAAGGCCTCCTACGGCATCACCAACTACCGCTTCGCGATCATCCAGCTCGCGCAGACGACGCTGCGCAGCGAGATCGGCAAGATCGAGCTCGACCGCACCTTCGAGGAGCGCGCCACGATCAACGCCAACGTCGTCAACGAGCTCGACAAGGCCTCGGCGCCCTGGGGCGTCAAGGTCCTGCGCTACGAGATCAAGAACATCAACCCGCCGCAAGGACGTGCTGCTCGGCGATGGAGAAGCAGATGCGCGCCGAGCGCGAGAAGCGCGCGGTGGTGCTGACCTCCGAGGGCGAGCGCGACGCGAAGATCAACCAGGCCGAGGGCGAGAAGCAGCGCGTCATCAAGGAATCCGAGGCGAACAAGCAGCAGCAGATCAACGAGGCCGCCGGCGAGGCCGCGGCGATCCTCGCGGTGGCGACGGCGACCGCAGAGGGGCTCAAGCAGGTCGGCGAGGCGCTGGCGGGCCGCGGCGGCGCCGAGGCGATGCAGCTGCGGATCGCCGAGGAGTACGTCAAGCAGTTCGGGACGCTCGCGAGCGAGGCCTCGAGCACGCTGGTCGTGCCCGCGAACCTCTCCGACGTCGCCTCGATGATCGCGCTCGCGACCAACGTCGTGAAGAACCAGAAGGCGTCGGGCTGAGATGCGCCGCGTCCGGTCGAGCTGCGCGTGGACCCTCGCGGCCGCGTGCTTCGTCGCCGCGTCGGCGGCTGCCGGGGCGCCGCCGGCGCTCCTGTTCCGGGGCGGCACGATCCACACCGGCAATCCCGCACAACCGCGTGCGGACGCCGTGCTCACGACCGGCGAACGGATCGCCTACGTCGGCGACGAGGCCACCGCGCGCGCGCGCGCGCCGGCGGACGTCCGGGTCGTGGACCTGTCGGGTCGCACGATGCTGCCCGGCCTCACCGATGCGCATGCGCACCTTGCCAGCATCGGCGGAGCGCGAGCTCGGCTTCGACCTGACGGGCGTCGAGGGCGTCGCGGCCCTGAAGCAGCGCCTCGCGCGGCGCGCCGCGACGGACGCCTCACCCTGGATCGTCGGCGCGAACTGGATCGAGTCGAAGTGGAAGCCGGCCGTTTTCCCGTCGCGCCAGGATCTCGACGCGGTCGTCGCGGACCGCCCGGTCGTCCTGCAGCGCATCGACGGCCACGCCGTCGTCGTGAACACGAAGGCGCTCGAGGCCGCTGGCATCACCCGCGAGACGCCCGACCCGCCGGGCGGGCAGATCCTGCGCGATCCCGCGACCGGCGAAGCGACGGGCATGCTCGTCGACAATGCGATGGACCTCGTCTGGAAACGCCTTCCGCCCGAGACGGACGAATCGCTCGCGCAGAACCTCGAGGCGGGCGCCGCGCGCTACGTGCAGCTCGGCTGGACGGAAATGCAGGAGGCAGGCGCGGACTGGCGGACGGTGGAACAGCTCTGCAGGCTGTACGCCGCGGGGCGCCTGAAGCTTCGCGTCTACGTCGCCATCGGCGGGTCGGGCGAGGACGCCGAAAAACTCCTCGCCGCGGGACGCGACTACCGCAGCTGCGACCCGCGGCTCACGGTGCGTGCAATCAAGCTCTACATGGATGGCGCGCTCGGCAGCCGCGGCGCGGCACTCGACGCGCCCTACAGCGACGTGCCTGGCAGCCGAGGCCTCTACGTCACCGAGCCTGAGGAGATCCTGCGAATCGCGATCGCCGGGCTGCGCCGCGGCATCCAGGTCGAGACCCACGCGATCGGCGACCGCGGCAACCGGGTGGTGCTCGACATGTACGAGAAGGCATTCGCCGCCGTACCGGCCGCGGAACGGCCCGTCGCCGACCCGCGCTTCCGGATCGAGCATGCACAGGTCGTCGCCGACGCCGACATCCCGCGGTTCGCGAAACTCGGCGTGATCGCCTCGATGCAGACCTCGCACGCGATCAGCGACATGCTGTTCGCGCCGGCCCGCCTCGGGACCGGAGCGCATCGGCGGCGCCTATGCCTGGCGCAAGTTCCTCGATGCCGGCGCCACGATTGCGGGCGGTACGGACGCGCCGGTCGAGGCGGGCGACCCGCGCGTCGAGTTCTACGCCGCCATCACGCGCCGGACGCTCGAGGGCTTCGCGGGCCCGGACTGGGGGCTCGACCAGCGCCTCACGCGCGAGGAAGCGTTCGCGATCCTGACCCGGAACTCGGCTTACGCGGCGTTCCAGGAGCAGGACCGCGGCACGATCGAGCCCGGCAAGCTCGCGGACTTCAGCGTGTTCTCGGCCGACTGGATGAAGATTCCGGAAGCGGAGATCCCGCGCTCCGCAGGCCGTGATGACGGTGATCGGCGGGGAGGTTGTCTGGCAGGCGGAGTGACAGAGGGGACAGTCCCCTTTGCGCCAGAGCGCGCAAAGGTGACAGTCCCCTAGGCGACCGATCGCGTCTTCACGTTCCCGACGTTGAAGCGGCCCGTCGCCGTCAGGCGGTCGGCGAGAGCCTGGGCGTTGCGTAGTTCGGCCCGGCGCGCCACGAACGGCATCGCCGACACTTCCTTGAGCGGCGCCGAGCGGGCGAACAGGAATCCCTGGGCGGCGACGCAGCCGAGCTCCAGGAGCTTCGCCACCTGTTCCTCGTGCTCGACGCCCTCGGCGACGGTCTCGAGGCCGAGCGTCTCGCCGAGCATCACCACCGCGCGTGCGAGTTCCGGCCCGTCGTCCTGTTCGGTCAGGCGGCCGACGAAGGATCGGTCGATCTTCAGGATGTCGATCGGGAAGCGGTGCAGGTAGGAGAGCGACGAGTAGCCCATCCCGAAATCGTCGATCGCGAGCCGCACGCCGAGCGACTTCAGCTCGCGGAAGCGCTCGAGGTTGACCTCGGTGTTGTGCATGATCGTGCTCTCGGTGAGCTCGATGACGAGGTTGCCCGGCTCGAGGCCCGACGCGTCGAGCGCTGCGCGTACGTCCGCCACGAGGTCGGCGTGCTGCAGGTGCCGGCCGGACATGTTGACCGCGACGCGCAGGCCGTCGCCGGCGACGATCGTGTCGCGCCAGGCCTTGACGGCACGACAGGCCTCTGCGAGCACCCAGCGGCCGAGTTCGATGATCTGGCCGGACTCCTCGGCCGCGGCGATGAACGCGCCCGGCATCACGAGGCCGTGGTCCGGGTGGTTCCAGCGCACCAGCGCCTCGACGCCGAGCAGCTCGCGCTTGGCGAGGTCGACGACCGGCTGGTACTCGAGGAAGAACTCGCCGCGCTCGAGCGCACGGTTGATGTCTTCCTCGAGGCGCAGCCGCTCGCGCAGCTGTTCCTGCATGCGCGGCTGGAACACGACGAAACGCGCCTTGCCGGCCGCCTTGGCGTTGTACATCGCGATGTCGGCGTTGCGCAGCAGCTGCTCGGTGTCGTCCCCCGGCTGGGAGAAGGCGATGCCGATGCTGGCCGCCATGTAGGTGTCGCTGCCGTCGAGCTGCAGCGGCTCGTCGAAGGAGCGCGTGATGGTCGCGGCGACGCGCTCGACGTCGGTCGACTCGCTGATGCCCTCGAGCAGGATCGCGAACTCGTCGCCGCCGAGGCGCGCGACGGTGTCCGAGGGTCGCGTCGACTTGACCAGGCGCTGGGCGGCGGCCTGCAGCAGGCGGTCGCCGGCGTCGTGACCGAGTGAGTCGTTGACGTTCTTGAAATTGTCGAGGTCGAGGAACATGACCGCGACGCGCTGGCGCGATCGCTGCGCGAGCGTCAGCGCGTGCTGGACGCGGTTGCGGAACAGGCTGCGGTTGGCGAGCAGCGTGAGCGGGTCGTGGAAGGCGAGCTGGCGCAGCTGCTCCTCGAGCGCCTTGCGCTCGCTCACGTCGCGGAAGTTGAGCGCGAGGCCGGCGATCGCCGGGTCGTCGAGCAGGTTGCTGCCGACGCTCTCGAGCGTGCTGCGGCGCGCGCCGTTGCCGACCACCACTTCGACCGGACCGATCGAGCGGCCGTGCGTCGAGGCGACCTCGGCGAGGAAGGCGGCGAGCCGCTCGCGGTCGGCCTCGCCCCAGAGGTCCAGGAGGTTGCGGCCGACGAGGTCGTCCGGGTTCATGCCGAAGGTGCGCTCGGCGGCGGGAGAGGCGAAGCGCAGGCGCCCGTCGACGTCAGCGATCATGATCACGTCGGAGGCGTTCTTGATGAGCGAGGCGTAGCGGGCCTCGACGATGCCGGCGGCGCGGCGCTCGCGCACCAGCGCATCGTCCCGCGACATCACGCCCTGGCGCAGCATGACGAGCAGCGTCAGCGCGAAGATGATGACCGTCATCGCGGTCGCCGGGCTCGACATCGAGCTGCTCTCGACGTAGACGAGCACGAGGAAGGAGACCAGCATCGCGACGTACGGCATGCCCTGGACCAGGGCGCTGCCGAGCGCCGTGGGCTCCTGCCGCCCGACGGGCGCACCGCGCAACTGTTCGCGTGCCGCCGCGATGAGGGCCGCATAGCAGGACAGGTAGATGGCGTCCGACATGCCGCCGGGCAGGTAGGTGCCGGTGATCTTGGCCATCGCCCAGACGATGTCGGCCAGCTACATGGTCGCGAAACCGATCGTCAGCAGGATCAGCGTGCGCCGTGCGATCGCGCCGGTTCCGGCGTGCATCAGCAGTACGCCGAAGGCGAGCAGCACCAGACAGTTGAGCGCGATGTAGCTCTGCGTCAGGACGAACTTGAGCACGTCCGGGTCGCGTTCGGCCGAGGCCGCCGGGCCGATGACGAAGAACCAGAAGAATGCGCCGAAGCCGAGCATCAGGATCGTGGCGTCGAGTGCGAGGCGTCCCCATTGCACGCGCACGGCGGCCGCCCGGATCGCGGTGAAGATGGCGGTGAAGAGCAGCGGATAGAAGCCGAGGAAGAATACGTCGCCGACGGAGGGGAACGGGTCGACTCCAAAGAGCCAGTAAGTCGAATTCAGCAGGTTGCCGGTCGAGTAGACCCACAGCGTGGCGGCGAGGAAAGTCCAGGTGCGTCGCACCGCCGTTTCCCGCGCCTGCCAGGCCGCAACCGTTGCGAGCAGGGCCGAGCCGACGCTGGCCGGGAAGTCCGAGTAGAGCTTGAAGACCTCGAAAGCTTCCCCGCCGCTTCCGTCGGAGAAGGTCAGGAGCAGCGTGATCGGTATATAGATGAACAGGCCGACGGCGAACGCCCCCGTCCAACGGGCGACGAACGGCTCGCGTTCCGGCCTTGTTTCAGCGCTTGGTCCAGCTGGCGACATATCCCGGGCGCACACTCCACGCGCAACCGCCCGACTCGGGCGGCTTTCGAGTGGACATATGTAGCCTGACCCGCCCGGTTGCTAACTGTGAAACCGGTCAGGAAACGGGCCCCTGCGGGTGACCGGGTGCACACTCCCCGTAGCTGGACCCGCCCGGGAGGGCTTCAGGGCTCAGCGCCAGACCGCGTCGGCGACGCGCAGCAGGTTCTCGCCCAGGATGCCCCGGATGGCGGCGTCGGGATATCCAAGGCCTGCGAGGCCCGCGCGTATCGCGGGGATGACCTCGGGCGGCGCGAATCCTGTGCCCCGTCCGTAGCCCCATTCGCGGGGCCAGATCTCGGGGCCGCCGCGCCCGGGCTCGTCGAGTTCCGAGCTCTTGAACATGTAGTCGAGTCCGAGGCCCGCATGCTCGGCCCCGACGAGCTGCGCCACGTAGTCAATGTTGCGGACAATGACCTCGGCCGTCGGCGGGCCGGTGCCGAGGAACAGGCCGACGCCGTTGATACCGATCACGCCGCCGGTGGCGGCGCAGGCCCGGATCAGGTCGTCCGGGATGTTGCGCGGATGGTCGCGCAGTGCACGCGGGTTGGAGTGCGAAAAGATGACGGGACGATCGGTCGAGTCGAGGATCTCGCGCGCCGTGCGGTAGCCGGTGTGGGAGCAGCACTTCACCATGCCGACCCGGTCCATCTCCGCGAGGATCGCGCGGCCGAGGTCGGTGAGCCCCTCATCGTCGGGGTCGTGGCAGCCGCTGGCGGCGAGGTTGCGCCGGTTGTAGGCCAGCAGCATCCAGCGCACGCCGATCTCATGCAGGAACTCGACCAGCGAAACCTGCGGACCCAGCGCCTGGACGCCTTCCACGTCGAGGCACACGGCGAGTCGCCCGCTGGCGCGCGCAGCGCGCAGGTCAGCGACCGTCTCGCCGAGCAGGTAACGGTCCGGGTTCGCCTTGACGAAATGGCGGATGCTCGCCGCCGTCCGGATCATGCGCTCGAGCGGCACGAGGCTGTCGCCGATGTTCACCGTCACGACGTCGACGCCCACCGCGCGGTAACGCGCAAGCTGCGGCAGGAACTCGTCGATGTCCCTGAGCGGCAGGCAGGCGTGATTGTCCCAGACGAGCCCGGCCTCGGTCATAATGCCGGCATTCTAGGCGAAGCAAAGCGGGGCCGACGATGAAGATCTCGATGTACGACGCGGCGGTGACGCCGGGCATTCGAATGATGACAAACCTGGCGGCGGTGCTCGAGAAGGCCGCACAGCACGCTGCAGCGAAGAAGATCGACCCGGAGGTCTTCGTCAACGCGCGCCTCGCGCCCGACATGTTCCCGCTCTCGCGCCAGGTCCAGATCGCGTCCGATTCCGCGAAGATGGGCGCCGCACGCCTCGCGGGCGCCACCGCTCCGTCCTGGGAGGACAACGAGAAGACCCTGCCCGAGCTGGTCGAGCGCGCGCTGAAGACGGCGCGATACCTGGAGACGCTGAAGCCGGAGCAGTTCGAGGGCGCCGAAGGTCGCGCCGTGCGCTGGAAGTCGCGCAGCACCGAGCGCGAAATGCCGGGCCTGCCCTACCTGCTGCACCAGATGCTGCCGAACGTGCATTTTCACTGCACGACGGCCTACGACATCCTGCGCCACAACGGCGTGGAGCTCGGCAAGATGGACTACCTCGGCCGCGAACCTCCGGCCTGAGGCCGCTGCCTACATCTGGCCGAATCGTCCGCCCTGGAAATCGGCGAAGGCCGCCGCGATCTCGCGCTCGCTGTTCATCACGAAGGGACCGTAGCCGACGACCGGCTCGGCGATCGGCTCGCCGGCCAGCACCAGCGCAGACAGTTCGCCCTCGGCCTTGATCGTGAATTCCCCGCCCGCGCGGGCGAGCTGCACGATCTGTGCCGGACCCGCCGCGTGCTCGCCGTTGACGATCGCGCGGCCCTGCATCGGCACGATGGCCGTCGTGTGGCCCTCGGGCGTCCTCAGCGTCACGGACTTGCCGTCGGCGATGCGGAGGTCCCAGACCTCCATCGGCGTGAACGTTTCGGCGGGGCCCTGGTGCCCGTCGTACTGGCCCGCGATGACGCGGAGCGTGCCCACGCCGTCACCGAGCGCGACGCGCGGGATCGTAGCGTCGAGAATCGTCTGGTAGCGCGGCTTCGCCATCTTGTCGCGCGCCGGCAGGTTGACCCAGAGCTGCATCATCGACATGGTCCCGCCCTCGCGGGTGAAACGCTCCGAGTGGAATTCCTCGTGCAGGATTCCGGAGGCCGCCGTCATCCACTGCACGTCGCCCGGGCCGATGCGGCCGCCGTTGCCCGCCGAGTCGCGGTGCTCGAGTTCGCCCGCGTAGACGATCGTGACCGTCTCGAAGCCGCGGTGCGGGTGCACGCCGACGCCGCGCCGGCGCGGGGCCGGATCGAAATGGCGCGGCGCCGCGTAGTCGAGCATCAGGAACGGGGATAGCGCCTCGCGGCCCAGGCCGTCGTAGGAAAAGACCGAGCGGACCGGAAAGCCGTCGCCCACCCAGTGGGGCGGGGCGGCGTCGTGGACGGCGAGTACCTTGCGCATTTCGGGAGCCTCCTTCATTCGCGCGTGGTCGTGATCGTCGCGCCCGCCCGGAGCGTGCGCGTCACCGGAGTCTTCTCCGCGATCTCGACCAGCTTGTCCCATTGCGTCGCCTCGAGCGACGCGTCCGACGACAGGCGGCGCGCGATGTGCGTGTTCCCGTCGTCGTCCTTGTAGAGCGTGAGCGCGACCCGCAGCGCGCCGATCGACCAGCCCTTGCGGTCGGCATACATCTTGAGCGTGATCGCGGTGCAGGCGCCGAGGCCCGCGAGCAGCAGGTTGTAGGGCGCAGGTCCGGCGTTGCCGCCGCCGGCGCCCAGCGGCTCGTCGGCGGTGAGCGTGAAGCCGCCGGTCTCGATCGATTGCGCGTAGTTGGGCCCCGCCGGCACCAGCACGGCGGATGCGAGGCGCTTCATGGCGTGCCCCGCAGGCGCAGCCCCGCGAGGTCCGGCGCGACGAGCGGCTCGCCGCGGGCGCCCTCGACGCGGCCGAATCGCTCGCCCGCGACCCAGTCGCGAGTGGCCTGTTCCATCTCCTCGAACGAGCGGCCGACGAAGTTCCACCACAGCAGGATGTCCTCGCCGAGCGGCTCGCCGCCGATCAGCAGCAGGCGCGTGGCGGCGGGCGCCTCGACGACCAGCCGGTCCCGGCCCGGGCCGAAGTAGAGGAGCGCGCCGGGCGCCAGCGCCTCGCCTGCGATACTGGCGGCGCCCTCGAGCGCCATCACGCCGTGCTCGAACGCGGGATCGAGCGCGAGTTCCGCGCGGGCGGGACCCTGGGACAGGAGATCGACGCCGACGAGCGGCGTGAAGACCTCGGCCGGCGACAGTTCCCCGGCAAAGCGCCCCGCAAGCACGGTGACGCGAAATCCGCCGCGATCGAGGATCGGCAGCTCGGGGTAATGGTGGAAGGAGGGTTCGCGCGTGCTCTCGTGTTTCGGCAGCGCGATCCACAATTGCGCGAGCTGGAACCGGCCCGGCTCGTCCGCGGGCGATTCCTCGGCGTGCGAGATGCCGCGGCCGGCGGTCATGAGATTGACCTGGCCCGGCTGGATCCACTGCCGGTAGCCGAGGCTGTCGGTGTGCAGGATGCGTGCCCTCGATCATCCAGCTGAAGGTCTGCAGCCCGATGTGCGGATGCGGGCCGATGAGGAGCCCTTTCCCGGCCGCAAAATCCGCCGGGCCCGCGTGATCGAGGAAGCACCAGGCGCCGATCGTGCGCCGGTGCCGGTTCGGCAACGCGCGCCGGATCTCGAAGCCGTCCCCGACGACGGCCCGCTTCGATTCGAGCCTCTCGATGTTCATCGTTCGATGATGCTCCGGCTGGCAGGGGCCCGCAATCGCGCGTAGCCTGCGATGAAACGAGGGGATTCCCATGCCGCGCTTCGTGATTGTGTTGCTGTTGCTATCATCTTTCCCTGCCATGGCAAATTCCGCCGATACGCCCGAGGCCCGGCTTGCGGCCGCAGGCTTCACGTTGCCGGCGCCACCGAAGCCGGTGGCCACCTACGTCACGTCGGTGCAGACAGGGAACCTGTTGTTCCTGTCCGGGCACGGCGAGTGCGGCGAGCCGGCGACTTACGGCAAGCTCGGCGCCGACGTGTCGCTCGAGCAGGGCGTCCGTTCCGCGCAGAAGGTCGGCCTGTGCATGCTGGCGACCATCAAGGCTGCGGTCGGCGAACTGTCCCGCGTCAAGCGCTTCGTCCGGATCCTTGGAATGGTGCAGGCGACCCCTGATTTCAAGGACCACCCCAGGGTCATCAACGGCTTTTCCGACCTGATGGTCGTCGCCTTCGGCGAGGCGGGCCGCGGCGCGCGATCCGCAGTCGGCATGGCAGTCGCTGCCGTCCAATATCGCGGTCGAGATCGAGGCGACGGTGGAACTTCGCGCCGATTGAGGCGTGGGCACCCGCAGCGAAAAGCGGACTAGGCCTGCGGCAGCGCGTCCACGAATTCGGCCATCTTCCCGCGCGTGTCGGTGTCGGGGAGCCGGCCGATGCCGCCGCCCAGGTTGTCCACCATGTGCCTGGCCTTGCTGGTCGCCGGCGTCACGACCGTCACGGCCGGGTGACCCAGCACGTACTTGATGAAGAACTGCGCCCAGGTCGCCGCATCGAAGTCCGCGGCCCAGCCGGGCAACGGCCGTTCGCCGACGCGCTGGAACAGCCGCGTGCGCCCGAACGGCACGTACACCATCACGGCGATCTTGCGCTCGAGCGCGAGGGGCAGGATCGTTTCCTCGACGCTGCGGTTGTCGACCGCGTAGTCGACGCCGATGAAGTCGAGCGGCTCCTCGCGCATCACGCGCTCGAGCTCGCCGTACTGTTCCTTGCTCGTGCTGGTGACGCCGATGTAGCGCACGCGCTTCGCCGCCTTGAGCTCCTTGAGGAGGCCAAGCTGCACGGGCACGTCGCCGAGGTTGTGGACCTGGATGAGGTCCATCGTCTCGACGCCGAAGCGGCGAAACGACTCCTCGACCTGTGCGCGCGCGGCAGCCGGGTCGGCCGAGCCGCCGCCGCGGGGCGCGACGTTGACCTTGGTGGCCCAGAAGAGCTTCTTGGTGAGCGAAAGCTCGCGCGCCAGCCGGCCCGCGACTTCCTCGGACGCGCCGTAGGACGGCGCGGTGTCGAAGACCGTTGCGCCGCGCTCGACCATGACCTTGAGGACATCGCCGAGCCCCTTCGCGTCGTCGCTCTCGGCAACGCTGCGGAAGGTGGCGGAGCTTCCGAGCCCCACCACCGGGATCGATTCACCGCTCGACGGGATGGGACGGACAATCAAGGGGCCGGGAGCGAGCGCGAGGGCGAGGCGCGGTCCGAGCCCGAGCGCCGCCCCCGCACCCAGGGTCATGCCGATCCATTGGCGACGATCCATCATCCTCGAAATACCTTACCAGGTTGCATCGCGAGGGCGGCCGCCTCAGAGCTGGTCGTGGCCGGTGCGGCGGTGGATCGCGCCCTGCAGCATCACGAGCGCCTCGACGGCGACCGTGTCCTGGCCCTCGTTCGTGAGGATGGTGAACCAGAGCGTAAGGCCGCCGGCCTGCAGCGCGCCCTGGCTCATGAACTTGAACTCGCCGGGCCCCGGATTGCGATCCGTGGCCGTGAAGTAGAAGCCGACGCCGTTGGTGCCGGCGATGTGGCGCACCTCGAGATAATTCTCGACTGCTTCGGGCTGGATGCGCTCGGCGAGGTCGCGGACCGCATCGCGCAGCTGCGGCAGTTCGCGTACATCCTGGGCCGTGGGGTCGACCCATTCCGGTCGCACGAAGACCTGTCGGGGCCCGCCGTCCGCTACGGAAATCTCGATGGTCGGCGTCCCGCCACCCAGGGGCTCCTCGAGATGGTCGGTCCATCCAGCAGGAATGGAGAGCTCGAGCGTGTCGTGGTTCGGCAGTTCGTAGCGGCGGACGGAGGATTCGTCGGCGGATGCGGACGCGGCTGCGAGCCAGGCGGCGAGCAGGAGACTTGTGGTGGCGGACCCGGTCATGGCCCGCGCGCGGGAAGGCTCCGCGTTACGGGGCAGGCGCTGGCGCCGCGACGGGTCCGCCCTCGCCGGATACGAAGCCGACCTTCTGCAGGCCGCCGCGCTGCAGTGTGAACAGCACGTTCGCGACGTAGACGTAAGGCACGCGGCGGTGCGCGTCCACGTGGACTTCCGGCTGCGGGTCCTTGGCGTTCTCGATCGCGACGTAATCGCGGAAGGTCTGCTGGTCGACCGGGGTGCCGTTCCAGTAAATGGAACCGTCGAACTCCACGAAGATCCGCACGACAACCGGCTCGGTCAACGGCGGGTTCGGGTTGTCTCGCGGCAGGTCGATCTTGACCGCGTGCGTCATCACGGGGATTGTGATGATGAAGATGATGAGCAGCACGAGCATGATGTCGACGAGCGGAATCACGTTCGGCTCGACCATCGGATCGCCACTGTCGCCCTTCACCGAAATCGCCATGCCATCCCCCGCGAGCCCCTGTCTCAGGGCCTTGATATTCAGGTCTTTGGAGTTTGCCCGTCCAACCTCAATGGCGCAAGCCAGCGGGGACCCGCGGTGCTATTCTTTTTGAAAAACCGGCCGGCACAGGAAAGGCGGGGGACAGCATGACGAAGGCAACCAGCGACCTCAGAAACCTGGCCCTGGTGGGACACGCCGGGGCGGGAAAAACCCTGCTGGCTGAGGCGCTTCTGTTCGCGGCCGGGGCCACCCGCGCCAAGGGAAACCTGGTCCGCGGCACGACCGTATCGGACCATGATCCGCAGGCGCGCCGCCTGCAGCATTCGATCGACGCCACGGTCTGCTGGCTCGAAACCGGCCAGGCCCATGTCAACCTGATCGACACGCCCGGTTTCCCCGATTTCATCGGCCGCACCCTGCCGGTGCTGGAGGCGGTGGAGACTGCGGCCGTCGTCGTGAGCGCGGTTGCCGGCGTAGAACCGATGTCGCAGCGCATGATGGACGCCGCCCGCGACCGCGGCCTGTGCCGGATCGTCGTCATCAACAAGATCGACGCGCGCGAGGCAAATGTCGAATCGGTGCTGGAAGAGATCCGCGAGCAGTTCGGCCGTGAATGCCTGCCGATCAACCTGCCGGCCGCCGGCGGAACGAAGGTCGTCGACTGTTTTTTCCATAATGAGGGCGAGGCGACCGACTTTTCGTCGGTCCAGGAAGCCCACACCCGGATCATCGACCAGGTGGTCGAGGTGGACGACGACCTCATGGCCCTGTACCTCGAGCAGGGCGAGGAACTCGAGCCCGAGCAGTTGCACGATCCCTTCGAGAAGGCGCTGCGCGAGGGCCACCTCGTGCCCGTCTGCTTCGTTTCCGCGGAAACCGGCGCCGGCATCCCGGAACTGCTCGAGGCCATCGCGCGCCTGATGCCGAACCCGGCCGAAGGCAACCCGCCGCCCTTCATGAAGGGTGAGGGCGACGCGGCGGAACGCGTCGCCGTGTCCCCGGATCCGGGCCGTCATGCGATCGCCCACGTGTTCAAGGTCATCATGGACCCTTTCGTCGGCAAGCTCGGGCTGTTCCGGGTGCACCAGGGCACGATCCGCGGCGGCGCCCAGCTGTTCGTCGGCGACGGCCGCAAGCCCGTGAAGATCGCGCACCTGTTCCGGATGCAGGGCAAGGAGCACGCCGAAATCCCGCTCGCCGTGCCGGGCGACATCTGTGCCGTGGCCAAGCTCGACGAGCTGCACTTCGACGCGGTGCTGCACGACTCCCACGACGAGGACCACTTCCACCTGAAGCCCATGGCCTACCCGCCGGCGATGCTCGGCGTCGCCATCGAGCCCGAGCGGCGCGGCGACGAACACAAGCTCGCCGAGGCCCTGCACAAGCTCGCGGCGGAGGATCCCTGCGTGCGGGTCGAGCACCACACCGGCCTGAACGAAACCGTGCTGTACGGCATGGGGGACCTGCACCTGCGCGTCATGACCGAGCGTATGACCGAACGTTACGGCGTCTCCGTGAAGACGCACCCGCCGTCGATCCCGTACCGCGAGACGATCACGCGACCGGCCGACGGCCATCACCGGCACAAGAAACAGACGGGCGGCGCGGGACAGTTCGGCGAGGTGTACCTGCGCATCGAGCCGCTCGCGCGCGGTTCGGGCTTCGAGTTCGTGGACGACGTGGTCGGTGGCTCCATCCCGAACCAGTTCATCCCGGCGGTCGAGAAAGGCATACGCAATGCACTCGCCGTCGGGCGCCGTCGCGGGCTTCCCGCTGCAGGATATCCGCGTCTCGGTCTACGACGGCAAGTACCATTCGGTGGATTCGAAGGAAGTCGCCTTCGTCTCCGCCGGCCGCAAGGCTTTCCTCGACGCCGTCACGAAGGCGGCGCCGGCCGTGCTCGAGCCGATCGTGCACGTCGAGATCAACGCCCCGGGCACGGTGATGGGCGACATCACCGCCGACCTGGCGACGCGACGGGCGCGCATCGACGGCAACGAGGCGCGCGCGCGGGGCCGGATCGTCGTATCAGCCTACGTGCCGCTCGCGGAAGTCACGGATTACCAGAACCGGTTGAAGGCACTGACCGGCGGAGAAGGGAGTTTCACCTTGCAGCTCAGCCACTACGACCCGGTTCCGCCGCGCAAGCAGCAGGAACTCGCATCCGCCTGGAAGCCCGCGGCGGGCGAGGAATGAACGCCAACGCCCGCTCCGACACCCGCATCATGGCCGTGTTCTGCGACTTCGAGAACGTCGCGCTCGGCGTGCGTGACGTGAAGATCGCCTCGTTTGACATCCGCAAGGTGCTCGAGCGGCTGCTGCTCAAGGGCAACATCGTCGTCAAGAAGGCCTACTGCAACTGGGAACGCTACCAGGACTACAAGCGGCCGATGCACGAGGCCGCCTTCGAGCTGATCGAGATCCCGCACGTGCGCCAGTCCGGCAAGAACTCCGCCGACATCCGCATGGTCGTCGATGCGCTCGACCTGTGCTACACGAAGGCGCACGTGGACACCTTCGTGGTCGATCAGCGGCGATTCCGATTTTTCGCCGCTGGTCTCGAAGCTGCGCGAGAACAACAAGTTCGTGATCGGCTGCGGCGTCAAGCACTCGACCTCGGACCTGCTGATCAGCGGCTGCGACGAGTTCATCTACTACGACGACCTGGTGCGCGGCGAAGGCCGCGCCAAGATCGCGCGCAAGGAGAAGGTCGCGAAGACCTCGCCCAAGGCGGCCCCCGGCGCCGACGACCGGCGCCAGGAGGGCATCGAGCTCATGATGGAGACGGCCGAGGACCTGTTCGCGGAGCGCGACGCGGAGGAGAAGGTCTGGGGCTCGATGGTCAAGCAGGCGATCAAGCGCCGCAAGCCCGGCTTCAACGAGAGTTACTACGGCTTCAAGTCGTTCGGCAACCTGCTGGAGGAAGCGCGCGAGCGCAAGCTGATCGACCTGGAGTTCGACGCGAAGTCCGGCGGCTACATCATCACGCGCGTCGCCGCTGCCTGAGCGGGAAGGAGTCATGAGCATGAGGATCCCGCCGATGTTGTCGCGCACGCAGCTTCCCGCTCCTGTGCTCGCGGCCGCCGGCGACCGGCGCCTGCCAGGACGCGCCGCACGTCGCGCCGAGCGGCGAGACCGAGGGTCGCGGTCACGACCGTCGCGAAGGGACTCGAGCACCCCTGGTCGCTCGCCTTCCTGCCGGACGGGCGCATGCTGGTCACCGAGCGGCCCGGGCGCCTGCGCTACGTCACGCGCGAAGGTGCGCTTTCGGAGCCGGTCGCCGGCGTGCCCGCCGTCCATGCGGAGGGCCAGGGCGGCCTGCTCGACGTGGTCCTCGATCCGCGCTTCGCGGAGAACTCGACGATATACCTGTCGTACGCCGAACCGGCGGCGGACGGGACGAACGGCACGGCGGTCGCGCGCGCACGCCTCGAGGGCGGCGCGCTCGCCGACGTCAAGGTCATCTTCCGCCAGCAGCCGAAGTTCAAGAGCAACCATCACTTCGGCTCGCGCCTCGTGTTCGCGCGCGACGGTAATCTGTTCGTCACGACCGGCGAGCGCAACTCGCAGCGCGACAAGGCGCAGGACCTCGGCACCCACATCGGCAAGGTCCTGCGCATCACGCCGGATGGCGGCGTGCCGGCGGACAATCCCTTCGTCGGCCGGGACGGCGCGCTGCCGGAGATCTGGTCCTATGGCCATCGCAATCGCGCAGGGCGCGGCGCTGCACCCGGAGACGCGGCGAGCTCTGGGACACCGAACACGGCCCGCGCGGCGGCGACGAAATCAACATCCCGCGGCGGGCAAGCAATTACGGCTGGCCGGTCATCACCTACGGCCGCGAGTACAGCGGCCCGGCGATCGGCGAGGGCACGGCCAAGGCCGGCATGGAGCAGCCCGTGCACTACTGGGTCCCGTCGATCGCGCCGTCCGGCATGGCGTTCCACGACGGCCGCGGCTACCCGGCCTGGAAAGGCCAGCTCTTCGTCGGCGCGCTCGCGGCCACGCAGCTCGTGCGCCTCGTCGTCGAGCCGGACGGCAAGGTGCTCCACGAAGAGCGCATCGCCATCGGCAAGCGCGTGCGCGACGTGCGCGAAGGACCGGACGGCGCGCTCTACCTCGTGACCGACGAGGACGCCGGCGAGATCCTGCGCGTCGTGCCGGCGCGGCTGATTCCGTGGACCGGACCGAGCGCTTCTACCGCATCCGCCGGCGGCTGGTCGAGAAGGGCGCGCTGACGCGCCGCGAGATCGAGGAAGACCTCGAGATCTCGCATGCGACGTTCAAGCGCGACATCGAGTACCTGCGCGACCGCCTGAACGTGCCGTCGTCTGGTCGCGCGAGCGGCAGGCCTACGTCCTCGATCCCAAGGCGGAACAATCCGAGCTGCCCGGCGTCTGGTTCAGCCCGGCCGAGGTCTACGCACTGCTCGAGATCGACCACCTGCTCGACACGCTGGGCGGCAGCCACCTCAAGCGGCAGCTCGACCCGCTGCGGGCGCGCCTCTCGGCGCTGCTCGAGAGCGGCGACCACGGCCATCGCGAGATCCGCCGCCGCATCCGCGTGCTCGCGCTCGGCACGCGTCGCGTCAATCGCGACGTGTTCGAGGCGCTCTCGCTCGCGCTGCTCGGCCGCAAGCAGGCGTTCATCCGTCACCTGCAGCGCGTCGACGGCGACGTCACCGAGCGCACGGTCTCGCCCGCAGCGCCTCGTGCACTACCGCTACAACTGGTACCTGGACGCCTGGGATCACGGGAAGGAGGCGCTGCGGACCTTCGCGGTCGACGCCATCCTGCACGCGCGCGTCGAGGAAGCGGCTGCGAAGGACCTGCAGGACGCCGAACTGGACCGCGTCGCTCGGCGCGGGTTACGGGATCTTCGCCGGCGCCGAGACGCAGACGGCGGTGCTGCGGTTCACGCCGGACAGCGCGCGCTGGGTGGCGGACGAAATCTGGCACTCGCGGCAGGTCGGACGCATCGAGGCGGATGGCAGCTACGTGCTCGAGCTGCCCTACAGCCGCGAGCCGGAACTCGTGATGGACCTGCTGCGGCACGGCTCGGGCGTCGAGGTCCTGGCACCGCCGTCGTTGCGCGAGCGGGTCGCGAGCGAGCTGGACGCCGCGGCCCGCCTGTACGAATGACGGACGTGAGATGGCGGCCCGCCTGCGACCAGCCGTGCCGCGGGCGAGACGAGTCGATGCACGGCCCGGCAATACTTGAATAAGTTGGCCGCATGAATCTCGACCTCCTGCGCGGCAACCGCAACCTGCTGTTCTGGGGCCTGCACACGCTCGGCTGGAGCGCGTACGGGCTCGCCGCAGTTCGTGGGTTCCGCGGTCTACGGCAAGGAGCCCGGCTACGTCCAGGTGATCGCGATCGCGGCGGCCTCGGGCTTCGTGCTCTCGGCGCCGCTGCGCTGGCTCTACCGCCGGCTCTGGGCCGCCGGCCCGCGCGCGATGCTGGTCGGCTCGCCGCTCGCCTGCTGGGTCATCGCGCTCGCCTGGCGGGCGATCATCAACACGGCCTACATTGGAGATCGTGAAGCCCGAGTGGGCGATGGAGCACGCGCCGCAGCCGCTCGAGATCTTCCTCGGCACGCTGTCCGCGACGGCGCTGCTGCTGTGCTGGACCGGCCTCTACTACGGCGTGAAGTTCTACGAACGCCTGCAGCTCGAACGCGAGGCGACGCTGCGGCAGTCCGCGCTCGCCCAGGAAGCGCAGCTCAAGATGCTGCGCTACCAGCTGAACCCGCACTTCCTGTTCAACACGCTGAACGCGATCTCGACGCTGGTGCTGGACAACCAGAACCGCACCGCGAACCTCGCGGTCTCGCGGCTCTCCGAGTTCCTGCGCTACACGCTCGACCAGGATCCCGATGAAGAAGGTCACGCTGCGCCAGGAGCTCGACGCGCTCAACCTCTACCTCGGCATCGAGAAGCTGCGCTTCGGCGACCGGCTCCGGCTCGAGTTCGACGTGGACGAGCGCGCCGAGTCCGCGCTCGTCCCTTCGCTGCTGCTGCAGCCGCTGGTCGAGAACGCGATGAAGTACGCGATCGCGCCGCGCGAGCAGGGCGGGGCGGTCACCGTCATCGCCGGCATCGAGGGCGGGGCGCTGCGGCTCGCGGTCGTGGACGACGGGCCGGGCCTGCCGCCGGCCGTCGCCAATGCCAACGGCCGCGGCGTCGGCTTGCGCAACACGCGCGAACGGCTCAAGGTGTTGTACGGCGACGCGCACTCGGTCGAGGTGGCCGACGCCTCGCCGGGGCTCTCCGTCGAGATGCGGTTGCCGCTGGAGGTCTGGGAAGCCGGGAATGGCCAGGACGATTCGCGCCATCATCGTCGACGACGAGCCGCTCGCGCGGCGCGGACTCGAGCTCCGCCTGCACGCTTTCAGCGACTTCGAGATCGTCGACGCAGTGCGCGAACGGCCGCGAGGCGCTCGACGCGGTCGCCGCGCCACTCGCCGGACCTCATGTTCCTCGACATCGAGATGCCGGGCATCGACGGCTTCGAGGTGCTGCGCCGCATTCCGCAGACCAGCATGCCGATGGTCGTCTTCGTGACCGCCTTCGACCGTTACGCGATCGACGCCTTCGACGCGCACGCGCTCGACTACCTGCTGAAGCCGCTCGTGGACGAACGTCTCGAGCGCACGCTCGGGCACGTGCGCGAGCAGTTCGCCCAGCGCAAGTCGGTGCGGCACCGCGAGCAGCTGGTCGCGCTGCTGGCGCAGGTGACCGGCGCCGGCCAGCTCGACGCCGACGAGCTGATCGCGCGCGGCGCGGCAGGCAGCCCGCGGCGCTTCCCCGAGGTGCTGCCGATCCGCCTCGGCCGCGAGACCGTGCGCCTGCCGGTCGCGACGATCGACTGGGTGGACGCCGCCGGCGATTACATGTGCGTGCACGCGGAAGGGCGCACGCACGTCGTACGCGCGACCATGAAGCAGTTCGAGGAGCGCCTGGACCCGGCCGATTTCCAGCGCATCCACCGCTCGACCATCGTGAACCTGCGGCGAATCCGCAAGCTCAAGCCCCACACCAACGGCGAGTATTTCCTGACGCTGGACGGCGGCCACGAGCTGAAGCTGTCGCGCAGTTACCGCGACCGTCTCGAGCGCATCCTCGGCAAGGCCTGAAACGGCCCGGCCCGGCGATCAGCGTATTGAGGCGGACTCCGCAGGCGCCGCAGGCGGCGCCTTGCCGGGATCCTCTCCGCACCAGCCGAAGAAGAGCTGGAAAACCACGATGAGCAGGGCGGCGACGGTTTCCATGCGACGGAATTCTAGACGCCGCCGCCCCGGTGCGGCAGGGCGCGGAATCCGGTCCGTCGCGCCAGCGGACCGCTCCATCGCAACCGCCGGCCGGCGGCGTATGCTGGCTCCGCATGAATGCCCTTGAGCCGGTAGTCGTCTCCGTCGACCTTGCGGCCACTCCTGACCGCGCGTTCGCGGCGTTCGCGGCCCGGTTCGCCGACTGGTGGCCGGTCGAGACGCATTCGCTGTCTCGCAACGCAGCGACACGATGCGCACTCGATGCGACGCCGGGTGGTGCCGTCGAGGAGCGTGCACCGGATGGCGCCCGCCATGTCTGGGGCACGATCGAAACCGTCGAGCCTGGCCGGCGCCTGCGCTTTACCTGGCATCCGGGGCGCGAGCCGGAGTCCGCGCAGTGGGTCGACGTCGTGTTTACGCCGGCGGGAACCGGCACCCGCGTCACGCTGACCCACGGGGGCTGGGAAGCGCTGGGCGAAATCGCGCCTATCCTGCGCCGCGAGTACTTTGCCGGCTGGCAGGACGTACTCGGCACCGACTACGCAGGATTCGTCGCCCGCGACGACTAGTCGCCCGGCTCAGGGCACGGGCACGACGGCCGTCCGGACCTGCTCGGCCGTCCACGCGAGTACGAGCGTGTCGCCGCTGCGCGCCATCTGCGGAAATCCGTTCGAAATCCGGTTGCCGGCCGGCACGACGATGACGGATGCATCCAACTTTCCATCCGCGTGGACCTTGCGCAGGCGCAGCGAGCTGCCTTCCGGCGAAGACTCGAGCCAGCTGACGATGGCGCCGCCGTCGTCGAGCAGCACGGCGTCGACGCGACCCAGCGGCTTGCCGTCATCGACGGTCACGGGTAGGCCGAAACTTGCGCCGGCGTCGACCGAGAACGCCAGTTTGACGCGCGGAACGTCGTTGGCCGCGGTGAACCAGGCGACAGCCACGCGACGGTCGTGCGCCGCGACTGCAGGGCCGTTGACCGGACAGCCCTCGATCTGCCAGAGGTCGGCAGGCAACGCGCGCGGTTCTTCCCAGAGTCCGTCGCGCCGGCGCACGACGGCAATGTCGCGCTCCTCGAGCCGTGAACGGTCGCGGTAGACGACGAGCGGACCTTCTGCCGTCACCGCCGCGGATGTCTGACAGCAATCGCACACGCGGGCGTCGAGCTGTATTTCATCGTGCAGGCGGAGGTCACGGCCGATTGCCGCGTAACGCAGCGTCATCTCGCCACCCGCATGACCGTGCGCTTCGGACTCGGGTTGGGTGTTGCGTCCGTCGAGCCAGGCGGCCGCGAGCTGGCCGTCTTCGGTGGCGAACAGCGACACGAACCCGTGCTCCGTCGCCGTGCCATCCCGGTGTGGGATGAGCGGTTCACTCCAGCGCTCGCCGCCGTCCCGGGAAAGCGCGATCCGGATGTCGTAGGCGTGGGGGGACGACGGATTCTTCACCAGCCAGTGCACCGCGAGCAGCCCGTCCGGCAATGCGATCATCGAAGGAAAATCGGCCCAGTTGAGGAACCAGTCCGCACCCTCAGCGATGACCTGCGGCGCCGACCAGCCGTCGCCCGCAAGGACCGCGTAGCGCAGGGCGGAGCGCCCGTCCGCCAGCCGCTCGATCCAGCTCAGGAACACCCGGCCATCGGCGGCGGCGTAGAGATTGGGACCGAGGCTGCCCGCCGCAGCCGGTGTCGGAAGCTCGCGAACCTGCGCCAGCGCCGCCTGGGCACAGAGCCATCCTGCGGCGGCGACGAGCATGATTGACCGCGTCATCCGTGCGGATTCCTATTGCTTCAGGACCCAGTCGACGAGCGATGCCTGGATCGGCTCGCCGATGCCATTCTGCGCACCGGGATGGTTGACGAAGACGACGACGGCGTACGCCTTGCCCGAACGGCCGACGACGTAGCCCGCGATGGCGCTGACGTCGCGCAGAGTCCCGGTCTTCATGCGGATGCGGCTCGGGTCGTCCACGTTCTGGAAGCGCTTCTCGAGCGTTCCGTCGAGCCCGCCGATGGCAAGCGACGTCAGGAATTCCGGGGCGTAGCGGCTCTGGTGCGCACCGACCAGGAGCTTCGCCATGCTGTCCGCGGAAATGCGCGCGTCGCGCGACAGTCCCGAGCCGTTGGCGATGACGAGCTCCGGGAATTCGAGGCCCCGGGTCTTGAGCCAGCCGACGATGGTCTGCTCGCCCGCATCGGCTGTCGCCGGCGTTCCGTTCATCTCGGCCGCGATCGCGAGCACGAGTGAGCGCGCCATCATGTTGCTGGAGTACTTGTTGGTGACGCGCACGATCTCGGAGAGCGGTTCCGACTCGTGGGTCAGGAGGAGGCGTGCGGAGGGCGGCGTCGGCGCGCGCAGCATGCCGCCGCGGAATTGGCCGCCCGCCTGCCGCCAGAGCGTGACGAAGGTGCCGAAAGCATAGTGCGCGGGGTCCATGATCGCGAGTCGCTGCGACTGCGGGCCGCAGCTCGCGGACAGGCGCCCGCTGACGACGACGCGGTCGGGCTTGTCCGGCTCGATCGCGTACGACACCTGGTTGTTGCGGCCGACGCAGCGTCCGCTCGCGAGCGCCACGCGGTTGTCGACCACGAGGCCTTCCGGGAACGGCTGGATCGTGAGGTCGATGCCTGCGCCGCTGTCGGCCGGACGGATCGTGAAATCTGACGATTGCCAGTTGACCAGCAGCGCGTCGGGCAGCACGTTGTAGGTGCGCCAGAACTTGCCGTCGAAGTCCTCGGGCCGCTCGTCGGCCGAGGTGAAGCGGGTCTGGTCGACGACGATGTCCCCCTCGATCACGCGCAGTCCCGTCTGCCGCAGGTCGTTTACGAAGCGCCACCAGCGCTCGATCGTGAGCAGCGGGTCGCCGCCCCCCTGCAGGTAGAGGTTTCCCTTGAGCACGCCCTTGGTCACCGGCGCATCCGCCAGGGCCCGCGTCTTCCAGGCATAGGCCGGGCCGAGCAGGTCGAGTGCAGCCCAGGTCGGCAGCACTTTCATCGTCGAGGCCGGCGCGCGTGGCATCGCAGGATTGAGTTCGAGCAGGTTGGTGCCAGTCGCGACGTCGCGCACGACGATGCTCACGCTCGACTCGGGCACGCCGTGCCGAGTCAGCACCGCGCGCGTGGCGGGCGGCAGGTTGTCGGCGAGGGCGGAAGCCGCAAGGCTCGCCCCGAGAACGAGAGACGCGAACCGGATCCTCATTTGGTGCAATACTAATGTGCATGGATGCAACTTGCAGGGACCGGCGCAGTCAGAGCGCTGCAGCGAATCCATCTCCTGGAGCATCCATGAAGACGCCATTGCGCCGGCTGTGGCCGGCGATGCTTCTTGTCCTCGTCGCATCCTGCACGGAACGCGCGCCTGTCGGCGCCGAGTCCGCGGCGCCCGTTACGCGGACCGACCAGGCCGCGACGCCTGCGGTCGCGCCGGCCGGCCAGCCGGCGATCGCCGGTGCGCTGCCCAATTTCGCCGCGCTGGTCGAGGCTTTCGGGCCCGCAGTGGTCAACGTGAGCACGATTGCCGGCGCCCGCGCGGTCCGCGGCGAGCGGCCGGAAATCTCGCCGGACGACCCGCTCTACGATTTCTTCCGCGGCTTCGGCTTCGGCGACCCGGGCGGCCGGCAGCCGCCGGCCCGCGGCGAGGGCTCGGGTTTCGTCATCAGCGCCGATGGCTACATCCTGACCAACGCCCACGTGGTCGCCGATGCGCGCGAGGTGACGGTGCGGACGACGGATCGGCGCGAGTATCGGGCCAAGGTCGTCGGCATCGACGCGCGCACCGACGTTGCCGTGCTCAAGATCGATGCGAAGAACCTGCCGGTCGTGCGCATGGGCAACCCGCAGGCGCTCAAGGCGGGTGAATGGGTGGTTGCCATCGGCTCGCCATTCGGGTTCGAGAACTCGGTGACGGCGGGCATCGTCAGCGCCACGGCCCGTTCGCTGGCGGATGCCTACACGCCGTTCATCCAGACCGACGTCGCCGTGAACCCCGGCAACTCCGGCGGCCCGCTGTTCAACCTCCAGGGCGAGGTGGTCGGCATCAACTCGCAGATTTACAGCCGCACCGGCGGCTACCAGGGCGTGTCCTTCGCGATCCCCATCGACGTCGCCGTCAACGTGAAGGACCAGCTCGTTGCGAATGGCCGCGTCGAGCGCGGCCGGATCGGCGTCACGATCCAGGAAGTGAACCAGGCGCTCGCCGATTCGTTCAAGCTGCCGCGGCCGCGCGGTGCGCTCGTGAGCCAGGTCGAAAAGAGCGGGCCGGCCGCCGAGGCGGGCCTGAAGCCGGGCGACGTCATCCTCGCCGTGGACGGCAAGCCCATCGAGCTCTCGAGCGAAGTGCCGCCGCTCATCGCGGCCATCAAGCCGGGCCGGCAGGCGACACTCACCGTCTGGCGCGACAAGTCCGAGCGCTCGATGCGCGTCAAGGTCGGCGAGCTCGAGGAAGAGCCGGTCGTCGCCCTGCGCAACGCGCCCGCGGACAGCGGGACGGGCAAGCTCGGGCTCGCCGTGCGCCCGCTGAACGGCACCGAGCGCGAACGCCTCGGCACGACCGGCCGCCTCGTGGTCGAGGACGCCGACGGCCCGGCGGCCATTGCGGGCGTCGAGCGCGGCGACGTGATCCTCGCCGTGAATGGCGCGCCGGTCGCGTCGATCAGCGAGTTCCGCACCGCAGTCGATGCCTCGGGCGCGACGGTCGCGCTCCTGGTCCAGCGCGACGACAGGCAGATCTTCCTGCCGGTGCGGATCGACTCCTGATGCAGCGTGCGGCCATTCCGTTGCTTGCGTCACTCCTGCTGGCGGCGGTGCCGACTGCGCGCGCCGCCGAGGGGACGCGTGCGCCCGGTTCGACCTTCTCCGACTGCGACGGTTGTCCGGAGATGGTCGTGGTTGCCCGCGGGCAGCTTCGTCATCGGCACGCCGGGCGCTGCACAGGCACGTGGCGCGGGTGGCGGCCGAGAGCCAGGCGTCGGTGATCGAGATCCCGCGTCCCTTTGCGATCGGTCGCCTCGAGGTCACGCGTGGCGAATACGCGCGCTTCATCGCGGACAGCGGCCACGAGCCGCAGGAAGGTTGCCGCGTGTGGGACCCGGACCTCGCGCGCTTCAACGAGGACCCGCGCCGCGGCTGGCAGGACATTAGAACGCCCGCGTCGCCCGGCGACGACTTTCCCGTCAGCTGCGTGTCGTTTGCGGATGCGCAGGCCTACGTGCAGTGGCTGTCCGCGAAGGCCGGCGCGCGCTACCGATTGCCGTCTGAAGCCGAATGGGAGTACGCCGCTCGAGGCGGGAGCCGGACCCTGCGGCCGTGGGGCGACGATGCGGCGGATGGTTGCGACTTCGCGAACACGTACGACCTCGTCGGTGCGGCGCGCTACCGCCTCGGGTGGCCCGAGGCAGGTTGCCGCGACGGGCAGGCCGACCTCGCGGCGGGCGGGCAGTTTGGCGCCAACGCATTCGGGCTTCAGGACATGATTGGTAACGTGAGCGAGTGGGTGCAGGACTGCGCGACGGGCAGCTACGTCGGCCGCCCGCACGATGCGCGTGCCTGGGAATGGCTGGGCGGATGCGCGGAGCGCGTTCAGCGCGGCGGCAGCTGGCTCACGCCCGCAGCGGACAGCCGCAGTGCCGCGCGCGCCGCAGCGCCGGCCAGCGAACGTGCCGCCGACGTGGGTTTCCGCGTTGCGCTCGACCTCGGGACGAAGGCGAAGGAGGAACGATGACGCGGGCCCTCCTGGCTGCCGCGGTCCTGCTGCTCGCGGCCGAGGCGCTGCCGCAGGCAGCTCCTGCGGGCGCGCCGCGCGATTGCGCGGTTTGCCCGGAGCTCGCACTGGTTCCGCCTGGGCAATTCCAGATGGGCTCTGCGCCGGATGCGCCGGAGCTCGACGCGACGAGCGGTGAGTCGCCGCCGGTCACCCTCGCGTTCCCGCGCCCGTTCATGGTCTCGCGCCACGAGATCACGGTCGGCGAATTCCGCCGGTTCGTCGAGGCGACCGGGGCGAAAGCGGTACCTGGCTGCCGCGTGTGGGCGGGCGGGCAATGGATCCAGGACCCGGACCGAAGCTGGCGCGACCCGGGCTTCGCGGCGGCGCCCCGCGATGACGACCCGGTGGTTTGCGTGAGCTGGGACGATGCGCATGCCTATGCGGAATGGCTCGCCGCGGAGAGCGGCAAGCATTACCGCCTGCCGTCCGAGGCGGAATGGGAGTACGTCGCACGCGGCGGCACTTCGTACCCGCGCTTCTGGGGCGAGCGCGACTCGCGAGAAGACCTCGTGCTTTCGCTCGCCTGCGACTTCGCGAACGTGTACGACGCCTCGGCGGTCGACGCGCTCGGACTGCCCGGGCCGAACGCGCGCTGCAGCGACCGCGCGCCGATGCTCGCGCCTGCCGGCCAGTACAAGCCGAACGCCTTCGGCGTCCACGACATCATCGGCAATGCGCGCGAATGGGTCATGGACTGCTTCACGGCGAGCTACGCCGGCCGGCCGCAGGACGCGCGCGCCTGGACGTGGCAGGGCGGCTGCGAGCTGAAGGGCGTGCGCGGGGGTTCCTTCGCCAGCCGGCCGCGCGATGCGCGCGCGCCGGCACGATCGGCGGCACCCGCCTCGCTACGCCAGTCCGACCTCGGCTTTCGCGTCGCGCGCGACTACTGAACGGTGCCGGGTCGCACTTATCGAACTTATTGCTGCCGCCAATAAGTTCGATAAGTGCGACCCGGCACCGCTCAGAGGCGGATCCGCTTCCAGGCGCCGTTCCTCCAGCGCAGCCACAGCGCCGTGCCGATCGCGAGCACGTAGACGAGGATCGCACTCCACCCGCCGACGGCGCCGAAACCGAATCCCGGCACGTCGTCGATCCAGCCTTCGCCCGGCGCGAAAGTCAGGAGGTGCGTCAGCGGCAGGAACACCAGCGTGCCGACGGACAGGACGATCAGCGCCGGGACTTTTGCGTCGCCGGCGCCGCGCAGGCAGAAGGCGCTGGCGAAATTGACCCCGTCGAAGAACTGGTAGGCGGCTGCAAGCCACAGCAGCGATGCGCAGAGTGCGATCACCTCCGCCGCACGCGGGTCGTCGGCGTTCACGAAGAGCGGCACCAGCCAGTTGCCGGTCAGTGCGATCACGAGCCCGATGCCGCCCATGTAGCAGGCGACGACGGCGATGACGCGGTTGCCGAGCTTTTCCGCCCAGCTGCGGTCGCCGGCGCCGATCGCCTGGCCGACGAGGGTCGTGCCGGCGAGCGCGAGGCCGATTCCCGGCATGTAGGCGATCGCGGTGAAGATCGTCACGATCTGGGTCGCCGCGCCGTCGACGATGCCCACCTGCACCTGCATGAGCTGGAACAGCGCGGCCGCTCCGAGGTCGGCACAGGCCGTCATGGCCATCGGCAGGCCGAGCGCGATCAGCGCGAGGACCCGGCCGAGGTTCGGGTGCCAGGTCAGATGCGGCGAGAACTGCCGGCGGTCCAGCGTGAGGATCATGCGGATCGCGAGCGCGACGCCGAGGAGTTCGGCGACGGTCGTGGCCCAGGCGGCGCCGGCCATGCCCCAACCGAAGCGGAAGATGAAGACCTCGTTCAGGACGGCGTTCGAGCCCAGGACCAGCAGGCCTATCGCGAGCGGGATGCGCGTGCGGCCGATGCCGTTGAAGAACGCGACCGCCGCCCACAGCGCCGCCGCGAGCGGCCCGCCGATCATGCGCGGGATCCAGAATTCGATCGCGAGCGCCTCGACCTCCGGCGTGAGCCCGAAAGCCCGGATCATCGCCGGGCCGAACGCGACGGTCAGGCCAAATGCGGGAATCGTCAGCACGGATGCCCACATCCCCATCCAGGCGATGCGCGTGGTGCGCCGGAAGCGGCCGGCGCCGAAGGCCTGTGCGACCAGCGTCTGCACGCCCATGGCGACGCCGCCGATCAGGAAGATGGCGAGCAGCGCCAGCCAGTGGATCGCCGCGATCGCGGCGGTCGCCGACGTGGACAGCCGGCCGATGAACCAGGTGTCGGTCAGGTTCAGCACGGCCTGCACCGTGCTGTTCAGGACGAGCGGCAGCGCGAGCACGGCGACCGCCCCCATGTCGATGTGGCGGCGTCCCTCCGCGTCGAGGCGCAGGGCCGGGAGCGCGGCGCCACGCCGCGGTGAAACGTCGGCTTTCGTCACGCCGGTGTCGTCCGTCTGCGCGCGTGAAAGGGACCGCCGCCGCGGCCGGCGAACCAGGCATGCAGCTCGCCGGCTGCCGCGAGCGCGATGGCCTCGGGCGTGCGCGCGCCGATGTCGAGTCCGATCGGCGCGCGCAGGCGGCCTTCGAGGTGCGCGGCGCGCGCACCGAGCGAGGCCAGCAGCCGGTCGCGGCGCGGCGCCGGGCCGAGGAGGCCCACGTATCCGATCGAGCCGCAATCGGCGAGCGCCTCGAGGTAGGCGAGGTCGGCATCGAGGTGGTGGCTCATCACGATGGCCGCGTCGCAGTCCGCGATGTCCGGCAGGCGGCTGAATTCCCGTGCGGGCTGGCAACTCAGCCGGCAATGCGGGAAGCGGACCGCGTCGAGCAGCGCGGGCCGGTGGTCGCATACGGTCACCGCGAACCCGAGCGCGATGGCTTGCAGCGCCAGTGGCCGCGCATCCGCGCCGGCACCGCACAACAGGAGCAGCGGCGGCGGGGGCAACGGGATGACCAGCGCCGCCGACCCTTCCGGGCCTGCAAAAAACGCAACGAGCCGGGGATACGCGCCGGCTGCAGCGGCCTCTCGCGCCGTGCGCACTGCGGCGGGCTCGGCCAGGGCGCGTCGCCGCCGCCGGGCCACCAGGCACGGCCGGTCGCGGCGCCGTCGACGATCATCGCGACCGCGCCGCCTGCGCGCGCCTCGACGCAGGCGGCCATGGCAGCGAGCGGCTGCCAGTCCTCCTCCGGCCCGACCCGCTGCAACAGCACGCGCATGGCGCCCTCGCAGCCGCTGCCGATGCCGAACAGCCGGTCGTCCTCGCCGCGCATGTCGTATTCAGCATGGCGCGCAACGCCTGTTTCGACGACGGCGCGCGCGTGTTCGATGAGGTCGGCCTCGAGGCAGCCACCGGACAGGAGCCCAAGCGGCTCGCGGCCGGCCGCGATGAGCATCTGCGTGCCGGCCTTGCGGTAGGTCGAGCCCTCGGTCGCGAGCAGGGTCGCGAGCGCAAACGCTTCGCCGCGCGCGGCCAGCTCGCGAAAGTCGCGCAGCAGCGGGGCGAGGGGCGTTTCGAGGGCGTGGGCCATGCTCAAGCGTATCATCGGTTAGAATGCCGGCCCTCGCCGCGCGTCGGCGGCACGACCTTCACCGGAAACCGACCGTGAACGAATCCGCGGCGCGAGCCGCCATCCAGACCGAATGCGTGATCGTCGGCGCCGGCCCTGTCGGGCTCTTCGCCGTATTCGAGCTCGGCCTGCTCGGCATGAAGTGCGAGATCGTCGATTCGCTCGCACACCCCGGCGGCCAGTGCACCGAGCTCTATCCCGACAAGCCGATCTACGACATCCCGGCGTTGCCGGTGTGCGGCGCGAAGGAACTCATCGACCGGCTGCTCGAGCAGATCAAGCCGTTCCATGCCGGGTTCCACCTCGGCCAGGAAGTCACCGCGGTCGCGCCGGCAGCCGTCCGGGCGCTTCGACGTCGAGACCGCGGCGGGCACGCGCTTCGACGCCGGCAGCATCATCATCGCGGGCGGTCTCGGCTCGTTCCAGCCGCGCAGGCTCCTGGTTCCCGACGCGGAGCGCTACGAGGGCACGCAGGTTCTCTATCGCGTGCGGCGCGCCGAGGACTTCCACGGCAAGGACGTGCTGGTCGCGGGCGGTGGCGACAGCGCGCTCGACTGGGTGCTCGAATTCTGCGGCAAGGCGCGCAGCGTCGACGCTGGTGCATCGCCGCGCGGAGTTTCGCGCGCAGCCGGCATCGGTCGCGCGCATGCAGGCGCTCGCCGCCGCCGGCAAGCTCGCATTCCACGAGGGCACGATCCAGTCCCTCTCGTCGAGAGACGGCCGCCTGGCGGGCGCGACGATCCTGCGCGCGGACAAGTCGACGGTGGAAGTCGGTTGCGAGTTCGTGCTGGCCTGCTTCGGGCTGCATCCGAAGCTCGGTCCAATCGCGAACTGGGGCCTTGCGCTGGAGAAGAAGGCGCTCAAGGTCGACACGGAGAAATTCCAGACCAGCGAGCCCGGGATTTTCGCGATCGGCGACGTCAACACGTACCCGGGCAAGAAGAAGCTGATCCTGTCGGGCTTCCACGAGGCCGCGCTTGCGGCCTTCGGCGTCCAGCACCACGTGTATCCGCAGAAGCGGCAGTTCCTCCAGTACACGACGACCAGCCCGATCATGCGCGAGCGGCTCGGCGTCGCGGCGCCGGAATGAACGCATGACCGCAGCGCGGCTGCCGGAACTGCTGAAGATCCTCGACCTCGAGCGGATCGAGGACAACCTGTTCCGCGGCGACAGCCGCGATGTCGGTGCGCCGCAGGTCTTCGGGGGGCAGGTGCTGGCCCAGGCGCTGGTCGCGGCGTCGCGAACCGTCGAAGGCCGCCAGGTGCACTCGCTGCACGCCTATTTCCTGAGGCGCGGCGACCTCTCGGTGCCGATCGTGTTCGAGGTGGACCGCAGCCGCGACGGCGGCAGTTTCACCAGCCGGCGCGTCGTGGCGATCCAGCACGGCCAGCCCATCCTCACGATGTCGGCGTCGTTCCAGGTCGGCGAGCCCGGCCTCGACCACCAGGCCCCGATGCCGGATGCTCCGCCGCCGGAGTCGCTCCGGGACCTCGCCGAAGTGGAGGCGGAGGTGATCGAGCGCATGCCGCACAAGGCAGCCGGCTACTTCCGCAACCAGCGGCCCTTCGAGTTCCGGGCGGTGAGTCCGGACGACTACCTGACGCGCGAGAAGCGCCCGGCGCACAAGCTGGTCTGGTTCCGCGTGATCGGGAAGCTGCCCGACGACCAGTCCCTGCACCGTTGCCTGCTGACCTACGTTTCCGACTATCACCTGCTCGCGACCGCGACCATGCCGCACGGCGTGAATTTCCTCGAACTGCAGGTTGCCAGCATCGACCACGCGATCTGGTTCCACCGCGACCTGCGCGTCGACGACTGGCTGCTGTACGCGATGGAGAGTCCGAGCGCCTCCGGCGCGCGCGGGTTCAGCCGCGGCGCCATCTACGCGCGCGACGGAGCACTGGTCGCGAGCGTCGCGCAGGAAGGCCTGATCCGCGAGGACAGCGCCTGGACCCGGCCGGCGGGCCAGCAGGTCTAGGGTCGCGAAGAAGCCGGATGTCCGAGGAAAATACGCACCGGCCGGCCTCGATGCTGCAAGGCGAAGCCGCGCTGCTGCGGGCGATCGGGATGTTTGCGCTGACCGCGGCGGTCATCAATTCCATCGTCGGCGGCGGCATCTTCCGCATGCCGTCCGCACTCGCGACGCAGATGGGGGCCGCCGCGCCGCTGGCGCTGGTCGCAGGCGGTTTCGCAATCGTACCGGTTGCGCTCTGCTTCGCCGCCGTCGGCAGCCGCGTGCAGGTTACCGGCGGGCCGTACAGCTATCTCACGGCGACCTGGGGCCCGTTCGCCGGATTCGTCGGCGGCGCGCTGATGTGGATCTCGAATGTCGCATCGAGCGCGGGCGTCGCAGCGGCCCTTTCGGTCCAGGTCGCCAGCCTCGTGCCCTCATTCGCGGCGCCGTTGCCGAGGGCGGTGCTGCTCACCGCGGTGTACGGCACCTTGCTCGCGTTCAATGCATTCGGCGTCAGGCTCGGCGCGCGCGCGATCACGATGCTGGCGACGCTCAAGCTGACGCCCCTGTTCCTGCTGGCGGCGTTCGGGATCTTCTTTGTCGACTGGTCGCAAGTCAGCTTTGCGATCGGCGACGTGCCCTCCTGGGGCGCGCTCGGCGCCTCCATGGTGCTCGTCATGTTCGCGTATTCCGGCATGGAGACGGCGCTCATGCCGTCGGGCGAGATCCGGGACCCCGCGCGCGACGTGCCGCGCGCGACGCTGGCGGCGATCGCGCTGGTCGTGCTCCTCTATCTCGCGCTTCAGGTCGTGGGCCAGGGCCTGCTCGGGCCGGACCTGGCGGCGAGCGGCGTGCCCGTCGCCGACACGGCAGGGGCGTTGTGGGCGCCGGGGCGCGCGTTGCTTCTCGTCACCGCGTGCATCTCGATGCTCGGTTTCCTGATGGGAAACCTGCTCGGCACCGCGCGCCTGGTGTTTGCGCTCGGGCGCGATCGCTACTTGCCGCATGCACTCGGTTCCGTGAGCGCGAAGCACCGCGTGCCGTTGCCTGCGCTCGTCGTGCATGCGGGGCTCGCCTGGGCATTCGCGATCGCCGGCAGTTTCGACCCGCTCGCCCTGATCTCGGGCGGCGCGATCTGCCTCGTGTACGCCCTGGTCAGCCTTGCGGCCTGGCGTGCGCAGTCACGGAACCTGCGCGAGCGCGGCGATCGGCCGTTCGACCTGCCCGGGGGCGCGCTGATTCCGGTCGTTTCCGTGGCGGCGATGGCCGCCATCGTGACGACACTCTCGGCGCTCGAATGGGCGGCGATCGGAATCGCCCTCGCACTGCTGGTCGTGCTCTACGCGTTCCTGCAGCTGCGGAGATCGGGTTCGTCTTCGAGCTAGTCGCGCAGGACCTTGCCCGGATTCATGATGCCGTGCGGGTCGATGCGCGCGCTTGATCGGGCGCATCAGCTCGAGCGCGGCCGGGTCCTCGTAGCGCTCGAGCTCGCCGACCTTGAGACTGGCCGATGCCGTGCTCGGCGCTGATGCTGCCGCCGTGCGTCGCGACGAGGTCGTGCACCGCGCGGCGGATCTCGTCCGGCTGCGCGCCGCGAGCGCGCCGCCGTCGCCGCCGGCCGGCTCGCTCAGGTTGTAGTGCAGGTTGCCGTCGCCGAGGTGACCGTAGGCGACGAGGCGCGCGCCCGGCGCGAGCCGCTCGAGCAGCGCGTGGCCCGCGTCGACGAAGGCCGGCAGGCGTCGCAGGCTCGACCGAAATGTCGTGCTTGAGGCTCGCGCCCTCGCGGCCCTGGGCCTCGGGGATCGTCTCGCGCAGGCGCCAGAAGCGCGTCGCGCTGCGCTTCCGACGGCGGCGATCACGGCGTCGCGCACCAGGCCCGCGCTCGATCGCCGCGGCGAGCGTCGCCTCGAAGCGGTCCGCGGAATGCCGCGTCCTCGGACGCGAGCGTGGCCTCGACGAGCACGTACCAGGCGTGCGGCGCGCCGAACGGATCGCGCGCAGCCCGGGACGTGGCGGCAGACGAATTCGAGCGCGATCCGCGGCAGGAGCTCGAAGGTCGTGACGGCGTCGCCCGAGCGCTTCGCGCAGCGCGCGCGAGCAGCGCGAGCGCGGCGGCGGGCGAGGCGAGGGCGCGAAGCGCGGTCGCGGTGCCGCGGGTCGCGGGAAGAGGCGCGAGTGTCGCCGCCGTCACGACGCCGAGCGTGCCCTCGGCGCCGATGAAGAGCTGCTTGAGGTCGTAGCCCGTGTTGTCCTTGCGCAGCGCCGACAGCTGGTCGAGCACCCGCCCGTCGGGCAGCACGACCTCGAGACCCAGCACGAGCGCGCGCATCATGCCGTAGCGCAGCACCGCGGTGCCGCCGGCATTGGTCGAAACGATGCCGCCGAGCGTCGCGCTGCCCTCGGAGCCGAGCGACATCGGCAGCAGGCGGTTGACGCCGGCGGCCGCCGCCTGCAGCTCGGCGAGCACGCAGCCGGCCTCGGCCGTCAGCGAATCGTTCCCGCGGCATCGACCGTGCGGATCCGGCGCAGGCGGCGCAGCGACAGCAGGATCTCGTTGCCGGCCGGCCGCGGCGTCGCGCCGCCGCAATAGCTGGTGTTGCCGCCCTGCGGCACGATCGCGATCCGCTCGCGCGCGCAGAGCGCGACCAGCTCGGCGACGCGCGCGGTCGAGTCGGGCAGCGCGACGAGCGGCGTCGCGCCCGCGGTGCAGGCCGGCGGAAATCGGTCTCGAAAGGCGCGCGATCCGCCGCCGCGTCGAGCCAGCCGCCCGGACCGAGGATGTCCTTGAGCGCGGCGATCGTCGGAAGCCGGCACCGGCCGGCGGGACTGGTCCATGCCGGCATCTTACTGAGCGGCGCGCGCCGCCGCCGGATGCCGCCCCGGTCAGGCGGCGGGCTGCGGCCTGCAGCGCCGCGATGCGCTCCTCGAGCGGCGGGTGGCTCATGAACAGGCGCTTGAAGCCCTCGCCGCGGCCGCCGCTGATGCCGAAGGCGGCCATCTTTTCGGGCAGGGGCGCTTCGCCGGCCGCGGCCGAGCGCCTGCAGCGCGCCGATCATGTTCTGGCGGCCGGCGAGGCGTCGCGCCGCCGGGTCGGCGCGGAACTCGCGCCGGCGCGAGAACCACATGACGATCATCGTCGCGAGGAAGGCGAGCACGAACTGGGCGACCAGGGTCGTGATCCAGAACGCCGGGCCTGGCCGCGCTCGTTGCGGAACACGACCGGTCGACGATCTGGCCGATCAGGCGCGAGGCGACGAACACGAACGTGTTCACGACGCCCTGGATCAGCGTCAGCGTGACCATGTCGCCGTTCGCGACGTGGCTCACCTCGTGGCCCAGGACGGCCTCGACCTCGCTTGCGGCTCATGCGCTGCAGGAGTCCGGAGCTGACGGCGACCAGCGCACTTGTCGCGCCGCGCGCCGGTCGCGAAGGCGTTCGGCGCCGGCGATTCGAAGTAGCCGACCTCCGGCATGCCGATGCCCGCCTGGCCGGCGAGCCGGCGCACGGTCTCGACCAGCCAGGTCTCCTGCGTCGCTGCGGGGCTCAGTCGATGACCTGCACGTCCATCGCGCGCTTCGCCGTCCACTTGGAGATCGCGAGCGAGACGAACGAGCCGCCGAATCCGAGCACCGCGCCGAAGATCAGCAGCGAGTTGAAGCTGATGCCGTTGGCGTTGAGCCAGGGCTCGACGCCGAGCAGGCGCAGGGTGACGCTCGCGACGAGCAGGATCGCGAAGTTGGTCAGGACGAACAGCAGCACTCTCATGGTCGGCGCTCCATCGTGATTGCCGCGATTCCGCGTTCATATGCCGGCCGCGACCGGCGGATTCAAGACCGCGCCTCAGCGGGTTTCCGTCGTCCTTGCCGCGCCGGGTGCCGTCTCGGCCTTCGGGCTTCGGCGACGGCTCGCCGAGGCCGAGCTCGAGCCGGCGCTCGTCCGAGAGCTCCTCGAGGCCCAGGATGCGGCAGTTCTCGACCATGCCCATGCGGTCGGTAGGCGACCGAGTCGCGGCCGAAGCCGCAGATCTGGCCGTTGCCGTCGCCGTCCACGGCGGCCAGCGCAACTGGCTGTCCACGTCGAAGCAGGCGCCGGCGATCTCCGCGAGGTAGGCCTTGCGCCGCCCGCTGCCGAAACAGCACGACGTGCGTGTCATCGAGCGCGTCGAAATCGCTCGATCGTCGACTGGAACACGCAGTCGCTGGTGCGCGTCATCTCGATGCGCTGCTCCTGCGGGCGCTGCTCCTGGTGCCGAGCTGCGATTGCGGGCCCTGCTGACGCAGGCGGCGAGAGCAGGCAGCACGGATCCAGGGGGTCTCATGGGGCGACTCCCGAGGCGTCTGCACGCTTGGACCGGTCGGCAAGGCCGGTTCCGGCGCGCTCAGTAGTCGTCGCGGTCGCCGTAGTCGTCGTCGTCGTCGTCTTCGTCTTCGTCGTCGTCCCAGTCGTCTCGTCGTCGTCGTCGTCCTCGTCGAGTTCCTCTTCGTCTTCTTCCTCATCGTCCGAGCCCGACCAGCCCTCCGGCTCCTCGGTCAGCTCGAGGTCGAGTTCCTGCCAGGTCTCGTAGTCGATCTCCTCGACGTCGCCGTCCTCGTACTGCAGCTCGATGAGCTCCGCGTCCTCGTCCACCGACAGGACCTGGAAGACCTCCTCGTCGTCGAGGCTTTCGTACCACTGTCCGGGTACCGGATTGTGATCGCGGCCCATGGACTCCCTCGCGTGAACGGCGGCGAAGCAGGGTCCGCGCACCGGTCTCCGATATTACGGGCGCGGGCCGACGCCTAGCAAACCGCGCGGTCCTGCCCTCGTGGCCGCGCCGGCCTTGAAACCCGCGCGAGGCCGGTCCCATTCAGGAGACCGAGCCCGTCGAGGGCGGAAGGAGACAGGAACATGACACTGATTCGCTGGGAACCGTTCAGGGAACTGGACGACGTCTTCACGCGTTACAGCCCGTTCTTCGGCCGGCTGGCCGCCGCGCGGGCGGGCGCGTCGAAGAGGGGCGACCGCCGGCCTGGACGCCGGTCGCCAACATCTCGGAGACCGAGACCGACTACCTCATCAAGGCCGAGCTGCCGGAAGTGAGCAAGGAAGACGTCAAGGTCACGGTCGACGAGAACGTGATCACGATCAGCGGCGAGCGCCGCAAGGAAGCCGAGCACAAGGACGAGAAGGTCCATCGCGTCGAGAGCTTCTACGGCCACTTCTCGCGCAGCTTCCGGCTGCCGGAGGATGCCGACGTCAACGCCATCCAGGCCGAGAGCCGGAATGGCGTGCTGAAGGTCCGGGTGCCCAAGACGCCGGCGCCGAAGCCCAGGACGGTCGAAGTACAGGTAAACTGACGGGACCCGGGGCGGCGGCGCGATGCCGCCGCCCTCGTCAGCCGAGGGTCCGCATGCCGACCGAGTTCGAGGCCGTCCGGCGCAAGCTGCAGCAGCAGAAGCAGGAACTGATGGCGCGCGCCGCCAAGGTGCACGCGGACATCACGCGCTCCTCCGGCCCGCTCGACAAGGACTTCGCCGAGCAGGTCGTGCAGATGGAGAACGACGCCGTGCTTGCCGGCATCGGCGAGGCGACCGCGGCCGAGCTCGCGCAGATCAACCGCGCGCTCGCCCAGCTCGACGCCGGGCAACTACGGCATCTGCAGCCATTGCGGCCAGCCGATCGACGAGCGCCGCCTGCAGGCGCTGCCGTATTCCGACCGCTGCATCACCTGCGCCGAAGCCGCGGGCTGACGGCGCCGTCCGGCATGCCTGCCTACAAGGTTCCGCTGCGCGAATACCGCTACGTCCTGCACGAGGTGCTGGGCGCCGAGGCGCACTACCGCGCGCTCGGCCGCGACGACGTCAATGCCGAGCTGATCGAGGGCGTGCTCGAGGGCGCCGCGCGCTTCGCCGAGGACGTCGTCGCGCCGACCAACGAGGCGGGCGACCGCGTCGGCGTCCGCCGCACGACGACGGCCGCGTCGTCACGCCGCCCGGCTTCGTCGAAGCCTACCGGCAGTACGTCGACGACGGCTGGGCAGCGCTCGTGCGGGCCGGTCGAGGCGGGCGGGCAGGGCCTGCCGGAGAGCCTCGGCGGCGTGGTCGGCGAGATGCTCGGTCTCCGCCAACATGTCCTGGAAGCTCTACAGCGGCCTGACCGACAGCGCGGTGCTGTCGCCTCGACCGCCACGGCACCGAGGAAATGCGGCGCGTTTACCTGCCGAAGCTGGTGAGCGGCGTCTGGAGCGGCACGATGGTGCTGACCGAGCCGCACGCCGGCACCGACCTCGGCCTCATGCGCACGCGCGCCGAGCCGCAGGCCGACGGCAGCTACCGGGTCACGCGGCACCAAGATCTTCATCACCAGCGGCGAGCACGACCTCACCGAGAACATCGTGCACATGGTGCTCGCGAAGCTGCCCGGACGCGCCCGCGGGCTCGCGCGGCATCAGCATGTTCCTGGTGCCGAAGTTCCTGCCGGACGCGGCGGGCGAGCCCGGGCGACGCGAACGGCGTCAGCTGCGCGAGCGTCGAGCACAAGCTCGGCATCCACGGCTCCGCGACCTGCGTGATGAACTTCGACGGGTCGCAGGGCTGGCTGATCGGCGAGGTCAACGGCGGCCTCAAGTGCATGTTCACGATGATGAACCACGCGCGACTGTGGGTCGGCCTGCAGGGACTCGCCCAGTGCGAGCGCGGCTGGCAGGCCTCGCTCGCCTATGCGCGCGAACGCCGCCAGGGCCGCACGTCCGAGGGCGGCAAGGCGGCCGGCCGACCCCATCATCGGCCACCCGGACGTGCGGCGCATGCTGCTGACGCAGAAATCGCTGATCGAGGGCGCGCGCGTGCTGACCTGGTTCGCGGGCCATGCAGATGGACCGCGCGCTGCACCATCCGGACGCCGCGGCGCGCGAGGAAGCCGCGGAGCTGCTCTCGCTGCTGACGCCGGTCGTGAAGGGTTTCGTCACCGGCATGTCGCTCGAGTGCACGAGCGACGCGATCCAGGTCCACGGCGGGCACGGCTACGTGCGCGAGACCGGCGTCGAGCAGTTCTTCCGCGACGCGCGCATCACGATGATCTACGAGGGCGCGAACGGCGTGCAGGCGCATGGACCTGCTCGGCCGCAAGGTGCTGGGCTCGGGCGGCGCGCTCGCGCGCCAGCTCGGCGGGCTGATCGGCGGGTTCTGCGAGCGCCATGCGGGCGCGGGCGAGCACGCCGAGTTCGTCGCGCGCCTCGCGGGCCTCCTGAAGGAATGGAGCGTCGCGACCGAGGAGGTCGCGCGGCGCGCGGCCCGCAATCCCGACGAGACGGGCGCCGCGTCGATGGACTACCTGCAGCTCACCGGCTACCTGTGCCTCGCCTGGTGCTGGGCCTGGATGGCGTCGGTTTCGGCCGCCGCGCTCAGGGCAGGCACGGCCGACGCCGCCTTCCACCAGTCCAAGCTCGCGACCGCGCGCTTCTACTTCCAGCGCATCCTGCCGCGCGCCGAGGCGCACCTCGACGCGATGGGCGCGGGCGCCCGCTCGCTGATGGAAATCCCCCCGGACCAGTTCGCGTTCTGAATCAGGCGGCGTTCAGGGCGTCGCCCTTCATTTCGTCCCTTCATCCTGCGCGGCGAGGCCCGCCCGCCAGCGACCAGACGTTGGCGTGGCCGCGCGCGCGCAGGAATTCCGCGGCCGCGTGGCTGCGCACGCCGTGCGCGCAGACGAGCAGGTACGGGCGCCCCGGCGTCGACGGCGAGCGCGCCGTCGAGCAGCGCGGCCCGAGCGGCAGCGACTGCTGGCCGCGCGACCGGCAGCGGCTCGAACTCGCATTCCATCGGCTCGCGGATGTCGACGATGCGGTAGCCCGCCGCGACCGCGGCCGCGAGCGGCAGCGCGACGTCGATGCGACGTCGCTGGCGATTGCCGGCGCCGCGTCGATGCGCGACGCAGCGCCCGGCGCAGCCGGGATTGCGCGGCGCGGCGAGCCGCCGCTGGCCGTGCACGAGCAGGTCGACGAGCAGCAGCTCGTCCTGCAGTTGCCCCGGCAGGTCGAGCAGGAGTTTCAGCACCTCCATCGCCTGCAGCTGCCCGAGGACCGCGGGCACCGGGCCGAGCACGCCGGCCTCGGCGCAATTGCCGACGAGGCCGTCGCGCGTCGCCTCCGGCCACTGGCAGCGCAGGCAGGAGCCGCCGCGGTCGGCGCGCACGACCTGCAGCTGTCCTTCGTACTGGTAGACGCTCGCGAGCACGGCGGGCACGCCGCGCGCGCATGCGCGGCGTCGTTGACCAGGAACTTGGCGGCGAAGTTGTCGGTGCAGTCGACGATCACGTCGGCGCCCGCCACGAGCTCGGCGCGCGAGCGCGGCGTCGAAACGGCGTGCGACGGCGGCACGGAGCGGACGTCCGGGTTGTAGGCCGCGAGCCGTGCGGCCGCGACCTCCGCCTTGGGCCGGCCGATGTCCGCGACGCCGTAGAGCGGCTGGCGATGCAGGTTCGAGGCCTCGACGCGGTCGTGGTCGACGATCGTGAGCTCGCCGACGCCCGCGCCGGCGAGGCTCGCGAGGACGGCGCAGCCGAGCCCGCCGGCGCCGACCACGACGACGCGCGCCGCGGCGAGGCGCGCCTGGCCCGCCGCGCCGACCTCGGGCAAGGCGCCGCTGCCGCGAATAGTCGAAGTGCGCGTCCGCGCCGTGTGCACGCCGCGTGCTCGCAGTTCACCCAGCCGCTGTCGCCGTCGGCGTAGTGTTCCTTCTTCCAGATCGGCAGGCGGTGCTTGACCGCGTCGATGATCTCGCGGCAGGCGGCAAAGGCCTCCGCGCGGTGCGGCGCGGCGACGCCGACCCAGACGGCGACGTCGCCGACGGCGAGGCGGCCGAGCGCGGTGCACGCAGCGCGCGCGCGATCGCGCCGTGGCGGCGCGACGCGCCTCGGCGACGATGCGCTCGCCCTCGGCGATCGCGAGCGCCTCGAAGGCCTCGTACTCGAGCGCCGTCACGCGGCGGCCCTCGTTGTGGTCGCGCACGCGGCCCTCGAAGCTGGCGAAGCCGCCGGCGGCCGGCCGCGCGAGCGGCGCCGCGAGCGCGGCGGCGTCGATCGGCGCGTGCGAGAACTCGAAGGCGTTCATCCGCCGGCCACCGGCGGAATGAAGACGACTTCGTCGCCGTCCGCGAGCTCCTGCTCCCAGTCGCTGAACGCCGCGTTGACCGCGACCCGCAGCTGCGACGCCGGCAGGCGGAAGCCGTGCCGCGCCGCGAGCTCCGCGTAGAGCGCGGCGGGCGTTGCTGCCGCGGTGTCGACGGTTTCCGCCTGCCGGCCCGCCTGCTCGCGCAGGAGCGCGTAGTACTGCAGGCTGCACGCGCGGCATCAGGCGGCTCCGCGCGCGCGCGAGCGCGGCGCGCGCCGCGGCCGCGTCCTCCGGCGTGTTGGCGTTGTCGAGCGCCGCGGACGTGGCGCGGCTCGAGGAGCAGGACACGTCGTGTCCCGCCAGGAATTTGCGCGGGCAGTCGCGTCCGGCCGCGACCTGCGCGAGGATCGCCTCGCGGCTCGCCGGTTCGTAGATGGCGCACAGCGGCTCCGGCAGGCCGTCGTGGCGGCTCGCGAAACGCGGTCGCGAGCCGGCCCGGGTCGCGCCGCGCCGATGAGTCGTCGAGCGTCGCGTCGTCGAGCTGCGGCAGGTCGCAGGCGACGACCAGCCAGGCGGCGTCGGGATGCTGCGCCTGGGCCGCGATGATGCCCGCGATCGGACCGCGGCCCGCGGTCCCGTCGACGACCTGCGGGTACGCCGGCGCGCAGGGGTTCGCCGGCCTGGTCGGCGCGCACCGAGACGAAGGCCCGGCTGCAGCGTGGCGCGCGCACGAGGTCGAAGGCCTCCGCGAGCTGCGGGCGCGTCGCCGTAGGCGAGCGCGGCCTTGTCCGCCTGCATGCGGCGTCGAGCGGCCGCCGGCGAGGACCAGTCCGAAGAGCGGCGGTCATGGCGCGCGAACCCGCGGCGAAGTCGCCCTTGCCCCCGCTCTTCTCGAGCAGGCGCAGCGACTCGATGACGATGCCGTGCGACAGCGACTTGCACATGTCGTAGACGCGTGAGCGCCGCGACCGAGGCGCCCGGTCAGCGCCTCCATCTCGACGCCGGTGCGGTGGTGGACCGCGGCCGTGCAGCGGATCGCGAGCGCGTCGCTGCCGGCCGGCGTCGATCGCGATGTCGCAGCGCTCGAGGCCGAGCGGATGGCAGAACGGGATGAGCTCGTGCGTGCGCTTCGCGGCCATCGTGCCCGCGACGATCGCCGTGTGGAACACGGGGCCCTTCGCGGTCGCGAAGTCCTGCGGCTTCGAGCGCGCGAACGCGTCGCGCGGGAAGCGCACGATGGCCTCGGCGCGCGGCGACGCGCAGGGTCGCGCGCTTTCGCGCTCACGTCCACCATGGCGGGCGCGCCGTCCGCGGCGACGTGCGACAGCTTCTTCGCTTCATCCGCCAATGTAGTACATCTCGATCTTGCGCGGCTCGCGCGCGCCCGCCGGGCGCTCGCGCAGCTCGCTGTAGCGGTCCTCGCGCCGCCGCCATACGCCGCGGATCATGCCGGCGCAGCTCCGTCGTCGCCCGCGCCGGCGCGCAGCAGCGCGCGGAAGTCGGTCCCGGCGGTCGCGAACAGGCAGGTGTAGAAGACGCCGTCCGAGGAGAGCCGCGCGCGCGTGCAGCCGCCGCAGAACGGCTGGGTGACGGAGGAGATGAATCCGATCTCGCCGGCGCCGTCCGCATAGGCGTAGCGCTCGGCGACCTCGCCCGGCTGCGCGGCGCGAGCGGCTCGAGCGGCCAGGCGGCGTCGATCGCGTCGCGGAGTTCGCCGCGACGGCACGACGAGTCCCGGGTCGCCAGTCGTTGCGGTTGCCGACGTCCATGTATTCGATGAAGCGGACGATGACGCCCGTCCCGCGGAAATGGCGCGCGAGGTCGAGCACCTGCGCCGTCGTTGACGCCGCGCTGGACGACGGCGTTGACCTTGACCGGCGCGAGGCCCGCCTCGCGCGCGGCGCGGATGCCGTCCAGCACGCGGTCGAGCCCGTCGAAGCCGCCGTTCATGTGGCGGAAAGTCGCGGGATCGATCGAGTCGAGGCTCACGGTCACGCGCGAGAGGCCCTGGGCCGCGAGCTCGGCCGCGTGCTGGGCGAGCAGCACGCCGTTGGTGGTGAGCGCGAGGTCCTCGATGCCGTCGATGGCCGACAGTTCGCCGACGAGGTCGGCGAGGCCCGTGCGCAGCAGCGGCTCGCCGCCGGTCAGGCGGATCTTGCGCACGCCCTCGGCCGCGAACTGGCGCGCGAGCGCGCAGGATCTCGTCGAAGGACAGGCGCTCGGCGGCGGGCAGGAAACGGTAGCCCTCGCCGAAGGTCTCGCGCGGCATGCAATACGGACAGCGGAAATTGCAGCGATCCATGACCGAGATGCGCAGGTCGAGCGAGCGGCCGTCCGCGCAGGTCCGACGGCCGCGCGCGGCGCGCCGATCGCCACCAGGTTGCCTGCGGTGTCTTCGGTCATGGCCTACCAGCGATAGAAGGGAACGGCGAGCCCGGCGGCATGGGTCGCGGGCCCGCGCGGCAGCTCGACGAAACCGTCCGTGCCGGCGAGCGCGATGAAATCGCCGGACCCGCCGGTCGGCCGCGGTTCGGCCAGCGCCCGACCCTGCTGATCGTAACCGAGCGCGACGGGCAGGAAGTAGGTGAGGCGCTTCTCGAAGGCGAATTCCCGCGCCAGGACGACCCGAGGCGGCGGCCGTCGGGGCCGCCGACGAGGCGGCCGAGCGCCGGGATGACATATCGCGCGAGGCACACGAGCACCGAGACCGGGTTGCCGGGCAGGGCGAAGACCGACTGTGCCCGTCGCGCCGGTGCCGAACCACATCGGCCGGCCGGGCCGTTGCGCGATGCCGTGGAAAGCCTCGCGCACGCCGAGCGACGCGAGCACGGCGGGCACGTAGTCGAAGCGACCCGCCGAGACGCCGCCGGACAGCACGAGCACGTCGTGCCGCTCGAGCGCTGCGCCGAAGCGCGGCAGCGATGGCGTCCTCGCGGTCGGGCAGTTGCAGGTTCGTCGACGGCGCGAAAGCCCGCGAGCGGAAAGCGCGGCCGCGAGGCCGTAGGCATTCGAGCGGCGGACCTGGTGTTCGAGGATGGGCTCGCCCGGCTCGACGAGTTCATCGCCGGTGGTGAATGACCGCGATGCGCGGAGCGCGCGAGACGCGAGCTCGGCGCGGCCCGCCGAGGCGGCGATCGCAAGTTCGGGCGCGGCGAGCCGCGTCCCCGCCGTCGAGCAGCAGGTCACCCGATCGCGCGTCGCTACCCTGTCGATGCACATGGCGCCAGGGCGCCGGCTCGCAGCCCGGGTGCAGTTCAGCGTGGCCGTCGCCATGCGTCGATCTGCTCGACGGGCACGACCGTGTCGCAGCCGCGCGGCAGCATCGCGCCGGTCATGACTTCGAAGCAGTCGGCTCCGGATACGAGGGCGAGGCGCAGCGGGCTACCGGCTGCCTGGACGCCGGCGACGCGGAAGCGCCGGCGGCCGTCAGCGCCGCGAGGCGAACGCGATGCCGTCCATGGCCACGCGGTCGAAGGGCGGTGCGTCGCGTTCCGCCCGCAGCGCCGCGCGCAGAATGCGGCCGGCGCAGGCCGCGAGCGGGACCAGCTCCTGCGACACCGGCGCGATGGCGGCGGCGATCGCCGCTTCGGCCTCGGCGGGTGTCAGCATGCGCGGCGCCCGGCGTCAGTCCTGCTTGTCGCGGGCCTTGAAGATCCGCAGCTGCTCGTTGAAACGGTCGGCGAGCGCCTGGACTTCGTCCACCGCCGCGTTGTTCTTCTTGGCCTGCATCGCGCGCAGTTCCGTCAGGCGATTCTCGTCGTACTCGCCGCTCTTCTCGAGCGTGACCATCTCGAGGTCGAGACAGGAGTTGTACGCGTTGATGTCTTCGTTGAACTGCTGCACCACTTTCTGCGCAGCCGCCATTTCTTCGTAAGGTGGCCGTCGATCCATCCGGCAGCTGGTCCGGCGCGCGCGGATAGATGCAGGCGGCCTGGGCCACGCCTGAGGCGGCCAGTGCGATCACGGCAAGCGTCAGTCGGATCATTGCGGCAGTCTCCCCCGCGTTTTGGTGACTCTAGGACAGCAGCGGGCTGCCCGGGTTCGCATGGCCGTGGATTCTACCGCAGAAGACGCCGAATTCCGGGATTCGGACTCAGCCACGGGCGGCCGTGAGCGGCACGGGTGAATCCCCCTTGAGCGCCTCGAGCACCAGGCTCGAGCGAACGTCGCGAACGCCGGGAAGTTTGAGTAACTGGTGCAACGTCAGACGGCCGAGCGCGTCCAGATCCGGGACGACGACTCGCAGCAGGAAATCCATCTCGCCGGTCATCGCGTGCGCCGAGATCACCTCGGGCCGCTCGGCCAGCAGGCGGCGGAACTGCTCGATGACCTCGTCGGTGTGGCGTTCGAGCTTGATCTGCACGAAGGCGAGGACGTTCTGACCGACGCGCTTGGGATCGACGATTGCCGCGTATTTTTCGATGACTCCCGCCTTTTCGAGCCGGCGGATGCGGCGCGTGCAGGGCGAGGGCGAGAGTCCGACTTTGGCCGCGACTTCGACATGGCTCAGGCGACCGTCGTCCTGCAGCAGGGCGAGGATGCGCACGTCCGTCCGGTCAGGAGTTCTCTTGCCATGATTCGCCACTCTGCCTGGGTAGAGTGGTGATTATCGCCAATATTACCGGCCTCCCTCAAGATTTTAGCTAACTAAAAGCACATGCGCCCTTGTACGATTCGCGCCGAACCCATGGCATCGCAGACGGAAACGAGGCCCGAGCCCGCCCACGAGCGTCGCGCCGTCGCCGCGACAGGCGTCGACTGGCGGCGCGTGCTGCGCACGGTCTTCGTTTCGCGCGCGCTCGATGACGCTCGAGGAAACGCGGCTCGTCCCGGATCGCAAGGTGCTCTACCAGTTCTGCGCGCGCGGCCACGACGTGACGCAGGCGCTGCTCGGGCCAGCGGCTGACCGGCCGACGCGACGCGGTCTCCCCTATTATCGCTCGCGGCCCGCTCGCGCTCACGCTCGGCCTTTCGGCCGAGGAGGCGCTGGCTTCGACCATGATGCGCGCCGAGGGCATGTCGGGCGGCCGCGACATCGGCGTCGTGTTCAACCGGCCCAACCGCGACGGTCCCTGCCTGCTGCCGGTCTGCGGCGGCGTCGGCACGCAGTACACGCCGACGACCGGCTGGGCGCAGGCGCTCGTCTATCGCGGACGCGTGCTGAAGGACCCGGCAGTTGCCGGCGCGTCGCCGTCGCGCACGGCGGCGAGGCCTCGACGGCGACCAACGGCTTCTGGGCGTCGCTCAACATCGCGACGACCGAGCGACTGCCGCTGCTCTATTTCATCGAGGACAACGGCTACGGCATCTCGGTCCCGTCGACGCGCCAGACGCCGGGCGGCAACATCGCGGCGAACCTCGCGGCCTTCGGCAATCTGAAGATCCTCTCGGGCGACGGCACGGATCCGGTCGGGGCCGCCGCGCTGATCGAGGCGGCCGTCGATGCGGTGCGCGCCGGCGACGGGCCCGGTCCTGCTGCGCCTTCGCGTGCCGCGGCTCTCGGGCCACTCCGGCCAGGACACGCAGGCCTACAAGAGCGCCGGGGAGATCGCGGCCGAGCGAGCCCGCGATCCGCTCCTGACGCTGCGCGGCGCCTCGTTCCCGGCACGATCTGGCGAGTCGCGAATGGCAGGCGCTCGAAGCCGAGCGCGGAAGACGAAGTCCGGGCGCGCACTCGCGCGAATCGAGGCGCGGCGCCGGTCGCATCGCCTGCGACGGTCACGCGCCATCGTGTTCACCGAGCAGCGCGCCGACGGCAGCCTCGAGCTGCAGGCCCAGGGCGGCCAGCGGGCGGACGGCGTGACGCCGCCGGCCGGCAGCGCGACGCCGCGGCCGGAGGGCGCGCGCATCAACATGCTGACGGCGATCCGCCGCACGCTCGAGCACGAGCTCGCGATCAATCCGCGCGTGCTGGTGTTCGGCGAGGACGTCGGCCGCAAGGGCGGCGTGCACGCCGTGACGCTCGGCCTGCAGGAACGTTTCGGCGAGGAGCGCGTGTTCGACACCAGCCTCTCGGAGGAGGGCATCATCGGCCGCGCGGTCGGCATGGCGCTCGCCGGGCTCGATGCCGGTGCCGGAGATCCAGTTCCGCAAGTACGCCGAGCCGGCCGCCGAGCAGATCAACGATTGCGGCACGATGCGCTGGCGCACCGCCAACCGCTTCGCCGCGCCGATGGTGGTGCGCATGCCGGTCGGCTTCTTCAAGTGCGGCGATCCCTGGCACAGCCAGACGCAACGAGGTGCAGTTCGTGCCACAATCCCGGCTGGCGGCTCGCGGTGCCGTCGAACGCCGAGGACGCGGTCGGCCTGCTGCGCACGGCGCTGCGCGGCAACGATCCCGTCGATCTTCTTCGAGCATCGCGCCATGCTCGACGGCGCTGCGGCGCGCCGCCCCTGGCCGGGCGACGATTTCGTGCTGCCGTTCGGCCAGGCGAGGACGGCTGCGCGAGGGCGCCGAGCTCACCGTCGTGACCTGGGGCGCGATGGTGCGAGCGCTGCGAGCAGGCGGCGGCAGAATCGGGCGCTCGACGTCGACGTGCTCGACCTGCGCACGCTGATCGCCCTGGGACCGCGAGGCGGTGCTCGCCTCGGTCGCGAAGAACGCGCCGCTGCCTGATCGTGCACGAGGACTACGATCACCGGCCGGCTTCGGCGCCGAGATCGCGGCGGTGCTCGCCGAGCGAGGCCTTCTTCGACCTCGACGCGCCGGTCGAGCGGCTGACGATGCCGGACATTCCGAGCCCGCACAGCCCGGTCCTGCTCGACTGCGGTCGTGCCGTCGTCGGCGACGATCGTGGCGGCGATGCGCCGCATGTGCGAGTGTCTGACGATGGCCTGATCGACGTCGTGCTGCCGGAGGACCAGGGAGGGACACGCGCTCGCGGTGCAGCGCTGGCTCAAGGCAGGTCGGCGAGCGCGTCGAAGCGAGAACGAGCCGCTGGTCGAGATCGAGACCGACAAGGTGACGATCGAGGTCCCGGCGCCGGCGGACGGCGTGCTGCGCGAGATCGTTGCAGCACGAGGGCGTCGACGTCGCGCCGGGCGCGGTGCTGGCGCGCATGCGCGCCGGCGTCGAGTCGGCGACCGTCGAGGCCGCGCCGGCCGCCGCGTGCCGACGCCGCCGACGCCGGCGCCGGCAGGCCCGCACGCCGCCGGCGACGAATGCGCCAGCGACGGGCCGCCTGTCGCCCCGGTCAAGCGCGCCGTCCTGCCGCCGAGCGCGGATCCGCGCCGCGGACGTCGCGGGCAGCGGCGAGGGCGGCCGCATCACCGTCGACGACGTCGCTCGCGCGGTACCGCGCAGGCGACCCGTGTCCAGCGCGCCGGTCGAGGGCGTCATGCCAGCCGCGACGCGGCGACGCGGCGTGCCTGCGTCGCGTCCCGCACGACGCCGATGCGCCGGCGCATCGCCGCGCACATGGTCGAGAGCTCTGCTCGCAGCCGCGCCGCACGTCACGACCGTGTTCGAGGCCGATTTCACGCGCCGTGCTCGCCCATCGCGCGCGGCACAAGGCGGCATGTGCGAGCGACAGGGGCTCGCAGCTCACGCTCACCGCCTATCTTCGTCGCCGCCTGCGAGGCGATGAAGGTCCGCGCCGTGCCGGAAGCGAACGCGCGCTGGAGCCGACGACGCGATCCTCGTGCACGACGACATCAACATCGGCGTCGGCACCGCGCTCGGCGACCGGGCCTGATCGTGCCGGTGATCCGCGACGCGGGCAGCCGTCGATCTCGCGGGCATCGCGCCGCGCCTCGGCGAACTCGATCGAGCAGGCGCGCGAGGACAAGCTGACCGCCGCCGACCTGCAGGGGCGGCACCTTCACGATCTCCAATCACGGCGTGAGCGGCAGCCTGTTCGCGGCGCCGATCATCATCAACCAGCCGCAGTCGGCGATCCTCGGCGTCGGCAAGCTCGAGAAGCGCGCCGTCGTCGCGTCGAGGTCGGCGACGCGACACGATCGTGATCCGGCCATGGCTGCTACGTGACGCTGACCATCGACCATCGCGTCCTCGACGGCTTCCAGGCAAACCGGTTCATGGAAACCTTCGTGCGCCGGCTGGAGGGTTGGTCATGAAGGACCGCATGTATGTCAGAGTCCGCGATCCTGGACTGCTTCCGCGGAGGCCGATGGCGTGTATACACAAGGCCTTGATTCACTTGGAAAAGACTGCCTCCGGGACGAGGCGCAGGACGGCGCCGCCCTGGAGTCGCGCTTCCAGTCGCGGGTCGATGCCGAAGAGAAGGTCGAGGCCAAGGACTGGATGCCCGAGGCCTACCGCCGGACGCTGATCCGCCAGATCTCGCAGCACGCCCATTCCGAGATCGTCGGCATGCTGCCGGAAGGCAACTGGATCACGCGCGCGCCCTCGCTCCTGCGCAAGACGATCCTGATCGCCAAGGTCCAGGACGAGGGCGGCCATGGCGCTTACCTCTACAGCGCGGCCGAGACGCTCGGCGTCTCGCGCAGCGAGCTCGTCGACCAGCTGCTCGAGGGCAAGGCGAAGTATTCGAGCATCTTCAATTACCCGACGCCCACCTGGGCCGACGTGGGCGCGATCGGCTGGCTGGTCGACGGCGCGGCGATCATGAACCAGATCCCGCTCTGTCGCTGTTCCTACGGGCCGTATGCGCGCGCAATGGTGCGCGTCTGCAAGGAAGAGAGTTTTCACCAGCGCCAGGGCTACGAAATCATGATGCGCCTGTCGCGCGGAACCGAGGCCCAGCGCGCGATGGCGCAGGCCGCGCTCGACCGCTGGTGGTGGCCGTCGCTCATGATGTTCGGCCCGTCGGACAACGATTCGAAGCACAGCGCGCAGTCGATGCGCTGGAAGATCAAGCGCTTCTCGAACGACGAACTGCGCCAGAAGTTCGTCGATACACGGTGCCGCAGGCGGATTACCTCGGGCTCAAGGTGCCGGATCCCGACCTGCGCTGGGACGAGGACGCCCAGCACTACCGCTTCGGGACGATCGACTGGCGCGAGTTCGAACAGGTGCTTGCGGGACACGGTCCCTGCAACCGGGAACGCCTCGAGGCGCGCCGCCGCGCGCACGAAGACGGGCGCTGGGTGCGCGAAGCCGCCGCGGCCCACGCGGCGAAGCGGCCGGCAGCGGACAGCCGCGCGGCCTGATGCCCGAGGAACCAGCCATGAAGAACGATGCGAAGCAGGACTGGCCGCTGTACGAGATCTTCATCCGCGCCAGGTCGGGGCTCGACCACAAGCACGTCGGCAGCCTGCACGCGACCGATGCGCGCATGGCACTCGAGCATGCGCGCGACCTCTATACGCGCCGCCAGGAGGGCGTCAGCATCTGGGCGGTGCGTTCCGCCGACATCGTCGCATCCGACCCGGCGGATTCCGACGCCTTCTTCGAGCCGGCGCGGGACAAGATCTACCGCCACCCGACCTTCTACGACATCCCGGACGAGGTGAAGACACTGTGACGCCGCACGGGCGCTACGTACTGCGCCTCGCCGACACGAACCTCGTGCTCGCGCAGCGGCTCGGTGAATGGGTCGGACACGCGCCGGCGCTCGAGGAGGACCTCGGGCTCGCCAACGTGTCGCTCGACCTGCTCGGCCAGGCGCGGCTTGCTGCTCGCCCATGCCGGCGAGCTCGAGGGCCGCGGCCGCGGCGAGGACGAGCTCGCATTCCTGCGCGAAGAATCGGAGTACTTCAACCTGACGCTCGTCGAGCAGCCGAACGGCGATTTCGGCGACACCATCGTCCGCCAGTTCCTGTTCGACGCCTGGCAGCTCGGCCTGTACGAGGCGCTTGGTGGCTCGCGGGACGCGACGCTGGCCGCGATCGCGGCCAAGGGCCGCAGCGAGGCCGCGTATCACCTGCGCTACAGCGGCGGTTGGCTGGAACGGCTGGGCGACGGCACGGCGGAGAGCCACGCACGCGTCGCGATGTCGCTGACGCGGCTGTGGCCGTTCACCCGCGAGCTGTTCGACGACGACGACGTCGACCGTGCGGCGGCCGAAGCCGGCATCGGCGTGCTGTCCTCGACGCTCGAACGCGCCTTGACTGCGCGGGTCGACCAGACGCTTGCAGCGGCAACGCTCGCCCGTCCGGCGCAGCCGACGTTCAACTGGTACGGCAAGCAGGGCCGCCACAGCGAGCATCTCGGTTACCTGCTGGCCGAGATGCAGTCGCTGCATCGCGCCCATCCTGGCGCGACGTGGTAGTGGCGATGGGCGCGCAGGCACCGGTATCGACGGCAGCCGCCGCCCGAGGTGCTGGCGCGGCTGAACGGCATCCTGGCGCAGGTCGCGGACCCGGAAATTCCCGTGCTCTCGGTGCTCGATCTCGGCGTGATCCGGCACCTCGCGATCCGGCCGGACGGGCGGCTCGAGGTCGGCCTCTCGCCCGACGTATTCGGGCTGTCCTGCGAACACGGTCATCAAGGCCGACGTGCTGCGCGCACTGCGTGCCGCGGGCTTCGATGCCGTGGCCGTCGACGTGCTGGCGCCGCCATGGTCGAGCGACTGGCTGAGCGAGGCGGGGCGCCGCAAGCTCCTGGCCTACGGCATTGCCCCGCCCGGTGCGCCCGCGGCCTGCCCGCGCTGCGGCTCGCAGCGCACCTCGCGCACCAGCGAATTCGGCTCGACGCCCTGCAAGGCGCTCTACCGCTGCGATGCCTGCCTCGAGCCGTTCGATTATTTCAAGTGCATCTAGTCGCATGCTGAAGTTCCATCCGCTGGTCGTCTCGCGACGCGACGAAGTCGCCGACGATGCGATCGCCGTGACCTTCGACCTGCCAGCCGGCCTGCGCGAGGCATTCCGGTTCCGCGCCGGGCAGCACGTCGCCGTGCGCCGCGAGATTGGCGGACGCGAGGAGCGGCGGACCTACTCGATCGTCAATCCCGAGGGCGCGGAGTCGCTGACCATCGGCATCCGGTTGCAGGCAGGCGGGCGCATGTCGACTGACCTTGCACGCTCGGCCGTGCCCGGGGAACGCGTGGAGGTCATGACCCCGAACGGCAGCTTCCACGCCGACGACAGCCGTGGGGCGAAACGGTTTGCCGCCTTCGCGGCGGGGAGCGGCATCACGCCCGTGCTTTCGATCGCTGCGACGGCGCTCGCTCGCGACCCGGACAGCCGTTTCCAGCTCTGGTACGGGAACACGGAAAGCGCGCGCACGATGTTCCTCGACGAGGTGCTTGCGCTGAAGGACCGTTACCTCACGCGATTCTCGGTCGCCTTCGTCATGAGCCGGGAGCCGCAGGACGCGGAGTGGTTCAATGGCCGCATCGATGCGGCCAAGCTGCGCGAATTCGCGCGCCACGACCTGCGCGTCGCCGAAGTCGACGAGTTCTTCGTCTGCGGACCGGGCACGATGGGCGAGGACATTCCCCGAGTCCTGTCCGAACTCGGGGCGCGTGGCCGGATGCACGTCGAGCACTTCAGCCGCGGGGCGGCGGGCGAGCCCGCAGGCCAGCTGGCAGCGGCGACGAAGGCGGTGACTGGTCGCCGCGGGCGCGAGCGCGGACATCACGGTCGTGATGGACGGCCGGCGCCGCCGGTTCAGCATGGCCCGGGGCGGCGACGTGATCCTGGATGCCGCGGAGGTGGCGGGCCTCGACCTGCCGTTCTCCTGCCGCGCCGGCGTCTGCTCCACCTGCCGCGCGAAGCTCGTCTCCGGCAGCGCGGAGATGGAGCACAACGTCGCACTCGAGGATTGGGAGGTGGAGGCGGGCTATATTCTCTGCTGCCAGGCGCGCCCGACCAGCGCCGCGCTGGAAATCAGCTACGACGAGTGACGGCGACGCCAGCATGAGCTACCAGGCAATCCTGTACGAGTCGGCGGATGCCATCGCACGACTCACGCTGAACCGGCCCGAGCGGCTCAACAGCTTCAACGGCGAGATGCACGCCGAGGTGCGGGATGCGCTCGCGCGCGCCGCCGCCGATGGCTCGCGCGTGCTCGTGATCACCGGCGCCGGGCGCGGATTCTGCGCGGGCCAGGACCTCGGCGACCGGCAGGTGGCCGGGGACGGCTCGCGAGCCGATCTCGGCGAATCCATCGAACGCAACTACAAGCCGCTCGTGCTGGCGCTGCGCGCCCTGCCGATGCCGACGATCGCCGCCGTGAACGGCGTGGCGGCGGGCGCCGGCGCGAGCCTCGCGTTCGCCTGCGACCTGGTGGTCGCGGCGTCCTCGGCATCGTTTATCCAGGCCTTCAGCAGGCTCGGGCTGGTGCCCGACTCAGGCGCGACCTGGTTCCTGCCGCGCCTCGTCGGCAGCGCGCGTGCACTCGGACTCGCGCTGCTCGGCGAGCGCCTGTCGGCCGCGGAAGCCGCGGCCTGGGGGCTCATCTGGAGATGCGTGGACGATGCCGGTTTCGCCGCAAGTGTCGACGGGCTCGCGCGCTCGCTGGCCTCGGCGCCGACCCGCGGACTGGTGCGCACGCGCCAGGCGATGGATGCGGCGGCAACCGCGACGCTTGCCGGACAGCTCGACCTCGAGCGCGACTTCCAGCGCGAGCTCGGCTACACGGACGACTATGCGGAAGGCGTCGCCGCGTTCGCCGAGAAGCGCGCGCCACGCTTCAAGGGCCGGTAAGGTTGCATGATGAGCGATGATGCCCCCGTCCCGGATTCCGACGCGAGGCAAGGCCGGGCCGAGCGTGCGGTCGAGGCCTTGTGGAGCGGCGACGCGGCGTCGCGCCAGCTCGGCATGTCGATCGAGTCCTGCGGCCCGGGCCGGGCGACCGTGACGATGCGCATCCGCCCCGACATGGTCAATGGCCACGGCATCTGCCACGGCGGGCTGATCTTCGCGCTGGCGGACAGCGCGTTCGCCTTTGCCTGCAATTCCTACGGCGACAGCACGGTCGCGGCCGGCGCGGCGATCGAGTTCCTGCGGCCGGCCCGCGAGGGCGACGAGTTGCGCGCGGTCGCTTCCGAGCGCTGGCGTCGGGGCCGTTCGGGCATCTACGAGATCGAGGTGCAGAACCAGAAGGGCGAGGCCGTTGCGCTTTTTCGCGGACGCAGCCACCAGATTGCAGGGAGACTGATCGATGACTGAGGCATTCATCTGCGACGCCATCCGCACGCCGATCGGCCGCTACGGCGGCGTACTCGCGGGTGTGCGCACCGACGACCTTGCGGCGATCCCGATCGCGGCGCTGCATGCAGCGCAATGCCGGCGTGGACTGGCAGGCGGTGGACGACGTCGTATTCGGCTGCGCCAACCAGGCCGGCGAGGACAACCGCAACGTCGCGCGCATGGCCGCGCTGCTCGCGGGGCTGCCGGTCGACGTGCCCGGCGTGACGGTGAACCGGCTCTGCGGCTCGGGTCTCGACGCGGTCGCGATCGCGGCGCGCCAGATCCGCTCCGGCGAGGCGGGGCTCGTGATCGCGGGCGGCGTCGGAGAGCATGAGCCGCGCGCCCTACGTGCTGTCGAAGCCGGACGCGGCGTTCACGCGCACCCAGCAGATGTTCGACACGACGATCGGCTGGCGCTTCGTGAATCCGCTCATGAAGCAGCAGTACGGCATCGACTCGATGCCGGAGACCGGCGAGAACGTCGCGGCCGAGTTCGCGGTCTCGCGTGCCGACCAGGACGCCTTTGCGCTCCGGAGCCAGCAGCGCGCGCTCGCCGCCCAGGCGAGCGGCCGACTCGCGGCGGAGATCGTCGCCGTGACGCTGCCCGCGAAGAAGGGCCCGCCGACGGTGGTGGAGCGGGACGAGCATCCGCGCGAGACGAGCCTCGAGGCGCTGGCGAAGCTCGGCACGCCGTTCCGCGCCGGCGGCACCGTGACCGCCGGCAATGCGTCGGGCGTCAATGACGGTGCCTGCGCGCTGCTCGTCGCCAGCGAGCGCGCAGCGGCCAGGCACGGCCTCAAGCCGCGTGCACGCATCCTCGGCGCCGCGGTCGCCGGGCTGCCCCCGCGCATCATGGGCATGGGGCCGGCTCCCGCAACCGAGAAGCTGATGGCGCGGCTCGGCCTCGCGATCGGCGACTTTGACGTCATCGAACTCAACGAGGCCTTCGCTTCGCAGGCGCTCGCGGTGCTGCGCCGGCTCGGGCTCCCGGACGATGCGCCGCACGTCAACCCGAACGGCGGGGCCATCGCGCTCGGCCACCCGCTCGGCATGAGCGGCGCGCGCCTCGCGGCGACGGCGACGCTCGAGCTCGAGCGCCGCGGCGGCACGGCGTGCGCTTGTGCACGATGTGCATCGGCGTGGGCCAGGGGATCGCGCTCGCGATCGAGCGGGTCGCGTGAACGCCGAAAGCGCGGTACGCCGCGACGGCGACGTCGCGGTCTTCACGTTCGACAATCCGCCGGTCAACGCGCTCTCGCAGCCGGTGCGCGCAGTCCTGCTCGCGGCCGTCGAAGCGCTCGATGCCGACGCGTCCGTGCGTGCCATCGTGCTCGCGGGGGCAGGGCGCGCTTTCGTGGCCGGCGCCGACGTGCGCGAGTTCGACCGGCCGCCGGCCGAGCCGCTGCTGCCCGCCGTGCTGTCGCGCCTCGAATCCTGCACGAAGCCCGTCGTTGCGGCGCTCCACGGCGCCACCCTCGGCGGTGGCGCGGAGACCGCGCTCGCCTGCCACTACCGATGTGCATCCGGGGACCTGCAGCTCGGATTTCCGGAAGTGAGCCTCGGGCTTTTGCCAGGCGCCGGCGGCACGGTCCGCCTGCCGCGCCTCGCCGGCTGGCAGCCATCGCTCGACCTCATGACCGGCGGCAAGCCGATCGGCATCGATCCGGCGATTGAGCTGGGCATCGTCGACCGGCGTGTCGATGGCGACCTCGTAGGCGGTGCGGTGGCATGGGCGCACGAGCTCGCCGTCTCAGATGCTCCGGTGCGCCGCGTCCTCGACCTGCCGGTGCCACCCTCGCGGCCGGCGCAATTCGAGGAGTACCTGCGCGCGCTTCCAGCGTCTGCCCGTCGCCTGCCGGCGCCGCCGCGGATCGTCGAGGCGCTGGCTAGCGCGGCCCTCTTGCCCGCGGATGCCGCACTGGCACGCGCGCGAACGCTGTTCCTCGAATGCCTCGACTCGGTCGAATCGCGCGCATTGCGTCACCTGTTCTTCGCCGAGCGCAGGCCGGCGCCCGATCCCGGCCTCGCCCGCGACGTCGGGCAGGCGGCCGTGCTCGGCGCCGGCACCATGGGCTCCGGCATCGCGATCAGCCTCGCGACCGGTGGTATCGCGGTGACGCTCATCGACGCGAAGCAGGAGGCGCTCGACGCCGGGCTCGCCCGCGTCAAGTCCGCGATCGACGCGTCCGAACGCAAGGGGCGACTCGATGCGGCGGCAGCCGGGGCCGCGCGCGCGCGCGTGCAGGGCTCGCTGACGCTCGCCGCAGTCGCCGGCGCGGATCTCGTGATCGAGGCGGTGTTCGAGAACCTGGCGGTGAAGCGCGAGGTCTTCGGCCGGCTCGGCGAGCTTGCAGGACCCGCCGCGGTGCTTGCGACGAATACCTCGACGCTCGACGTCGACGCGATCGCCGCGGCCTCGCGGCGGCCGGCCGACGTCGTCGGCATGCATTTCTTCAGCCCGGCGAACGTCATGCGGCTGGTCGAGGTGGTGCACGGTCGGGAGTCCTCGCGCGAGGCGCTTGCGACGGCGCACGCCGTCACCAAGCGCATCGGCAAGATCGCGATCCCGGTCGGCAACGCCTTCGGCTTCGTCGGCAACCGGATGCTGTACGCCTACGGCCGCGAGAAGGAATTGATGATGCTCGAGGGCGCTGCGCCCGAGGCCATCGACAAGGCCCTGCAGGATTTCGGCATGGCGATGGGGCCTAACGCCGTCGGCGACCTGGCCGGCCTCGACATCGGCTTCCAGGTCCGCAAGGAATGGCAGGACAAGCCCGACGACCCGCGCTTCTACCGGATCTCGGACCGGCTCGCGGAGCTCGGCCGCTTCGGCCAGAAGACGGGGCGCGGCTTCTATCGGTACGACGGGCCGGCCGGCGAGCGCACGCCGGACCCGGAAGTGACCGAGCTGATTCGCGCCGAGGCGGATCGCCTGGGAGTCGCACAGCGCAGCATCGGGCCCGGCGAAGTCGTGACCCGCTGCATTCTCGCGCTCGTCAACGAGGGCGCCCGGATCCTGGACGAGGGCATCGCGGAAAGTCCCGGCGACATCGACGTGATCTGGTGCAATGGCTACGGCTTTCCGCGGCACCGGGGCGGCCCGATGTTCTACGCGGATACCCTCGGGCTTGCCGCCGTGCTGGAACTGCTGCGCGGGCTCGCGCGGGAGCACGGCGAACGGTACTGGGAGCCCGCGGGACTGCTGACGACGCTCGCGGGCGAAGGCCTGACATTCGCGGCCTGGCAGGCCGGGCGCGCGGCCGGTTGAAGCGGTAGGAACGGGAGGACGCAATGCGCCTGCAGAGTTTCGTGAGCGGCACGTGGCAGGAAGGCGGCGGACGCGGGAGCGTGCTGCGCGATGCGAGCACCGGCGCCGTCGTCGCGGAAGCGGCGAGCGAGGGCATCGACTTCGCGGCGGTGCTGCGCCACGCACGCGAATCCGGCGGCCCCCTGCTGCGCGCCATGACCTTTCACGAGCGAGCGTCCATGCTGCGCGCGCTCGGCAAGCGCCTGCTCGACTTCAAGCCCGAGTTCTACCAGCTCTCGCACGCCACCGGTGCGACCCAGGGCGACTCCTGGATCGACATCGACGGCGGCATCGGCACGATGCTGGTGTTCGCGAGCAAGGGTGCGCGGGAGATGCCGGACGGCCACGTTTACCTCGACGGCGGGCTCGAGCCGTTGTCGAAGGGCGGCAATTTCGTCGGCCAGCACGTCTGCGTGCCGCTCGAGGGCGCAGCCGTGCACATCAACGCGTTCAACTTCCCGGTCTGGGGCATGCTCGAGAAGCTCGCGCCCGCGCTTGCTCGCCGGCGTGCCGGCGATCGTGAAGCCCGCGACCGCGACCAGCTACCTGACCGAACTCGTGGTGCGTCGCATCGTCGAGACCGGCCTCCTGCCCGCGGGTGCATTGCAGCTCATCTGCGGCGGGGTCGGCGACCTGTTCGACCACCTCGGTTGCCAGGACGTCGTCTCGTTCACGGGTTCGGCGTCGACCGCAGCGAAGCTGCGCACGCACCCGGCCGTCGTGCGCCATGCCGTGCGCTTCGTCGCCGAGACGGACTCGCTCAATTCCTCCATCCTCGGGCCGGATGCGGGCCCGGGAACGCCCGAGTTCACGCTTTTCGTGCAGGAAGTCGCGCGCGAGATGACGGTGAAGGCCGGCCAGAAGTGCACGGCGATCCGCAAGGCGATCGTGCCGGGCGCCTGGCTCGGCGAGGTGGTCTCGGCGCTGCAGGCCAGGCTGGCGGAGACGGTCGTCGGCGACCCGCGCATCGCCGGGCGTCGGCATGGGGCCGCTCGCGAGCCTCGCCCAGCGCGACGAGGTCCTGGCGCGCCTCGCCGAACTCGAACGCGAATCCGAGCGCGTCGCCGGCGACCCGGAACGCTTCGAGGTCCGCGGCGCCGACCGCCGCCAGGGCGCTTTCCTGCCGCCGATCCTGCTCCTGTGCCGCGACGGCGCCGCTGCGCGCGCGGTTCACTCGGTCGAAGCCTTCGGCCCGGTGTCCACGGTCATCGGTTATGACGGCATCCCGGACGCGATCGCGATCGCGCGCCGCGGCGACGGCAGCCTCGCCGGCTCGGTATTCACGGCCGACGACGAAGTCGCGGCACGCCTCGTGCTCGGCCTCGCGCCGTACCACGGCCGCGTGCTGGTCGTGAACCGGCATTGCGCAAAGGAGTCGACGGGCCACGGCTCGCCCCTCGCGCCGCTCGTGCACGGCGGTCCCGGCCGCGCCGGCGGCGGCGAGGAGCTCGGCGGCATTCGCGGCGTGCTGCACTACATGCAGCGCACGGCGGTCCAGGGCACGCCCGACGTCATCACCGCGGTCGGCCGGCGCTGGGCGCGCGGCAGCCGGGAGCGGGACCCGGGCACGCATCCGTTCCGCAAGCCGTTCCACGCCCTCGAGATCGGGGACACCTTCCATTCCGCGGAGCGCCAGGTGACGCTGGAAGACATCGAGCGATTCGCGGAACTCTCCGGCGATCGTTTCTACGCGCACATGAGCGAGTCCGACGCGGCGCGCAACCCGCTTTTCGGCGGCCGCGTGGCGCACGGCTACTTCCTGATCTCCGCGGCCGCCGGACTGTTCGTCGATCCGGATTACGGCCCGGTGCTCGGCAACTACGGGCTCGACTCGCTGCGCTTCGTCAAGCCGGTGAAGCCCGGCGACCGGATCCGGGTCCGCCTCACCTGCAAGGAAAAATCGCTGCGGGCCGACAAGGGCTGGGGCGAGGTGACCTGGGACACCGAGATCCGCAACCAGGACGGCGAGACGGTCGCCGCCTACCACGTGCTCACGATGGTGAGCGTACACGCCGTGCCGGACGCGGCGGGAGCCTGACCATGCCGTCCACCCTCGATTCCCTGCGCGCCGCGTTTCCGACCCTCGGCTTCGAGGCACCCGCCGACGGCGTGCTGGAGCTCGTGATTGCGAACGAAGGCCGGCAGAATTCCGCGACCGAGGCCATGCATCGCGACCTCGCGAACGTCTGGCGCGCGATCGACGCGGCGCCCGAGCGTGCGTGCCGTGCTGGTGCGCGGTGCGGGTGAGCATTTTTCCTCGGGCGGCGATTTCGCGATGATCGAGCGCATGCTCGATGACGAGGCGACGCTGCTGCGCGTGTGGCGTGAGGCGAGCGACCTGGTCTACAACCTGGTCGACTGCAGCAAGCCCGTGGTCTCGGCGATCCGCGGCACGGCCGTCGGCGCGGGCCTTGCGGTCGCCCTGCTGGCCGACGTGTCGGTCGCCGGGCGCAGCGCGAAGATCCTCGACGGCCACACGCGACTCGGCGTCGCCGCGGGTGACCACGCCGTCATCCTGTGGCCGCTGCTGTGCGGGCTCGCCAAGGCGCGCTACTACCTGCTGACCAACGAACCGCTTTCGGGCGAGGAGGCCGAGCGCATCGGCCTGGTCTCGATCTGCGTGGATGACGAGGCGGTCCGGGAGCGGGCACTCGCGGTGGCGGTGAAGCTTGCCGCCGGGAGCGCGAGCGCGCTCGCGTTCACCAAGCATGCGCTCGCGAACTGGCTGCGCCTCGCCGGTCCCTCGTTCGATGCCTCGCTCGCGCTGGAATTCCTCGGCTTCCGCCTCGGCGACGCGCGCGAGGGCCTCGACGCCGTGCGCAACCGCCGCCCGCCGCGTTTCACCCGCTGAAATTGCCTCGCCCGACCTTGCCGGCTACCATGCGCGCTGCCTTGGGGTGGTCTGAAGAGACCTGAGATGCCGGTTGTCACCGGCGAACCCGTTGAACCTGATCCGGTTAGGACCGGCGTAGGGAGCAGGCGTGTCGCTGAAACCGCTGTCATTCTTCGCGTGCCTCCTGGCGGGCGCCGCCGCGTCGGCGACGGAACCACCGGTGAAACTCGAACCCGTCCTCGTGACGGCTACGCTCCGGCCCATGCCGGTCTCCGAGCGCGCGGGCGGCGTCACCGTGCTCACGACCCGCGACGTGCGCGAGGCCGCGGTGGTCCACCTGGAGGAATTGCTGCCGCAGGTTCCGTCGCTGTCGTGGGCCGGGGCGAGTTCGCGCCCGCGCTACTTCCAGCTGCGGGGCATCGGCGAGCTGGAGCAGTACCAGGGTGCGCCGAATCCGTCCGTCGGTTTCCTGGTGGACGAGATCGACTTCAGCGGCATCGGCATGATCGCCTCCACTTTCGACGTCGAGCAGGTGGAGGTGCTGCGCGGCCCGCAGGGCACGCGCTACGGCGCGAATGCGCTCGGGGGCCTCATCAAGGTCAAGACGCGCGACGCGCAGCCGCTGCGCGAGCTCGACACCGAACTCTCCGTCGGCGGCGACGGCTTCTGGTCGGCCGGCGCGGTCGCAGGCGGCGGTCTCGACGCGGGTGAGGCGCTTTCGGGCGCGTGGCGCGCCGTGCTCCAGCGCGCGGTCGGCGACGGCTTCCGCAACAACCGCTTCCTGGGCCGCGACGACACCAATGGTCGTGACGAGACGACGGCGCGCCTCAAGCTCCGGCTCGCCTCCGAAGGCGCCTGGCGGGCGGACGTTGCGCTGCTGCATGCCGACTTCGACAACCGGTACGATGCATTCGCGATCGACAACAGCTTTGACACGCTGTCGGATCGGCCCGGGCGCGACGCGCAGCGCTCCGACGGCGCATCGCTCGATCTCGCATTCGACGCCCCCGGCCGGCGCCAATGGCGATCGATCACGGCATTTGCCGAATCGGACATCGTCGCGAGCTTCGATGGCGACTGGGGCAACGACCGCGACTGGGGCGACGCCGGCCCGTACGACTACTTCTCGAGCACGCGCCGCGTGCGCCGCACCGCGAGCGAGGACCTGCGGCTCTCGGGCGAGACGGCGGCGGGCCATGCGTGGATCACGGGCCTCTGGCTGCAGCGCCTCGAGGAGGACAACCACGTCGCCGATGACGGCCGTTACCTGGCGGATGCGTTCGTGCGGCTCCTCGACAGCCGCTACCGTGCGACGAGCGCAGCGCTCTACGGGCAGGCGGACTTCGCGCTTGCGCCGGCGACGACGCTGACGGCGGGTCTGCGCGGCGAGGAGCGCGACGCACGCTACGCCGACAGCGATGGCGTCTCTTTCGACCCGCGCGAGCGCCTGTGGGGCGGCGAACTGTCCGTCCTGCATCGCGTGGGCGAGCGGCGCAGCGTGTGGGCGACGCTTGCGCGCGGCTATCGCGCCGGGGGATTCAACATCGGCACCTCCGTGCCCGGGGATCGCCAGCAATTCGCGGCGGAATACCTGTGGTCCCTCGAGGCCGGCTGGAAGGGCGGGAGCGCGGCCGGCGACCGCCGCGTCGACGTCAACGTCTACTACCTGCGCCGGGAACACCCGCAGGTCTCGACGTCGCTGCAGCTCGATCCCGAGGACCCGCTCACGTTCATGTTCCTGACCGACAACGCCGAGAGCGCCGAGGCTTTCGGGGTCGAATCCTCCGCCGGACTCGCCATCGGCAACCGGCTGGACCTGGAGGCGACGCTCAACTGGATGGATTCGCGCTACCACGGCTATCGCGTCGGCGACCGCGACCTCGAGGGTCGCGCCTTTGCCCATGCCCCGGAATGGAAGGCGTCGCTCGCGGCGACCTGGCGCCATCCCGCCGGCTGGATGGCGCGTGCCGACCTCTCGGGGGAGGCGGGGTTCTATTTCGACACCAGCCACGACCAGCGCTCCGACGCGCGCTTCCTGGCGAACGTCCGCGCCGGCTATGAGGCCGAGCGCTGGTCGATCGAAGCCTGGGTGCGCAATTTGTTCGACGAGCGTTACCCGGTCCGGGGCTTCTGGTTCGGCAACGAGCCGCCCGACTTTCCCAACCGGCTCTACCTGCGCTGGGGCGACCCGCGGCAGGCGGGGCTTACCGCACGCTATTCCTTCTGAGGTGCCGCCATGCATGTCGCCATCGAAATGAGCCTCTATCCGCTGACCGGCGAGTTCATCCCGCCGATCCTCGACTTCATCGAGCGCCTCAAGGCGCAGCCGGGCCTCACCGTCGTCACCAACTCGATGAGTACGCAGGTGAGCGGCGAATACGATCGGGTGTTCGAGGCGCTGCACGCCGAGGTCCGCAAGTGCCTCGAGGCCCCGCATCGCGCCGTGCTCGTCATGAAGGTGCTCGGTGGCGGCGGCTGAGTTCGCGGCGGTCGCGTTCGGCGTCGCCTACATCCTGCTCGCGATCCGCGAGCACCGCGCGTGCTGGATCGCGGGCGCGATCGGCACGGCGATCTACGCCGTCGTCTTCCTCGATGCCGGGCTGCCGATGCAGGCGGCGCTGCAGCTCGTCTACGTCGCGATGTCGGCTTACGGCTGGTTCGCCTGGCGGCGAAAACCTGCGGACACGGAGCCCGCCCGCACCTGGCCGCTGTCGCATCACCTTGCCGCGGTCGTCGCGGTCGCCGTCGCCACCGCGATTTCTGCGCCGCTCGCTTCGCACTACGCGCTCTCCGCGGCGCCGGTCGCAGATTCGCTCGGTACCTGGGCCAGCGTCTTTGCAACCTGGCTGCTCGCGCGCCGCATCATCGAGACCTGGGCCTGGTGGATCGTGATCGACGCCGGGCTCGCGGTTCTGTTCGCGCAGCAGGGACTGTGGATGACGGCAGCGCTCTATCTCGCCTATGCGTTCCTCGCCGCGGTCGGGTGGCGCAGTTGGCGCGCGCGGCGCCCGGCGTGAGCGGGGCGTTGCCCGGCGCGGCTGCTTCCGCAACCGCGGCAGCCGCGCTCGCGCTCGGCCTGCGCCGTCCTGAAGTGACGCCACTCGAGGGCGGCGTCGCCAACCGCAGTTACCGGCTGCGCGAGGGCAAGCACGACTTCGTGGTTCGGATCGTGGGCGCTGCAGCGCCAGGCCTCGGCGCGAGCAGCCGGTCGGAGTTGGCGATGCAGGCGCTCGCGGCGGCCGCGGGCCTTGCGCCGCCAATTGTCCTGGTGGATACCGCGCGCGGGTTCGTCGTTTCGGAGTTCGCCGCCGGGCGCGCACCGTCCGCGGACGAGATGCGGGAGCCCGCGGCTGCTGCAGCGGGTCGGCGCCTGGTTTGCAAGCCTGCATGCGCTCGACAGCGCCTCCGGGACTTGCGGCGATCGACTTTGGGGAGCGCGCCGCGGCCTATCTCGCACGGGTCGCGCTGCACGACCGCGACGGGTCGATCGGGCATATTGGGCGCGAGCTGTCGCGTCGCCGCGCGGCGCTTGCGCCACCGGCCCGCCTGGTGCCTTGCCACCACGACCTGCACCGGCGCAACCTGCTCGACGACGGCACGGCGGATTCTCGCCATCGACTGGGAGTACGCGGGTCCCGGCGACCCGGCCGCGGACCTCGCGGCATTCGCCGGCTACCAGGCGCTGGTCGGGCCGGCGATCGATGCACTGATTGCAGGCTACGGCGGCACGAACGCCGGGCTTCGCGACCGCGTTTCAGCGCTGGCCTGGATCTTCGACTGCCTGTGGTACGGCTGGAATGCGGCGGCCGCCGAGGATGGGCTCGAACCCGATCCCGGCGAGCAGTCCCGCCTCGCCGCACGGCTCCTCGCGTGAACGGTTGCGCAGACACCGGCGCTTCGGGGAAGATGCGCGACCCATGATCGAGATCACCGTGACCGACCGCGACGGAGGCGTGCATCGCGTGAATGCACGCGAGGGCGTCAGCCTCATGGAGACGCTGCGCGAGCTCGAGTACGGCGTCGCCGCGATCTGCGGCGGCATGTGTTCCTGCGCGACCTGCCACGTGTTCATCGCCGAGCCCTGGCTCGACCGCCTGCCGCCAATGCAGGGCGACGAGAAGGAAATCCTGCAGGAGCTCGAGAGTTTTCGCCCGCGCGGATCGCGGCTGTCGTGCCAGGTCCCGTTGGAGGCGCCGCTCGCCGGCCTCGAGGTCGAGGTCGCGCCGGAGGAATAAGAGGGACGCTCACCTTTTCGGAAATGCAAAAGGTGAGCGTCCCCTCTCGTTGCGCGTGCACTTCAGTTTCCGGCCTGGGTGGCCACCGCGCGCGCGGCGGCCTCGATCGCCGCCGCATCCCCAAGGAAGCGCCGTGCGGCGCAGCGGGCGCTGCTTCCCGTCCAGCTCATACAGGATCGGCACGCCGGTCGGGATGTTGAACTCGACGATATCCGCGTCGCTCATTTCGTCGATCATCTTGACCAGCGCGCGCAGGCTGTTGCCGTGCGCGACGACCAGCACGTCGCCGCCGGCGGCGAGCGCGGGCACGAGCCGCTCGCGCCACCACGGCTCGACGCGCGCCAGCGTTTCCTTGAGCGACTCGGTCGCGGGCAGGCGCGCGGGATCGATGCCGCGGTAGCGCGCGTCGAAACGCGGGTGGCGGGGGTCGTCGGCCGCGAGCGGCGGCGGCGGGATGTCGAAGCTGCGCCGCCAGATCTTGACCTGCCCGGCACCGTACCGTGCGGTCGTTTCCGCCTTGTCGAGGCCCTGCAGGGCGCCGTAGTGCCGCTCGTTCAGGCGCCAGTCGCGTTCGACGGGAACCCACATGCGGTCCATCTCGTCGAGGACGATCCAGAGCGTGCGGATCGCACGCTTCAGCACCGAGGTGAAGGCCTGGTTGAACTCGAAGCCCTGGGCGCGCAGCAGCGCGCCGGCGGCGCGAGCCTCCTCGCGGCCCTGCGCCGTCAGGTCGACGTCGGTCCAGCCGGTGAAGAGGTTCTCGAGGTTCCAGGCGCTCTGGCCGTGGCGCACGAGCACGAGCCTGCTGGCCATGGCGGCCAATCAGCCTTCGGCCAGCTGGCGCACGGCCTGCAACGCGACCGACAGGGTGGGGAAGTCGGCACTGCCGGTGGTGCGCATTTCACGGACCGTCCGGTTCAGGTTTTCGAAGGCCGCGCCGCCGGTCCTGAGCCAGGCGTGGATGTGCTTCGACGCGTCGCCGCTGCGGCCGCGACCCAGTATGTGGTCGGCGAGTCGGCGCTGCAAAAGGTAGGCTTCCTCGCGCAACGTGCCGCGCGCCAGGGCCTGCCAGTGGCCCTCGACCGGGAGCCGTTCGATCTCGCCGCGGATCCAGTCGAGCCCGATCTCTGCGCCAAGGCCGAAGTAAATGCGGGCGGCCTGCGTGACCGAGGCGCGCCGCGCCAGCGCGACCTCGACGATGTCGACGCTCGAGTGGATCGCGCCGAGGCCGGCGACACGGCGCGCGACGCTTTCGGGCACGCCGATCACCGAAAAGCGTTCGAGGCTCTTCTGGTAAAGGTCGACCTCGATGCCCTTGATCAGGTCCGGCAGGCCGGACATCAGCTCGCGAATGCCGGGACGCAACCGGCTCACCGCACGCTCGATGTCGAGGTTCGTGCCGAGGTTCCGCAGCACCCAGTAAGTCAGCCGCCGGAGCAGGCGCATGGTCTCGTGCGACATCGCGTACTGGAGCGAGCGCCGGGACCTTGTCGTCCAGCGACTCGATGTCGGCCCACAAATCGCGCATGTCCGTGATCTCGCGCCCGATCGAGTAGGCCCGGGCGATGCTGCCGACGTCCGCGCCGGTGTCCTCCTGGGTGCGGATCGCGAAACCCGGGCCCATGCGGTTGACGAGGCTGTTGGTCGTCGCGGTGACGATGATCTCGCGCGAGAGCTGGTGGCGCAGGATCTCGCGCGGGTAGCGGCGCTGCACCGGCTTCGGGAAGTAGCGCGTCAACTCGGCGCCGAGGTACGGGTCCTCGGCGACGTCGGTGTCCATGAGCCGGCCGGACAGCCAGATCTTCGAGTACGAGAGCAGCATCGCGAGCTCAGGTCGCGTCAGCCGCTCACCCTTGCGGTGCCGCTCGACGATCTCCTCGTCGGTCGGCAACGCCTCGAGCGCGCGGTCGAGCGTTCCGGCGCGCTCCAGCGAGCGGAGCAGGTGGCCGAGCTCGAAGATCCGCTCGGCGGCCGTCTCGTGCAGCCCGGAGATCGCGAGGCACTGCAGGTAGTTGTTCCTCAGCACGAGCCCGGCGACCTCGCTCGGTCATGCTCTCGAGCAGGCGGTTGCGCGCCTTGCGCGAGAGCTTGCCGGACGCCATCAGCGGATTGAACAGGATCTTGAGGTTGACCTCGACGTCCGAGCAGTTGACGCCCGCGGAATTGTCGATGAAGTCGGTGTTGATGCGCCCTCCGGCGAGCGCGTACTCGATGCGCCCGCGCTGCGGATACGCCGAGGTTGCCGCCCTCGCCGACGACGCGGCAGCGCAGTTCGGCACCGTTGACGCGCACCGCGTCGTTGGCGCGGTCGCCGATTTCCGCGTGCGTCTCGTCGGCGGATTTCACGTAGGTGCCGATGCCGCCGTTCCAGAGCAGGTCGACCGGCAGCCTGAGGATCGCGCGGATGACGTCGTTCGGCGCGGCCGCAGGCAGGTCGATGCCGAGCAGGGTGCGCGCCTCGGGCGACAGCGGCACCGCCTTCTGCTGCCGCGAGTGCACGCCGCCACCCTTCGAAATCCGGCGCAGCGTCGTAGTCCTCCCAGCTCGACCGCGGCAGCGCAAACATGCGCCTGCGCTCGGCGAAGCTGGCGGCGGCGTCGGGCGAGGGGTCGATGAAGATGTGGCGGTGGTCGAACGCCGCCAACAGGCGGATGTGCTTCGACAGCAGCATCGCGTTGCCGAAGACGTCGCCCGACATGTCGCCGATGCCCGGCGACCGTGAAGTCCTGCGCCTGGGTGTCGAGCCCGAGCTCGCGGAAGTGGCGCCGCACCGACTCCCAGCCGCCGCGCGCCGTGATGCCCATTTCCTTGTGGTCGTACCCTGCGGAGCCGCCGGACGCGAAGGCGTCGCCGAGCCAGAACCCGTACTCCTCGGAGATCGCATTGGCGACGTCGGAGAACTTCGCCGTGCCCTTGTCGGCCGCGACGACCAGGTAGGCGTCGTCGCCGTCGTGCCGCACGACGCGCGGCGGGGCCACGACCTTGCCGCCGACGACGTTGTCCGTCACGTCGAGCAGGGCGCGGATGAAGTGCGGTAGCAGTCGGTGCCTTCCTGCTGGGCCTCGTCGCGGTCCAGCGGCAGGCGCCGCGGGACGAAGCCGCCCTTGGCCCCGACCGGCACGATCACGGTGTTCTTGACGTTCTGCGCCTTCATCAGCCCGAGGATCTCGGTGCGGAAGTCCTCGCGCCGATCCGACCAGCGCAAGCCTCCGCGCGCCACCGCGCCCATCCGCAGGTGCACGCCCTCGACGCGCGGCGAATGGACGAAAATCTCGAACATCGGCTTCGGCAGCGGAACCTCGGCGAGCTGCCGCGGGTCGAGCTTGAGCGCGAGGTACGGCCGCGGTTTCCCGGCGGCGTCGACCTGGAAGTAGTTGGTGCGCTGCGTCGCGTCGATGGCCGCGAGGAATGCGCGCAGGATGCGGTCGTCGTCGATGCGCGTGACGCGCGCGAGCATCCGGTCGAGGGCGCGACGCTGCGCGGTCTCGGCACGCCGGCGCTGCGTCGCGGGAATCGCCGGGGTCGAAGCGCGCGACGAACAGCTTCAGCAGGTGCCCCGCGGCGGCGGCGTTGCTCGCGAGCGCCTCCTCCATGTAGGTCTGCGAGAGCGGCAAGCCCGAGCTGCACGAACCAGCGCGCATACGTCCGCAGCACCATGGCTTCGCGCCAGTCGAGGTCGGCCGCGAGGACCAGGCGGTTGAAGCCGTCGTTGTCGACGTCGCCCGACCAGACGTGCGCGAACGTGGTCATGAAGCGGGGTCCGTCGGTCTCGAGGTCGATGCGCACGCCTCGCGGATGCTCGAGCTCGAAGTCCTGGATCCAGAAGGCGCCCGGTTCGTTGCCGATGTCGTAGGGACGCTCGCTGATCAGCTTCAGCCCGAGGTTCTCGATCGTCGGCAGGACGTCGGAGATCGGGATGGGCCGGTCCTTGCGCGAGGATCTTGAACTGCACCTTGTGCGGCGGCTGGTCGGCGCGGCGGTACAGGCCCATGGGCAGCTCGCCCGGGCGCGGCCGCCAGCCGCTCGAGGAGTCGCGATGTCGCCGACCGCGATGTCGAACGGCATGTCTTCCTGGTAGGCAGCCGGGAAGGCGTCGCTCCAGACGCGGTTGAGTCGGAGCGCCTCGGCCTCGCCGAGGGCGTCGAGCAGCGCGTCCTTGAGCTGGTCCTGCCAGGTGCGCACCGTAGCCGTGATGCGGCGTTCGAGCTCGACCGCGTCGACGCCCTGCTCGGCGTCGGGCGGCGTGCGCACCAGCATGTGCAGGCGCGCGAGCACGGACTCGGACAGCGTCACCTGCGATTCGATGGCGACGCCGCCGAAGGCCTCGAGCGCGAGCTTCTCGATGCGCTCGCGGGCCTGCGTGTTGTAGCGGTCGCGCGGCACGTACACGAGGCAGGAATAGAAGCGGCGGAACGGGTCGCGTCGCACGAACAGGCGCACCTGCGCCCGTTCGTAGAGGTTGACGATGCCGCGCACGATGCGCACGAGGTCGGGCACGGTCGCCTGGAACAGCTCGTCGCGCGGGAACGTCTCCAGCGCGTGCACGAGCGCCTTGTGGTCGTGGCTCGACGGATTCAGCCTGAAGCTGTCGATGACGCGCTGGATCTTGTGGCTCAGGACCGGTATCTCGTAGGGGCTCTTGCTGTAGGCCGAGGAGGTCCACAGGCCGAGGAACCTGCGTTCACCGCTGACATTGCCCGTTCGCGTCGAAAGTCTTGACGCCGACATAGTCGAGATAGGTCGCGCGGTGGACCGTGGAGACCGAATTGGCCTTGGTGATGATGAGCGGCTCCGCGGAACGCGCGAAGGTCGCGCACTTCGCCGGAAAGCGCGATCGTCTTCGGCTTGCGCCCGGCGCGCGAACGCATGATGCCGAGGCTCGAGCGCGGCACCGGAACCAGCCGGTCCCGGCGCGGCCCGCGGCGCAGCCGGTATTCGCGGTAGCCGAGGAAGGTGAAGTGGTTGTCCTCCATCCACTCGAGCAGTGCCTTCGCCTCGCGAAATTCGCTGCCGTGGCTGCGCGAGCGTGCGCCGCCGAGTGCGGCGGCCGCGTCGCTGGCCTTGGCGCGCATCCGGCGCCAGTCGCCGGTTGCCGTCCGCACGTCCTCGAGCGAGCGCCGGATGGAAGTCTCGATCGCGGCGAGGCGGGCAGGGTCCGGCTCGCGGTCGATCTCGATCATCTGCCAGGACTCGAGCTTCGCGCCCTGCGGGGGGTCGTCGAGGTGGACGGACCCTGCAGCCGGCCGCGGCGGTCGCGGACCACGGACAGGACCGGGTGCGCGAGCAGGTGCACGGCGAGTCCCGTTCTGCGTGCACACCATGCCGAGCGAGTCGACCAGGAACGGCTTGTCGTCCGTCACCACCATGATGACCGTATGCGGCGATGCGAAGCCGTCCCGCGCCGGGTCCGGGTTGAAGACCCGCACCAGCGAGCGGCCGCCGCGCCGCGACAGCCCCAGTTCGAGCATCGGCGAGCGCTGAGCCGGCGAGGTCTTCGGGCGTGCGCTGCACCAGGTCGAGCTCGGACACGCCGTGGTAGAAGTAGCGTGCAAACCGGCCGGGCGCGACCGGCAGTGCCTTGCGGCGCTTGCGGCGCACATTGGCGGCGATGCGGTCGATGATGGCCTGTCGGGCGGCGGGAATTCTGCCTAGCATGCGGGAGTCAACCGGCCTGGAAACGGCGTATGGCGTGGCGGCGCGGATTATACACGCGCGTCCCGCGCCGGTCCGAGACGCCGGGAGCGGTCGAGAAGCCGCGCCAGGATCTCGCCGAACTTGGTCCGTTCTTCAGCGGACAGCGCCTCCAGCAGGTGCCGTTCGTAGGCGAGTGCGAGCGGCACGATGCGGCCGTAGACGGAACGCCCTCGGGTCGTCAGCGTCAGCACGGAGCGGCGCCGGTCGTGCGCCGCCTGCGCCCGGCGCACGCGGCCGCTGCGCGCGAGCCCGGCGACGGCACGGCTGACGGCGACCTTGTCCATCGCAGTGCGTGCGGCGACCTCGGCCGCGGACAGCCCGGGCGTCCGCGCCAGCACGGCGATCACGCGCCATTCCGGTACGGTGAGCCCGAACCGGCGCGCGTAGGCCCCGGACAGCGCCGCCGACACCGTGTTCGCCAGCACCGAAAGCCGGTAGGGGACGAAGCGTTCCAGGGACAGGGCCGGCACATTCGCAGGGGCGGGCATCGGTGGATTATAGTTGCAAGTGCAACTAAATGCGGAGCGGGCCATGGCCGACCTGTTCGACAATCCGATGGGCACCGACGGCTTCGAGTTCGTGGAGTACACGGCGCCGGACCCGGAGCACCTGCAGCGGCGCTGTTCGCGCGCATGGGCTTTCCCGTCACTGCGCGCCACCGCAGCAAGAACGTCACGCTGCACCGCCAGGGCGACATCAACTTCGTCATCAATGCCGAGCCGGCGGGCTTCGGCCAGCAGTTCGCGCGCGTGCACGGGCCCTCGGCCTGCGCCATGGCGTTCCGCGTGAAGGACGCCGCCGCCGCATTCCGCCGCGCCGTGTCGCTCGGCGCGAAGCCGGTCGAGGTCGAGCGTAGGGCCGATGGAGCTGCGCATTCCCGCGATCGAGGGCATCGGCGGCAGCCTCATCTACCTCGTGGACCGCTACGGCGAGCGCACGATCTACGACGTCGATTTCGTGCCCGTGGCGGGTGCCGCGCCGGCGGGACGGCGCCGGGCTCGCGCTGATCGATCACCTCACGCACAACGTGGCGCGCGGCAACATGGACACCTGGTCCGGCTTCTACGAGCGGCTGTTCAACTTCCGCGAGATCCGTTACTTCGACATCGAGGGGAAGAAGACCGGCCTCTTCAGCCGCGCGATGACGAGCCCCTGCGGCAAGATCCGCATCCCGATCAACGAGAGCCAGGACGACAAGAGCCAGATCGAGGAGTACATCCGCGAGTACCACGGGCGAGGGCATCCAGCACATCGCGCTGTCGACGCCCGACATCTATGCGACCGTCGACGCGCTGCGCGCGAACGGCGTCGAGTTCCAGGACACGCCCGACACCTACTACGAGGGCGTCGACGCGCGCGTCTCCGGGCACCGCGAGTCGCTCGCGCGCATGCAGGAGCGCCGCATCCTGATCGACGGCAGCGTCGACGGACGGCATCCTGCTGCAGATCTTCACCAGGAACGTCGATCGGCCCGATCTTCTTCGAGATCATCCAGCGCAAGGGCAACGAGGGCTTCGGCGAGGGCAATTTCCGCGCCCTGTTCGAGTCCATCGAGCTCGACCAGGAGCGGCGCGGCGTGATCTGACTGACCTGCGGGCCCGTGCCGCCCTGCCGCCCTGCAGGATCGAACTGACGACCGGTTCACGGACCGCCCCGGCCGTGACTGGACGCACTTCACACCTTTTGACAGCCCGCCGTGCGGCGACATCCGCGGCCGCGTGGAGACTCGCGTTTAACAGATGACGGCAGGTCGAGGCATGAACGTCGGTACGGCGACGGGTCATTTCGGGGTCACCACCCGCATCACGCGCGTCGGCTTCGCCGACGGGTGGACGGGCGCCCTGGCCATCGGCACGATCGTCTACGTCCTGGCCGCGATCTTCCTCACCGTCGCGGACCTGCCGCCGTCGCCCGGCCTCGACTTCTACCGCCTCGTCTCGGACCAGCCCGCCGCTTTCGCGGCCGCGCTGCTGGCGATCGTGGCAGCGCGCCAGGCGCAGCAGCCGGCGGCGCGCAAGACCTGGAAGTTCATCGCCGCCGCGATCGTGACCTACAACATCGGCAACCTGATCGACGCGTTCCTGCGGATCGCCGACCTGACGCCGTTCCCGTCGCTGGCGGACCTCTTCTATCTCGCCTTCTTCCCGGTCCTGTTCACGGGGTTCACGGTCGCCGTGCGCGCGAGCTCGCTGCGCGCGTCCTGGGGACGGCTGCTGCTCGACTCGCTGATCCTGGTGCTCGGCTTCGGCACCTTCTTCTGGTTCTTCGTGATCAGCCCGGCCGCCGCGGCCAGCGAGGAGGAGACTGGCGCGCTTCGTGCTGACCCAGGTGTACATCGCGCTGCGATTGCGTGATGCTCATGGCCATCGGCGTGCTGCTCATGAACAGCTCGCACTGCCCGCTGCGGCGCTGACGCTCGCGCTGCTGACCGGCGGGTTCGGGATGATGTTCCTCGGCGACATCGTCTGGGCGACCGCGGTCGTCGAGAACTCAGTACTTCTCCGGCGCGAATTTCTCGGACGTCCTGTACCTCGCCTGCTATGCCGGCCTCGCCGGCGCGGCGCAGGTGCAGATCCGCGACAAGTCGCGGCCGGAGCGCCAGCGCGCCGCGGCCGGCGGCGCGCTGACCCAGGGCGTCGCCTACGCCGGGCCTCGGCCTGTCGTTCTTCGTGCTCGTGTACTTCGCGGGCGGCGACGGGAAGCAACACGCGTGACCATCATGACCGTGGCGATCTTCGTGCTCGCGGTGCTGGTCATGGCGCGGCAGAGCGTGATCCTGCGCGACGACGCCAAGGAGCGCCAGCGCAAGGCGGTGGACCTCGTCGAGGCGCGCTTCGCCTCGCTGATCCGCAATGCCTCGGACGCGATCATGATCGTGGGTGCCGACGGCCGCATCGAGTACGCCTCGCCGGCCATGCAGCGCACTTTCGGCCTGTGGCACGAGGACCTCGTCGGCCGCAGGCTGGGCGAGATCTGGCGCGAGGCGGACCGCGAGCGCATCGCCGCGTTCCTGGCCGAGGTCACGGCGACCCAGGGCGTCTCGATCGGCCCGGTCGAGCTGCCCGTCGGCACCAAGAACAAGCGCTTCATCGCGGAATGCGTCGGCAGCAACCTGCTCGACGACCCGGCGGTCAAGGGACTCGCGCTGAACCTGCGCGACGTGACCGAGCGCAAGGCGCTCGAGGACCAGCTCCGCCAGCTCGCGTTCCACGACCCGCTGACGCTGCTCGCGAACCGGAGCCTGTTCCGCAACCGCGTCGAGCACGCGATCGCGCTCTCGCGGCGCACGCAGGACCGGCTGGCGGTCCTGATGATCGACCTCGACAACTTCAAGAACGTGAACGACACGCTCGGGCCACGACGTCGGCGACCGGCTGCTGCAGACCGCGGCGCAGCGGCTGGTCAAGTGCACGCGGGCGGCCGACACGGTCGCCCGGCTCGGCGGCGACGAGTTCGCGGTGCTGCTCGAGGGCGTCACGACGCTCGAGCAGGCCGAGCAGATCGCGGCGGCCGTGACCGACGCCTTCCGGCTGCCGCTCGTGATCGACGGCAATGAACTGCTGGTGACCACCAGCGTCGGCGTCGCGCTCTCGGAGTCCGGCCACGACACCGAGCAGTTGCTGCGCAACGCCGACATCGCGATGTACAACGCGAAGTCCACGGGCAAGGGCCGGCACGTCGTGTTCCACGCGCGCATGCAGGAACAGCTGCGCGAGCGCCTGCGCCTCGAGGACGACCTGAACCAGGCGCTGGTCGCGCGAGGAGTTCTTCCTCGAGTTCCAGCCGATCATCGACCTCAAGACCACCGAGCTGCTCGGCGTCGAGGCGCTGGTGCGGTGGCAGCACCCGGAGCAGGGCCGCCTGCTGCCCGGCCAGTTCATCCCGATGGCGGAGGAGACCGGCCAGATCATCGCGCTCGGGCGCTGGGTGCTGATGGACGCCTGCTGCCGCGTGCAGGAGTGGCGCAAGTCGGTCGCGGCGGGCGAGGGCCTGCGGGTCGCGGTGAACATCTCCGGCCGCCACCTGCAGCAGGGCGACCTGGTCGCCGACGTCAGCAATGCGCTCGAGGCATCCGGCCTCGAGCCCGAGAGCCTGCTCATCGAGCTCACCGAGAGCACGATGATGCACAACTCCGAGGGCAACCTCGTGAAGCTGCGCGAACTGAAGGCGCTCGGCGTGCGGCTCGCGATCGACGATTTCGGCACCGGCTATTCGTCGCTCTCGTACCTGCACCGCTTCCCGATCGACATCCTGAAGATCGACCGCTCGTTCGTCAGCCGGCTGACCGAGTCGGCCGAGGGACCGAAGCTCGCGCGCGCGGTCGTCATGCTGGGCGAGACGCTCGGGCCTCGAGACCGTCGCCGAGGGCGTCGAGGTCGACGACCAGGTGACCCAGCTCCTGCAGCTCGGACTGCGTGGCCGCGCAGGGCTTCCTGTTCTCGCACGCGACCTCGCTGGACGTGGTCGCGGCATCGAGCTTCGCGCTCAAGCGCGAGCAGCTGCGCGTCGCGCACACGGGCTATGACACGCTGACGGCGACCGGCCGTTACCGGGTCGCCGACATGGTCCGGCAGCGCGTGGGCGAGAGTTTCCCGCGCGTCGCGAAGGGCTGATCCCCGCCCCGTCAGCCGGTGCTGCTGCGCCGGCCCCTCCTGCCCAGCCTGCCGATCAGCGTCACGAGCAGCGCGCCGCCGATCGCAGCGACGTGCCAGTGACGCATCCAGTCCGCGTGCGAGCCGATCCAGCCCGCGATCGCCGGGTCGGTGACGATGATGTCGCCCGCGATCCAGCCGAGCAACGCCGCGCCGAGCGAGATCACGACCGGGAAGCGCGTCATGATGCCGAGCATCATGACGCTGCCGAAGATGACGATCGGGATGCTGATCGAAAGGCCGAGCACGAGCAGCGTGTATTTCATGGCGGCGAGGTCGGGCGTCGGCGCCGCGGCATTGGCGGCCGCTGCTACCGCAATGACGTTGTCGACGCTCATCACGAGGTCCGCGAGCAGGATCGTGCGTATCGCATGGAACAGCCGTGTGCTTGCGGAAACTTCCGGCCCTTCCTCGGCCGGCACCAGCAGCCGGATGCCGATCCCCAGCAGCAGCACGCCGCCGACCACCTTCAGCCAGGGCAGCTCGAAGAGGCTCGCGGCGGACACGGTCAGGACGATGCGAAGCGCAATCGCGGCCGCGCTGCCCCAGAAGACCGCGAGCCGCTGCTGGCGCGGGGGCAGCGAGCGGGCCGCGAGCGCGATCATGACAGCGTTGTCGCCGCTGACCAGCAGGTTGATCCAGACGATGGCGCCGAGCTCGATCCAGAAGATGGGCAGGTGCAGCATGTCCATCGGCGAACTCCTGCCTCAGGGCCGGTGCGGCTTGGCGAGGTAGGCGAGGCCCTGCATCTCGTGCAGGCGGCTCGCCGTGCGCCGGAACTCGAGGGCCAGCCGCTCGCCCCGGTAGAGTGACTCCGGCGCATCGGCGGCAGCGGATATCACCAGCTTGACGCCCCGGTCGTAGAATTCGTCGACCAGCGTGACGAAGCGGCGTGCCGCATCGTCGGCGACGGCACCCATCACCGGAACTCCCGACAGGAACACGGCCTGGTAGCAGCGCGCGACCTCGATGTAGTCGGCCGCCGAGCGCGGGCCCTCGCACAGCTCGCGGAACTCGAACCAGACCACGTCCTCCGCCTCGCGCCGCGCGCGCACGGGGCGACCCTCGACCTCGATCTTCACGTCACGCGCACCCGTTCCGTCGGCCAGGCGTTCGAACTCGGCCGCGAGTCGCGCGTCAGCGTCGGTCACGGCGGGCCCGAACCACAGCGTCGCCCGCTCGAGCTGCCGCAGGCGGTAGTCGACGCCGGCTTCGACCTCGACGACGCGGCAATGCTTCTCGATCAGCGCGATGGCCGGCAGGAAGCGATCACGCTGCAGCCCGCCCCGGTAGAGATCGCCGGGCGGCAGGTTCGAGGTGGCGAGGAGCGTCACGCCGCGCCGGAACAGCGCCTCGAGCAGCGCGCCGAGGATCATCGCGTCCGCGACGTCGCCGACCACGAACTCGTCGACGGCCAGCACGCGCGCCTCCGCGGCGATGTCGGCGGCGACCTGTTCGAGCGGCGAGGCGCGGTCGCGGTTCCGGCGCAGCCGTGCGTGCACGTCCTGCATGAAGCGGTGGAAGTGCTCGCGCCGCTTCTCGCGGATCGGCAGCTCGGCGAAGAACGCATCGACGAGGAAGGTCTTGCCGCGGCCGACGCCGCCCCAGAAGTAGAGGCCGCGCAGCGGCGCGCGCGCGCGCGGCAACAAGTCGAGGCTCGCGTGCGAGCAGTGAATTGCGGGCGAGGATCCTGCGCCGCAGGTCCTCGAGGCGCGCGAGCGCCGCGCGCTGGGACGCGTCGAGCGCGTGGCCCTGGGCCGCCAGTGCGGCCTCGACCCGCTCCGAGAGCGGCGATGCGCTGGGAGGCCGGGCTCAGTTCGAAAGCTCCTTCCGTCCGCGGAAGTGTTCGAGCGCGTGAGGGTTCGCGAGGGCTTCCGTATTCTTCACCGGGCGCCCGTGCATCGCCTCGCGCACCGCGACCTCGACCACCTTGCCGCTGATCGTGCGCGGGACTTCCGGCACCTGCAGGATCTGCGCGGGAACGTGACGCGGCGTCGTGTTGGCACGGATCTGCCGGCGGATGCGGTCGGCGAGGGCCTCGTCGAGGACCAGTCCTTCGCGCAGCCTCACGAACAGGACGACGCGGACGTCGTGGCCGACCTCCTGGCCGACGACGACGCTCTCCAGCACCTCCGGCAGCTGCTCGACCTGGCGGTAGATCTCGGCCGTGCCGATGCGGACGCCGCCCGGGTTCAGCACGGCGTCGGAGCGGCCGAAGATCACCAGGCCGCCGCGCGCCGTCACGAGGGCGTAGTCGCCGTGGTGCCAGACGCCGGGAAAGCGCTCGAAGTAGGCGGCGCGATAGCGGGAGCCGCCGGGGTCGTTCCAGAACCCGAGCGGCATGGACGGGAACGGCGCGGTGCAGACCAGCTCGCCTTTCTCTTCGGTGACCGGCCGCGCCGAGTCGTCCCAGACTTCGACCTTCATGCCGAGCCCGCGGCACTGCAGCTCGCCGCGATACACGGGGAGCAGGGGATTGCCGAGCGCAAAGCAGGAAACGATGTCCGTGCCGCCGGAGATCGAGGCGAGCTGCACGTCGGGACCGATGGCGGAGGCGACGAAGTCGTACTGCTCGGGCCCGAGCGGCGATCCCGTGGAGAGGAGCGTGCGCAGGACCGCAAGGCCATGTCGTTCGCGGGGCTGGTATCCGGCCTTCTCGAGCGACGCGAGGTAGCGCGGGCTCGTCCCGAAGATCGTGACGCCTTCTTCCGCGGCCATCTGCCAGAGCACTTCCGGTCCCGGGTGGAGCGGTGAGCCGTCGTAGAGGACGATCGTCGCGTCGGAGGCGAGTGCGCTGGCCAGCCAGTTCCACATCATCCAGCCGCAGGTGGTGAAGAAAAACAGCCGGTCGCCGCGGCTTGAGGTCGGCGTGCAGCCGGTGCTCCTTGAGGTGCTGCAACAGCGTGCCGCCGGCGCCATGCACGATGCACTTGGGCACGCCGGTCGTGCCGCTCGAGTAGAGCACGTAGAGCGGGTGGTCGAAGGGCAGGCGCTCGAACCGGGCCGCGTCGCCCGCGGCGCCGTAGTCGGCGAAATGCACGCAGCCCGGCAGCGATTCGGCGGCGCCCGGCACCAGGACATACGGCACGAGCACGACCCGCTCGACCGACGCGAGCTCGCGCAGCACGCCCGCGATCGGCGCGAGCGAATCGACGGTCTTGCCCGCGTAGAAATAGCCGTCCGCGGTGAAGAGGACTTTCGGCTTCACCTGGCCGAAACGGTCGAGCACGCCCTGGATGCCGAAGTCCGGCGAGCAGGACGTGAACGTCGCCCCGCGGCTCGCCGCGGCGAGCATCGCGATGACGGTCTCGGGCAGGTTCGGCAGGAAGGCGGCGACGACGTCGCCCGGCCCGACACCGTCACGGGCGAGCCCGGCGGCAATGCGCGCGACCTCGGAACGCAGCTCATCCCAGTTCAGTTCGCGCCTGTCGCCACGTTCGTTCCGGAAAACGATCGCAGGCTCGGCGCCCGGCCCGCGCAACAGGTTCTCGGCGAAGTTGAGCTTCGCGCCCGGGAACCAGCGCGCGCCCGGCATGCGGTCGCCGTGCTCGAGCGCCGGGCCCGGGCCGCGTTCGCCCGCGACTCCCGCGAACTCCCAGAGCGCTTCCCAGAAGTCGCCGGGACGCTCGACGGACCAGCGATAGAGCGCGTCGTAGTCCGCGATGCGCAGCCCGCGTGCTTCGACGAACGTCATGAAGCGCATGAGGTTCGCGTCGGCGATGCGAAACAGCGAGGGCGTCCAGATCGGTGGCTCGGTGCTCACCTAGAGTCCCTGGTAGTTCGGCCCGGAACCCCCTTCAGGCGTGGTCCACGTGATGATGCCGTAGGGATCCTTGATGTCGCAGGCCTTGCAGTGCACGCAGTTCGCGGCGTTGATCTGCAGGCGCCGGCCGCCCGCGCCGTCGTCGACCATCTCGTAGACGTTGGCAGGGCAGAAGTTCTCGCAGGGGTTGCCGAACTCGGTCGTGCAGCGCGTGGCGCAGATCGAAGTGTCCGCGACGAGGAGGTGAACCGGCTGCCCTTCGTCGTGGACGTTGCCGGCATGGAAGACCGCAGCAAGCCGGTCGCGCGGCGGCAGGTCGCGCACGACCCATCCACGATCGACGACAGGCGCGGATTCGAGGCGATGCAGCGCGAGGTGATTCTCCGTGTGCGACAGCGTCCAGGGCGTATGGCCGGCGAGCGCCGTTTCGAGCGCGCCATTCGCAAGTCCCCACCAGAGCCCCCGGTGGAATCCAGGCTTGATGTTGCGCACGCGCTTGAGTTCGCGTCCGCCCGCGGAATCGCGCCAGCGCGCCTCGAAGCCCGCCGTGCCGCCGGTCTCGGCGAGATGTTCCGCGGCGAGCACGCCGCAGCGAATCGCCTGGTGCACGCCCTTGATCTTCGGCACGTTTAAAGTGCCTGCTGAATCGCCGACCAGCAGGAGCCCCGGCGCATCCATGCGCGGCAGCGACTGCCAGCCGCCGGCCGCGATCGTGCGCGCGCCGTAGGCGAGTACTTCGCCGCCCTCGAGCAGGGCATGGATGCGAGGGTGATGCTTGAACTGCTGGAACGCCTCGAATGGCTTGAAGCGCGGGTCCTCGTAGTCGAGCCCGGCCACGTAGCCGACGTACACGCGGTCGCGGTCGAGGTGGTAGAGGAAACTGCCGCCGTACGTGCGGGCATCGACCGGCCAGCCGACCGTGTGCTGGATCAGCCCCGGTTCCGCGCGCCCGGGTGGCAGTTGCCACAGTTCCTTGATGCCGAGGCCGAAAGTCTGCGGCTGGCGGCCGTCGGCGAGGCCAAGCCGCGCGATCAGCTGCTTGGTGACGCTGCCGCGGCAGCCCTCTGCCAGCACCGTCGTGCCCGCGCGGATGTCAGCGCCCGGCGCGTAGTTCGGGCCGGGCTTGCGGTCGCGGTCGAGCCCCATGTCGCCGATCCGCACGCCTGCAACGCGGCCGTCCTCGACCAGGGCCTCGGCGGCGGCGAAGCCGGGAAAGACGTCCACGCCGAGTGCCTCGGCGCGCGCGGCGAGCAGCGGCGCCAGCTGCCCCAGCGAGACGATGAAGTTGCCGCGGTTGTGCATCTGCGGCGGCGTCGGCAGCCGCATGCCGCCGGTCTTGGTGAGGTAGAGGAACTCGTCACGCGTCGCCGGCACGCAGATGTCCGGTGGCGTCTCGCGCCAGCCCGGCAGCAAGGCATCGAGGGGCCCGGGTTCGAGGGCACATCCCGAAATGAGCTGCGCGCCGATTGCGGAGGCTTTCTCCAGCACGCAGACGCTGCGGTCGGGCTGGAGTTCCTTGATAGCGGATCGCGGTGGCGAGCCCGGCGGGACCGGCACCGACGATCACGACGTCGTATTCCATGACGTCACGCTCCACGATTACTCCTTATTTTTCATTAGCTTACATATCCATGCGAGTTCCGGTAAGTCTCCGGTAAATCCCGCATGAGCGCCATGCGCGGCGCAGCCGCAAAGTACCTAAAAACCTGGCCACCTCGACCGCAATCTCGCCGCCTCGGCCCGCAGTGTGCCTCAGCCAGCGAAGCTGCGGAAAATCGAGCGTGCAGGACGGTGAAGGCGTGGCGTTCGGGCAAGGGGACGGGCCGTGGAAAGGTCGGTCACCCAGACCGGGTGCCGCGAGGCGAGGCGCAGGCCGCGCACATGATCGAGAACTGGCGCTCGCTGGTCGTCGTCTGCGAGAAGGGCGAGCTGCGCCAGACGCGCGGGTACACGCCGCGCTGATCCCCTCAGCCCTCGCGGGCGAGGATCATCTGCACGTCCCCGAGCTGACGTTCGGCGAAGCCCGCCTCGCAGTAGCAGAGGTAGAACTCCCACAGGCGGACAAAGTCATCCGAATAACCGAGGTCGCGAACTCCGGGCAGGTTGCCCAGGAAGTTCCTGCGCCAGGCAGCCAGCGTCGTGGCGTAGTGAGGACCGATGTCCTCCAGCGACACGATGCGCAGGTCGCCGGATGCGGCCATGGCGGACGCCAGGGCACTCACGGACGGGATGCAGGCGCCCGGGAAGATGTAGCGCTTGATGAAATCGACCTCGTCGCGCGTACGCTCGTAGTGCCGGTCGGCGATCGTGATCGACTGCAGCGCCATCCGGCCGCCGCGCGGCAACAGGGCCGCTGCCTGGTGGAAGTACTGGCCATATTGCTGGTGGCCGATGGCCTCGATCATCTCGATCGAGACGAGCTTGTCGTAACGGCCGCGCAGGTCGCGATAGTCCTCGCGCGAGCAGCGTCACGCGGTCCGCGAGCCCGGCGCGCGGCGCACACGCTCTCTGGCGAGCTCGAACTGGGCGGGCGAGATGGTCGTGGTCGTTACGCGGCATCCATACCGTCCCGCCGCATGGATCGCAAAGCCGCCCCAGCCCGTGCCGATCTCGAGGACGTGGTCGGACGGGCCGAGGTCGAGTGCGCGGCAGAGGCGGTCGAGCTTCGCCACCTGGGCTTCGGCGAGCGTCATGTCCGGCCGCTCGAACAGCGCGCACGAGTACATCATCGTCTCGTCGAGCATCAGCCGGAAGAAGTCGTTGCCGACATCGTAGTGCGCCGCGATGTTGCGGCGGCTGCCGGCGCGCGTGTTGCGCCGGAGCGCATGCGCGAGGCGATGCAGCGGCGCCGACAGGCGCGCGAGGCCGCGCTCCATGCCGCCCAGGGCGTCGCCATTCTGGAGCATCAGGCGCATGGCGCCCGTGAGGTCGTCGGAGCGCCAGCGCCCCTGGACGTAGGATTCCCCGGCGCCGACCGAGCCGCCGAGCGCAACGTCCGCATAGAACGCCGGGTCCAGCGACGGTGATCGAGGACTCGATGCCGTCGCCGCGGCCGAAGGCGTGAGTCTCGCCGCCGTCGCGCAGCCGCAGGCGTCCGTGCGTGAGCCGGGACAGCCGCGCGTGCACGGCCTTGCGGGCGATCCGGGCGGGCAGCCCCGGCCGCAGGGCGGGTGCGCAGCGTTCGATCAGGGTCGTGTCGGTCACGCGAGTTTCTCCAGGGCGCGCTTGGCGGGATGGACGTGGACAGGGACGCGCTTGGCCCAGAGCCGCAACGCCTGCCAGTAGATCCGGCCCACGACGGCGAGCGAGCCGATTGGCTGGCGCATGAGCATCGCAGCCAGGCTCGGCCCCGAGATCTCGCGGCGCCGAAGCATCAGCGTCGCATCGAAGACGCGATTTCCACCGCGCAGGTTCGACATGTGCACGGCGAGCGTGTCGGCCGGGGACGAGAAGCGCCAGTCGTAGTCCATGTCCATCGGCAGGAAGGGCGAGACGTGAAAGGCCTTGGACAGGCCGAAGCGCATGGGCGCACCGTGCTCCGTGCGCAACACGTAGGCATGCCGCTCGTTCCAGGGCGTGTTGGTGATCTCGGCGACGATCGCCTCGACGCGGGTGTCGTGCTCGTCGTAGCAGTAATAGAAGCTCACCGGATTGAAGCAGAAGCCCAGCATGCGAATCTGGGTCAGGAGCCGGATCGGCCCCGTCGGGCGGCGGCCGGTCTCGCGAGCGACGCGATCGCGCACGGCGACGTCGAGCGGCTGGCCGTCGCCGCCGAGATAGTCCTCGCGCCGGAAGCGCGCAAGCGCCGGACGCCGGACCGACCACAGCCAGCGTCCCCGGAACACGTCGTCGAGCTCCGCGAGGTCGAGCCAGCAGCAGCGTGATGCCGTAGCTGAACGCGTGCGGCACCGGCCCGAAGCGGCGATGCCTAAGCCGACCGGTGTAGATGGCGCTGTGCATGGTCCTCCTCGAAATGCGCGACGGCGGCCTCGGCGCTCGCGACGCCGTCCTCGTGGAATCCGTTCCGCCACCAGGCGCCGCAGTAGTAGGTTCGCCGCGCGCCGTTGATCTCGCGCTGCCGGGCCTGGGCCGCGACGGATGCCGACGTGAACACGGGGTGCGCGTAGATCATCCGCCGCAGGACGCGGCCGGGGTCGATCGCGTCGGTACGGTTCAGCGTGACCAGCAGCGGCACGGGCAGCTCCAGCCGCTGCAGGGTGTTCATGCAATACGTCAGGGCCACGGGCGCAGCTGGATCCGCCAGCCGATGGTAGTTCCACGCCGCGTGGGCGAGGGCCGAGCGCGGCAGCAGCCGCCCGTCGGTGTGGAGCACCGCCTCGTTGCGGCGGTACGGAATCGCGCCGAGCACCTCGCGCTCGACCGAGTCCGGGTCGGCGAGAAGGCGCAGTGCCTCGTCGCTGTGGCAGGCGAGGAAGACGGCGTCGAATCGTTGCGCCTCGTGCCCGCGCGGCTTCACCAGCACGCCGCCGGGGAGTCGTCGGACGGACTCGACCGGCGTCGCAAGGCGAATGCGATCCGCGAACGGGGCGATGAGCCGCTCGACGTAGCGCGCCGAGCCGCCCGTGATCGTGCGCCACACCGGCCGGTCGTCCACCGTCAGCATGCCGTGGTTGTGCAGGAAGCGGATGAAGAAACGCGCCGGGAAGTCGAGCATCCGGGCGGGGTCGGTGGACCAGATCGCCGCGCCCATGGGCACGATGTAGAGCTCGCGGAAAGCGCGGCCATAGCGTCCCGCGGCGAGCAGGTCGCCGAGCGTCGGATCCGGGCCCTGCCGCGTCGAGCAGGCGGGGCGCCTCGCGATTGAAGCGCAGGATGTCGCGGACCATGCCGAGGAAAGCGGGTCGCACCAGGTTGCGCCGCTGGGCGAACAGGGCGTTGAGCGAAGTGCCGTTGTACTCGAGGCCGGACGCCTCGTCGCGCACCGAGAAGCTCATCGAGCTTTCCTGCGTGGCGACGCCGAGCCGGGCGAGCAGCGCGGTGAAGCGCGGATAGGTGCGTTCGTTGTAGACGATGAATCCCGTGTCGACGGAGACACGGCGGCCCGCGACTTCGACCTCGTGCGTGTGCGTGTGGCCGCCGACGCGCGCGGCCGCCTCGAAGACCGTGACCTCGTGCGCGGCATGCAGCCGCGCGGCCGCGACGTTCCCGGCGATGCCGGCGCCGATGACGGCAATCTTCATCGCGGCGCCCCGGCGCGGGCCCGGCGGTGCGAATCGCGAATCGCCGCCGGCACGGGCGTGAGGTCGCGAACCACGCCGAGCGCCTCGAGCAGCCGAAGCCCGTACCAGGCGACATCGATCTCCCACCAGAAGAAGCCCTGCCGCGCCGCGGCCGGGTAGCGGTGGTGATTGTTGTGCCATCCTTCACCGAGCGTCAGCAGCGCCAGCCAGACGTTGTTGCGCGAGTCGTCGCGCGTGGCGTAGCGGCGGCTGCCGAAGCGGTGCGCGAGCGAGTTGATCGTGAAGGTCGCGTGCCAGAGCAGGACCGTCGAGATGCAGAACCCCCACACGAGGAGCTGGGCGCCGGAGATGCCGAGATGGGGCGCCGCGCGTTCGAGCCAGGCGCCGATCCCGAAGAGCAGCGCGGCGAGCGCGGCCGGAACGACGGCGTCGTAGCGGTCGAGCCAGCGCAGCTCCGGGTAGCGCGCGAGGTCCGGAACCCGCGCGAGGCGGGTGGCGAAGTTCTCGCGCGCCAGGAACCAGCCGCAGTGGCTGCGCAGGAAGCCGTGCTGGACGGGAGAGTGGGGGTCGTCCTGGCGGTCCGCGTGCGCGTGGTGATGCCGGTGATGCGCCGCCCACCACAGCGGGCCGCGCTGCACGGCCGAGGCGCCCAGCAGCGCGAACACGAACTGTGCGGCGCGCGAGGCGCGGAAGGCGCGATGGGAAAAGTACCGGTGATAGAACGCGGTGATCGCGAACATGCGGACCAGGAACAGCGCGGCCGCGACGGCGATCGCCGTGGCACTCGCTCCGGTCGCGAGGGCACCGAGGCAGGCGACGTGCATCGGCCACGAACGGCAGCACGCGCGCCCAGTCGACGCGGTGCTCCGCGTCGTCGCCGGGGCCGGCCGCGTCCGCCCCGCTGTCGACCCAGCGGCGCAGGGCGAGCGCGAGGCGGCTCGCCGTCACGGCGTGGCCTCCCAGCGCTGCGGCACGCGCTGCAGTTTCGACACGTCATAGCCCTGGTCGGCGACGAAGGCGGCCAGCGTGAGGTAGTCGGACTCGGCAATCTGCGGGCGCCGGGCCATGATCCACACGTAGTCGCGGGCCTCCCGTCCGACCACGGTCAGCGTGTAGTCACGATCGAGCCAGGCGATGCGGTAGTCGGCCTTGACCGGCCAGACGAAGCGCATGCCCCAGACGGCGTTGCCGGTGCCCTCCCGCACGAAGCCGCGCGGCGTGTAACGCTTGAGCTCGCCGTCGAAGCCGTCCTTGCGGAAGGTGAAAGTCGTCTCGATCGTGCCGTCGTCTGCGAGGCGATACGACTCGACCGCGTTGTGCGCGCCGCGCTCGATGCGGGTCGGGATGTTGGCGATGACGTACCAGTCGCCCATGAAGCGCTCGAGGTCGACGTCCTCGGCGAGCGCGAGCGGCGGATGACTGTCCTGCCGGCAGGCGCAGAGCGCGAGCGCGACCAAGGCGGCGAGCGGCACGGCGCGGTTCATGGGTGAGCATCCGCGGCGAGCTCATAGCGCAGCCGCCGCCCACCTTCCGTCAGCGCTTCGAGGGCGACCCAGCGCTCGCCCGACGTACCAGAGGTCGATCTGCAGCCCGGTGCCGCGGATGCGGTGACGCGTGGCGAGCAGGTCCTGCGCCCTGGACCGTCACGGTTTCCGTTCCCAGTCGCACGACCTGGACCGGCACGAGTTCGCCGGTCTGGCTGTTGAGGAGCGCGCGGGCTTCGAGGATGCGCGGATCCCAATAGGCGAAGCTCTGGACACAGCCCGGATGGACGTCGCGGCCGCCGGGGCGATCCACGGTCAGTTGCCCGTCCGCTTCGCGGGCCGAGACCGCGATGCGCTCGCCGTTGGTGACGGTGCGCGACTGCAGCGCACGCAGGCAGCCGCCCTGCCAGCGTTCGACGGCTTCGTGCTCGTAGCGGTAGGCGCTGAAGAACAGCAGGCGCACGTCGAAACGCGCCTCGCTGCGCAGCTCCATGCCGTCGTCCCGCGGCTGCAGCTCGTACCGGTGCCGGCCGATCTCGCGGTCATCGAGCATGACGCGGAAGTTCCAGGCACCCGCGGCGGCCGAAGCCGGGACCGTGAATGCGAGCGCAACCAGCAGCGCGACGATGCGCATCAGGCCTCCCGCGACGGTCCGGGAAAGAACGCGTTGGTGCGCGACACGTAGTGGCGGTAGTCAGGGCGGCGCTCGCCGATGTCGCGCTCGAGCAGCACGACACCCGAGACGCGCAGCAGCAGGACGCTCATGAGCACCGGCGAGAACGCCGTCCACCAGCCGCCCGCGTCCGCCGCGAGCAGGTAGAAGCCCCACCAGACGCAGAATTCCCCGAAGTAGTTCGGGTGCCGGCTCAGCCGCCACAGGCCGCGGTCCATGACCCGCGACGAATTGCCGGGGTCCGCCTTGAAACGCGCGAGCTGCCAGTCCGCCACGGTTTCGTAGGCGATTCCGAAGCCGGCAACGATCGTGCCCAGCACGCCGAGCGCGCCCGGTGCGCCCGGCGCCGGGATGGCGGCCGCGAGCGGGGCGGATATCAGCCAGGCGAGCAGCGCCTGCAGCCCGAAGACGAGGTAGAGGCTCTTCCAGGCGAAGCCCGGCTCGTTGCGCGCGCGGATGGCGCGGTAGCGGCGGTCCTCGGGCGCGTTCCAGTTCCGGATGGCGAGGTACGCAGCGAGCCGCAATGCCCAGAGCGCGACGAGGGCGATGAGAATCCAGCCGCGAGCGCTGACCTCCGGCGCCCGCAAGGCAAGCACGGCACGCGGCGAGCAGGAAGAACAGCGACCAGGCGATGTCCACCAGCCCGACGTTCCGGCGCGCGCTCGCCACGATCCACGCGATCAACGCGAGAGCGCATGAGCGCGGGCAGCGTGGCGACCCAGTCGGACAGCGCGTTCATGGCGTCGCGTACCCGTCGAGCCGTGCAGCCAGCGAGACCAGCACGGGCATCAGGACGACCCAGCCCGCGCCGATGACGAGCAGCGCCGTGCCGACGTTCACGAACTCGACGGCACCCAGGCGGCTGCCCGCGTAGTAGGAGAGCGGCGCAGCCACGGCTCCCAGGACAGCGGCTACGACGTGCCGGTTGTGAAGCAGCCGCAGCGACACGTTCAGCGTCGTCGCGAACACGGCCCACAGCGCGATCATCCAGGCGGGCGCGATGGCGGCCGCGACCTCGCTCGACCCGAAACGTAGCCAGCCGCCCCAGACCAGGAGGCTTTCGAAAGCGGCGCCGAGGGCGAGTGCGGCCGCCAGCAGCAGGGCTTCCGGCAGCGCGCGCTTCGCCCGCGCCAGGTGCCACGCGACGACGGCGAGCGCGGCCAGCGGCCCGAGCCACGGCCGGCCGCTGGCGGCGCCGAGCACGCCGGTCAACCAGGCGGCCTGGAAGAGAATCACGTTCGCGATGACGGTGGAGACCTGCACGATGCGGACTACGCGCCCGGCTCGCCGCGCCGGAACAGGTAATGGCCGACCCACCATTCCTGCCCTGCCCGGTAGCCGAACAGCTCGGCGCAGGCCATGAAGAAGACTCGCCAGCGTTGCAGCCACGCTTCCGCTTTCTCCGCGCCGTACGTGGCGGCCAGTGTCTTCGAGCGCCTCGCCGCGGCGCGCATCGAGGTTTGCGAGCCAGGCATTCGCCGTCTTCTGGTAGTGGGTGCCGTCCCACCGCCAGCGCTCGATGAGCCGCAGGTCATCCTGGAAACGTGCCGCGAGGCCGTCGGACGGCATCATGCCGCCGGAGAAGAAATGCCGGCTCATCCAGTCGGTCGGGCCGTGTTCCTCGAAGGCGTACGGCGTGCTGCGGTGGCAGAACACGTGCATGAAGAACAGGCCGTCGGCCGTCAGCCATCCGTTCACGCGGCCGAACAGGCTGCGCCAGTCGCGCATGTGCTCGAACATCTCGATCGAGACGACGCGGTCGAAGCGCCGTCCCGGCTGGAAGCCGTTCATGTCGGCGGTCAGCACGCGGACGTTGGTGAGGCCGCGTCGCGCGCACTCGGACTCGATCCAGGCGCGCTGCGACGCCGAGTTCGATACGGCCGTGATCCGGCTGGCGGGATAGCGCTCGGCCATCCAGAGCGTGAGCGAGCCCCAGCCGCAGCCCAGCTCCAGCACGTCCTGCCCGTCGGCGAGCCGCGCCCGTGCGCAGGTGATCTCGAGGGCTGCCGCTTCCGCCGCGTCCAGGTTTGCCGTCCCTGCGGTCCAGTGCGCACAGCTGTACTTGCGGTGCTGGCCCAGCACCAGCGCGAAGAATCGGGCCGGCACTTCATAGTGCTGCTCGTTCGCCCGGTCTGGCAGCAGCGCGATGGGTGCGCAGTTCATCGACTCGATGAAACGCTCCGTGGCCGCGGCCGACCGCTCGCAGTCGCCGGCGCCGATGTCGGCCAGGCGCGCCTCGCACAGGCGCCGGATTCCGGCGCGCACGACGCCATCCGGCACGAGCCCCTGCTCGACCCAGCCCAGCGCTGCGCGCGTCACGCCGCCCGTTGACATGTGGAGCCTCTCGCCAAGTTATCCGGCCGGCACCGTATACGAGTCGCCGTGAAGCCGACGTGAAGCAAAGCGGCCGCGACGACCGGCGTCTTCACGAAGGCTTCACCGGGCGTTCACGCCTTCGAGATCATGCGTGTGGCAGCGTGCGCACCGCGCTCAACACACTCTCACGGAGGAATTCCATGTACATCTCGACCCGTCTCTGCCGCTGCTGGCTTCGCTCTCGCCGGCACGCTGATGCTCGCGCAGGCGGCGATCGCCGCGCCTTCCGTTCAACTCGTCTCCGGCACGACCCGGTCCACCTTTCGACAGAACTCGTCGAGGCGCTCGGAGCCCTCGGCGTCACGCCCGACAACGTCCTGCCGGGCGGCCTGCACGTGACGAAGCAGGGTGTCGTCGGCGGAGTTCCCGATTCCCGACCGGCGAGCTGGATGCGGAGGGGCCGGTGCTCGAGATCATCCATTCCGGCGGCCTCACGCTGACCGCCGGCGGGACGCGCGTCGCGCTCACGTCGTTCATCATCGAGAACCTGGGCAACGCTCTGCGCCTGTCGGGCGTCGTGAAGGCGAACGACACGATCGTCGACCGCATTGCGCTGTTCGACGTCGAGCTGACGCAGGCTCCGTCGGTTACTGGCGACCCGGCTAGCGGCGTGGCCATCCTGCGCGTCAATCGCGCAAAGCTCACGCTCACGAGCATCGCTGCCGACCACGCTCAACGGGGCATTCGGGCTCGACGGCGTGTTCAAGGCCGGCTTCCCGATCGGAACCGCGCGGATCCAGGCGCGCATCCGCGACCGCGACGGCTGATCGACACTGCCCCCGCAGGCGGTCGGCAGCGCCCAATCCCGTCAGGCTGCCGGCCGCCTTGCACTACAATCCCGCGTGACTCCGACCCCGAATCCGCCGCACGCCATGCCCAACGAAACCCGCCAAGTCAGCGTCCTCCTGATCGAGGACCACCGTGACATCGCGGAATCGATCGTCGATTTCCTCGAGCCCCGCGGCTTCGTCGTCGACTATGCCGCCGACGGCATCACCGGCCTGCACCTTGCGGTGACCCACGGTTACGACGTCATCGTGCTCGACGTCATGCTGCCCGGCGCCGACGGTTTCGTCGTCTGCCGCAAGCTGCGCGAGGAGGCACGGCGCGACACGCCGATCCTGATGCTGACCGCGCGGGACACGCTCGAGGACAAGATCACCGGCCTGGAAGCAGGCGCGGACGACTACCTGGTGAAGCCCTTCGAGATCCGCGAGCTGGAGGCGCGCTTGCGGACACTGGTGCGGCGGCACCGCGGAGCCACCGCGCGCGAGACTTACCGCGTCGGCGACCTGATGCTCGACCTGGCGACCCAGCAGGCGACGCGTGCCGGGCGCGCTCTCGTGGTTACGCCGATCGGTTTCAGGCTGCTGACCGCCCTGATGCGCGCGTCGCCCCGCGTCGTGAGCCGGCCTGATCTCGAGCGCGAGGTATGGGGGGAAGTGCCGCCGGACAGCGATGCCCTGCGCAGCCACCTGTACAACCTGCGCAAGGCGATTGACCGCCCGTTCGACCGTCCCTTGCTGCACACCGTTTCGGCGCGGGGCTACCGGATCGCAGACGATGGCTCGACGTAGCGGCGTCCGTGCGCGGCTCGGCCGCACTTTCGTGCTGCAGGCCGCCTTCATCGGGCTTGCAGCCGTGATCAGCGTGTTCCTCGCCAACGTGCTCCTGGAAGACGTGCTGATCCGGCAGGCGCTGCGCGACGAGGCGACTTTCTTCTGGGAGCGGTACGCCGCCGATACCTCGCATCCGCTTCCGGCGACGCTGAACCTGACCGGCTATCTCGACGGCGCGCCTGCCGAGCTTGCGTCCCTGGGTCCGGGGTTCCACGAGGGCGATGGCGCGGCGGGTCCCACGGTCGTGTACGTCACGGAACAAACCGGCCGCCGGCTGACCCTCGTCTTCGACCGCGGCGGCGTGGCGAAGCTCGTCACCCTGTTCGGGCTGCTGCCGCTCGCTTTCGTCCTGCTGGTCCTCTACCTGACGACGTGGCTCGCGTTCCGCGCCTCGCGCCGCGCGTTCTCGCCGGTCATCGCGCTGGCGCGCCAGGTGCGCGAGCTCGACCCGACCGCGCCCAACCCGGCCCCCTTCGATCGCTCGCGGCTGCCGCCGGCGGCGGACGACGAGGTGCGGGAGCTCGCGGATGCGCTGGGCCGCTACTCCGACCGGCTGGTCCAGCTCGTCGCGCGCGAGCGGCAGTTCACGCGCGATGCCAGCCACGAACTGCGCAGCCCGCTGACGGTCATCCAGATTTCGTCCGAGCTGCTGTTGGCGGACGAGACGCTGACCGATGCCGGCCGGCGCGCCGCCGAGCGCATCCGCCGGGCGGCCGGGGACATGGATGAGTTGACCAATGCCTTCCTCCTGCTGGCGCGCGAGGACGAAGTCGGGCTGCCGGCCAGCTCGGTGTGCATCAACGACGTCGTGTCGGAGGAACTGGCACGCGCGCAACAGGCGGCGGAGGGCAGGCCGGTCGTGTCGCGCTTCACGGAGAACCACCGACTGCACGTCGATGCGCCCGAGCGCGTGCTGGCCATCCTGGTCGGAAACCTGCTGCGCAATGCTTTCTCATACACGGACCGCGGCGAAGTCGACGTCTCGATCGACGCGGACAAGGTCGTGATCCGCGACACGGGCGTCGGCATCGCGCCTGACCGGCTGGCGGAGCTCTACCGTCCGTTCGTGCGCGGGGAGTCGGCGCAACGCGGCGGGCACGGCGTCGGGCTGTCGATCGTCAGGCGGCTGTCGGACCGGTTCGGCTGGCCGGTGAAAATCGAGAGCCAGCCCGGCGTGGGAACGCGCGTCGAGATCACCTTTCCGGGCGCGCGCGCGGAAGCTGCGAAAGGCTGACCGGCGCGGGTGCCTCAGCCGCCGCGCGCTCTTCACGCTGCCTTCACCTTAGTGGGCCCAGAATTCATGCGCGCTGAGCCTCCATGGCAACCGCGCCCAGTACACGGAGCAGATCGGCATGAAACACATCATTCGGCTTTTCGCAGGGGTGCTGGTCATCTGCGCATCCTCTGCTGCGATGGCGCAAAGCGCAGATGGTGGGATGCTCATTGCAGTCGTCAGCATGGAGACACAGCGGCCTCTCGAGGGGGTGACTGTGACCGTGACCGACCGCGACGGTAACGTCACTACCGGTCGTACGACGGCCGACGGAACTGTCGAATTGAGCGATCTCGATATAGGGCTCTATGTGGTTACGGCAGATGGCCCTGGCTTGGTTGGAGCCAGGGAACCCAGCGTACGTGTAGTCGGCCGCAAGGTGACTCCGCTAAACCTCGAGATGCTCGCCCGCACGGAGGCGCTCGAGGAAGTCGTAGTTGTAGCCCGCGCGCAGACTTGCCGATCCGTATGGGGCGGTGAGCAACTCCTTGCTGAACCGGGAGGAACTGCGCAGTGCCCCTGGCACAGGTAGTGACGTCATGCGGGCGCTGGACGGCCTGCCGGGGCTGATATCCGACGGCGAATTCGCCGACTTCTCCGTGCGGGGCCGTGGACCCCGTGACAACCTGATTTTGGTTGACGATCTGCCATTTGACCGTGTGGTTCACTTCGACCAGACACTCGGCGAGGAGGAGGACATCGGTGGCGGTGGTCGCTACTCGATCTTCGCGCCGAATTCCATCGCGAATGCGGAATTCTCGCCCGGCGGCTGGAGCGCTGCGTACGGAGGGCGCTCAGGTTCGCTGCTGAAACTCGACGTCGCTGGCGGCAGCCCGACGCCCAGCGCCAGCCTGCGGGTGGACATCGCAGGGCTCGAATTCGGCTACGAGGGGCCAAGCGGCATACATGATGATACGACCGTGTATTTTACGGCGCGTCAATTCGATTTCGGCCAGGTCTTCGAAATGATCGAGGAGTTGGACATTGGCCAGCCGGAACTGACCGATATCGTCCTCAAGACGGTGACTTCCCTCGATTCTGGCGACACGATCGAATTCCTCGGCATCTACGCGCCGGAGGAATACACGCGCGATATCGACAACGTCCTCGAGTCCCCGGACTTCGAGGACGTGGCGCTGATCGACACCGAGCAGGACCTGTACCTGACGGGGCTGACCTGGCGCCACCTGGTCGGGGAGACCGGTGAATGGACGAATCGACTCTACTACCGCGCGAACGACAAGATCACATCGGAAGGTGAGGCTTACCCGGATCTTGTGCCGGAGGGTACCCCGGCCGAGGATGTCCCGGTGCGCGAGCGATTGATTACCGTCAACGAGAAGGAAACAGAGATCGGCTGGCACAGCGACTATGTGACTCGCAATCGCTTCGGCCAGGGATCGGCCGGGCTGCGCGTCTGGCAGACCGACGTCGATTATTCGACTTTCCTCAGGGAGGACTGGGACCGGTTCGTCTATCGCACGACCGACCCGCGCCCGCCCGGCCAGCAATACATCACGTTGACAGCGGATGACATCGACTCGGTTTATGAGGCGAAGGAGACCAGCTATGCCGCCTACGGCGAGCAGGTATTCGAGTTCGCTCAATGGGATCTGAGAGCCGGGCTTCGTTACGATCGCGATGGATTTTCGGACGAATCGCTCGTCTCTCCGCGGCTTGCGGCGAACTGGCGCCCCCAGCCGGACATGCGAGTGTCGGCAACCGCGGGCGTGTTCTATCAGTCGCCGCGCTTTCTGGTCCGCGCGGCGAGCCCGGAGAACTTTGACATCGAAAACGAGCGAATCACGCACGTGAGCGTCGGCTTCGAGCAGTCCTTTGGCCCGGACTGGTCGCTGCTCGTCGAGCCGTACTATCAGTGGCTGGACAATGTCGTCGTCGCGCAGGGACGCACCAGTGGCCGTGTCACCAACGACGGGGAGGGCACGAATCTCGGCCTGGACGTCGTTCTGTCACGGCGCTTTGAGGATGGCTGGTTCGGGAATGTCGTCTACGCTTATAACGACGCGCGTATCGACGACAACGACGGCTTCGGGGAATATGACGCCGACTTCAACCGCGAGCACTTCTTTTCCATCGGCGGCAGCTGGGAGATCACCGAACGCTGGAAATTAGGTGCGCGCTGGAAATGGGCTACCGGGCGACCCACGGACGATTTCATCATCAATAGTGACGTGCTGGGAGCAGGACAGCCACTGCGCTACTCGAAGGAACTGACGCAGCAGAACGCGCTTCGGCTTGATGACTCTCACTCGCTCAATATCCGGGTCGACTACCGGCTTCCTCTCGGCCCGGTGGATCTTGTCGCGTTCCTGGACGTGATCAACGTCTATGGCGGCCCTGACGGGGGCTCGCAGGAATTCGACCCGCGGCGGGGCGTAATTGTCGAAGACGAAGGGGAAGCACTTCCCATCATCGGCCTGATATTCGAGCGCTCCTGGTGAGAAACCTGCGTGCAAGACTTGCGCCGACGTTCACCCGCTCTTGAGTAGCGATCAGGTCTAGCCTCGGCGATCTGGTGAGCTCGGTCCGATTTTCGTAGCAGCTGCTGCCAGAGTTTCGCCGCTCCTTGAGCCATGAAAAAGTCAGGAAGAATTCTCAAGTCTCGTGCGAGAGTTGTGCGTGAACTGGTCATGCACGGTCCGCGAGTTCGTAGGGCAGGGTGACGTCGTGTTTCATGACGTCGCGGTCGGTCACGGCATTCGCGCCCCCGCAAACTGCGGCAGCGCCCGCACGCTGTCACCGACCTTGGCGAGGTCGCCCGCGACGACGACGGTCATGCGCTCCAGGCGGACGAACTGCCGCGCCATGTCGCTCACCTGCGCGGGCGTCACGGCCTGCACGTTCGCGACCCAGTGCGACAGGAAATCGTCGGGTAGGCCGTGCAGGTTCATGAAGGCGAGCTGCCCGAGCACGCCGTTCGGCGAGGAGTTCGAGATCACGAAGACTCCCGCGCGGTAGTTCTTGACGGGCGTCAGCTCCGCCTCGGTGGGCGCCTCGCGTTGCAGCCGCTCGATCTCGTTGAAGATCTCGGTGATGGCCGCGGCCGTGTGCTCCGCCGTGATCTCTGCGGACAGCGTCCACAGCGCGCCGCCACGCCGCGCATTGATCGAAGAGCCCGGCGAATAGCTGTAGCCCTTGTCCTCGCGGATGTTGCTCGTGATCCGCGATCCGAAGGTCCCACCCAGCAGGCTGTTCATCAGCGTGGTCTGGAAATAGAGGGCGCTCGCCGGGTCGGGGACCGGCACGGCCATGCGCACCGAGGACTGCGGCGCCCCCGGGCTGTCGACCAGCGCGAGTTGCAGCCCGTCGGCCGGTTTCGCCGGCAGGTCCGTGGGAGCTTCGCCGGGACGCCAGTCCTGGAACGCGCGACGCAATGCCGCCTCGAGCGCCTGCCGGTCATAGCGGCCCGCGACGTAAACGTGGGTACGCCGCGCGCCGAAGTTCCGGTCGTAGAAGTCGCGCAGTTTCCCGATGTCGTAGCCGGCGAGCTGGCCTTCGCGCGGCAGCACGCGACCGAAGGGATGGTCGCCGAATATGAGCCGCGCGAGCGCTTCGTCGGCGAGCGATTGCGGGTCCGCGCGCGCGACCGCCAGGCTGCGCTCGAAGTTCGCGCGCACGCGCGGGAGTTCCGATTCCGGGAAGCGCGGGTTGCGGAGCACGTCCGCGAGCAGTTCGACCGCCGCCACGGCGTGGTCGGACAGCACGGAGATGCCGGCCGTCGTCTGCTCCGCGCCGACGCCGAGGCCGAGCGCGCCGCCCATGCCGGCCGCGGCTTTCGCGATGTCGTAGGCCGAGCGGGACGTCGTGCCCTCCTTGAGCATTTCGACCGCCACGTCCGGCAGCCAGGTGTCCTCGCCCTCGTCGATGTTGCCGGTCCGCACGACCGCGAGCAGCGTCACTTTCGGCACGCTCCCGTAGTCGATGAACGTCGCCGCCAGCCCGTTGTCGAGCCGGATCGTCTCCTTGGCCGGCAGCCGGAATTCGTGCGGAGTGCCGGGTGCCGGCGGCGTTTCGCGATCCTGTGCAACCGCGGTTGCGGCGGCGAGGACAGCCACGAGTGCGGCGAGGCGCTTCATGGCGAAGCTTCCGGGGCGGGAGCAGGCGATGCGGCGCGTCCCGGGACGACGACCTGCACGGTACGGCGGGACGGCGTCAGGTATTTGCGCGCGACGTCGCGGATGAGCTCGGGAGGCACGGCGCGGAAGTCGGACTCGAGCCGGTTGATGCGCGCCGGGTCGTCGTCGAAGAGCGCGAAGCAGGCAAGGAAGTCCACGAGCCCGAAGCGCGTGCTCGAGCCCGCCAGGTCGTACAGGGAAGCGCGCAGCTTGGTTCGCGCCCGGTCGAGTTCCTCGGCCGTCGGCGGCTCGGCCTGGAGGCGTGCGATCTCGGCGTCGACGTCCGCGATGATGGCCTCGGGCGTGGCGCCCGGGTCGTGGACCAGGTAGAGCATCCACAGCATCGGGCCGTCGTAGGTGAACTCGTTGCCCAGCATGTTGGTGCCGCCGCTGACCGCGTTCGAGTACCCGCGTTCCTGCACCAGCTTCTGCCACAGCCGGCTGTCCTCGCCCTGCAGGAGGATCGTGTCGAGCAGGCTGAACGCGTAGTGCTCCGGCGTGTTGCGCGGCGGCGCCTGCCAGGCGAGCGCGAGCGCCGGCCGCGGCGCGAGGCGGTCGACGTAGGAATCGCGCTTCTCCGCGGCTTGCACGGGCTCGGTGAGGTCCGGCCGCGCTGGCTGCGCACGGGCCGGTATCGCCGCGAAATACTTCGCGATCGCCGCGCGCGCGGCCGCCGGGTCGAAGTCGCCCGCGACCACGAGCACCGCGTTGTTCGGCGCGTAGTAAGTGTCGAAGAACGACTTGGCGTCATCGAGCGTCGCGGCATCCAGGTCCGCGAGGTCGCCATAGAAGTTGTGGGCGTTGAACCAGTTGGTGTTCGCCACCTGCGGCATCGTGAGCCAGGGGAAGCCGCCGTAGGGCTGGTTCATGGTCGCGTCGCGGACCTCGTTCTTCACCACGCCCTGCTGGTTCTCGAGGTTCGCCTGCGTGATCGCGAGCGCCTTCATGCGGTCCGCTTCGGCCCACAGCACCGTCTCGAGCACGTGCGCGGGCACGATCTGGTAGTAGTTCGTGTAGTCGAAGCGCGTCGAGCCGTTCAACACGCCGCCGTTGCCCTCGACCAGGCGGATGAATTCCATCTTCCCGAGATTCCCGGAACCCTGGAACATCAGGTGTTCGAACAGGTGCGCGAAGCCGGTGCGGCCGCGCGGCTCGATGCGAAAGCCGATGTGGTAATACACGCCGACGGTCACCGTCGGTGCCGTCGTATCCCGCGAAAGCACGACCTTGAGGCCATTGTCGAGCTTGTAGTAGTCGACCGGGATGTCGATCGCATTCTGCTGCGCGGGCGCCGCAGCCGGTGGCTGCGCGGTGCAGGCAGCGAGTGACGCCGCAGCGAGCAGCCCAAAGCAGCGATGGATCGCGCGCGCCTTCATCAGCGCGGCGCCATGCGGATCGCGCCATCGAGGCGGATCGTGTCGCCGTTCAGCATGCGGTTGGTGCAGATCGCGGCGACCAGTTCCGCATACTCTTCCGGGCGGCCGAGACGCGGCGGGAAGGGCACCTGCCGGCCGAGCGAGTCCTGCGCTTCCTGGGGAAGGCCCGCCATCATCGGCGTACCGAATATTCCCGGCGCGATGCCGACGACGCGGATGCCGAACCGCGCGAGCTCGCGCGCCAGCGGAAGCACCATGCCGGCAACCGCGGCCTTGGACGTGCCGTAGGCCACCTGGCCGACCTGGCCCTCGAACGCTGCAACCGAAGCGGTGTGGACCAGGAGTCCCCGTTCGCCGTCGGCATCGGGCGCGTTGCCCTGCATGATCGCTGCGGCCGCGCGGTCGAGCAGGAACGTGCCGAGCACGTTGATGTCCATCACGCGCTGGAACGCGGCAACCGCGAGCGGGCCGTCCTTGCCGAGCAGTTTGCCGGGCGTCGCGACGCCGGCGCAGGACACCGCGACATTGAGTCCGCCCATGCGCGAGGCAGCCTCGCGGACGGCCGCCTCGACCGCGGATTCGCTGGTCACGTCCGCGCGGTGGTAGCTCGCCGCGGATCCGAGCGCCGCTGCGGCCTTGCGGCCGGCGTCGTCCTGGACGTCGAGCAATGCGACCTGCCCGCCGCCGGCGACCAGGCGCGCTGCCGTGGCCTGCCCGAGGCCCGATGCACCGCCGCTGATGACTGCCTTGACCCGATCGAGATTCATGGATGTCCCCCGGGCCGACAGTTTACAACCTAAGTCCCCCATCCACCTCGACCACGCGGCCCGTGACAAAGTCGTTCTCGGCGATGAACACCGCGGTCGCGGCGATTTCGGCGGGCTCGCCGAGCCTGTGCAGCGGCACGGCCGCCTTCACGCGATCGACCATCTCGGGCTTCATGGCGGACAGGATCTCCGTGGCACAGAAGCCAGGCGCGATGGCGGCGCTGCGAATCCCGTAGCGCGCGAGTTCCTTGGCCCAGACGACTGTCATGGCGGCGACGCCGGCTTTCGCCGCGGAATAGTTGGTCTGCCCCGGATTGCCCTCACGCGAGATCGAGGAAATGTTGATGATGACGCCGCCGTGGCCGACCTGGATCATGCGCTCGGCCCCCTCGCGCCCGCACAGGAAGACGCCGGTCAGGTTCACGTCCATGACGGCCTGCCACTGCGCCAGCGACATCTTGGAATGGATCGCGCCATCCTGGGCCTTGAGGAGCAGGGCGTCGCGCGTGATGCCGGCGTTGTTCACCAGCACGTCGAAGCGCCTGAGGTCCGCGACGATCGCATCGAAAGTCTTGATGACCTGCGCTTCCTGGGTGACATCGAGGACGTAGCTGCGCGCCCGTACGCCGCGCGATTCGCAGGCGGCGCGGGTCTCTTCGAGCCCCGCGGCGTCGCGGTCGAGAGCCGCGACATCGGCGCCGCGCTCCGCGAACGCGAGCGCCATCGCCCGCCCGATGCCACGGGCCGCACCCGTGATGACCACGACTTTCTTTCCAAGCTGCATGGGTCCCTTTACTGCACTGCGAACACAGGTGCAGAAATGTTTATAGTTCCAGGACCTTAGCGATTATTGCGTCGCAAGACAACTCAGGCGGGGTCTATGTCAAACAGGACCGCCTCGGCCTCGACCAGCTCGCCTGCGTGTGCGAGCACAGTGGCGATGCGGCCGGCGCGCCCGGCGCGGATCGCATGCTGCATCTTCATGCCCTCGACGACCGCGAGCACGTCGCCGCGCGCGACCGTGTCGCCGGTCTTCACGCGCAGTTCGACGACGCGCCCGGGGAGCGGCGAGGCCGGATGCATGTCGGCATCCTCGGCGCTGCGTTCGTGCGGCCAGGCAGGGGAGAGCGCGATCTCGTCCGCCTGCTCGCCGATCACCTGCAGATTCTCGCGATCGCGGATCAATTCGAGCTCACGCATCCCGCGACCCGTGTCGACTGCAAACCGGTCCGGCTCGAGCAACTGGACGCGGCCGCGAATCGACGCGCCGTCGCCCGCGAGCTCGAGCGCCCCGTCGCGCGTCGTCGCGCGCCAGCGCCGGAACGCCGGCGTGCGCAGGCCGATGGACTGCGTGGTTGCGCCCGCTGCGCGCCAGCCGTCCGCGAGTGCCCAGGGCGAGGCAACCGCATCGGACCGCGGCGCACGCTCGGCGAGCGCGAGACTGGCCGCGAGCAACACGCGCTTCCGCTGCGGGCGGACTGTCCTCGGTGAGTCCGGCGAGTTCGCGGTCGACGAACCCGGTGTCCACGTCGCCCGCGGCGAAGGCCGGGTGCGCGGCGATGGCGCGCAGCAGCGGCAGGTTGTTGGCGACGCCGAAGACCGCCGTGCGGTCGAGCCGGTTCCGCAGCGTCGCGAGCGCAGCCTCGCGATCCGCGCCGCTGGCGATGACCTTCGCGATCATCGGGTCGTAGTGGACGGAGATGACGTCGCCGTCCGCGATGCCCGCGTCGACGCGCCAGGCGTCGTCCTGCGGCGGGTGCGCGAAGCGCCGCACGCGACCGACCGAGGGCAGGAAGCCGCGCCGCGGATCCTCGCTGTAGATGCGCGCCTCGATGGCGTGGCCGCGGGCCCGGATCGCGGACTGCGCGAGGGGCAGGGGCTCGCCCGAGGCGACACGCAACTGCCATTCGACGAGGTCGAGCCCGGTCACTGTCTCGGTGACCGGGTGTTCGACCTGCAGGCGCGTGTTCATTTCCATGAAATAGAAGTCGCCGTCCGCGTCGACGATGAACTCGATGGTGCCGGCGTTCACGTAACCGACCGCTCTGGCGGCGCGCACCGCGGCGTCGGTCATCGCGGCGCGCGTCGGCGCGTCGATGAAGGGCGAGGGCGACTCCTCGATGATCTTCTGGTAGCGGCGCTGCACCGAGCACTCGCGCTCGAAGAGATGGACGCAATTGCCGTGCGTGTCGCCGAACACCTGGACCTCGACGTGCCGCGGCCGCTCGAGGAAGCGCTCCAGCATCAGCCGCCCGTCGCCGAACGCGCTCTCGGCCTCGCCGCGGGCGCCGCGGATCGCCTCGTCGAGTTCCGCCTGCTCGCGCACCACGCGCATGCCCTTGCCGCCGCCGCCGGCGACCGCCTTGACGAGCAGCGGAAAGCCGACGCGCGCGGCCTCGGCGGCCAGCCGGGCAGGCGACTGGTCTTCGCCCATGTAGCCGGGCACCACCGGCACGCCGGCTGCCGACACCAGTGCCTTGGCCTCGTGCTTCAGGCCCATCGAGCGGATCGCCGCGGGCGGCGGCCCGACGAACATGATGCCGGCGGCAGCGCAGGCCTCGGCGAATGCGGCGTTCTCGGACAGGAAGCCGTAGCCGGGGTGGATCGCGTCGGCCCGCGCGGCCTTCGCGGCGGCGATCACGGCGCCGGCGTTCAGGTAGGACTCGCGCGCGGACGCGGCGCCGATGGCATGCGCCTCGTCCGCGAGGCGCACGTGCAGCGCGTCGCGATCGGCCTCCGAGAACACCGCGATGGCGTGGATGCCGAGTCGGCGGCAGGTGCGGATCACGCGACAGGCGATCTCGCCGCGGTTGGCGATGAGCAGGCGCCCGATCTTCACGGGTCGCGGATCCAGCCGGGCTTGCGGCGTTCGAGGAACGCCGTCAGACCTTCGCGCGCCTCGGCACCGGAGCGGACGCGCGCGATCCAGCGCGCGGTGTCCGCGAGCATCGTTTCGTCGCCGGCATCGCTGCGCCCGGTGGCATGGCGGACGAGGCGCTTGATTTCGGCCTGCGCGCCCGGCGCGCCGGCCAGCAGCGCGCGCAGGATCCCGTCTGCCGCGGCGCCGAGGTCGCCGGCTGCAGCGGTCTCGTGCACGAGCCCGATGCGCAGCGCCGTCGCCGCGTCCATCGCCTCGCCGGTCAGGAACCAGCGCCGCGCCTCGCGGTGTGCCGATGGCGCGGATCACGTAGGGCGAGATCATCGCGGGCACGAGCCCGAGCCGCACTTCGGAGAGCGCGAAGCGCGCACTCGTCACGGCAAGCGCGATGTCGCAGGCTGCGATGAGCCCGACGGCGCCGCCGTAGGCGGCGCCGTTCACGAGCGCGACCGTCGGTTGCGGCTGGCGCTCGAGGCATTCGAGCATGCGGCGCAAAGCGGCGCGAGTCCGCCTCGTTCTGCTCGGGTGCGAGCCTGGCCCGCCGCGCGCATCTCGCCGATGTCCGCCCCGGCGCAGAACACGTCGCCCGCGCCGGTCAGCACGATGGCGCGCACCGTGGCATCGCCGGCGAGGGACTCGAGCGACTCGGTGAGGTCGCGCCACGAGCTCGGCCGACAGCGCGTTCTTCGCGCTCGGGGCGGTCGAGCGTGAGGGTGACGATGCCGCGGGCGTCGCGTTCGTTGCGCAGCATCGCGATCACATCCGGAACACGCCGTAGGACTCGGGTGCTGGCGCCGGGCCGCGGGCCACGACCTCGAGCGCGAGCCCGAGCACGCGCCGCGTGTCGAGCGGGTCGATCACGCCGTCGTCCCAGAGGCGTGCAGTCGCGTAATAGGGATTGCCCTGGCGTTCGTACTGGTCGCGGATGCCGCGCCATGAAGGCCTCCTGTTCCGCTTCCGGCCAGGAGCCGCCCTTGGCGTCGATGCCGTCGCGGCGTACGGTCGCGAGCACGCTCGCCGCCTGCTCGCCGCCCATCACGGAGATGCGCGCGTTCGGCCAGGTCCACAGGAATCGCCCGCCGTAGGCGCGCCCGCACATCGCGTAGTTGCCGGCACCGAAGGAGCCGCCGATCACGACCGTCAGCTTCGGCACGGTCGAGCAGGCGACGGCCGTGACCATCTTCGCGCCGTCGCGCGCGATGCCGCCCGCTTCGTAGCGCCGGCCGACCATGAAGCCGGTGATGTTCTGCAGGAACAGGAGCGGCACCTTGCGGCGGTTCGCGAGCTGCACGAAGTGCGCGCCCTTCAGCGCGGACTCGGAGAACAGGATGCCGTTGTTGGCGAGGATCGCGACCGGGTAGCCCCAGAGGTGCGCGAATCCGCAGACCAGCGTCTTGCCGTACAGCGCCTTGAACTCGTGGAACTCGGAACCGTCGACGAGTCGCGCGATCACTTCGCGCACGTCGTAGGGCTGGCGCAGGTCGCGCGGCACGATGCCGTAGAGCTCCACGGCGTCCTGCGCGGGCAGGGCGGCCTCGCGGCGGCCGAGCCAGGCGGGCGGGCGGTGATTGAGGCTGCCGACGATCTCGCGCGCCATCGCGAGCGCGTGCGCGTCGTTGTCCGCGAGGTGATCGACGACGCCGGAGGTGCGCGCGTGCACGTCGCCGCCGCCAAGCGACTCGGCGTCGACGACCTCGCCGGTCGCCGCCTTCACGAGCGGCGGGCCGCCGAGGAAGATCGTGCCCTGGTTGCGCACGATGATGGATTCGTCGCACATGGCCGGCACGTACGCGCCGCCCGCGGTGCAGGAGCCCATGACGACCGCGATCTGCGGAATGCCCGCCGCCGAGAGTCGCGCCTGGTTGTAGAAGATGCGGCCGAAGTGCTCGCGGTCGGGGAACACCTCGTCCTGCAGCGGCAGGAACGCGCCGCCCGAGTCGACGAGGTAGATGCAGGGCAGCCGGTTCTCGAGCGCGATTTCCTGCGCGCGCAGGTGCTTCTTGACCGTGATCGGGTAGTAGGTGCCGCCCTTGACGGTCGCGTCGTTCGCGACCACCACGACCTCGCTGCCGTGGATGCGGCCGATGCCGGCGACGAGGCCGGCCGCCGGCGCGTCGTCGCCGTACATGCCGCCGGCGGCGAGCGGCGCGAGCTCCAGGAACGGGCTGCCCGGGTCGAGCAGGGCCTCGATGCGCTCACGCGGCAGGAGCTTGCCGCGCGCCACGTGCTTCGCGCGCGCGGCCTCGCCGCCGCCGGCCGCCGCCAGCGACTGGCGCTGCGCAGCTCGGCGACGAGCGCGGCCATGTGCGCCGCGTTCTCGCGGAACTCCGCGCCGCCGGCATCGACGCGCGAGGCGATGCGCGTCATGGCGCGGTCGCCCTGAGCAGTTCGCGGCCGATCAGCATGCGGCGGATCTCGTTGGTGCCGGCGCCGATCTCGTACAGCTTGGCGTCGCGCAGGATGCGGCCCGCGGGGTACTCGTTGATGTAGCCGTTGCCGCCCAGCACCTGGATCGCCTCGAGGCCCGCCTGGGTCGCGTTCTCGGACGCCGCGAGCAGGCAGGCGGCGGCGTCGTAGCGCGTCGTGCGGCCGGCATCGCAGGCGCGGGCGACCGCGTACGCGTAGGCGCGCGAGGCGTTGCAGGCGGCGTAGAGGTCGGCGAGCTTCGCCTGCATCAGCTGGAAGCTGCCGATCGGCCGGCCGAACTGCTGGCGGTCGTGCAGGTAGGGGACGATCAGGTCGAGCGCGGCGCGCATGAGCCCGAGCGGTCCTCCCGTCAGCACCAGGCGCTCATAGTCGAGCCCCGACATCAGGATCTCCACGCCGCCGCCGGGCCGGCCGAGGATGTTGGCGTCCGGCACGAAGCAGTCTTCGAACACGAGCTCGGAAGTGTCCGAGCCGCGCATGCCGAACTTGTCGAGTTTCTGGGCTGCGCGGAAGCCCTTCATGCCGCGTTCGACGATGAACGCCGTGATGCCGCGTGCGCCGCTGCCGGGCTCGATGGTCGCATAGATGACGGCCGTGTCGGCCTCGGGGCCGTTCGTGATCCACATCTTCGAGCCGTTGAGCAACGTAGCCGCCGTCCCGGCGCTCGGCCCGCGTGCGCATCGAGACGACGTCCGAGCCCGAGCCCGGCTCGCTCATCGCGAGTGCGCCGACGTCCTCGCCGGAGACGAGGCGCGGCAGGTAGCGACGCTTCTGCGCGTCGGTGCCGAAGCGCCGCAACTGGTTGACGCAGAGGTTGGAGTGCGCGCCGTAGGAAAGGCCGATCGAACCGGAGGCGCGGCTGATCTCTTCCATGGCGACGACGTGCTCGAGGTAGCCGAAACCGAGGCCGCCGTATTCCTCCGGCACGGTCATGCCGAGCAGGCCCATCTCGCCCATTTCGGGCCAGAGCTCGCGCGGGAAGCGGTTGCTGCGATCAATCTCGTCGGCCAGCGGCGCGATGCGGCGCAGGGCGAACTCCCGGACCGCCTGGCGCAGCTCGTCGACGCGCGAACCCAGGTCGAAATCGAAATCGATCGGGAACATGCGGCCTCCGGCCGGCGGGCCCGGCTTGATTCGCGCATCATATTGTCCGACAATCAGACAGGCAAGTACTTGCCTGGACAGGGTGACCCATGTTCGAACCGCTCGCCTATGCACCGGCCTACCTGAGGGTTTCAGAGGCCATCCGGGCCCGGATCCTGCGCCGCGAGCTCCGGGAAGGGGAGCCGCTGCCGACCGAGACGGAGCTCGCGCGGCAGTTCGAGGTGAATCGCTCGACGGTGCGGGAGGCCCTGCGCAAGCTGGAGAGCGCCGGGCTGCTGGGCCGTCGTCGTGGCGGCAAGCGGCTCTTGGTGACGCGCCCGACGCGCGAGTCGGTGGGCGGCGGCCTTTCCCAGGCGCTCGCCCTGCACCGCGCCCGGGTCGTCGACGTCTGGGAGGCACTGCAGGCCGTGCAGCCGGGCATCGCGGCGGCGGCGGCGGAACGCCGCTCGGACGCGGCGCTTGCGAAGCTTGCGGCCTGTGCGGACCGGTTCGCGTCGCGCGCGGGCGAGCGCGACGCAGTGCTGGCCGACGTTGCCGACTTTTTCGACGCGCTGGCCGAGGCCGGCGCGAATCCTGTCTTCCACCTGCTGAACGAGCCGCTGCTGCGGCTGCTGAAGCCGAGCCTCGCCGTGATCATCGACCGCGTGCCGCAGGCACGCGCGCGCATCGAGGGCGCGCAGCAGTCGATCGTCCGCGCCGTGCGCGCGCGCGACGCCAAGGCCGCGGCCGAGTGGATGACGCGCCACGTGCGCGACTTCCGCCGCGGCTATGAGGTCGCCGGGATCGACCTCGCGACCGAGGTCGGGGAGCCGCCGTCCGGCGTGCCGGCGGTCAGCTGATCTCGATCGCGACCGCCGTGGCTTCGCCGCCGCCGATGCACAGCGCGGCCAGACCGCGCTTCTTGCCGTGGCGCTTGCAGGGCATGAACCAGCGTCGTCAGGATGCGTGCGCCCGTCGCGCCGATCGGGTGACCGAGGGCGCAGGCGCCGCCGTGGACGTTGACCTTGTCGTGCGGAATGCCGATGTCCTTCATCGCCGCCATCGTGACGACGGCGAACGCTTCGTTGACCTCGAACAGGTCGACGTCCGAAGCCTTCCAGCCCGCACGCGCGAGCACGGTCTGGATCGCGCCGACGGGCGCGATCGTGAACCACTCCGGCTCCTGCGCGTGGCTCGCGTGCGCGACGATGCGCGCGATCGGCTTGAGACCGCGCTTTGGTGGCGGCGTCGGCGCGCGCGAGCACGAGGGCGGCGGCGCCGTCGGCGATCGACGAGGAGGACGCCGCGGTGACGGTGCCGTCCTTGCCGAAGGCCGGCTTCAGGGTCGGGATCTTCTCGAGCGACACGGTGAACGGCGTCTCGTCGCGAGCCACGATGCGCTCGCCCTTGCGGTCCGCGATCCGCACCGGCGCAATCTCGGCCTCGAAGGCGCCGGATTCGACGGCGGCGATGGCGCGGCGCACGGACTCTGCGGCAAACGCATCCTGGTCGGCGCGCGAGAACGCGTACTTGGCCGCGGTCGCATCGGCGAAGCAGCCCATCAGCTTGCCGTCCCAGGGACTCTGCAGGCCGTCGTAGAACATGTGGTCGAGGACTTCGCCGTGTCCCATGCGGTAGCCGGCGCGCGCCTTGGGCAGCAGGTAGGGCGCGTTGGTCATCGACTCGAGCCCGCCTGCGAGCACGAAATCCGCGCTGCCCGCGGCGATGTGGTCCGCGCCGTACATGACGGCGCGCATGCCGGAGCCGCACATCTTGTTGACGGTCGTGGCCGGCACGGACTTGGGTACGCCGGCGGCGATTGCGGCCTGCCGCGCGGGCGCCTGGCCCTGTCCGGCCGGCAAGCACGCAGCCCATGACGACCTCGCCGAGGCGGGCGGGATCGAGGCCTGCGCTTTCCAGCGCACCGCGCATCGCCTGCGCCCCCAGCGCGTGACCGGCCACGCTGGCGAAAGCGCCGAGCATCGCCCCGATGGGCGTACGACGGGCACTCAGGATGACGACGGGATCGTGGGCCATGGTTGGTGTCCTGGGAACTGGAATGGGGTCTATTTTGCCCTGCAAAAGGGCATCTGTCGCCCCAGTTACCCGCCGGGGCAGGCCAGGCCGCCGTCAGCCCGCGGCGGTCGCGCGCCGGAGTTCGACCAGCTGGACGAGGCGCTGCTTCAGGTCGGCGAATTGCAGGGGCTTGAACATCACCGTGACCCCCTCGGGGAGGCCGCCGCGCTCGGCGATGGTGTGGGCGGTGAGCGCGGTGACGACGATGATTTCCAGTTCGCCCAATGCACCGGAGGCCTTGAGAGCGCGCAGCATCTCGAAGCCGTCGATGCCCGGCATGCGCAGGTCCGTGATCAGGAGATCCGGCCTCGAGGCGCCCATCTGCAGCAGGGCCTCGAACCCGCTCGGCGCGCTCGTCAGGTGTATCGGCAGGCCCCAGGAGCGCAAATGCAACTCGAAAAGCTGGCGGAAATCCGGCTCATCCTCGACCACCAGGACCTGGAAGGCGCCGCCCGGGGCGCGACGGCCGATGACGCCCTCGCGTCGCTGCAGCAATTCGTCGACCGACGCGGTCAGGATGCGGCGATGGCCGCCGGGCGTCTTCCAGGCACGCAGCAGGCCGGCCTCGGACCAGAGCTGCACGGTACGCAGCGAAACGCCGAGGCGATCTGCGGCCTCGCGCGTCGAACAGACCTCCCCACCCGTTTCCACAGAGCGCCACTCCCGCCATCGGCCTGGACTGCGGGCATGACAGCATCGCGGGACGCGGATTGCAACGCTAAACTGTGTGACCGTCGCGCTGGAGAATTCCGATGAGCAGTCCGGCCGAACGGATCGACAAGGCAGCCGCCGACCGCGGGCCGTTGCGCTTCGTGAGTGCGGCTTCGCTGTTCGACGGCCACGATGCCGCCATCAACATCATCCGCAGGATCCTGCAGGCGCACGGCGCCGAGGTCGTGCACCTGGGCCACAACCGCAGCGTTGCCGACATCGTGCGGGCGGCGATCCAGGAGGATGCCGACGGCATCGCGGTCAGCAGCTACCAGGGCGGGCACAACGAGTATTTCCGCTACATGGTGGACATGCTGAAAGCCGAGGGCGCGGCCCACATCCGCGTGGTGGTCGGCGGCGGCGGCACGATTGCGCCGCACGAGGTCGAGGAACTCGAGGCTTACGGCATCGAGAAGATCTACACGCCGGACGACGGCCTCAAGCTCGGCCTCGACGGCATGATCGAGGACGTGTTCCGGCGCGTTCGCGCGTCGCCCCGGCCCGTGTTCACGGGCAACGCGGTCGGCGCCGACGACCCCGTGAACCTTGCGCGCGCCATCACGCTGCTCGAGCAGGGCGACGAAGCCGCCGTGGCGCGCCTGCGCGGCCACGCGGCCAAGACGCTGAACCGCCCGCCGGTCCTCGGCATCACGGGCACCGGAGGCGCCGGCAAGTCCTCGCTGACCGACGAGATCCTGATCCGCATCGTCCGCTGCTTCCCGGACCGACGCGTAGCCGTGGTCGCCATGGACCCGACGCGCCGGCGCTCGGGCGGGGCGTTGCTCGGCGACCGCATCCGCATGAATGCGCTCGCGCACGAGCAGCTCTTCATGCGCTCGCTGGCGACACGCCGCCAGCACCTCGCGACTTCCGCCGTGCTCGCGGACACGGTCCAGCTGCTGAAGTCCGCGGGCTTCGACCTCATCGTGGTCGAGACTGCGGGCATCGGGCAGAGCGACACCGAGATCGTGGACCTCGTCGACGTCTCGATGTACGTGATGACCGCGGACTATGGCGCGGCGAGCCAGCTCGAGAAGATCGACATGCTGGACTTTGCGGACTTCGTCGTCCTCAACAAGTTCGAGAAGCGCGGCGCGGAGGACGCGCTGCGCGACGTGCGCAAGCAGGTGGCGCGCAACCGCAAGCTCTTCAAGACGCCGCCCGAGGAATTGCCGGTCTATCCGACCATCGCCAGCCAGTTCAACGACGCCGGCGTCAATGCGCTGTTCGGAGCGCTGTGCGTGAAGCTGCACGAGCAGTGGGGACGCCTGCGGCCCTGGCAGCCGGAAGGCCTCGCTCCGGTCGGCATCCCGAAGCGTCAGGCCATCATCCCCGGCCAGCGCGTGCGTTACCTCGCGGAAATCGCGGCGGACGGCCGCGGCGCGCGCCACACCGCGCTGCAGGCCGCGGAAGCGGGCGCCCGCGCGCATGGCCTCTACCGCGCGCTCACCGCGCTGGGCGATGCCTCGCTCCCGGCGCCGCTCGACCGCTATGGCGAGGTCGACCTCGCGCCCGCGGACGGCTCGATCGGGCGCCTGCGCCAGGCCTACAACCAGGCGCTCGACGAGGTCGGCACTGAGGGCGTCGCGTTGCTCAAGGCGTGGCCAGCCCGGCGCGAGGCCGCCTCAGCCCCCGAATTCAGCTACCGCGTGCGAGACCGCGAAGTGCGCGGGCCGAACTACAGCGAGTCGCTCTCGCACCTCCGGCTACCAAAGATCGCGACGCCGCAATTCGGGGACTGGGGTGCGCAGCTCGCGTTCCTGCTGACCGAGAACCTGCCGGGCGCCTACCCATACACCGGAGGCATCTATCCTTACCGCCGCGAGGACGAGGATCCCACGCGCATGTTTGCAGGCGAGGGCATGCCGGAGCGAACGAACCGACGCTTCCATTACCTCGCGCGAGGCCACCAGGCGACCCGGCTGTCGACCGCCTTCGACTCGACCACGCTCTACGGCGAGGACCCCGACGAAAGGCCCGACATTTACGGCCGCATCGGCAATTCCGGCGTTTCGATCGCCTCGCTCGACGACATGAAACGCCTGTATTCGGGCTTCGACCTGTGTGCGCCCTCGACCTCGGTGTCCATGACGATCAACGGCCCGGCGCCGATGATCCTCGCGATGTTCATGAACACGGCCGTCGACCAGCAGGTCGAGCGGTGGCTGCGCGAAAACGGCCGCTGGGACGAGGCGGAGGCGTGCATCGCGAAGCTGTTCGAGGGCCGTAAACGCCCCGGCTATCGCGGCGAGCTCCCGGCCGGCCACGACGGCTCCGGGCTCGGCCTGCTCGGCGTCAGCGGCGATGCCGTCGTCGACGCGGAGAACTACGCGCGTATCCGCGCCGATGCGCTCGCGCGCGTGCGTGGCACGGTGCAGGCCGACATCCTCAAGGAGGACCAGGCGCAGAACACCTGCATCTTCTCGACCGAGTTCGCACTCAGGATGATGGGCGACGTGCAGCAGTTCTTCACGGTGAACCGCGTGCGGAACTTCTATTCGGTGTCGATTTCCGGCTACCACATCGCGGAGGCGGGCGCGAACCCGGTGTCGCAGCTCGCGTTCACGCTGGCGAACGGTTTCACCATCGTCGAGTACTACCTGTCGCGCGGCATGCAGGTGGACGACTTCGCGCCCAACCTCTCTTTCTTCTTCTCGAACGGCATGGACCCGGAGTACGCGGTGATCGGGCGCGTCGCACGGCGCATCTGGGCGCGGGCCATGCGCGATCGCTACGGCGCTTCGCCGCGCAGCCAGATGCTGAAGTACCACGTCCAGACCTCGGGCCGCTCGCTGCATGCGCGCGAGATCCAGTTCAACGACATCCGCACGACGCTGCAGGCGATGTACGCTCTGTTCGACAGCTGCAACAGCCTGCACACCAATGCCTATGACGAGGCGATCACGACGCCGACCGAGGAGAGCGTGCGCCGGGCCGTCGCGATCCAGCTCATCATCGCGCGCGAGCTCGGCCTCAACCAGAACCAGAACCCGTGGCAGGGGTCGTTCGTGATCGAGCGCCTGACCGAACTCGTTGAGGAGGCGGTCTACGCGGAGTTCGACAGCCTGTCCGAGAGGGGCGGCGTGCTGGGCGCCATGGAGACGATGTACCAGCGCGGCAAGATCCAGGAAGAGTCGCTCTACTACGAGCACAAGAAGCACGACGGCAGCCTGCCGATCGTCGGCGTCAACACGTTCCTGCCGGAGCAGGGCACGGGCGACGAGATCCGGAATGCCGAGCTGATCCGTTCGACCGAGGATGAAAAGGCCGCGCAGGTGACATCGACGCGCGCCTACAACGACGCGCACGTCGCTGCCCAGGAGGTGGCGTTACGGCGCCTGCAATCCGCCGCGGCGGCAGGCCACAACGTGTTCGCCGAGCTGATGGAGACGGTGAAGTCGGCGTCGCTCGGCCGCATCTCGCGCGCGCTGTACGCCGTGGGCGGACAGTACCGCCGCAACATGTAGCTTTGAAGGGGCGCGTCCCCTTCAGATCAGGGGCTCGCCCGCGCCCGCTGCGATCCTCTCGCGCGCGGCGTCGCGCAGTTCGGTTGCCGCATCGCCGCTGCCCATGCGCGGCGGCAGCGGTTGGAGCACCTCGACCTCGATCCGGCCCCAGCGCGGCCAGGCGCGGCCTTCGCCCAGCACTTCGCGCGTGCCACGGATGGCGACCGGTGCGACCGCGACACCCGTGCGCACAGCGAGCGCGAAAGCCCCGCCATGAAAGCGCGCGACGCCGGGCTCCGGGTTGAACGTGCCTTCCGGGAAGAACGCGACGGCGTCGCCCTGTTCGAGGGCGCGCAGGATCCGGCGCGCGTCGCTGCCGCCCTCGTGGCGGTTCTTGCGCTCGACGAAATGGTGGCCCAGCCGGTGCAGCAGGGTGCCGACCAGCGGCAGGCGGGAGGCCTCCTTCTTGATGACGAAGCCGAAGCGTGGCGGCAGGAGCGCAAACAGCAGCGGGCCGTCGATATAGCTCGCGTGATTCGCGACGATGACGCAGGCCGCTTCCGGGAGTCGTTCGAGGCCAAGCGGCCGAACCGGCAGGCCGCACAGGCGCAAATAGGCCCGGCAGGCGGCGCCCGCGGCGGCGCGTCGCGACTCGAGCGTCGGCAGGGCGAGGATCGGCAGGGCCGCGAGCAGCAGAAGCGGAACGGTGAGCAGCAGGGCCCACAGGCCCCAGGCGAGCCGCAGGGGGTTTCTGCTCACGGCCCGGGGCTCCCGGCCGGCCGCGGGTACTGTGAACTGGTTCCGGTTATGTTAATGGTCATGGGCGTCTGTGAGACGGGTCACGCTGACCGCGTCCGTGCCAAACCATACTGCGTCAGCATTCTGTCGCACCAGCCCGCCGCACGATCCCGTGGCAGTTTGGGCGTCCGCGGCGGGAAGCAGGGCAGGTTCATGAGCGCAGCTATGAAATCTTCGACATCGGTGCGCGCGGCGACGCTCGCGACCGCCAGCGGGTCCGACGTGGCCGTCGAACCGATGATCGTGCGGTTCCTCGACGCGGTGTGGATGGAGCGCGGCCTTTCGCCGAACACGCTCGCCGCCTACCGGGCCGACCTCACGGCGTTGTCGCGCTGGCTGCGCCAGCGGGGCACGGCGCTCGATCTCACCACGCGCAACGACCTGCTCGCATTCATCGCCTGGCGGGTGGAGACGGGTGCCCGCCCGCGCTCGACGGCGCGCCAGCTGTCGAGTTTCCGCCGCTTCTTCCGCCACCTCGTCCGCGAGGGGGCGATCAAGGAAGACCCGACGGCTCAGATCGCAATGCCCAAGATCGGGCGCAGCCTGCCGCGCTCGCTGACCGAGGCCCAGGTCGAGTCCCTGCTGGGCGCGCCACTGACCAGCGACCCGCTGGGCCATCGCGACCGCACCATGCTCGAGGTCCTCTACGCGACGGGCCTGCGCGTCTCCGAGCTCGTCAGCCTGCGGCACGGCCAGGTCAACCTGAACCAGGGCGTCCTGCGCATCGTCGGCAAGGGCAACCGCGAGCGCCTGATTCCGCTGGGCGAGGAAGCCGTGCGCTGGGTGACCGAATTCATGCGCGGTGCGCGCGGCGAGATCCTGCTCGACCGCCAGACCGACCACCTGTTCCCGACCCGGCGCGGCGACCGCATGACGCGCCAGGCCTTCTGGCACATCATCAAGCGCTACGCGAAGAAGGGCGGCATCGAGAAGGATCTCTCGCCGCACACCCTGCGCCACGCGTTCGCGACCCACCTGCTGAACCACGGCGCGGACCTGCGCGTGGTGCAGATGCTGCTCGGCCACAGCGACCTGTCGACGACCCAGATCTACACGCACGTCGCGCGGGAACGCATGAAGGAACTGCACGCGCAGCACCACCCGCGCGGCTGATAAACTGTCGGCCCGGAACCGAACTGCCGACCCCGTGCCGGGGTCAAAGCCGTATCGGTTCGATCCGTGAGGCCCGCATCGTGACCATCCGACCGCTGATCCTGACCGCCCTTGCTGCCTGCGCACTTGCCGGCACGGGGATTGCCGCCGCCCAGGCGGCCAAGTCCGACGACGTGCGCACGCAGATCGCGAAGCGCCTCGAGATCAAGGTCGAAGACGTGCGGCCATCGCCGATTGCGGGTCTCTACGAAGTGCGCTCCGGCGCGGAAGTGGGCTATGTCTCCTCGGACGGCCGCTACTACGTGGACGGCGACGTGTTCGACATGACTTCCAAGCAAAACCTCACCGAAGACGTTCGCCGCAAGGGACGCCTGGCGGTCCTCTCGAGCATCAAGGACGAGGACGCGATCATCTTCGCGCCCAAGGGCGCGGCGCAGCACACGGTCACGGTCTTCACCGACGTCGACTGCACCCACTGCCGGCGCATGCACACGGAAATTGCCGAGCTCAACCGGCTCGGGATCCGCGTGCGCTACCTGATGTTCCCGCGCGGCGGCCCCGGCAGCGATTCGTGGGCCAAGGCGGAATCCGTGTGGTGCAGCGCCGACCGCAAGGACGCGCTGACCCGCGCGAAGAAAGGCGAGAAGCTGCAGGCCGGGAAATGCGAAACGCCCGTCGCCGCGCAGTACGAGCTCGGGCGTCAGCTCGGGGTCAGCGGCACGCCGGGCATCTTCACCGACACGGGCGAGTACCTCGCCGGCTATGCATCGGCGGCCTACCTCGCCGCTTACCTGGCGGAGCCGGCGGCCGCGACCGCGGCCAACTGACCTTCAGCGCTCGAGAAGCGGGAGCTTTTCCGCGACGTCCTTCCAGGCGTCGGCGTCGGCGGGCGGTTCCTTGCGCTGGGTGATCACCGGCCAGGACCGGGACAGCTCCGCATTCAATGCGAGGAAGGCCTCCTGGCCGGCCGGGACCTCTTCCTCGGAAAAGATCGCGTCGACGGGGCATTCGGGCTCGCACAGCGTGCAGTCGATGCATTCTTCCGGGTCGATCACCAGGAAGTTCGGTCCCTCGTGGAAGCAATCGACCGGGCAGACCTCGACGCAGTCCATGTACTTGCACTTGATGCAGGCTTCGGTGACGACGAAAGTCATGCGCGCTTTCCGGGCGTGGACCAGGTAATGAAGCGGCGCATTGTGCCACAGGCCCGCCGTCGCACGGTCAGGCGAAAGTGCGGTAATGCAGGCCCTCGCGGCCGGCTGCGCGATCCTCGAAATACCGGCGCAACGTGAATTCGACGCTGGGGAACGCGATCTCCGGCCAGGGTATGTCGCGCTCGTCGCACAGCACGGTCTCGAGGCTCTCGGCGCCGACGCCGAAGCTGCCGTCCGCAGCCAGCACGGCGCGAAACATCACGTGCACCTGCTCTGCGTGCAGCACGTGCACGACGGCGCAGAGGCTGCCGACTTCGACCCGGGCCATCGCTTCCTCGTGGCACTCGCGGGCTGCCGCCTGCTGCAGCGTTTCGCCGACCTCCATGAATCCCGCCGGGATCGTCCAGTAGCCGCGCCGCGGCTCGATCGCGCGGCGACAGACCAGGATCCGGCCTTCGTGCTCAGGCACGCAGCCGGCAATCAGCTTGGGGTTGCGATAATGGATCGTGCCGCAGCGCGTGCAGACGGCACGGGGCAGGTGATCGCCATCCGGGATGCGCTCTGCGACCGGCGCGGCGCAGCTCGGGCAGAACTTCATCGGCGGCATTGTGGTCGCCGCCGCCCGAACTGCCAAGCGCAGGCGGTGCCGCTGCCGGGGGCCTTATACTCGCGACCCTGCAGCCGGGATGGCGGAATTGGCAGACGCAGTGGACTCAAAATCCACCGGATCGGAAGATTCTTGCGGGTTCGACTCCCGCTCCCGGCACCAGGCAACCTTTTTCCGGATCCTGCGACCTTTTCCGCGGCCTGGGCATCTAAGCGGGCAATGACACGCATTACCGAGATCAAGCTGCCGGACGCGCTCGTGGCCGAGGCCCGCGCCGGGGACGGCGCGGCCCTGGAAGCCGTCTATCGCGCGACCGCGGGACCGATCTACACGTTGCTGCGGCGGCTGGTGCGGCGGCCCGCCATCGCCGAGGAACTGCTGCAGGAGACTTTCGTCGACGTCCTCGAGCACATCGGCGCGTACGAAGGCCGCTGCCCGCTGCCGTCCTGGATCCGCGCCATCGCGGTCAATCGTGCGTTCATGTACCTGCGCTCGCCCTGGCACCGCGGGCTCGAGTGGCTCGACAAGGACCCCGGCGGTGCCGACCGGCTGCCGGCACAGGGCGCCGACCATTCGGCGCCGCTCGATCCCGCGCTCGAGCGCGCGCTCATGACCCTTCCCGCCCTCACGCGCGCCGTGGTGTGGTTGCACGACGTCGAGGGCTACACGCACGCCGACATCGGTTTCGCACTCGGCCGCACGCCGAGCTTTTCGAAATCCCAGCTCTCCCGCGCGCACCGGCGCCTGCGCGACCTGCTGGGCGCGACGGAGTCACTCGTGGAGGTCACGCCATGCACGCCGACCTGAATGAATGGGGCGGGCAGCTGTCGTCGCTCGCCGATTTCGAGCCGCCCGCGGCGGGCTGGACGGGCGTCGTCGCGGCGCGCGCGAGCCGTGAGGCCCGCCTCGATTTCGGCCTGCCGGTCGCTCTCGCGGCGATCGTGCTCGCCACCACGACGGGCATCGCGCTCTGGTTGCAGTCGGCGCGAAGCGCAATGACGGCCATTCCGGCCGCCGTCGCTGCGGCGGAAGTCGCTGTCGCCTCGGACACTCGCGTCGAGAACGCGCGGCTCGAGCAAATCCTCGCCGTATTGCCCGAGCGTCACGCGATGCGCGGCAGCACGGCATTTACGGTTGCCGAGCTCGAGGACCGCCTTGCGCTCGTCGACGATCGCCTGAGCCGCGTCACGCTCGAGCCGAACGCGCCGGAGCGCGCTGAACAGCTGTGGCGCGAGCGCGTCGGTGTCATGAACTCGCTGGTCCAGGTCCGCTACGCGGACGCGGTCGGCACGTACTGATTCGACGGAGGTCACGATGAAACGCTGGTTGATCGGGGTATTCACGGGTGTGGTGCTGGCGGGAATCGCGGCCGGCGCAAATGCCGAGGCCGGGGATCCGGCGGTCGAGAAGCGCCTGCAGGACGCGCAGCGCCGGCTCGAAGACGCGGCCCGCGAAGTCGCGGAGCTTTCCGGCGAGGCAGCGGGAGACGGTGCGTTCCGGCAGTTCGAATACTTGCTGCCGGCGCCGCGGCGCGCGATGCTCGGCGTGAACATCGGCGGGGCCGAGCCGAACGGCGGTGGCGTGCGCGTGGACAGCGTCAGCCCGGGCGGACCCGCGGCCGAAGCCGGGGTCAAGGCGGGCGACGTCATCGTTGCCATCGAGGCGCAGCCGGTCACGACCGGGCGCGAGCTCGTGCGCGCGATGGAATCGATCGAGCCGGGCGAGAAAGTGGAGCTCGGCCTCAAGCGTGACGGCAAGCCGCTCAAGCTCGCCGTCGAACCGCGGCCGCTCGACCGGATGTTCATCGCGGGCACGCCTGCCGTGCGGGCCGTGCCCGCATTGCCCGCGGTAGCGGCATTGCCGCGCATCGAGGCGCTGCCGTTCGATGCCGAGATGCATTGGCTCCTCGGCGGCTGGGGCGAAGCGGAGTTCGTCACGCTGACGCCGCGGCTCGGCCGCTACTTCGGCGCCGACAAGGGCGTCCTCGTCGCACGCGCGCCGGACGACGCCTCGCTCGGGCTGCAGGACGGCGACGTGATCGTGTCCATCGGCGGCCGCGAGCCGCAGAACGGCCCGCACGCGATGCGGATCCTGCGTTCGTACCAGCCGGGCGAGGCGGTCGAGTTCAGGATCCTGCGCGACCGTCGCCCGCAGACGCTGTCGGCGAAGGTTCCCGAGCGTGCGTCGCTCGACGTGATGCGCCGGGTGACGCCGCCCAAGGCACCGGCGGCGCCTCTGCCGCCGGCGCCTGCACGCGATTCCGCCGCGGGCTGAGCTCGACTGCCGCTGTGCTAGTCTGCGCGGCCCATGCGCCGCGCCGACTTTTCCTATCCGCTGCCGCAGGAACTGATCGCCGACCGGCCGCTGCCGCGGCGCGGCGCGAGCCGGTTGCTCGAGCTCGACGGCGCGACGGGCGGGATCCGCGACCTGGCGTTTGACGACCTGAGCGGGCTGCTGAATGCGGGCGACCTCGTCGTGCTGAACGACACTCGCGTGCTGCCCGCGCGGCTGCGCGGCAGGAAGGCCAGTGGAGGCGCTTGTGAACTCCTGCTCGAACGCATCCTGGATGGGCGGCGCCTCCTCGCGCAGGCGCGCGCGAGCAAGGGGCTGAAGCCCGGCACCCGCATCGAGCTGCCCGGAGGCGCCATCGCCGTCGCCATCGAACGCCGCGGCGACCTGCACGAACTCGAGCTCGATCGCGAGGCGCTACCGTACTTCGAGGCGCATGGCAGCGTGCCATTACCGCCTTACGTGGTGCGCGAAGCCGAGGCGTCGGACCGCGAGCGCTACCAGACGGTCTACGCCGAAGTGCCGGGCGCCGTTGCCGCGCCCACGGCCGGCCTGCACTTCGACCGCGAGGCGCTGGAATCGCTCGCCGGGCGCGGCATTGGCGTTGCGCGGGTGACGCTGCACGTCGGCGCCGGCACCTTCACGCCCATGCGCGTCGAGAACGTGGCGGACCATCGCATGCATGCGGAGCGGGTTCACGTGCCGGCAGCGACCGTCGATGCCATCGAGGCGGTGCGGGGTCGAGGCGCCCGCGTCGTCGCGATCGGGACCACCGTCGTGCGGGCGCTCGAGGCCGCGGCCGCCGGCGGTCGCCTGGCGGAGTTCACCGGCGAGACCGGGATCTTCATCCGCCCGGGTTACCGGTTCCGTGTCGTCGATGCGCTGCTCACGAACTTCCACCTGCCCGAGTCGACGCTGCTCGTGCTCGTTTCCGCCTTCGCCGGGCGCGAGCACGTGCTGGCCGCGTATCATCACGCAATCGCCGGCAGCTACCGGTTCTTCAGCTACGGGGACGCGATGTTCGTGACGCCGGATCCCGCGGCACTCGCCGCGCGCGGCGCATCGGCATGAGGTTCGAGAACCTGGCGGCGGATGGCGGCGCGCGCCGCGGGCGGCTTCACTTCGCGCGCGGCACGGTCGAGACGCCGGCATTCATGGCGGTCGGCACCTACGGCACGGTCAAGGGCGTGACGCCCGAGGAACTCGTGGCCTGCGGCGCCGAGATCATCCTCGCGAACACCTTCCACCTGATGCTGCGGCCGGGGACCGAGATCGTGCGTGCGCACGGCGGCCTGCACGGATTGATGCACTGGCAGCGCCCGATCCTGACCGACTCCGGCGGCTACCAGGTTTTCAGCCTGGCCGCGATGCGCAAGCTGACGGAGGAGGGCGTGCGCTTCCGCTCGCCCGTCGACGGCGCAGAGGTGTTCCTCGATCCCGAGCGCGCGATGCAGGTGCAGCGCGCGCTCGGCTCGGACGTCGCGATGGTGTTCGATGAATGCACGCCGTACCCCGCGACCGAACGCGAGGCGCGGGAGTCCATGGAGCTCTCGCTGCGCTGGTCGCTGCGCAGCCGCCACGCCTTCGACGCGGAGCCGGGTTCGGGCGTGCTGTTCGGCATCATCCAGGGCGGGATGCACGTGCCGCTCCGGCTCGCTTCGCTTGCGGGACTCGAGGAAATCGGTTTCGCGGGGCTCGCCATCGGCGGCCTGTCGGTCGGCGAACCGGCCGCGGAACGCGAACGTGTCCTCGGCGAGTTGCTGCCGGCCATGCCGATGGCAAAGCCGCGCTACCTGATGGGCGTCGGCCGGCCGGAGGATCTCGTCGAGTCCGTCGCCGCGGGCGTGGACCTGTTCGATTGCGTGATGCCGACGCGCCATGCGCGCAACGGACACCTTTTCGTTCCCTGGGGCGTGATGAACATCCGCAACGCCCGCTACGCAAGCGACACGGGTCCCGTCGACCCGGACTGCGGCTGCTACACCTGCCGGAATTACTCACGGGCCTACTTGAGGCACCTCGATCGTTGCGGGGAGATGCTGGGCCCGCGCCTGGCGACGCTGCACAACCTGCATTTCTACCTGGCGCTGATGTCACGCATGCGGGAGGCGATCGCAGCCGGAACGTTCGCCGCGTTCAGGGCCGCGTTCCATGCGACCTTGCGCGACGGTGCGGCGCAGGCGGCGCCGTAGCAGGCTCGACGGTGGAGACTAACCGGGCTCGGCGAGGAGCAGGGCGGTGATGGTCGCCATGTCCTCGATGGATGCGTCGACAAACGAGGCGCGCAGGCGTCCCGCCTTGTCGATTGCGAAGACCTGGGTTGAATGCATCACGTTGTAGTTGCCGTCCTTGCCGGCCGGCTCCTTGAAGAACACGGACGCGAACTGCGCCGCGATGGCGGCCGTGGCCTTCGGGTCGCCGGTCAGGCCGATGAAATCGGCGGACAGCGGGGCGAGGTAGGACTTGAGCCGCGCGGGCGTGTCGCGCTCGCCGTCCACGCTGATCAGCACGATGCGCGCATCCTTGAGCGCGCCATTCCTGGATTCGTGCAGGAGCTTGAGGCGTCCGAGCGCAGTCGGGCAGACGTTCGGGCAGTGCGTGAAGCCGAAGAAGACCAGCGCAGGTTCGCCCTTGAGGCTCGAGAAGCTCCGCGACTTGCCGGACTGGTCGGTGAGCGTGAAGTCGGCGACAGCCACGGGCGCCGGATTCACGTACACGCGGTCGAGCGCGGGCAGGTCAGCGCGCTCGCCCGCCGCCGCGATCGCCGAGGCGAGCGCGATGACGGCGGCGAGCGGCGCGCTAATTCGCATAGAGCCGCTTGATGGGCAGGACGACGAAGGCGGTTCCGGCAGGCGTCTTCCACAGCAGGCGGGCGACGCCCGTGCCGGCATTGTCGTAGTACTCCACCGTGATCGCGTAACGCTGGTTCTTCACCAGCGCGATCGTAGCTGACGTGTCGTCGGTCGCGCCGTGCGCGGTCCAGTTGTCGATCACGAGCTCACCGTTGATCCACAGTCGCACGCCGTCGTTCGAGCGCGTCTGGAACTGGTAGTTGCCGGTCGAGGCGGCCTCGACGAAGCCGGTCCAGCGCACCGAGAACTGGTCGGCGTTGATGCCCGCGCCCGGCGAGCCGCTCCAGGTGAATGCGACCTTTTCGACGCGTTCGAGGGCCGGGCTGCCGGCGAGCGTCACGTTGTTGAAGTAGGCGCCCGCAAGGCCGGTGCCGGTATTCGGTGTCGTGGCGGCCGCGGAACCCTCCTGGCTTCCGATCTGCGAGACGTAGGCGACGAGGTTCGGGAGTTCCGCGTCGGTCACGGTGACGCCCGCGTGCGCCCGGATGGCGTCGCCCAGCGTCGCGGCCGATCCGCGGTGCAGGTAGGGCGCGGTCGCCCAGACGTCGCGCAGGGTCGGGATGTCGATGCCCGTCAGCGGCCCGTTGAGGCGATTGCCGCTGTCAGCGTTGATCGTCCCGATGTCCACCGGGTTGTTGACCGCGCTTGCCGTGAATCCGCTGCCGCCGTGGCAGCTGGCGCAACCCTTGGCCTGGAACACCTGCTTGCCGGCCGTGGCCGCCGCGGTCAGCGTGCCGTCGCGCGTTGCGGAGCGGGCTCGGCGCGAAGGCGTTGAGCGAGGCGACGAAGGCCGCCAGCGCGTCGAGGTCGGCGCTGATGCCGGCTTTCGCGTCGCCGAGCGGCTCGCTGCGGGTGCCGGCGTTGAACTGCGCGTTGGACATGAGGCCCGTGCCGCCCGCCAGGGCGCGGATCTGGCCCTCGAAGTCCTGGACCTCGTCGAAATTGTTGCTCCAGTGCAGGAAGCCCTGTGCCCCGGCCCGGCCGCGCAGGCTCGAGGTGTTGCGCAGGCCCTCGCCGAAGCCGGTCAGGTCCCAGGTGCGGCCGTCGTGGCCGCCGTCGTTGTGGCAGGACGCGCAGCTGATATAGGCGTCGCGGGCGAGGCGGGTGTCCTTGGCGTCGTAGAAGAGCTGCTTGCCGAGCAGCACCTGCGGCGTCAGCTTTTCGCTGGGCGCGGCGATCCAGGTCGCGACCTGCGGCACTTCCGCGATGCCCTCGGCGAGCAGCATCGAGAGGTCGTACACGCCGATCGTGCGTTCCATGAAGTTGTTGACGTACAGGCGGCTGCCGTCCGAGGACAGCGCGAGACCCTGCGGCGCGATCCCGGCGGCGAAGCGGAAGATCTCCTGGCCGCCGTAGGCGTCGACCACGGCCACCTGGCGGCTCGTCTCCAGCGAGACGAACATGTAGATGCCGCGCGCGTCGAACAGCGCCGCGCTCGCGACCCCTGCGTTGTCGTGGTCGATGCGCTCCGGGTAGTCCTCGGCGCCCGACTGCAGGTCGAGGCGCGAGCTGATCGCGCGCACCGTGTTCTGGAAATTGAGCGGCAGGCCATCGCGGCCGACGCCGCGCTTGACGTTGTCCTGCTTCGACGGCACCCAGGCCGAACGGCCGTCCGGCGAGATTGTCGCCGCGCCGAGGTAGTTCGGGATTCCGCGGCCCTGGTTTTCCGCGTCCGCGATGTCGCTGTGGCGCAGCACGATGGTCCGTTCGATGGACATCGCCGGGCCGTTCACGACCACGACTTCGCCGCCGCCCGACTGGGTCTGCACGGCTGCCGTGCTTTCGCCCGCGAGGGGCGGCGTGATGAACCGCGACACGTACACGCGGTTGCCGTCCGCGCTGACCGCGATGTGGCGCGGGTTCGCACCGACCTCGAGGGTCGCGAGCGTCGCATCCGTCGCCGCGTCGATCTTGAGCAGGCGGCCCGTCGCCTCGAGCGCGACGTACATGCACCGAGCCCGCCGGCGAGGCGGCGATTCCGTAGGGCTGGGACCCCGCGGGCAGCGCAATCGTGCGCAGCACCTCGCGCGTGTTCTGGTCGATGACGCTGATCGACGCCGACTGCTTGTTCGTCACCCAGACCTGGCCGTTCGGCGCGAGGGCGATCGAGCGCGGCGCCGTGCCGACCTTGACATGCTTGAGCCGGCCGCCGCGTCAAGGGGTTGAACACGCTGACCGAGTCGTTGTCCTGGTTGACGACCCACACCCGATCGGCGCCGGTCGGGCGATCCTCGACCAGGATGTTTGCGGAAACGGCCGGCCGCTTCGCCGTGAGCGGATGGTGAATCATCTGCACGATGACCGTCTGCTGCTCGCGGCCCGAGGCATCGCGCGCGATCAGCGTGACGTAGTGGATACCGGGCTCCGTGAACACGTGCGTGACCGTCGGCGTGGAGGAGAACGGCGTCGGGGCCGTGCCGTCGTCGAAGTCCCACTGGAACTGCACGCCCACGCCGCCGGTGACGCTGGCCTCGTACGTGACCGTGCTGCCGCTCACGGCCGGGCTCGGAGGCGGCGGCGTGTTGAGGACGTAGGGCGGGCCCTGGTTGACGACCCAGGTGAAGCTCTTGCTGTCGCTGTTGACGCCGTCACTCACGGTCACGACGACGTTGAACGTGCCGGCGGCGCTCGGCGTGCCGCTGATCGTGCCCGTCGTCGGATGGATCGACAGGCCCGGCGGCAGCCCGCTCGCGCTGTAGGCGAGCGCATCGCCGTTCGGGTCCGTGGCGGAGAGGGCAAGGCTCGTCGCCGTGCCGGCCTCGCTGACCTGGTTGCCCGGATTGGCGAGGCTCGGCGTGATCGCGGGATTCGGGTTGGCGGCGACGCCGACGCGCAGGATCGGCGCGACCGCGGGCGTGCCCGCGGCATTGAACGCGAACAGCATGTAGAACCCGGGCGGCGCATCGGCGGCGCGCGTCGGGGCCTGCACGCGCAGGCTGCTGCCGTTCTGCTGGAAGGTCAGCTCGACGAACCGCTGCTCCATGTTCCAGCTGTGCGTGACCGAGGCCGACTTGATCATCACGACGCGGCTGACGGTGCTGCTGCCGCCCATCTCGACGTCGAACGTCTCGCCGATCTCGACCGTGCCCGGCGCATCCGCGATCACCGGCCGTGTCGCGAAGCCGCCGCCGGCGCTGTAGAGGTAGGACGGGTAGTAGATCTCGATGTTCGTGTTGACCTGCGGCCCCGGTGCGCCGCCGCCGGCGACCAGCACGCTCGCGTCCGGCAGCAGGACCGCCGTCGAGTGGTAGAGGCGGGCGCGCGCCTCGGGCGGGCCGAGCTGCCACTGGCCCGTGGTCGGGTTCCAGATTTCGGCGTTGTAGTTGACGCCGGTCATCTCGTTCCAGGCGAGGCTTCCCCCGGTCGCGAGCACCCGGCCGTCGGCCATGACGGTTGCGTTCACGAGGCGGCGCTGCGTCGAGACCTGCTGCGTCGGCGTCACCACGGGTGCGCCGCTCGTGATGTCGATGACGAGTGCGTTGCGCGAGTTGCCGCCGAACTGCAGGATCTTGCCGGGGCGGTACATCGCCGCGCTGGCGTCGCTGCCGGTCGGCCCGGTGAACGTGCCGGCCGTCGTCACCGCGCCGGTGCCCGACGTATTGACGTAGTACATGCGCCCGCCGCTGTCGTAGCCGAATACACGGCCATCCGGAGCGATGAAGTTGCGCGGGTACATGAAATCGAAGGTGCTGGTGTTCGCGCCGGACATCAGGCGGAACACGCCGTTGGTGCCGCGAATCTCCGGCTGGTCGGTGCCGCCGGCCCCGCCCTGGATATAGGTCTCGCCGTTCAGCAGCGTGATCGAGGACGAGTACCAGCGCGCGCGGTTCATGCCGCTCGTCTTCGTCAGCGTGTTGCTGCCGTACGAAAATACGGTGCTGTCGCTGTTGCCGGTGTTCGTCGTGGACGAGCCGGTCCAGTTGTCGCCGCCGGCGATGAAGACCTGGCCGCCCGCGGGGAGGACCACTTGCGAGCTGCAGAAGATGTCGACCGCCGTCATGTTGGGGAGCGTCGTGTGGCCGGCGTCCAGCCCCTGCGACGGATCCCAGACGTCGTAGATGAAGATCGCGGTCTGCTGGCCGGTTGCCGATGATCCGTACGTGAGCACGCGCCCGTCGGGCATCAACACCGCGTGGACCGCGATCAGCGGCCACGAACGAACCGTCGACCAGGCGCCAACCGTGTTGTTCGCGCCGGCGGGCAGCGCCGTCAGGCAGAAAGCCGCAATCGCCGCGATACGGCCCAATGCCGTTGCGACACACCCCAAGGCGTCCGTGCGCACGTTTTTCATCCCCTCGATCGTTCTTCGTCGCCGGCGGCTTGCACCCACAAGGGGGGCGCCGCCGGTCGTCAGCCGAGGATATCGGGGGCCGTACCGCCGGATGTCTCTGTTGACATAATCACACCCAGGGACCCTAGAATTGTGACGCGGCTAACATCCTGCCTCCGGACGGAGGCGCCATCGGGTGGTCTGCCGCGCAGGCCGCGGACAAGGCTCGGCGTGGACCCTGTGCCATAATCGCGCCCCCCAACCGGGCCGGTCCGCCGGCCCCCGCAGAGGAAGGACATGGACTTTTTCATCTCGACCGCCTGGGCCCAGGCCGCCGCGTCACCGACGGGCGGCATGCTGGGCACGATCCTGCCGCTCCTGCTGATCTTCGTGGTGTTCTATTTCCTGCTGATCCGGCCGCAGACGAAGCGCGCGAAGGAGCATCGCGAGATGATCGGCAAACTGTCTGCGGGCGATGAGGTCGTGACCACTGGCGGCCTGCTGGGCCGCATCAGCGAAGTCAGCGACAGCTTCGTCACGCTGCAAGTCGCTTCCGGCGTCGCGATCCAGGTACAGAAGTTCCAGATTGCCCAGTTGATGCCCAAGGGCACGTTCAAGGGCGCCTGAGCGCCCGCAACGGCCTCGCGTGCAACGCTATCCCCTCTGGAAGGGAGTCCTGCTGGCGGCCATCATGGTCGCAGCGTTCCTGCTTGCGCTCCCGAACTGGTACGGCGAGTCACCGGCCCTGCAGCTGTCGCGGCGCGACCGTGCGGAATTCGACCCGGCGACGGTGACGGAGATGGCCGACGCCCTCAAGGCGGCGGGTGTCCCGGCGCAAGAGGTGTACACGGACGACGACGGGCGGCTCTGGGCCCGGTTCACGCAGGTGGATGACCAGCTCAAGGCGCGCGACCTGATCCAGTCCCGCTACGAGGGCCAGTACGCCATCGCGCTGACCAATGCCTCCCGCGCGCCGGAATGGCTGAACACCCTCGGCCTCGAGCCGATGAGCCTGGGCCTCGACCTGCGCGGCGGCATGCTGCTCGTCTACGAGGTCGACACCGAGGGAGCCGTCGCCCAGCTGCTGCAGCGCCTCGAGCGTGACTTCCGCAAGGAGCTGCGCGATGCGCGCATCCAGTACCAGGAAGTCGCGGTCGATGGTAACGCGGTGCACGTGGCGCTGCGCGACGCCGGCCAGGTGGACTCTGCGCGCAAGGCGCTGCTCGCCTATGACCCGCAGCTGACGTTCGCAGCGGATGCTGCGCCCGGCACGCTGACGGTTGCGCTGACCGAAGCCGCGGTGAAGGAGCGGCAGGGTTTCGCGATCCAGCAGAACATCACCGCGCTCGAGAATCGCGTGAACGCACTCGGCGTCGCCGAGACCGTCGTGCAGCGGCAGGGCCAGAACCGCATCGCCGTGCAGGTGCCGGGCGTGCAGGACGCCTCCGAGGTGGTGCGGCTCCTCGGCAAGGTGGCGACCCTCGAATTCCGCCTCGTCGAGCCGAACGCGAGCCCGCTCGAGGCCGAGCGCACCGGCCGCGCGCCGCTCGGCACCCGGCTCTACAAGCAGCGCGACGGCAGCCCGGTGCTCCTGAAGCGCGACGTGATCGCGACCGGCGAGCAGCTGATCGACGCGTCCTTCGCGCCGTCCCAGGGCGAGCCGTCGGTCAGCGTGAAGCTCGACAGCCGCGGCGGCGACGAGATGCTGCGCACGACGCGCGAGAACCTCAACCGGCCGATGGCGGTCGTGTTCATCGAGAAGGAGCGCGAGCTCGCCATGCGCGACGGCCGCGAGGTCGCTATCGACCGATCGAAGGAGGAGGTCATCAGCGTCGCGACCATCCGCGGCGTGTTCTCCAACAACTTCCAGATCACCGGCCTGTCGGCGGCCGAGGGCACCGAACTCGCCAAGCTGCTGCGCGCGGGCGCGCTCGCCGCCCCGATCATCATCGTCGAACAGCGGGTGATCGGCCCGAGCGTGGGTCAGGACAACATCGAGGCGGGCACCGAGGCGCTCCTCATCGCCGGGCTGGTGCTATTCGCGTTCATGATCCTGTATTACAGGGTGTTCGGCGTCATCGCCGACATCGTGCTGTTGACCAACGTGATCCTGATCATCGCGCTGCTCGGCATGTTCGGCGCCGCCCTGACGCTGCCGGGCATCGCGGGCATCGTCCTGACTGTCGGCACCGCGGTCGACGCCAACATCCTGATCTACGAACGCATCCGCGAGGAGCTGAAGATCGGAGCGTCGCCCTGGGCGGCGATCAACGCGGGCTTCGACAATGCGTTCTCGGCAATCGCCGATTCGAACGTGACGATGTTCCTCGCGGGCGGGGTGCTGTTCCTGTTCGGCTCCGGCCCGGTGCGCGGTTTCGCCGTCACGCTGATGCTCGGCGTCGTCGCCTCCATGTTCACGGCGCTGATCGGCAGCCGCGCGCTCATCTTCCTCGTTTACGGACGCCGCCGCCGCATCGAGCGGCTGGCAATCTGAGGCGCTGACATGGTCGAGTTCCTCAAGGAAGTCCCGTCGATCCGCTTCATGGCGCTGCGGCGCTGGTGGTACGTGATCTCCGCGGCCGTCGTCGTCGCCTCGATCGTGCTGGTGATGGTGCGCGGCCTCAACCTGACCGTCGATTTCACCGGCGGCCTCGTGTTCGAGGTCGGGTTCTCGCAGCCGGTCGACCTCGAGGCAGTGCGATCGTCGCTCGCCGCCGGTGGAATCGAGGACTTCCAGGTCCGCACCTACGGCACCGCGAGCGAACTCGAAGTGCGTTTGCCGCCGGCCGCAACCGGGGCCGCAGATGCCGACGCGCGACGCGTGATTGGCGCGCTCGCGGCGATCGATCCTGCGGTCAAGCTCAACCGCACCGAGTCGGTCGGGCCGCAGGTGAGCAGCCAGCTCGGCCAGCAGGCCGCACTCGCGCTGCTGATGACGCTGCTGCTGGTGCTGATCTACATCGCTTTCCGCTTCCGCTGGCGCTTCGGCGTCGGCTCGCTGGTCGCATCGCTGCACGACCCGATCGTCGCGGTCGGCGCCATCGCGCTGCTCGGCATCCCGTTCGACCTCAACGTGGTTGCGGCGCTGCTGACGATCCTCGGCTACTCGGTCAACGACACCGTCGTGATCTTCGACCGCATACGCGAGCGCTTCAAGTCGATGCGCAAGGCGGAGCCCGCGGAAGTCATCGATCGCGCCATCAACGAGACGCTTGCGCGCACGATCATCGTGTCGGGCTGCGCGCTGTCGTCGGTCATCTTCCTCGCGGTGCTCGGCGGCGAGACGCTGCGCGGCTTTGCGGTCGCGCTCGCGATCGGCATCGTGATCGGGACGTACTCGTCGATCTACGTCGCGGGTGCCATCGCGCTCGACCTCGGCGCCTCGGCGCGCGACTTCATGCCGCCGGAGAAGCGTGGTGACGTCGACGACCTGCCCTGACCACGGATCGGATAGGCCACATGTTCGAACTGTTCAGCGATCCCGAGGTCTGGATCTCGTTCCTGACGCTGACCTTCCTCGAGATCGTCCTCGGCATCGACAACATCATTTTCCTGTCGATCCTGGTCTCGAGGCTGCCGCAGGAACTGCAACCGCGCGGCCGCGTCCTGGGGCTCGCATTCGCGATGGTCACGCGCATCGGCCTGCTGTTCTCGCTGGTCTGGCTGACCGGCCTCGTGGAGCCCTGGTTCACGGTGCTGGGGGAGGAAGTATCCGGTCGCGACCTCATCCTGTTCGTCGGCGGCCTGTTCCTGCTCTGGAAGAGCGTAAACGAGATCCACGCCGCCCTGGAAGGCGCGGAGCAGACTCATACCAACGTCAAGCTGCGCGCGAACATCCTGTCCGTGGCAATCCAGATCGGCCTGATCGACATCGTGTTTTCGCTCGATTCCGTGTTGACTGCCGTCGGCCTGGCCAACCAGGTGCAGGTCATGGTCTCGGCCATCGTGATTGCCGTGCTCGTCATGATGTTCCTGGCGCGGCCGATCCACGAGTACATCGAGCGGCACCCGACGATCAAGATGCTGGCGCTGTCGTTCCTGATCCTCATCGGTGTCGCGCTGATCGGCGAATCGCTCGAATTCCACGTCCCCAAGGGCTACCTGTACTTCGCGATGGCATTCTCGGTCGGCGTCGAGATGATCAACATCCGGCTGCGCAAGAAAACGACGCCCGTCGACCTGCGCGGCCCCGAGCTGGAGCCGGAAGACCGCTCCAAGCGCTAGCCTGGAACGAATAACACGCACGCGCATTTTGCACGCAGGTTTCCGCGTGCGCTTGGCCGGCCGGGGGATCACCGCGCACGTACTTCGCCGGCGGGACCACCTCCGCTCGCTCGGAAGAACGGACACTCGCTCGCTCCGGGGTCCCGCAACGGCTCGCACGTGCGCGCCGATGCCGCAGGCCTGTCACGCGCGTGCCGGTCGGCCGGGTCCCCGAGCGAGCGCATAAAGTTCCGGCGCGAGCGAGGGTGCCCCGGCCGGCCAAGCGCGCGCGCGAAAAGCTGCGGAAACGAAAGCGCCCGCGACGATGCCGTCGCGGGCGCTGATGCCGAATCGAAACGCCGTTACTTCTTGTGCAGCTTGCTGTGGGTCCGGCTGTAGCCGAAATAGATCGCGAAGCCGATCAGCAGCCACACCGACATCCAGGTGCCAGTTGGCCATGAATGCCGGGAAGAACAGGTACAGGCAGGCCGCCGCGCCGAGAACACAGACGACGGGAGCGGCGGGCACACGGAACGCGCGCGGCAGGTCGGGCCGCGTGCGCCGCAGGATCAGGACGCCGATGCAGACCGTCGCGAACGCGAGCAGGGTGCCCATCGACACCAGGTCGCCCAGCACGCCGATCGGCAGCAGGCCCGCGAGGATCAGGGCGGTGACCCCGACGATGACGGTGCCGACGTGCGGCGTGCGGTACTCCGGGTGGATGCGTCCGAACAGCGGCGGGATCAGGCCGTCCCGCGACATCGCGTAGAAGATGCGCGGCTGGCCGAGGGTCATCACCAGGATGACCGAAGTCAGGCCCGCGAGCGCCGCGATCTCGACGATCGACTTGAGCCACAGCAGGCTCGGGTACATCTCGAGCGCGGTCGCGACGGGGCGCGGCGTGCCGAGCAGGTTGTACGGCATGATTCCGGTCATCACGGCCGACATCGCGATGTAGATCAGCGTGCAGATCACGAGCGAACCGAGGATGCCGATCGGCATGTCGCGCTGCGGGTTCTTGGCCTCCTGGGCCGCGGTCGAGACAGCATCGAAGCCGATGTAGGCGAAGAACACGACGCTTGCGCCGCGCACCACGCCGTCGAATCCGAAACGGCCCGGACCTTCAGGCTCCGGGATGAACGGAATCCAGTTGTCGGGGTTGACGTACTGCAGCGTCACGGCCATGAACAACAGGATCACGCCGACCTTGATCATGACGATGACGGCATTGACGGTCGCCGATTGCGTGATGCCGCGATAGCAGAGCGCCGCGACCGCGATCACGATCGCGACGGCAGGCAGGTTGATCCACGCCCCGGTCAGCACCGGCCGGCCATCGACGATCGTGAGCGGGGCATTGGTGATCACTTCCGGGAGGGCCAGTGTGACGCCGAACCCGTTGCCGATCGATTCGAGCAATCCCACGAAGTACCCGGACCAGCCCACCGCGACGGTCGCCGCGGCGAACGTGTACTCGAGCACCAGCATCCAGCCGATGAACCAGGCGACGACTTCGCCGAGCGTCGCGTAAGCGTAGGAGTAGGCGCTTCCGGAGACCGGCAGCATGGCCGCGAATTCGGCGTAACAAAGGCCCGCGAAGGCGCAAGCCGTGCCTGCCATTATGAAACTCAGGATGATCGCGGGCCCGGCGTAATTCGCCGCGGCATTGCCAGTCATGACGAAGATGCCGGCCCCGATCACGGCGCCGATGCCGAGCATGATGAGGTGGCGCGCAGTCAGCACCCGTTTCATCGTGTGCTCGCCGGCCTGCGCAGTTTCGGCCTGCAATGCGGTAGCGACGGGTTGCGTTCGGAACAGGCTCATGCGCGATCCCCCGGTGCAAAAACCGACAGGGACTCTAACCCAGCCCTGCGGTGATTGCGAGCCGGGCCCCGCCGCCTATTGGCGAAGCTCGTCGTCGAGGAACGGCGCGAGCAACTCGGCGAGCGCGGCGTAAACGCGCGGCGAACCCGCCAGCAGGTGGCCGCCGTCGCGGTACTCGCCGCCGGCGAGATTGCCGATCATGCCGCCGGCTTCGGTGATGAGCAGGTTGCCCGCAGCGGTGTCCCACGGCGACAGTCCGACTTCCCAGAACGCGTCGAGCCTGCCGGCCGCGACATAGGCGAGATCGAGTGATGCGGCGCCCGGCCTGCGCACGCCTGCGGTCGTCTGCATGACACCCTCGAGCATCCCGAGGTAGGCCTTGAGCCAGCGGCGGTTCTCCCGGAACGGGAAGCCGGTGCCGACGAGTGCGCCGTCGAGCCCGAGCCGCTGCGACACGCGCAGCCGCCGGCCGTCGAGCACGGTTCCGGCGCCGCGCTCGGCCGTGAACAGCTCGCTGCGCTGCGGGTCGAACACGACGCCGACCTCCGCGCGGCCGCGGTGGCGGCAGGCGATCGAGACCGCGAACTGCGGGAAGCCGTGCAGGAAGTTCGTGGTGCCGTCGAGCGGGTCGATGACCCAGGTGTAGTCGTCGCCGGCGGTGGCGCCGCTTTCCTCCGCGAGGAAGCCGTGGCTCGGGTAGGCCTTGCGGATGGCGGCTATCACGACCTGCTCCGCGGCGCGATCGACCTCGCTCACGAAGTCGTTGCGGTTCTTCTCGCTGACCGTGAGCGTGCCGACGCGGTCGAGGCTGCGCGTGATGACGTCGCCGGCGCGCCGCGCGGCGCCGATCGCGATGTTGAGCAGCGGGTGCATGACTTAGAATAGCAGCATCCTTCCCGGAGCCGCGATGTCCGCTGCAATCCGCATCGTGCTCGTCGACACCACCCATCCCGGAAACATCGGCGCGAGCGCGCGCGCGATGAAGAACATGGGCCTCGAGTCGCTGGTGCTGGTAAGGCCCGGGTCGCACCCGGATCCCGAGGCTGTCGCGCGCGCATCCGGCGCCGCCGACGTTCTGGCGCATGCACGCGTCGCCCGTTCGGTGGACGAGGCGATCGGTGACTGCGGCCTCGTGCTCGGCACGACCGCGCGGGCGCGAAGCGCGCACTGGCGCGAGCTGGATGCGCGTGCGGGAGCCGCCGAGGTCGCGGCGGCGCACGCGGCGCGGCCGGTGGCCGTGCTGTTCGGCGGCGAACGCAACGGGCTCGCGAACGAGGAGCTCGAACGCTGTGAGGCGCTGATCCGCATCCCGGTCGCCGCCGCTTACGGGTCGTTGAACCTTGCGCAGGCCGTCCAGATCGTGTGCTACGAGGTGCGCATGGCACTCGCGGTCCCCGGTCCCGACGCGGCGGATGCGCCGATGCTGGCGACCGCCGACGAGCGGCAGGCACTCGATGCGCACATCGGGCGCGTGATGCGGGCTTCGGGTTTCGTGCACGACGGCAACGCCGAGCAGCTGGGCGCGCGCGTGCGCAGGCTCTTCGCGCGCGCCAGGCCCGATGACGGCGAGGTCCGGATCCTGCGCGGCTGGCTGGCGGCGATCGAACGCCGGCTGCGGCCGGCGGAGTGAGCCATGGGCAACGGCGCGACCATCTACCTGGACCACGCCGCGACGGCGCCGCTCGATGCGCGCGTCGCCGCCGAGATGGCCGCGTGCCTTGCAGATCCCTCGTTGCAGGCGAACCCGTCGTCCGCGCATGCGGCAGGGAGGCGATCGGCTGCGCGAATTGCGCGCGCGCGGGCTGAAATCGCGGCGCTCGTGCACGCCCCGGCCGAGTCGATCGTCCTGACCTCGGGTGCGACCGAGAGCGTCAACCTCGCGATCCTCGGCGCTGCGCGCGCGGCGGGGACCGCGCGACGCCACATCGTCACTTCACGCGTCGAGCACCGGGCGGGCCTCGATGCCTGCCGCCAGCTGGAGCGCGAGGGATTCGACGTGACCTGGCTGCGGCCGCGGGCGGACGGGACCCTCGATCCGTCGCAGGTTGCGGACGCATTGCGGCCGGAGACCGCGCTCGTTTCACTGATGCATGCGAACAACGAGACCGGCGTGCTGACGGACGTCGACGCGATCGCGGGGCTCTGCAATGCGCGTGGCATACCGCTGCACGCCGATGCGGCGCAGAGCGCGGGCAAGGTTCCGCTTGATGTCGAATCCTCCGGCATCGCGCTGCTGAGTTTCTCCGCCCACAAGCTCGGCGGGCCCAAGGGCATCGGTGCGCTCTACGTGCGCAGGCGTCCGCGGCCCGGCCTGCAGCCGCTCGTGTTTGGCGGCGGCCACGAGGGCGGCCTGAGGTCGGGGACGCTGGCGCTGCATCAGGTCGTGGGCTTCGGTGCCGCCTGCGTTTTGGCCGGTGCCGGACTCGTCGAAGAGGCGGCGCGCCAGCGTGCGTTGCGCGATGCACTCTGGCAGGCGCTGCAGGCGGCGGCGCCGCTGTGGAGGAACGGGACCGGGGCAGCCCTGCCCGGGATCCTGAACGTCGGTTTTGCGGGCATCGAGGGTGAGAGCCTGCTGCTCGAACTGGACGGCGACCTCGAGCTATCCAGCGGCTCGGCCTGCAGTTCGGCGTCGGCGGAGCCGTCTTACGTGCTTCGCGCCCTCGGGCGTTCGGACCCCGCGATCCAGGCATCGATGCGACTCTCGCTCGGCAGGAGCACGACCGCGCACGAAATCGATCGGGCTTCCGCACTCCTGGTGCAGGCGGTCCGGCGTCTGCGCGCGGCGCTGCCTCCGGGAGCACTGGAGCGCATCGCGTGACCCCATCCGCCGCACGCTACTCGGTGCGCGTACTCGAGTTGTTCCGGGCGTTGCCGGGCGCAGGTGCGCTGGATGGCACTTCCGGCGCCTTGGCGACCGGCGAATCCATGGCGCTCGACCGCAATGCCTGGGTACGGTTCGAGGCGCGCGTCGCAGGCGGGCGCATCGTCGAGTGCCGATTCCTGGCCTGGGGCTGTCCGCACGTGCTGGCTGCGGCAGCGCTCGCCGCAGGGTGGCTAGCGGGCGAAGCGGGGGAAGCGGTAGCGCGCTGCGAGGCCGCGAGCCTGGCACGTGAACTCGACGCGCCGACCGAGAAAATGGGCCGTCTGCTGGTGGTGGAGGATGCCGGGAGGGCGCTGCTGGCCGATGCCGCTCGGGTACAATAGGCGCCTGAATGGCCATTTCGCTGACGCCCGCCGCCGCCGACCGTGTCCGCCACTTCCTGGCCGAGCGCGGCCATGGCGTGGGCCTCCGGCTCGGCATCCGCAAGACGGGGTGTTCGGGCTACGCCTACGTCGTCAATTACGCCGATGCCGTCGAACCCGGGGACCGGGTCTTCGACAGCCAGGGCGTGCAGGTACTGGTCGACGCCGACAGCCTCAAGCTGATCGACGGCACGGAGGTCGACTTCGTGCGCCACGGGCTCAACGAGGCGTTTCGCTTCAGGAACCCCAACGTGCGCGGCGAGTGCGGCTGCGGCGAAAGCTTCAGCATCTGATTTTTCCCTTTCGGGACGGGCACTTCCGTGCAGGCTTCGATTGCCGCGGTGCACCTGCGAAGGCTAGAATACGCGGCCCATTTAGCCACCCCCGCAGCATGAGGATTCCATGGCGTTCGAGCGTACCCTGTCCATCGTCAAGCCCGACGGTGTCGCCCGCAACCTGATCGGCGACGTCTATCACCGCTTCGAGAAGTCGGGACTCCGGATCGTCGCTGCGCGCATGCTGCACCTCACGCAGCGCCAGGCCGAAGGCTTCTATGCCGTCCATCGCGAGCGGCCGTTCTTTCGTGACCTGTGCGCCTACATGACCTCGGGTCCGGTGATGGTCCAGGTGCTCGAGGGCGAGTCCGCCGTGCAGCGCCATCGCGACATCATGGGTGCCACCGACCCGAAGAAGGCGGCGCCGGGAACCATCCGCGCCGACCTCGCGACCAGCATCGAGGAAAACGTCGTGCACGGTTCCGACAGCGCCGAGAACGCGGCACGCGAGATCTCCTACTTCTTCGCCGAAACGGCGCTTTGCCCGCGCACGCGCTGATGCCCGTTCCGCCATGAGCGAATCCGCCGGCCGCACCAACCTGCTCGGGATGACGAGGCCCGAGCTCGAGGCCTTCGTCGGCGGGTTCGGCGCGAAGCCGTACCGCGCGCGGCAGCTCCTGAAGTGGGTCTACCGGCGCGGCGAATCCGATTTCGCGCGCATGACGGACCTCGCCAAGGACTTTCGCGCCGAGCTCGCCGGCGCGCGCCAGGGTCGCCGTGCCCGAGATCGTGGCGGCGCGTGCGGCGTCCGACGGAACGCGCAAGTGGCTGCTGCGGATGCCCGGCGCGGCTGGCAACGAACAGGTCATCGAGACGGTATTCATCCCGGAGCCAGGGCGCGGGACGCTGTGCATTTCGAGCCAGATCGGCTGTGCGCTCGACTGCTCCTTCTGCGCGACCGGGGCCCAGGGCTTCAACCGCAACCTGACGGCGGCCGAAATCATCGGCCAGGTGTGGCTGGCGAACCGCGAGCTCGGCTACGACCCGGACGGCGAGCGCATCGTCACCAACGTCGTGCTCATGGGCATGGGCGAGCCGCTCGCCAACTACCGCAACGTCCTGCCCGCCATGCAGCTCATGCTCGACGACCTCGGCTATGACCTGTCACGGCGGCGCGTGACGCTGTCGACGTCCGGCCTGGTGCCGCAGATCTATCGCCTCGCCGAGGACTGCAACGTCGCGCTCGCAGTCTCGCTGCACGCGCCGAACGACGCCCTGCGTGACCAGCTCGTCCCGATCAACCGCAAGCACCCGATCGCCGAGCTGCTCGCGGCCTGCTGGCATTACCTCGAACGGCAGAACGGCCGCAATGTGACCTTCGAGTACACCATGCTGGACGGCGTCAACGACCGGCCACAGCACGCGCGGGAACTCGCGCGGCTGCTTGCGCGGTCATCCCGGCGAAGGTCAATCTGATTCCATTCAACACTTTTCCGGGCACGAAGTACCGCCGTTCGCCCGCCGAGGCGATACGCGAATTCCGTAACCTGCTGGTGCAGGGAGGCGTCGATGGCGACAGTTCGCAGGACTCGCGGCGACGACATCGATGCGGCCTGCGGCCAGTTGCGCGGGCAGGTTCTCGACCGGACCCAGGTCCGGCTCGGGAGCAAGCTCGGCGGACTCGCGGTGCGGGCATGAATGCCCGGGCGGCCGTGTTCGCAATCGCGCTGCTGGCGTCGGCGCCGGCCCTGCCGCAGAGCCAGGCCGCGACCCCGACCCTGGAAGCGGGGCGCATCAACGCCCGGCTCGCGATGGAGTACCTGAAGCGCGACCAGCTGCAGGTCGCCCAGGAAAAGATCGAGAAGGCGCTGGTGCAGAATCCGAAGGACGTCAACGTGCAGCTTGCGGCCGGACTCGTTTACGAGCGGTTGCACGAGAACAAGACCGCGGAGAAGCACTTCCGCCAGGCGCTCAAGGCTGCGCCCGACAGCCCGGAGGCGCAGAACGCGCTCGGCGCCTTCTTCTGCCGCAACAATCAGCAGGCCAAGGGCGAGGAGATGTTCGTGAAAGCGGCGGCGAATCCGCTGTACCGCACGCCGTTCGTCGCCTATACCAACGCCGGCGTATGCGCGCGCAGCGCCGGGAACCTCGAGCAGGCGGAGCGTTACCTGCGTCAGGCACTGACCTCGCAGGTCGACTATCCGGAGACCTACGCGCAGCTCGCCGGCGTGCTCCACGACGGCGGCAATGACCTGCATGCGCGCGCTTTCGTCGAGCGCTACCTCGCGATCGCGCCGGCGACGCCCGACATGCTCCTGCTCGGGTACAACATCGAGGTCGCGATCAAGGACGATGCCGCAGCGGCCGCGTTCAAGGCGCGGCTCGAGAATGAGTTTCCGGATTCCGAGCAGACGCGCAGGGTCGCCAACTCGCCGGACCGGAATCCCGGATGAGCGCGCGCGCGGGACTCCGCCTCGCCGGGCGCGCAGTTGCGTTCGGCACGCGAAGGGCTCGGCCTCTCGATCGAGGAGGTCGCAGACCGGCTCCGGCTCAACGAGGCGCTCGTCCTGGCGATGGAAGAGGACCGCTTCGGCCTGCTCGGCGCACCGGTCTTCGCACGCGGTCACCTGCGCAACTACGCAGCGCTGGTGGGCGTGGCCGAGCGCGAGATCTGGACGGCTTTCGACGTCGGCGACTTGCCGGAGCCGACGTTCCTGCGCCGCGCTCGACCGCACCCCGGTGGCGCAAAGCCGTCTGCGCGCGAGCTGGATCGCGGCGGCGGTCGTGCTGGCCGCGGCTGCCGGCGGCGGCTGCCTGGTGGCTGTCGCGGGGCTGACCCATGGACGCAGAAACTGCAGGCCATCCGCGGCATGAACGACCTGCTCGCCGATGAGCTGCCGTACTGGCAGCGCGTCGAGGCGCGCTGCGCGCGAACTGTTCGCGGACTACGGCTACCGCGAGATGCGCGTGCCGCTCGTCGAGCATGCGGAGCTCTTCCAGCGCTCGATCGGCGAGCACACCGACATCGTCGAAAAGGAGATGTACAGCTTCGACGACCGCGGCGGCGACCGGCTGAGCCTCCGGCCCGAGGCGACGGCGGGCCTCGTGCGCGCGGCGATCGAGCACGGCCTGCTGCACAACCAGGCAGCGGCTCTGGACTTCGGGCCCGATGTTCCGGCACGAGCGCCCCCAGCAGGGCCGCTACCGGCAGTTCCACCAGATCGACTGCGAGGCCTTCGGCTATCCGGGGCCCGACATCGACGCCGAGGTCGATCCAGGTCTCGGCGCGGTTATGGCGCAAGCTCGGGCTCGAGGGCTGCGCTGTCCGTGAACTCACTCGGCACGCCGGAGTCGCGGCAGGCGCTACCGGGCGGTCCTGGTCGACTACCTCGAGGCGCGACGTCGCGGAGCTCGATGCCGACAGCCGGCGCCGGCTCGAGGCCAATCCGCTGCGCATCCTCGATTCGCAAGAATCCGGCCATGCGCAGCGTGATCGCGGGCGCGCCGCGCCTGATCGATCACCTGGACGACGAGTCGCGCCGCCACTTCGATCGAGCGCTTCCTCGAGCTGCTGGCGGCAGCGGCATCGCGGCCGAGGTCGACCCGACGCCTGGTACGCGGACTCGACTACTACACGCGCACCGTCTTCGAATGGCGCACGACGGCGCTCGGTGCGCAGGATGCCGTCTGTTCCGGCGGCCGTTATGATGGGCTCGTCGAGCTGCTGGGCGGCGAGTCGACGCCCGGCCATCGGCTGGGCCCTCGGCATCGAGCGCGTCGTCGGCCTGATGCAGGTCGCGGGCGTGACGGCGGCCGGAGCGCGCGCCGGCGGTCTACCTGGTCCTGTCGGGCGAGCGTGCCGAGCGCGCGGGCCTCGCGCTCGCGGAGCGGCTGCGCGACGCGCTGCCGGGCGCGGGAGTGCTCGCCAACATGGAAGGCGGCAGCTTCAAGGCGCAGCTGAAGCGCGCGGACAGGAGCGGCGCCGCCGTACGCGGTGATCGTCGGCGACGACGAGGTGGCGCGCGGCGTCGCGGCGGTGAAGTCGCTGCGCACCGGCGCGGCGCAGCAGGAATGGACCTGGGACGAACTGCCGCGCCGGCTGGCGGCGCTCGCCGGGCGAGGCATCAGGAAGCGAACGATGGTCGATGAATATCTTTCGGAGCGCGAGCAGGCGGACCAGCTTCGGCGCTGGCTGCGCGAGAACTGGATCTGGCTGGTCGCGGGCGTCGCGCTGACGCTCGGCCGGCTACTACGGCTACCGCTGGTGGGAGTCGCGGCAGGCGTCGCGCGCGGTCGCGGCCGGCGCAGCGCTTCGCGGCGATGCTCGAAGCGATCGGCGCGGGCCGGCGCGACGGACGGCGTGAAGATCGCCGGCGAGTTGACCGGCGAGTACGCCGACACGCCTTACGCGGACCAGGCGACGCTGGTGCTCGCGCGCTGGACGTCGATGCGCGGCGACCTGGCGGCGGCGGAGGCGAAGCTCGCCCGGGTCGCGGATGGCTCGAAGGACCCGGACCTGCGCACCGTCGCGCGCCTGCGCCTCGCGCGCGTGCAGCTCGCCCAGGGCCGCTACGATGATGCGCTCGCGACCCTCGATACGGTCGCGACGCCGGCCGTCGACGCACGCGTGCTCGAACTGAAGGGCGACGTGCAGCTCGCCCAGGGCGACCAGGCGGGCGCGCTCGATCAGTGGCGCAAGGCCGAAGCGGCCGCGGAAGCGGACCCGGCGTCCGCGGGCCCAGGTCGATGCGGAACTTCTGCGGCTCAAGATCGACGAACTGAGCGCGGCAGGGCCGCGGAGTAGAGGCATGGCAATGAAACGGATCCTGGCGCTCGTCGCAGTGGCGGTGCTGGCGACGGCCTGCAGCAAGGAAGAGGACGTCGCGCCACCCGCCGAGCTCGTCGACTTCGACCCGCTGGTGCGCATCGACCGGGTCTGGAGCACGGGTACGAAGGGCGGGGACGACGTGCTGCGTCTCGGCCTGCGGCCGGCGGTCGAGGGTGAGCGTGTCTATGTCGCCGGCCATGGCGGCGACGTGCAGGCGCTCGAGCTCGCGAACGGTCGCGATGATCTGGCGCGTCGACGCGGACCTCGAACTGTCCGGCGGGCCGGCGGTCGGCGAGGGCCTCGTCGTCGTCGGCAGCTCGGGCGGCGAGCTGGTCGCGCTCGACGCCGAATCCGGCGCCAAGCGCTGGCAGGTCGCGACCGGCGGCGAGGTGCTCACGGCGCCGACGATCGCCGGAGGGATCGTCGTCGTGCGCACCGTGGACGGCCGCCTGCGTGGGCTCGCGTCGCCGACGGCATCGAGGCCTGGAACTACGAGCAGCCGGTGCCGCGCCTCACGCTGCGCGGCAACGGCGCGCCGGTCGTCGACGGCGACATGGTGTTCGCCGGGCTCGACAACGGCAAGGTCGTCGCGCTGTCGCTGACGACCGGCGAACTGCTCTGGACGACGACGGTCGCGCCGTCGCACGGCCGCACGGAGATCGAGCGGCTCGTCGACATCGACTCGCCGTGCGCGTCGTCGGCGACGACGTCTTCGTCGTCGGCTACCAGGGCCGCATCGCCATGCTCGCCCGCGACACCGGCCAGCTCTGGTGGGGGCGGGACCTGTCGAGCAATCGCGGCCTCGCCGTGGACAGCGACACGCTCTACGTCACGACCGCCGACAGCACCGTGGTGGCGCTCCGCCGGCGCGACGGCACGCCGGTCTGGACGCAGGACGCGATGCTGCGCCGCTCGCTCACGGCGCCGGTGCTCGCGGACGACACGCTCGTCGTCGGCGACTTCGACGGCTACCTGCACTGGCTCGACGCGCCGACCGGGCAGATTGCTCGCGCGCGGCAAGACGGGCGGCGGCCGCATGAGCAATGCGCCGGTCGCCGCCGGCGACCTGTTGCTGCTCCAGACCGACTCCGGCGACGTCCAGGCCTGGCGCGCCGCAGGCGCGGGCCGCGGCTGAGCCCGGCCGGCGCGCATGCCATGCTTCCCGTCATCGCCCTGGTCGGCCGGCCGAACGTCGGCAAGTCGACGCTCTTCAATGCGCTGACCGGCACGCGCGACGCCCTCGTCGCGGACATTCCCGGCCTCACGCGCGACCGCAAGTACGGCTACGGCGCGCACGAGCCGCACCACGTTCATCGTCGTCGACACCGGCGGCCTCGTCGAGACGCCGCGCGGCATGCACGAGCTGATGGCGCGGCAGACCGCGCGCGCCATCGAGGAAGCCGACCGCGTCGTGTTCCTGGTCGACGGCCAGAGCGGCCTCGACGCCGCCGACCGCTTCGTCGCCGACGTCCTGCGCAGGAGCGGCAAGCCGGTCACGGTCGCGGTCAACAAGAGCGAGGACCGCGACGCGGACGTCGTCACCGCCGAGTTCCACGCGCTTCGGCTTCGGCGAGCCGCGTCGCGATCTCGGCCGCGCACCGCCGCGGCATCGACGACCTGGTCGGAGCGCGCTCGCCGGTATCGAGCCGGCGCCGCTGCCGAGCGACGAGCCGAGCGCGCGATCCGGGTCTGCGTCGATCGGCCGGCCGAACGTCGGCAAGTCGACGCTGATCAACCGCCTGGTCGGCGAGGAGCGCGTGATCACCTTCGACCAGCCGGGCACGACGCGCGACGCCGTCGACGTGCCGTTCGAGCGCGACGGCGCGCCGCTACGTGCTGATCGACACGGCGGGCGTGCGGCGCCGCTCGCGGGTCGACGAGGGCCTCGAGAAGTGGAGCGTCATCAAGACGCTGCAGGCGATCGACGACGCGCACGTCGTGATCGGCGTGGTCGATGCGCGCGAGACGGTCGCCGAGCAGGATGCGACCCTGTTCGGACTCGTCGCCGAGCGCGGCCGCGCGCTCGTCATCGCCGTCAACAAGTGGGACCACGTCGCGCCGGGCCAGCGCGACGAGATCCGCGACCAGGTCGCGCAGCGGCTGCGTTTCCTCGATTTCGCGCCCGTGCACTTCATCTCGGCGCTGCACGGCAGCGGCGTCGGCGACCTGATGGACGCGGTGCGCGCCGCACTACGCGGCGCGCGATGCGCGAGATGCCGACGCCGGAGCTCACGCGCGTGCTGGAGGCGGCGATCCGGCAGCACCAGCCGCCGCTCGTGCGCGGCCGCCGGATCCGGCTGCGCTATGCGCACCAGGGCGGCCGCAATCCGCCGGTGATCGTCGTGCACGGCGCCCAGGCGGAGCGCACGCCGGAGGACTACCGGCGCTACCTGATGAATTGCTTCCGCGAGGCGTTCCGGCTCGACGGCACGCCGGTGCGCGTCGACTTCCGCAGCGAAGACAATCCGTTCGCGGGGCGGCGCGACAAGCTGACGCCGCGCCAGCGGCGCACGCGCGACCGCGACGACGCGCCGCTCCGGCCGCTGACTCAGCGCTGCCGGCCGGAGCACGCGCGCGCGCAGGCGACCGCGCGCGAGCCGCGCCTCGATTTCCGTCCCGGGCGGCGCCGCGGCCGGGTCGCGCAGCACGGCGCCGTCCGCGGCCAGCGTGACGATCGCGTAGCCGCGGCCGAGCGTCGCGAGCGGGCTCGTCGCCTGCGAGTCCGCGCGCCGCGGACTGCAGCAGGCCGCGGGCCGCGGCAAGTCCGGCCGCGCAGCGGCGGGCAGGAGCCGCGCTGCCGGCATGGGCGATGCGCTGGCGAGCGCGGCGAGCGCGGGCCGCCGGCGAGCGGCCTGCCAGCTCGGCCGCGACGCGCAGCAGCCGCTCGCCGCGGGCACGGGCCGTCGCGCCGCACGCGCCCGCGAGGCGCACCTGCAGCTCGTCGAGCCGCTGCATGCGCTCGCGCACGGCCTGGGCCGGGTGCAGCCGCGCCGAGCCGCGCCGAGCTGCGCGCATCGCGTCGCCGCGCCGGCCGAGCACGCGCACGGCACGCCGACGCGCAGCCGCCTCGCCGTCAGCGCCGAGCGCGCGCCAGCCAGGCGGCGGCGTCCGGCACGGCGAGTTCCGCGGCGGCGGACGGCGTCGGTGCCCGCACGTCCGCGACGAAGTCGGCGATCGTGAAATCGACCTCGTGGCCGATGCCGGTGATGAGCGGCAGTTCGAGCGCCGCAATCGCGCGCGCGAGCGCCTCGTCGTTGAAGGCCCAGAGGTCCTCGAGCGAGCCGCCGCCGCGCACCAGCAGCAGCACGTCGACTTCGCCGCGGCGGTCGGCGAGCGCGAGCATCGCCGCGATCTCGCGCGCGGCGCCGGCACCCTGGACGGGCACCGGGTAGAGCGAGCACGGGACACGCCGCGGCAGCGGCGCCGCAGCACGTGGAGCACGTCGCGAAGTGCCGCGCCGGTCGCCGAAGTCACGATGCCGATGCGGCGCGGGAAGCGGGGCAGGGCGCGCTTGCGCGACGGCGTCGAACAGGCCCTCGGCGGCGAGCTTCTGCTTCAGTGCCTCGAAGCGCCGCCGCAGCTCGCCTTCGCCGGCCTCCTCGAGGTGGTCGACGACCAGCTGGAACTCGCCGCGCGCCTCGTAGAGCCCGACGCGCGCCCGCAGCAGCACCTGCAGGCCGTCCCGCGGCGCGAAGCGCACCGCGAGGTTGCGCTGGCGGAACATGGCGCAGCGCACCTGGGCGTCCTCGTCCTTGAGCGTGAAGTACCAGTGGCCGGAGGCGGGCCGCGACAGGTTGGAGAGCTCGCCGGTGATCCAGAGCGAGGGCAGGCCCGCCTCCAGCAGGCCGCGCGCCTCGCGATTCAGCCGGCTGACCGTATAGATGTCGCGGCGCGGCTCGGCCGGCCTGCCCGTCTCGCCTGCGAACAGGTCCATGGGGCCATGCTAAGCGAGCGGCGCCGCGCGCGCTACTGACAGCGGAGCCGTGCGGCAACGTAGAATGCGCCGCTTCATTCGGACCGCCCGGGAATGCCGACCATGCGAATCGTCCAGGAAGCACTCACCTTCGACGACGTCCTGCTCGTCCCCGCGTACTCGGACGTCCTGCCCGCGCGAGGTCGACCTGTCGACGCAGCCTGACGCGCGGCATCCGGCTCAACCTGCCGTTCGTCTCCGCGGCGATGGACACGGTCACCGAGGCGCGCCTCGCGATCACGATCGCCCAGGAAGGCGGCATCGGCATCGTCCACAAGAACATGACCGCCGCCGACCAGGCGCGCGAGGTCGGGCGGGTCAAGAAGCACGAGAGCGGCGTCATCAAGGACCCGATCACCGTGCGCCCGGACGCGACGATCCGCGACGTCATCGCGCTGACCCGCGCCAGGGGCATCTCCGGCCTGCCGGTCACGGCCGACGGCAACCAGGTGGTCGGCATCGTCACGCACCGCGACATCCGCTTCGAGGAGCAGCTCGACCTGCCGGTGTCGAAGGTCATGACGCCGCGCGAGAAGCTCGTGACCGTGCGCGAGAACACGCCGCGCGAGGAAGTGCTGCAGCTCCTGCACCGCCACCGCATCGAGAAGGTGCTGGTCGTCGACGCCGACGGGCGGCTGCGCGGCATGATCACGGTCAAGGACATCCAGAAAGCGCGCGATTTCCCGCGCGCCTGCAAGGACGAGCACGGGCGGCTGCGCGTCGGCGCCGCGGTCGGCACCGCGCCGGACACGCTCGACCGCGTCGCCGCAGCTCGTCGAGGCGGGCGTCGACGTCGTCGATCGTCGACACGTCGCACGGCCATTCGCGCGGCGTGATCGCGACCGTCGAGCGCATCCGCAAGGCGCATCCGCAGCTCCAGCTCATCGCCGGCAACATCGTGACGGCCGACGGCGCGAAGGCGCTGGTCGACGCCGGCGCGGACGCCGTCAAGGTCGGCATCGGCCCCGGCTCGATCTGCACGACGCGCATCGTCGCGGGCGTCGGCGTGCCGCAGATCACGGCGGTGTCGACCGTCGCCGAGGCGCTCGCGAAGACCGGACGTGCCGCTCATCTCGGACGGCGGCATCCGCTATTCCGGCGACGTCGCCAAGGCGATCGCGGCCGGCGCGCACTCGGTGATGATCGGCGGGCTGTTCGCCGGCACCGAGGAGTCGCCGGGCGAGGTCGAGCTCTACCAGGGCGCGTCCTACAAGTCGTACCGCGGCATGGGCTCGCTCGGCGCGATGGCGCAGCGCCACGGCTCCAGCGACCGCTACTTCCAGGACACGGTCGAGGAGCTCGAGAAGCTCGTGCCGGAAGGCGTCGAGGGCCGCGTGCCGTACAAGGGCAGCCTCGTCGACGATCCTGCACCAGCTCGCGGGCGGCATGCGCGCCGCGATGGGCTACACCGGCAGCCACGACATCGAGCAGATGCGCACGCGCCCGGTGTTCGTGCGCATCACCGGGCGCGGGCGTGCGCGAGAGCCACGTGCACGACGTGAGCATCACGAAAGAAGCGCCGAACTACCGGATCGGCTGATGGCCGCACGCATGCCCGCGGCCCCGGCCGACATCCATGCCCACCGGATCCTGATCCTCGACTTCGGCGCGCAGTACACGCAGCTGATCGCGCGCCGCGTGCGCGAGATCGGCGTCTACTGCGAGATCCTGCCCTGGGACTGCGGCGACGAGGCGGTGCGCGCCTTCGGCGCGCGCGGAATCATCCTTTCGGGCGGGCCGGAATCGGTCACGGACGCCGTGCCGCCGCGCGCGCCCGAGGCCGTGTTCACGCTCAAGCGTGCCGGTGCTCGGCATCTGCTACGGCATGCAGACGATGGCCGCCCAGCTCGGCGGTCGCGTCGCGCCGTCCTCGCACCGCGAGTTCGGCTACGCCAAGGTGCGGCGCATCGCGGCCTCGCGCCTGCTCGACGGCATCGCGGACGAGGGCGCCGCCGACCCGGCCTGCTCGACGTCTGGATGAGCCACGGCGACCGCGTCGAGGCGCTGCCGCCGGGCTTCACGGCGATCGCGGCGACCGCGAATGCGCCGCTCGCGGCGATGGCGAACGACGCCGCGCGACTTCTACGGCGTGCAGTTCCACCCGGAAGTGACGCACACGCGCTCGGGCGCGGCGATCCTCGCGCGCTTCGTGCGCGACATCTGCGGCTGCGACGCGCTCTGGGACGCCGGCAACATCGTCGCCGACGCGATCGCGCGCGTGCGCGAACAGGTCGGCCGCGACCGCGTGCTGCTCGGCCTGTCGGGCGGCGTCGACTCGTCGGTCGTCGCGGCGCTGCTGCACCGGGCGATCGGCGACCAGCTCACCTGCGTCTTCGTGGACCACGGGCTGCTGCGGCTCGGCGAGGGCGACCAGGTCATGGCGACCTTCGCCGCGCACCTCGGCATCCGCGTGATCCGCGTGGACGCCGCGGACCGCTTCTTCGCGGCGCTCGAGGGCGAGGAGGACCCGGAGCGCAAGCGCAAGATCATCGGCAGGCTGTTCATCGAGGTGTTCGAGGAGGAGTCGCGCAAGACTCGAGGGCGTGAAGTGGCTCGCGCAGGGCACGATCTACCCCGACGTCATCGAGTCGGCGGGCGCGAAGACCGGCAAGGCCCACGTCATCAAGTCGCACCACAACGTCGGCGGGCTGCCGGAGCGCATGCACCTGAAGCTGCTCGAGCCGCTGCGCGAGCTGTTCAAGGACGAGGTGCGGCGCATCGGCCTCGAGCTCGGCCTGCCGCGCGAGATGGTGTTCCGCCATCCGTTCCCGGGTCCCGGCCTCGGCGTGCGCATCCTCGGCGCGCGTGACACGCGAGGCCGCCGACCTCCTGCGCCGCGCGGACGCGATCTTCATCGAGGAGCTGCGCGCGCACGACCTCTACGACCGCGTGAGCCAGGCGATGGCGATCTTCCTGCCGGTGCGCTCGGTCGCGGTGATGGGCGACGGCCGGCGCTACGACTGGGTCATCGCGTTGCGCGCGGTCGAGACCGTCGACTTCATGACCGCGCACTGGGCGCGGCTGCCGTACGACTTCCTGGACGTCGTCGCGCGGCGCATCGTCAACGAGGTCAAGGGCGTGTCGCGCGTCGTCTACGACGTCTCCGGCAAGCCGCCGGCGACGATCGAGTGGGAGTAGGAGACATGAAACGAGTCGTAATCGCTCTCTGGTTTGCGAGCGCAGTGGCGGCATTCGCCGCGCCGGCGGCCGCGAACGAATTCGATCATGTCTGGAGCTGCGAGTTGAAGCCCGGCAAGAGCCTCGACGAGGCACGGGCCGTCGCGCGCACCTGGCTCGCGGCCGCGCGGTCGATGAAGCACGGCGAGAATCTGCAGGCGTTGATCCGGTACCCGATCATCGTCAGTGAGAGCGAGAACCGCTTCGATTTCGTTGTAAGGGCGCCATCCCTCGCCGCGTGGGGCGCCTTCTACGACACGTACGACGATGACACTCCGGTCGCGGATGCCGACCTGAAATTCGCCGATGTGGCGAGTTGCTCGGGCAGCACGATGTGGGAGTTGATCGGCGTTCAGTGACTCTCCCGGAACGTGAACGACGTGGCAGGCGTTTCGAGGGTCGTCTACGAAAAGCACCGGCTTTGCACAGGTGATGATCGGCGAAGCGCTGTAGTGTGTGCGCGCGGCGCACATGCGTGCGAATCAGGCGGACTACCTCGACGAGCTGCCGATGGTTGCGCCTGCGGCAACGTGGGGCGTAGATTCCGCAAGCGCTTGGCAAGAGGGGATGAACATGACCAGCCGATTTGCGGTGGCGCTCGGGTTCGCCCTGCTCTGCCTTGCACCCCCTTCTACGAGGGCCGGCGACCGTCATCCGCTGGACCCCCTGACCTGGCAGGAGCAATGGGGCGTTCTCGAAATCCTGCTGGCCGCGGGCAAGCTCGACGCAGAGACGACCTTCAATCGCATCGCGCTGATGCCGCCAGCGAAGGCCGTTGTTTGGGCCTACCAGCCGGGCCAAGCCGTGTCGCGCCAGGCGGAAGTCCAGGGCCGCCGGGACAAGCAGGTCTTCGAGGCCGTCGTCGACCTCGATCGCAGGAGCGTCGTCGCGTGGAAGGAAATCGAGGGCGTGCACGCGGCCTGGCTGGAGGTGGATTTCGAGCCGGACCAACTTGATGAGTTGAAGAAGCGGCCGGAATTCCTCGCGGGGCTGCGCAAGCGCGGCATCGAGCATGCCTTGTTCCTGGATTGTTCCGCGTTGCCGCTTGGCGGCCTCGGCCGCTCGGAGTACGAGGGCCGTCGAATCGCGATGGTGCTCTGCGAATCGGCCCCGGGCGTGCGCAATACCTGGACGCGGGGGATCGAGGGCCTCGTCGTCACGGTGGACCTCGACAGCAAGGAGATCCTGGAAATTGCAGACGAATCGGTCGTGCCGGTACCGCGGACCAATGCCGATTACGACGATGACACGATCGGGCCGCTGCGCGCGTTTTCCGCCCCCATCGAGATGCGCCAGCCGTTGGGCCCGGGGTTCACGATTGACGGCCATGTCGTCGCCTGGGACCGATGGCGTTTTCACCTGCGCTCCGATGCCCGAGTTGGCACCATCATCTCGACCGTCACCTGGCGCGATGGCGATGCAGACCGCCCGGTGCTTTACGAGGGTAACCTGTCCGAAATTTTCGTGCCCTATATGGATCCGGCCCGCAACTGGTCCACGCGCACCTTCCTGGACGCCGGCGAATACTCGCGTGGCGGACTCGCGGATACGATGACACCGGGCATCGATTGCCCGGACAATGCGGTTTTCTTCAACGGCATCTTCGTCGACGACGATGGCCGCCCAAAGGACAAGCCGCGCGTCGCCTGCCTGTTCGAGCGTTATGCCGGCGACCTGAACTGGCGGCATGGCGAAGAAGGACGCCCGAAGCGCGAACTGGTGACGCGGTGGATGGCGCTGCTCGGGAACTATGACTATGTGCTGGACTGGATTTTCGAGTCCGACGGGCAGATGAGGATTGCGATCGGCGCGACCGGGATCGTCGAGACCCGGATGGCGAAATCGGGGACTGCCGGTGACGCGGGCGCGGGCGGCCCGCGCGACGATGCCCACGGCCGATTCGTGGACCAGCACATCGTTGCGGTCAATCACGATCACTACTTCAACTACCGGATCGACCTCGACGTGGACGGCGTGCGCAATTCCTTCGTTCGAGACCTGATCAAGGAACAGCGCCTCGACGCAGGCCATCCGCGCGGCAGCATCTGGGTCACGCAGCAGTCTCTGGCTCGGACCGAGCAGGACGGTCGGCTCGCCGGCGACATGATGGAACCGTCGCTGTGGCGGGTCACCAGCGCGGACCGCAGGAATGCCGTCGGCTATCCGACCAGCTACCAGCTGCTGCCGGGCATGTCGGCGCAACCGGTGACGCAGGACGACTACACGATGAAGCGTGCCGGTTTCACCAGCCATTCCCTGTGGGTGACGCCGTATCGCGCCGACGAGCGCTATGCGGCGGGCGACTATCCGACGCGCAGCCTGTCCGGCCAGGGCCTGCCTGCGTGGACCGCGGCGAACCGCCCGATCGAGGACACGGACCTCGTACTCTGGCATACGATCGGGATGCACCATGTCCCGCGCGCCGAGGACTGGCCCGTGATGCCGACGCTCTGGCACGACTTCAAGTTGCGACCCTTTGATTTCTTCGATCGCAACCCTTCGCTGAACACGAGCCGCAAGCCCTGACCGCCAGCGGGACTTCCCATTTTCCGGCGGAGGCCTGGTATGGCTGCCCCGCGAGGAACGGCAACGAACCGCAGCTCAATCCAGCCCGATATTCAGTCAGCTGGGTTTCTCATGCGTGCACGACAATTGATTCTCTTGGCGGCGGCCAGTGGCGCGCTCGCTGCAGGTTGCGCACTCGTAGCCGTAACCGGGATATTCCGGACACGGGTGCCAGTTGAGTGCCGGCACGATCGGCTCGCCGGCGGCATGTGCGAGGCTTGCGCCGAGCAGGGCGATCCCCAGCGCCAGGAGGCGGAGGGCAGGCGTGAAAAAACGTGGATTGCGCATGGGCGACTCTCGGTGCGGCGACGCTCCGATGCTACACCCGTCCTCGGCGGTTACTCCGGCGGGTCCCAGTCGAGCCCGAGAAGCAGGCAGCCGGTGACGGTGCGCGTGCCGTGAAAGCTGCCGGGCTCATAGACGATCCAGTCGCCAGGTTTTAGCACCGTGCCGTCGTCCTCGATCGCCTCGCCGTCGAGGATCAGGAACTCTTCGCGGCTTGCGTGTTCGTGCGGGATCGTGGCCGCGCCCGGCGACATGCGCATGAGATAAGAGCCGCGCTCGCTGCTCGAGTCGTACGAAAGCTGCGCATAGGACATCTCGGGTTGGAGAGGTCCGTCGAGGTCGTAGGGCTTCATCTCGAGCGTTCGAGTTGCGAAGATGCGCCGCGGTTTGCGCGGTTCAGTCACGGGCAGACTCCCGGGTTCAGAGCCTGGCGTCGATCCAGGCCTTGATATCCGCCAGCACCCCGTCCTTGCCGACGTCGTTCAGCAGGTCGTGGAAATGACCGTCGTAGAGTTTCAGCGTCTTGTCCTTCGAGCCGGCCGTGTCGTAGAACAACTGGCTGCCGGCAGGCATAGTCGCCTTGTCCGCGGTCCCGTGCAGGATGAAGACCGGAAGCGTGATGCGCGGGAACTCGCGGCGGAGCCTTTCGTTGGCGCGCACGAGCGCGGCCACGGTCTTCGCGGGCTGGACCTCGTTGGGCGTCAGCGGGTCGCTGTTCAGGATGCGCACTGCGATCGGGTCGCGCGAGAAGTCCTCGTTCTTGAGTTTCAATACCGGCAGCCTCGGCGCAATCCGGGCCAGGCCCTTGATCACCGTAAGCACCGCGTCGGGTGCGGGCACCTTGAACGCGAAGCTCTCGCAGATCAGCCCGGCGATCTCGGCCTGGTGATCGAGCGCGTACGTAGACGAAACGACGCCGCCGGCGCTGTGGCCGAGGAGGAAGACCGGCAGGCCCGGGTAGCGCGACTTGGCGAGCCGGATGACCGCCGCCACGTCGGCGACATAGTCGGCGACGTCGTCCACGAAGTAGCGCTCGCCCTCCGACTTGCCGCGGCCGCGCAGGTCTAGGGCGAACGGCGCGAAGCCGGACATCGCCAGCTGACCGGCCGGCCACAGGTACTGGCCGCCGTGCGAATTGACGCCGTGGCAGATGACCACCGCGGCGCGCAGCCGACCGGCGGGCGGAAACGCACGCACATGTATTGCGACGTCGCCGGTGCTGCGGACCTTCTCTTCCGACGGCTGCGCGATCGCCATTCGAACCTCCCCGTGACGCCGGCGTGATCGTCTGCGCCCGGCCGATGATAACCTGCGACATGGACGATGCGAACAAGACGGTCAGCGCGCTGGTCTGGTTCCGCCGCGATCTCCGGATCGACGATCATGCTGCCCTGTCGGACGCGTTGCGCGTGGCGGACATCGTTCATTGCGCGTTCCTGTTCGACACCGCGATCCTCGATCCGCTTCCGGAGGCGGACGCCCGCGTCACGTTCATCTGGGACTCGTTGCGCGAGCTGAAAGCAGCGCTCTCGGCGCGCGGTGGCGGGCTGCAAATACTCCATGGACAGGCGGAAGTCGAGATTCCCCGGCTTGCGGCGCGACTTGGCGTTTCTACCGTGCATGCGGGCCGGGACTACGAGCCGGCGGCGGTCGCACGCGATGCCGCGGTCGCCAGACGCCTGAGCGAGTCGGGCATCGAGTTGCGCCTGCGCAAGGACCAGGTGATCTTCGAGCTGGACGAGGTGCGGACCCAAACCGGCGGCTGGTTCTCCGTGTACACGCCGTACCGCAAGCGCTGGCTGGCCACGCTGGGTCCGCATGACCTGACGCCGCATCCGGTCGCTGGCCTTCGCGGACGCCTGGCACGGGGTGGAAAGTCCGCATTGCCGACGCTTGCGTCACTCGGATTCACGCGCGCGAAGCTTCCGGTCCCGCCGGGGATGTCCGGGGCGGCTCGCCTCTGGAAGGCGTTCAAGCCGCGCCTTGCGACCTACGCGCGCCGACGCGACTATCCGGCGGCGGCAGCGGGTTCGCGCCTCTCGGCTCACCTGCGCTTCGGGACGATCTCGATTCGCAGGCTCGTTGCGGCCGCGCGCCGGTCCCGCGGCGCCGGCGCCACGACCTGGCTGGGCGAGCTCATCTGGCGCGATTTTTTCTTCGCGGTCCTCGCGGCGAGGCCGGACGTCGTCGACCACGCCTTCCGCCGCGAATACGACGGCCTGGCCTGGAAGAGAAACGATCGGCACTGGCGCGCCTGGTGTTCCGGTCGCACTGGATATCCGCTGGTCGATGCGGCCATGCGCGAGCTGGCGACCCAGGGGACGATGCACAATCGCCTGCGCATGGTGGCGGCCTCGTTCCTGGCGAAGGACCTCGGCCTCGACTGGCGCCGTGGAGAACGCCACTTTGCCGCCCGGCTGCTCGACTTCGAGCTGGCAGCAAACAACGGCAACTGGCAATGGTGCGCCTCGACCGGCTGCGATGCGCAACCGTGGTTCCGCATTTTCAACCCGGTCACGCAATCGCGGAAATTCGACCCGGACGGCTGGTACATCCGCCACTGGCTTCCAGAACTCTCGAGCGTCCCGGGTTCATACCTCCACGCGCCGTGGGAAATGCCGCCAGCCATGCAGCGCGCGGCGGGTTGCCGGATCGGGAAGCACTATCCGAAGCCGGTCGTCCGACACGACCAGGCGCGACTGGAGACGCTCGCACGGTATGCTGCGGCGAGACGGGGGCTGCGGAATTCCGCATGAGCGACGTCAGCTGGATGCGCAAGGCGCTTGAACTGGCCGCCCGCGCCGAAGTGGCGGGCGAAGTGCCGGTGGGCGCCCTCGTCGTGCGCGACGAAACGATCCTCGGCGAGGGCTGGAACCGGCCGATCGGGACCCACGATCCGACGGCACATGCGGAGATCCTGGCGCTGCGCGCCGCGGCGGCTGCGATCTCCGACTACCGGCTCGGCGGCGCCACTCTTTACGTGACGCTCGAGCCCTGCCCGATGTGCGCCGCGGCCATTGCGCATGCCCGCATCGCGCGGCTGGTCTTCGGCGCCTGGGATCCGCGGCAGGGCGCCGCCGGCAGCGCATTCAACCTCGTGGCCAGCGACGCTTTGAACCATCGCGTCGACAGTTTTGGCGGCGTGCTGTCGGATGAATGCGGCGCGCTACTTCGCGGCTTCTTCGCCGGACGGCGGTGAGGGCGGCGCCTCGACAACCATCCAGCGCAGCAACTCGGCGTAGGTCTGGACGTTGCGGACGAAGCCCACTGGCTCCCAGCCTCGCGCATAACCGCGGCGCAGCGTTGAGTAGTAGCGCTCCTGCGCGAGCAGGGGCAGGTTCGCGCGCACGTCGGGCCAGCTGTCGGGATCCTGGCCGCGCCGCTGCGTCAGGATTCGCGCGTCCTCAAGGTGGCCGTAGCCGACGTTGTACGCAGCGAGCGTGAGCCAGGTGCGATCGGGCTCCGGTATGCGCGCGGGAATCGTCTTCTCGACCACCCGATAGTAGCGCGCGCCGCCGAGGATGCTGTCGCGCGGGTCGTTGCGGTCGGCGACGCCGACGCGCCGCGCCGTTTCGGCAGTCAGCATCATGACGCCCTGCACGCCGGTCGGCGAAACGGCGGCCTCGTCCCACCGTGACTCCTGGTAACCGATGGCCGCGAGCAGGCGCCAGTCGATGCCGGTGACTGCGGCGGCCTCCTGGAACCAGGCCTGGTACTGCGGCAGCCGTTCGCGCACGCCCGAGACGAAATTGGCGGCGTCGACCCGGTCGAATCGCACGAGTGCGCGCCGATTGCGCTCGAGGATGTCCGCGAGCCGGCCGTTGGCTGCGAGCTCCGAGAAATAGCGCTCGACCTCCGGCAGGAGGTCCGAGCCGTGCGGCGACAGCGCCCAGGCAACTGCCTCGGACTCTGCCAGCTTGAAGGCCGGGCGCAGGTCCGGGTGAAAGTGCCGGCCGAGCGAAAACTCGATCGAGTCGGCGACGGTGATGTCAGCCTTGCCGAGCGCGACGCGCGCGAGCAGGTCGAGGGTGTCTGCTGCGCGGATCTCGGACCACGTCAGGGCCGGCGACTGCTGCGCCAGCTGCGCGAGGGCAGCGGCGTGGCCGGAATTGCGTTGCACGACGACGCGCCGGCCGACGAGATCCGCAGGCGTCCGCGGCAGGGTGTCCTGCACGCGATAGACGACGTACTGGTCGATCCGCTGGTAAACCGGCCCGAAACGTACGCGATCCGCGCGGGCCTCGTCGACGACGAGCCCGGCTGCAGCGACATTCGCACGGTTTCGCGCCACCGCTGCGAGCGCGGCCGCGGTCGTCCGCACCCACTGCAGTTCGAGGCGCACGCCGAGGCGCTCCGCGAACCCGCGAGCCAGCTCGTATTCCGGGCCTTCGGGACCTGCCGCGCCTTCGTAGTAGGCGAGGGGGCTGTTGCGTGTCACCACCTTGAGCACGCCTTGCGTGCGGACCTGTTCGAGCGTGCCGGGCATGCGCGAGCAGGTGCCTGCCATGAGGGCAACGAGGCAGATTGCGGGAATGCCAAACCGGTTGCGGAGACGCCGCCGGGACGGGGCGGCCGGAGCGGATTCCGGTTCCATTCATGTAGAATAACGGTTCCGGATCAACCCGCCGTGACGGGTTCCGGAACCCAGGACGGAGAGGTACCGAAGCGGTCATAACGGCACCGACTCGAAATCGGTTGAGGGCATTACGCCCTACGTGGGTTCGAATCCCACCCTCTCCGCCAATCTCCGCGCAGATACACTGAGCCCATGGCCGTGAACCCGGAATTGCGCCCGGCCAGCAACGCATTGCCGAAGCGGGAAACCTCGCTGCTGCGCTGGGTCTGGCGCGCATACGTCCGCAATGCCCTGGTTCCGCTCCTGGTCGTCGAGCTCCTGCTCGTCGCCGTCTACCTCACGAGCCACGCGTGGTCGCAGCGCCGCAATGTCGACGCGCTGTCCGAGGTCGCGCGGCAGGAACTTTCCCGCATCGCGAGCGACGAATCCGCCGTGATCGAGCAGAAGCTCGGGCAGGTCGCAGCGCTCACCGAGGTGCTGCGGCGCCAGACGACGGTCGCACTCGCTGCGCCGACTCCGCGCACGCGGGACCGGCAACGCCTGCGCCGGCAGCCGAGCGGCGCGCTCACGACCTGGCGTGACGACGGCGCCGCCGCCGTGTACTGGTCCTCGCTGACCGCGAAAGGACCGGCCGAGTTCGATCGGCTGGAACGGCTCGCAACGCTGGACCCGTTGTTGCGGGACGTCACGCTTACGAACCCGCTGATCGTCCAGGCTTACCTCAATACGCACGATTCGCTCAACCGAATCTGGCCGTGGATCGATGCCGCGTCCGTATACGACCCGGGCATGCATATCCCGGACTTCAACTTCTACTACGAGGCCGACGCGCGCCACAACCCGACGCGTGCGGTCGTTTGGACGGATGCCTACGTGGACCCGGCCGGCAAGGGCTGGCTGGTCTCGGCGATAGCGCCTGCCTACCGCGGCGATTTCCTCGAGGCGGTGGTCGGCGCCGATGTCACGGTCGGCCGCATCGTGGACGACGTGCTCAGCCAGCATGTGCCCTGGGAGGGCTTCCTGCTGCTGATCGGGAAATCGGGCACGCTGCTTGCGCTGCCGCCGCAGGGCGAGGAGCTGTTCAAGCTGCGCGAGCTCACGCGACACGAATACGTGAACGCGATCCGGGCCGACACGTTCAAGCCCGAGGAATTCAACGTTTACCGACGGGCGGACCTCGCGGAGATTGGCGAGCTGCTCAGGGCGCAACCGTCAGGAAGCGGCCGGCTGGACGGGACGTCGCCGCACCTGGTCGCCTGGGAGACGATTCCCGCCGTCGGGTGGAAGCTCATGAGCATCGTGCCGGAACAGGCGGTGTTCGGGCCGTCGCGGACGCTGAACCGCGACCTCGCCGCCGTCGGCTGGGTGATGCTGGCGGGCCTCGTCGGGTTCTACGTCATCTTCTTCACCTTCCTGTACCGCCGCGCGCGCATCGTGAGCCACCGGATTGCGGAGCCGCTCCGCCAGATCGAGCGCATGGCGCACCGCATCGCCGTCGGCGACTACGAGCAGGTTTCACCCGAGTTCGGCGTCAGCGAGTTCCGCCACACGGTCGGCGAGTTGCAACGCATGGGCCGCCTGCTCGGTGACTCCGATCGCGCGCGCGAGGATGCGGAGGCACGCCTCACCGAGCGCAACGAGGAACTGTCCACGATCCTCAGCCTGTCGCCGGACGGCCTGGTGTCCTTCGACGCGGCGGGCTGGGTGACCGAGACCAATCCCGCCTTCCTCGCGCTCACCGGCTGGACACGCGATGGCCTCATCGGGCTGTCGCGGTTCGCGTTCTGGTCGCGGCTCGCCGAGCTCGGCGGCACCGGTCACGCGGGTGAGGCCGAGCCGGGCAGCGCGGCCGTCCTGCGGCTGCAGCGCCCGCGGCCGGCGGTGCTGGAGTGCAGGGTGGTCGGCGCCCGCTCCGGGGCGCAGGTCGCGTACTTCCGGGACGTCACGCTCGCCGATGAGCTCGACCGCACCAAGAGCCGCTTCGTGGCGACCGCGGCCCATGAGCTGCGTACGCCGATCGCCGTGATCACGGGTTACGCCGAGTACCTCCAGGCGACCGACCCGCCGTCGTCGCAACGCGGCGAGATCCTCGCGACGATGCGGCGCCACGGCGACCAGATCGCCGGCATCGTCACGGAACTCCTCGACCTTGCCCGCATCGAGGCGCGGGCCGGCCGCGACTTCACCATGATCCGGCAGGCGCTCGCGCCTGCCGTCCGGCGCTACATCGACTCGTTCCGCGTCGGTGAGTACGCGCGCGTGCCGACCCTCGATGGCGATATCGGCGACGCCGAGGCGTTCGTGGATGCCGACAAGTTCTGCCAGGCGCTCAGCAACATCATCGCCAATGCCTGCAAGTACTCGCCGGCCGGCGAGCCGATCGCGGTCCGCCTGGTTGCGGGCAACGGGGAAATCGGCGTGCGCGTGCAGGATCGCGGAGAGGGCATGGATGAGGAGACCCAGCGCCGCATTTTCGATCCGCTTCTATCGGGCTGAAACCACGTCCGGCGTCGCGGGCACCGGGCTCGGCATGAGCATCGTCAAGGAGATCATGGACATCCATGGCGGGCGCATCGAAATCGCGAGCGCGCCGGGCCGCGGAACCGCGGTGACGCTGTGGCTGCCGCTCGCCGCCACGCGCGGTTGACGCCCCCCGGATGCGACTCTACGATGCCCGGCCCGGCCCTCTCATGGTGGCTCGCGCCGGTTCCTCCGCGACGATCAGCCGTGAACCCCGCCAGGCCCGGAAGGGAGCAACGGTAGCGGTGGCATCGGGTGCCGGAGGGGTGCTGGCGCGGGCCGCCTCCTACTCGAAGACGTGCATCGCCCCGCAGCGCAACGGGCTGCCGTTGATGCCGCCCTCGAACGGCGCGGCCGCGGCCAATCCCGTCGCGGTGAACGCGAGTCCGCGGCCCAACCTGACGTTGCCGTGCGGGATCGCCGCCTTTGCATACAACTCCTGGTTCCATTCGCCCGAAGAATCGCGCCGGAACAGATAGATGGCGCCGCTGCCTGGCAGCGAGTCATCCTCCTGGTCGCCGTCGACACCCGCCGCTGCACTGCTTTCGTTCTCCGCGCCCACCGCGATCCATTCGCCTTGTACGGCAACTGCGCTTCCGAACAAGTCCGGGGACTCGGAGTTCGACGACTTCAGGTAGGCGCTCTGGCTCCAGCTTCCGTCGTCAGCACGCGTGAACACATAGGCTGCGCCGCTTTCGGGCGCGCTGTTGTCACTCCCGTCGCCGTCGATGCCAGTCGCCGAGCTCGCTTCGTTGGTGGCGCCCACAACGAGCGTGTCGCCGTCGACGGCCACGTTTTCGCCGAAACTGTCGTTGGCACCGCCATTCTCGGCAACGAGAAGGACGTCCTGGACCCAGGTTCCCGGAGCCGTACGGCTGAACACGTACACAGCCCCGGTGGACGGATTGCCATGCCACTTGGCACCGACCGCGAGCGTGTCGCCGTCGATGTCGATGGCGTCAGCGAAGCCTACGTCGGCCGCAAGATCAGCCGGCACGACGGATGCCTCCTGCACCCACGCGCCGTTGGCGTCGCGATTGAAGAGGTAAATGACACCTACGTCCATCCGCCAGGCGCTCACTGCGATGGTTTCACCGTCGAAAGCCACGCTATACCCGAAGCCGGCACCTGCCAGCGTGTCCGTAGGCTTGAGGTAGGCTTCCTGGTTCCATACGCCACTGGTGTCGCGCAAGAACACGTATGCCGCACCCGATCCCGGGGCGCCGTTACTCGTTTCGTCACCGTTGATGCCGGTCACCGCGCTGTCTTCGCCGGGCGCACCGACCACCGCTACGTTGCCCGCCATCGCCACCGAATAACCGAAGGCATCGTCGATCTCGGCATTCGATGCCTTCACATACGCTTCCTGCACCCATGAGCCCGCGGAGTCTTTCGCGAATACAAAGGCGGCGCCGCTCGCACGCAAGGATTGGTCGACTGGAACGTGGTTTATGCCGCGCGCATTGCCACGGTCGAAAGGCGTCCCGGCCAGCAACAGGTCACCGTCCGCATCAAAAGATGTCCCGACCCCGTGGTCGCGCAATTGGGGCGTCGCGGTGATCGCAGCCGTGGCCCGTAGCTCGGCACGATCGATGGTTACCGTGTAGACCATTCGGTCATCGCCGTTCGTGACTTCGATTTCCACGGCGTTGTTTCCGGGGTCGAGGGTCCTGGACACCTCGCCCCTAGGCTGCACGACGGCCCCGTCGATCGTGACTGTCGCCGCAGGATCTGTTGGAACTGCGGTGACAACGATACTTGCGGTCAGGTACGGGACGGTCGCCTGGTAGTCGGGCTCGTCCGGATCAAAGCCGGGAGCCAGCGCAAGACCGCCGATTTCGAGCGTCGCGAGCGTCACGACTTCCGGGCCTGCGCTTCCGCCCGAATCCCAGCATCCCGCGGTGAGCAAAGCTAATAGCAGTGCCATCGGTCGCGCAAACGCGCGGCTACGAGTCACGTTCATCGCAAGCTTCCCCGGGTCCTGGCGAACCTGTCGAATTATCGCGGAATCCCGGCTCCCCGGCGGCCCTATGTGACAATAGAATCCGTGCCGATAGCCCCGGTGCCAAATAATGCGCGATGATAGGAATTCGCCCGGAAGGACCCGATGAGTTACCTCGTTCTCGCCCGCAAATGGCGTCCCCGCAGCTTTGCCGAGCTGGTCGGCCAGGAACACGTACGCCAGGCGCTGGTCAACGCGCTCGATTCGGGGCGCGTCCACCATGCTTTCCTGTTCACGGGCACGCGCGGCGTCGGCAAGACGACGATCGCGCGCATCCTGGCGCGCTCGCTCAACTGCGAGCGCGGCGTGAGCTCGAAGCCCTGCGGCGAGTGCGGCGCCTGCCGCGAAATCGACGAGGGCCGCTTCGTGGACCTGATCGAAGTCGATGCGGCCTCCCGCACCAAGGTCGATGACACGCGGGAGCTGCTCGAAAACGTCCAGTACCTGCCGAACCGCGGCCGCTTCAAGGTCTACCTGATCGACGAAGTCCACATGCTGTCGGCTCATTCCTTCAATGCGCTCCTGAAGACGCTCGAGGAACCGCCGCCGCACGTGAAGTTCCTGCTCGCGACGACCGATCCGCAGAAGCTGCCGGTGACCGTGCTGTCGCGCTGCCTGCAGTTCAACCTGAAGCGGCTGCCGGCCTCGCTGATCGCGGCGCGGCTGTCGCATATCCTCGGGGCGGAAGGCGTCACCTTCGAGGCGCCGGCGGTCCAGCTCCTCGCGCGGGCGGCTGACGGGAGCCTGCGCGACGCGCTGTCGCTCCTCGACCAGATGCTGGCATTCGGCGGCGGGCGCGTGACCGAGCCGGAGGCGCGGGCGATGCTCGGCACGGTCGACCGCCAGCAGGTGCTTGGCCTCGCAGGGCGGCTCGCGGACGGCGATGCGCGCGGCCTGTTCGAGCTCATCGCCGCAATCGACGAGTTCGCGCCGGACTACGGGCTGCTGCTCGACGAGGTCGCGGCGCTGCTGCAGAAGGTGGCGCTTCACCAGGCCGTTCCTGGGCTTGCCGAGGACGAGGTCCATGCGCCGGAAGCGTTGGCGTCGCTCGCGGCACGCATGCCCGCCGAGGACCTCCAGGTCGCCTATCAGTTCGCGATCCTGGGCCGACGCGACCTCGATCTCGCTCCCGATCCACGCACCGGGTTCGAGATGACGTTGCTGCGCATGCTCGCCTTTCGTCCCGCGGACGCAGCGGGCAGCCGACGCGAGGCAGCCGCGGAACGGCCGGCGCCAGTTCCCGCGGCCGTGACTCCCCGGAGCCCTGCCAAGGCTTCCCCGGCGGCAGCCGAAGCCGACTGGCCGACCCTGCTTGGCCGCCTCGAGCTCAAAGGCCCGGCACGGCAACTCGCGGGCAACTGCCAGTTGCTGTCCCGCCATGGCAACCACTTCCGTTTCCTGCTCGACGAACGAGCAAGCGCGCTGCACACACGCCAGCTCGAGGATCGCTTCGTGCAGGCGCTGCGCGCCCTCGTCGGCGATGCAGCGACCATTGAGATCGAGCGGGGCGGTACCGACGACACGCCGGCACGGCGCGAAGAGCAGGCCCGCGACGAGCGCCTGGAGCAGGCGCGCGCGGCGCTCGAGCGCGACCCTGCCGTGCAGGCGCTGCGCGACCGTTTCGGCGCCGTCCTGCAGCCGGATTCGATCAAGCCGGTCGGGTAATATGCGCGCATGAAACCGAACATCGGGCAGTTGATGCGCCAGGCGCAGCAGCTCCAGGCGAACATGCAAAAGGCCCAGGAACAACTGGGTACGCTGGAGGTCACCGGCGAGGCCGGCGGCGGAATGGTGAAGGTCGTCATGAACGGCCGGCACGAAGTGCGCCGCGTCGAGATCGATCCCACGGTCGCCGCTTCCGACCGCGAGATGCTCGAGGACCTGGTGGCTGCCGCCTGCAACGACGCGACGCGCCGGGTCGGCGAGGCCGTCCAGCAGCACATGGCCGGCGCGATGGGCGGGATGCAGCTGCCGCCGGGCATGAAGCTGCCGTTCTGACGGCGCGCGCGTGAAGTATTCCCCCGGACTCGCCCGCCTCATCGAGGCCTTGCGCGTACTGCCGGGCGTCGGCCCGAAATCCGCGCAGCGCATGGCGTTCCACCTGCTGGAGCGCAACCGCGACGGCGCGCGCGCGCTGGCCCGCTCGCTCGAGGAAGCGGCGACAAACGTGGTTCATTGCCGGCGCTGCCGGATGCTGACGGACGGCGAGTTGTGCGAAATCTGCGCCGCGCCGCGCCGCGACGCTTCCTCGCTCTGCATCGTGGAGTCGCCGGCCGATGTCGTCGCCGTGGAACAGTCCGGCGGCTACGGCGGTCGTTACTTCGTGCTGATGGGCCACCTGTCGCCGCTCGACGGCATCGGTCCCGAGCAGCTCGGATTCGACCGGCTCGAAGCATTGCTCGACGAGGGCGGGGTGCGCGAGGTCATCCTGGCGACCAACCCGACCGTGGAGGGCGAGGCGACCGCACATTTCATCGGCGAGCTGGTGGGGCGCCGCGGTATCCGCGCGACGCGCATCGCCCACGGCGTCCCGGTCGGGGGCGAACTCGAGTACGTCGACGGCGGCACGCTCGCGCACGCGCTCGCCGGGCGCCAGGTCATCGCCTGACGCGGGATGCCGCGCGTGCGGCCATCTCCTCGGCGAGCGCCAGCAGCCTGAGATAGCTTTCCATGCGGCGCGGCGCGATGGACCCGGCACTTGCGCCGGTGACTTCGCAGCCCGGCTCGCCGCGGTGCAGGCAATCGCGGAACCGGCAATCGGCAGCGCGCGCCGCAATCTCGCGGAAGCCGCCTGCGACTTCGCGCGGCGGTGGCAGGGGCGGCGCAAAGTCGCGCACGCCCGGCGAGTCGATCAGCTCGCCCCCGGACGGAAGCGCATACAGGAACGCCGTGCTGGTCGTGTGACGACCGCTCTCGCTCGCGCGGGTCACCTCGGCGACGGCCGCCTCGACGCCGGGCACCAGCGCGTTCGTGAGCGAGCTCTTGCCGACGCCGGACTGGCCGACGAAAACACTGGTTTCGCCCGCGAGGCGCTCACGCAGCGCGGTGACGCCATGATCGAGCCGCTTGCTTGCATGCACGACCGCGTATCCGGCGCGCGAGTAGTCCGCAAGCGTCGCCTCGAGCCTGCCATCGGCGTCGGCGAGGTCGCTCTTGTTCGCGACGACGCAGGCCGCGAGCCCGTTCCATTCGGCGGCCGCGAGATATCGGTCGCAGAGGCCGAAATCTGGCGTCGGCACCGGCGCCAGGACCGCTACGATCTGCGTCAGGTTGGCCGCGACGGCTTCGGCGTTTCCGCGCGCGTCGATCCGGGCCAGGCAATTCCGCCGCGGCAGGACTTCGACGACGATGCCCTTGCCGCCCTCGGTGTCCGTCGACGACCAGTGCACGCGGTCGCCGCAGACGACGGCCAGCCGCCGGCCCTGGAGCCGGCAGTGCACCCGGCCCCCGGAATCATCCGCGACCGTGGCATCGCGGCCGTGGCTGGCAACGACACGACCAGTACGCAGCGGGCCGCTCTCGCGACCGGCCTTCACGCGTGCCGGTCCGGCGCGAGCCGCGCGATGCGCAGCAGCGCTGGCGGGTGAGAGGCATGGAACGCGGTATAGAGCGGATCGGGCGTCAGCGTCGAAGCATTGTCCCGGTACAGCTTCACCAGGGCGTCCGCGAGCGCGCCCGCGTCGGCGTGTTCGGCCGCATAGCGGTCGGCGGCGAACTCGTGGCGGCGCGAGAGCAGGGCCGAGAACGGCCGCAGGACGAACAGGAACGCAGGCGCGGCCACCATGAACAGCAGCAGGAGCGTGTGCGGTCCTCCTGCAACGACGCCGAGCGCGGGCTGGAACCACGGCTCGCGCCCGAGCCAGGCAAGCAGGGCGAAACCCGCGAGCGCGGCCCCGAGCGATGTGACGAGCCGCACCGTCACGTGCCGGAGGCGGTAGTGCCCGAGTTCATGCGCCAGCACCGCCTGCAGTTCCGAAGTGGCCAGCGCCGAGAGCAGCGTGTCGAAGAACACGATGCGCTTGTTGCGCCCGAGGCCGGTGAAGTAGGCGTTGCCGTGGGTGCTGCGGCGCGAGCCGTCCATGACGTAGACGCCGCGCGGCTCGAAGCCGCAGCGGCGCGCAAGCGACTCGATCGCGTCGCGCAGGTCGCCGGTTTCCAGCTCGCGGAAGCGGTTGAAGAGCGGCGCAATGAAGCGCGGCCAGGCCCAGCCGACGAGTACCGAGAACGCGGCCCAGGCGCCGAACGCGAGTACCCACCACGCAGCGCCGGCGCGATGCATGAGCCACAACAGCAGCGCGGCGAGCGGGAGCAGGAGCAGGGCGCCGACGGCGAGCCCCTTGAGCGCGTCGGCCGCGAACAGTGCGGGCGTCGTGCGGTTGAAGCCGAAGCGTGCCTCGACGCAGAAGGTGCGCCAGGCGTCGAAGGGCAGTCCGACGGCGGTGGCCAGCAGCCCGAATGCCGCGATGGTAGTGACCTGGTGCGGCAGCGTTGCAAGTGCGGCGTGCGCCGTGGCGGCGTCGAGCGCCGCGATGCCGCCGCCGAGCGTCATGGCGAAGGCGAACGCTGCGCCCGCGACCCGTTCGGCCATCGCGACCTGGCACTGCGCGACCGCGTAGTCCGCTGCGCGCGCATGGGCCTCGGGGGTGATTGCGGCGGCGAACGGGGCCGGTACGCGATCGCGGTGCTTCCGCACCGCACGGACCTGGCGCATAAGCAGCCAGAGCTCGACGGCCAGCGAGGCGGCGAGCGCGAGGATGAATAGGAGCGTGAAGGGATGCATGGCGTGCGGACGAGGGGCACTCTAGCCTCTGCTAAGATCAGCGGCAACATGGCGCAAGACGACCGGCTGATCTGGATCGACCTCGAGATGACCGGCCTCGTTCCCGAGCGCGACCGGATCATCGAGATTGCGACCGTCGTGACGGATGCCGACCTCACGGTGCTCGCGGAAGGCCCTGTCATCGCGGTACGCCAGCCCGAGGCCACGCTTGCCGCGATGGACGAGTGGAACACGCGCACGCATGCCGCGAGCGGCCTCGTCGCACGCGTGCTCGCAAGCAGGAGCGATGAGGCGGCGGCCGAGCGCGCCACGCTCGGATTCCTCGCGGCGCACGTCGGCGCAAACCGGTCGCCGATGTGCGGCAACAGCGTCTGCCAGGACCGGCGCTTCCTCGCGCGCTGGATGCCGGAGCTGGAGCGATATTTTCACTACCGCAACCTGGACGTCAGCACCCTCAAGGAGCTGGCGCGCCGCTGGGCGCCGGAGGTCGCGGCCGGCGTCGACAAGGAATCGCGCCATACCGCTCTCGCGGACGTGCACGAATCGATCGCCGAGCTCCGCCACTACCGGGCGCAGCTTCTCAGGCCGCCGTGGAACGCGCCGCAGGGGTGAGCGAGGGCGTGCCGCACTGGCACGCAGGCGCCTGTCATTGCGGCCGGGTGCGCATCGAAGTCCTGGCCGCGCGCGACCACGAGCTGCTCGAATGCAACTGCTCGATGTGCACGCGCTCGTCCTACTTGCACCTGATCGTCGACGCGGCCGCGTTTCGCCTTCTATCCGGTGCGGATGACCTTGTCGAGTACAGCTTCGGCACCGGCGTCGCGAAGCACCGCTTCTGCCGCCACTGCGGCGTGAAGTCGTTCTACGTGCCGCGCTCCCATCCCGACGGCTACAGCGTCAATGCGCGCTGCCTCGATCCTTCGGCGATTGCCTCGATGCCAATACGGCCGTTTGACGGGCGTGACTGGGAATCGGCAAGGAAAAATCTGGAAGCGCGCTAGCGGGCTGGGCGGGGTTCCCTCGCTCGCGCCGGAACTTGATGCGCTTCGCTCGGGACCCCGCCCGCGCCCGCTCGCGCGCGCCTAGGTTTTCGTGCCGTTCGCCAGGTACAGCCACGTTTCGACGACTGTGTCCGGGTTCAGTGAAAGCGAGTCGATGCCCTGGTCGACGAGCCAGCGCGCCAGGTCCGGGTGGTCGGACGGGCCCTGGCCGCAGATGCCGATGTACTTGCCGGTTTCCTTGCAGGCCTGGATCGCCATTGACAGGAGCGCCTTGACGGCCGGATCGCGCTCGTCGAAGAGGGGAGCGACGATCGCGGAGTCGCGGTCGATCCCGAGCGTCAGCTGGGTCATGTCGTTCGACCCGATCGACATGCCGTCGAAGTGCTCGAGGAACTCGCGCGCCAGCAGCGCATTGGTCGGCAGCTCGCACATCATGATCAGCTTGAGGCCGTTCCGGCCGCGCTCGAGGCCGTTCTGCGCGAGCAGCTCGACCACGCTCTGCGCCTCGGCGACCGTGCGCACGAAGGGCACCATCACCTGGACGTTGTCGAGCCCGATCTCGTCGCGCACGCGGCGCAGCGCCCGGCACTCGAGTTCAAAGCAGGGCCTGAAGGCAGGATCCGTGTAGCGCGAGGCGCCGCGGAACCCGAGCATCGGGTTCTCCTCGTGCGGTTCGTACTGCCGTCCGCCGATCAGGTTGGCGTACTCGTTGGACTTGAAGTCCGACAGGCGCACGATCACCGGCTGGGGCGCGAACGCGGCGGCGATGCTGGCGATGCCTTCGGTGAGCTTCTCGACGAAGAAACCCACGGGGTCGTCGTAGCCGGCCATCTGGCGTCGCACCTGGTCGCGCACGCCGGGCTCCAGCGTCGCGAACTCGAGCAGCGCCCGCGGATGCACGCCGATCATGCGGTTGATGATGAATTCGAGGCGTGCGAGCCCGACGCCGTGGTTCGGGATCGACGCGAAGTCGAAGGCGCGGTCCGGGTTGCCGACGTTCATCATGATGCTGCACGGGCGAGGGCGGCAGGGCGTCGAGTTCGATGCGCTGCTGCTCGAAGTCGAGACGGCCGTCGTAGATGACACCGGTGTCGCCCTCGGCACAGGACACCGTGACCAGGTCGCCGTCGCGGATCCTTGCCGTGGCATCGCCGCAACCCACGACCGCCGGTATGCCGAGCTCGCGCGCGATGATCGCCGCGTGGCAGGTACGGCCGCCCCGGTTGGTGACGATGGCCGCAGCCCGTTTCATCACCGGCTCCCAGTCCGGGTCCGTCATGTCCGAGACGATCACGTCCCCAGGCTGCACGCGCGACATCTCGCGCGCGCCGGACACGACGCGTGCCGGTCCCGCACCGATGCGCTGGCCGATCGCGCGGCCCTGCGCCAGCGGGCGCGAGCGCTGTTTCAGCGAGAAGCGGTGGATGGTGCGACCCGCGCGGCTCTGCACGGTTTCCGGGCGCGCTTGCAGCACGTAGATCGCCCCGGTCTCGCCGTCCTTGCCCCACTCGATGTCCATCGGGCAGCCGTAATGAGACTCGATGACGAGGGCCTGGCGCGCCAGTTCGTGCACGTCGGCATCGCCGATGCAGAAGCGCGCGCGGTCCGCCGCGGCGACGTCCACGACCTCGGTCCAGCGCCCCGGTGCCGGGTCCGCCGCATACACCATGCGGCTCGCCTTCGAGCCCAGGTTGCGCCGGATGACCGCAGGGCGTCCGGCCCGCAGTGCCGGCTTGTAGACGTAGAACTCGTCGGGGTTCACGGCGCCCTGCACGACCAGCTCGCCGAGGCCCCAGGACGCGGTGATGAACACCGCCTCGCGGAACCCTGACTCCGTGTCGAGCGTGAACATGACGCCGCTCGAGCCGACGTCGCTGCGCACCATGTGCTGCACGCCGACCGAGATTGCGACCTGCGCGTGGTCGAAGCCCTGGTGTGTGCGGTACGAGATCGCACGGTCGTTGTAGAGCGACGCGTAGACCTGGTGCATGGCCGCGAGCACGGACTCAGGTCCGCGCACGTTCAGGATCGATTCCTGCTGGCCGGCGAAAGAGGCGTTTGGCAGGTCCTCGGCGGTCGCCGAGGAGCGCACTGCGACGGCCGACCCGCCATTGCCGAGCCGGGTCGCAGCGGCGAGCACTTCGCGTTCGAGCGCAGGCTGGAACCGCGTGTCGAGGATCCAGCCGCGGATGCGTGCGCCAGACTCGGCAAGCCGCGCCACGTCGCCGACGTCGAGGGCGGCGAGCTCGCCGGCGATGCGCGCCCCGAGCCCGTCCTGCGCGAGGAAGTCGCGGTAGGCCTGCGCCGTGGTCGCGAATCCGCCCGGCACGCGAACGCCGGCGCCGGACAGGCGCCCGATCATCTCTCCGAGCGATGCATTCTTGCCGCCGACGGACTCGACGTCCTTCATCCGCAGCTCGGCCAGGGGGACTGTATAGCCGGTCACGCGCGATCCTCGCTCGTTCCGCACCTGTTACGATCAGCTGCGCGGCGTCCGGCCACCTGGGCCGCGACGGCCAACGGAATCTCCGCCATGAAGCAGCGACGAACCGTCTTCTTCGTGTCCGACCAGACCGGCGTCACTGCCGAGACGATGGGACACAGCCTGCTGACGCAGTTCGACGGCATGGAATTCAGGCCGATCACTTTGCCATTCATCACCACCGTTGACAAGGCGCGCGAGGCGGCGGCGAAAATCGACCAGGCCGGGCGCGACGAAGGCATCCGCCCGATCGTCTTCGCGACGCTCGTGAACAACGAGGTTCGCGACGCGCTCAAGCAGGCGGGCTGCCTGTTCCTCGATTTCTTTGACGCGTTTCTCGGCCCGCTCGAGCAGGAGCTGGGCCAGACCTCGGCCCATGTGCTCGGCCGGGCGCACGGCATGGCGGACCTCAATGCCTACACGATGCGCATCAATGCGACGAACTTCGCGCTTGCGAACGATGACGGCGCCCAGACCCGGGACTACGACCGCGCGGATGTGATCCTCGTCGGGGTTTCGCGCTCCGGCAAGACGCCGACCTGCGTGTACATGGCGCTGCAATACGGCGCATTTGCCGCCAATTATCCCCTCACCGAGGACGACCTGGAGGGCCTGCGCCTGCCCGTCGTGGTCGAACCCTATCGCAGGAAGCTGTTCGGCCTCACGATCGAGCCGGGCCGGCTGCAGCAGATCCGCCAGGAACGCCGGCCCGACAGCCGTTACGCGTCCGCCCAGCAGTGCGCGTTCGAGGTGCGCGCCGCCGAGCAGCTGTTCGATCGCAACGGCATCCCGTATCTCGAGACGACGGACACGTCCATCGAGGAGATTGCGAGCCGCGTGCTCGAGCGGCTCGCCATCCCGAGGCGCGTGAGGCCGTGATGTTTTCGTGATCGGGCGCACGGATCGCGGGGGTTTCGGCCGGAAACCCCGTGATATAGTCAAATCCATGTTGTCGGACAGCCTCTGCTCGATCTCATGGCGCGCGCGGCCACGGTCGTTCGTGAGCCTGATGACGCTCTATGAGAGCAACTTCATCCGCCTCGGCTGGCTGGTGCCGGACCTCAGGCGTCTCAGCGGCTCGATGACCTCGGAGGTCGCGGGCGAGCCGGCGCTCGAGCTCGCGGTCGTCGAGCAATGCCGCTACACGACTGCGTTGCGGATGACCTACCTGTTCCGCGACGGCGGGCGTGTCGAGCGCGAGCCCGGACTCGAGATCCGCGTCTACCACGACGCGCGCCTCGCCGAGGCCTGCGGCACGGCCGCCGCACCCGCGCATCCGCGCCTGCGGAGCCTCGCAGCGGCCGTCGCCGCCGAACCACGGCAAGCGCTGGTCCTGCAACATGCTGCTCAACAAATGGCTGGAATACTGCGTCGAAAGCGGCCACCGCTTCGCGGTACCGCCGGCTGAGCAGGGCCCATGGCCGTCATGCTTCCGGACAAGTGGTCGCAGCTCAAGCTGCCGTCGATCGGCAAGGCTGACCCGGCCGAGCAGGAGCGGCTGCTCAAGCTGTTCTGGAACCGCGCCGAGCTCAAGAAGGAGCTGCAGGGCCTCGACGACCAGCTGCACAACCTGCGCAACAAGCTGAAGCAGCAGGAAAACGCGAACTCGCGCCTGCAGCAGCAGCTCGAGCAGCTCGAGGTCCTGCTCGGCAATCCCGAGCGCGGTGTCGACGCGCTGGTTCATTTCGGCCTCAAGGCGCTGTGGCGCGCCTGCCGCGAGCAGCTCGAGAAATTCGCGGCGGAGCTCAAGCGCGAGCGCCAGGACGCGGAGCGCAAGCAGCAGCTCGCGGAGTTCCAGCACGACCGCGCGGAGCGGCTGAAGGTCGCCGACGACCGGCTGCGCCAGGCCCAGGAAGTCGGGGACGCGGAGCGCGAGCGGCTGCGCGGAGATCGAGACCCGCATCGGGCAGCTCCAGCGCTTCTGGCACTACTTCAAGCGACGCGCGCTGGCGACCGAGATCCTCGCGCAGCGCGAGCGCTGCGTCGCGGCCGAACGCCACCTCGGCGAGATGCGCGAGTCGCACCGCACGATCGAGAAGGAGCCCTGGCCGGAGTTCCCGGGCATGTCGATCGAGGGCCGGCGGATGGTGAACCTCGCGGTGATCGCCTACGCGCAGCACCTGTTCGCGCGGCTCGCGGTCTCGGGCCTCGCGATGGACGCCCGGCTCGCGAACAACCGCAGCGTCGAGAGCGCCAAGCACGGCAGCCTCGATGCCTGCCTGGCGCGCCTGCGCGAGATCGCGCAGGCGCTCGCGATGGTGAACGCGCAGGACGGACTCGCGGCCGAGATCAAGAAGCGCGGCGAGAAGATGGTGCCGTCCGCGACCTGGCGCAACGCCAACGAGACCGTGCCGCAGCCCGCCTCGCTGCCGCCGGCCGGGACCGGCGGCGTGCCCGACGCAAACGTGCTCGTCGACGACTACTGGGACGTCTACAAGGTCCTGCTGCGCTGAAAAAGGGGACGCACCCCTTTTCCTTCAGTCGACGGTGTTGGCCGGCTTGCCGTCCGGGAAAAGGGGTGCGTCCCCTTTTTCAGCGCGCGAGTGCAGCCTGACCCGCTGGCGCCAGACGTTCAGGTCGTCGAGCCAGACGTAGAACAGCGGCACGAAGAACAGCGACGTCACCGAGCCGAACAGGAGGCCTGACATCAGCGCGCGCGCCATCGGGTAGTAGGCGGGCCCGTCGCCGCCGATCTGGATGTCCGCCGGCCGCGAGCGGCAGCATTGCGAGCAGCGTCACGACCGTCGTCATCAGGATCGGCCGCAGCCGGTGGCGCGCCGCCTCGACGATGGCGTCGTGCCGGCCCATGCCCTCCTTGCGCAGGTCGATGACGTGCGCGATCAGCACGATGCCGATGTTCACGATCACGCCGATCAGGATCATGATCCCGAGCATGGCCATGAACGACATCGGCGTTCCCGTGATCGCGAGGCCCCAGAACACGCCCGACGATCGCGAACACGATCGAGGTGATGATCGAGACCGGATAGAGCAGCGACTCGAACAGCGACGCCATCACGAGGAAGATCAGCGCGATGCGCGAGCAGCGATGTTGGTCTGCATCGTCTTCGCGCGTGTCGTCGCTGTCCTCGACGCTGCGGCCGTACTTCCAGCCGACGCCGGGCGGCAGCGGGAACTGCTCCATCACGCGCATCGACGCCCTTCTTGACCTCGTCGAGCGAGGAGTCGTCCGGCGACGATGCCCTCGATCACGACCGAGGTGAGCCGGTCGACGCGCTCGATCGTGCGCGCGGTCTGGTCGATGCGGAAGCTCGCGACGGCGCCGAGCGTGCTGCGGGTGCCGTCCGGCAGGTAGAGCGGGCGTTGCCGCGAGGTCCTCGAGCGTCTGGCGGTTGTCGGCGCGGAACGCGAGGCGCATCTGGATCTCGCGGTCGTCGGCGCGGAACTCCTTCAGCGGGTCGCCGCGCATGGCGACCGCGATCGTCTGCGCGACCGCCTGCGGCGAGAGCCCGAGGCGCGCGGCGCGCTCGCGGTCGACGACGACCTGCACCTCGTGCTCGCCGGCCTTGGCCGTCGTGCGGACGGTGTCGCAGTCCCTTGACGTCGCGCGAGCGCGCGTCACCACGTTGCTTGCGATCGCGTGACCAGCTGCTCGGTCGACTCGCCGGTCAGCTGCATGCTGAAGGCGCCGGTCTGGCCCTGGTCCTCGTCGAAGCGGAAGCTCGGCTTGCCGATGATGATCTCGGGCATGCCCTTCTCGATCTCCTTCATGAGCTCGCGCGGTTCCATCGGCAGCTCGTCGCGCGGCTTCAGCCGGATTGACGACTGGCGCGCGTCGTTCGGCAAGTAGACGCTGTAGACGAGGTCGATGCCGAACCGCTCCTTGTTGGCGTCGAGATACTCGCTCGACGCGGTTGACGGCCTCCTCGGTGCGCGCGAGCGGATAGGTGCCCTCGATGTGGTACGGCAGGAACAGGCGGTCGGACGCGTCCTGCGGGAACATGTCCATCTTGACGAGTCCGGTCGCGAACAGCGGCACCGGGGAGGCCACCGTCAGCACGACGAAGCAGCGCGGCCCACCACTTGTGCGCGAACAGCCATCGCAGCCGGCGCAGCGTACCAGTCCTGGATCCGCGCGAAGAACGAACCGGCGCCGAATCGGCGGCGGCGGCGGGAAGCGCGCGGTCAGCGTCGGGATCGATGCGTCTGCGCGACCAGCAGCGATGCCAGCATCGCGACCACGATCGGCACCGCGACGTGCACCATGAAGATCGCGATCTCGCTCTTCTCGCCGAAGATGATCGGCAGGAACACGATGACGGTCGACAGCGTGCCGGCGAGCACCGCGAGGCCGACCTCGGTGACGCCGGCCAGCGTCGACGCGATCGGGTCGGCGCCGGTCGAACTGCCGGTGCCGGAAGATGCTCTCGGTCACGACGACCGCGTTGTCGACCAGCAGGCCGATCGCCAGCAGCATGCCCATCATCGTCAGGATGTTGAGCGAGAAGCCCAGGAAGTACATCGCGGCCACGGTGATCAGCAGCGAGAACGGCACCGCGAGGCCCACGATGAGGGTGGTGGGCCAGTCGCGCAGGAACAGGAACAGCACGACGCAGCGCGAGGCCCGGCGCCGATCAGGCCGGCGTTCCTGAGCTCGGTGAGCGAGCTGCGGATGTTCTCGGCCTGGTTCTGCAGCACGATGACGTCGATGCCCTGCAGCTGCGGCAGCTTGCGCTGCTCCTCGACCACGGCCATCACGCGCTCGGCGACGTCGACGATGTTGGCGCCGGTCGACTTGAAGACGTCGAGCCCGACGCCGGGCCGGCCATTCAGGTGCCGTCCGATCGTGAGCTCGGGCGTGACCAGGCTGACGTCGGCGATGTCGTGCAGGCGCACGTTGCCGGTCACGATGAAGTTGCGCACGTCGTCGATGGTGCGGAACTCGCCGATCGGCCGCACCAGGAAGCGCTGCGCGCCGCCGGTGATCTCGCCGGCGCTGACCGAGAAGTTCGCGCCCTCGAGCGAGTCGCGCAGGCGCGCGATGTCGACGCCGTGGGCGGCGATGCGCACCGGGTCGACGAGGATCCTGAGTTCGAGCGGGCTCGACGCCCTCCAGCGCGACCCGGGCCACGCCGTCGAGTCGCTCGAGCGGCTTCTTCAGGTAGCGGTCGAGCGTGTCGTACTGCCGCGTCAGGTCTTCCTGGCTCGAGATGCGGATTGCCATGACCGCTGGTCGTCCCCGGCAGCGAACATCTGCGTCAGGATGCGGTTGGCGCTCGGCGGGAATTCGTGGCGGATCGACTCGAGCCGGGTGCGCACCTCGAATCCGACCGCGGACGGGTCGCGGTCCCACTGGAAGAAGACGACGAGCTCCGCGCCCGTCTCGGACGACGTGGAGCGGATCTCCTTGATGCCCGACAGCGTCGCGATCGCCTCCTCGGCGGGGCGCGTGATGAGCTGCTCGACCTCCTCGGGCGTCGAGCCGGCGTAGGGGATCGTGACCTGGATGCCCGGGAAGCGGATGTCCGGGAACAGCTCGAGCGGCAGCAGGCGCATCGCGATGACGCCGATCAGCGCCAGCGCGATGAAGGTCATCATCGTCGTGACCGGCCGCCTGAGCGCAAAGCGCGTGTGCATCATGGCTCAGCTCCCGGCGTGCCCGGACGCGACGTGCACGCCTGCGCGGGCAGCCGCCGGCTGGAACCGCTTGCGGTCGAGCAGCGAGTAGACGACCGGGATCACCAGCAGCGTGAAGAAGCTCGCCACGGCCACGCCGCCGATCACGGTGATCGCCATCGGCTTGCGGATCTCGGCGCCCTCGCCGAGGCCGATGGCCATCGGCAGCAGGCCGAGGATCGTGGTGAGCTTGGTGATCACGATCGGGCGCAGGCGCAGGCGCGCCGCCTCGACGATCGCGTCGTGCTTGGCCAGGCCCTTCTCGCGCAGCTGGTTGACCGCGTCGATCAGCACGATGGACTGGTTGACGACGATGCCGGCCAGCATGATGAGGCCGATGTACGCGACCACGTTGACGGTCGTGCCGGTCAGGAACATGGCCCAGACCGAGCCGATCAGCGCGAGCGGGATCGTCAGCAGGATCACGAACGGATGCAGCAGCGACTCGAACTGCGACGCCATCACGAGGTAGACCAGGAACACGGCCAGCAGCATCGTGAACTGCAGCGAGCGGAACGACTCCTTCATGTCGTCGCTCTGGCCGCTGACCGCCGCAGTGACGCCGACCGGCATCTCGACGGCACCGACGATCGTCTGGAGCTCGTCCACGGCCGCGCCGAGGTCGCCCGCCGAGAGGTTGGCGGAGACGATCGCGACGCGCTGCTGGCGCGTGCGGCGGATCTCGGCCGGCCCGGTCGCGACCGTGACGTCGGCCACCGCGGACAGCGGCAGCGGGCGCTCGCTGCCGGGGTTGACGATCAGCGAGCGGATCTCCTCGACCGAGGATGCGCGCGTGTCCACGCTGCGGACCAGCACGTCGATCTTCTTCTCGCGCAGCTTGTAGCGCGTCGCGACGTCGCCGCGCACGCTCGCGACCACCCGGTCGGCGAGCTCGCGCACGGTGATGCCGAGCTGCGCCGCGCGCTCCTGGTCGAACACGATCTGGATCTCGGGGTTGCCGGCCTCGACCGTCGACTTGATGTCGCTGAATGTCGGGCTCGCCTGCATGCCGAGGCGGACCTGCTCGCGCGGCCTGGCGCAGGCGGTCGAGCTCGTAGCCGGTGATCGTGACCTCGAGCGGCGAGGCGAAGCTGAACAGCGCGGGGCGGCTGAACTGGTACTGCACGCCGGCGAGTCACTCGAAGCGCTCGCGCAGCCGTGATCGCCGCCTGTTCCTCGCCGGCGCCCGCGCCCGGCTCCAGCGTGACCGACAGCCGGCCGGTGTTCTCGCCGGCGTCGGTCGGGCTGGCGTCGAGCCGGTTGCCGGTGCCGGTGACGGCGTAGGAGAGCGCGATGTCCGGCAACTCCATCGCTTCCGCCTGGGCGACGGCCATCGCGCGGTCGGTCTGCTCGAGCGGCGTGCCCGGCGCGAGCCGGAGGTCCGCGATGAACTCGCCCTGCGACAGCTGCGGGATCAGCTCCGAGCCGAGCCGCGGCACGAGCAGCGCGGTCAGCAGCAGGATCGCGACGCGACACGCCGATCACGCGGCCGCGGTGCTCGAGCGACCAGCGCAGCGCCGGCAGGTAGGCGCGCTGGACGGCCGCGAAGCCGGACTGCGTCGGCCGCGCGAGGAAGCCGAGCAGCCACGCCATGAAGTCCGACACCCGGGTCGTCACCTTGCGCTTCAGGCGAGTGCCTGCGCGATGCCGCGGCCGATCCGGCCGGGCCTGCGCTCCGGCTCCGGCACGGCGTATTCGGGCTTGCCGGCCGCGAGCATCGGCACCAGCGTCATCGCGACGATCAGCGAGAACAGCAGCGAGAAGCTCACGGTCAGCGCCTGGTCGCGGAACAGCTGGCCGGCGATGCCGGTGATGAACACCATCGGGAAGAACACGGCGACCGACGTGAGGGTCGCGGCGGTGATCGCCGTGCCGACTTCGCTGGTGCCGAGCGTCGCGGCCTCGAGGCGCGAGCGGCCTTCCTCGCGGTGGCGGACGATGTTCTCGAGCACCACGACCGCGTTGTCCACCAGCATGCCGACCGCGAGCGCGATGCCGCCGAGCGACATGATGTTGAGCGACAGGTCGAACATGTACATCATCACGAAGGTGCCGATGACCGACACCGGGATCGCGAGGCCGGTGATGAACGTCGCGCGCGCGTCGCGCAGGAAGAGGTACAGGACCAGGATCGCGAGCAGGCCGCCGATCAGCGCCGCCTCGCGCACCTCGCCGATCGCGGAGGAGATGAACTTCGACTGGTCGTAGACGAGCTTCAGCTCGCTGCCGGGCGGCAGCGACTTGGCGAGCTCCTCGATGCGCGCGCGGATGCCGTCGGCGAGCTGGACGGTGTTGGCGTCGCCTTCCTTGTAGATGGCGAGCTCGACGGACTCGCGGCCGTTGACGCGCGTGATCGCCTCGCGGTCCTTGTATCCGCTCGTGACCGTGGCGACGTCGCGCAGGTAGACCGGCCGGCCGTCGACGTTCGCGATGATCGCGTCCGCCATCTGCTGCACGGAGGTGAACTCGTTGAGCGTGCGGACCAGGAAGCGCTGGGTGCCCTGTTCGAGGCGGCCGCCGGAGAGGTTGACGTTTTCCTCGCGCAGCCGCTGCGCGATCGTGTCGATGGACAGGTTGAGCTGTGCCAGCTTCTGCTGGTCGACGAAGATCTGGATCTCGTCCTCGAAGCCGCCGCTGACCTTGACCGCCGCGGAGCCGTCGACCGACTCGAGGTCCGGCTTCAGGCGGTCGTCGGCGAAGCGGCGCAGGCTCTTGAGCCGCTCGACGCCGCCGGATTCGCCGGCGCTCGACTTCGCGAACTCGTCCGTGTCGACGAAGGCGTAGCGCATGACCGGCTCGGTCGACGGATCGAAGCGCAGCAGGATCGGGCGGCTCGCCTCGAGCGGCAGCTGCAGCAGGTCGATCTTCTCGCGCACGTCGATGCCCGCGAGGTCCATGTCCGTGCCCCAGGCGAACTCGAGGATCACGTCGGCCTGGCCGGCGCGCGAGACCGAGCGCACCGAGCGGACGTTGCGGATGATGCCGACCGACTCCTCGATCGGGCGCGTGACCAGCGTCTCGAGTTCGAGCGGCGCGGCACCCGGCAGGTCGGTGCGCACGGTCAGCGTCGGGTAGGAGAGGTCGGGCAGCAGGTTGAGCTTCAGGCGCGTCAGCGACACGAAGCCGAACAGCACGACCGCGACCGTCACCATCAGGATCGTGACGCGCCGCCGCGTGGCGAACTCGACGATCTTCATGCGCGGGCTCCCGCTCAGCCGGTGGTCACGGCGGGCAGCTTCGCGGCCGCGGGCCGTGCCGGACGAGTTCACGACGCGCACCGCGGCGCCCGGCTTCACCGCGCCCTGGCCGACGACGACGACCTGTTCGCCGTCCTTGAGGCCCTCGGTGACCTCGATCCAGGCGCCGTTCGAGAGGCCGAGCTTCACGGCGCGCTCCGCGGCCTTGCCGTCCTTGACGACGAACACCTTCGGCGGACCGTCCGTGTCGAGCAGCGCGGTGCGCGGGATCTGCAGCGCATCCGGCTTGCGCTCGTACACGATCGCGACGCGCGCGAACATGCCGGGCCGCAGCAGGCCCCCGGTCTCGGTCACGCGGATGCGCACGCGCGAAGGTCGCGGTGTCGGCGTTGACGTACGGGCTGATCAGCGCGATCTCGCCGCGGAACGTGCGGCCCGGCACCGCGTCGAACGAGAGCTCGGCGGGCTGGCCGACCGAGAGCTTGGCGAGTTCGCGCTCCGGCACGTTGACGCGCAGGATCAGCGTGTCGAGGTCCTCGACGACGAACAGCGAGCTGTCCGCGCTTTCGATCACGCCGCCGACCGGCGTCACGGTGTTGCCGACCTTCACGACGTCGAGGCGCTGGGTGACGGTGCCGTCGATCGGCGAGCGGATGTCGGTGTAGGAGAGCTGCAGGCGCGCGAGTTCCCAGGTCGCCTTCGCGGCCTCGAGCTCGTACTTGAGGTTGTCGAGCGCGGTCGCGCTGACCAGACCCTTCTGCTGCAGCTCGAGATTGCGGTTGTAGTCGCGCTCGAGCTTGCGCATGGTCGCCTCGTTGAGCGCGACCTCGAGCCGCAGCTTGTCGCCGTCGAGCCGCGCGAGCATCTGGCCCGCCTTCACGCGCTGGCCCTCGTCCGCGAGCACCTGGCGGATCTCGCCCTGGACCTTCGGCATCACGAACGCCTTGCGGTCGGACTCGACCGGCGCCGTGCCGGAGTAGAGCGCCGCCATGTCGGCACGCTGCGTGGTCGCGACCTCGACCGGCACGGCCGGGACCTCTTCCTTGCCGTCCTTGCCGTTCTCGCCGTTGGCATCGCCGCAGGCGGCGAGCGCGAGGGCGCGGTGGCGAGGAGAGCGGCGAGCAGCAGCCGCTCCGGGCGTGCCATCGACGGAAAAGCTTGGGCTACGGTGCGCATCGCGGTCGGCTCCAGGCGGTCAGGTGGCGCTATGTTACGGTTCCTTAGTGTTGTAGTCAAGTATAACACTAAAGGCAGCAGTGCTGCCTAACTCATTGGATCTGAAAAGGAAAAGGCGGAAGACACCGCCGGCTCAGCTGAGGCGGGCCGGTTCCTTGGCTTTCGGGCAGCTGCGCAGCGTCCGCTGCGATCTCGACAGCCTCGTCCAGGACGGCATCCGGTGCCTCGGCGTCATCCAGCGCGCCCACATTGGCCAGCGGCTCAAGTCCACGCGCCGTACGGCGCGCATTTTCGCGCGTGAGCCGCTCGGCGTCGATGGCATCGCGCTCGGCGCGGCGCTTGTCGAGGTTCAGCGAGACGTCGCGCTGGCTGCGAAGCTCCGCGAGCGCGTCGACGTCGCCCTGCAGCGCGACGAAGTCCGGGATTGTGCGCGACGCGCTCTTCGTGCTCGCGCGAGATGATCGGCGACCACCGGGAGTTCGGCCTGCTCCGGCGTGTAGCGCGCCGCATTGATGCGGTCCCAGGGCAGGGCGCTCTCGCGCGTGCTCTCGCCGATGTCGTCGGTGTCGAGCAGCGAGGGCAGGGTGATGTCCGGGCTCGACGCCGCGGTGCTGCGTGCTGTCGCCGGTGACGCGGTAGTACTTGCCGATCGTGACCGTCAGCTGGCCGAAGCCGGCCTTCGGGCCGAGCGCGTAGCGGTCGAGCGGGTAGAGGTTCTGCACCGAGCCCTTGCCGTAGGTCTGCTGGCCGACGACGAGGCCGCGGTGGTAGTCCTGGATCGCGCCGGCGAAGATCTCCGACGCCGAGGCGCTCGCGCGGTTGACCAGCACGACCAGCGGGCCGTCCCAGGCGACGCCGGGCTCCGGGTCGTCCAGCACCTCGATGCGGCCGCTGGTCTCGCGCAGCTGCACGACCGGCCCGCGCTCGACGAACAGGCCCGACGAGGCTCGTCGCCTCCGACAGGTGGCCGCCGCCGTTGTCGCGCAGGTCGATGACCAGCGAGTCGATGCCCTCCGCCTTGCAGCTCGTCGACGAGCCGGTGCACGTCGCGCGTCGTGCTGCGGTAGTCGGGGTCGCCCTTCATGCGGGCCTGGAAATCCTGGTAGAAGCTCGGCACCGAGATGACGCCGACGCGCAACTCCCGGTCGCCGCGCTCGATCGTGTGCAGCTCCTTCTTCGCCGCCTGCGATTCGAGCGTGATCTTGGAGCGCTTCAGCGTGAGCTGCGGATTCCTGCGTGCCCGGCGAGGCCGAGGCCGGCAGGATCTGCAGCCGCACCACGTGCTTTCCGGGCCGCGGATCAGCTGCACGACGTCGTCGAGCCGCCAGCCGACGACGTCCGTCAGCGCACCCGCTTCGCCCTGGCCAACGGCGGTGATGCGGTCGCCGACCTTGAGGTCGGCCGAGGCGGCGGCGGAGCCGCCCGGCAGCACGTTCATGATCGTGACGTAGTCGTCGACGAGCTGCAGCGAGGCGCCGATGCCCTCGTACGAGAGGCTCATCGCGATGTTGTATTCCTCGGAATTGCGCGGCGACAGGTAGTTGGAGTGCGGGTCGTAGACGTGCGAGTACGCGTTCATGAAGGTCTCGAACACGTCGTCCGCGGTGATCTGCTCGATGCGCTTCCCCACGCGCTCGTAGCGCTTGCGCAGGACGTCGCTGGCTTCGGGCCAGGTCTTGCCGGCGAGCACCAGCGACAGCGCGTCGTTCTTCACGCGCTTGCGCCACAGTTCGTGCAGCTCGTCGACCGAGGCCGGCCAGCCGTCGTCGGTGCGGTCGAAGCGGAACGACTCGTCGAGCGTGAAGTCGGGCTCGACGTCGAGGAGCGCGATCGCGTGGCGCAGCACCTCGCGGTTGCGCTCCTGGAAACGGGTGAAGATGCGGAATGCAGGACCCGCGTCCGCCTTCTCGATCGCGTCGTCGAGCTGGTAGCGGAGCGGCTCGAACTCGGCGATGTCGCTCGCCAGCAGGTAGCTGCGGTTGCCGTCGAGGGCTTCGAGGTAGCGCTCGAAAATCTGCGACGACATCGAGTCGTCGAGCGCCGCCTGGCGGTAGTGCTGGCGATCGACCACCTCCGACACGAGGCGCATGACGCGCCGGTGGCGCTCGCTCGGGACCAGTTCGCCGGACGAGGCCGCGGCCGGTGCGATCGCCGGCGCGAGCGCGGCGCGCTCGCGTCCCGGGACCGCAAGGAACACGATTCCCGCCACGGCGACGCAGGCAAAGGCGAGGCGAAGCCTCGACGAGGTCGGCGCTCTGAGCCACGGTGCCATCGGCTGCTACACTCCTCTTGGAAGGCCCTCATGGGGCCCTATCCGGTCGAAACAGGCTATGGGCGCGCGGGCGCGGTATCAAGTACCGGCGTCACGCCCCGGAAGGGACTCGCGAATGAGGCCACTGGGCTTCCTGACGGGCGTGATCCTGGGCTCGGCGGCCTCGATCGCCCTGGTGCTCCTGATGGTCGTCGTCGTCTTTGCTTTCGCTGCCGACGGCACATCCGCGATCCGTGACGAATACCCCGGCCTGCTGGCCTCCGCGGGCCTCTTCGGCGTGCTGGCCGGGGCGGCCGCGGCGGCCTTTGCCGGGTTGCAGCGCGAGCGCCCCTGGCGCTGGGCGGCACAGGCCGCTGATGTGGCTCCTGCTGGCGGCGATCACCGGGTACTACTGGCCTGCGGGCGCGCTGCCCGGGGGATGACATGACGAGATTGGACATGAAATTGCGGTTGCTGTTCCTTCCGGCACTGCTCGCGCTCACGCTCGGCGCCTTCTACGCCGACGACAGGATGCTGAGAAAGGCCGCGGAGGCCATCAGGGGCACAGCCTACCGCGCCCATGTCGAGGAGCTCGCTTCCGACGAGCTGCAGGGCCGCGAGCCGGGTTCCGAGGGCGAAAGCAAGATGCTCGAGTACCTCGAAAAGGAGTATCTCGAGCTCGGCCTGCAACCGGCGGCGGGCGGCGACTTTCGCCAGGACGTGGCCCTCGTCGAGATCACCGGCAGTGCGCAGGCGCTGTTGTTCAATCGCGGCGCCGGCGGCATGACGCTGGCCTACGGCGACGACATGGTGATCGGTTCGCGCCGCGTGCAGCCACAGGCGGCCATGGCTGGCAGCGAGATCGTGTTCGTCGGCTACGGCATCAACGCGCCCGAGGCTGGCTGGAACGACTACGCCGGCCTCGACATGCGCGGCAAGACGGCGCTCATCCTCGTCAACGATCCCGGGTTCGTCACCGGCGACGAATCGCTGTTCCGCGGCAAGGCGATGACCTACCACGGCCGCTGGACCTACAAGTTCGAGGAAGCCTCGCGCCAGGGCGCCGCCGCCGCGATCATCGTCCATGAGACCGCACCCGCGTCCTACGACTGGAGCGTGGTTCGGAACAGCTGGTCCGGCCCGCAGTTCTACCTCGACCGCGAGGACGGCAACGCCGGGCGCACCGCGCTCGAAGGCTGGATCACCGAGGGACGGGCGCGCCAGCTCATGGAGCTTGCGGGCCAGGACTTCGACGCGCTGAAATCGGCGGCCGTCAGGCGCGGATTCAGGCCGGTCACGCTCGGCGTCACCGCAACGGCGAGCGTACGCAACGAAATCCGGCACAAGCGCTCGCCGAACGTCGCCGGCCTGATACCCGGCAAGGACCGCCCGGACGAGTACGTCATTTACATGGCGCACTGGGACCACCTCGGCGTTGACAGCGAGTGGCGAGGGCGACCGTATCTACAACGGCGCGGTGGACAATGCGACCGGCGTCGCCGGCATCCTGACCATCGCGAAAGCGTATCGGGACATGCTGCCGGGCGCGTCGCGCTCCGTGCTGTTTCTCGCGGTCACGGCCGAGGAATCGGGACTGCTCGGGTCGGAGTTCTACGCCGAGCATCCGCTGGTGCCGCTCGAGAAGACCGCCGCCGTGATCAACATCGACGCCCTCAATCCGCTGGGCCGCGCCAAGGACCTCGAGGTCGTCGGATTCGGCGCTTCGGAACTGGAGGACCTGCTGTCCAAGGCCGCAAAGTCACAGAAGCGCACGCTGATACCCGACCGCAAGCCGGAAGCGGGACGGTACTACCGTTCCGATCACTTCAATTTCGCAAAGGCGGGCGTCCCTGCGCTTTACGTCAAGTCAGGCACCACGCTGCGCGATGCGCCCGAGGGCGCCGGCACGGCGCTCCTCGACGACTACGAAGCCAAGCGCTACCACAAGCCCGACGACGAGTATTCCGGCGACTGGGACGTCAGCGGGTCGATCGAAGACTTGCGCCTGCTGTTCGAGGTCGGTGCGCGAGTCGCCAGTGAAACCACCTGGCCAGCCTGGCGTGAAGGGAACGAGTTTGCTCCGGCGCGCGAGAAGTCCGCGAAGAGCCGCGAACCGCCTGCGGAGGAATGAGCGCTCAGGCGGTCCGGCGCAGAGGGCGGGTCAGCAACCGGATGGACGTGAATAGCAGGTAGGGCCCGAGTACCAGGAGCCACGCAGTCGGCTTGGCGGTGAAGAACGCCGCGAGCAGCGACCCGAGGAATGCGAGCAACCCGCCTTCGTAAGGGCCGAGCGTCAGGACGCCCGCGAGGTAGATCAGGAACGGCATGACGAGCAGCCCGAAGCCCAGCCACAGCGCGCTGATGCGGAGCTCGCGCCGCCAGGCGGGGGAGAGCCCCGCGTACCAGGTCCGGATCCGGTGGTGCCAGGCCATGGAGGGCAGTTTCGCGCGCGGGCCGGGCAGGGGCAAGCAGCGCGGCTATACTGTGCCGACATGACGCGATTGCGCTGCGCCGTCGTCGGCGCCGGCTACCTCGGCCGATTCCACGCCCAGAAATACGCCGCGCTCGCCGACTGCGAGCTCGTCGGCATCGCCGATCCCTCGTCCGAAGCGCGCGAGCGCCTCCAGGCCGAGCTCGACATCCCCGCTTTCGCGGATCATCGCGAGCTCGTCGGCCGCGTCGACGCGGTCAGCATCGCGACGCCGACGGCGCTGCACCACCCGGTCGCGCGCGATTTCCTCGGGGCCGGCGCCCACGTCCTGGTCGAAAAGCCGATCACGGTGACGGCGGACGAGGCGCGCGAGCTGATAGCGCTGGCCGCCCGCAACAAGCTCGTGCTGCAGGTGGGCCACCTCGAGCGGTTCAATCCCGTGATCCTGGCGGTCGCGAACGAGCTGTCCGCCCCGCGCTTCATCGAGTCGAACCGGCTCGCTCCCTTCAAGCCGCGCGGCACGGACGTCAGCGTCGTGCTCGACCTGATGATCCACGACATCGACCTGATCGAGCACATCGTCAGGTCCCCGATCGCGTCGATCGACGCGATCGGCGCACCGGTGTTCACCGACGAGATCGACATCGCGAATGCACGCATCCGCTTCGCCAACGGCTGCGTCGCCGACGTCACCGCGAGCCGCATCAGCCTCAAGGCGGAGCGCAAGCTGCGCGTGTTCCAGGCGGATGCGTACCTCTCCATCGACCTGCAGCAGAAACTGCTCTCGATCGTGCGCAAGCCGGCGACGATCGAGGAGGGCGTCCTGCCGAAGGTCGATCTCGAGGAGCGCAGCTTCGAACAGGGCGACGCGCTGCTCGACGAGATCCGTTCCTTCGTCGACGCAGTCCGCCGCGGCACGCGACCGGTCGTGTCGGGCGAGGATGGGCTGCGTGCTCTCGAAACCGCGACGCGCATCGCGGAGCTCGTCAACCTCGGCACCGCGGCTGCGGCCAGCCCTGCCTAGGCGGCGCGGCTGGCCGGTATACTGCGCGCCAGATGAAACCCACCGACACCGCGAATCCCGACTACTACCACAAGGTGGTCGACTGCCAGTGGGCGTGCCCCACGCATACGGACGTGCCCGAATACATCCGGTTGATTGCCCAGGGGCGGTACTCGGACGCATACATCGCCAATCGCGAGTCGAACGTGTTCCCGGGCATCCTCGGGCGCGTCTGCGACCGGCCCTGCGAGCCCGCCTGCCGGCGTGGCCGGGTCGATGAGAAGCCGGTCGCGATCTGCCGCCTGAAGCGTGTCGCGGCAGACCTGCGCGACGACATCACGCCTCGCCTTCCGAAGGCGCCGGCGCAGGCCAACGGCAAACGGGTCGCCTGCATTGGTGCAGGCCCGGCGACGCTCACCGTGGCGAACGACCTGCTTCCGCTCGGCTATGAAGTGGTGATCTTCGAGCAATTCGCGACCGCCGGCGGCCTGATGCGCACCAACATTCCCGCGTTCCGGCTCCCGGCGCAGGTGCTCGACGAGGAAATCGGCTACGTCGTCAACATGGGCGCGGACCTCCGGCTCGGCGCGCCGGTCGCCAGCATGCGCGAGTTGCTCGCCGGAGGCGGCTTCGACGCGGTCTTCGTCGGGACCGGCGCACCGAAGGGGAAGGAACTGGACCTTCCGGGCCGCGCGGCGTCCGACCGGGTCCACATCGGCATCGCCTGGCTCGAGTCGGTCGCGTTCGAGCACATCGACACGATCGGCGAGCGCGTGCTCATCATCGGCGTGGGCAACACCGCCATGGATTGCTGCCGCACCTCGCTGCGGCTCGGCGCAAAGAACGTGAAGGTCATGGCGCGCAAGCCGCGCGGCTTCTTCAAGGCTTCCGTATGGGAGCTGGAGGACGCCGAGGAAGAGCAGGTCGAGATCATCGTCAATCACGCCCCGAAGTCCTTTGTCGTCGAGGGCGGCAAGCTCAAGGGCATGAAGTTCGAGCGGCTCGAGTACGAGATGGATGGCGCCGACATCCGCAGCCAGCGGGTGGTCGAGGAGGTCTTCATTCCCTGCGACGACGTGATCCTCGCGATCGGCCAGGAGAATGCGTTCCCGTGGATCGAGCGCGACCTCGGCATCGAGTTCGACAAGTGGGACGTGCCGAAGCTCGACGCCGTCACGTTCGAGTCGACGCGCAAGGGCGTCTTCTTCGGCGGAGATGCCGCGTTCGGGCCCAAGAACATCATCTGGGCGGTCGAGCACGGCCACCAGGCCGCCATCTCGATCCACAAGCACTGCGCGGGCGAGCCGCTCACCGCGCGCCTGCCGCGTGGCGTCAACCTGCAGAGCCGCAAGGTCGGCATGCACGAGTGGTCGTACAAGAACGACTACGACGCCGCGGCGCGGCGACTGATGCCGCACGTGAGCCTCAAGGAACGCTTCCAGAAGCTGAACATCGAGGTCGAACTCGGCTTCGACGCGGAGCGCGCCGCCGCAGGAGGTCTCGCGGTGCATGAACTGCGACATCCAGACCGTGTTCCACGCGAAGCTGTGCATCGAATGTGACGCCTGCATCGACATCTGCCCGACCGACTGCCTGACGATCACGCCGAACGGCGACGAGGCGGAACTGGTGACGCGGCTCAAGGCGCCGCGCAGGAACCCCGACCAGCCGCTGCTGGTCTCGGAGCCGCTCGCCGCAGACCGCGCGCGTCATGGTCAAGGACGAGGACCTGTGCGTGCATTGCGGGCTCTGCGCCGAGCGCTGCCCGACGGACGCCTGGGACATGCAGAAGTCATGGATCGAAATTCCACACGCCGAGGACGAGGCCCGATGCCAGAGCGCAAAAGCGCTGCGCCGCGCATAAACGACTTCACGCTCAAGTTCGCCAACGTCAACGGTTCGGGCTCGGCGAGCGCGAACTGCGCTGGTCATGAAGACGATCTTCCGCATGGGCGTGCCCGTGGTCGGCAAGAACTTCTTCCCCTCGAACATCCAGGGCCTGCCGACCTGGTACGAGATCCGCGTGACGCGCGAGGGCTGGCGCGCCCGCTCGGGCCGCATCGACCTGATGGTCGCGATGAACGCCGAGACCTATGCGCGCGACCTGCGCGAAGTGTCGGCGGGCGGCTACCTGGTCTACGACTCGACCTGGCCGAGGCCGAACCTGCATGCGCGCGACGACGTGCACACGTTCGGCGTCCCGTTCGCGCAGCTGTGCACCGACAACTTCGAGGGCGCGCGCGCGCGCACGCTGATGAAGAACATCATGTACGTGGGCACGGTCGCGGCGCTGATCGACATCGACCTCGAGGTGATCCGCGGCCTGCTCGCGGAGACATTCGCCAAGAAGCCGAAGCTGGTCGACTCCAACATGAAGGCGATCGAGATCGGCTACCGCTACGCGAAGGAGCACTTCGAGTGCCCGCTGCCGATCCGCGTCGAGCGCATGGACGCCACCCGGGGCCACGTGATGATCGACGGCAACACGGCCGCGGCGCTCGGTTGCCTGTACGCGGGCGCGACCGTCGGCGCCTGGTACCCGATCACGCCGTCGACCTCGCTGATGGACGCGTTCCGTTCCTTCTGCGCCCGCCACCGCACCGACCCGGAGACCGGGCGGCGCGACTACATGATCGTCCAGGCGGAGGACGAGCTCGCCGCGATCGGCATCGTGATCGGTGCGATGTGGAATGGCGCGCGCGCGTTCACGCCGACATCCGGTCCCGGCATCTCGCTGATGGAGGAATTCATCGGCCTCGCGTACTACGCCGAGGTTCCGGCCGTGCTGTTCGACGTGCAGCGCGTCGGGCCGTCGACCGGCATGCCGACGCGCACCCAGCAGTGCGACCTGCTCGCCTGCGCCTACGCGAGCCACGGCGACACCCGCCACGTCATGCTGTTCCCGGATTCCCCGGAGGAGAGCTTCCAGATGGCGGCGCAGGCCTTCGACCTCGCCGAGCGCCTGCAGACTCCGGTGTTCGTGATGCTCGACCTCGACATCGGCATGAACGACTGGATGTCGCCCGACTTCAAGTGGGAGGACGGCTGGCGGCCGGACCGCGGCAAGATGCTGACGCCCGAGCAGATCGCCGGCATCGAGAAGTTCCAGCGCTACCTCGATCCGGATGGCGACGGCATCCCGTACCGGACCCTGCCGGGCATCAGCCCGAAAGCCGCGTACTTCACGCGCGGTTCCGGCCACAGCCGCTTCGGCGCCTACACCGAGGACTCCGCCGAGTACCAGGACGTGCTCGACCGGCTGACGCGCAAGTTCGCGACCGCCGCGAAGCACGTGCCGCCGCCCGTGATCGACGGGCGCGGCGCCGCGACCGCGATCGTCAGCCTCGGGTCCTGCGACGCGCCCGTGCGCGAGGCGCTCGCCAGCCTGCGTAAATCCGGGGTCGCGATCGACTACATGCGGGTGCGCGGCTTCCCGTTCGGCGCGGAGGTCGAGGAGTTCCTCGCCGCGCACCAGGCGATCTTCGTGGTGGAGCAGAACCGCGACGCCCAGTTGCGCGCACTGCTCACCCTGGAGACGGCCGTCGAAAAGAAGAAGCTGCGCTCGATCCTGCATTACAACGGCCTGTCGATGACCGCCGGCTTCGTCGTCGACGCCGTCGAGAAGGCGCTCGACAAGGGGGTGGCGGCATGAGCTTCATCGCAAAGCCGAAAGTCGCGAACCCGGGCCTGCCGCGCAACGACCTTGGCCTCAACCGCCGCGACTACGAGGGCAGCATGTCGACGCTCTGCGCCGGCTGCGGCCACGACTCGGTCACGGCCGCGATCGTGCAGGCCTGCTTCGAGCTGTCGATGCCGCCGCAGAGCGTGGTGAAGCTGTCCGGGATCGGGTGCTCGTCGAAGACAACGGCTTATTTCGTCGCCGGCGCGCACGGCTTCAACGCCGTGCACGGGCGCATGCCGTCGATCGCGACGGGCGCGCAGGCGGCCAACCGCCACCTGCGCTACATCGGGGTCTCGGGCGACGGTGATTCGCTCTCGATCGGCGTCGGCCAGCTCGCGCACGCGATCCGCCGCAACCTCGACATGGTCTACATCCTCGAGAACAACGGCGTCTACGGCCTCACCAAGGGCCAGTTCTCGGCCTCGGCGGACGTCGGCTCGAAGTCGAAGAAGGGCGAAGCGAACGAGCAGCAGCCCATCGACCCGGTCCTGTTCTCGCTCGCGCTCGGCGCATCCTTCGTCGCGCGCAGCTTTTCCGGCGACAAGGACCAACTGGTGCCGCTGATCCAGGCGGGCCTTGCCCACAAGGGGTTCGCGATCATCGATGTACTTTCGCCCTGCGTGACCTTCAACGATCACGAGGGATCGACCAAGAGCTACGCCTACGTGCGCGAGCACACGGAGACGCCGGTATCGGCGGACTACATCGCGCCGCGCCAGGAGATCCGCGTGCAGTACGCGCCGGGCGAGACGGTCTCGGTGCCGATGCACGACGGCAGCAGACGTCCTGCTCAGGAAGCTCGATCCCGCCTACGACCCGACCGATCGCGCGCGTGCCGCGGCCTACGTGCAGGAGCGCGCGATGAAGAACGAGTACGTCACGGGGCTCATCCACGTGGACACGTCGCGGCGCGACTTCCACGAGCAGCACGGCACGTCGGAGTCGGCGCTGAACGCCGTGCCGTTCGAGCGGCTCTGCCCCGGTTCCGCCAAGCTCGACAGGATCCTGGCGCAGTTCCGCTGAAGGACTAGTCCGCCACCTCGCGCGTGGCGGGCCGGCAGTCCAGCGCATTGAGTGCGCCCGGCAGGATCGAGATCGTGATCGGGGTGGTGCCGAACAGCTGGCCGTCGAGCTCGACGCCGCAGGGCGGATCGGCGGCGATCGTGGCAGTGCGGCAGCGCACCACGTGAAACGCGGGGTCGCCGGCGAGCCGGCCGTCGAACAGTTTCGGCAGCCGCGGTAGCGCGCCGGCGAGCGTCAGCGGGTCGATCATGAGCAGGTCCAGCCAGCCGTCGTCGGCGACGGCCCCGGGGTGAGCCGCATCCCGCCGCCGCAGCGCGGACCGATCGAGGCGAGCACGAGCAGGAACCGGCCCTGCGACGGCTTGCCGTCGACGATGACGTCGAAGCGCGCGGCCGATAGGCCGCAAGCGTGCGCACGAGCCCGACCAGGTAGGCGGCGGCACGCGGCCCGCGGCGCGGCGTGCGGCCGATCACTTCCGCGTCGAGACCTGCGCCGGCGACGTTGTGGAATGCCGAGCGGCGGCCGCGTCCGTCGTCCGCGACGCCGACGTCGGCAGGCCGCACGGCTGCGCGTGCCATGCAGGCCGCCAGCCGGTCCGCATCGTCGGGGACCACCATCGCGCGCGACCAGTCGTTGCCGGTGCCGCCGGCCGCTGCCGCGACGAGGCAGTCGCGCGACGGCACGCCGGATGCGAACAGCCCGTTGATCAGCTCGTTGAACGTGCCGTCGCCGCCGACGGCGAGCAGCCGGCGGTAGCCACGCTCGGCCGCGCGCGCGGCGAGCCGCTGCACGTCGCCGGCAGCCGCGCTCTCGATGCAATGGAACGGCAGGCCGGCGCGCTCCAGCGCCGCGACGAGCCGCGGCCGGAAGCGGGCGGCGCGGCCCGCGCCGCTCGCCGGATTGACGACGATGTACCAGGCCCGCGGGTCGATCACCGCCGCCATCATGAGCCATAATGCGCGTGCATGCCCGACGCGATCGAACCCGTCAGCTTCACTCTCGCCACGCGCGATCCCGACGGCGTTCGTGCGGCACTTCGCCGGCAGCTTCGAGCGCTACGGCTTCGCGGTCGTCAGCGACCATGAGCTTCCGCAGGCGCTGATCGACGGATGCCTCGACCGGTTCAAGGATTTCTTCGCGCCAGGACGAATCCCGGAAACGGCGCTACCACGTGCGCGGGCATCGGCGGCGCGCGCGGCTACACGCCGTTCGGCGTGGAGACCGCCAAGGGCGCGACGCACCACGACCTCAAGGAGTTCTGGCAGATCGGCCGCGAGCTCCCGCCCGGCCACCGCTACCGCTCCTCGATGCCCGACAACGTCTGGATCGAGGGCGATCCCGGATTCCGCAAGGCAGCGCTCGAGCTGTGGGAGTCGTTCGACCGCATGGGACGCAAGCTCCTCGAGGCCATCGCCGCGTACCTCGAGCTCGACCGCCACTGGTTCGACGACAAGGTCGGCGAAGGCAACAGCGTGTTGCGGGTGATCCACTATCCGCCGCTCGCTGCAGGAGCGACCGGCGTGCGCGCGGGCGCGCACGAGGACATCAACGTCATCACGCTGCTGCTCGGTGCCGAGGAGGGCGGGCTCGAGCTGCTCGACCGCAACGGCCGCTGGCTGCCCGTCAACCCGCCGCCGGGAACGCTCGTGTGCAACGTCGGCGACATGCTGCAGCGGCTGACGAACCACGTGCTGCCCTCGACCACGCACCGCGTGGTCAACCCGACCGGCGAGCGGGCGCAGCGCCCGCGCTACTCGATGCCGTTCTTCCTGCACTTCAACTCGGACTTCCCGATCGCGACGCTGCCGGGCTGCATCGGCGCGGGCCGCCCGGACCGCTACCCGGAACCGATCCTCGCCGATGATTACCTGCGCCAGCGCCTGCGCGAGATCAAGCTCCTCTACTAAGTGGCCAAGCTCTATTTCTACTACTCGACGATGAACGCGGGGAAGTCGACCTCGCTCCTCCAGTCGAGCCACAACTACCGCGAACGCGGCATGCACACGCTGGTCTACACGGCGAAGCTTGACCAGCGCGGGGGCGGCAGGGTGCATTCCCGGATCGGGCTTGACGAGCGACGCGCGCCATTTCGCACCGGGCACGGACTTGTTCCGGGAAATTGACGCAGAGCACGGCCGACAGCACGTCAGCTGTGTCCTACTGGACGAAGCGCAGTTCTTGACCCGCCAACAGGTGGATGATCTCGCCATGGTCGTTGACCGACTGTCGATCCCGGTCCTGTGCTACGGCCTCAGGACCGACTTCCGGGGCGAGCTGTTCGAGGGCAGCGCGCGCCTGCTCGCGCTCGCGGACGAGCTTGTCGGAACTCAAGACGATCTGCCATTGCGGGCGCAAGGCGACCATGGTGATCCGCGTCGGCGTCGACGGGCGCGCGGAACGCGAGGGAGAGCAGGTCGAGATCGGCGGCAATGAGCGTTACGTCTCGCTGTGCCGGCGCCACTATTTCGAATCGAGCGGACGAGGGCGTCCGTCCTGAAGATGGCGGCCGCGCACTGGTCGCAGTTTGCGCTCCTCGCGCTGACCTGTGTCCCGTCAACCGCCATGTCGTCGGACGACCCGCCTCCGCCCGAGGTGATCGTCGAGCTGGAATCGGCCGACGTCGACGCCTGCCGCGGCGAGGTGCTGCCCGGGGCACAGGGAATCGACACGATGCGCGCCGGGCTGCAGCGGGGGGTGTGCAGCACGGCGCGCTTCGTGGACCGGATATTCGGCCGCGAGAACCAGTATTCGGAGTACGAAGACGCCTCGAACGGGCGAGCGGGCGTGACGCTCGGCTGGGACGAGCAGGACAGCTTCGAGGTCGATACCCGCTTTCGTGCCAGCGTCAACCTGCCGCAGATCAACGAGCGCTTCAACGCGACCATCGGCCGCGCGACCAGCGACGAGTACCTGGCGGACGAGACCGGGGCCTTCAATCCCGCGATTGGTGCGTTCTCCGACGACGACCCGGCCGAGTGGTTTGCGGGCGTTGGCTACCGCGCCCATCGCACTCGCGACAGCCGCTTCGACCTCGGGGTCGGCGTGAAGCTCGAGTCTCCGCTCAATCCGTATGCCAATGCGCGTTACCGGCACTACATCTACGGGCCGTCGGGGACCCTGTTGACTCTGAGAACCACGCTGTTCGTCGAGAACGACGAGGGTTTCGGCGTCACGCAGGCTTTCGACATCGACAAGGTGCTGAACAGCGCCTACCTGCTGCGACTCAGCAACTCCCTGCGCATGTCCGAGGAGACGGATGGCGTGCGCTGGCGCGTGCGCCCGGCCCTCTACCAGGCGATCGATCACCGGCGCGCCATGCGCTACGAGGCCTTCGTGCGCGGCGAAACCGACGGCACCGAGCCGGACCTGTACGGCATCGGGATCACGCACCGCCGGTCGGCCTGGCGCGACTGGCTGTTCTTCGAGTTTGGCGCGGAGCTCTTCTGGGCCGACGGTCCGCAGCCCGCGGATCGCTGCAGCGCCTGCGTAGGCGCCGCGATCGGATTCGAGATCCTGTTCGGCGACGTCTACGATCGCCTGCTGCGCCGCGACGCGCAGCGTCTGCCGGCAGACCCGAGCCGCGCTGACGATCCCTGACACGAGCGAAGGCTTACCATAATCCGCGTGGCGTCGAATTTTCCGCCGCCGTGACCTTGCAATCGCTTCGTTCGCTTCGACAGACTGGGCGAAAGCGCATACTGTCCATTCGGGCGTCAGCGCGAACGGACGAGCATGAGCGCAACAGGTCACGACGCGATCAACGGAACACTCGGCACGCTGCGAAGCCTCGACGTGCCGGTAGACGCCGTGCCGGATGCGCCCGATTTCACCGAGGACCTCGCGGACGAGATCACGAGCGAACTGGATGCGGCGTTGCAATCCCAGCGCCCGTCGACGGCCGGGGCGCCAGCCGAAGGGGATGCCCATGCGGCCGTGGCCGCAGCAACGAACGGCTCGTCCGCAAGTGGCGCCCGCCTCTTGCGTGACCGCTATCTGCTGGAAGCGCCGCTCGGCAACGGCGGTACGGCGACCGTCTATCGTGCCGTAGACCAGCGCCGCGTTGTCGGTGCGGCGGACGAGGACGGTCGGGTCGCGATCAAGCTGCTGCGCCCCGAACTGCGCGACCGGCCGCAGAGCGTCGCGCGCCTGCAGCGCGAGTTCCGCCAGACACAGGCCGTCTCGCACCCGAACGTGGTGCGTTTCCTCGACCTCGATCGCGATGGCGACGCCTGGTTCATCGTGATGGAACTCCTCTCCGGGGAGACGCTGGGGCCGTTGCTGCGCCGGCCGGCGCAGCCGGGCCTGTCGGGCGCCGACGCGCTGCGCATCGGGTGCGCCGTCGGCGACGCGCTCGCGCATGCGCACTCGCGTGGCGTGACGCACGGTGACGTCAAGCCGGACAACATCTTCCTGACGGACGCAGGCGACGTGCGCCTGTTCGATTTCGGGGTTGCGCCGGAATCGGCTGCGCATGCGCCGGGCGACGGCGCCGGCGTTCCAGTCGTGGCGGCTGCGACCCGCGTGTATGCGAGCCCGGAAATGCTGGCGGGCGAACCCCCGGAGCCGCGCGACGACGTTTTCAGCCTCGGTTGCGTCATCTACGAGATGGTGTCAGGCCGGCATCCCTACGGACGGCGCGGCGTCGATCGCACCCGCGACGTGACAGTCGTTCCGAAGCGGCTCGCGTCGCTTGGTCCTGCCCGCGCTTCCGCGGTCGCGTCGGCACTGGCCCTCGCGCGTGCGGACCGCCCGACGATGGCCGAACTCGTCCGCGTCCTGAGGGCGGACGAGGTTGCCGCATCCACACTCCCTGTCACGACCGTTGTCCCGCCTGTCGTGGCACCGCGTGTAGTACCGGCGGCGGCGCCGGTCGCCGCGTCAGCCGCGGCTGCGCCGATCCCGAAGCGCTCGCCGCTTACGCTCGTGGTCGGCCTGGCGGCCGGACTCGCACTCGTTCTAGGCATCGTGATCGGCCGACTCGACGCAGGGACCGAGCCAGCGGCCGCGCCGACACCGGCGTCGCAACAGCTTCCGGAGCCACAGCAGCAACCGCTGCAACAGGCCTTACCGCAGTCCGGGACAGCAGCAGCGCAGGATTCCGCAGCCGTTCCAGTGGCGAAAGCGACCGGGCAAGTCGAATTGCGGGATTCGGCACTCGCGCCGAGCGGACCGCCCGGGCTGGTTTTCTTCGACAGGCCGAGCATGGTGGTGAGCAAGCGGGCCGTCGTGGCGGCGATTCCACTGCGTCACCTCAACCGCGTGCGGCGCCCGGTAAGCGTCCACTGGCGGACGATCGACGGCACGGCGCGTGCCGGCCGGGATTACGGCGGTCCGCCGAGTCGGCGTCGAATCGTTCGTCGAAGGCAACAGTTTCCGGATCCTCTACGTGCCGATCGTGCCGAACCCCGGCGCGAGCACCGACCGTTCCTTTACGGTCGAACTCTCCGGCGTGTCGGGTGGCGTGGACCTCGGTCCGCCATCGCGGGTTGTAGTCACGATCCTCGGCGAGTCCTGAGCGCGCGTCAGCGCAGCTGGCGCAGTTTCGAGGCGCGCATGCGCGCGATGGGCACCGCGTTCGGCGGCAAGGCCACCTGCAGCAAAGCATCCATGCGCGCCGGCATCGCGGTCAGCGCCGTCAGCAGGTCCGCTTCGGGAACCGGCGCGGACAGCAGGTAGCCCTGCAGGTGCATGGCGGGGTAGCCGAGCAGCCAGGCCAGTTGCTCGTGCCGCTCGACGCCTTCGGCCGTGACCTCGAGGCCGAGGCTCTGGCACAGCGAGATGATGGCCCGCGTGATCGCCTGTGAGCGTGCGCTCGTGTCTATCGTCGCGATCAGGCTGCGATCCAGCTTGACGCGCGTAAGCGGCAGCTGCTGCAGCGACACGAGCGAGGAATAGCCGGTCCCGAAATCGTCGAGCGCGACGCCGACGCCGAGCTCGCGCAGCATTGAAAGCGCCTCGGTCGTGTGGCGCCCGGTCTGCAGGACGTTCTCGGTCAGCTCGACTTCGATGCACTGCGGCGGCAGACGATGCCGGTCGAGCGCATTGCTGAGGCTCTGCACGAAGCGGCTGTCGAGGAGCTGCAGCGCGGAGACGTTCACGGCGACGCGTACCGGCGGCCAGGCTGCGGCGCGCCAGCGTGCCGCGTGCTCGACGGTCGACTGGATGACCCACTCGCCGATCTCGCGGATGAGGCCGCAATCCTCGGCGACGGGCAGGAAGGCCTGCGGCGAGGCATGGCTGCCGTCGGGCAGGCGCCAGCGCAGCAGTGCCTCGACCAGTCCCGCCTCGCAGGTTGCAAGATCGACTTCCGGCTGGAAATGGAGCTCGAACTCGCCGCGGTCGACGGCGCGGCGGAGGCCCTGCTCGGTGGCGAATTTCGCGGCTGCGGCCTCGAGCAATTCGGGGCTGAACACGCGCACCCGGCTGCGGCCCTGCGCCTTGGCGTGGAACAGTGCGGCGTCGGCGGCGCGCAGCAGTCCCTCCGGGTCGCGGCCGTGCACCGGGAACAGGCTCGCACCGAGGCTGAGGCCCATCAGGAGCTCGCGCCCGTCTACGACGAGCGGTTCCTGGAAGCCCTGGACCAGCCGCTCGGCGGCGCGTTCGATGTCGGCGGACGAATTCACGCGCTCGACGACGACCGTGAATTCGTCGCCACCCAGTCGCGCGCAGAAGCCGATCTCGCGCGACCACCGAACGCAGGCGCTCGGCCACCGCCTGCAGCACGCGGTCGCCGAATACGTGGCCCATGCTGTCGTTGACGTTCTTGAAGTTGTCGAGGTCGATGAAGAAGACTCCCGCGAGCGCATCGCGCTCGGTCGCGCGCGCCAGCGTCTCGTGCAGCTGGACCAGGAACTGGCGCCGGTTCGGCAAGCGCGTCAGCGGGTCGTGGGCGGCAAGGTGCTGCAGCTGGCGCGTCCGCTCCTCGACCTTGGCCTCCAGCTGCCCGTGGTACTGGCGCGCCAGTTCCTGCGCCGCCGACAGCCGCTCGGCCATCTGGTTGAAGGAGACCGCCAGCGTGTCGAGCTCCTTGACGCCGCCGCGCGGCACGACGACGCCCGACTCCCCGCGGGAGAGGCGTTCGGTCGCCCGCACCAGTCGCCGCACCGGCAGGACGACGCTGCGCACCGTGCTGACGATCGTTGCCAGCAGGAGCAGCAGGACGACGGCGCTCAGCCAGGCAAGCAGGGTGCGCTGCCGGCGTTCCTGCTCGGTGACAGCGCTCAGGACCTCTGCGGACTGCCGTCGTGCCGTTTCCAGCGCGCGAGCGGATTCGAACTGGGCGTGGACCCGGCGGATCGACGTCGCAAGCGCGACGTGGCTTGCGGCAAAGGCCTCGTTCGTTTCCTTGCGCTGGCCGTCCGTGCGCACCAGCAGTTCGCGCAACCATGCGACGCGCTCGAGGTTGGCGCGCGTCTCGGCGAGCCATTCCGCGCCGAGCACACGGTTGATGCCCTGCTCGTTCTCGGCGAGGAGCGCCGCGAAGGCCTTCTCGCGTACGGCGATGGCGCGTACGGTGGCCTGGCCGTAGCCGTGGAGTTCGTCCATGTCGTCGAGGTAGCGCGCCATCTCGTCGAGCGTGCGGCTCGCCTCGACGCAGGTAGTCGCGGCCGACGACCTTGCCGAACACCGCCCACACTCGATCGAGCGAGGACTTGACGCGCCCGTCGAGCGACTGAAACTCGATGTCCATCTCGTTGAGCAGCCGGCGCCGGGCGTCGGCAGCGCGAACGACCTGTGCGCCGAGCTCGGCATGGGCCATCACCTCGTCTTCGAGCCCCGCGAGTGCCGGTTCGCTGACATTGGGTCGGAGCGCGCTGGTGTAGGTCTTGCGTGCTTCGTCGAGGGCGGCCGTCGCGTCGGTCTGGCCCGCGACGCGTGTCACCGCCGGCGATTCGACGCGGGCAAGCACCGCGCGCTGGAACTGGTCGAGGGCAGCCGGCAGCAGCTCGGCCGTGCCGTCGTCGAGTCCCGCGGTGACGACGGGCGCCGCGGCAATCGCGCTCAGCAGGGTGTTGCCGCGCTCGGCGATCTGGTTTGCGGCCACCGTGAGGATGGCGACGGCACCGAAGGCGAACGACAGGCGAGCCGCGATGCCGAAACGCGATGCGCGCGGCAGCCGCCGGAGCGCGCCGCGCCAGGCGCGCACGACGGCAGCCGCCGAGCGGAGATGTGGCCGCAGTTTTTCCATCGGCGATGCAATGGTCCGTGACCCTGAACAGGCGGATGTTGTATTGCCCGTGGCCCCGCGCAATGTGTGCGGTTGGCCAAATCGAGCGTAGCTGCGGTGTGCCGCGGGCGAATGGCCCGCCAACTGTGATGCGCGTCTCAGTCTGCGTGCGTGCGCGCCGGACTTGCGGGGGCTGCGGAAACCCTGACCTCGACGTGATGCTCGCCCTGGTCGTCGACCAGCGGGATGCCGCTCTCGCCGATGTCACTGCCGTCGAGGATGGTGCGGACCGCGGCGATGCCGTTCGCGGCCGGCTCCCGCAGAAACCTGACGTGGTAGCGGGTGTCGCCGAAGCGGTAGTGCAGGGCGTAGGTTTGCCAGTCGTCGCGCAGGCACGGGGCAAAGTGCAGCGTGTCGGCCTCGCGCCGCAGCCCGAGCAGCGATTCCACGATCAGGCGGTAGTACCAGCCCGCCGCGCCGGTGTACCAGGTCCATCCGCCGCGACCGGTGTGCGGGCGGACTGCGTAGACGTCGGCCGCAATGACGTAGGGCTCGACCTTGTAGACGGCCACGTCTTCGGCCGTGCGCGAGTGGTTCAGCGGATTGATCAGTGCCGCCAGTTCCCAGGCGCGGCGGCCGTCGCCAAGTGCAGCAAATGCCATGGCCGCCCACACCGCCGCGTGCGTGTACTGGCCGCCGTTCTCGCGCACGCCCGGGACATATCCCTTGATGTAGCCCGGATTCATCGCGGACTTGTCGAATGGCGGGTCGAGCAGCTGTATCAGGCCCGAATCGCGCCGCACCAGGCGTCCGTCCAGCGCATCCATCGCCATCCGCGAACGCGCGACATCGCCCCCGCCCGAAAGCACGGACCAGCTCTGGGCGATCGAGTCGATCGAGCACTCGGCGTTGGACCAGGTGCCGAGCAGCGAGCCGTCGTCGAACCAGGCGCGCCGATACCAGGAGCCGTCCCAGGCGTGCTTGGCGAGGTTGCGGCGCAGGTCCTGCGCCTCGCGCAGGCACCGGTCGGCAAAGGGCCGGTCGCCGCGGCGCTCTGCGAGTCCCGCAAACGACGTCAGCACCTTGTGCAGGAAAAACCCGAGCCAGACACTTTCGCCCTTGCCGTGGATGCCGACCAGGTTCATGCCGTCGTTCCAGTCGCCCGATCCCATCAGCGGCAACCCGTGCTCGCCGTACCTCAGTCCGTGGCGGATCGCGCGCGCACAGTGTTCGTACAGGCTCGCAGCTTCGCCGGAACGCCCCGGCAGGTCGTAGTACGACTCTTCGTCGGGGCCGAGTGCGCGTCCCTCGAGGAAATGCACGCCCTGATCGAGTACGTCCAGGTCGCCGGTGGTCTCGACGTAGCGGCAGGCCGCGAGCGGCAGCCAGAGGTAGTCGTCCGAGCAGCGCGTCCGGACTCCGCGCCCCAGCGGCGGATGCCACCAGTGCAGGACGTCGCCTTCCGGAAACTGTTGCGCCGCGCAGCGAAGCAGGTGTTCGCGGGCAGAGCCGGGGCTCGGCGTGGACGAGCGCCATCGAGTCCTGCAGCTGGTCGCGGAATCCAAAGGCGCCGCCGGACTGGTAGAACCCGCTGCGGCCCCAGAAGCGGCATGCCAACGTCTGGTACAGCAGCCAGCCATTGGCCAGGACGTTCACGACCGGGTCGGGTGTCTCCACCTGCACCGTGCCGAGCGTGCGACTCCAGTACTTGCGCACGTTGTCGAGCGCGGTTCGCGCCGAACCGGAGACGCGCAGCCGCTTGGCGAGCGCACGCGCCTGCTCGACGTTGCGCCCGGCGCCGAGGCGGAAAATGATTTCCCGCTCTTCGCCGTCGGACAGCTCGAACGGCACCTGGATCGCGCCGCAGGGGTCGAGGGCCGCGCCCAGCCTGCCGGATAGCCGCGACCTTGCCAGGGCGTCGGGATTCGACAGCGTCCCGTTCCGGCCGAGAAACTCGGTGCGGTCACCGCTCAGCGTCCGCGACAGGTCGTCGACGTCGAGGAAGGCGACCCGGCCGGAGAATTCGCTGTTGTAGGCATTGCGCGCAAACAACGCCCCGCTGGCGGCATCGATCTCGGTGACGACGTGCGGCGCGGATTTCGTGCGCAGGTCGCCGAGCACCCACTCGACGAACCCGGTGGCAGAAAGGCGCCGCATGCGGCCGGAGCCATTGCGCACCCTGAGCACCGAGAACTTGACCGAATCCTCGACGTCCACGTAGACCCACAGCTCGGAGTGGATGCCGCCGGAGGTGTGCTCGAAAACGCTGTAGCCGAATCCATGGCGGGTCCGGTAGGGCATCGCCCCGCCCGCCGGGAAGGGCGTCGGCGACCAGTAGTGGCCGCTTTCCTCGTCGCGCAGGTAGATCGCCTCACCGCCGGTCGCACCGACCGGGTCACCGCTCCAGGGCGTCAGGCGGAATTCATGGGCATTCTCGTGCCAGGTGTAGGCGACACCGCTTTCCGAAAGCACGGTCCCGAAGCGGGGATTCGCGAGCACGTTGACCCAGGGCGCCGGGGTCATCTGCGATGGGGTTGTCGTGATGACGTATTCGCTGCCGTCGGGCGTGAATCCGCCGAGGTGATTGCCGAGCACGAGGTCGGCGCGTGGCGGCTCGGGCGGCGCGGGCGGCTCCGGGCGGTGCGTCCGGGTCGGCGACAGGCGGGCAACGCTCTTGTCGGCGAGGACCCTGCGGTTCACCTGTTCCAGCAGGCTCCCGCGGCTCTCGGAGATGATGACGCGTGCCGCCGCCTGCAGCAGGACGCGGTCCTCGTTCGAGATCTGCTCCGCATAGCGGACGAAGATTCCGCCCGGCCGGTCGACCGCGTGCGCTTCGGCGCCGGTCGCGATCAGCCCGATGATCTGGTCCTGGAGCCGCTGTCGGTAGCCGACGTATTCCTCGTTCCAGATCACGAGATCGACGACGAGGCCCTTCAGGCGCCAGTAGGCGTGGCAGCGGATCAGCTGCCGCGCCAGTTCGATGTTCGCGGAATCCGCAATTTTCAGCAGTACGATCGGGTGATCGCCGGAGATCGCGTATCCCCAGAGTCCCGATTGCCCGCGCTGGTTGCGCATGAGCACGCCGGAGTCGGCGCGCAGCGCCGCATTTGCGTAGACCACGGGACCGGCAAGGCGCCGGTAGACCTGCGCATCGCCGGCAGTCGCGTTGATCTGACGCAGCATCACGCCGCTGTGGGTCCAGGCGAGGTCGAAGACGCGGTTCGCGAGGTGCCGGTCCTGGTACTTGGCGGCGAGCGCGAGGCACGCCTCGCGCGAATCGGCGGCCCCCGACACCAGGTCGATCGTGGTCGACTGCCCGGGATCGAGTGCAACCTGGCAGCGGATCGCCACGATCGGCTCGAGGACGGAACCTTCGCTGCCCGACAGCGCGGCGTTCACTTACGAGCGCGATGGGCGCCGCGAGCCGAGCGGCCGCGCCCGAGGAAACGGGTGCGATCGGTCTCGTAGGACGGCTTGCCGACGACGCCGCCGTGCGGGGCGACCAGGTGGAACATCCACGGCGTCGGATCGGTGGCCGATCGCGGCCGCCGCGTGCACAGGATCGTGCGGCGGGCCGGGACGATTTCCGTCTGCACGAACAGGTTGCCGAACGACGGCTGCAGGGCGTCCGCCGCGGGCGGGGCCAGGACCACTTCGGCGTAACTCGTGACCTCGATCGTCCGTCGCACTTCCGCATGATTGGTGATGCGCAGCCTGCGCAGCTCGATGTCGTCCTCCGGCGAAACCACGATCTCCGTATAGGTTTCGTAGTCGAGGTCGCGGCGGCGATACTCGGCGCGTCCTTCGGTGAACATCGCCTCGTAGCTCTCCGCCCGCCTGAGCGTCGGCTGGTGCGTGGCCGACCAGTATTCGCCGCTGGCCACGTCGCGCAGGTAGATGAATGAACCCCAGTTGTCGCAGGTGGTGTCCTCGCGCCAGCGGGTGAGGGCGAGATCCTTCCAGCGGCTGTAGCCGCCTCCCGCATTGGTGACCATGACGTGCAGCCGGCCGTTCGACAGCAGCTGCACTTCGGGTGTCGGCGTGTCCGCCGACATGGGGGCATGGGTCGACGTGTCGGGCGGGCTGGAGAAGGCGTGCCCCTCGGCGTGCTGGGCCACGTGCGTGTGGAATGTCGAGGTCTTCGGCACCCGTTCCTGCAGGAGCATGAGGGTCGCCTGAAACGAAGGATCGGACTCGAAGCGCCTCTGCATCGGCCGGCCCAGAAGCACGTGTGAGAGTGAGAGCAGGTTCATGCCCTGGTGGTGCGACATGAACGAGCGCACGATCGCGCTCGCCTGCCCGCGCGGCAACCGCGCCGGCGTGTAGTCGACGGCTTCGTAGAACCCGAACGGGCCTTCCATGCCGAGGGCCGACCAGCTTCTGCAGGTTTGTCGCAGGCGTCTTCCGGCGCGACCAGCAATGCGAGCGCGGAAGCATACGGTGCGATGACGAGGTCCTCCGACAGGCCTCGCGTCAGCCCGAGACCCGGCACGCCGAATGCGTGGTACTGGTAGTTCAGGTTCGCGTCGACGACGTTGTACCCGGATTCCGAGATGCCCCAGGGCAACGAGCGCTGCCGGCCGTAGGCGACCTGGCGTGCGACGGCCGCCCTGCAGGTCTGGTCCAGCAGGGTGCCCGTCATAGCTCGGCATCACGAGCTGCGGCATCAGGTACTCGAACATCGAGCCGCTCCAGGACACGAGCACCGGCTTGCCGTCGGCAGTCGTCAGCATGCGGCCAAGCGCGAACCAGCATTCCTGCGGCAGCTGTCCCTGCGCGATGGCGACGAAGCTGGCGAAGCGGGCCTCGGATGCGAGCAGGTCGTAGTAGCTCGTGTCGCGCCGCGAGTCGTCGGCGTTGAAGCCGATCGCCAGCAGGTGCCGCGTCCGGTCGTACAGGAACTCGAATTCCATGTCCGCAAATCCCGTCGCTTCGCGTGCCAGCGCTTCACAGGCCGCAAGCCGCTCGGAGGCGCGGACATTGCCGGTTGCTGCCAGCTCGCGCAGCGTCGGGATGCCCCGCTGCCAGACGGACGAGTCCGGATGATCGGCGCCCGCCGGGACCTCCAGCGAAGGCACGAAAAAGAAGAGCTCGTCGCGCGCCGCACGGCACTGCCGGACCAGCGCGTCAGCCCATGCCTGCGCCGGGCTTTCGGGCGCAACTTTCATGGCGGCGTGCCAGCGCATCCACGCAGTCCGACATCGGCCGCCAGCGCCTCGCGCATCGCGAGCAGCGTCTCCGGGCGGTGCCCGTGCACGGTGTCGAGGAATTCCCGGAGGCGGCGGGTCTGCTCGAGATCGAATGCGGGTTCGCCGTCCGCAAACACCGAGAGCGTGTCGGCAAGGCCCTCGAAGACGCGTCCGTCCTGTATGGGCAGGTCGGGCAGCGCAGCGATTCCAGCGCGCAGGGTCAACAGGTGGCCCGCAAGGTTTCCGCTGTCGACCGACGATATGTAGCGCGGAGGTAGCGGCTGCAGGGTCTGCGTGTCGTACCAGTTGAAGAAATGTCCGCGGTACCGGGACAGCCGCGCCAGGGTGTGAAAGGTCGCGCGTCGTCCGCTCGACCAGCGATCCAGCGGTGATGTATCCGAAATCGTGGGCCGTCAGGTTCGCAAGCAGGCTGAGGCCGATGTTGGTCGGCGAAGTGCGGTGCGCGATCGTGGGGCCCGGGTCTTCCTGGAAATTGTCGGGCGGGAGCCAGTGATCTTCCGCCGCCGACAAAGGTGTCGAAGAATGCCCAGGTCTTGCGCGCGATCCTGCGCAGGAAGCGGGCCTGCGCCACGTTCAGGCGGGCCTCGCGCCGCCGCAAGGGGCGACTCAGCCACCAGGCGAGCGCGGGTGCCGCGAACCAGAGCGCAAGCATCGGGCAGGGCGGCGGTGAGGGCGGTCGGGTTGACGGCCGCGAGTCCCGAAAATGCCGCGACGGACAGCACCGGGGCGACCCACATCGCGCGGAAGCTGGCGCCGAGACTGCCGGACGCTGACGACTGTTCCTCGTACGGGCTCCACTCGAGCAGTCCGCGCCGCGCAATGAGCATGCGCCAAACCGTGCGCAGCACCGCGCCCAGGCTGACGACCGCCTCGTGCGGGAGGCAGGCAATCCTGATCGCCGACTGCGTCAGGCCGCCACCGGTCGCGCGGACGACCGCGGACGCATGCCGTCCGAGGGCGAGCTCGCGCGGCTTGCGCAACAACGCCACGAGGCCATTCAGGAGCGTCGGGATGGCGACCAGGCCGACGAGGGCGAGAGTCCAGCCCCAGGCGCGTGGCGCGACGTGCCAGCCGACCAGCGGCAGCACCACGAGTGCTGTCGGCACCAGGCTGCGCCGCAGGTTGTCGAAGATCTTCCAGAGCGACAAGCCCGGAGAGCGGGTTCGGTTCGCTGCGGCCTCCGGCCGCCGGAACGCGCGGCAACAGCCAGCTGACGATCTGCCAGTCGCCGCGGATCCAGCGCTCATGCCGGCGCACGTCGCTCGCGTAACTTGCGGGGTAGTCCTCGTACAGCAGCACGTCGCTCAGCAGGCCCGAGCGCGCATAACAACCCTCGAGCAGGTCGTGGCTGAGGATCCGGTTGTCGGGAAAGCGCTCCTTGCAGGCGCGCTCGAACGCATCGACGTCGTAGATGCCCTTGCCGATGAACGAGCCTTCCCCGAACAGGTCCTGGTAGACGTCTGAAACGGAGCGGGTGTACGGGATCGATTCCCGGTTCGCTGCCGAAGAGCTGGGCATACCTCGACCGGTTGGCTCCCGGCAGCGTCGTCGCCATGCGCGGCTGCAGGATTCCGTAGCCTCCGTCCACGCGCCGCTTCGCTTGCGTCGAAGCGGGGCGTGTTGAGCGGGTGCGCCATGACCGCCGACGAGCTGCCGGGCGGCGTCCCGCGGCAGCTCGGTGTCGGTATCCAGCGTGATGACGTACCTGACGCCCGGAGAGCCTCGACACGTCACCGACGATGAGCGAGAAGCGGTCGTGCCCGGCGCCGCGCAGCAGCAGGTTCAGGTCCGCCAGCTTGCCGCGCTTGCGCTCGTAGCCCATCCATGTCCGCTCGCGCGGATTCCAGCTTGCGTGGCCGGTGGAACAGGAAGAACGGCGGATGTCCCGCGCCCCGGTACTTCTCGTTGAGGCGCTCGATTCCGCTCCGGGCGCGGGCGAGCAGGCGCTCGTCTTCCGGGAGCTCCGCCGCGTCGGCGTCGCTGAAATCGGTCAGCAGGCCGAACAGGAGGTTGGGGTCCTGGTTGCCGAGAAAACGGACTTCGAGCGCGTCCAGCAGCTCCTCGACGTTCCGTTCGCTGCTGAGCAGCGAAGGGACCACGACGAGCGTCGGGTTTTCCTGCGGCAGGCCCTGCGAGTAGTCCATGCGCGGCAGGAGCTGCGGCGTGACCAGCAGGGTCGACAGCCAGTTTGCGAGCGCCGACGCGAGCTGGCTCCCGGCAATCAGGGCGAGGACGCGCCACCAGCTCGAGCCGCCAGCCCGACAGGTTCCGCACCGTGCATCAGGGCGATCAGCGCCGCGCCGAACGGCGAGCGTCATCACCAGGATCGCGGCCAGGTACTGGAACAGGGGAAACCGGCCGATCCATCGGCGCACACGCAAGGCCAGCGGCCGGCGGTATCGCACGGCGAGTTCCAGCTGCCGCACGCCACGGTCGATCAGGTAGTAGCCCACGTGAGCCGTATGGTCCTGCGAGGCCGCGACTGGCGGCGCTCGCCTGCGCGAGGCCGATCGCCGCCTGCGCGACCGCGGACTCCGACAGCGGGCTGTGCTTCGCCAGCCGGGCGACGACGTGCCGATAGCGGTCGCGGGTCGCGAAGTCCATCAGGCGGTACGCGCCTCGGCGGGTCCGCGCGCAGCGCCTGCTCGACGAGACTCATGGACTCGACGAACACGCGCCAGTCCATCGCGCCCAGCGAGCGCAGGCTCCCGATCGTGTTGCTGACCGAAACCTGGTCCGCCGCCTGCTGCTGGGTCTCCGACTGCACCATCTGTTCGATCGTCAGGCTCGATTCGGCGAGCCGCTGCTCGACCCAGGTGAGCGGCAACGCGAGCGCGAGACCGTGGTCCTGGAGGCGGCGCACGAGTTCCGCGACGAACGGGCTCGACCATCGGCGGGTTCGAGCGCGCCATGTCGGCGATCACGAGGATCAGGCTCTTGGGATCGCTCTCGGCGATCTCCGTCATCTGGTCCGCCCAGCGCTGCGCTTCGCTCGCGTGCATGCGCGCGGTCGCATGATCCGGGCGCTGACGCGGCGCAGGTTCTCGATCAGCGCAAGCCGCAACATGATCGGGATGGCCCACAGCTCGCCCAGCGTGAGCGGCGTGACGGACTGGTAGGCCGTCACGAAGCGCGCGAGCGTGCGCGAGTCGACCCGGCCGTCGCCGTGGGAAATGGCCTCGAGCGCGATGTCGTAGACGCGCGGCAGGCCCCGGGACGGGCCCTGCGCCAGGTGCGGAAGTCCCCGGCTGTATTCCTTGGGCAGGTGCTGCCGGGCCGTGCGGATCTGCTCTTCGATCAGGTAGAAGTTGTCGAGCAGCCATTCGCCCGATGGCGCGATGCGCAGCCGCGACCTGCACGGCGGCCGTCAGCATGTCGAAGGTCTCGATCAGGACCCGTTCGTTCTCGTCGAGGCGCTCGAGCAGCCGCGTGCGCGGCCGCGACAGTGCTGAGGACATGGGTGGCGGCGAGGGACTTGCCGTGCCGCTCCATCTGCTCGACGCTGAACAGTTCGGCGCGAAGCGGCGTCTGGTCATCCGTGGTGCCGGAGCCGAGGCCCGCGCTGCGCATGCTGTCGCGCAGGGCGGCGGAAGCGCGAAGGAAGGCATTCGCAGGAAACCGCGGCTCATCGGCGTGAATCGAGCCGATCCAGGTCGTGCGGCAGTCCGGTTGTGTAGCGGTTCATTCACTCGGGGCCATACTAGTCCAACATGCGATTGGCGCGGCCCTACACGGTGTAGGCGCCCGGGCGTGAAACCTGTCGCATGTGTGCTACCGTGCAGGCTGGCGTGCTTTGGCTGGCGCAGGTTTTCTCCGCGTTTCACCGCGCCAAGTAATGGGTCTCCTGGTACTCCGTGTCCATGCCTGATACCTCGCCGTACACGAATCCGCCGCTGCCGATTGCAGAGCCCAGGCTGCGGCAGCTGGTGACGCCGTTTGTCGGAGCCGACGACCGTCGCGCGTGGTTCCAGCTGGTGACGACGAGCCTGCTCCTGGTCACAGGGTGGAGCGCCATGGCCATCGGCACGCGGCTCGACTGGAACTACGGGCTGGTGCTGCTGATGGCACTTCCGGTCGCGGGACTCTACATCCGGCTCTTCATCCTCCAGCACGACTGCGGCCACGGCTCGTTCTTCCGCAGCCCGCGCCTGAACGACGCGGTCGGGCGCGTGCTCGGCGTGGTGACGCTGATGCCTTACGGCTACTGGCGGCACACGCACGCGATCCACCATGCCACTTCGGGCAACCTCGACCGGCGCGGGATCGGTGACATCGTCACGATGACCGTGAGCGAGTATGCGGCGGCAGGCATGGTGGAAGCGCGTCGGCTATCGCTTCTACCGCAGCATGCCGGTGTTGCTCGGCCTGGGCCCGCTCTACCAGTTCGTGATCAAGCATCGCCTGCCGCTCGACCTGCCGCGGTACCGGCGCAAGGAATGGGCCAGCATCTGGATCAACAATGCCGTGCTGGCGCTGGTCATCGCCGTGCTCGTGCTGGCGATCGGCTGGCGGACCCTGCTGCTGGTGCACGTTCCGGTGCTGCTCCTGTCTGGAGCCGCCGGCGTCTGGCTGTTCTACGTGCAGCACCAGTTCGACAGCGCCTACTGGGCGAAGGGCGACGCCTGGAGCATCGAGAATTCCGCCGTCGCGGGCAGCTCCTATTACGACCTGCCGGCGATCCTGCGCTGGTTCAGCGGCAACATCGGCTACCACCACCTGCATCACGTCGCGACCCGCGTCCCGAACTACCGCCTTCGGGAGTGCTTCGACTCGCACCCGAGACTGCAGACAGGCTCCGCGCCTGACGCTCTGGACCAGCCTGAGGACCGCGCGCCTGCGCCTGTGGGACGCGCAGGCGCAACGCCTGGTCCCGTTCTCTGCAGTGGGGCAGCGCGCCTGCTGATGTGCGGTCGCGCCCCGGCCATGCGGCCGGGGGCGGGGATTGGTGGAGGCGGCGGGAATCGAACCCGCGTCCGCAAGCCCTACGCTACAGGTTCTACGTGCGTGTCCAACCTATTGATCTCGCCCCGTGCTACCCGGTTGGCGGGGAAAACACGAAGCCAGCTTCGGAGCGTTTTAGCGGTTCCAGCCCGGAGCACACCGGTTCCGCGATCCTGTGAGCGCGTCCCCCGGGTCTGGATGCACAGGCACATGCCAGTCGGGGGTTAGGCGGGATTAAGCCGCCAGAGCGTAGTTGTCGTCGTTGGCAACTATAGTTTGCAAGCGGATTAACGAGGTAGCCTGCACCTCGGCACGCCCCTGGAGTTTCGCAGCCCACGTCGAAGCCGATCGCCCCCAGAAGACGCGCTCATTCTACCAGATCGGGTTTTCAGCGGCGGCCCTTCATGACACGCGCTTTTTCACGCTCCCAGTCGCGCTCGCGCGTGTCCGCGCGCTTGTCGTGCTCTTTCTTGCCGCGCGCGAGGCCGATCTCGAGCTTGGCGCGCCCGTTCTTCCAGTACATCGCCAGCGGCACGATCGTGCGTCCCTTGCGCTCGACCGCCCCGACCAGGGAGTCGATCTGGCGTCTGTGCAGCAGCAGTTTCCGGCTGCGTGTCGGATCCGGCTGCACGTGCGTCGAGGCGGTCGGCAGCGGGGAGACGTGCGCGCCGAAGAGCCAGGCCTCGTCGTTGCGGAGCACGACGTAGGCTTCCTGCAGCTGGAGGCGACCCGCACGCAGTGCCTTCACCTCCCAGCCCTGCAGCGCGACGCCCGCCTCGGCGGTCTCCTCGATGAAGTAGTCGTGCCGCGCACGCCGGTTCACGGCGATGCGGCCGGCCGATTCGTCCTTCTTCTCTGCCATGGGTCATTCTAGCGGCAAGCCGCGGTTGTCCATGCGGCGGTGCCCTGTGACAATCCGCGCGTGAGTCGGTGGATCCATGCGTGACGTCCGGCGCAGCGCGCTCCTGCCCTATGCGGCGCCGCAGGTCTATGGCCTCGTCGCCGACGTCGAGCGCTATCCCGAATTCCTGCCCTGGTGCACGGGGGCGCGGATCGTGAGCGGCGACGACCGTGAAGTCACGGTCACGCTCGGGCTTTCGAGCGGCATCGCGCGCGCGAGCTTCACCACGAGAAACCGCCTCGAGCCCCACCGCGCGGTCACCATGAGCCTGGTGGACGGGCCCTTCGACCACCTCGAGGGACGCTGGGACTTCACGCCGATCGCGGACGCGGGCACGCGTGCCGACCTGCACGTGCAGTTCTCGACCCACGGGCTGATCGGCGCGCTGGCACTCGGTCCCGCATTCGAGGGCATCTGCAACCATCTCGTCGACGCCTTTGCGCGCCGTGCGCGAGAGGTGTTCGGTGGGCGCTGAGCACATCGCGATCGAGGTCGCCTGCGCGGAAGCAGGCCGGCAGACGGTCCTGTCGATCGAGGTCCCTGTGGGTTGCACGGCGGGCGAAGCCCTCGAACTCTCCGGCATCTTCGCCCGTCATCCCGCGATCGACGCGGCAGCCTGCGGCGTCGGAATCTTCGGGCTGGAGGTGGCGCGCGGCCGCGTGCTGCAGGCGGGCGACCGGGTCGAAGTGTTGCGCCCGCTCGCCGAGGATCCGCGCGAACGCAGGCGGCGGCTGGCGCGCGCCGGGCGTCGATGAACGCCGGCTCAGCCGGCGGAGGATGAATCCGGCCGCGGCAACGGGATCGGCTCCTCGACGCGCGTGACCTTGTCGCCGTCGAACCAGACGACCAGGTGCCGTCGGGTGACTTCGCGCGAGTTACCGCGCCGGAGGCTGTACACGTAGTCCCAGCGGTCCGCGTCGAAGCTGTCGATCACCATCGGTGTGCCGAGCAGGAACCGCACCTGGCTCCGCGTCATGCCGACCTCGACCTGGTCCACCTGTTCGACGTCGAGCAGGTTGCCCTGCTGGACGTCCATGCGGTACACGCACCCTGTCGCGAGGAGCGCAATGAGGACTGCGGCAGCGCAGGGGACGGCGGCAAGCGCGGACGTGTCGCATCAGCGGGAGTCCTGGAGGATAATGGCGCGCATCATAGCGGAATCGCCGCAATTCGCGGTGGGAGCCTCTCGGTGGAAACCAGCGACCTGCGCAAAGCCGGGCTCAAGATCACGCTGCCGCGCGTGAAGATCCTCGAGATCCTTGCCGGCCACCACGGACGGCACATGTCGGCCGAGGACATCTACCGCGCGCTGATCGAGCAGAGCGAGGACATCGGCCTCGCGACCGTCTACCGCGTGCTCACGCAGTTCGAGGCCGCACAACTCGTCAAGCGCCATCATTTCGAGGGCGGCACGGCGGTGTTCGAGCTGAACGAAGGCGCGCACCACGACCACATCATCTGCATGGACTGCGGACGGGTCGAGGAGTTCATGGACTGCGGCATCGAAAGGCGCCAGAACGACGTCGCGACGAAGCTCGGCTTCGCCATCGAGGAGCACAACCTGATCCTCTACGGCCGCTGCCGCCGCGAGAACTGCGCGCACCGCCGCAAGCGCAGCTGAGCCGAGCCGTCCTTCAGCCGGCCGCGACCGCGGCCTTCAGCATCTCGCGCGCGTGCTCGCGCGCCTTGCGCGTGACCTCGACGCCGCCGAGCATGCGCGCGAGTTCCTCGACGCGCTCGTCCGCGCCGAGCGCGGACACGGTCGTGCGGCTCGTGCGGCCGTCGGTGAGCTTGCTGACGCGGTGTTGATGGTGCGCCTGGCTCGCCACCTGGGCCAGGTGGGTGACGCACAGCACCTGGCCGCGGTCGCCGAGCTCGCGCAGCTTGCGGCCGACGATCTCCGCGACGCCGCCGCCGATGCCGGCATCCACTTCGTCGAAGATCAGGCAGGTGCGCGCCGTGCGGCGCGCGGCGGCGACCTGCACCGCGAGGCTGATGCGCGACAGTTCCCCGCCCGAGGCCACCCGCGACACCGGCTTGACCGGCTCGCCCGGATTCGCGCTCACCAGGAACTCGATGCGGTCCGCGCCCGCGGCCTGCGGCTCCGTCGCCGCATCGGATTCGATGCCGATCTCGAATCGGCCGCCGGGCATGCCGAGCTGCCGCATCAGGCCGGTGACGGCATGGGCGAGCTTGCGCGCGACGCTCCGGCGTGCCGCGCGGAGCTCCGACGCGGCCGCGTCATAGCGCGTGCGCAATCCCGAAATGCGTTCGTCGAGGCCGCCGAGCGCCGTCTCCGAACGCTCGATGTCCGCGAGCATGGCCCTGAGCTCGTCAAGCTTCGCGGGGAGCGCGGATCCGGCGACCCGGTGCTTGCGCGCGAGGTCGTCGATCGCCGCAACGCGGCGCTCCACCAGCTCCTGCCGCGCCGGATCGGCGTCGAGGCCCTCGAGGTAGGTGCCGAGCCCGGCGCCGGCTTCGCGAAGCGCGATGAGCGATTCCTCCACCTGTGCGAGCGGCTCCTCGAGGCGCGCGTCGAGCGCCGCGGCGCCGCGCAACTGGCTCGCCGCACGCGCGGCGAGCGCGTGCGCATCGGCGCCGTCACCTTCGTAGCAGAGCGCGAGGGCGCCCTGGACCGCCTCTGCGAGCCGGCCGCGGTTCGCGAGCCGGTTGCGCTCCTCGGCGAGGGACTCCGCCTCGCCGGGACCCAGGGCGAGGGCCTCGAGCTCGCCGACCTGGTAGCGCAGAGCTCGAGCCGCGCGCCGCGATCCTGCGCCGCCGCCGCAAGCGAGTCGCGTTCCGTGCGGCAAAGGCGCCACTCTGCGGCGAGCGCCGCGACGTCCGCTGCAAGCCCGGGCGCGACGCCGTGGGCGTCGACGATTTCGCGCTGCGCGTCGCGGCTGACGAGCGACACGAATTCCTGCTGGCCGTGGATGTCGATCAGGAACTCGCCGAGTTCGCGCACGCTCTGCGCCGGCAGTGACTGGCCGTTGACGTACTGGCGGGAACGGCCGTCGCGGCCGATCACGCGCCGGAGCACGACTTCGCCGTCGTCCTGCCCGATGGACTGCTCATCGAGCCAGCGTTTGACGGCGGGGTTCGCGCCAGCCTCGAACGTCGCGGTGATCTCCGCGCGTTCGGCGCCGTGGCGCAGCGCATCCGCGCTCGCGCGCCCGCCGAGCGCCAGCATGACGGCGTCGACGATGATGGACTTGCCGGCTCCCGTCTCGCCGGTGAGGGCCGTCAAACCGCCCTCGAGCTCGATTTCCGCCGCATCGATGACCGCGAGGTCGCGGATCTGCAGGTGCACCAGCATGCTCAGTACTCGTCGCCGCCGGAGCGGCCGCTGCGGCCCCAATGCAGCTTGGAGCGCAGCAGCTTGAAATAGTCGTGGCCAGGGGGGTGCAGCAGCGTGATGTCGGCGGCGGCGGGCGAGGTCACCAGGCGCGAGTCCGCCGCGAGTTCGCCGAGCACCGCGCCATCGCAGGTCACCTGCGCCCGCGCGCCCGAACGCGCGACCAGGCGTATTTCGATCCCGCTTTCCCGACCGAGGACGATCGGCCGGTCGGACAGCGTGTGTGGCGAGATGGGTGCGATCACCACGGCGCCCAGCGCCGGATGGATGATGGGACCGCCGCAGGAGAGCGCGTAGGCAGTGGACCCCGTCGAAGTCGCGATCACGAGCCCGTCGCCGCCGTGCGTGTTGACGAAATCCCCGTCGATCCAGACTTCGAGCTCGACCATGCGCCCGGATTCCTGCCGCTGCACCACGACGTCGTTGAGCGCGAGATAGGTGCGTTCGGCACCGTCCGCGTGCAGGAGGCGGACCTGCAGCAGCTGTCGACGGTCGGTCTCGAAGCGGCCCGCCAGCACGTCGTCGAGGTTGGCGAGCATCTCGTCCGGCAGGACGTCGGTCAGGAAGCCGAGGCGGCCGCGATTGACGCCGATGAGCGGGACGCCGCGCGCGAGTGCGAGCTGTGCCGCGAAGAGCAGGGTGCCGTCGCCGCCGATCGCCACGATGAGGTCCGCCTCCTGCCCGAGTTCGGCGACGGGCTTGCGCACGAGCCCATCCGGCAGTCCATCGATCGCGGCAGTACGGTCGAGGAAGACCGTGATTCCACGCGTACGCAGGTGTCCGGCGAGCAGCGCCAGCGAGTCGGCGACCCGGGCGTCTTCCACCCTGCCGACCAGGGCAATGCGCGAGAAGTGGTTTTTCATCGGGATGCGGGGCTTTTTAGCACGCGAGCCGATCCCCGGCCACAATCCTTGACACTCGACGAGCGCGATTGCTAGTTTGGCTGCCACGCTCGGCTCGTTTGCCATTTTCCTTTGGCAACAGGGACTTATGTCGGACACCACACGCGACGCAGACAAGGCACCCAGCGACCGGGCGCAGCAGCTGCTGCGCACGCTGGTCGAGTGCTACGTGCGCGACGGCCAGCCGGTCGGCTCGCGCACGCTGACCCGCGAGTCCGGCCTCAGCCTCTCGGCAGCCACCATCCGCAACGTCATGGCCGACCTGGAAGAGCACGGCTTCGTCACCTCGCCGCACACTTCCGCGGGGCGCGTCCCGACCGACAAGGGTTACCGCTACTTCGTCGACGCCCTGTTGCGCTACCAGCCGCCGGACCATGACGAAGTCGCCGAGCTGAAGCGCCAGCTCGAGCAACGCGCCGGGGACCCGAAGGCGCTGGTTGCCGCGGCCTCGCAACTGGTGTCGGGACTCACGCATCTCGCCGGCGTCGTGACCGTGCCGCGTGAAGCCCACGCGGCGCTGTCGCAGATCGAGTTCGTCGGGTTGTCCGGCAACCGCGTGCTCACGATCCTGGTGGTCAACGGCCGCGAGGTCCAGAACCGCGTCGTCCAGCTCGAGCGCCCATTCAGCGCGGAAGAGTTGCGCCGCGCCGCGGCCTACCTCAACGAACTGTTCGCCGGCCAGGAGCTCTCGGGAGTCCGCGCGCGGTTGGTCGCCCAACTGCAGGAAACCCGCGAGCAGATGAACCACATGATGGTCAACGCCATCACGCTGGCACAGTGCGCGTTCGCGGCCGAGCCGCCGGGGCGCGACTCGGACATGGTCGTCGCGGGCGAGACCAACCTGATGGGCTTTGCGGAAATGTCGAACGTCGAGCGCCTGCGCCGGCTGTTCGAGGCGTTCAACGAAAAGCGTGACATCCTGCACCTGCTCGACCAGAGCCTGCATGCCGAGGGCGTGCAGATCTTCATCGGCCACGAGTCGGGCTACGGCATCCTCGAGGACTGCAGCGTGGTGGTCGCGCCGTATACGCAGGACAATCGCGTGGTGGGCGTGCTCGGCGTCATCGGTCCGACGCGCATGGCCTATGAACGTGTGATCCCGGTGGTGGACATTGCGGCGCGCATGCTGGGCTCCGCCTTGAATTCCCGCGACTGAGCCCCACACCCCGCGCGCATGAACGCAAACGAGAACGAGCAGCCCGGACCCGACCCGGAGGAGGGGCAGTCCCCGGACGGCGCCTCGGCCGATTCGCTCCTGGCCGCGGCCGAGAGCCGTGCCGAGCAGTTACGGGCCGATTTCCTGCGCGCGATCGCCGAGCTCGAGAATTTCCGCAAGCGCTCCGCCCGCGAGGTGGATTCCGCCCGCCAGTTCGGCGTTGAGCGTTTCGCGGGGGACCTCCTGCCGGTCGCGGACACGCTGGGCCTTGCGGTGGATTCGGCCGCGACGGCGGACGCTGCGACCCTGGCGCAGGGCCAGGAAGCGACGCTGCGGCTCCTGCTGAAGGCCTTCGAGCGTGCGGGGCTGACTGCAATCGACCCCGCCGGGCAGCCCTTTGACCCGTCCCACCACGAGGCGATGGCGATGCAGCCCTCCGCGGCGCATCCGCCGCATACCGTGCTGCAGGTGGTGCAGAAAGGCTGGCTGCTGAATGGCCGGCTGCTGCGGCCCGCCCGGGTCATCGTTTCGGCCGAATCGATTGCCCCCGAGACCCCCTCCGGCGGTTGAAACCCCACCCGGGCGGCCCCACAACGCTGACCAGTCCCACATTCCGGAACACCTGACATGGCCAAAATCATCGGAATCGACCTCGGTACGACCAACTCCTGCGTGGCCGTGATGGAAGGCAGCACGCCGAAGGTCATCGAAAACAGCGAGGGCGACCGCACGACTCCTTCGGTCGTCGCGTTCACCAAGGACGGTGAAATCGTCGTCGGGCAGCCCGCCAAGCGCCAGGCCGTCACCAATCCACAGAACACGTTCCACGCCGTGAAGCGCCTGATCGGCCGCCGCTACGACGACACCGTGGTCCAGAAGGACATCCCGCTCGAGACCTACAAGATCGTGCGCGCCGAGAACGGCGACGCCTGGCTCGAGGCCCAGGGCAAGAACATGGCACCGCAGGAGATTTCCGCGCGCGTCCTCATGAAGATGAAGAAGACGGCCGAGGACTACCTGGGCGAGAGCGTGACGGATGCCGTGATCACGGTGCCTGCGTACTTCAACGATGCGCAGCGCCAGGCGACCAAGGACGCCGGGCGCATCGCGGGACTCAATGTCCGGCGCATCATCAACGAGCCGACGGCGGCCGCCCTCGCGTACGGCATGGACAAGAAGGGCAAGGACCGCAAGATTGCGGTCTACGACCTCGGCGGCGGCACTTTCGACATCTCGATCATCGAAATCGCGGACGTCGACGGCGAGCGCCAGTTCGAGGTGATGTCCACGAACGGCGATACCTTCCTCGGCGGCGAGGACTTCGACCGCCGCGTGATCGACTACATCGCGGCCGAGTTCCAGAAAGAGAGCGGCGTGGACGTCCGCAAGGACCCGCTCGCCGTGCAGCGCCTGAAGGAAGCCGCCGAAAAGGCCAAGATCGAGCTGTCCTCGGGCCAGCAGACCGAGATCAACCTGCCGTACATCACGGCGGACGCCTCGGGCCCCAAGCACCTGACGCTGAAGCTCACCCGCGCCAAGCTCGAGTCGCTCGTGGAGGACCTCGTGGTCCGGACGGTGGAGCCCTGCCGAATCGCGCTCAAGGACGCCGGCCTTTCCATCAGCGAAGTCGACGAGGTGATCCTGGTCGGCGGCCAGACGCGCATGCCGATGGTGCAGAAGGCGGTCAAGGACTTCTTCGGCAAGGAGCCGCGCAAGGACGTCAACCCGGACGAGGCCGTCGCCGTCGGCGCCGCGATCCAGGGCGGCGTGCTCGCGGGCGACGTCAAGGACGTGCTGCTGCTCGACGTGACTCCGCTGTCGCTCGGCATCGAGACGCTGGGCGGTGTGATGACGCGCCTGATCGACAAGAACACGACGATCCCGACCAAGGCCACGCAGGTGTTCTCGACCGCCGAGGACCATCAGAGCGGCGTGACGATCCACGTGCTGCAGGGCGAGCGCGACCGCGCGGGCGACAACAAGTCGCTCGGCAAGTTCGACCTTTCGGACATTCCGCCGGCCCCGCGCGGCATGCCGCAGATCGAGGTGACCTTCGACATCGACGCGAACGGAATCCTGAACGTGTCGGCGAAGGACAAGGCGACGGGCAAGGAGCAGCGCATCGTCATCAAGGCCTCGAGCGGGCTCTCCGAAGAGGAGATCAAGCAGATGATCCGCGACGCCGAGGCGCATGCCGCGGAGGACAAGAAGTTCCGCGAGCTCGCGGAGACGCGCAACCGCGCCGACGCGCTGGTGCACGCGACCGAAAAGTCGCTGAAGGACCTTGGCGACAAGGTGACGGGCGAGGAGCGGGCCGCGATCGAGGCGGCGATCTCGGACCTGCGCGGCGTGCTGAAAGGCGACGACCAGTCGGCCATCGAGCACAAGGCCGAGGCGCTCGCCAAGGCGAGCGCGCCGGTGGTGCAGCGCGCCTACCAGGCGGAAGGCGCAGGTGCTGGCGCGGCTCCTTCCGACGCGCCGGGCGCGAGCCCGGCAAGGACGACGTGCTCGACGCCGAGTTCGAAGAGATCAAGGACAAGGACAAGAAACCGCATTGAGGGCGGCTTCGTACCGACCCTGAACGGCTGCGTCCGCCGGGTGGCATCCTGCCACCCGGCGTTCGCGCATGTGGAGCGCCATGTCGAAGCGTGATTTCTACCAGGTGCTGGGCGTGCCACGAAACGCCACCGAGGAGGCCATCACCAAGGCCTACCGGCGCCTGGCCATGAAGTACCACCCGGACCGCAATACCGACGACAAGGAAGCCGAGGAGCGTTTCAAGGAGGCCAAGGAAGCCTACGAAGTGCTCACCGATGCGCAGAAGCGCGCGGCCTACGATCAGTACGGCGCCGCGGGACTCGATGCGGCGCGCGGGGCGGGTGCCGGCTTCAGCCCGTCGGATGCGTTCGGCGACATCTTCGGCGACATGTTCGGGGACATCTTCGGGGGCGGGCGGCGCGGCGGGCGCAATGCCGTGTTCCGCGGCGCGGACCTGCGCTATGAGCTGGCGCTCGACCTCGAACAGGCGGTCTTCGGCACCTCCACGGAAATCGACTTCCAGACCGTCAAGGAATGCACCGAGTGCGGCGGCTCGGGCGCCGCCCGCGGCCATACGCCGGCCACCTGCGAGACTTGCTCGGGTACCGGACAGGTCCGGATCAGCCAGGGCATTTTCGCGGTCCAGCAGACCTGCCCGCGCTGCAAGGGGCGCGGCTCGATCATCAAGGATCCCTGCCCGAAGTGCGCCGGCCACGGCCGCATGCGCACCAACAAGCGCCTGTCGGTGAAGGTTCCCCCCGGCGTCGACAATGGCGACCGCATCCGGCTTGGGGGCGAAGGCGAGGCGGGCCGGAATGGCGGTCCGGCCGGCGACCTCTACGTGGAGATCGTGGTGCGTGAGCACCCGATCTTCGAACGCGACGGCGCGCACCTCTCCTGCGAGGTGCCGGTCAGCTTCGCGACGGTCGCCCTCGGCGGCACCGTCGAAGTGCCGACGCTCGAGGGCAAGGCCAACATCAAGGTCCCGGCCGGCACGCAGTCAGGGCGCGTGTTCCGTTTGCGCGAAAAGGGCATCAAGCCCGTGCGCGGCGGTTCGACCGGTGACTTGTTCTGCCGCGTCGTCGTGGAGACCCCGGTCGACCTGGGTGCGGACCAGAAGGAGGTCCTGCGCAAGTTCGAGGACTCGCTCGCGGCAGACGGAAAGCGGCACAATCCCCGGGAGCGCACCTGGCTCGACGGCGTGCGCCAGTTCTTTGGACGCACGGGAAACTGACGTGAACCCAAGTTGCGGTGCTCGGGATCACCGGCCGCGTCGGACGCTGCCTGGTCCGCGCCATCCGCGAATCGCAGGACTTCGTGCTGAGCGGCGCGCTCGCCTCGCCGACGAGCGCGGCGCTCGGGCGCGACGCCGGCGAGGTCGCGCAGGCGGGGCCGGTTGCCGTGCCGGTGACTGCCGACCGGGGCGTGGCGCTTGCCCGCGCCCGGGTCGCCATCGATTTCACGTTGCCGGAAGCGTTGCTGGACAACCTGGCGGCCGTGGAGAAGGCGGCCATCCCGCTCGTCGTCGGCATCACCGGCCTCGATGCCGCGCGCCAGTCGGCGCTGCGCCGCTTCAGCGAACGCCACGCCGTGCTGGTTGCGCCCAACATGTCGCTCGCGGTCAACCTGCTGTTCGGCCTCGCCGGCCGGGCCGCCGCCGCACTGCCCGCCGACTACGACGTGGAGATCCTCGAGGCCCACCACCGGGGCAAGGCCGACGCGCCATCCGGGACGGCGCTGCGGCTCGGCGAGATCGTCGCCGGCGCGCGCGGCGGTACGCTGGCCGAGCATGCGGTTTACGGGCGGCTCGGAAACACGGGTGGCCGGGCGGCCGGGGCCATCGGGTTCGCGAGCCTGCGAGGTGGGGACATAATCGGCCAGCATCAGGTGCTGTTTGCCGGTCCCGGCGAGACGCTCGAGTTCGTGCACCGGACCACGGACCGCATGACGTTCGCCTACGGCGCACTCGCGGCCGCCCGCTGGATCATCGGGCGCCCGCCGGGGCTCTACGGGATGTCCGACGTCCTCGGAATCTGACGGGGACTGTCACCATTTTCCGCTCGGGGAAAATGGGGACTGTCCCCTCTTGCTGATGTAGAATTTCGCCTCAGGTCGCGGCCCCCTTTGAAGTAACAGCTGATGACCGGTGGACTCCAAGACGGACCCACCTACTCATGTCCTGCGCCTCACGCCGGCGGTCGGCGCGGCAGGGACCGGGAGAACGCCCTGGTGACATCGACACCTGCAGTGCTCGCGCTCGAGGACGGCACGGTGTTTCGGGGCATTTCAATCGGCGCTTCCGGCGTCACGACCGGCGAGGTCGTGTTCAACACCGCGATGACGGGCTACCAGGAGATCCTGACGGACCCGTCCTATGCCCGCCAGATCATCACGCTGACCTGCCCGCACATCGGCAATACGGGCGTCACCCCCGAGGATCTCGAGTCGGATTCGGTGCATGCCGCGGGCCTCGTGATCCGCGACCTGCCGCTGCTCCACTCCAGCTGGCGCGCGAGCCATTCGCTGTCGCAGTTCCTGGTCGAAGGCGAGACCGTCGCGATCGCGGGTATCGACACGCGCAAGCTCACGCGCATCCTGCGCGAGCGCGGCGCCCAGGGCGGCTGCATCGCGACGGCTGATCGCGCGGACGCCGACGTCGCGCTGCGCGCGGCACGCGCATTCCCGGGACTCAAGGGCATGGACCTTGCCAAGGTCGTGTCGGTGCGCGCGCCCTACCAGTGGAACGAGGGCAGCATCGGCCGCGAGGCTGGGCGCGTGCTGCGGCCGGGCTCGCGCCTGCACGTCGTCGCGTACGACTTCGGCATCAAGCGCAACATCCTGCGACTGCTCGCCGACTACGGCTGCCGCATGACCGTGGTGCCGGCGCAGACCAGTGCCGCGGACGCGCTCGCGCTCAATCCCGACGGCATCTTCCTGTCGAATGGCCCCGGCGACCCGGAGCCCTGCGACTACGCGATCGCGGCCATCCAGGAGTTCATGGAGACGGACATCCCGGTCTTCGGAATCTGCCTCGGGCACCAGCTGCTCGGGCTCGCGAGCGGCGCAAGCACCCTGAAGATGAAGTTCGGCCACCACGGCGCCAATCACCCGGTGCAGGAACTCGCGGGCGGACACGTGCTGATCACGAGCCAGAACCACGGATTCGCGGTCGAAGAGTCATCGCTGCCCGCCCGCCTCAAGCCGACCCACCGTTCGCTTTTCGACGGCTCGCTGCAGGGCATCGCGCGCACCGACCGCCCGGCCTTCGGCTTCCAGGGTCACCCCGAGGCGAGCCCGGGCCCGCAGGACATGCGCCCGCTGTTCGAGCACTTCGTGTTCCTGATGGTGCGCCGGCTGCAGCAGATGCTGCGATCGCAAGGCGCGGTCGCCGAGGGTGCGGCGGCGCGCTGATGGGCAAGCGCACCGACATCGAGAGCATCCTGATCATCGGCGCCGGGCCGATCATCATCGGCCAGGCCTGCGAGTTCGACTACTCCGGCGCGCAGGCCTGCCGGGCGCTGCGCGAGGAGGGCTACCGGGTCATCCTCGTGAACTCGAACCCGGCGACGATCATGACCGACCCGGAGATGGCCGACTCGATCTACATCGAGCCCGTCGATTGGCGTACCGTCGCGCGCATCATCGAGAAAGAGCGCCCGGACGCGCTGCTGCCGACCATGGGCGGGCAGACGGCGCTCAATACCGCGCTCGACCTGGTGCGCGAGGGCGTGCTGGAAAAATTCGGCGTCGAGATGATCGCGGCCTCGCGCGAGGCCATCGACATGGCGGAGGATCGCGAGCTGTTTCGCAACGCCATGCGCGGCATCGGCCTCGAGTGCCCGAAGTCCTGCATCGCGCACGACCTCGACGAGGCGCTCGCCGTGCAGGCAGAGGTCGGCTACCCGACCGTCATCCGTCCGTCATTCACGCTCGGCGGGACCGGCGGCGGGATCGCCTTCAACCGCGAGGAGTTCGAGGAGATCGTGATGCGCGGCCTCGACGCCTCGCCGACCGCCGAGGTGCTGATCGAGGAATCCGTGCTCGGATGGAAAGAGTTCGAGATGGAGGTGGTGCGCGACCGCAAGGACAACTGCATCATCGTCTGTTCGATCGAGAACTTCGACCCGATGGGCGTCCATACGGGCGATTCCATCACGGTCGCCCCGGCGCAGACGCTGACCGACAAGGAATACCAGCGCATGCGCGACGCCTCGATCGCGGTATTGCGCCAGGTCGGCGTCGAGTGCGGCGGCTCGAACGTCCAGTTCGCGATCAGCCCCGAGGACGGGCGCATGCTGGTGATCGAGATGAACCCGCGCGTGTCGCGCTCCTCCGCGCTCGCCTCCAAGGCGACGGGTTTCCCCATCGCGAAGGTCGCGGCCAAGCTCGCGGTCGGCTACACGCTCGACGAGCTCAGGAACGAGATCACCGGCGGCGCCACGCCGGCATCCTTCGAGCCCGCGATCGACTACGTCGTCACCAAGGTGCCGCGCTTCACCTTCGAGAAGTTCCCGGGCTCCAACACCCGGCTCACGACCCAGATGAAATCGGTCGGCGAGGCCATGGCGATCGGCCGCACCTTCCAGGAGTCGCTGCAGAAGGCGATGCGCAGCCTGGAGACCGGCTGCGACGGGCTGACGCCGATCCTGACCCTCCCGCTCGACGCGGATGCCGACCTGCGCCTCGCCGAGGAGCTGCGCCATCCCGGCGGCGACCGAATCCGCTTTGTTGCCGACGCCTTCCGCGCCGGGTGGCCGCTCGAGCGCGTCGCCGCCGAGACCATGATCGACCCGTGGTTCCTCGCGCAGATCGAGGACCTGGTGCGCGAGGAGGAAGCGGTGCGCGGCGAGGGCATCACCGGGCTCACCTTCGAGCGCCTGCTCGCGCTGAAGCGCAAGGGATTCTCGGACGCGGCCCTCGCCCGCGCGATGGGCGCGCCCGAGTCGCGCGTGCGCGCACGGCGCCTCGCCTGCGGCGTGCACCCGGTGTACAAGCGGGTCGACACCTGCGCCGCGGAGTTTGCGACCTCGACGGCATACCTTTACTCGAGCTACGAGCAGGAGTGCGAGTCGGATCCGACGCCACGGCCCAAGATCATGATCCTGGGCGGCGGCCCCAACCGGATCGGGCAGGGCATCGAATTCGACTACTGCTGCGTCCACGCGGCGCTCGCGCTGCGCGAGGACGGCTTCGAGACGATCATGGTGAACTGCAACCCGGAAACGGTCTCGACCGACTACGACATCTCCGACCGGCTCTACTTCGAGCCGCTCACGTTCGAGGACGTGATGGAGGTGATCAGCCGCGAGAAGCCGCAGGGCGTGATCGTCCAGTTCGGCGGCCAGACGCCGCTCAAGCTCGCGCGCCAGCTCGCCGCGGCCGGCGCGCCGATCATCGGCACCAGCCCGGACTCGATCGACATGGCCGAGGACCGCGAGCGATTCCAGCAGCTCCTTACGCGGCTGGGGCTGCGCCAGCCCGCGAACGCGACGGCACGCGACGAGGAGCGCGCGATCGAGCTCGCGCGCGAGGTCGGATTCCCGCTGATCGTGCGGCCCTCCTACGTGCTCGGCGGGCGCGCGATGGAGATCGTGTACGAGGAGGAGGACCTGCGCACCTACATGCGCGAGGCCATGAAAGTCTCCAACGAGAGCCCGGTGCTGCTCGACCGTTTCCTCGACCTCGCGATCGAGGTGGACGTGGACGCCGTCTGCGATGGCCAGGACGTCCTGATCGGCGGCATCATGGAGCACGTGGAGCAGGCGGGCGTGCATTCGGGCGACTCGAGCTGCTCGCTGCCGCCGGCGACCCTGTCGCAGGAGATCCAGGACGAGATCCGCGCGCAGACGCGCACGATGGCGCAGGCGCTGTCCGTGATCGGCCTCATGAACGTGCAGTTCGCGATCCAGAACGGCGTGGTCTACGTGCTCGAGGTGAATCCGCGCGCATCGCGCACGGTGCCATTCGTTTCCAAGGCGACCGGCCGGCCGCTGGCGAAGATCGCGGCGCGGGTCATGGCCGGTCGCAAGCTCGCCGACCTCGACGCGACCGTCGAGCGCGTACCTTCGTATTACTCGGTCAAGGAAGCCGTGTTCCCGTTCGGCAAGTTCCCGGACTCGGACCCGATCCTCGGTCCCGAGATGAAGTCCACCGGCGAGGTCATGGGCACCGGCCGCACTTTCGGCGAGGCCTACGCGAAGTCGCAGGCGGCGAGCGGCGTGCGCCTGCCGACGCGCGGCGTCTGCCTCATCTCCGTGCGGGACCGCGACAAGGAGGCCGCGATCGACATCGCGCGCCGCCTGAGCGAGCGCGGCTTCGAGATCATCGCGACCCAGGGCACCCAGGCGGCGATCGAAGCCGCGGACGTGCCGTGCCGGCGCGCGCTGAAGGTGCGGGAGGGACGCCCGCACATCGTGGACATGATCAAGAACGACGAGATCGACCTCATCATCAACACGACCGAGGGCAAGCGTGCCATACGCGAGTCGCATTCGATCCGCCGCGAGGCAGAGTTGCGCAAGGTCACCTACTACACGACCGTCGCGGCTGCGCACGCGACCATCGACGCGCTCGACCACCTCGAGGACCACGATGTGAACCGACTGCAGGACCTGCACCGCGAGCTCGGCGTCGCATGAGGGCGCCGATCACGCTGCGCGGCGCGGAAAAACTGCGCGAAGAACTGCGCAGGCTGAAGGGGGAGGACCGGCCCGCGATCATCCGCGCGATCGCCGAGGCGCGCTCGCACGGCGACCTTTCGGAGAACGCCGAGTACCACGCGGCGCGCGAGCAGCAAGGCTTCGTCGAGGGCCGCATCAAGGACATCGAGCAGCGCCTGGCCAACTCGCAGGTCATCGACCCGGCGGCGCTGCCGGACACGGGCAAGGTGGTGTTCGGCGCGACCGTCGACCTGGCGCCGGTCGACGGCGGGCCCGAGGTGCGCTACCAGATCGTCGGTGACGACGAAGCCGACATTCGCCAGGGGCTGGTATCGATCAACTCGCCGATCGCCCGCGCGCTGATCGGCAAGTCGCCGGGCGACGAGGTCGAGGTGGCGGCTCCCGGCGGCGCGCGCGGATTCGAGGTGCTGGCCGTGCGCCTCGCCTGAATCAGGAATCCGGCAAGAGAATCTTCGCCAGCTTGCTGTTTTTCTTGTAGAACAAGCCGACGTTTCCGATCCGGTATACGAACTCGGATTCCGTCAGCCTGGCCAGGTCGGCAAGGATTGAATCCCGCGATTCGCGGTCGCCGACGCGGGCGCGCAGCTTCACCAGTTCGTGGTGCTCGAGGGCGAGTTTCAGTTCTTCGACCACGCCGGGATTCAGGCCGCGCTGGCCGATGAGCACGATCGGGTGCAGGTCGTGGCCCAGTTTGCGCAAGTGCTTTTTCTGCCGCTCGGTGAGCGTCATCGTCGCATTATAGGGGCTGGTGGATCGGAGGGTTCGAGTGGCGCGGCGCAGCAAGTCGAGCGGACGGTGGCTGGCGGAGCATTTCGCGGACCCGTACGTGCGTCGCGCCAAAGACGCGGGATTGCGTTCGCGCGCCGCCTTCAAGATCGAGGAACTGGATGCCGTCGAGAGGCTCGTGGTGCCCGGCGCGGTGATCGTCGACCTCGGCGCAGCACCGGGCGGCTGGAGCCAGTACGCGGCGCGCAAGATGGCGGGCAAGGGCCGCGTCTTTGCGCTCGACCTGCTGCCCATGGACGCGATCGTCGGCGTCACCTTCATGCAGGGCGATTTTCGCGAACAGGTGGTGCTCGATGCCCTCCTGGCCGAGATCGACGGCGGCCGTGTCGACCTTGTGTTGTCGGACATGGCCCCCAACATCAGCGGGGTGGACGTGGTGGACCATGCGCGGGCCGCGGACCTCGAGTCCCTGGCGCTCGCTTTCGCGCTGCAGGTCCTGGGCCCGGAAGGCGCGCTCGTGATGAAGGTCTTCCAGGGCGCCGGGTTCCAGGAACTCCTCGCCGAGGCCCGCAGGCGCTTCAAGTCCGTGCGGATGCGAAAGCCGAAGGCGTCGAGGCAGCGCAGTTCCGAGACGTATTTGGTGGCGAGGGGACCCCGTCCGGTGTAAGGTGAAACTAGCGCCCCTCGGCTGCGGTCCAAGTCCTTGATCTGCCAGCAATCCTGGCGCTTTGGAGCCTGAGCTTGAACGATCTGACCAGAAACATCGTCCTGTGGGTCGTCATCGCGATCGTCCTGCTCGCGGTGTTCTCGAATTTCGGCCAGCGCGCCGCGGCGCCTGACGAGCTGGCGTATTCGCAGTTCCTCGGCGAGGTCCGCAGTGGCGGCATTCGCAGCGCCACGTTCAAGGGCGACATGATCGTCGGCGAGCGGTCGAGCGGCGGCCCGTTCGTCACCCACAATCCCGAGACCGACAACACCCAGCTCATCGGCCTGCTCGACAAGCAGAGCGTCAAGTTCGACGCGGCGCCGCCCGAGCGCCAGGGCTTCCTGCTGCAGCTCTTCATCTCCTCGTTCCCCATCCTGCTGCTGATCGGCGTGTGGATCTACTTCATGCGCCAGATGCAGGGCGGCGCGGGCGGGCGGGGCGCGATGTCCTTCGGCAAGAGCCGCGCGCGGCTGCTGTCCGAGGACCAGGTCAGCGTCACCTTTGCCGACGTCGCCGGCGTCGACGAGGCGAAGCAGGAGGTCGGGGAGATCGTCGACTTCCTGAAGGACCCGTCGAAGTTCCAGAAGCTCGGCGGCAAGATCCCGAAGGGTGTGTTGATGGTCGGCAGCCCGGGCACCGGCAAGACGCTGCTCGCGCGCGCCATCGCCGGCGAGGCCAAGGTCCCGTTCTTCACCATCTCCGGTTCCGACTTCGTCGAGATGTTCGTCGGCGTCGGCGCCAGCCGCGTGCGCGACATGTTCGAGCAGGCGAAGAAGCATGCGCCCTGCATCGTTTTCATCGATGAGATCGACGCGGTCGGCCGCCATCGCGGCGCCGGGCTCGGCGGCGGTCACGACGAGCGCGAACAGACGCTGAACCAGCTGCTGGTCGAGATGGACGGTTTCGAGGGCAACGAGGGCGTGATCGTCATCGCCGCGACCAACCGGCCCGACGTGCTCGATCCCGCCCTGCTGCGTCCCGGTCGCTTCGATCGCCAGGTCGTGGTGCCGCTGCCGGACGTGCGCGGCCGCGAGCAGATCCTGAAAGTCCACATGCGCAAGGTGCCGATCTCGGACGACGTGCGCCCCGGGATCATCGCCCGCGGCACGCCGGGATTCTCCGGTGCGGACCTGATGAACCTGGTCAACGAAGCGGCGCTTTTCGCGGCGCGCGCAAACAAGCGCCTGGTCACGATGGACGAGTTCGAGCGCGCCAAGGACAAGATCATGATGGGCGCCGAGCGGCGCTCGCTGGTCATGAGCGACGACGAGAAGAAGCTCACTGCCTACCACGAGGCGGGACACACGATTGTCGGCCGCCTGTCGCCCGACCACGATCCCGTCTACAAGGTCACGATCATGCCGCGCGGGCGTGCCCTGGGCGTGACCTTCTTCCTCCCCGAGGGGGATCGCTACAGCACGAGCAAGCGCCAGCTCGAGAGTCGCCTGACTTCCATATTCGGCGGCCGCGTGGCCGAGCAGATCATCTTCGGCAAGGAAGCCGTCACGACCGGCGCGCAGAGCGACATCGAGTACGCCACCAAGCTCGCGCGCAGCATGGTCACGCGCTGGGGCTTCTCGGACAAGCTCGGGCCGCTGGCCTACAGCGAGGACCAGGAAGAAGTCTTCCTCGGTCACTCGGTCTCGCGCGCCAAGCACATCTCCGACGACACGCAGCGCATCATCGACGAGGAAGTGCGCAAGTTGATCGACGAGGGCTATCAGCGTGCCGACGGGATCCTGCGGGCCAACATGTCGATCCTGCACGGGATGGCCGAGGCGCTGCTCAAGTACGAGACGCTCGATACGTCCCAGATCGACGACGTGATGGCCGGCCGCGTGCCGACAGCGCCGAAGGACTGGGAAGATACCGGCACGCCGACCGGGGGTGACGGCACAGTCAAGCCCGAGCCCGTGATCGGACCGCCGGCCAGCCAGACCTGAGTCCCGGCGCTGCGCGCGCCCGACCGAGCCACGTCCTCAGTCCCCGCCCGCCCGCATGCACCTCCAGTGCGGCCGCTTCTCGCTCGACCTCGACCGGCCCGTGGTCATGGGCGTGCTGAACGTCACGCCTGACTCGTTTTCCGATGGCGGGCGCTTTCGCGATGTACAGGCGGCGGTGTCGCATGCCGAGCGCATGGTGGCTGACGGCGCCGCGATCATAGACGTCGGCGGCGAGTCGACGCGGCCCGGCAGCGTTCCGGTCGGCGAGGACGAAGAACTGCGGCGCGTCCTGCCGGTGATCGATCGCCTCGTCGCCATGCTTGGAATTCCCGTTTCGATCGATACGCGGAAGCCGGGCGTGATGCGTCGCGCGCTTGCGGCCGGCGCCACCTTCGTGAACGACGTCGCCGCGCTTTCGGCACCGGGCGCGATGGAGACGGTCGCCGGCAGCGACGCGGCTGTGTGCCTGATGCACATGCAGGGCGATCCCGGCACGATGCAGGATGCGCCCCGCTATGACGACGTGGTCGGGGAAGTGCGGGCGTTCCTGCGCAGCCGCGTCGCGGCCTGCGAAGCCGCGGGCATCGCGCGCACGCGGATCGCGGTCGACCCAGGTTTCGGCTTCGGCAAGTCCCTCGACCAGAACCTGGCGCTTCTGGCGGGCCTGCCGGCCCTGGCCTCGGACGGCCTGCCGGTGCTCGTCGGCCTCTCGCGCAAGCGGATGATCGGCGCGCTCACCGGTCGCGACGGGGGCGATCGAATGGCCGGAAGCCTTGCGGCCGCCGTGATCGCGGCAGAGCAGGGCGCGCGCATCGTCCGGGCGCACGACGTGCGCGAAACGGTGGATGCGCTGCGGGTCGTGGCGGCGGCCGGCGCGATGCGGGACAATTGGAGGAACCTCTGATTTACCCCAGCGTGGGCGCGACCGCGGCGATATTCGTCCCTGGCAAGGCGCGAGGAGCGATGTGTATCCTGTGATACATGAGCGACGAGCAACGACGCCAGGGACGAATATCGCCCGGTCCCGACGGGTTACGCGCGGGCCTTGGCGGGACTTCGTTGCTCGCCTCGCCCATAGTCCCGGCTATGGGGCTTCGGCTCGTGCCTTGTCCCGCCAAGGCGCGCGCGTAACGCGCTCCGCGCTGGGATAAATCAGAGGTTCCTTGGCATGAGGTACTTCGGTACGGACGGGGTGCGCGGTCGGGTCGGGACTCACCCGATGACCGTGGAGTTTGCGCTGCGCCTGGCGGGCGCGGCCGCGCGCGTGCTCGCACCCGAAGGCGGCCGGGTGCTGGTCGGCAAGGACACGCGCCTCTCGGGGTACATGTTCGAAGCGGCGCTCGAGGCTGGCTTCGTCGCCGCGGGCGTCGACGTGCTGCTCGCCGGCCCTTTGCCGACCCCGGGCATCGCCTACCTCGTGCAGCGCCTCGGTTGCGACTTCGGCGTCGTCATCAGCGCCTCGCACAATCGCTACGACGACAATGGCATCAAGTTCTTTGACCGCGAAGGCAGCAAGCTCGCGGACGAGCTCGAGGAGGCGATCGAGTCGCACCTGGACGAGCCGGCGCCCACGCGCGAGTCGAGCAAGCTCGGACGCGCCACGCGCGTCGACCGCGAACGCACGCTGTACCAGGAATTCTGCGCCTCGACGCTGCCGCGCGGCATGCGCCTCAACGGCCTCAAGCTCGTCATTGATTGCGCGAACGGCGCCGGCTACAAGGTCGCGCCGCGCGTACTGGCCGACCTCGGCGCCGAGATCGTCCCGATCGGCTGCTCGCCGAACGGCCGCAACATCAACGATGGCTGCGGCTCGACCGACCCGGGCCTGCTAAAGCTCACCGTCTCCGGCGTGCGCGCAGACGCGGGCATCGCACTCGACGGTGACGGCGACCGGCTGGTGATGGCGGATCACCTGGGCCGTACCGTGGACGGTGACCAGCTTCTATACGTTCTCGCCAGGGCCCGGCTCGCCGCCGGCGAGCTGAAGGGCCCGGTCGTCGGGACCGTGATGAGCAACCTCGGGCTCGAGCTCGCGCTCAAGGAAATCGGCGTGCCCTTCATGCGCGCGGCCGTGGGCGACCGGCACGTGATGCAGCTCCTGCGTACGCATGGAGGCGTGCTGGGAGGCGAGGCATCCGGCCATTTGCTGGTGCTCGACAAGGCGACGACCGGAGACGGGCTGATCGTCGCGCTCCAGGTGCTCGCCGTCATGAAGACGACCGGCAAGTCGCTGGCTGAACTCGCGGCCGGGCTGCAGCGCTTTCCGCAGCAGCTCATCAACGTGCGTGTGGCGAAGCGCTTCGATGCGGCGCGCGAGCCGTCGGTCGCGGCGGCCATCGCACGCGTGGAAAAGTCGCTCGGCGCGCGCGGGCGCGTCGTGCTCCGCGCATCCGGCACGGAACCGCTGATCCGCGTGATGGTCGAGGGAGAGGACGCCCAGGCGGTCGGGCTCCACGCCGAGGAGCTCGCGGCCGCCGTGCGCGCAGCTGCACCTGCCGCATGAACCGCTCCCTGCGCAAGCCGCTCGTCGCCGGCAACTGGAAAATGTACGGCACCCGCGCAGAGGCGGCCCGGCTCGTCGATGGGCTCGTCGCGAGCGACGTTGGCTCGGCCGCGGCCGAAGTGGTCGTCTGCCCGCCCTTCGTGTACCTCGCGGACGTCGGCCGCCAGCTGGAAGGCAGTGCCATCGGTCTCGGCGCCCAGGACGTCTGCGCGGAAGAACCCGGGGCGCAGACCGGGGAGATTGCGGCAACGATGCTGGTCGATGTCGGCTGCCGCTATGTGATCGTGGGTCACTCGGAGCGGCGCGCCCTGTACTCGGAAAGCGATGACCTCGTGGCGCGCAAGTTCGCGGCGGCCCGCCGTCACGGACTCGTGCCCGTGCTGTGCGTCGGCGAATCGCTGCAGGAGCGGGAGGGAGACGCGACTCGCAAGGTGATTTTGCGCCAGCTCGATGCAGTCCTTTCAACGTCGGATATCGGGGCGTTCGCCCGGGCGGTCGTTGCCTACGAGCCGGTCTGGGCGATCGGCACCGGGCGGACGGCCTCGCCGGCACAAGCCCAGGAAGTACACGCCCTCATCCGCGGCCGAATCGGCGAAAAAGATGCTACAATCGCCGCTTCCCTTCGGGTCCTGTACGGGGGCAGCGTCAAAGCGGTCAATGCCGCGGAGCTGTTCGCGATGCCCGATGTGGATGGCGGATTGATCGGTGGCGCATCGCTCAAGGCGGACGAGTTCGCGAGCATCTGCGCCGCCGCCGGCCGCTGACGGGCTGCCAGAGGCTTAAGGGACATGCTGCAACACCTGATTACATTCCTGCACGGGCTCCTGTGCTTTGCGATCGTGGCGCTCGTGCTGCTGCAGCGGGGCAAGGGCGCCGACGCCGGGGCGGGTTTCGGATCGGGCGCCTCGGGGACGGTCTTCGGTGCGCGCGGATCGGCGACGTTTTTCTCGAAGCTCACGGCGATCCTCGCGACGCTGTTCTTCCTGACGAGCATGTCGCTCGCCTGGTTCGCGACTCGGCCGCGCGTCGAGGCGCCGAAGAGCATCGTCGATACCGCGGTGACCGAACCTGCGCCGGCTTCGGGCGTCGACGGCGATGCGGTGCCGGCCCTGCCGGACGCGCCGCCGGCGGAGCAGCCCCAGCCGGGTAGCGAGTAACCAGGTACCTCATCGATTTCAGTGCCGACGTGGCGGAATTGGTAGACGCGCTAGCTTGAGGGGTTAGTGGGGAAACCCGTGTCGGTTCGAGTCCGACCGCCGGCACCATTTGAGTCCTGCAACTGACCGTCCGGGGGTCCCAAGCGACCGGCCGGACAGTTACAATGCGCCCGGTCTGCGCGGCCCGTCCCGCGCGCGAGAACGGTCGCCGCATTGCCCGATAACTACCTGCCGATCCTGATCTTTCTCGCGGTTGCCGGCGGCTTCGGCCTGGTGCTGCTCACGCTCGGCTGGGTGCTCGGCCCGCGCCGCCCGGATGCGGAGAAAGTCTCGGCCTATGAGTGCGGATTCGAGGCGTTCGAGGACTCGCGCACCAAGTTCGACGTCCGCTACTACCTGGTCGCGATCCTCTTCATCATCTTCGACCTCGAGATCGCATTCCTGTTTCCGTGGGCGGTATCGCTCGACTCGATCGGCGGCTTCGGCCTGCTTTCGATGGGCGTTTTCCTGGCAGTACTCGTCGTGGGTTTCATCTACGAATGGAAGAAAGGGGCGCTCGAATGGGATTGATCGAGGCCGCCCCGGAGCTCGCGCCCGTCGTCCAGGGGCGCGGGTTCGTCACGACCAGCATCGACAACCTGATGAACTGGGCGCGCACCGGCTCGCTGTGGCCGATGACCTTCGGCCTTGCCTGCTGCGCGGTCGAAATGATGCACGCCGGTGCCGCGCGCTACGACCTGGACCGGTTCGGCGTCGTGTTCCGCGGCAGCCCGCGCCAGTCCGACGTCATGATCGTGGCCGGCACGCTGGTCAACAAGATGGCCCCGGCGCTGCGCAAGGTCTATGACCAGATGCCGGAGCCGCGCTGGGTGATTTCGATGGGTTCCTGCGCGAACGGCGGCGGCTACTACCACTACTCCTACGCCGTCGTGCGCGGCTGCGACCGCATCGTGCCGGTCGACGTTTACGTGCCGGGCTGCCCGCCGACCGCAGAAGCGCTGGTCTACGGCATCCTGCAGCTCCAGGACAAGATCCGCCGCACCAGCACCATCGCGCGCGGTTCGGCATGAGCCGCGTCGAGGCGACCGCGCAGGCCATCGCAGCCCGGTTTGGCGATCGCGCGCGGCCGGTTGCGGCGCTGCCCGGGGATGTCGCGATCGACGTCGCGCCCGCGGATCTGGTTGCGGTCTGCAAGGAACTCCGGGACGCACCCGATCTCGCGTTCGAGCAACTGATCGACCTCTCGGGAATCGACTACCTGGATTACGGGCGCTCGGAATGGACGACCTTCGACGCCACCTCGAGCGGCTTCAGCCGCGGTGTGGAACGCGGCCCGCGCCGCGAGGCGCCGGCTACCGAGGGCCGTTTCGCGGTTTCCTACCAGCTGCTTTCGATTGCCCGCAATACGCGGCTGCGGCTGCGCTGCTACTGCCCCGCGGGCGAGCCGCCGATGATCGACTCGGTGGCCGAGGTCTGGGCTGCGGCCAACTGGTACGAGAGGGAAGCCTTCGACCTCTACGGGATCCTGTTCCGCGGCCACCCGGACCTGCGCCGCATCCTCACCGACTACGGCTTCATCGGCCACCCGTTCCGCAAGGACTTCCCGCTGTCCGGCTACGTCGAGGTGCGTTACGACCCGGCGCGCGGACGGGTCGTGCAGGAGCCGGTCAGCATCGAGCCGCGGGTCACGGTGCCCAAGGTGATCCGCAAGGAGCGCACGCCGGGCGCGGCGGGGTCGGGCGGCAATGCCTGAGTTCCAGAACTTCACGCTGAACTTCGGGCCGCAACACCCGGCGGCCCACGGCGTGCTGCGCCTGGTCCTCGAGATGGACGGCGAGGTGATCCAGAAAGCGGACCCGCACATCGGGTTGCTGCACCGCGCCACCGAGAAGCTCGCCGAATGGAAGCCCTTCAACCATTCGATCGGCTACATGGACCGCCTCGATTACGTGTCCATGATGTGCAACGAGCACGCCTACGTGCGCGCGATCGAGAAGCTGCTCGGCATCCAGGCGCCGGAACGCGCCCAGTACATCCGCACGATGTTCGACGAGATGACGCGCATCCTGAATCACCTGATGTGGATCGGCTCGCACGGGCTCGACATCGGGGCGATGACCGTCTTCCTGTACGCGTTCCGCGAGCGCGAGGACCTCATGGACTGCTACGAAGCGGTCTCGGGCACGCGCATGCACGCCACGTACTACCGGCCCGGCGGCGTCTACCGCGACCTGCCGGCGACGATGCCGCAGTACAAGGAGTCGAAGTACCGGAGCCAGGGCGACCTCGAGCGTCGCAACGCGGCCCGATCGGGCACGCTGCTCGACTTTATCGCGGACTTCACCGATCGTTTTCCGGCCTGCGTCGACGAGTACGAGACGCTCCTGACCGACAACCGCATCTGGAAGCAGCGCACGGTCAACATCGGCGTCGTCACGCCCGAGCGAGCGCTTGCCCTCGGTTTCACCGGCCCGATGCTGCGCGGCTCAGGGGTGGCCTGGGACCTGCGCAAGAAGCAGCCTTACGCGACCTACGACCGCGTCGATTTCGACGTGCCGGTCGGCGTGAACGGCGACTGCTACGACCGCTACCTGGTGCGGGTCGCGGAGCTGAGGCAGTCGAACCGCATCATTCGCCAGTGCCTGGAGTGGCTGCGTGCGAATCCCGGCCCGGTGATGCTGGAGGACCACAAGGTCGCCCCGCCGCGCCGCGGCGAGATGAAGGACGACATGGAATCCCTCATCCACCACTTCAAGCTCTTCACTGAGGGGTATTGCGTGCCGGAAGGGGAGACCTATGCGGCCGTCGAGGCGCCAAAGGGCGAGTTCGGCGTGTGGCTGGTTTCGGACGGCGCGAACAAGCCCTATCGCGTCAAGTGCCGCGCGCCCGGATTCGCGCATCTCGCGGCGATGGACGAACTTACGCGCGGCCACATGCTGGCCGACGTGGTGGCGATGATCGGGACCATGGACATCGTGTTCGGGGAGATCGACCGGTGAGCACGCCGGTCACCGACGGTGGCGTGCTCTCCGAGCACACGCGGCACGAGATCGACCGCTGGCTCGCGCGGTTTCCGCCAGATCGCCGCCGCTCGGCGGTGATCGCGGCGCTGCGCGAGGCGCAGCACCAGAACAACGGCTACCTGACGCCGCCGCTGATGGACGCGGTCGCGGAGTACATCGGCCTGCAGCCGATCCAGGTGTACGAAGTCGCGAGCTTCTACTCGATGTTCGAGACCCGGCCGTGCGGTCGCGTGCACGTTTCGGTGTGCACGAACGTCAGCTGCATGCTGCGCGGATCCGACGAGATCGTCGCCGCGGTCGAGAAACACCTCGGGATCAGGACCGGCGAGAGTACGCCTGACGGCCGGATCTACCTCAAGCGCGAGGAGGAGTGCCTGGCGGCCTGCAACAACGCACCGATGATGATGGTGGACCACGTGTACCACGAGAACCTGACGCCCGAGTCGGCCGTCAGGGTCCTGGACGGGGTGAAGTGAGCATGGCGCGTGCGATGAACCAGGTCGTCTTCGAGCCGCTTTCGCACGCCGAGAGCTGGACGCTGCCCGTGTACGAGAGGCTCGGTGGCTACGAAGCCTGGCGCAGGATCCTGCGCGAGAAGACGACGCGCGAGGCCGTCATCGAAGAGGTGAAGGCTTCGGGCCTGCGCGGCCGCGGCGGTGCGGGCTTCCCGACCGGCGTGAAATGGAGCTTCATGCCGCGCGGCGCCCCCGGCCAGAAGTACGTCGTCTGCAACTCGGACGAGAGCGAGCCGGGCACCTGCCACGACCGCGACATCCTGCGCTTCAACCCGCACTCGGTGATCGAGGGCATGGCGATCGGCGCCTACGCAATGGGCGCGACCGTCGGCTACAACTACATCCGCGGCGAGTTCCTCGCCGAGCCATTCCCTCGCTTCGAGTCGGCGCTCGAGGAAGCCTACGCTGCGGGGTTGCTCGGCAAGGACATCCAGGGCACCGGGATCGACTTCGACCTCTATGCGGTCGCCGGCGCCGGGGCGTACATCTGCGGCGAGGAGACGGCGCTGCTCGAGTCGCTCGAGGGCAAGCCCGGCAAGCCGCGCTTCAAGCCGCCGTTTCCGGCGAACTTCGGCCTCTACGGCAAGCCGACGACGATCAACAACACGCTCTCGTTCGCCTCGGTGCCCGCGATCCTGCGCAAGGGCGCGAAGTGGTTCGCCGAGATGGGCGTGCCCAATGCGGGCGGCACCGTGATCTTCTCCGTGTCCGGTCATGTCGAGAAGCCGGGCAATTACGAGTTGCCGATGGGCATCCCGTTCCGCGAACTCCTGGAGATCAGCGGCGGCATGCGCAAGGGCCGCAAGCTCAAGGCCGTCATCCCCGGCGGATCGTCCGTACCGGTGCTGCCGGCAGCACTGATCATGGATTGCACGATGGATTACGACTCGCTGCGCAAGGCGGGAAGCTCCGTCGGCACGGGCGCGATGATCGTCATGGACGAGACGACCTGCATGGTGCGGGTTCTCGAACGCATCTCGCGCTTCTACATGGCCGAATCCTGCGGCCAGTGCACGCCTTGCCGCGAAGGCACCGGCTGGCTCACGCGCATGCTGCGAAGGATCCTGGCCGGACAGGGCAAGATGTCCGACCTCGACCTGCTGGTCCAGGTGGCGAACCAGATCGAGGGCCATACGATCTGCGCGCTCGGCGACGCGGCCGCCTGGCCGGTGCAGAGCTTCCTGCGCCATTTCCGGCACGAATTCGCCTACATGATCGAGCACGGCGGCAAGAGCATCGTGGATTCGCCCGCGCAGGCGGTGGCATGAGCGAAGACGTCGTCAACGTCGAGGTCGATGGCCGGCCGCTCAAGGCGCGCAAGGGCCAGATGATCATCCAGCTGACGGACCAGGCCGGCGTGTACGTGCCGCGCTTCTGCTACCACGAAAAACTGTCGATCGCGGCCAACTGCCGCATGTGCCTCGTCGAGGTGGAGAAGGCGCCGAAGCCGATGCCGGCCTGCGCAACGCCCGTCGCCGAGGGCATGAAGGTCTTCACGCGCTCGCCGCGCGCGCTCGCGGCGCAGAAAGCGACGATGGAGTTCCTGCTGATCAACCATCCGCTCGACTGCCCGATCTGCGACCAGGGCGGCGAGTGCGAGCTGCAGGACCTGGCGCTCGGGTTCGGGAGCGCGAATTCCCGCTTCGACGAGCGCAAGCGCGTCGTCAAGGACAAGAACATCGGCCCGCTGATCTCGACCGACATGACGCGCTGCATCCACTGCACGCGCTGCGTCCGCTTCACCGCGGAGATCGCCGGGCTGCAGGAGCTCGGCGCGACCGGACGCGGCGAGACCATGGAGATCGGGACGTTCATCGAGAAGAGCGTCGATCACGAGCTGTCGGGCAACGTCATCGACCTGTGTCCCGTGGGCGCGCTGAATTCAAAGCCGTTCCGGCATCGTGCCCGCTCCTGGGAGATGACCGAGCATGCGCTCGTCTCGCCCCACGACGGCACCGGTACCAACCTCTGGGGCCACGTGCTCCGTGGGCGGCTCATGCGCGTCGTGCCGCGCACCAACGAGGAGATCAACGAGACCTGGATCGCCGACCGCGACCGCTTCTCCTACGAGGGCGTCTACGCGCCGGACCGGCTGCTCGCACCGATGCTGCGCGTCGAGGGGCGCTGGCAGGAAGTCGGCTGGGAGCGTGCACTCGAAGCCGCGGCCACGCTCCTGCGCGATGCCGCGAAGGAGGGCGGGGCCGGTCGCCTGGGGTTCCTCGCGGCGCCGGGATCGACCAGTGAAGAGGCGTACCTGCTTGCGCGCATCGCGCGCGGTCTCGGGTCGCACAACGTCGACTCGCGCCTGCGCCAGCGCGACTTCTCGGACCAGTCCAGCGATCCCGCCTATCCGGGGCTCGGGATCTCCCTGAATGAAGTCGATTCGCTGGGCGCGATCCTGCTGGCCGGCTGCCACGTGCGGGACGAGGCGCCGATCCTCGCGCACCGGGTGCGCAAGGCGGCGCTCGCAGGCTGCAAGGTGAGCCTGGTGTCGACGCTCGCACAGCAGTGCTACTTCCCGGTCCTGCGACAGGCCGTGGTGGAACCGGCCGGTCTTGCACTCGAGCTCGCGGCGCTGGCCGACGGCGCCGCGCTGGACGATGCGCAGAAAGCCCTCGTCGATTCGCTGTCCTCGGGCCGCAGCGCGATCGTGCTGGGCGGCATCGCCATGCGGCACACGCATTTCGCCGACATCCGCGCCGCGGCGGCGAGACTCGCGGCCAGGACCGGCGCGACACTCGGATTCCTTCCCGACGGTGGCAATGCCGCGGGCGCAGCGCTCGCCGGCGCGTTGCCGCATCGCCTGCCGGGCGGACGGCCTGACCCGTCGCCGGGGCTGGACATCGCCCGCATGCTGGAATCGCCGCTTTCCGGTTGCGTGCTCCTGGGCGGCATCGAGCCCGCCAAGGACATTGGCGTCGCCGGTGCAGCAGAGGCACTCGCGGCCTGCCGCCGCCTCATTGCGATCACGCCGTACACGGACCCTGCCGTGATGGCCACCGCGCAGGTGCTGCTGCCCATGGGCAGCTTCGCGGAAACCTCAGGGAGCTATGTCAGCGTCGAAGGCCGCTGGCAGGAGTTCCGCGGCTGCGCCCAGCCGGTCGGCGAGTCGCGGCCCGGCTGGAAGATACTGCGCGTGCTCGGCAACCAGCTCGCGCTCGAGGGATTTGACTACGAGAGTTCGGCCGACGTCCTTGCAGAGTTGCGCGAGCTCGCCGGCGCAGCTTCCTACGACGGGCGCCTGGCGACGGGCAGGGAACGGAAGCCGGAGCGCCGTGGCGACACGACGCATCTTCCGATCTACGGCGCAGACGCCCTCGTGCGCCGTGCGCCGGCGCTGCAGAAGACCCGCGCCGCGCAAGCCGGCATGGCGCAGGGAGGCTGAGCCGTGCCCGCCTTCATCGCGGACCTGCTGGCCGCATTCCCGCCCGAGTGGCAGTCCGTGATCGTCTCCACGTTCAAGGTGATCGTCGTGCTGCTGACGATCGTGATCGCGGTCGCGATGCTGACGCTCGCCGAGCGCAAAGTCATCGGCTACATGCAGCTGCGCCGCGGCCCGAACCGGATCTCGTTCTTCGGCCTGCCGATCCTGCGCGGCTTGCTGCAGCCGTTCGCCGACGTGATCAAGCTCCTGCTCAAGGAGATCATCGTACCGGCGCGCTCGTCGCGCTTCCTGTTCCTGCTGGCGCCGCTGATCGTGCTGGTGCCGGCGATGGCGGCATGGGCGGTCATGCCGATCTCGCCCGAGTTCGTGATTGCCGACATCGACGCTGGGCTCCTGTTCATCCTCGCGCTGACGTCGATGGGCGTCTACGGCGTGATCCTCGCCGGCTGGGCGAGCAATTCGAAGTACGCCTTCCTCGGCGCGATGCGCTCCGCCGCGCAGATGGTCGCCTACGAGATCGCCATGGGCTTCGCGCTGGTCGGCGTACTGATGGCGGCCGGCAGCCTCAATCTCGGCGAGATCGTGCGCGGGCAGGAGGGCGCGGCGCTCAGCTGGAACTGGTCGTGGCTCTTCCCGCTTCTCATCGTCTACATGATCTCCGGCATCGCGGAGACCAACCGCGCGCCGTTCGACGTCGCCGAGGGCGAGTCCGAAATCGTCGCGGGATTCCACGTCGAGTACTCGGGCGCCGCGTTCGCGACGCTGTTCGCCCTGCCCGAATACGCGAACATGATCCTGATCTCCGGGCTCACGGCCGTGCTCTTCTTCGGCGGCTGGCTGAGCCCGTTCGACGGCTACCTGTCGGCCGACGCCGCCATCCGCGGCGTTCCGGTGGTCGGCGCGATCCTCGGCAACGGTTTCCACTGGCTGTGCCTGAAGATCTCCGTGTTCCTGTTCATTTTCCTGTGGGTGCGCGCGACCTTCCCGCGCTACCGCTACGACCAGGTCATGCGGCTCGGCTGGAAGGTACTGATCCCGATCACGCTGGTCTGGATCGCGGTGGAGGGCGTGCTCGCCTGGCTCAAGGTCGGGCCGTGGGCGGCATAAGGCAACCATGAAGCGCATACGCTCCCTGTTCCAGACAGTTTTCCTCTCCGAGCTCCTGCGTGGGCTCTGGGTCACGGGCAGGAATTTCTTCCGGCCCAAGGTCACGCTTAATTACCCGGAGGAGAAGGCGCCGCAGTCGCCGCGTTTCCGCGGCCTGCATGCGCTCCGGCGCTACCCGAACGGGCAGGAGCGCTGCATCGCCTGCAAGCTGTGCGAGGCCGTGTGCCCCGCGCTCGCCATCACGATCGAGTCGGACGTCGGCCCCGACGGCACGCGCCGGACGACGCGCTACGACATCGACCTGTTCAAGTGCATCTACTGCGGATTCTGCGAGGAGGCGTGCCCGGTCGACGCCATCGTCGAGACGCGGATCCACGAGTACCACATGGAGAACCGCGGCGAAAACATAATGACCAAGGACAAGCTCCTCGGCGATCGGCGAGAAGTACGAAGCGATGATCGCCGCCGACAAGGCGTCCGACTCGCGCTTCCGGTAACGGCCATGCTCGTCGAAATCCTGTTCTGGACGTTTTCCGCCGTGCTGGTCGGCGCCGCGCTCGGGGTGATCCTCTCGCGCAACCCGGTGCATTCGGTGCTCTACCTGGTGCTCTGCTTCTTCAATGCCGCGGTGCTCTGGCTGCTCATCCAGGCAGAATTCCTGGCCATCGTCCTGGTGCTGGTCTACGTCGGCGCCGTGATGGTGCTGTTCCTGTTCGTCGTCATGATGCTCGACATCAACATCGAGGAATTGCGCGAAGGTTTCGCGCGGAACGCCCCGCTCGGCGCGCTGATCGCCCTGATCATGGTCGTGGAGCTCGCCTACGTGCTGTGGGTGCGGCGGCTCGGCATCGAAATGCCGGGCGCGCTCGTGCCGGCCGCGGAGGGGACGAGCAACACCGCGGAGATCGGTGCCGTCCTGTACACGGAATACGTCTACCCGTTCCAGCTTGCGGCGATCGTGCTCCTGATCGCCATCGTCGCGGCGATCACCCTGACGATGCGCCGTCGGCCCGGCCTCAAGGTCCAGGACGTCGCGGCGCAGGTGGCAGTGAAGGCCGCCGACCGCGTGCGCCTCGTCAGCATGCCGCCAGAGCGCGATCCATGATCGGCCTCGCGCACTACCTGCTGCTCGCCGGCGTGCTGTTCGCCATCGCCGTGGCCGGCATCTTCATCAACCGCAAGAACGTGATCCTCCTCCTGATGTGCATCGAGTTGATGCTGCTTGCGGTCAACTTCAACTTCGTCGCCTTCTCGCGCTTCCAGGGCAACCTCGACGGCCAGGTGTTCGTGTTCTTCATCCTGACCGTGGCGGCGGCCGAGGCGGCGATCGGGCTCGCGATCCTGGTCGTGCTGTTCCGCAAGCGTCGCAGCATCAACGTCGAGGAACTCGACGCCATGAAGGGTTGACCGTGGATTTCGCAGCTGCCTGCCTCGGCATCGTCCTCGCACCGCTCGTCGCCGCAGTCGTCGCCGGCCTGGGCGGGCGTTACGTCGGCCGTGTGGGCGCGCACACGCTGTGCATCGCGGGCGTCACGGTCTCCTTCATCGGCTCCGCGTGGGTCCTGCAGCAGATGCTGGGCGGCGCGCCGGTGTTCAATGAGGCCGTGTACACGTGGGGCGTCAGCGACGGCCTGCGGATGGAAATCGGGTTCCTGATCGACAACCTGAGCGCGCTGATGATGACGGTCGTCACCTTCGTGTCGCTCGCGGTGCACGTGTACACGATCGGCTACATGCGCGACGACCCGGGCTACACCCGGTTCTTCGCCTACATTTCGCTGTTCACCTTCGCGATGCTGATGCTCGTGATGTCGAACAACTTCCTGCAGCTGTTTTTCGGCTGGGAGGCGGTCGGGCTCGTCTCATACCTGCTGATCGGCTTCTGGTACAAGCGCCCGACGGCGATCTTCGCGAACTACAAGGCCTTCCTCGTCAACCGCATCGGCGACTTCGCGTTCATCGTCGCAATCGCGGTCATCGTCGCGTACATGGGCAGCCTCGACTACGCGGAGGTTTTCGAGCGCATCCCGCGCGCCATCGGGCACGACCTGTTCCTGACGCCCGGCGAGCCGTCCAAGGTCATCACCGTGATCTGCGTGGGCCTGTTCATCGGCGCCATGGGCAAGTCGGCGCAGGTGCCGCTGCACGTCTGGTTGCCGGACTCGATGGAAGGCCCGACGCCGATCTCGGCGCTGATCCACGCGGCGACGATGGTCACGGCGGGCATCTTCATGGTGGCGCGCATGTCGCCGCTGTTCCAGATGTCGCCCGACGCGCTGCACTTCATCGTGGTCATTGGCGCGACCACCGCGCTTTTCATGGGCCTGCTTGGCCTCGTGAACAACGACATCAAGCGCGTGGTTGCGTACTCGACCCTGTCGCAGCTCGGATACATGACGGCGGCGCTCGGCGCCGGCGCCTACGGGGCCGGCATTTTTCACCTCATGACGCATGCGTTCTTCAAGGCACTGCTGTTCCTCGCGGCCGGCTCGGTGATCATCGGCATGCACCACGAGCAGGACATGCGGCGCATGGGCGGGCTCCGGAAGTACATGCCGGTCACGTACTGGACCTGCCTGATCGGTTCGCTGGCCTTGATCGGTTTCCCGGGTTTCTCGGGTTTCTTCTCGAAGGACATCATCATCGAGGCGCTGCACCACAGCGAGACCGAGGGTGCCGGCTACGCCTACTGGTGCGCACTGATCGGCGTCTTCGTGACGGCGCTCTACAGCTTCCGGCTGGTGTTCATGACCTTCCACGGCCGCGAGCGGATGGACGAGCACACGCGCGAGCACCTGCACGAGAGCCCGTGGGTGGTGACACTGCCGCTGGTCGCGCTCGCGATCCCCTCGATCGCGATCGGCTGGATGACGGTCGGCCCGGTCGTGTTCGGAGACTTCTTCGCGGGCGCCATCGCGCAGGCGCCGGACGGGCCGCTCGCGATCCTCGGCGCCGAGTTCCACGGGCCGGCGGCCTTCGTCCTGCACGCCTTCAGCTCGCCGGCGGTTTTCCTCGCGCTCGGCGGCGTGGTCACGGCCTGGTACCTCTACCTGCACCGCCCGGACCTGCCCGACCGACTCGCCGTGCGGTTCTCGCGTACGTACCGGCTGCTGGTCAACAAATACTACTTCGACTGGTTCAACGAGAACGTCCTGGCGGCCGGCGTGCGCAACTTCGGCACCAGCCTGTGGCGGCGCGGCGACGAGACCGTGATCGACGGATGGCTCGTCAACGGCAGCGCGCGGGCCGTCGCGGCACTTTCGTTGCTGGTGCGCCAGGTCCAGACCGGTTACCTGTATCACTATGCATTCGCCATGATCATCGGCCTGTCGCTGCTGCTCGCGTGGCTGCTCCTGAGGTCGTGACATGAGGGCACCGGCGCACATCCTGAGCTGGCTGGTCTGGCTCCCCATCGGGGCGGCTGCCGTCGTCCTGTTGCTGGGCGACCGGCGGATCACGCTCGGGCGCTGGGTCGCGCTGGCGGCGACGCTCGTGACGCTCGGCCTGTGCGTGCCGCTCTGGTGCGCGTTCGACCTGGCGACGCCGGCGCTGCAGTTCCCCGAGCGCGAGCCCTGGATCGGGGCGGTCAACGCCTGGTACCACCTGGGCATCGACGGCATCTCGCTGCCGCTCATCGTCCTCACCGCCTTCACGACGCCGCTGGTGGTGCTCGCCGCCTGGTCCGGCATCGAAAAGCGGCCGGCGCAGTACTTCGCGTCCTTCCTGGTGATGGAGGGGCTGATGATCGGCGTGTTCGCGGCGGCGGATGCGCTGCTCTTCTACGTGTTCTGGGAGGCGATGCTGATCCCGATGTTCCTGATCATCGGGATCTGGGGCGGCGCGCGGCGGGTATACGCGACCATCAAGTTCTTCCTGTACACGTTCCTCGGCTCGGTGCTGATGCTGGTCGCGCTGATCTGGCTGTACCTGCAGGGCGGCAGCTACGAGATCGCCGACATGCAGCGCATGCCGATCGGCATGACGGCGCAGGTCCTGATCTTCCTGGCGTTCTTTGCCGCTTTCGCGGTCAAGGTCCCGATGTGGCCGGTCCACACCTGGTTGCCGGACGCCCACGTCGAGGCGCCGACCGGCGGTTCGGTGATCCTGGCCGCGATCATGCTGAAGATGGGCGGCTACGGCTTCCTGCGCTTCAGCCTGCCGATCGCGCCGGATGCGAGCCGCGAACTCGACTGGTTCGTCATCACCCTGTCGCTGGTCGCCGTCGCCTACATCGGCTTCGTCGCGCTCGCGCAGCGCGACATGAAGAAGCTCATCGCGTATTCGTCGATCGCCCACATGGGATTCGTGACGCTCGGCGCCTTCGTCGCCTACGACATCCTGCAGACCACCGGCGCGGTCAACGGGGCGGCGATGGGCCTCGACGGCGCGATGGTGCAGATGGTCTCGCACGGGCTGGTGTCGGGCGCGCTGTTCCTGTGCGTGGGCGTGCTCTACGACCGCCTGCACACGCGCGACATCTCGGCCTACGGCGGGGTCGTGAACACGATGCCCAGGTTCGCGTTCTTCGCGGTGCTGTTCGCGATGGCGAATGCGGGACTGCCCGGCACCTCGGGATTCGTGGGCGAATTCCTGGTGATCGTCGCCGCCTTCAAGGCCAATTTCTGGTACGCCTTCGTCGCCGCGCTGACGCTGATCCTCGGCGCCGCCTATACGCTCTGGCTGGTCAAGCGCGTGATCTGGGGCGACGTGGGCAATGACGGCGTGGCGTCGCTCAAGGACCTGAATGCCCGCGAGTTCACGGTGCTCGCCGTGCTCGCAGCCGCGGTGCTCGCCCTCGGCGTGTGGCCGGCGCCGCTGCTCGACGTGATGCGGCCGACGCTGGCATTCCTGGTCGAGCAGCTGATGGCGAGCAAGCTCTGAGGCCGATGCAATGGAAGCAACGCCCATGGTCCTGACAATGGCGGACGTCCTGCCGGCAGCGGCGGAGATCTTCGTCGCGCTCGCGGCCTGCGTGCTGCTCCTGGTGGACGCCATGGCGGGCGCGCGCGCACGCGGCGCCACGTTCATGCTCGCGATCGCCGCGCTCGCCGGCGCGGCCTGGGTTTCCTCGACGGTGGCCCTGGATTCGCGCACCGTGCTGCTCGGCGGGCACTTCGTCGCCGACCCGATGGGAACCGTGCTGAAGCTCTTTGCCTACGGTGCGGCGGCGGTGACGCTCCTGTATTCGCGCGACTACCTGGAGCGGCGCGACCTGATGAAGGGCGAGTACCTCGTCCTCGCGCTGTTTGCGGTGCTCGGCATCCAGGTCATCGTGTCCGCCGGCAGCCTGCTCTCGCTCTACCTCGGCATCGAGATCATGTCGCTCGCGCTCTACGCGATGGTCGCGTTCGATCGCGACGACGGCGTCGCGGCCGAGTCCGCGATGAAGTACTTCGTGCTCGGGGCGATCGCCTCGGGCGCGCTGCTGTACGGCATCTCGATCATCTACGGCGTGACCGGCAGCTTCCTGCTCGACGGCGTTGCCACGGCGGTCGGTACCGGCACGCCGCCGATCGGCCTGCTGTTCGGCCTCGCGTTCATCGTCGTGGGGGTCGCCTTCAAGTTCGGCGCAGTGCCGTTCCACATGTGGCTGCCGGACGTCTACCACGGGGCGCCGACGCCGGTGACGCTGTTCGTGGCGTCGGCTCCCAAGATCGCTTCGTTCGCGCTCGCGATGCGCGTGCTCGCGGAAGGGCTCGGCGGCGTCGCGGACGCCTGGCAGGACATGCTGGTCGTGCTGGCGGCGCTGTCGATGATCGTCGGCAACGTGGTTGCGATCGCGCAGTCGAACATCAAGCGCATGCTGGCGTACTCGACCATCTCGCACGTCGGTTTCATCTTCCTCGGCGTGCTTGCCGCCAATCCGGCCGGCTACCGCGCGGCGATGTTCTACACCCTGACCTATGTCGTCATGACGACGGCCGCCTTCGGCATCGTGCTGTGGATGTCCCGCAAGGGCTTCGAGGCGGATGCGCTCGACGACTACAAGGGCCTGAATCGCCGCAACCCCTGGTTCGCGTTCGTGATGCTGCTCGTCATGTTCGGGCTGGCCGGCGTACCGCCCACGGTCGGGTTCTGGGCCAAGCTGCAGGTCATCGCGGCGGTCCTGGACGTCGGGCTCACGTGGCTCGCCGCGCTCGCGGTCGTCCTGTCGGTCATCGGCGCCTACTACTACCTGCGCATCGTGAAGCTCATGTATTTCGATGAACCCACGGTTTCCGGGCCAGTCGAAGCAAGATTGGCCGTTCGGGTCCTGTTGAGCGTGAACGGGCTGGCCATCCTGGTGCTGGGCCTGTATCCGGGGGTGCTGCTCAGGCTGTGCGAGCATGTGGTGCCTTGACGGGCGTCGGCGACAATCGCCCACGGCAGAATTTCCGCCGGCGGCGGGGAGTCTTGACGTCGGCAGTGACCCGGCACGCGTCGCGCGAAGGGGTTTGTATTTGATGACCCTGCCGCCTATAATTCGCGCCCCTGTTGCGGGGTGGAGCAGTCTGGCAGCTCGTCGGGCTCATAACCCGAAGGTCGCAGGTTCAAATCCTGCCCCCGCTACCAACATTCGACACAGAACCCCGGCCCGGCGCCGGGGTTTCTTTGTTGCATCCACGTCGCGCCGGTAAAGGTCGGCATCGGCGTGCGCAGTTGCCATCCCCTGCGCTGGCCGCAGCCGGTGCCCAGATTGGGGATTTTTGCATCCCTTGGCGCTTCTAGCGTTGAATCAACTGGCGGCTTGGGGCATCCATGTGTGGGGGGTATGCAATGGCTCGCGAAGACAACCCAGATCAGCCATGTATGAACTGTGGTGCGGTCATGTTCCCCAAGGCGCGGATCGACGCGGCGGGTCATATGGCGGTCAACACTCTGACGCAGGTCGAGCTTCAGCAGGTCGGGGGCGACCTGTATTTCAAGTGTCCGACGTGTGGAGCAAAGAATTGCGTTGAGCAGGACACTGGCTCAGAGGGAATTCCGCAGCTGAGGTTTACTCACGTTAAACCGTAGTGCTCAAGACTTCCCAGCGTCGGAACGGGCGGGCGCACTTGCCATTTGCCGCGACTACCGCACATTCGGCATGAAGGTTTGCACTGTGTTATCTGGCGGTCGCCCAAACCATTCCTGACCAGCATCGCCAAGTCGCACGTCGCCCAACGGCGGCAGCCTGGACACAGCAATCGAGACCGTAGCCCCAGTCAAGTAGGGCGCGGAGGGTGTCCAGTGGAATTTGCTGCATAGCCAGAGCAAGATGCCGGGATGGGCTCAGGGGGGTGATCTCGCAAATCTAGCGGGACTTGGCTGTATCTCGATTCTTAGCTGAATGCTCGCGCCGTCCCCATCGCGGCGTGCCGATTAGCCAGGAGGGTGCGGTGAATGCTTCGAGGTCTCTATGCCTTTTCCCGCTGGTGACCCTAGCGCTGGCTATGGCGAAGCCTATCTCAGCCGACGATTCATCCGCGGACAAGCCTTACGACCGTCTGCCCTACACGCCCAGCCTCGACGTCGAACTCGATGGACCGCTCAGTCGATCCCTGCGAAGACCTCTACACCTTCGCCTGCGGTGGTTGGCAGAAGAGCAATCCCATTCCCGCGGATCAATCGAGCTGGAGTGTGTACGGGAAACTCTACGACGACAATCAGCACTATCTGTGGGGCATTCTGCAGGAAGCTGCGAAGCCGACCGCCAATCGCACGGCGAGCGCGCAGAAGATCGGCGATTACTTCGCGGCATGCATGAACGAGACGCAGTCGACAAGGCCGGGATCCAGCCTTTGCGCGCCGATCTCGAACGCATCGCCGCACTGACTGATCGCACGGATCTTGCGACATTGCTGCGGGGCCCTGCACCGGCGCACGAATCGTGGGGCCTCTTCTTCGGCGTGTATGTTCAGCAGGACGCGCGCGATGCCACCAAGGTCATCGCGGCGTTGGCGCCGGCGGCATCGGACTGCCGGATCGCGATTACTACGTGAACGACGACGCCAAGTCGGTCGAGACCCGCGAGCGCTACGTCGCGCACGTGCGCAAGATGTTCGCGTTCCTCGGCGAATCGCAGGAAGGCGCGCAGTCGGCTGCAGCAACCGTGCTGCGCATCGAGACGGCGCTCGCGCGAGCCTCATTGACGCGGGTGGAAAAGCGCGACCCCTACAAAAGCTACCACCGCGAGACACTCGCCACATTGCAGAAGATGGCGTCGGCGTTCGACTGGCGCAGATATTTCGCGGCGGCCGGCGTGACAACGCGGCCTTGGCTCAACGTCTCGGAACCGGCCTTCGTGAACGAGCTAAACGCACGCCTGAAGGGCGAAGCCTAGGGACCTCCAGACGTACCTGCGCTGGGGGCTCATCAATGCCACGGCGCCATATCTTTCTAAGGCCGTGGCGAGGAGGATTTCGCGTTCAATCGCGCCTACCTCGCGGCGTCGAGACCGATGAGCCGCGCTGGAAGAAATGCGTGCACTGGGTGGATCGCGACCTCGGCGAGGCGTTCGGCAAGGAATTCGTCGCCCACGCGTTTCCGGCCTCGATGAAGGCGAGACGGTGCGGATGACGGAGCAGATCCGAGAGGCGATGAAGGCGCGCATTGAGCAGCTCGACTGGATGTCTCCAGCTACCAAAACGCGGGCGCTCGAGAAGCTCGCCGCAATGCGCAATAAGGTGGGTTATCCGGACGTCTGGCGCGACTACTCTGCGCTCGACATCGTGTCGGTCGATTTTTTCGGCAACGTCGCGCGCGCTCGATCTTCGAGTCGAATCGTCAGGCCGCCAAGATCGGCAAGCCCGTCGATCGCGGCGAGTGGGACATGACACCGCCTACAGTGAACGCTTACTACAATCCGCAGCTCAACGACATCAACTTCCCGGCCGGCGTGCTGTTGCCGCCACTCTACGATCCCAAAATGGACGACGCGCCCAACTACGGCAACACCGGCGGCACGATTGGCCACGAGCTCACGCACGGCTTCGACGACGAAGGCCGCCAGTTCGATGGCGACGGGAACCTGCGCGACTGGTGGACGAAGAGCGACGCCGAGAACTTCGAGAAGCGTGCCCAGTGCGTCCGCGGATCAGTATTCGCAGTACACGATCGTCGACGACATTAAGATCAACGGCGCCTTCACTTCAGGCGAGGACATCGCCGATCTCGGTGGCGAGCTCCTCGCCTGGATGGCGTGGCAGGAGCAGACGAAGGCGATCCGCCTCAGGAGCAGGAAGGCCTGACGCCCCAACAACGCTTCTTCGTGGGTTTCGCGCAGTGGGCATGCAGCAACGAGCGTCCCGAGAAGTTGCGCGTGGACGCAATCACGGATCCGCACTCACCGCCGCGCCATCGCGTCAACGGCGTGGTATCGAATATGCCGGAATTTGCCCGCGCGTTTCAGTGCAAGGCGGGGCAGGCGCTGGTGAGGAGACAGGAGGACGCTTGTAACGTGTGGTAGAAAGATATAGGGGTAGAATTCTTGACTTGACCCGCTTTTGTGGACACGTCATGTTCACAAAGAGTGGGTCAACTCCAGACCAGCCCGCACAGAAACTATATGGCACCGAGCCTCATCAAGACCCTGCCGCGGTTGTCAGCGGTGTCCATCGTCTTGTCCTCCACGGAATTGGCGGAGAAGGACGGCGACGTACCTTCAGCGTGAGCTGCCGGCTGGCGGCATGAACTCGATGCCGTGCCGCCGGCCAATCGCTGGCACCTTGGCCAAATCGTCAGGAACCGTGCGGACCTCGCGATTCACGTCCTTGAAGAACGCAGATGAGTGAGCGGGCACTGCAAAAATGAGCACTCGAGTCGCAGAGGACGCCGCTCCTTTGAAGGAGTGCACGGTATTGCGCGGCAGGTAAGTGAAGCCTCCAGACTCCACGCGCACGGGCTTCCCTTCTATCTCAAAGTCGAGCGCACCCTTGACTACATAGTAAGCCTCGTCCCAGTCGTGTCGATGCGGCGGTGGACCGTGACCCGCCGGAATATCCTCTTCCATGAGTGACCATGCGCCTTGCGTGTCTTTTGCATCGCACAGGAACCATAGTGGCATTCCGAGGACATTGAGCACCTCGCTCTCCCCAGCCTTGATCGTCAGACTAGCCATTACAGTTCTCCTTCATGCAGCTCGGAAAAGGCTGCGCCTGGAATCGAACGAAATCAAGCCAGGGCATGAATCAGACCGCAGGCGGCACCCGGTACGAAATACCTCCCGGTAACGCATTGCGCGACAACAAAAAAAGGCCGCCGGGATCAGCGGCGGCCGGTTTGACAGTGCGCTGCGTATTGTTTACTTCCCTATGTTCGAGCCATGAGTGGCAACGCATTGCCACTTTCCATCAGGCATCTTGACCCATGTATCCGTCCAGCGCGCACGGGAACTGGCAGGCTTCCCCGACTTATCGGTGTATTGACCGTTCCAGATGCTCGTCACGATGGCCGTGTCACCAAACACCGTCACCTTCATGTCTTGATACTCGGCACTCGAATACTTGCTGGCTTTCGCAACGGCCAGCGTCTCGGCTTTGTTTTGGAGTTGTCCATCCGGGTCTGTCTCCATGAACTTGTCGGCGAGCAGCGGAACGAGCGAGGTCAGGATTGTTCGTCTTCTGTGACTCAAGCCACTGATTTTCCAGCGCCACGATTGCTTTCTCGATCGCGCCGCTCGCCTGTTGAGCTTGCGACAATGAAGCGCTCCCTAGCGCGAGCAAAGCGAGCGGACACCAAAGCCATGTCTTCTTCATGGAAATCCCCTTGTTTGTTGGACTGTTCGGTACTTTCGACCAGATAGTCGTTGGCCGATGCGCCGAAGGATTAGATACCCAAGGCAAGAGACTGTCCAATTGGACCTGGCGACGGCTGCCAAGGAAGGAAGTGGTCTACTGCAGCTTAACTTCAACAAAAGCAATGGTGTGTGTAATCCAACTCACGCACCCGCTACCAATTTGACGAACCCCGGTCCTGGCGCTGGGGTTCATGTTTATGGGCGAGGAGGGCGTGCGTTAGGTAACCGTTCTTTCTCGTCCACGCAGCCCCCAAATGATAAGAACATTTGCAAGGATAATTGTGGCAGCGGTCGAATTGAGCAATGCAGCAATTATCTGCTCCTGGGTATCTGTTCCACGCGGAGTTGGCGCGGCAATAGACAAGAACTCACCGGCAGGCCACCACGCGGCAAGCAGAGTGGCCGCAACGTTTGAATAGGTCCCGTAGATTGCGAGCCAGAATAGTGCCGTTCTCGTTGCACCGCCGAGCTTCAAGCGCCCCCACAGCAGGCCGACCGCAAGGAGGAAGGTCCCATTCATCACACCTTCAAGGTGGGAGGAAAGGCCCATGCGAGGATTTGCCAGTTGCCACGCGATCAACCCGATGACCAGTCCTGACAAGAACAATATGGCACCGAGCCTCATCAAGACCCTGCCGCGGTTGTCTGCGCTATCCATCGTCTTGTCCTCCCCGGAAATGACGGAGCGTGCTCCCGCTACGACCTACAATAAGAATCCACGTCGCCTGGACGTGCCGCCCGAGATTCCCAGCCGCGACCGCGGTGAATCACCAACGGTGCCCAAGGGCTTGCTACAGACGCAGCTTCACCACCTTTGGACATTCGTGTCAGGAGTTGACCGAATTGTGAGGCCCGCACCAGAATCGGCATAGGACTTTCGCCTATGCCTCAGCGCGACTTGTGAACCCAGCTTCGGAAACCGGCGTTCCCCGTCAGGCGACGTCAAGTCATGCGTCGTTCGCCGGTGCAATCGACCCGCAATCCGCAATCGATGGCACATCCGATCGATGGCGCGCATGCGTCGCGCGTACCGGTTCACGCACTCCTCAAGCCGCACGGCAGTCGATTCGCTCACCGCTGTTGGTCGCGTACCGCGGCAGCGACCGCGGTTTTTTCGAAGACGATCGACATACGGTCATGCTCGACGGGTTTGTCGACAACCTGCACACCCTCGTAATGTCGACCGGCGGCCACAACGATCTCGATACGGCGCTCGACGCCGAGGTGGTTGCCGGGCTCTTTGCCCGCAAAGGTGAGGCAATCTTTGCGGCCTTTACCGGCAGCTTTTCCCTGTCAATTTTCACGCGCGAATCCGGCGAAGTCGTGCTGGTCAGGGATCGCTTCGGAGACAGGCCGCTTTTCTACGGTGTGACGCGCACCGGGTGGGCCTGGGCATCGGAAATCAAGAGTCTCTGCCCCTTGCTGGACCGCGTCGCATTGGATTCTGAAGGACTCCGGCAGGCGATCCAATATCGATACGTGCTCGGCGACACCTTGATTGACGGCATCAGTCAGGTCATGCCGACCTGCTTCGTCCGGCTTGCCGCCGGCAGGAGCCCAGTCGAAACGCAGTATTGGAAGCTGGAGTTTCGGCATTCGCAGGCGCGCGGAAGCCTTGAGTCATGGGCCGATCAGGTGGATGCGGGTCTTGACGCCTGCTTTGGACGACTTCGCGACCGGTACCGCGATGTCGCCATCCTGCTCAGCGGCGGTGTCGACTCCTCCCTGCTCGCTGCAAAGGCAGCAAAGTCCGGCTTTCGCAACTGCGTTGCGCTGACGGCACGGTGGCCCGGCGACAATCCAGAGCTTGAAGCGGCCGCGTCCGCCGCTCGCCACGTTGGCATTGAACATCTCGTTATCGACATCGAGGAGTCGTATATCGAAAAAGTGTTTCCCTGGATCACCTGGCGGCTTGAGGAACCACCGAGGCATTACAATTCATTCGTGCTGGCGAAACTGTTCAGTGCTGCGAGAGGACGGTTCGACACGTTGCTCAGTGGCCATGCCGCCGATGTGCTTTTCGGACCGCCGGGAATCATCGGGCTTGACGAATTGCGGCGCAGGCAAGCGCAGTTGAAATACATCCCGACAAGACTGAAGGCGCACCTGGCCGCGCTGCTCGGGTATTTCGAAGGACCGCGCTTCGCCCACCTGAAGAAATACCTGGAAATCGACGAGCATGAATTCACCAAGAGCCACTTCGAAATTCATTACCCTGATCAGGGCGACATTTTTCTGCGACGCGACCTGGGCCCATCTGTCCCGAGTCGCCGGTCAGCTGAAAGATTCTATGATCCGATGGAAAGCGCTGCCGAGCGGTTTCAGCGCTTCGATCTCTACACGTTCAACCAATCGCACACGCAGGTATACGACCGACTGGGCGCCCCATTCGGCATCTCCGTGACGACGCCGTTCCTCGCCCCCGAAATGGTCGACATTGCCGAGAAGTTGCCGTCGAGACTGAAGGCTGACGGCCGCGTAACCAAGCCGGTGTTGAAGACGCTTGCGGCACGTTATTTCCCCGAGGAATGGATATATCGGAAAAATTACGGGTTCCCGACCCCGTCATCGCAATGGCTCCGGGGCCCGCTCAGTTCCTGGAGAAGCGCCTTGTCCGACGAGCGCATGGCATCCCGCGGTTTAGTGAATGTCGCGGCAATCACGGCAAGGGACGTCGACCGCAATTACGAAGCAATCTGGACCGCGATGACATTGGAGATGTTCTGCCGGCAGTTTATCGACGGTGAGGGAGGCCCCGACCTCAACGGGGACAGGTGACGGGGATGACGGGGGAGCATACAGCTGCCCTCCGATCGCGATAATCTGACGGAACCCGCCCTGCATTCAGGGGTCCAACGGCGTCATCAAGGAAGGTTGCAACCATGAAAACGACAACCCTGGCGCTTCCGCTGGCATTGCTCGCCGCCTGCGTGAGTTCCGAACCTCAGTCACAGAGTGGCAAGGACGATGTTCAGGAGGCCGAGGTGAGCGGCTCCGGTAACTGCGTGCTGCACTCGTCGATCAAGAGCATTGAACCGCTCGACGATCGCCACATTGTGCTGTTCGAGGCCGCTGAGCTCAAAGCTTACCTCGCGGAAATGGAAGCTGGGTGTTTCAACATCGAGATGCAGACGATGTTTTCCGCCCTGGACGGCGACAAGAATGGCCAGATCTGCGGCAGTGGCCGCGATTCCCTTGCGTATCGGCGGCTCAACGCGGTCGAGAACTGCCGTATCGTGGGGCTCGAGGAGCTTTCCGATCAACGGCGGGTCGAGCTCGGGATCGGTTCCCCAAACAAGTAATCCAGGACGTAAGGCAATGTGGTCCCTCCGGGGCCGTCGTTTCTCGACCTGATCGCTCCTGTCTTGAGGGAAATCAGCATGGGTACGTTCGCCGTCCGTTCCGCGCTCGTCTTGATGTGCGCGGCGTCGTTAGTTTGCTCGCAGGCTTTTGCCAATCCGCAACTTGCCTCCATTCCCGGCGCGCGGGCGAACATGAAGATGACGGAACCGTCAACCGTTCGCGGCGCGAAGTTTACGTACGACCACGAGATCACGGTCGCGCTGCCCGCGAGCTACGACGCCGCGCCGGACAGGAAGTATCCAGTGCTGTGGGTGCTGGATGCGCCGCTCATGTTGCGAACGGTCGTCGGCATCCTCGATACGCTCGTGATCGGTAACCACGCGCCCGAGATGATCGTCGTCGGCGTGGGCAGCCGCAGCGAAGACGGGCTTGCAGGGATCGGCCGGCGCGTGATGGACCTCTCGCCGCCAGGTCCCGACTACTTTCCACCCGGCGAGGCCGGCGCGGCGTGGCAGGCGTTGGCTCCGTTGCCCGAGTTTCCGCACATGGCCGACGAGTTCCTCGGTCTTCTGGTCGACGAGCTGCGTCCGCAGCTCGCCGCGAGGTACCGGTTCTCGGGCGAACACGCCTTGTTCGGCCACTCGGCGGGTGGGATGTTCGCGGCGTACGCACTTTTCAAGCGCCCTGGCGCGTTCGGCAAGATGATTATCGGCAGTCCGTACCTGCAGGGCGTCCGCGGCGCCGTGTTCATGGCCGAAGCCGGCTATGCGGCGCGGGCCAAGGATCTCGACGTCACGCTGTTTCTCGGCGCGGGTGACCGCGAGGTCGACGAGTACTTCCTCGCGATCTCGGGCATCGTGAGTTCGATGACGCGATTCTCGGAGACGTTGCGCCTTCGTCAATACCCGTCGCTGAAGCTCGAGACCCGAATTTTCGCCGGGGAGGATCACTACACTGCCGTGCCGCGGATCGTCGGCGAGGGCATCCGGTATTTATGGGCGGAAGAGGCGGCCCGTTTGCCGTCGTCGTGGCCGGAGCCGCAGAAGTGAATGCCCAAGGTCAACCTGCTACTGAAAAGGACGCACCTTGATGAAACTCTACTACCACCCGGTTTCCACGGTCAGCAGGCCGGTCGTGCTGTTCGCGATGGACAGTGGGATTGCCCTCGACTACCAGTTGGTCGACCTGACGACCGGCGAGCACCTGCAACCCGCGTACGAGTCCATCAACCCGAGCAAACTCGTGCCGGTGCTCGAAGACGGCGACTTCCGGCTGACCGAGAGCTCCGCGATCCTCAAGTACCTGGCCGACAAGGTCGATTCGCCCGCCTATCCCAGGGACCTGCAGAAGCGTGCGCGGGTCAACGAGATGATGGACTGGCTCAACACCGGCTTCTACCGCGACTTCGGCTACGGACTCGTGTATCCGCAGATCTTCCCGCACCACAAGCGTCGGAGCGACGAAGCCCAGGCCTCGGCAGTCGAGTGGGGCCGGGACAAGGCGAAGTTCTGGCTGGGCGCTCTCGACCGGCACCTGCTCGGCAGCCAGAAGAAATTCCTGTGCGGCAACGAGCTGACGATCGCTGATTACCTGGGCGCAGGAATCATCTCGATTGGCGAGGTGACACACTGCGATTTCGCCCAGTATCCCAACGTTGCACGCTGGTACGCATCGATGAAGGCACGCCCCAACTGGGCGAAAGCCAACGAGGCCTTCTATGGAATGGTGGCGGCCGCGAAGGACGCCTCGTTCGTGACGGTCTGACGGCGGGCAGGATCAGGCGCGCGGAGCCTTGACGGGTTCCTGCGCCGCGCACATGCCGCCGACGATCTGCCAGCGGCCATCGGACTTCATCCAGGTATGGGTGAATTTGCGCCAGAGGCCGACGCCGCTCCTGGTGCCGTCCCCGTAGTCGTACACGTACTCGGCCGCGTAGTGCACGACGACGACGTCGTCGCCGAAAGACTGGTTGGCCAGCGGCTTCAGCTGGTACGTCAGCTTCCACTTGTTGTCGCGGATGTCGCGGACCCAGGTGCCGATGTCCGCCTTGCCCTTGGGCTCCCGTTCGAAGCAGGGCCACCCGACGAAGTCCTCGTGCCAGAGCCTGACATAGGCATCGATGTCGCCCGTGCTCACGTAACGCCAGTAGTCTTCCTCGAGCTGCCACACGGCTTGCTCATCGGGCGTCCAGTCCGAGGCCGCACCGGGCAACGCCAGGCCTGCGCCCAACAGCAGGGCCATCACGCGAACGCGCATCGCGTGCACTCCGGTGATCAATCGAGCAAGCGGCTGCGGTGTTGCGCGCGCTTTGCCCGCAACTCCGCTAGCTTCGCCTGGAAGGCTTCGTGTTGCCCCTTGTGCCATTGCGCCTCGGCGACGCCAGCACCTTCCGCAGCCCCGGAAATTGCAGAAGCGGGGGCGAACCCATCGGACGTCGGCACCCACGGCGTGCCGTCGGTCGATTCGGCGCCGAGACATACGGCCTGGACGATCGCCACCGGGCTTTCGAGGGTCTGGTTGAATGTTCCCGCCTCGTCGAAACAGGCTGCGACGGCGCCATTGCCGTCCACGGCGCAGGCAAAGAGCACGCCGTAGTTGCTGTTGCCGTTGTCGTTGTCGCAGATGCAGCTTGCCGAGACTGCGATGCGGCCGGATGGGCATTCGGCGCCGGCGACGTCTCCAATGACCGCGTCTTCGACGGTCACGGTCGTCAGGTTGGCGATTGCGCCGTCGAGCGCATCCCTCACGCCGGGTGCCAGCTTTCCGAAGGTGACGGCGCCGTTGTTGAGGTTTGCATTCTTGACCGCACTCGCCGCGATGTCGATCGCCTTGATGCCGCCGTCCTGGATCTTGTCCGACGTCACGGCCTGGTTGGCGAGGTCGCCGTTATTGACGCAACGCGTGCAGGCAACGTCTGTGGCTGCCTGTGCTGCCGCCAGACTTGCCACCAGCAATTGCGATAACGCGAATGCACAGGCAGCCCATACCGGAAACTTTGGATTCACGAGTCCTCTCCATGAACAGGGTTCGCATGAGACTACCCCCGTGTGCCTGTGGGGGCAATCGCATGTCGGCGATCTCCAGGCAAGAAAAAACCCCGGTGCAACGCACCGGGGTTTTGTGGGTCTAAGCCACCCGCATCGCGTCAGGCAATACGCCGCCGTGCGAACAGCAGGCCGCCGAGGCCGAGCAGGGCGATGAGGCCGAGCGCGCCACCACCGCCGCCGCCACCTCCGCCACCGCCGCCGCCGCCCTCGGCGCGAGTCGTCGTCGTGAACGTGGCTGCGACGCCGCCGACCGTCAGCGTGGACGTCTTGTCCGTCGAGAACGCGTCGGACGACTGGTGCCGGATGCAGACGGTCTCGCCGCTCTCGATCGTGTCCGGGTCACGCGTAAACGTGTCGGTGCAGCCGATCGAGTAGTTGCCACCGATGATGCTGATGTGCGCGGGCACCTCGATGCCGGTGATCGTCACCTCTTCGGAGGTCGCGCTCGTGCCGGGCGCACGATCGGTCAGCGCCGTGAACTCGAACGGGTCCGGCTCCGTGTCGCAGGTGCGGCGAGTGAAAGTCGCGGTCGCGGTCTGCGCCAGGACCGTGACCTCCATTTCGTGCTCGGCGCAATCGGTGATGCCGTTGGCAACGGTGATCAGGTACTCGTTGTTCAGCAGTTCGCCGACGGTCACGTAGGCGTTGTCAATGTCATCTGCGTCGGGAGCCGGGTAGAACGCACCGCCCGTGTCCACCGCGAGGCTGGTGAGGACCGCCGTGCGGCCCGGCCCGTCGAAGTCGCCGATGCCGATCGTGAACACCGGAATGGCGGCTGCGTTTGCCGCCGCGATCGCTTCCTCGATGCTCGCCGTGGACTCGTTGTTGCTGCCGTCGCCGATCAGGATGATCGCCTTGGGTCCGTCCGGAAGTGCGCTCGGCGGCGAGGTCAACTGTTCCAGGGCGACGAGTAGCGCGTCCGCCGTGTTCGTGCCGTTGCCGGGGTAATCCGAGTTCACGCCGGCGTTCAATGCGGCATCGTTCGCGCCGCCATCGTCAATTTCCGTGAAGGGCACAACGACCGAGGCGCCGGCGGGGTTCGTCGCATTGAACTTGACCACGGCTGCTTGGTCGCCATCGACCATCTCGGCAATGAACGCGTTGACCGAGTCCTGCATCTCATCGCGAAACTGGTTCACGACACTTGCGCTGTAGTCCATGACGAACACCACGGACACGCGCTGGTTCGGGTCCAGCGACGGCGGCAGCGTCACGTCGTCGGACGCGATCGTGATCACCTCGCCGTCGATCAGGATCGTAAAGTCATTTTCGTCGAGTGCAGGTACCGGATCGCCGTTGACGTCAGTCACCTTGACGCGAGCCTGAATGGGAGCCGAGGCCGGCCGGCCTTCGACCCGCAATTCCACGGCCGACCACGCGGGCGTTGCGACCAGCGTGGCCAGCAGGAGTGGGGCAGCCGTAAAGCCCGCGAACCCGAAAATCCGGCACGCGAAACGTCGAAAATGGGAAATCATGATTTTTCCTGAAGAAACCCCTAGATAGATATTGTAACCGCTTGGAATCCTGACATATTCATAGCGGCGCCAATGTGTGAATCAAATCACAACCTGGAGGCCAAAGGCGAGCAAATGACCATAAATTGGGCGTCTTGAATCGCTGACCCCGTATTTCAGGGAGTGTCCTTGGTACCGAGACTCGAGGAGGTGTTCGCGGCCCGCAATCGTATGGCCGGGATCGCCCTGCGCACCCCGCTCTTGCGCCTGGACGCTCCCGGCGCGCCGGCCGAAATCTGGCTCAAGCTCGAGAACCTCCAGCCGATCGGTTCGTTCAAGATCCGCGGCGCCGCCAATGCGATGGCCGCCATTCCGCCCCCGCAACTCGCTCGCGGCGTCCTGACGGCATCCGCCGGCAACATGGCGCAGGGCGTTGCCTGGTGCGCGCGCAGCCGTGGCATCCCGTGCACGGTCGTCGCACCGGACACGGCGCCGGCGGCGAAGCTTTCCGCGATTGAGCGCCTCGGCGCGCGCATCATCCAGGCGCCCTTCGAGCGCTGGTGGCAGACCTTCCAGGACCGGAGCTACCCGGGTGTCGATGCAACTTTCATTCATGCTTTCGATGACCCGCAGGTCATGGCCGGCAACGGGACCATCGGCCTGGAGATCCTCGAAGACCTGCCGGACGTCAATTCCGTCGTCATTCCTTGGGGAGGCGGCGGACTTGCGACCGGTATCGGTGCCGCAATACACGCCCTGTCGCCGAACTGCCGGATCTACGCCGCGGAAGCGGAGAGCGGCGCTCCTCTGGCAGCGGCCCTCGCAGCCGGCACGCCGGTGACCGTCGACCATCGCCCGACGTTCGTCGACGGGATCGGCAGCCGCTCCGTGTTTCCCCAGATGCTGGCACGGGCACAGGCGCTCCTCGCCGGCTCGCTCGTCTCGAGTCTCGACGAGATTTCTGCCGCGTTGCGGCTGCTGGCCGAACGCGCCCGCGTCATCGCGGAGGGGGCGGGCGCCTGCGGTGTCGCGGCCGCGCTCGCCGGTCGTGCCGGACGCGGCAAGATCGTATGCGTCGTCTCGGGCGGCAACATCGATGCGGACCGGCTCACGGCGATCCTGCGCGGGCAGCGGCCGGCATGAGCGTGGCGAACGGGCCGCTTCCGCGGCTAGCATCGAGACACCGGAAACCGACCGCAGGCGAGGGGACGTAACGATGATTCGTTCAACGGGGCGCTGGCTGGCAACTTTCATCCTGGTTTCCGCGAGCCACGGTCGCGCATGCCGCGCCGCGGTTCTCGGTCACGTTTCCGCCGGGGACCGCCGAGGCGCCTTTGTCCGGACGACTGATCCTCGTGCTGTCGCCGAATCCCGAGGGTGAGCCGCGCGAACACGTGGCCTGGGATGGCGATGCAGTCCCGTTCTTTGGAATCGATGTCGTGGACTGGAAGCCGGGCCAGAAAAAGGTGTTCGACGCGAAGGTCGACGGATTCCCGCTGCGTTCGCTGGATGAGCTGCCTGCCGGCGAGTACCGCGTCCAGGCCGTGCTCAATCGTTACGAGAAATTCACGCGCAGCGACGGCTGGACGTTGTGGCTGCCGCCGGATCAGGGCGAGGGCCAGGTGTGGCGCCAGAAGCCCGGCAACCTTTACTCGAAACCCATGGCAGTCAGCATCGACCCGAAACGTCGCGGGCCGCGTATCCCTGGTGCTCGACCAGGTCATCCCGCCGGTGGCGGAATTCGAGAGCAAGCAGACGCAGTACGTGCGCCACTTCAGGATTCGCAGCGAGCGGCTTTCGAAATTCTGGGGACGGGACGTATCGCTCGCGGCCTGGGTCAGGCTGCCCTGGGGATATGACGAACACCCGGAGGCGCGCTACCCGCTCGTGATCGCGCACGGCCATTTTCCCGCGGGACCCGACGGGTTCCGGGAAACGCCGCCGGATCCGGATCTCAAGCCGGATTACAGCAAGCGTTTCCAGCTCACGGGCTACAACCGCGTCCAGCAGGAGTACGCCTGGCAGGCGCACCAGGACTGGATCACGCCCGGATTTCCGCGCGTGTTGCTGGTCGAGATCCAGCACCCGACGCCGTACTACGACGACTCCTACGCGGTGAACTCGGCCAACAACGGTCCCTACGGCGACGCGATCCAGCACGAACTGCTCCCGGCGCTCGAGAAGGAATTTCGGGCGCTCGGCACCGGCTGGTCGCGCTTCGTCTACGGCGGATCGACCGGGGGCTGGGAGGCCATGGCCGTGCAGATGTTCTATCCGGATGACTACAACGGCGCCTGGATTGCCTGCCCGGATCCCATCGATTTCCAGTACTTCGTCCAGGTCGACATATACAAGGACCGGAACGCCTACGTGACGGCAAACCCGTACAAGCGCACGCCGCGGCCCGGGCACCGCAACTGGCTCGGCCAGGTCGATGCGACGATCGAGGAGCAGAACCGCTACGAGACCATGATCGGCACGCACGGTCGCTCGGGGGACCAATGGGACGCGTGGGAATCGGTCTACTCGCCCGTCGGGCCGGATGGCTATCCACGCCGCATCTGGGATCGTGAAACAGGCGAGGTCGATCCGGTGACGGCGGAGTATTGGCGCGAGCACTTCGACCTGGCCCACATCCTGCGCCGGGACTGGGCGACGCTCGGCCCGAAACTCCGCGGGAAGCTGCGCATCTATACCGGTGACATGGACAACTATTACCTCAACAACGCGGTCTACGGTGTCGAGGCTTTCCTGAAGTCCGCCGACCCGCCCGCGGACGCGGTCGTGGAATACGGCGATCGCGCGGAGCATTGCTGGAACGGCGACCACACGCGGGCAAATGCCTACTCGCGCCTGCGCTATCCGCAGATGGTGCTGCCGTGGGTGGTCGATCGCATCCTCGATACGGCGCCCGCCGGCGCGGACGTCGACAGCTGGAGGTACTGACATGATTCGCTGCGTATCTCGCGCCTGTGCGGCAGCGGTCTTCGCGGTGGCGCTGGCGGCTTGCTCGACCAACCCCGTGACCGGCAAGAAGGACCTCATGCTGGTCGGGGAGGGCACGGAACTCTCGATCGGCCAGCAGCAGTACGCGCCGATGCGCCAGTCCGAGGGCGGCGACTACTCGATGGATCCGGCGCTGACCGCCTACGTGCAGCGCGTGGGCAACCGTCTGGCCGCGGTGAGCGACCGCAAGCTCCCGTACGAGTTCGTCGTGCTCAACAACACGATTCCGAATGCCTGGGCGTTGCCCGGCGGGAAGATCGCGGTCAACCGCGGTTTGCTGATGGAACTGAAGTCGGAGTCGGAGCTCGCGGCGGTCCTCGGGCACGAGATCGTGCATGCCGCTGCACGCCATTCAGCGCAGCAGATGAGCCGGGGCATGCTGGCGCAGGGCGGACTGCTCGCGGCGCAAGTCGCCGCCAGCGACAGTGACTATGGCGGGCTGTACATGGCCGGCGCCGGGCTCGCTGCGCAGCTCACGATGCAGAAGTACGGCCGGGACGCCGAGCTCGAGGCGGATCGCTACGGCATCGAGTACATGAAGCGCGCCGGCTACGACGCGCAGGGTGCCGTGTCGCTGCAGGAAACGTTCGTGCGCATGAGCGGCAACAAGGACAGCAGCTGGTTCCAGGGCCTGTTTGCGAGCCACCCGCCGTCCCAGGAGCGGCTCGAAGCGAATATTCGACTGGCTGCAAAATTGCCGCCCGGGGGCGAGGTGGGCGTGGATTCGTTTGCCGCCGCGATGGCGCAGACGATGAAGGCGAAGCCGGCCTACGATGCGTACGACGCCGGGCGCAAGGCGCTCAAGGGCAAGAATGCCGACCTTGCGCTGGCAAAGGCGGACGAGGCCATTCGGCTGCTGCCGGGCGAAGCGCATTTCCATGCGTTGCGCGGCGACGCCTTCCTGGTGAAAAAGCAGCTGCCCGCGGCGACCGAAGCCTACACCGAGGCGATTGCGCGCAACGACGGCTTCTTCTATTACTACCTGCAGCGCGGCCTCATCGCCGAGAACAAGAAACAGGATGGCCGCGCGCGACAGGACCTGGAAACGAGCGTGAAGCTCCTGCCGACCGGCGCCGCCTATTACGCGCTCGGCAATATCGCCAAGCGCAGCCAGAATCCGGACGCGGCCCGGCAGTACTACGCGAAAGCTGCAGGTTCGGAGGGCGAGATCGGCCAGGCCGCAGGCCTCGAGTTGATGCGCCTCGAGTTGCCGCAAAATCCGGGCAAGTACATCCGCACCCAGGCGGGGCTCGACGCGCGCGGGATGCTGGTCGTCGCCGTCGGCAATGCGACGCGCGTGCCGGTCACGGGGATCGCATTCGCGGTCCAGTATGTGGATGCAGAGGGCCGCTTGCGGGAAATGCAGCGCAACCTTACCCCGGTACCCTTGGCGCCGGGCAACAGGCCCAGGTGGCGACCGGCCTCGGCCCATTCCAGAATGCCAACCAGTACAAGGTGGCCCTGGCCTCGGCCCGTATCGCGGAATGAAATGAAAGCGCCCGCCAGGAAGACCGAGCGAGCACCATGAAGGCGGCCATAGGCTCGGCAGCTTCGCCGTATACCTGCCGGGCGGCACGGGCCGCCCGGCAGGCTAGGCGAAAACCGCTTACTTGAAGTCGATGCGGCGGAAGTTCTGCTCGCCGAAGAACGTGCGCAGCTCTTCGTAGCCCTCGACCAGCTTGTCCTGCTTGTCCTCGGCCAGCTGGGCGCGCATCGCCGACATGAACGCCTTGTACTGCTCGGCATTCGGGTCAGACACAGCGGCGCTCGGGGCCTTGGTCACGAGGAGCATGTTGAAGTCGCGATTGGAAGTCGTCTCGCTCACGTAAACGAAGCAATCCAGCACCGTTCCCTGCTTCTTGCCTATTTCGCAACCCGAAACCCAAGTCTGTTTCAGGCCTTCCAGGTAGTCGTCGATCCGGTTCGGGTTCACCCGCACCATGGTGACGTTCCACACTTCCTTGGAAGGCGTGTAGTCCGTGTAGACTTCGAACGCCTGGCTTGCCGTTGCAGCCGCAAGCGCAGCCGTCGCCGAGGCGGCGATACAAAGTGATTTCATGTCCTGTTCCCTTTAGTTGGCAGGACGTACGTGCGCCCCGCCTGTTGGATTCCGCGCCGGCATGACGCCGTCGCGGTTGCTGCGCGACCTTAGTCCTGCACCCGGTAAGAGTCAAAGCAATCCGCGCAGCGGGAATGCCGGGCGGCGAGTCAGCGCGGCTGCGCCTGCAGGTAGTCGACCGCCACGTGCAGCAGGCTCCGGAGCCCGACCTGGATGCCTGCTTCGTCCACGAAAAAGAGGTCCGAATGGTTGTCCGGGGCGCTGGCGGGATCCTGCGCGGCGGGGGTCACGCCGACCCACCAGTAGACGCTCGGCACGGCGCGCGCGATGTGCGCATAGTCTTCCGCGACGGTGAGCAGGCTGCTCGTGCGCACGGCACTCGCGCCAAATGCCCGTACGAGCGACTCGGTCACCGTCCCGGTCAGGTCCGGGTCGTTGACGAGAACCGGGTTGGGGTCCGGCATCATCTCCAGCGTTGCGCTCGCCCCGTGCGCGGCGGCGACGCTGGTCGTGATCGTCCGCAACCGTTCGATGACCTTGGTGCGGTCCGCCTCGCTGAACGTGCGGATCGTCCCCAGCATTTCGACCTGTCCCGGAATGATGTTGTGGCGCACGCCACCGTTGATGGCGCCGATTGTCACGACCGCGGGAGCGGCCGTGAGGTCGAGATCCCGGCTGACGATCGTCTGGGCCGCGACCACGATGCTCGAGGCGGCGACGATCGGGTCGATGCCGGACCAGGGACGCGAGCCGTGCGTCTGCCGGCCCGTGACGACGATGCGGAAGAAATCCGACCCGGCCATCAGGGGACCCGGCCGCAGGGCGATCGCGCCGGTCGGCAGGGACGAGCCGACGTGCAGGGAGAAGGCCGCTTCCGGCTTCGCGATGGCGAGCAATCCCTCGTCCAGCATCATCGGTGCGCCGCCGCGTTCGCCTTCCGGCACGCCTTCTTCGGCCGGCTGGAAAACGAGCAGCACCTTGCCGGGCAGTCGATCGCGCATGCCGGCCAGGATCTCGGCCGCGCCCATCAGCATGGCCGTGTGCGCATCGTGTCCGCAGGCGTGCATGACGCCGACCGTCCGTCCGCGAAACTCGGCAGTCGCCATGGACTTGAAGGGAACTTCCGTCTGCTCCGTGATCGGCAGTGCATCCATGTCGGCGCGCAGCAGGATCGTGGGACCCGGCAAGGCACCTTCAATGACCGCGACGACGCCGGTGTGCGCCATTCCGGTTCGCACTTCGAGCCCGATGGCGCGCAGGTGCTCCGCCACCTTTGCCGACGTGCGGAACTCGCGGTTGGCGAGCTCGGGATTGCGGTGGAAGTCCCGGCGCCACGCGACGACGCGTTCATCGAGGGACGTCGCTGCCGCGTCGAGCTCGGCGCCCGTGATCTCGGCGATCGCAGTAACCGGGCTGATCGCGCAGACGAAAGCGAGGCACCAGGCAGATTTCATGCGTCCCCCACAATGACGCGCGAGTCTAGCGCAGCCGGCACCGAACCTCGGCCCGCGGCGCGCGAGTTGAGCCTGATGGTCGGCGTGCGGTATCATCCGCGCCGGCCGGGGGCTGGGCGTAAGCCACCGCGGTCCGGGCAGCGAGGCCCGGTCGTGGTCCCCTGGAACCGAATGGTCGATCGGAAGGCCCCCTCGCGGGGCCTTTTTGTTGCCGATCGGGTCGCCGGAAATGGGCCTCGCGCCCATTTTTTGTTTCCGGGGCGCGCGGAGGCCGGATGAAGGACAAGTTGTTCGGCCTGCTGGAGCCTGTGGTGGCGGCGCTCGGCTACGAACTGCTCGAGGTCGAGTGGAGCTCAGCCGGGCGGAATTCGCTGGTGCGCGTCTACATCGACCGCGCCGACGGGACCGGCATCGGGCTCGACGACTGCGAGCGGGCCAGCCGCTCGATCGGGGCAGTGCTCGATGCCGAGGACCCGATCGGGAGCGAGTACCGGCTCGAGGTTTCGTCGCCGGGCTTTGACCGGCCGCTGCGGACCGCGGAGCACTTCGCGCGGTTCACGGGCAGCGAGGCGCGCATCGAGACTGCGGCGCCGATCGAGGGTCGACGCAGGTTTCGCGGCCGGCTTGGGCCGGTCGAAGGTGGCGAAGTGACGATCGAGGTGGACCGCAAGGTCTGGAAGCTGCCGCTCGCGGGCATCAGCAAGGCACGATTGGTGGGTTGACCATGAACAAACAGATCCTGGAAGTCGTCGAGGCCGTCTCCAACGAGAAGGGCGTCGCGCGCGAGATCATCTTCGAGGCGCTCGAGGCGGCGCTTGCGTCCGCCACGCGGCGCAAGCACGGCGACGACATCGACGTGCGCGTCGAGATCGACCGCAAGTCCGGCGAGTACTCGACGTTTCGCCGCTGGAAGGTCTTCGCCGACGAATCCAACGAACTCGAGTTTCCCGAGCGCGAACTGCGCTTCGACGACGCCAAGGACGTCGAAGCCAAGGCGGAGATCGGCGGCTTCGTCGAGGTGCCGATGGAATCGGTCGTCTTCGGCCGCATCGCCGCCCAGACCGCCAAGCAGGTCATCGTGCAGAAAGTGCGCGAGGCCGAGCGCGCCCAGGTCGTGGATGAATACAAGGACCGCGTCGCTTCGCTGGTGTCGGGCATCGTGAAGCGCGTCGACCGGCACGGCGTCTACGTCGACCTCGGTGGCAACGCCGAGGGCTTCGTGCCGCGCGAGCACATGATCCCGCGCGAGATGGTGCGCCCGCAGGACCGGCTGAAGGCGTTGCTGCGCGAAGTGCGCACCGAGGCGCGCGGCCCGCAGCTGTTCCTGTCGCGGACCTCGCCCGACTTCCTGATCGAGCTGTTCAAGCTCGAGGTGCCCGAGGTGGGCCAGGGCCTCATCCAGATCCTCGGCGCGGCGCGCGACCCGGGCGCGCGCGCGAAGATCGCCGTCAAGAGCCTCGACCCGCGCATCGACCCGGTCGGTGCCTGCGTCGGCATGCGCGGCTCGCGCGTCCAGGCCGTCTCGAACGAGATCGCGGGCGAGCGTGTCGACATCATTCCCTGGGTGGAAAACCCGGCCCAGTTCGTCATCAACGCGATGCAGCCTGCGGAAGTGACGTCGATCGTCATGGACGAGGACGCGCACTCGATGGACATCGCGGTGACCGAGGACAGGCTGTCCCAGGCCATCGGGCGCGGAGGCCAGAACGTGCGCCTCGCGAGCGAACTCACGGGCTGGCGCCTCAACGTGATGTCCGAGCAGCAGGCGACGGAGCGCAGCGACGAGGAAGCCGGCGTGCTGCGCGAAATGTTCAAGACGCTGCTCGACGTGGATGAAGACATCGCCAGCGTACTGGTGCAGGAAGGCTTCTCGACGATCGAGGAAGTCGCCTACGTCCCGACCAGCGAGCTCCTCGGCATCGAGGAGTTCGACGAGGCCATGGTCGAGGAACTGCGCAACCGCGCGCGCGACATGCTGCTGACGCAGGCCATCGCGAGCGAGGAGAAGATGGACGAATCCGGGCCCGCCGAAGACCTGCTGGCCGTCGAGGGCATGGACAAGGAACTGGCCTATGAACTCGCGTCGCGCGGCATCCGCACTCGCGAGGAGCTGGCGGACCAGTCGCTGGACGAGCTCGAGTCGGTGCCGGGCCTGGACCCCGAGCGCGCCGGGCAGCTCATCATGGCTGCGCGCGCGCCCCTGTTCGAGAACGCGAGTCAGGCCTGAGGCCGGGCGGAGGTAACGAAAGATGTCCGACGTCACGGTCGAGCAGTTCGCCGAGGTCCTGAAGGTCCCGGTCGACAAACTGCTTTTGCAGCTCGAAAAAGCCGGGATCAAGACGCTCGGCCCCAAGGATCGCATCAGCGAGGACGCCAAACACGAGCTCCTGACGCACCTGCGCAAGGCGCACGGCAAGGCCGAGGATGGCAGCGCGCCGCGCAAGATCACGCTGCGCCGCAAGGCCCAAAGCGAGATCAAGGTCGCCGCGCCGCTCGGCAAGGCGCGCACGGTCAGTGTCGAGGTCCGCAGCAAGCGCACCTACATCAAGCGCGACGTGCTCGAGGAGCAGGCGCGCGTTGCACAAGAGGCGCTCGACCAGCAGCGCGAACAGGTCGATGCGGATCGCCTGGCCGCGGAAGCGCTGGTGCGCAGCGAGCTGGAAACGAAAGAGCAGCAGCGCCGCGAGCGCGAGGAAAGCGAGCGCCGCACGGCCGAGGAGGCGACGAAGCGCCAGGCCGAGGAACAGACGCGCCGCGAGGCCGAACAGAAAGCGCGCGAGCAGGCGGAGAAAGAACGCCGTGCCCGCGAGGAGAAGGCGCGCAAGCCGGCCGAGGACGACAAGAGCACCCGCTACGGGCGCCAGGAACTGCACATCGCGGGCGGGCTGTCCGCACGGCACAAGAAGGGGCGGTCGCGGCCCGAGCCGCGCCGTCGCGCAGCCAGCGTCGGCACAGACCGCAAGCACGGCTTCGAGCTGCCGACCGAACCGGTGCAGCGCGAGGTCGCGATCGGCGAGACCATCACGGTCGCCGAGCTGGCCCAGCGCATGGCCGTCAAGTCGAGCGAAGTCATGAAGACGATGCTCAACATGGGCGTCATGGCGACGATCAACCAGCCCGTGGACCAGGACACGGCAGTGCTCGTGGTCGAAGAGATGGGCCACCTTCCCAAGGTGCTGAAGGCCGACCAGGTCGAAGAAGAGCTGCAGTCGGGCATGGAGGCCTCCGATGAGGCGCTGCCGCGGCCGCCGGTCGTCACGATCATGGGCCACGTCGACCACGGCAAGACTTCGCTTCTCGACTACATCCGTCGCACCAAGGTTGCGGCGGGCGAGGCGGGCGGCATCACGCAGCACATCGGTGCGTACCACGTCGAGACTGCGCGCGGCGTCGTGACTTTCCTCGACACGCCGGGCCACGCCGCCTTCACGGCGATGCGTGCGCGCGGCGCGCAGGTGACAGACATCGTCGTCCTGGTGGTCGCGGCGGACGACGGCGTCATGCCGCAGACCAAGGAAGCGATCCAGCACGCCAAGGCGGCCGGGGTCCCGATCGTCGTCGCCGTCAACAAGATCGACAAGCACGGAGCCGACCCGGAAAAGGTGCGCAACGAGCTTTCGCAGGAGGGCGTGATCGCGGAAGAGTGGGGCGGCGAGAACATCTTCGCTCCGGTTTCCGCGAAGACGGGCGATGGCATCGAGAAGCTGCTTGATTCGATCCTGCTGCAGGCCGAGGTGCTGGAGCTCAAGGCCGTGCGGGATGCGCCGGCGATCGGCGTCGTGCTCGAGGCCAGCGTCGAGCGCGGACGCGGCGCGGTGGCGACCGTGCTCGTCAAGCGCGGCACGCTCAAGATCGGCGATTCGGTGGTCGCCGGCGAACAGTTCGGGCGCGTGCGCGCGCTGTTCGACGAGCGCGGCAAGGAAATCGACTCCGCGGGCCCGTCCATCCCGGCGCAGATGCTGGGCCTTTCGAGCCCGCCGAATGCCGGCGACGAACTGCTCGTCGTCGACAGCGAGCGCAAGGCGCGCGAGGTCGCGCTGTACCGGCAGGGCAAGTTCCGCGACGTGCGCCTGGCGCGCCAGGCCGGTCAGAAATCGGATGACGCGTTTGCCCAGCTCGGAGAGGACGCCAAGGGCACGGTCAACCTGCTCATCAAGGCGGACGTCCAGGGCTCGGCCGAGGCCCTGCGCGAAGCCCTCGCCAAGCTGTCCACCGGCGAGGTGGCGGTCAAGGTCATCTCCAGTGGCGTCGGCGGCCTGACCGAGTCGGACGTGATGCTCGCCGTCGCCTCGCGGGCGCGCGTCATCGCCTTCAACATCCGGGCGGATGCCGCTGCGCGCGACGCCCTGCGCGACCAGAATGTCGAGGTTCGCTACTACAGCGTGATCTACGAGGCGATCGACGACATCCGCGCGGCGCTCACGGGCATGCTGGCGCCTGAGGTCAAGGAACAGATCGTCGGGCTCGCCGAGGTGCGCGAGGTGTTCCGCTCGAGCAAGTTCGGCACCGTGGCAGGCTGCCTGGTCGTCGACGGCTACGTGCGCCGCAACAACCCGATCCGCGTGCTGCGCGACAACGTCGTCATCTTCCAGGGCGAGCTCGAGTCGCTGAAGCGCTTCAAGGACGATGCCAGCGAAGTGCGAGCCGGCACGGAGTGCGGCATCGGCGTGAAGGGCTACAACGACATCAAGGCCAAGGACCAGATCGAGTGCTTCGAGCGCGTCGAGGTGGCACGACAGCTCGGGACTTGAACGAGTCCCGATGCCGCGCGAGTATCCGAGGGCCCGCCGAGTCGAAGAGCAGTTGAAGCGACTGCTCTCCGAACTCGTGCGCCGTGAGGTCAAGGACCCGCGCATCGGACTCATAACGATCACGTCGGCGGAAGTCTCCCGCGACCTGACGCACGCGAATGTCTATTTCACGCCGTTTGCAGGTGTGGGTGACCCGAAGGCGGCGCTCGAGGCTCTCCAGCATGCGGCAGGTTTCCTGCGCCACCAGGTGCGCAACCAGATGCGCCTGCGGGTCGCGCCGGAGATACAGTTCCGGATCGACGATTCGGTCGAGCGCGGCGCGCGCCTTTCGGCCCTGATCGACGACGTGGTCGACAGCGACCGCCGGCGTCACGTCGAGCCCGATCCGGACCCGGAATGAGCTTCGCCGAACGAAGCGCTCCCGGCGTATTGCAGCGGGACATCGACGGCATCGTCCTGCTCGACAAGCCCGAGGGCATCAGTTCCAACGCGGCCCTGCAACGCGTGCGCCGAGCGTTCCGGGCGCGCAAGGCCGGGCACACCGGCAGCCTGGACCCGCTGGCCAGCGGCATGCTGCCGATCTGCCTGGGACAGGGCACCAAGGCTTGCGCGCTCCTATTGGACGCGGACAAGACCTATCGCTTCCGCCTTGCGCTCGGCGTCAGCACCTCGACCGGCGACCGCGAGGGCGAAACGATCGCCACTGCGCAGTTCGCCGCACTTGACGAAGCAGCCATCCGGCAGCAGGCCGCCACCTTCCTCGGCGAGTCGATGCAGATTCCGCCGATGTATTCCGCCCTGAAGCACGAAGGCCGGCGCCTGTATCAGCTGGCTCGCGCCGGCGTCGAAATCGAACGTGCGCCGCGTCGCGTGCGCATTGATCGCCTGGAACTGATGGCCACGGGCCCTGACTGGCTCGATTTCGAGGTTGCCTGCAGCAAGGGCACTTATGTCCGCAGCCTCGCAGAAGACCTCGCTCGCGCGTTCGGAACGGTCGGTCATGTCGCCTCCTTGCGGCGAATCGGCCTGGGCCCCTTCAGCGACATGCCGATGTACCCGCTCGACCGGATCGAGGAGGCCGCTTCGGCTGAAGGCGAGCTCGAGACGATGCTGATTGCGGTGGATGAAGCGCTGCCAGGGCTGCCCGCCGTTCAACTCGGTGCCGTGGAGCAGGCCTCGGTCCTGCAGGGTCGAGTCGTCCCGGCCCTGGGGCCGGGTGCCTCCCAGGTGCGCATATACGGTGTTGGAGGGCGCTTTCTGGGCGTCGGACGCATGAGTGCGGAAGGTGCACGGCTGTCGCCCGAGAGGATCATGGTCAAAGTGCCGGAGAGCCCGGTTTCGCGTGCTTGAGAGGACCCCGCCCGGCGGGTACAATGCGCGCCCTTTTAAGGGGTTAAGTGAACGAGATGCCAGTAACGAATGAACGCAAGGCGGAGGTCGTCGGCAAGTTCCGGCGCGCCGCAACGGACACGGGATCCCCGGAGGTCCAGATCGCGCTGCTGTCCGAACGGATCAATGGGCTGACCGCGCACTTCACCACGCACAAGAGCGACCACGCCTCGCGGCGCGGCCTGCTCAAGATGGTGGCACAACGCCGGCGGCTCCTGGACTACCTCAAGGACAGGGCCCCCGAGCGGTACACCAAGGTCGTCAACGAACTTGGCCTGCGCCGTTGAGGCGCGACGGGCGCGTTGCGCCCGTTTTCCGTTGCAGCAGTAATCAAAGGGGACCCGCTTGAGCGTTTCCACGCAAACTTTTACCTATGGTGCCCATGCGGTCACCATCGAGACCGGGCGCCTCGCCCGCCAGGCTGACGGCTCCGTCGTCGTCACGATGGGCGACACGGTGGTGCTGGTGACCGCAGTCGGCCGTCGCGAGGCCGTCGCCGGCCGTGACTTCTTTCCGCTGACCGTCAACTACGTCGAGAAGACCTACGCCGCGGGCAAGATCCCGGGTGGCTTCTTCAAGCGCGAAGGGCGGCCCTCCGAAAAGGAGACGCTGACATCCCGCCTGATCGACCGGCCGCTGCGTCCCCTGTTCCCCGAGGGCTTCTACAACGAAGTACAGATCGTCGCGACGGTCCTGTCCCTGGATCCCGAGATCGACTCCGACATCCCGTCGCTGATCGGCGCATCCGCCGCGGTCGCGCTTTCGGGCATCCCGTTCACGTCGCCGATCGGCGCGGCGCGGGTCGGATACAAGAACGGCAACTACCTCCTCAATCCGACTGCGACGCAGCTGAAGACCGAGTCCGACCTCGACCTCGTGGTCGCAGGCACGCAGGACGCGGTGCTGATGGTCGAATCGGAAGCATCGGGCCTCTCCGAGGATGTGATGCTGGGCGCCGTGCTGTTCGGCCACCAGCAGATGCAGGTCGCGATCGCGGCGATCAACAAGCTGGCCTCCGAGGCGGGCAAGCCACGCTGGGACTGGAAGGCGGCAGAAGAAAACGTCGCACTCAAGCAGGCGATTGCCAAGCTGACCGAGGCCGATTACGCCAAGGCGTACGGCCTGGTGGTGAAGCAGGCTCGCGTGGCACGCCTCGCCGAGATCCGCCAGGCAGCCCAGGCTGCGCTTGCAGGCGGCGAGAGCCCGAAATTCACCAAGGACCAGGTCACGACCGCGTTGCACGATCTCGAGTACCGCCTGGTTCGCGACATGATCCTCTCCGGCAAGCCCCGCATCGACGGCCGCGACCTCAAGACGGTCCGCCCGATTCGCGTCGAGGTCGGCGCATTGCCGCGCACCCACGGTTCGGCGATCTTCACGCGCGGCGAGACACAGGCGCTCGTCACGACGACTCTCGGCACCGGCCGTGACGCGCAGATCGTCGACGCGCTCGCCGGCGAGCGCCGCGAGCCGTTCATGCTGCACTACAACTTCCCGCCGTTCTCGGTCGGCGAGACGGGCTTCATGGGCTCGCCCAAGCGCCGCGAGATCGGCCACGGAAACCTCGCGCGGCGCGGCATCAAGGCCGTGATGCCGGACCTCGAGGCGTTTCCCTACGTGCTACGCGTCGTCTCCGAAGTGCTCGAGTCGAACGGCTCGAGCTCGATGGCCTCGGTTTGCGGCACCAGCCTTTCGCTCATGGATGCGGGCGTACCGATCAAGGCGCCGGTGGCGGGCGTTGCGATGGGACTCGTCAAGGAAGGCGACAAGTTTGCCGTCCTGACCGACATCCTGGGCGACGAAGACCACCTCGGCGACATGGACTTCAAGGTCGCGGGCACCGCGACGGGCGTCACCGCACTGCAGATGGACATCAAGATCAACGGCATCACGCCTGAGATCATGAAGGCTGCGCTGGAACAGGCGAAGGCCGGCCGGCTGCACATCCTCGGCGAGATGAACAAGGTGCTCGACAAGCCGCGCGCGGAGATGTCCGCGTGGGCGCCGACGATCGTGACCATCAAGATCGACCCCGAGAAGATCCGCGACGTGATCGGCAAGGGCGGTTCGGTGATCCGCCAGATCACCGAGGAAACCGGTGCAACGATCGACATCGAGAACGACGGCACCGTCAAGATTGCGTCGGTCGATGGCGCATCGGGCCGCGAGGCGCTGCGGCGGATCGAGATGATCACGGCCGACGTCGAAGTGGGCCGCATCTACGAGGGCAAGGTAGTCCGCCTGATGGACTTCGGCGCATTCGTCGCGATCCTTCCGGGGCGCGACGGCCTGGTTCACATCTCGCAGATCTCCGACGAGCGCGTCGAGCGCGTCAGTGACAAGCTGAAGGAAGGCGACGTCGTGAAAGTCAAGGTGCTCGAGGTCGACCGCCAGGGCCGCGTGCGGCTCTCGATGCGCGGCGTCGAGTAGGTCCCTAGGCCGGTGGGGGTCCCGACTCGAGGCGCCGCTCACGGCGGCCCTCGAGGCGTTCGGGCCGCCAGCCCGGGATCGCCCAGTCCCAGATCGACTTGACGGGTGCCGCCGCCAGTTCCGGTGGCGGCTCCTGTTCGAGCCACGCCAGGACCTGCCACAACTGCTGTGACGTAACTGCCGCGTCGAGCGGCACGGCGTGACGTGACTTTGCGAGTTTGCGGCCGTCCGGCTCCGTGAGCAGCGGCAGGTGCCCGTAGCGTGGCGTCGGCAGGCCGAGCGCCTGCTGCAGGAGCATCTGCCGCGGCGTGGACGAGAGCAGGTCCGCGCCCCTCACCACGAGGTTTACGCCTTGTGCCGCGTCGTCGACCACGGTCGCCAGGTGATAGGCAACCTGGCCGTCCCGCCTGCGGATGACAAAGTCGCCTGCTTCCTGTGCGCAGTCCTGTCTGCAGCGACCCTGGAAGGCGTCATCGAACTCGATGGGCTGTTGATCGGCGGCGATTGCGAAGCGCAAGGCATGTGAGCCGTGGACCGCTGAGGGGTCGTGACGGCAGGTTCCCGGGTAGACCGGCTCGGACCCCGGCTCGTTGATCTGGCTTGCCGAGAGCGTGGAGCGGCTGCACCGGCAGGCATAGGAGCGGCCCGATGCCGCGAACTCGGCCAGGGCGCTGCGATAATGCTTCGTTCTATGGGACTGGAAACAGACATTTCCATCCCACTCGAAACCGAATTGCAACAGCGTTGCCTGGAACTCTTCGGACAGGCCCGGCAAGCAACGATCGCGGTCGAGGTCGTCGATCCTGAGCAGCCAGCGGCCACCGACATGGCGCGCGCTCAGGTAGCTGCCGGCGGCGGCCAGCAGCGAGCCGAGGTGCAGCGGTCCGGAAGGAGTCGGGGCGAAGCGGCCGCAGGTTCCGGACGCGTCAGCGGTACCAGTCGTCGCGGTCGCCGTATTGCTTCTCGCGGCGCTCGCGCCGCTCCTGCGCCTCGATACAGAGGGTCGCAACCGGCCGCGCCTCGAGGCGCTTCACGCCGATCGGCTCGCCGGTTTCCACGCAATAGCCGTAGCTGCCGTCCTCGATCCGGCTCAGGGCCTCGTCGATCTTGCGGATCAGCTTGCGTTCGCGATCGCGCGTCCGCAGTTCCAGCGCGAACTCGGATTCGAGGGTGGCGCGGTCGTTCGGGTCCGGCGGGTTGGCCGCCTCGTCCTTCATGTGCGACATGGTGCGGTCGACTTCTTCCATGAGGTCACGCTTCCAGCTGCTGAGGATTCCACGGAAGTGGTCCAGCTGGTCCCGGCCCATGTACAGCTCGCCCTTGCGCTCGCGGTAGGGCCGGACATTGCGCGGTCCAAGCAGCAGGTTGTGGGACCCCGTGCCGTCCTCGTCATCGTCGATCGGGCTGAGGCGGCGCGCGGCGCGCGCCTGCATGCCGGCAAAAGTCGCGCGCGCTTCCGCAACCTGGGCAGGGGGCACTGGCCTCGGTTTCATGATGGCCGCCTCGCGCACCACCGGGGCGTGACTGGCGGACTTGGCCGGACGTGGCGGGACCTTCGGCGGAACCACCGCGACGCGAGACTTGGTCTTGATGGGCTTGGCGGGCTTGACGCGGACGACTGTCAGCTTGGGCTTTCGCGCCGCGGGTTTCGCGGCCTTGCGGGGCGCGGGCGCCTTGCGCGCCGCAGCCTTTGCAACTGGTTTCTTGGGTCGGGCAGCCTTCTTGGCAGGCATCAATTTCTCCGCGGCCTGTTAAATCGAGCGCCGGATTATAGCCCTCGCTCGCGCGGGGTCCAGTACCGTGAAAAGTCGCTGCTTCGCGGTGAAATTTGTCAGGGCAGGGCGACCGGGGCAGGCGCGCTCCAGCCATCCTGTCGGTGTTCAGCGACAACGGACGTGTAGATGCCGCCGCGCACGTTGAAGTGCGCCGTGAGCCTCAGGAACCGCGGCTTGAGGGAAGCCACCAGAAGATCCGCGATCTCGTTTGTCACCGCTTCGTGGAAGGCACCGCGGTCGCGGAACGACCAGACGTAGAGCTTGAGCGACTTGAGCTCGACGCAGAGCTGGTCAGGCACGTACTCGAGTTCCAGGGTCGCAAAATCCGGCTGCCCGGTGCGCGGGCAGAGGCAGGTGAATTCCGGAATCCGCATGCGGATCGTGTAATCACGGCCCGGCTGCGGGTTCGGGAACAATTCGATGTCGCGGGTTGGCGTTGCCTTGCTCATGCGAAGTGGAACGGGTCGTCGTCAATTGCGGGCCGTTAATCTACACTAGCCGAAATGCGCCTTGCCAGGATAAAGCTCGCCGGTTTCAAGTCGTTCGTCGATCCCACCACCGTCTCTTTTCCCTCCAACCTGACCGGAGTCGTCGGCCCGAACGGTTGCGGCAAGTCGAACATCATCGATGCGGTCCGCTGGGTTATGGGCGAGATCTCGGCGAAGCACCTGCGCGGCGACTCGATGACCGACGTCATCTTCAACGGCTCGCGTAGCCGCAAGCCGATCGGGAGCGGCTCGGTCGAACTGGTGTTCGACAACAGCGACGGCAAGCTCGCCGGACCGTATGCCGCCTATGCCGAAGTGTCGCTGAAACGCCTCGTTTCGCGTGACGGCAATTCGACGTACTTCATCAATGGCACGAAGTGCCGGCGCAAGGACATCACGCACCTGTTCCTCGGGACCGGCCTCGGCTCGCGCAGCTACGCAATCATCGAACAGGGCATGATCTCGCGCCTGATCGAGGCCCGCGCCGAGGACATGCGCGCATTCGTCGAGGAAGCAGCGGGCATCTCGCGCTACAAGGATCGCCGCCGGGAGACCGAGAACCGGATCTCGCACACGCGCGAAAACCTTGAACGGCTCAACGACCTGCGCGAGGAGGTCGACAAGCAGATCCGCCACCTGCAGCGACAGGCCGGCACGGCGCGCCGCTACCAGGAGAGCATGGAGCGCAAGCGCCAGCTCCAGGCCGAGCTTCTGGCGCTGAGAATCCGGGACCTCGATGGCGACATTGCGAGCCGGCACTCGCTCGCCAGCCAGCGCGAGACCGAGACGCAGGCCGCGATCGCCGAACTGAGGGCGGCCGAGGCGGCCGTCGAACGTGCGCGCGCCCGGCACATGGAGTGCTCCGACGCGCTCGCCGCGGTGCAGGGTCGCTATTACCAGGCGGGAGCCGATGCCACGCGCACCGAACAAGCGCTGCAGCACGCGCGCGAGCTTCGCCAGCGGCAGCGAACGGATCTCGAGCGCGTCAATGCCGAGCATGCCGAATCCAGCGTGCTGGTCGGACGCGACCAGGAACACCTCGGCGAGTTGAGCCGCTTCCTTTCGCAGGCAGAGCCGGAACTGAATGCGGCGCAGGCGAAGGAGTCGACGGCCCGCGCGACTCTTGCAGAAGCCGAATCGGCGATGGCCGCATGGCAGCAGCGTTGGGAGGCATTCAGCCAGGAGTCGGCAGAAGCGACGCGCGCCTCCGAGGTCGAACAAGCGCGCATGGAACAGATCGACGCCGGGCTGCAGCGCCTGAAGGCGCAGCGAGACCGGCTGGCGCAGGAGCGGGCCCAGCTCGAGGGCAGCATGTCGGGCGCGAAGCCGGACGAATTCGCCGCCGCCGAGCGCGAAGCGCGCGAACGGGGCCGCGCAGCGCAGGCCGAACTCGAAGCGGCGCTGGCGTCCCTGCATGCGCTGCGCGAAGCGGAGCGCCAGGCTGCAGCGGCCCTCGATGTCGCCAAGGCAGAGCACCAGTCGGCGCGGAGCGAATTCCTGACCGTCGAAGCCGTGCAGAAGGCGGCGCTCGGCAAGGGCGCGGCGGAGACCTCGGAGTGGCTCGCCGGCCGTAACCTTGACGCGAACCCGAGGCTCGCGCAGCGACTCGAAGTCGACAAGGGCTGGGAGCGTGCGGTCGAGACCGCGCTTGGAAGTTATCTCGAGGCCGTGTGCGTCGATGAGATCGACGCCGTCGCAGCGTCGCTGGATACGCTGGGTTCAGGCCAGCTGACAATCGCGGAGACGGGACCGGAGAATGCGCCGAAACCGGATACGGAGTCGCTGGCCGCCCGAGTTGCAGGACCCGCGCTCATTGCCAACCTGCTCGGCGGCGTGATCGCTGTGGAATCGCTGGCGGATGCCGTGTCGCGGCGCAAGTCGTTGCGGCCGGGACAGTCGGTCATCGCCAGGAATGGCATCTGGCTCGGGCCCTCCTGGGTGCGGGTCGCCCGCAGCGAAGCGGGGCACGCGGGTGTCATCGCGCGCGAACAGGAGTTGAAGTCGCTGCACCGCGCAGTCACCGGCCGGGAATCCCGCGTGGCGGATCTCGAAGGCGATCTTGCAGAGACTCGCTCGCGTCTCACCGCACTGGACTCCAGTCGTGATGAGCTGCATGCCAAGGTGAACCAGCTTCACCACGACCTCGTCAACGTCCGTGGTGCGCACGAAGCGATCCGGTCGAAGACCCAGCAGATCGCGGAGCGCGTCTCCCGCCTGATCGAGGAGTCGGCGCAAGTCAATGCGGACATGACTCGCGACGAAACAGATGCGGAAGGCTGCCGTTCCCGCCTGGCAGGCGCGCTCGAGGGGCAGCGTGCCCTCCAGCTCCGCGGCCCGGGGATCGAGCGTGAACGCGATGCGCTGAAGGAAGGTCTCGTCGCGGCGCGCGAACTGCACGCCAGGGAAACGGCCGCGGCGCAGCAAGTCGTCATCAAGGTCGAGTCGCAGCGTTCGACTCTTGCCACTTTGCGCACGAGCCTCGACCGTGCCAGCGATCATGTGCGCCAGTTGCTGGAGCGTCGCGCCGACCTCGAGCGGCAGCTCACCGAGGGCGAAGCGCCGTACGCGGAACTGGAGCGTCAGCTGCAGGTGTTCCTGGAACAGCGGCTAGTAGTCGAGCGCGAACTCGGCGAAGCGCGGCGCACGGTCGAGGATGCGGACGCAACCGTGCGGGAACTGGACCTCGTGCGGCAGCAAGCGGAGGTCTCTGCGGAATCTGCGCGCGCCGCGCTTGCCGAGATCAGCCTCGGCATGCAGGAGACACGCGTCCGCCGCGAATCGCTGGTGGAGCAATTCTCCGCGACCCAGTTCGATCTTGAGCAGGTCACGATCGCCCTGGCCGAGGAAGCAACGGTCCTCGCCTGGGACCAGCAGCTCGTGGAGGTCACGGAGCGGATCGAGCGGCTCGGCGCCGTCAACCTGGCGTCAATCGACGAGCTGAAAGAGCAGTCGGAACGCAAGGAATACCTCGACCGCCAGTTCGCCGACCTTTCGGATGCGCTGAACACCCTCGAGCAGGCCATTCGCAAGATCGACCGCGAGACGCGCGCGCGCTTCCAGGACACCTTCGACCGCATCAACAGCGGGCTGAAGGAGAAGTTTCCGCGCCTCTTCGGTGGCGGAGCCGCGTACCTCGAGCTGGTCGGAGACGACCTGCTTTCGGCGGGCGTTGCGGTCATGGCGCGGCCACCGGGCAAGCGCAACAGCACGATCCACCAGCTGTCAGGCGGCGAGAAGGCGCTGACCGCGGTTGCACTGGTGTTCTCGATATTCGAGCTCAATCCCGCGCCGTTCTGCCTGCTGGACGAGGTGGATGCACCACTGGATGACCACAATGTCGGCCGGTTCTGTGACATCGTGCGTGACATGTCCGAGCGCGTGCAGTTCGTATTCATCACGCACAACAAGAACACCATGGAACTCGCGAGCCACCTGGTCGGCGTGACGATGGGCGAACCGGGCGTTTCGCGCCTCGTCGCCGTCGATGTCGATGAGGCCGTTCGGATGGCCGCAGTCGGCTAGGCGCGGTACGACTCCGTGGCTGGGCTGCGTTGGATTCTGCTCGGAGCCGGTGTCGCACTGATCCTCGGCCTGTGGTGGTGGGAAACACGCAGGCCGCGCCGGACGCCCGCCGCGGATACCGCAGGGCGGGCAGCAGTGACGACGTCGCCGTTGTCTTTGACGAGGCGGATGCAGCGCAGGGATTCGACGAAGAGGCTGCCGAGCCCGCTTACATGCCGACGATCGAACGGGTCCGCGTGCCGCGGCGCCCGCCGCTCATCGAGATTCCGGAAGACCTCGAAGTGGACGTGTCCGATTTCGTCGGCATCGACCGGCGCCGTGGCGCCGAGCCGGAATTCAACATTGGCCCGGAGCCGGACCTCGACGAGGAACCTGACGAAGTCGTCAATGAAATGGCGGCCTTCGCCGAGGACGAAGGAGAGCAGGACGACCATCACCGTGCGCCATGGGTGAGCACGCAGCCTCTCGATCGTGACGAAGTAGCTCCCAAGCGCGAGGAGGAGGAGGAGCACGAATTGCCGCCGGCCGATCCCATGGAACGCCGCACTGCAGAAGCTTCCCGGCAGCGCATCGTGGCGCTGCGACTCATCGCGTCGGGCGGCAACTGGCACGGAGCGTCGCTGCGTGCGGCACTCGAAGCCGAGGACCTGCACTATGGTCCGTACTCGATCTTTCACCGCGAGCGTGAGGACGGGAAGTCGCTCCTGTACGTTGCCAGCATGATGGAACCGGGATCCTTCGACCTTGCGCGCATGGACGAGCAGGAATTCTCGGGGATCTCGCTTTTCGGGGTCGTTCCGGGGCCACTCGATGCGCCATCGACCTTTGACCTCGTCCTGACCGTGGGTCGCGGGCTTGCGGACCGCCTGCCGGGCCAGCTCCAGGACGAGCAGGGCAGCACGTTGACCTCGCAACGCATCCTCAACCTGCGCGAGGAGCTGGTTCACTTCGAGCATCGCAACCGGCGCCTGCGGCGAAGCTGATGAAGCCCGTGCCGGCAAGCGTGCAGCGGCGCGTCGCCCGGCTGCGGGCTGAGATCGACCGGCACAACCACCGCTACCACGTCCTCGACGATCCCGAGGTATCGGACGCCCAGTACGACCGGCTCATGGCGGAGCTGCGGTCGCTCGAAGCCGACCATCCCGTACTGATTGTCCCCGAGTCCCCGACGCAGAGGGTCGGTGGCGCTCCTGTCGCGGCATTCGCGCAAGTCCGGCATCGGGTGCCGATGCTTTCGCTCGAGAACGCATTCGCCCGCGAGGATGTCGCGGCATTCGACCGCAGGGTTCGCGAACGCCTGGAAACGGAACGCGAGATCGAGTACGCGTGCGAGCCGAAGCTGGACGGCCTCGCCGTCAGCCTGACGTATCGCAATGGATCGCTCGAAGTCGCAGCGACTCGTGGCGACGGCACTGTCGGCGAGGATGTCACGCACAACATCCGTACGATCCAGAGCGTTCCGCTGCGACTCACCGGAAAGTCCCCGCCCGACCTGCTCGAGGCGCGCGGCGAAGTCTTCATGTCGATTCCCGGGTTCAGGGAGATGAACCGGATCGCCGCGGAGAAGGGCGAAAAGACCTTCGTGAATCCCAGGAACGCGGCGGCCGGCAGCCTGCGCCAGCTCGACCCGAAGCTGGCGGCATCACGGCCACTCGAGATTTTCTTCTACGGTGCGAGCGTGATCGAGGGCCGCAAGATGCCGGGCCGCCACAGCGAGATGCTGGCGATGCTACGCGAGCTCGGGCTGCGCACTTCGCCGGAATCCCGTGTCGTCGAGGGCGTCGACGGGTTGATGGCCTACTACGACGACATCGGCCGGCGCAGGAGCGCACTTCGCTACCAGATCGACGGTGTCGTCTACAAGGTCGATGCACTGGATCTGCAACGCGAACTCGGATTCGTCGCGCGCGCGCCGCGCTGGGCGATTGCCCACAAGTTTCCCGCGGACGAGGAGATGACGCGTGTGCGCTCGATCGAGTGGCAGGTCGGGCGCACCGGCGCGCTGACGCCAGTGGCGCGGCTCGATCCCGTGTTTGTGGGCGGAGCGACGGTTTCCAATGCGACGCTCCACAACATCGAGGAGCTCCAGCGGAAGGACGTCCGGGTCGGCGACACGGTGGTGTTGCGCAGGGCGGGAGACGTCATCCCGGAAGTCGTCAAGGTGATCCTCGAGAAACGCCCGCCCAGGACGCTTGTCGTGCAGTTGCCCGAGAAGTGCCCGGTCTGCGGATCCGACGTGGAGCGCGAGGAAGGCGAGGCGATTGCGCGCTGCACCGGCGCACTCGTGTGTCCGGCCCAGCTGAAGGAGTCGCTCCGGCACTTTGCGTCGCGGCGGGCGATGGATATCGAAGGGCTCGGCAGCAAGCTGATCGACCAGCTCGTCGACATGGCGCTCGTGAAGAATGCCGCAGACCTGTTCCGGCTCGAGGTTTCGCAGCTCGCCGACCTGGATCGCATGGGTGAGAAGTCGGCCGCCAAGCTGGCGGTGGCGCTGGACCGAAGCAGGTCCACGACGTTTTCACGATTCCTGTTCGCACTCGGCGTTCGCGATGTCGGCGAGGCGACGGCGGATTCGCTCGCGCGGCACTTCCGGACCCTTCGCGCCTTGCGTGAAGCGACAGTTGCGGAGATGGAGGAAGTGCCGGACATCGGACCGATCACCGCTGCACACGTTCATGCATTCATGGCGGAACCCCGCAATGCGCGGGTCATCGATGACCTGGTCGAACTGGGCGTCCAATGGCCAGAGGCCGAAGCGCCCAAAGCGCGCGATGGGGCGCTCGCGGGCAAGTCGTTCGTACTCACCGGCAGGCTGGCATCGCTGTCGCGTGACGAGGCCGCGGACATCATCCGCGAACTGGGAGGTGCCGTTTCAGGAAGCGTCTCCAAGAAGACCGATTTCGTCGTTGCCGGCGAGGACGCTGGTTCGAAGCTCCGCAAGGCGAGTGAACTCGGGCTCAGGGTCCTCGACGAGGAAGAATTCCTGAAGCTAGCGGGACGCAAGCCTTGATCACTCGGATTTCTCTGGCACTGGTGTTTGGTGGCGCTCCGTGTCCGCATCGACGAACATCTGCACGATGATCCCGGCGCGCACGGTATCCGGGCCATCGTGCTTTTCGTGCTCCGATACCCATCCCTCGACGTCTTCAAGAAACGCCGCACCGCGCTGACGCAGTAGTCGCCGAAACAGCGGCAGGGCCGCGCGATCCATTCGCACGGATACGACGGTGTCATCGTAGAGCCGTTCTTCCGGCGGCTTCGACAGGTTGTGTTCCAGGGTGCTGAAGACGTCGCAAGCCGTCGTACCCAGGTGCTGGATCGCAGCAGGTTCCGCACCGCCCGACGAGTAGCGCCGGCTGAGCGCACGGACGCTGCCGTCCTTCTGGAGCTTGACCGCCCCGACTTCAATGAGCTCGTCGAGAATGATGCGCGGGTAGATGTCGCCGCTGAATTTCCTGACGAGCGACGAGAATGACGGCTCGGGCCCCTCGACCGGGAGCACGAGCGGACGTCCATCGCCGTCCGTATAGGGCGGGCTTTCGAACCACCCCGACAGGACCCTGGCCAACCGGTTGCGGCGATAGTCCTTGTCGGTAGCCGGATCCGCGGCCGTCTCCGGCGGCGAGTTAACAATATCGCTGACGACGTGCCGGTGCAGGCCAGTAATTGTGGATATACGCGAGAAACTCATGGGTTTCCCCTGCTCACGGAGGATATCCCCGGCAGCCCGAACAAAGGCAATATTGGCAATACGCGAGAAATCATAAGACGACAGGCCGTGTCGCAGCATGATCCGGGCGAGGGGACGCAGGAGGCGAAGGCAGGCGGCGGCAAGTACGAGCTTAATACTCAAACTAGATGCACTTAGTTCTATGTTGATACAGATGTGTCTAGGAATCGTAGTTCACTTTGCGTTGCAGGTTCTTGTAGCACGAAACCTGTGAAATTTTGTTTTGGTAGGAGCAAACATGACAAGTGAAAGCCGTGCCCAAGACCTAGCTAGTGGACAACGAGTCGAAGACCAAGAGAATGCAATTTCAAGCACTGCGAGACTGCTACTGCGCAGAGTGTTTCGAATTCTGAAAGGCTGCGGACTCTCGGAGGGGGAGTTGCGGCTCATGGCAATGTCGGCAGTAAATGAAGTCATTCGCATTCCCGATTCGCAACCGAGTCGAGTTACTGCGCGACAAGCAATGATGTGTTGCGACGTCGTCCTAAAATGGAGGCGTGACTGTCGTTTTGTCGATTCCAGTGGCTTACCTGATCAGTTGCCAATGGTAAGTGATGGAAATTCGTTTCAGTCACTTGTGCATGCATGCGCACCTGATGCGGATGCCAATGCACTCATGGAAACAATGATTGAACTTGGCGTTATTCGCGCCACTGACGAGCAGCGCGTGGAGCTTATCAGCGAGTCTGTTGTCACTTGTTCAGGCCAAGAAGGTGCGGCGATCGCAAGCGAATGCGTGCTTGAACACATTTGTGGATTCTTAGGGTCCGTTGAATTCAATGTCTTTGACAAACCCTCGCGCGCGAAAGGTCGATTTGAACGTGCTTGTTATGCATCGGTCCCGCTAGAACTCGTGCCAGTCCTGCAACAGTTGGTCAACACGAGAGGCCAGGACTTCGTAGATGTGATTGATGAGTGGCTAGCGCGTCGCACGGTAAAACCCTCCAGCCAAGACGTCACAATGTTGGTAGGCGCGGGTGCCTACTTGTTTGTCCGCGAGAACTTTTCGTAGAAAACCTAGAGTTTTTAAGCAGTTATGGCATGATCCTCATTCAGTGATCATGTCGAACACGGTCGACCTGAAACCTAACTAACTGATTTTCCGAATCTTTTCGGGTGCCCCTGCAGTCACGAGGCAAGCAGCGGGTGGCTACTTATCGTCTAATCCGGCTAGATTAAGTCATGTCAGACACCTATGATGTTAAACGAGATCTTTTAGCTGCTTTCCGATCCTTGATGACGCCGCTCATCAGGATTTTGGTGAGAAGCGGGATCACGTATCAGGAATTTGGGGGGGTACTCAAGGACGTCTACGTAAGTGTTTGCGCGCGGGAGATGACTCTTCCTGGACGCAAGATGAACTTATCGCGCGTAGCTATTGCGACGGGTCTTACGCGTCGAGAGGTTGCGAAGATTATTCGCAACGAGGGTCAAGACGCAGTGGGGCGTTTGGAGCAATGCGGGACTCGCCGCAAGCGTTTTGGAGGCTTGGCATACCGACGCACAGTTTCTCGCGCCATACGGCTACCCGCGCGATTTGAAGATTGATGGAACTGATGCAGTTCCAACTTTTGAGGACTTGGTGCGGCGATTCAGTTCGGATGTAGCGCACGAAGTACTGATTGGAGAATTGATTCGAGTAGGTGCTGCCAGGGTGTTGGAGAGCGGACAGTATTTGCGGGTGCTAAAGCGCACATACATTCCGACCGACATGACTGCGGAGATGATTCAGATTTTTTCGCAAGCGGTACGCAGGTATATCGAGACGGTTGATTACAACTTGGGAAGAGGGAAGAACCAAGAAAAGCGATTCGACCGAATGGTTTATCCCGATGACGGCTTGCGGGTAGTTGATGTTGAGATTTTTCAGCAAGAGATTCGCGAGTACTTGGAAACGGTGATCCAGGAGATTGACCAGAAATCGGCGACTTACCCGAGACCATCTCGGAGAAAGGGTGAGAAGGCGGTGCAGGTGGGAGTGGGAATCTACTTCTATCAAGAAGCAAACGAAGATCTCACGCCTCTAGCTGAAAATTTTGGAGATCTTCAGGAGTTCGCGGACGACGATTTGGATGACTGATGCGGTGTCGAGCTGGGAAGGTTTCGACACGTTGCAAGAAGAGTGAGATGGGGTTTGATCGGAGCACAATCGAATGAAGATTGAATGGCAGGCGAAGAAAATTGCGCTGGCTGTTGCTGCCGCAATTGTTCTAGTTGGTGGAAGCAGCGCATTCGGTGCGCGTTCGCCGCTGGCAACAAATTCGATAGCCGTTGCACGGAACGCGGACATTCGGGCAGTTGAAGGCGCCGCAAACGGGCGGTTGCTCGCTATTGGTCGAGTAGACCGAGTTTCGCGGTCGACGTTTACGATTTCCGTGCTCGGTCAGAAATTTGCACTCTTGGCTGGATCTGCCAATGAACGATTCATGTCGAGCGCGAAGGTTGGACAGCCCGTCGCGTTGTTTGGTGACATTAGCAGAGGCCGCTATCTTGTCGATGCCGCGCTGCGTTTGGACGGCCAATACGTGCAAGGCGCGTCAAAAATTTACCTGCGTGGATCAATCTCTTCGATCGACGCGCGAATGGGATTTATTTCCATCGGTTCGGCGCAGCTAGACACGAGCAGCTTGGCTTCACGCTCCGTCGCCGATAGATTCACAAAAGGTGCATTGGCCGCAGTTCTTGGTACGCAGCCACAGATTGGTGGTCGAATCCTTGTCGAATCCATCCGTAAAGCGGCAGCTGTTGACGCTTCGGTAGGGACCGGTCGTACCGACGCATCGGTGGGCACGGGTCGCACTGACGCCTCGGTGGGCACCGGCCGTACCGACGCCTCGGTCGGCACGGGTCGCCCTGACGCCTCGGTGGGCACCGGTCGTACCGACGCCTCGCGTGGGCACGGGCCGTACTGACGCCTCCGTGGGCACCGGCCGTACCGACGCATCGGTGGGCACGGGTCGTGCTGACGCGTCCGTGGGCACCGGTCGTACCGACGCCTCGGTCGGCACGGGTCGCCCTGACGCCTCCGTGGGCACGGGTCGCACGACGCATCGGTCGGCACCGGCCGTACTGACGCATCGGTCGGCACGGGCCGTACTGACGCCTCCGTGGGCACGGGTCGTCCCGACGCATCGGTGGGTACGGGCCGTCCTGACGCCTCCGTGGGCACGGGTCGTACCGACGCCTCGGTCGGCACCGGTCGCCTGACGCCTCGGTGGGCACCGGTCGTACTGACGCCTCCGTGGGCACCGGCCGTACCGACGCATCGGTGGGCACGGTCGTCCTGACGCCTCCGTGGGCACGGGCCGTACCGATGCATCCGTGGGCACGGGTCGTGCTGACGCCTCGGTCGGCACGGGCCGTGCTGACGCCTCCGTGGGCACGGGCCGTACCGATGCATCCGTGGGCACCGGTCGCGCGATGCGTCGGTGGGCACGGGTCGCGCTGACGCGTCCGTGGGCACGGGCCGTACCGATGCATCGGTGGGCACGGGTCGTCCCGATGCATCCGTTGGCACCGGTCGTCCTGACGCCTCCGTGGGCACGGGTCGCCCCGACGCGTCGGTCGGCACAGGCCGTACCGACGCGTCGGTCGGCACCGGCTGAAATTAGTCTGGCTCTAGTGCCAGCCGCAGACGGCGCCGAAAGGCGCCGTTCTTGTTTGTGGTCGATGTCAGCGTGCGACACGAGGCACGCCTCTCAATTCTCACATTGTCCATGGCGTAAGCTCTTGCGGCGCAATACTCCTTCGATCTATTGGTAATCGATGTCCAAGTTGAATGCTTCGAGTAGCCCAGCCAACTGCGCATGTAGTTGCAGCTCTTTTCGCAGCAATTCTTCTTGTTGTTCTTCTTGCGACAAAGGCGAATCCAATCCTGCAGTCTGATACTGAGGCCGAGCGTCGAAGTTTGACTCGTACGCTCGGCGGCCAACCCGGCTCCCTCGACCCGCAGCGCGCTGAAGACGCATTCTCTTACGACGTATTGCGGGACCTGTATGAAGGGCTGACGGCGAGCACGCCGGATGGCGAAGTAATCCCCGCATCCGCAACTTCCTGGCAGGTCTCCGTCGACGGAAGAACATATGTGTTCCAGCTGCGCCGCGAGGCCAGGTGGTCCAATGGTGATCCGGTGACGGCGGCAGACTTTGTCGCCGGATTTCGACGGGCGTTGGACCCGCGCACCGGATCTGGAGCGGCCGATCTCCTGCGTGCCATCGACAACGCACCGGCCATTCTCCTGGGCGAGTTGCCGGTGGACCGACTCGGCGTGCGCGCAATTGACGATTGGACGCTCGAGATTCGTCTCTCGCACCCCGTTCCGTACTTCCCCGACATCCTCACCAATACCGTCGCTTCTCCGGTCCATCCATCCTCCCGCGGGCAATCGGACGGGTATTCGCAGCCCGGTTCGACCGTATCGAATGGGCCCTACGCGTTGGCGGCCTTTGCGCCTGGCGCCAGTCTCGTGCTCGAACGCAATTCGCGTTACTGGGATTCAGCGGCAGTGGAGTTCGACGAAGTCCGCTACGAGTTCGTGCCGGATGAGAATGCGGAGTACATGCGCTTTCGTGCCGGCGAGATCGACGTGACGAACACCGTGCCGGAGCAGCGATTCCAGGAGTTGCTCGAGAAGCAGGATCCCCGATTGCAGCATCGCTCGACCCTGGCCACGTTCTACTTCACGCTGAATACGGATCGCGGGCCGTTGCGCGGTCAGCCTGGACTGCGCGAGGCACTGTCGCTGGCTGTCGATCGCGATGTAATCACCAAGTCGGTGACGCGAGCGGGCCAGGTGCCCGCGTACTCGCTCGTGCCGGACGACGCCTGGAACTATGAGCCGCCCGCACATGCCTGGCGGGATGCGACCGCAACCGAGCGCCTGGCACGGGCACGCACCTTGTATGCGAAGGCAGGCTTCTCTGAAAGCCGGCCGCTGCGCTTGCGGCTCCTCTACAACGAGAACGAACTGGTCCAGAAAGTCTGCATCGCCATCGCAGCGATGTGGAAAGAGGCACTTGGCGTCGAAACCGAACTCGTCCAGATGGAGTTCAAGGCCTATCTCGCGGCGCGCGCGGATCCCGCACAGTGGGACGTCGTGCGCGTTGGATGGACCGCGGACTACAACGATGCGTCGACCTTCCTGGACACGATGACGGTCGGCAGCCCGCAGAACTTCGGGCGCTGGTCGAGTGCGGAATATGCCCGGCTGCTCGCCCTCGCGGCCGGAGAATTGGATCCTTCAAGGCGGCGCGACATGCTGCAGCAGGCGGAGTCGTTGATGCTCAACGACTATCCGCTGCTGCCCGTGTACTTCTACGTGACGAGACGGCTGGTCCAGCCGCGCGTCGTCGCGCCGGCCATCAATCCCATGAACCGGACGTACTCGAAGTACTTCCGGCTCGCCCGCTAGCTCAGAGCGAGCGTTCGACCTTGGCGGCCTTGACGAGCTCGTCCAGGTGCGCCTCGAACTTCTTCTGGTTGACCAGCGGGCCGAGCTGCGGCTTGACCGCATCGAACGGCGGCGGCGTCGTCGCGCGCTTTTCCTCGAGCTTGATCACGTGCCAGCCGAACTCGGACTTGACCGGCGTGGCCGTGTACTTGCCGATTTCGAGCTGCTGAACGGCGTCGGAGAAGGGCTTGACCATCTGGTTCGGGTTGAACCAGCCGAGGTCGCCGCCTTCGGTCGCTGAGCCGTCCTTGGAGTTGTCCTTGGCGAGCTGCTCGAAGTTGCCGCCCTTGTCGAGCTGCGCGATCAGGTCCTTGGCCTTCGCCTCGTCGTCGACGAGGATGTGCCGGGCGTGGAATTCCTCCTTCGGGGCTTCGGCGATGCGGGCGTCGTACTCGGCCTTCAGTTCGTCCTCGGTCGGCTCCGCGCCTTCGGTGTACTTCTTGAAGAGCAGCTCGGCCATCGCGCTCTTGCCGACGAGCTCGAGCCGGGCATTCGGTTCGCCCGCGCCGAGCTTCTGCTTTTCGGCTTCCTGGGCGCCGGCGTACATGCCGATCAGTTCGTCGAGCGCCTCCTTCTGTTCCTCGGCGGTCAGGTCGCCCGCCGTCTTGCCGGCGTGGCGCGTCTTGACGTACAGGTTCCAGACGTCGCGCGAAATCGGCGTGCCGTTGACCACTGCAACGGGCTTTGCTGCGGCGTCGACTGCAGGCGTGTCGGCCTTGGTGCACCCGGCCATGAACAGCATGCCGAGCGCGGAGATGGCGAGAATCTGCGTATGTCTCATTGTGTCCTCGATGGGGAATCGTCGTCAGGTGAAACTGCCACGATGTTCAGGGCGTGGATCTCGCGCGGCAGCATCTCGGCGAGCGCCTTGTAGACCAGACGATGGCGCTCCAGGCGGCTGCGTCCGGTGAATTCCTGTGACTCGATGCGAACGAAAAAGTGCCCGGCGCCGTCGCGCGCGCCAGCGTGGCCCACATGCCGTGCGCTGTCGTCGCGTACGGTCACGCGCGCGCAGGCAAATGCCTGTTCGAGCATCGCCTGGATCCGTTCAGCCCGCGTGCTCGTCATCGCCGCTCGCCTGCGCCGTCAGCCAGAAGCCCTGGGCGACGATGAACGCGAGCGTCAGTCCGAGCATGCCGAAAAGCTTGAAGTCCACCCATGTCTCTTCGTCGAAGTAGTGGAACACGACTAGGTTTGCCGCGCCCATCACGAGGAAGAAGAAGATCCACATCCAGTTGAGCCGGCGCCAGTGGGCGGGGCTGAGTTGGAGGTCGTTGGAAGCGGCATTCATCATGCGCTGGATCAGCGGACGGTCGCTGATGCGGCGCCAGAGGCTCGCAAGGAAAGCCGCTGCGAAGAGCCAGTTGACGACGGTCGGCTTCCACATGATGAAGGCGGTGCCGTGTATGAGGAGCGTCAGGCCGCCGAACACCAGCACGAATCCCGCGGAAACGAGGTGCATCGGGTTGACGCGGCGCGTGCGCAACCAGTGGATCGACACCTGAAGCACGGTCGCGGCGATGATGACGATCGTTGCGACGTAGATGTCGGCCATCTTGTAGGCGACGAAGAACGCGATGATCGGCAGGAAATCGAACAGCAGCTGCATGCGCGGAAATCGGCCAAAAAGGGGCGCCAATCATAGCGGAACCGGCCCCGGCATGCGCCCGGTCCATAATGGGACGTGTCCGAACGCCTTGAACTGCACCCGACGACGCCCCAGCCCCGGCTGCTGCGAATCGCAGCGGACTGCCTGCAGTCGGGTGGCGTCATCGCATACCCGACGGACTCCTGTTACGCGCTGGGCTGCGCGCTCGGGGCCAAGGACGCCATGGAGCGTATCCAGTCGCTGCGCCAGACCCGCAAGGGCCACTTCTTCACGATCGTCTGCCGGGACCTCTCGGAAATTGCGCGGTTCGCGTTGGTCGAGAACTGGCAGTACCGGCTGCTCAAGAGCTTCACGCCGGGCCCCTATGCATTCGTGCTGAAGGCGACGCGTGAGGTGCCGCGACGCCTCCTGGACGCCCGGCGCAAGACCATCGGCATCCGCGTGCCGGACCATCCGGTGCGTGGACGCTGTTCAGCGAGTACGCCGAGCCGATCATGAGCACGACGCTGCAGCTGCCGGGCGACGAGTCGCCGATGACGGACGGCCGCGAGATCGAGGAGCGGATCGGCCACGCGATCGACCTCGTCCTCGACGCCGGCAATTGCGGCCTCGAGCCCAGCACGATCGTCGACCTGTCCGGCGATGCACCGCGACTGTTGCGGGCCGGCAAGGGCGATCCACGGCCATTTCAATGACCGGCACGAGCAGCCGCGTCATATAATTGCCGGCGTTTCAGCGGCATTCCGGCCCTGCGCGCCTGGACGGTGACATGGACCTCAATTCGATACTGACGACCATCTCGATTGCCGCAATCCCCATCGTCTTCGCCATCACGGTGCATGAGGTCGCCCACGGCTGGGTCGCCAAGCAGTTCGGCGACCGGACCGCGGAGATGCTGGGACGGCTGACGCTCAATCCGATTCGCCATGTCGACCCGATCGGCACGATCCTGGTGCCGGGAATCCTCCTGCTGTCCGGCAGCGGTTTCATGTTTGGCTGGGCGAAGCCGGTTCCGGTCGACGCGCGCAACATGCGCAACCCACGCGCCAACATGGTTCTGGTGACGGCGGCAGGCCCGTGTCGAACCTGGTCATGGCGACCATCTGGGCCTTCATCATGATGGTGACCCAGGACTCCGTGAGCGGCGTCGCGGGCGAATGGATCGCCCGCATGGCGCAGTACGGCATTCTCTTCAACATCATGCTCGCCGTGTTCAACATGTTGCCCATACCGCCACTCGATGGCGGACAGGTCCTCACCAACCTGCTGCCGCAGGGTGCGATCTCCGATTTCCTGCGCCGGTTCGCGCCATTCGGTTTCTTCGTGGTGCTCGGCGCTCATCGTCACCAAGCAGCTCTGGCCGCTGATCGGCCCGCCCATCGGGTTCCTGCTATCGTTGCTGGTCGATACGTTCGGGCTCAGGCTGGTTGCGTTTTAGCGAATGGCTACGACCTCTGCACAACAGCGCCGCGTCGTTTCGGGCATGCGCCCGACGGGCCAGCTGCACCTCGGCAACTATCATGGCGCGCTCGCGAACTGGGTCGAGCTCCAGTACCAGTACGAGTGCTACTTCTTCGTGGCGGACTGGCACGCCCTGACGACCGCCTACGAAGACACAGCCGCGTTCCGGTCCAACACGAACGAAGTCCTCATCGACTGGCTGGCGGCCGGCCTCAATCCGAGTGCCTGCACGTTCTTCGTCCAGTCGCGCGTGCCGGAGCACGCCGAACTGCACCTGATCCTTTCGATGGTCACGCCGGTCTCCTGGCTCGAACGCGTACCGACCTACAAGGACCAGATCGAGCAGCTCAAGGACAAGGACCTCAGCACGTACGGCTTCCTCGGCTATCCGTTGCTGCAGAGCGCCGACATCCTGATGTACCGGCCCGAGTACGTGCCGGTCGGCGAGGACCAGGTCGCCCATGTCGAGATCACGCGCGAGATCGCGCGCCGGTTCAACAACATCTATGGCCGCGAGCCGGATTTCGAGACCCGCGTCGCGGGCGCCGTCAAGCGGCTCGGCAACCGCAACGCCACGCTCTACGACGAACTGCGCCGGAAGTTCCACGAGCACGGCGATACCGAGTCGCTCGCGAACGCGCGCACCATGATCGAGTCGGCAGAGCCTGACCGTCGCGGATCGCGAGCGCCTGCTCGGATTCCTGGAAGGCGGCGGACGCGCCATCCTGCCGGAGCCGTCGGCGCTCCTCACGAAGACGCCGAAGGTGCCGGGGCTCGATGGCCGCAAGATGTCGAAGTCCTACGGCAACACGATCGGACTGCGCGAGGACCCTGACAGCGTCCAGAAGAAGCTCAGGGCGATGCAGACCGATCCGGCGCGGGTTCGCCGCAGCGATCCCGGTGACCCGGACAAGTGTCCGGTCTGGGACTTGCACAAGATCTACTCGGACGAGAAGACGCAGTCCTGGGTGCAGGCCGGGTGCCGCTCGGCGGGCATCGGTTGCCTGGACTGCAAGAAGCCCGTCATCGAGTCGGTGCTCAAGGAACTCTCGACGATTCCGCGAGCGCGCACGCGAATACGAGGAGAATCCCGAGCTCGTTCGCGGCATCGTGACCGAGGGTTGCGAACGTGCGCGTGAGGCCGCGCGTGCGACAATGGCCGAAGTCCGCGAAGCCGTGGGCCTGGAGTACCGTTGACCGAACCCAGCGAACGACTCGAGCCCGAAGCGCCGGACGCCGCCGGAGCGCCCTGCAGCCGCAGCAGGGCGAAATGCCGTTCGCCATCGTGGACGGAGAGCCGGTCACGGTGATGCCGCGCGACCTCTATATCCCGCCGCAGGCACTCGAGGTGTTCCTCGAGGCATTCGAGGGTCCGCTCGACCTGCTCCTCTACATGATCCGGCGCCAGAATCTCAACATCCTCGACATCCCGATCGCCGACATTACGCGGCAATACATGGAGTACATCCAGCTGATGCAGGAGCTGGATCTCGAGCTTGCGGGCGAATACCTGCTGATGGCCGCCATGCTCGCCGAGATCAAGTCCCGGATGCTGCTGCCTAGGCTTTCGGACGGCGACGACGAGGAAGAAGACCCGCGTGCTGAACTCGTGCGCCGGTTGCAGGAGTACGAGCGCTACAAGCAGGCGGCCGAGGACATCGACCGGTTGTCGCGGCTCGAGCGCGACGTCTACCCCGCGGTCGCGGAGCTCACGCACCGGCAGGTCGCGCGCATTCTCCCCGAGGTTGCCCTCCAGGAAATGCTGGTGGCTTTCAAGGACGTGGTGCAGCGCGCCACGATGTTTGCGCACCTGCATGTGGGGCGCGAGACGCTTTCCGTGCGTCAGCGCATGTCCGACGTGCTCGCGATCCTCGAAGGCGTCGGGCTGGTTGAGTTCATCCGCCTGTTCCAGGCCGAAGAAGGGCGGCTCGGTGTCACCGTCACTTTCGCCGCCATCCTCGAGCTCCTGCGCGAGCAGCTGGTCGAGATCGTCCAGGCGGAGCCCTACCAGCCGCTCCACGTGCGGCGCGTTGACCGTGAACCCGATGCGGATGCGGTCGACGACTTCCAGATTACGACGGCCTGACGGGAACACCCATGGAACCGGGACAACTCAAGGGCATCATCGAGGCCGCATTGCTGGCATACGGCCAGCCGCTCGGCATCGAGCAGCTGCGCGAAATCTTTGAGGAATTCGAGCGGCCCGACGCCGCGCAGGTGCGCAAGGCGCTCGGCGCAATTGCGGACGACTGTGAAGGGCGCCCCATGGAGCTCGTCGAAGTGGCGAGCGGCTTCCGGCTGCAAGTGCGCAAGGATTTCTCGGTGCGCCTGTCGCGGCTCTGGCAGGAGCGACCGACACGGTATTCGCGCGCGCTGCTGGAGACGCTCGCACTCATTGCCTACCGCCAGCCGATCACGCGCGGCGAGATCGAGGATGTGCGTGGCGTGACGGTCAACCCGAACATCATCCGCACGCTGACCGAGCGCGGCTGGATCCGCGTCGTCGGGCACCGCGAGGTTCCCGGTCATCCGGAACTCCTGGGAACCACGCGCGACTTCCTCGACTACTTCAGCTTGCGCAGCCTCGACGAGTTGCCGTCCCTCGCAGCACTCCGCGACATGGACGACGTCGGCATCCAGCTCGAGTTCGACGAGCCGGCGACGGTGCAGGCCGCGCCCGCCGGCGAGCCGGCCGCGAACGACGCTGACGTCGCGAGCTGATTCCGCGCGGCCCTGCCGCGCCGGCGATCCCATGCGTGAACGAATCCAGAAAGTCCTCGCTGCCCGCGGTGTCGGGTCGCGCCGCCAGGTCGAGGCCTGGATTGTGGCCGGGCGCATCAGCGTCAACGGCAAGCCGGCAGAACCGGGGCAACCGATCGGGGAACGCGACGATGTGCGGCTGGACGGCCGGCGCCTGCGCCTCGGCCGCGGCACGGACCAGGCGCACCTGGCGGTCGCCTATCACCGCCCGGCGCAGGAAGGCGTGCGTGCGGACGCCAAGGGCGATGCACCGAGCTCGATCGAGCGGCTCCCGAAAGTCGGCGGCAAGCGCTGGATCCCGGTGAGCCCGTTGCCGCCGCGCGACGGCGGCCTCGAGATCTTCGTGACCGACGGTGCGCTCGCGGCGGCACTGACCGGCGGGCCGCGGCGATCGCGAGCCAGTACAGCCTGCGGGTCCGCGGCGCTTTCGACGAGAAGACGATCGAACGCGAGTTGCAGGAGAAGGCGATCGCCGAGGGCGTCAAGGGCGAGATCCAGTCGGTGACTGTCACCGGTGGAGAGGCCAGCAATCGATGGCTGCAGGTCGAAGTCACGGGGCTGCGGCCACGGGACCTGCGGGAAATTCTGGAAGCCTGCGGCCTTGAAGCCAACCGCATCCTGCGTACGCACTACGGCCCGATCGCAATGGATCGCGCGCTCGCCCGGGGGCGCAGCCGCGCGCTCACCGACGATGAGCTCACGTCACTGCAGGAGTTTGCGGCGCCGCCGCGCGCTCCTGGCAGTCGATCGCCTCGCCGTTGACGTTCCGGCCGGCAGGGCCGAGCAGGAAGAGGTAGGGCGCGAGGATTGCCCCGGGTTCGGGCAGGCGCGCGGCATCCTCCGCCGGGAAAGCCTGCCTGCGCATCGTCGTGCGGGTCGGGCCCGGATTCAGGCTGTTGACGCGAATGCGCGTGGTGTCCGCCATTTCGTGTGCGAGAACCTGCATGAGCCCTTCCGTGCCGAACTTCGAGGTCGCATAGGCGCCCCAGTAGGCGCGACCGGCGCGGCCGACCGTACTCGAAGTAAACACGATCGAGGCATCGTCCGATTTGCGCAGCAGCGGCAGCAGCGTGCGGGTCAGCAGGAAGGCGGCGGTCAGGTTCACGTGCAGGACCTTGCACCAGGTCGGCACATCGTATTGCTCGATCGGACTGAGGTCGCCCAGGATGCCCGCGACGTGCGCGAGGCCATCGAGGCGGCCAAATTCCCGGTCGATCGCGTCGAACAGCGCCTCGTATTCGGGTGCAGCTGCGGACTCGAGATTGAACGGCAGCAGCGCCGGTTGGTGACCGCCCTCGGCGACGATGCGGTCATAGGTACGAACGAGCTTGCGCTGCGTGCGCCCGAGGAGCGCGACCGTGGCGCCCTGGCGGGCGAGGGCAAGGCTCAGGGCCTGTCCGATGCCGTCGCTCGCGCCGGTGACCAGGACGACACGGCCAGCGTGCGAGTCCGTCTCCGGCGCGTAGGCGCGCGCCGCGGCCTGCGTCGTGGCGGCCGTCGCGTTCGCGAAGGTCAATGTTCTTCCGGAGGTGCCAGGCGTGCCGCAGCACCTTCGGTCAGCCGCGCCGCGACTTCAATCGGCTCGAGTTCCTCGATCGGCTTGTCGGTGCGCACGCCGAGCTCGACGAACTTGCGCGCGCCGGGCAGCACGCTGCGCTCGAGGGACCCTACTGCCGAATTGAAGGCATTGACACTCGCTTCCAGCGAGCTGCCGATCTTGCCCATGTGATTGCGGAAGGTCGTGAGGCGCGCGAAGAGCTCCTCGGCAAGGCCGCGGATGCGCTCCGCATTCTCGGCGAGCCGCACATTCTGCCAGCCGTTGTAAACGGTCTTGAGCAGCGCAAGCAGCGTCGAGGGAGTCGTGAGGATGATGTTGCTGCTCATCGCGCGATCGAGCAGTTCGGGTTGCTGGTCGAGCGCCGCCGAAAGGAACTGGTCGCCGGGCAGGAACAGCACGACAAATTGCGGTGCCTGCTCGAACTGGGCGGCGTAGTTCTTCGATGACAGCATGCGCACACGGTCGGCCACGTGCTGCGCGTGGCGCTTGAGCGCCGCCGCTCGCACCTCGTCGCTCGGCGCCTCGGCCGCCGTCAGGTAGGCGTCGAGCGGCGTCTTGACGTCGATGACGATGTCGCGCCCTTCCGGCAGGTGCACGACCATGTCGGGCCTCAGGGCGCCGTCAGTGCCGGCGACGTGTACCTGTTCCTCAAAGTCGCAGTGCGCGGTCATGCCCGCGAGTTCAACGAGCCGGCGCAGCGCGATCTCGCCCCACTGGCCGCGAACCTGTGGCTTGCTGAGGGCCTGCACGAGGTTTCGCGTCTCACGCTGCAGCGCGGAGTGGGAGTCGCGCATGTCGGTGAGGTTCTGCCGCAGGCTGCCGAAGTCGCGCTGCCGCTCGACCTCGATCTCGCGCAGCGCCTCCGAAGTGCGAGCCAGGGTTTCCTGGATCGGCTTCACGAGCGCCTCGATGGCCTGTTCGCGCTCCTTGAGCGTCGCCTGGGCCTGCTGCTGGTGCCCGCCGAGATTCTCGCGTGCGAGAAGCAGGAAATTGTCGATGTTCTCGCGCAGCTGGCGGCCAGCGAGATCGTCGAAACGCCGGTCGAGTTGCTCCATCGCGCGGTCGATGGAAAGCGCGCGCTCCGCCTCGAGCGCGGCCTTGCGGCGTCGTCCCATCCACCAGCCGGCAGCCAGGGCGAGGGCCAGCGCAAGCAGGATCACGACGAACAGTGTGAGGTCGAGGGTCATCTGCCCAGTCCCAGCCAGTCGACCAGTTCTTCGGGCCGGGCAAATATGGCCTCGGCCTGCCAGGCCGCGGGGTCTTCGCCGTCGCCCAGGTAGCCGAAACCGGCCACCAGCGGAATCATGCCCGCGTTCCGCGCGGCCTGCACGTCGCGTTCGGCATCGCCGACGTACACGCATTCCCACGGCTCGAAGCCCAGGAGGCCTGCGGCATGCAGCAGCGGCAGCGGGTGCGGCTTGCGCTCGGCCAGCGTATCGCCGGCGACGAGGCAGGCACAGCGCCCGGCCAGGCCGACTTCGGCAACGAGCGGCTCCGCAAGCCAGCCCGGCTTGTTGGTGACGATGCCCCAGCGCAGGCCCGAGCCCTCGATGGACGAAAGGACTGCCTCGAAACCATCGAACAGCCGGGTATGTACCGCTAGCGCCGCCCGGTAGAAGTCCAGGAAACGACGCCGCAGAGATTCGTGGCGCTCGGCCTCTGGCGCCCCGAATGCGAGTCGCAGCAGTCGCTGAGCACCGTGCGAAACGTGCGGGCGGATCTGCGAAAAAGGCAGTGCTTCGAGACCTTCGGCGACGCGCAAGCGATTTAGCGCCGCGGCCATGTCCGGTGCCGTATCGAGGAGCGTCCCGTCGAGATCGAACAGTACGCCGCGCAGTCCGCGGCTGGCGATCATGCGCGGGGGACCGTCATCGGGCGGCTGAAATGTGCCAGATAGTTGACGGACACGTCAGCCGTAACGCGCGCACTGCGACTGAAGGGGTCGTACTGGAGTCCGGCAAGATCGCAGAGTTCCAGTCCGGCCGCTCGTGCCCAGCGCGACAGTTCGGACGGCCGGATGAGGCGGGCATATCGGTGCGTGCCCATCGGCAGGAGGCGCATCACGTATTCGGCGCCGACGATGGCGAGGGCAAAGGCCTTGGCATTGCGGTTGATGGTCGAGACGACGACATGGCCGCCAGGCCGCACGAGGCGGGCGAGGGCCGCAACGATGGCCGACGGATCGGGCACGTGCTCCAGCATTTCGAGGCAGGTGACGACATCGAAGCCTGCCGCCGCCGATTCGGCCAGCGTTTCGACCGCGACCTGGCGGTATTCCACCGCCGTTCCAGTCTCCAGGGCGTGCAGGCGCGCGACGACAAGGGCTTCCGGCGCAAGGTCGATCCCGAGCACCCGGGCACCCCGGCGCGCCATGCCTTCGGCCAGGAGGCCGCCGCCGCAACCCACGTCGAGGACCCTCTGGCCCGCAAGGCCGGAACGAGCCTCGATGTAGTCGAGCCGGGCCGGATTGAGGTCATGAAGCGGCCGAAATTCGCCGTCCGGGTCCCACCATCGCGGTGCCGCCGCGTCGAATTTCGCGATCTCCGCAGGGTCCACGTTCGGGGCGTTTTGCATCCGTGAAGTATACGCGCTGTGTTAAAATTCGCGCCTTCCTTGGGTCCTGAAAAGTCGACGAAATCCGCATGAGCGAGATCGCGCGCGAAGTCCTGCACGTCAACCTCGAAGACGAGATGCGCAAGTCCTACCTCGACTACGCGATGAGCGTAATCGTGGGGCGTGCGCTGCCCGATGTCCGCGACGGGCTGAAGCCCGTGCACCGGCGCGTGCTGTTCGCGATGCGGGAACTCGGCAACGACTGGAACAAGCCCTACAAGAAGTCGGCGCGCATCGTCGGCGACGTCATCGGCAAGTACCACCCGCATGGCGACTCGGCGGTCTACGACACGATCGTGCGCATGGCGCAGCCTTTCTCGCTGCGTTACCTGCTGGTGGACGGGCAGGGCAATTTCGGCTCGGTCGACGGCGACGCCGCGGCGGCGATGCGCTACACCGAGGTGCGCATGTCGCGCATCGCGCACGAACTGCTTGCCGACATCGAGAAGGAAACGGTCGACTTCACGCCGAACTACGACAGCAGCGAGTATGAACCTGCGGTGCTGCCGGCGCGGATCCCGAACCTGCTGGTCAACGGCTCGTCCGGCATCGCGGTCGGGATGGCGACCAATATTCCGCCGCACAATCTCGGTGAGATCATCGACGCATGTGTCGCGCTGATCGACGATCCCTCGCTCGGCCTTGCGGACCTGATGCGGCTCGTGCCAGGACCGGACTTCCCGACCGCCGGCATCATCAATGGCGCGGCCGAGATCGTAGCCGCCTATAAGACGGGCCGCGGGCGGCTGTCCGTGCGCGCGCTCACGTCGGTCGAAACCATCGACGAGCGTGGCCGCGAGGCGATCGTCGTGACCGAGCTTCCCTACCAGGTCAACAAGGCGCGGCTGCTGGAGCGCATCGCCGACCTCGTGCGCGCCAAGGAAATCGAGGGCATCTCGGAGTTGCGCGACGAGTCGGACAAGGACGGCCTGCGGGTCGTCATCGAACTCAAGCGTGGCGAGAACAGCGAGCTCGTACTCAACCAGCTGTTCAAGCTGACACCGATGGAGACCGTGTTCGGCGTCAACATGGTTGCGCTCCTCGATGGCCAGCCGAAGCTGCTGTCGCTGAAAGAAATGCTGGACGCGTTCCTGCGCCACCGACGCGAGGTCGTGACGCGCCGGACGATCTACGACCTGCGCAAGGCGCGCGAGCGCGCACACCTGCTGGAAGGCCTCGCAGTCGCGCTTGCGAACATCGACGAGGTGATCGCGCTGATCAAGGCATCGCCGACGCCGCCAGAAGCACGGGCGGCACTGCAGGCGCGCACCTGGGGCCCGGGCGCCGTGCCCGCGATGCTGGCGCGCGCCGGCAACGCGCCGACGCGCCCCGACGGGCTGGCGGACGAGCTCGGCTTGCACGACGGCGCCTACCGGCTTTCCGAGGCCCAGGCCCAGGCGATCCTCGACCTGCGGCTGCACCGCCTGACCGGCCTCGAGCAGGACAAGATCGTCGCGGAGTTCACCGAACTGCTCGAGCAGATCCGCGACCTCGGCGAGATCCTGGCGCGGCCGGATCGCCTGCTCTCGGTGATTCGCGGCGAATTGACCGCGCTCAAGGAAGCCTACGGCGATGCGCGGCGGACGCAGATCGTCGCCGACCAGTCCGACGTCACGATCGAGGACCTCATCGAGCGCCAGGACCTCGTCGTCACGCTGTCGCACGCCGGTTACGCCAAGACGCAGCCGGTCACGGACTACGAGGCGCAGCGGCGCGGCGGCAAGGGCAAGATGGCGACGACGGTCAAGGACGAGGACTTCGTCGACAAGCTCTTCATCGCGCATTCGCACGACACGCTGCTCTGCTTCTCGGACGGCGGGCAGTGTTACTGGCTCAAGGTGTACCAGCTCCCGCTCGCGAGCCGCGGCTCGCGCGGCAAGCCGATCGTCAACCTGTTGCAGCTGGCGGAGGGGGAGCGCATCACCGCCATCCTCGCGATCCGCGAGTTCGACGAGTCGCACTTCGTGTTCATGGCGACGGCGCAGGGCACGGTCAAGAAGACGCCGCTCTCGGCGTTCTCGCGCCCGCGCGCGAATGGCATCATTGCGGCGTCGCTGGATCCGGGCGACAGCCTCGTCGGCGTTGCCCTGACCGACGGCGAGCGCGACATCCTGCTTGCGACGACAGAAGGCAAGGCAATCCGCTTTGCGGAGGACCAGGTGCGTCCCATGGGCCGCGAGGCTGCGGGCGTGCGCGGCATCAAGCTGGCCGAAGGCCAGCGGGTGACGTCCCTGATGGTCCTCGGCGAGGGCCCGATCCTGACCGTGTCCGAGCGCGGCTACGGCAAGCTCACCGCGATGGACGACTTTCCGCGGCACGGTCGTGCCGGGCAGGGCGTGATTGCGCTGCAGACCAGTGAGCGCAATGGGACCCTGGTCGGAGCGCGCCAGGTGCAGCGCGATGACGAGGTCATGCTCATCAACTCTGGCGGCACGCTGGTGCGTGTGCCGGTCAGCGACATCCCGGTCCTCGGGCGCAACACGCAGGGCGTGCGCATCATGCGGCTCGAGGACGGCGAAAAGCTCGTCGGAATCGAGCGCATCGCCGGGGACGACTCGCAGGGCGGCGAAGCAGCCGGCTGAAACCGGCGCTGCCCGCGCGTGCGCGCCTACAACTTTTCAGCGGGACCTGCCGTACTGCCGCTGCCTGTGCTCGAGCAGGCGCGCGACGAAATGCTCGATTGGCAGGGCGGCATGTCGGTGATGGAGATCAGTCACCGCAGCAAGCCGTTCATGGCCGCGGCCGAGCGCGCCGAGGCGGATCTCCGCGAATTGCTTGCCGTTCCGGCCGACTATCGCGTGCTCTTCATGCAGGGCGGGGCGACCGCCCAGTTCGCCGCTGTGCCGCTGAACTTCGCCCAGCCGGGGGAACCTGCCGACTACGTCAACACCGGCCACTGGTCCGAGCGCACGATTCGCGAGGCTCGCCGCTTCGTGTCCGTGACGATCACGGCCGACGAGGCGGCCTCGCAATACACGACCGTGCCGGAGCCGTCATCGCTGCGGCCATCGCCCGGTGCGGCGTTCTTGCACTACACGCCGAACGAGACCATCGGCGGCGTCGAGTTTCCGTACGTTCCGGCTGCGGGTCCGGTGCCGCTCGTCGCGGACATGTCCTCCAGCATCCTGTCTCGCCCGCTCGACGTTTCGCGTTTCGGGCTCATTTACGCGGGCGCGCAGAAGAACATCGGCCCGTCGGGAATCACGGTCGTGATCGTGCGCGATGACCTGCTGGGCCGCGCACGCGCCGGCACACCGTCCGTCCTCGACTACCGCGCCATGGCCGATGCCGGCTCGATGCTCAATACGCCGCCGACCTTCGGCTGGTACATGGCGGGCCTCGTGTTCCAGTGGCTGAAGCGCGAAGGCGGCCTTGCAGAGATGGCGAGGCGCAACCAGGCCAAGGCACAAATGCTGTATGCGGCCATCGATGCCTCCGGTTTCTATTCGAATCCGGTGGCGCATGACTGCCGGTCCTGGATGAACGTGCCGTTCCGGCTGGCGCGGCCGGAGCTCGACAAGATCTTCCTGGCCGAAGCCGAGAGCGCCGGCCTCACGAACCTCGCGGGCCACCGTGCAGTCGGCGGAATGCGTGCGAGCCTCTACAATGCGATGCCACAGGCCGGCGTTGCGGCGCTGGTGGAGTTCATGCACGAGTTCGAGCGGCGGAACGGCTGATGCGGTTTCGCGTGCGCACGCTGAACAGCATCTCGCCGAAGGGACTCGAACGCCTTCCGGCCGATCGCTACGAGGTAGGGCCCGAGATCGGCCGCCCCGATGCGATCCTGTTGCGTTCGGCGGACATGCACGCCATGGAAATCCCTGCGAACGTGCTCGCCGTCGGGCGAGCGGGCGCCGGAACCAACAACATCCCGGTGTCGCTGTTCTCGCAGCGGGGCGTTCCGGTCTTCAACTCGCCGGGCGCGAATGCGAATGCCGTCAAGGAGTTAGTCCTGGCTGGACTGTTCCTCGGTGCGCGCCACCTCGGCCCGGCCCTCGACTTCGTGCGTTCACTGGATCTCTCCGGGGACGCGCTGGAGGAGGCCGTGGAGCAGGGCAAGAAGCGGTTCGTCGGCCATGAGCTGCCGGGACGCACCCTGGGCGTGATCGGCCTCGGCGCGATCGGCGTCGAAGTCGCGAATGCCGCGCACCTGCTCGGCATGCACGTACTGGGGTACGACCCGCAGATCACGGTGCAGCGGGCCTGGCAGCTGTCGTCCGGCGTCGAGCAGGCGCTGAGCCTCGAGGACCTGTTTGCGCGGTCGCACGCGGTCACCGTGCATGTCCCGCTGGTCGATGCGACCCGGGCTCTCGTCAACGCCAGGCGCATTGCGCTCATGCCGCCGGGGGCGACGATCCTCAACTTCGCGCGGGCGGCGATCGTCGACGAGGCGGCCGTCGTCGCAGCCTTGCGCGCAGACCGGCTCGGCGCCTATGTCTGCGATTTCCCGTCGGCGGTCACGCGCGGCGTGCCCGGCGTGGTCGCGCTGCCGCACCTCGGCGCGTCGACCAGCGAAGCGGAGGAGAATTGCGCAATGATGGTCGCCGACACGCTGCGTGATTTCCTCGAGCACGGCAACATCCGTCATTCCGTGAATTTCCCGGAAGCGTCACTGCCGCGCGTCCCCGCAACGGCGCGCATCGCAATCGCCAACAGCAACGTACCGAACATGGTGGGCCAGATCTCGACGCGCCTCGCCGACGCCGGGCTCAACATCGCCGACCTGCTCAACAAGTCGAAGGGCGAACTTGCCTACACGCTGATCGACATCGACGGCAAAGTCCCCGCGGGACTCGTCGAGCGGATCGGCTCCATCCAGGGCGTGCTGAGCGCGAGGGCAGTCTGAGTGGGTGCCGGGAACCGATTCGAGGCACTGGCGGCGCCCGGCGTGCGCAGCCTCTCGCCGTACGTGCCGGGCAAGCCGCCGGCAACGCTCGAGCGCGAGCTAGGCATCAAGGGCAGCATCAAGCTCGCTTCGAACGAGAATCCGCTCGGGCCGGGGCCGCGCTCGCGGGCGGCGCTGGCAGCGGCCATCCAGAACGTGGGCCACTATCCCGACGGCAGCGGGCATGGCCTGCGCGCGCGGCTTGCGCACCGTCTCGGCGTCGACATCGACCAGGTGACGCTCGGCAACGGTTCGAACGATGTCCTCGTGCTGCTGGCCGAAGCGTTCCTCGTGCCCGGCGTCGAAGCAGTCCACTCGCAATATGGGTTCGCGGTCTATCCGGGCGCGGTGCAGGCTTCCGGCGCGACGGCGCGGGTTGCGCCGGCGTGGCCCGCCGACCACGCGCAACCGCTCGGCCATGACCCCGCGGCGCTCGCCGCCGCCGTCGGGCCGCGGACCCGCATGATGTTCGTCGCCAACCCGAACAATCCGACCGGCACCTGGCTGGACGAAGCGCAGCTCGATGTGCTGCTGCGCGCGGTGCCGCCCGAGGTGATCGTGGTCCTCGACGAGGCGTACCACGAGTACTCCGCGGCGCTCGGCGTGCCGGATGGCACGAAATGGCTCGAGCGTCACCCCAACCTGGTGGTCACGCGGACTTTCTCGAAGGCGTACGGACTCGCGGGACTGCGCGTCGGCTACGCAATCTCCCACCCGGACCTTGCGGACATCCTCAATCGCGTGCGACAGCCGTTCAACGTGTCGGTGCCGGCGCTCGCGGCCGCCGCGGCGGCGCTCGACGATCACGAGCATCTCGATACGTCGATTGCACTCAATCGTGCGGGAATTGAGCAGCTGCGTGGGGGTCTCTCGAAGCTCGGCATCGATGCGCCGCCATCCGCCGGCAACTTCGTCCTGGCGGACCTGCACCGCGCCGCGGGCCCGGTCGACCACGCGCTGTTGCGCGAAGGCGTGATCGTGCGCCCACTGGCGAACTACGGCCTGCTGAATCATCTCCGCATCACGACCGGAACCGAGGAGCAGAACGAGCGGCTGCTCACCGCCATGGTGGCGGCTATCCCGGGTCCGGCGTGAAAACGGCAATCCGAAGCTACGTAACCACGCCAGGCGGCCAGGTCGCGGGCGAATTGCGGGTCCCGGGCGACAAGTCGATCTCGCATCGTGCGGCGCTGCTCGGCGCGATCGCACAGGGCACGACCGAGATTCGCGGCTTCCTCGAGAGCGAAGACTGTGCATCGACGCTCGGCGCGCTGTCGGCGATGGGTGTGCGGAATGAGCGGCTCGGATCCGGGCATTTCGTCGTGCACGGGACCGGCATGCACGGATTGCGCGCGCCGCCGCACGCGCTCGACCTCGGAAATTCGGGCACTTCGATGCGGCTGCTCGCGGGACTCCTGGCCGGTCAGGAGTTCGAGTCCACGCTGGTCGGCGACGTTTCGTTGATGCAGCGGCCCATGGAGCGGGTCGCCGAGCCCTTGCGACGCATGGGCGCCGGCATCCGGACTCTCGAAGGCCGTCCGCCGATCACCGTCAGCGGGTCGCGCCCGCTCGTCGGCTGCGATCACCGTCTCGACAAGCCGAGCGCACAGGTGAAGTCCGCGCTCCTGCTGGCGGGTCTCTACGCGAGCGGCCGGACCCGTGTGCAGGAACCGGGCATTTCGCGGGACCATACGGAGCGGATGCTCGGCGCCTTCGGCGTGCCGATCGAGCGTGAAGCCAACGCCGTCGCGATCCAGGGCCGCGCATCGCTGCGTGCAACGGATATCCGGATTCCCGGCGATTTCTCGTCGGCCGCATTCTTCATCGCCGCCGGCGTGATCGCGGGGACGGGCAGCCTGCTCATTCGCGACGTCGGCATCAACCCGACGCGCACCGCGCTGCTCGACATCCTGCGGCTCATGGGCGCCGACATCCGCGTGCATGCCCACGACGCCGCTGGCGAGGAACCCCGGGCCGACATCGAAGTGCGTCCGGGGCGGTTGCGCGGGATCGAGGTGCCGCCGGAAACGGTGCCGATTGCCATGGACGAACTGCCGCTCCTCTTTGCCGTGGCGGCGCTGGCGGAAGGCGAGACCGTCGTGACGGGGGCGTCGGAGCTACGGGTCAAGGAAAGTGACCGGCTTGCGGCCATGAGTGTGGGCCTCGCGGAACTCGGCGTCGCCGTCGAGCCGTCGGCGGACGGCCTGCGGATTCGCGGCGGGCCGGTTCGCGGCGGCACGGTCGACAGCCGCGGCGACCACCGCGTGGCCATGGCCTTTGCAATCCTCGGAGCCCGCGCCGAATCGCAGCTCGATCATCCGCGACGTGCAGAATGTCGCGACGTCGTTCCCCGGCTTTGCTGCGACCGCGCGGGCCACGGGACTGCTGCTGGCGGAGGCGCGGATGAGCCAGGTTCCGGTCATCGCGATCGACGGCCCGAGCGGGTCCGGCAAGGGCACGATCGCGCGCCAGGTGGCTCGTCACTTCGGCTGGCACCTGCTCGACAGTGGGGCCCTTTACCGACTGGTGGCGCTCGCCGGAATGCGCGCCGGCCTCGCGGGCGACGACGTCGAAGGCCACGCCCGCCTGGCGGCAAGCCTCGACACGACCTTCGGCATGGACGAGACGGGCGGGGAGCGGGTGGAGCTTGCGGGCAGCGACGTGACGCGTGAACTGCGGGCCGAGGCGACCGGCGAAGCGGCTTCGAGGGTCGCTGCCTTGCAGCCAGTCCGATCGGCCCTGTTGGGCCGCCAGCGGGCGTTTGCGCGGGCTCCGGGACTGGTCGCCGACGGACGTGACATGGGATCGATCGTTTTCCGCGATGCGGGGCTCAAGATCTTCCTCACGGCCAGCCCCGAGGAAAGGGCCCTCAGGCGCCATAAGCAGTTGAAAGGAAAGGGGTTGAGTGGTAGCCTTGCCGCCCTTTCCGCGGAGATCGCCGAGCGGGACCGGCGGGATACCACGCGAGCCGTGGCCCCGCTGATTGCGGTTCCGGAGGCGGTCGTCGTGGATTCGACTGCGTTGACCATCGAGGAGGTCGTCGGGCGGGTCATTGAACTCGCGCGCGAGCGGTTTCCGGAGGCGGCGCGCGGGCGTTGAAGAGCCGGCAGGCACCGGCAAGGACGGCAGGCAGGAAGCCAAGCCGCGTCGAGCAGGACCCGTATCGGCAGGATGCCGTGCGGCAGGTAAACCCCAATGGGCCCCGCGGCCCGGATGACCCAATGACCGAATCTTTCCAGCAACTCTTCGAGCAGAGTCTCGCCAGCCAGCAGATCAAGCCCGGCCAGATCCTGACCGGCACCATCGTCGACATCGAACGACGACGTCGTCATCGTCAACGTCGGACTCAAGTCCGAGGCCGTCATCCCGCTCGACCAGTTCCGCAACGAGAGCGGACGAGATCGAAGTCACCGTCGGCGACGAAGTCGAGGTGGCGCTCGATGCCGTCGAGGACGGCTCCGGCGAGACGCGCCTGTCGCGCGAGAAAGCCAAGCGCGCCCGCACCTGGACCCGCCTCGAAGAGGCCTTCACCAAGGGCGAGATCGTCAAGGGCATCATCAACGGACGCGTCAAGGGCGGCTTCACGGTCGAGATCGACAACGTCCGCGCGTTCCTGCCCGGTTCGCTGGTCGACGTGCGCCCGGTGCGCGACCCGAGCTACCTCGAAGGCAAGGAACTCGAGTTCAAGGTCATCAAGCTCGACCAGCGCCGCAACAACGTCGTGGTGTCGCGTCGCGCGGTGGTCGAACAGGAATACAGCGCCGAGCGCTCGCAGCTGCTCGACAACCTGCAGGAAGGCGACGTCGTCAAGGGCACGGTCAAGAACCTGACCGACTACGGCGCGTTCGTCGACCTCGGCGGCATCGACGGCCTGCTGCACATCACCGACATGGCCTGGAAGCGCGTCAAGCATCCGTCCGAAGTCGTGAACGTCGGCGACGAGATCGACGTCCGCATCCTCAAGTTCGACCGCGAGCGCCAGCGCGTCTCGCTCGGCCTCAAGCAGCTCGGCGACGATCCGTGGCAGAACATCGCGCGCCGCTACCCGCCCAACACGCGCCTGTTCGGCAAGGTCACGAACATCGCCGACTACGGCTGCTTCGTCGAGATCGAGGAGGGCGTCGAAGGCCTGGTGCACGTCTCCGAGATGGACTGGACCAACAAGAACGTCAACCCGTCCAAGGTCGTGCACGTCGGCGAGGAAGTCGAGGTCATGGTGCTCGACATCGACGAGGAGCGCCGCCGCATCTCGCTCGGCATCAAGCAGTGCAAGGCGAATCCGTGGGACGAGTTCTCCGAGCAGCTTCAACCGCGGCGACAAGGTCTCCGGCCAGATCAAGTCGATCACCGACTTCGGCATCTTCATCGGCCTGGACGGCGGCATCGACGGCCTCGTGCACCTGTCCGACATCTCCTGGGACCGCCCGGGCGAAGAAGCCGTGCGCAACTACAAGAAGGGCCAGACGATCGAGGCCGTGGTGCTGTCGATCGACCCGGAGCGCGAGCGCATCTCGCTCGGCGTCAAGCAGCTCGCGAAGGATCCGTTCTCGGCCTACCTCGCCGATCACCCGAAGGGCAGCATCGTCAAGGGCATCGTCAAGGAAGTCGACGCGCGCGGCGCGATCATCGACCTCGGCGACGGCATCGAGGGCAGCCTGCGCGCCTCCGAGCTCGGCGCGCGACCGCGTCGAGGATGCGCGCACGGTGCTGAAGGTCGGCGACGAGGTCGAGGCGAGCTTCATGGGCATCGACCGCAAGAGCCGCGCGATCGCGCTGTCGATCAAGGCGAACGAGGCCGAGGAGGAAGCCGAGGCGGTGCAGCAGTACCGCGGCTCCGATTCGGCGACCGGCACCACGCTCGGCGACCTGCTGAAGGAGCAGATCTCCGGTCAGTGAGCCGGTCCGGGTCGTCGCCGGGGATGGCGGCGGCGACCTCGCAGTTCGAGGGACGGGAGCAATGACAAAATCAGAACTGATCGAGATCATCTCCGCGAAGCAGAAGCACCTGCCGGCCAAGGACGTCGAGCTCGCGGTCAAGCAGATGCTCGAGATCATGAGCGACGCGCTGGCCGGCGGCGAGCGCATCGAGATCCGCGGCTTCGGCAGCTTCTCGCTGCATTTCCGTCCGCCGCGCCAGGGCCGCAACCCGAAGACCGGCGAAGCCGTCGCGCTGGCCGGCAAGTACGTGCCGCATTTCAAGCCGGGCAAGGACCTGCGCGAGCGCGTCAATGCGGGACAGTCCCACCCGATCCGGGACTGAGGCGCCGGGCGCCGCCGCGCGCGCCGACTCACGGCATGAACCCGGAATCGATCTGGATCCTGCTCGGCGTCCTGTTCCTCGGCGGGGCCATCGGTTTCTACGCGTCGCGCAAGCCGCGGCCGAGCGCCGTCGGCGAGGAGCGCCTGCGCGGCAACTACCTCGCCGGCGTGAACTTCCTGGTCAACGAGCAGCCCGACCGCGCCCTCGAGGCGTTCCTGCGTGCCGTCGAGCTCGACGACGACACCGTCGAGACCCATTTCGCGCTCGGCAGCCTCTACCGCCGCCGCGGCGAGGTGGACCGCGCGATCAAGATCCACCAGAACATCGCCACGCGCGAGACGCTCGAGCCGAGCCAGCGCGAGCAGGCGGGTTTCGCGCTGGCGCAGGACTACCTGAAGGCCGGCATGCTCGACCGCGCCGAGAAGATCCTCGAGCCGCTCGCCGCCTCGGGCGCCCACCGCATGGCCGCGATGCGCAAGCTGATGCGCATCTACGAGCAGGAGCAGGAGTGGATGCGGGCGATCGGGGTCTTCCGCGAGCTCGAGAAGGCCGGCCGCGCGCCGCAGGAGAGCGCGATCGCGCACTACTACTGCGAACTCGCCGAGGCGGCGCGTGCGCGCGGCGCGCTCGACGAGGCACGCGAGCACTTGCGCGCGGCGCGCAAGGAAGTCCGCCGTTTTCCGCGCGGCGCGCTGGTCCGGGCCGACATCGCGATCGAGCAGGGCGACTTCGCGCTGGCGGAGCGCCTGCTGGGCGCGGTGCTGCCGCACGATGCGGCGCTCGCGATCGAGGTCGTGCCGCGGCTCGTGCGCCTCGCGCGCGCGGCCGGCAGTCCGGTGAGGGGGCCGTCGCGCGGGTCGTCGACAGCCGGCCGGATGCGGTGAACGAAATCGCGATCGCCTCGATCATGGCGGATGCGCTCGATTTCGCGCCGCTCGAGGAGCGCGTGCGCGCCTGCCTCGCGCAGGACGACGCGATCGCCGGGCTCGTGCGCGCGATCGGCCGCGATCCGGCCGCGCTCGATGCGCGCGCGGTCATGGACATTGCCAAGGTGCTGCGCCGCCTCGCTGCGCGCACGCCGCGCTACCGCTGCGCGAATTGCGGCTTCTCGAGCATCGACCACTTCTGGCAGTGCCCGGGATGCAAGACCTGGGACAGCCAGCGTCCGCTGCTGCGATTCGACCTGGTGGCGGGGCTGGAGGGCGGGCAAGCAAGTAGGAGGGGTCGGTCCCCGTTCGCAACATTCCGGCGAATGCATGCGGATTGACGGGCGGCGCACGGCGTCGCCCGCGCCTAGTCTTGCTCCCCGGGCGCGGCGATGGTCGCCGCGCGCGAGAGAAAAGGGAGTGAAGCCATGTTGATCAAGGGACTGAGTGCGGCCCTCGTGGCCGCGACGCTGCTCGCGCCGATCGCCATCGCCGGGCCCGTCGATGTGAACACCGCGGACGCCAAGACGCTCGCGCGCGAGCTCCAGGGTGTCGGGATGGCGAAGGCGGAGGCGATCGTCAGCTACCGCGAGAAGAACGGCCCGTTCAAGAGCGCCGATGACCTCGCGAAGGTGAAGGGACTCGGCAAGAAGCTCATCGACCAGAACAAGACGAACCTCAAGTTCGAGTCGGCGAAGGCCGAGCGGCTGATACGCGCGAGCCCGCGGCGCGGGCCGGCTCACGGCGGCTCCGGTATCATGACCCACTCAGGATTCCGGAACCGAAGGACCCCCCGTGAGCCGACCCGCACCGATCCGTTTCGCGGTGTTTCCCGTCGCCGGGCGCGGCACACGCTTCCTGCCCGCCACCAAGGCGAGCCCGAAGGAAATGCTGCCGATCGTCGACAAGCCGCTCATCCAGTACGCCGCGGAGGAAGCACTGGCCGCGGGTGCGCGCCTGCTGGTGTTCATCACCGGCAGTTCGAAGCGCGCCATCGAGGATCATTTCGACACCGACCCCGAACTCGAGTCGGCGCTCGCGGAGCAGGGCAAGCAGGATCTGGTGGACCTGCTGCGCGGCATCCTGCCCGCCGACGCCACCTGCATCTACATCCGCCAGCCGGCACCGCTCGGCCTCGGCCATGCCGTGCTGTGCGCGCACGCGGTGGTCGGCAACGAGCCTTTCTTCGTGCACCTGGCCGACGACCTGATCGATGCCGAGGTGCCGGTGCTCGCGCAGATGCGGGACCGGTACCTGCAGTCCGGCGGCAGCGTGATCGGCGTGCAGCAGGTGCCGCGCAGCCAGACCGGCAGCTACGGCATCGTGGCGACCGAGGACGCGGCCGGCGAGTACTCGCGCATTCGGCGCATGGTCGAGAAGCCGAAGCCGGCGGACGCGCCTTCCGACCTCGCGGTCGTCGGCCGCTACCTGCTCTCCGGCTCGATTTTCGATCGTCTCAAGAATGTCGGCCGCGGCGCGGGCGGCGAGATCCAGCTGACCGACGGCATTGCCGCACTGCTCGACGACGAGCCTGTTTACGCGTACCGGTTCAAGGGCAAGCGCTACGACTGCGGCAGCAAGCTCGGCTACCTCGAGGCGACGGTCGAGTACGCCCTGCGCCACCCCGAACTCGGCGACCGCTTCGCGCGAGTATCTCGACGCACTGGTCGCGGCCCGCAAGCCGCGCGCCTGAGGACCTCAGTACAGGTTGTAGTACGGGCGAGCCCGCATCGGGACGGGCGGCTGCTGGACGGGGTCGGTCACCGAGTGGTCCCACCGGCGGGCGTAGACCTGCAGGCGCACCTCGTCGGCATTCTCGCCGCGCACGCCCTCGATCCGGACGCCCGCTACGGCCCGCGACGTGACGCGCCATTCCATCGACGCCGCGAGCCGCAGCCCGATGCCGTCGCGCGAGTCGCCCGGGTAACGCGGATCGCCGCTCGCCGACTGCAGCGCGGCGTCTGTCGGGAAGTAGTCGCTGCTCTCTTCGCGGACTTCCTGCCAGGCGACGCCGCCCTCGATGCGGAAGCTGCGTTCGTCGCGGCGCCCTTCCACTTCGAAGACCGGTCCGACCGACAGGAATTTCTCCGGGCTGAAGTAGCCGCCATGTCCCAGCGTGAAGTGGGACCGGTTGGCCGAAAACCGGAGTGCCTCGACCGCGCCGCCGACGCGCGCGACCCAGCCCTGACCCGACATCGTCCGATGCAGGAAGCCCGCATCGGCACGCCATTCCGTGTTGCTGTCCACACGGTGTCCTTCGACGTTGGAGGCGGCGATCGCGCCGTACAGCATGAATGCATCGTCACCGACGCGGCCGCCCAGGTAGGCCCGATTGCGGATGACGCCGCCCCAGGTGGTTCCACTCAATGGGTCGACGGTGCCGGCGTAGGAGAGCAGCGATTCCTCGACCGGCGTGCGGTCGACGCCGACGCTCAAGGCACCGGACGCCGTGTCGACGCGCAAACGCAGGGCGCCGACGAGGTTGCTGACCTCGAACGAAGTCGGCGTCGTGCCGAGCTCGAGGACGAGACCATTGCGCGGGGCCCATTGCACGAGCCCGCCGATGCCCTCGTCCGACTGAGAGTCGGAAGGTGCAGGCAGCGCGACAGAAGTTCCGAAAGGCTCGCCGGCGGGAACCCGATCGGAATCCGGGAACGCGGCCTCGGCCTGCACCCGCAGCCGGCCCCAGCGTGCGTCGCTTCCGGACCAGGCGACCTGCACGCCGGGCAGGTCCAGCCGGTCGTGATCGGTCTGCCCGTTGCGCCAGCCGCCGTCGAGCGCGATCTCAAGGTGCGGGACCCATTCGCGTTCGATGGCCTGCAAGGCCGGGTCGCGCGCGAGGCGCTCCGGCGCCATGTCGCGCGCGACGACGTAGGCGTCGTACGGTTGATTCAGCGCGAGCAGCGTATCCGTCAGTTCGCTCGCGGCGCCAGGCGCCTTCGGGTCCACGTCCAGCAGGTCCCGCAGAGCGCGCTCGCGCGCGGGCATGTCGCCGCGAAGGTTGGCGAGATCAGCGCGCGCCTGCAGGGTCGCCGGGTGATTGGGCCGCAGTTCGTCGAGCACGGAATACGCGCGCCCGGCGGCATTCGCATCGCGCAGGTCGCGGGCAGTCGAGAACTCGTGCAGCACCACGTCATAGCGCGTGTCGCGTTCGAGTTCCGCGAGCGACGGGTCCTGCCGGACGGTCGCGCGCGCCGCATCGAAATGCTCGAGCGCGAGCCGCGCGTTGCCGCGCCGGACAGCCAGTATCGCGAGCCCGGCCTGCGCCTGCGGATGGCTCGCGGCCGAGGCCGGGACTTCGCCGAAATGCATGGCCGCCAGCGGCTCGATGCCGAGGTCGAGGCAGAGGTAGCCCAGCGCCGTCTCGAAGCGTGCCCGCTCTTCGTCAGGAAATGCCTTGAGCGCCTCGTCGTTCCCGATGCCGGGCATCGCGCGGCGTGCGGCGTCCGGGTCGACGGCGGCCAGGGCGCGGACCCAGGCGTAGCGAGCCCAGGGGTCCGACGGCGCGAGTTCACGCGCGCGATCGGCGGCGTCGAGCGCGCCTCGAAAATCGCCCTGTGCGTAGAGCGCCTCAGAACGGGCGCGCCAGCCGGCGGCGTCCTGCGGCAGGGGCGCGGACGCGGCGAGCGTGAGTGTCGCGATCAGCGCGACGGTCAAACCCATGCGGCGATCCCCTTGGTCTTGCTGCCGCGGCGGCCGTCGTCCATCATAGCCGCTTTCCGACCCTGCCTCACCTCGGATCCCTGACGGCTGCTTAAGCTTTAGTGATTGATCCGGCAGGGGAAAGCCCCTAGCGTCCGAGGGTGCCTACACCGCTCATCTACGCGATTGTCGTGCTCATCTGGGGCACGACCTGGTACACGATCAAGTTCCAGCTCGGCGTGGTCGCGCCGGAGGTCTCGCTCGTCTACCGCTTCGGGCTCGCGGCCGTTTGTGTCTTCATCTACGCCCGCGCCACCGGCAGCCCGCTCAGGCTCTCCCTGGCGCGACCACCGCATGGTCGCCCTGCAGGGCGCGACGCTCTTCTGCCTGAACTACTGGATGACTTACCTCTCGACGCAGTACCTCACGAGCGGCCTGGTCGCGGTACTGTTCACGTCGATCATCTTCTTCAACATCGTGAACGCGAGGCTGATCTTCGGCACGCCGATCGAGCGGCGCGTGCTCGTCGCTGCCGGAGCCGGCATGCTGGGCGTTGCACTCCTGTTCCTGCCCGAACTGCAGGTCGCGCTGCACGATCCCACGATCGTCCATGGGGCCGCGCTCGCGCTCGCAGCGACCTACGTCGCCTCGCTCGGCAACATGGCGGCTTCGCGCAACACGCAGGTCGGGCTGCCGGTCGTGACGGTCAACGCCTATGGCCTGGCTTACGGCACGGTCGGGCTCGCGCTGATCGCGACGATCCGCGGCACGCCGATCGCGTTCGATCCGCACTGGCCGTACGTGCTTTCGCTGCTCTATCTGTCGCTTGCGGGCACGTCGCTCGCATTCGGGCTGTACCTCGCACTCATCAAGCGCATCGGCGCGTCGCGCGCGGCTTACTCGAGCGTGCTGTTCCCGGTCGTGGCGCTGGCCGTCTCGACGCTGTTCGAGGGGTATCGTGGAGCCTGCCGGCGGTCGTCGGGCTGTTGGTGCTGGTCGCGGGCAATGCGCTCGCGCTCGGCGGCGCCGCACGCGCCAGGCAATGAACGATCCGGAGATCAACGAGTGAATTGGCTCCCCGAGTTGGACTCGAACCAACGACCCACGGATTAACAGTCCGTTGCTCTACCAACTGAGCTATCGGGGAAGCGGATTTTCAGGGCGCGGGATTGTCGGCCAAGGGTGCGCCAAGTCAACAAAAACGCAGGGATTTTTCCGTCCTGATCGGGTTCAGGCGCGCTTCTTGCGTCCGCGCGGCCGGAGCACGCGTTGCATGCGGCCGAGCGCGTCCTTGAGCGTTTCCGTCGCAGCCGCGAACGAGAGGCGGATGTAGCCCGGTGCGCCGAACGCAGAACCCGGCACGACGGCGACGCCCGCCTCGTTGATCAGGAACTCCGCGAAGGCGTTGTCGTCGGCCGATGCCGACGTCACGCATCGCCTGTTCGACGTTGCGCAAAGGCGTAGAACGTGCCCCAGCCCGGGATGCAGCGGACACCCGGCAGGGCGTTCAGGCCCTCGACGACGAGGTCGTGCCGCGCCTTGAAAGCGCGGTTCATCTCGACGACGCAGTCCTGCGGCGCGTTGAGCGCGACCGTCGCGGCGTGCTGCGAGATCGACGAGGCGTTCGACGTGCTCTGGCCCTGGATCGTCGCCATCGCCGCGATGACTTCGGCCGGACCGCCGCAGTAGCCGATGCGCCACCCGGTCATCGCGTAGCTCTTGGAGCAGCCGTTGATCGTCACGGTGCGGTCGTAGAGCGCGCGGATTCGCGGTCACGAAGCTGGTGAACGGTTCCGGCCCCCACCAGATGTGCTCGTACATGTCGTCGGTGCCGATGACGACCTGCGGATGGCGTCTCGAGCACGGCGCCGAAGGCCTGCGAGCTCGGCTCGCGAGTACGCGGCGCCGGTCGGGTTGCTCGGGCTGTTCAGGATGAAGAGGCGCGTGCGCGGCGTGATCGCGGCCTCGAGCTCGGCCGCCGTGATCTTGAATCCGCGCTCGATGCCCGCAGAGACGAAGACCGGCGTGCCGTCGGCGACCAGCACCATGTCCGGGTAGGACACCCAGTACGGCGCCGGGATGATCGCCTCGTCGCCCGGGTCGAGCAGGGCGCAGCAGAGGTTGAAGACCGTCTGCTTGGCGCCGCTCGACACGAGGATCTGCGGGCGCTTGTACTCGAGGCCGTTGTCGCGCCGGAACTTGGCGATGATCGCGTCCTTGAGCTCGTTCGTGCCCTCGACCGCGGTGTAGCGCGTGATGCCGCCGCGGATCGCGGCGACGCCGGCGTCCTGGATGTGCACCGGCGTGTCGAAGTCCGGCTCGCCGGCGCCGAGGCCGATGATGTCCTTGCCCTCGGCCTTGAGGCGCGCGGCGCGCGCGGTCACGGCGAGCGTCGGCGAGGGCTTGATGCGCTGGACGCGCTTGGCGAGTCGGATGGTCACGGGGAGTACCGGATGGCCATGAACCCGGCTAAGGTACGGGAAGGCATTTTGCGTTGCAATTCGGGGCGTGCGTGAGCGAATCGAGGCCGTTTGAGCTGCAGGCCGACTACGCGCCGGCCGGCGACCAGCCGGCCGCGATCGCCGCGCTGATCGACGGCATCCAGTCGGGCCTTGCGCACCAGACGCTGCTCGGCGTGACCGGTTCCGGCAAGACCTTCTCGATCGCAAACGTCATCCAGTCCGTGCAGCGTCCGACGCTCGTGCTCGCGCACAACAAGACGCTGGCGGCCCAGCTCTACGGCGAGTTCAAGGAGTACTTCCCGCGCAACTCGGTCGAGTACTTCGTCTCGTACTACGACTACTACCAGCCGGAAGCCTATGTGCCGTCTTCCGACACCTACATCGAGAAGGACGCCTCGATCAACGAGCACATCGAGCAGATGCGGCTGTCGGCGACCAAGGCGCTGCTCGAACGGCCGGATTCGATCATCGTCGCCACGGTGTCCGCGATCTACGGCCTCGGCGACCCGGAGGCCTACCTGAAGATGGTGCTGCACCTCGTGCGCGGCGACCGCATGGACCAGCGCCAGCTGCTGCGGCGCCTCGCCGACATGCAGTACACGCGCAACGAGCTGGACCTGCGCCAGGGCACGTTCCGCGTGCGCGGCGACGTCGTGGACATCTTCCCGGCGGAGTCGGAGCGCGACGCCGTGCGCGTGCAGTTCTTCGACGAGGAGATCGAGACGCTCGCGTTCTTCGACCCGCTGACCGGCGAGGTGCTGCGCAAGGTCCCGCGCCTGACGGTGTTCCCGTCGACGCACTACGTGACGCCGCGCGAGCGGCTGTTGAAGGCGGTCGACGAGATCAAGGTGGAGTTGCGCGGGCGGCTCGCGGAGCTGCGTGCCGCGGGCAAGTTGCTGGAGGCCCAGCGACTCGAGCAGCGCACGCTGTTCGACCTCGAGATGATCGCGGAGCTCGGCTACTGCGCGGGCATCGAGAACTATTCGCGCTACCTGTCGGGCCGCGAGCCGGGCGAGCCGCCGCCGTGCCTGTTCGACTACCTGCCGCGGAATTCGCTGCTGGTGATCGACGAGAGCCACGTGACGATGCCGCAGCTCCACGCGATGTACCGCGGGCGACCGCTCGCGCAAGGAGACGCTGGTCGAGTACGGTTTCCGGCTGCCGTCGGCGCTCGACAACCGGCCGCTGCGGTTCGACGAGTTCGAGCGCGTGCAGCCGCAGACCATCTACGTATCGGCGACGCCCGCGGAGCGCGAACTCGCCAAGTCCGGCCAGGTGGTCGAACAGGTGGTGCGGCCGACGGGGCTGCGTCGATCCGACGGTCGAGGTCCGCCCGGTCGCGACGCAGGTCGACGACCTCCTGTCGGAGATCAAGCTGCGCGTCGAGCGTCACGAGCGGGTGCTGGTCACGACGCTGACCAAGCGCATGGCCGAGGACCTGACCGAGTACCTCGACGAGCACGGCGTCAAGGTCCGTTACCTGCACTCCGACATCGAGACCGTCGAGCGTGTCGAGATCATCCGCGACCTCCGGCTCGCGAAGTTCGACGTGCTGGTCGGCATCAACCTGCTGCGCGAAGGCCTCGACCTGCCCGAGGTGTCGCTGGTCGCCATCCTCGACGCCGACAAGGAGGGCTTCCTGCGTTCCGAAGGTTCGCTGATCCAGACCGTCGGTCGCGCGGCGCGCAACGAGCGCGGTACCGCGATCCTCTACGCCGACCGCATGACGGGCTCGATGGAGCGCGCGATCGCCGAAATGAACCGGCGCCGCGCGAAGCAGGTCGAGTACAACGAGCAGCACGGCATCGTGCCGAAGTCGATCCGCAAGGCCGTCAAGGACATCATGGAAGGCGCTCGATCGGTCGTGCCGGGCATGTCCGGACGCCGCCGGGGCCCGCAGCTGACGCCAGAGCAGGCCATGCAGCAGATTCGCAAGCTCGAGACCGAGATGTTCCGCCTCGCACGCAACCTCGAATTCGAGAAAGCGGCGCAGTTGCGCGACGAGATCGCGGAGATCCGCGCCAGCGTGCTCGGCGCCGATGCCGACCGGCTGGCGAGCTAGGTTCACCTGGGGAGAGGACTGCGATGCGACTGAAAGCCGTCTGGGGACTGCTGCTGGGTGCCGTTCTCACGTCTGCTGCCGGCGCGGCACAGCCGATCCTGGTGCTGCAATCCGACTTCGGCCTGCTCGATGGAGCCGTGGCATCCATGAAGGGCGTGGCGGTCGGCGTGTCGCCCGACATCCACATCTACGACCTCACGCACCAGATCGAGCCCTACAACATCTGGCAGGGCGCGCTGCGGCTCGCGCAGACGGCCGAGTACTGGCCGGCGGGCACGGTTTTCGTCTCGGTGGTCGATCCGGGCGTCGGCACGGAGCGCAAGTCGATCGTGATGCGGACGAAGTCGGGCCATTATTTCGTGACACCGGACAACGGCACGCTGACCTTCGTGGCGCCGCGGCTCGGAATCGACGCGGTGCGCGAGATCGACGAGGCGGTCAATCGGCGGAAGAACTCGGAGAAGTCATTCACCTTCCACGGTCGGGATGTCTATGCGTACACGGCCGCGCGGCTCGCGGCTGGCGTCATCAGCTTCGAGCAGGTGGGTCGCGCCTTGCCCGCGGAGGTCGTGATGATTCCGCACGAAGCCGCGCGCTTCGAGGACGGCGTCGTCTACGGCAACATTCAGACCGACGACGGCAATTACGGCAACATCTGGACCAACGTCGACCGCGCGACGTTCGGCCGGCTCGGCGCGTCGCGGGGCGACACGGTTCGCATACAGATTCTGAAAGCCGGTAAAGAAGTTCTGAACCTCGACGTGCCGTTTGTAGCGACGTTCGGAGCGGTCGAAGTCGGCAAGCCCTTGCTTTACTTGAACAGTCTCGACAGCGTGTCGCTCGCGATCAACCAGAAGAACTTCGCGCAGGAATACGGCATCGGGTCGGGACCGGAGTGGAGCATCCAAATTCGACGTTGACCGTTCGTTTTCCGGACCCCTAGACTCAATGCGCGAATCGTTTCATCTGGGGGTCGGTGTCATGGTGAAGATCTTGCGTGCGGCCGTCCGGTCGGCCTTGGGTGCGGGTGCGTCGGGCGTGGTGCTGCTTTCCGCGGGCCCGGTGCTGGCGCAGGACGGCCAGCCGGAGCTCGAGGAGATCGTCGTCGTCGGCACGCGTACCGCGGGCCGCAGCCTCGACGAGAGCCTCGCCCCGGTCGACCTGGTAACTCCCGAGGCGATCCGCCGGTCCGCCGCGATTCCCGGCGAGGTGGGCGCGGCGATCCAGTCGCTGGTCCCTTCGTTCAACTTGCCGCGCCAGTCGAATTCGAATTTCGCGGACCTCGTACGCCCGGCACAGCTGCGAAACCTGAGCCCCGACCAGGTCCTGGTGCTGGTCAACGGCAAGCGCCGGCACACGACCGCGACGCTCACGACGGAGTCTAAGCTCGGCAAGGGTACGAGCCCGGTCGACTTCAACAGCATCCCGGTCGGCGCGATCAAGCGGATCGAGGTGCTTCGCGACGGCGCCGGCGCGCAGTACGGTTCGGACGCCATCGCCGGCGTCATCAACGTCGTGCTGAAGGACGCCGACGAGGGCGGCGAGGCGACGGCGAGTTGGGGCCAGAACCGCACCGACTTCAAGCCGACCGGACGCAGCGTCAACGACGGCGACACGCTGTTCGCGTCGCTCAATTGCGGCTTCGGCATCGGCGACGGCTTCCTGAACCTGACGGCCGAGTACCGCGACCGCGACCAGACGCTGCGTTCCGGCCCCGACCAGATCCCGTTCTTCGAGGAGCAGACGCCGGCAAACCTCGCGCTCGCCGGCACGCAGACGCACAAGGCGGGCGACGGCCCGATGGAGGACATCTCCTTCATGTACAACGCGGCGTTCCCGCTCGGCGATGCGCTCGAGATCTATTCCTTCGGCAGCTACTCGGACCGCAACGGCGAGGGCGCGAACTTCTTCCGCTACCCGGATTCGTTCGCCAACGTGCCTTCGATCTTCCCCGACGGCTACATCCCGGTGCTCGACGCGGACAACGTGGACTTGTCGCTGGCGGCGGGCCTGCGCGGGACTCTGGCCTCGGAGTGGAAGTGGGACTTCTCGGTCGTGTACGGCTCGAACGACTTCGATCACGACGTCACGAACTCGCTCAACGTGTCGTTCGGCGATGCGAGCCCGACGAGCTTCAATGTCGCCGAGTACAAGTACGCGCAGACCGACGGCGCGATTCGACATGTCGCGGCCCTTCAAGGTCGGGAATTTCGCAAATCCTGTGAACTTCGCCTGGGGCCTCGAGTACCGCAACGACGCCTACGAGACCGAGGCGGGCGATCCCGAGTCATACGAGGCGGGCCCGGTGATCGGCGCGCCGATCGGCACGCAAGCGGGGTCCGGCCTCAAGCCCGAGGAAACCGTCGATGTCGACCGCGACGCCGTGAGCGCATATGTCGACCTCGAGACGAACCTGACGGAACGCTTCCAGGTCGGTGCTGCGGCGCGATTCGAGGACTACAGCGATTTCGGCAACTCCGTGAATGGCAAGATCTCGGGGCGTTACGAGCTGACGGACGCGCTCGCGCTCCGCGGCACGGTGGGCACAGGCTTCCGCGCACCATCGCTGACGCAGTCTTTCTTCCGCGGCTCGACCACGAGCTTCGGCGAGGGCGGCCAGCTCGAGAACGTGCTGAACCTGCCGACCGACGATCCGATCGCGCTGCTGCTCGGCGCGCAGGACCTCGATGCCGAGGAGTCGCGTCAGCTACAACCTCGGCTTCGTCTTCAATCCGGAGAACGGATTCCGGCTGACCGTCGACTTCTACAAGGTCGACATCGACGACCGTATCACGCTGTCCGAGCGCATCGGCGGTCCCGAGGTCACCGACTACATCGAGGACCAGCTCGGCATCCCGGGCGTGCTCGGCGTGCGCTTCTTCACCAACGCCATCGACACCGAGACGGAAGGCTTCGACATCGTCGCCGACTACACCTTCGACCTGGGACCGGGCAGCCTCTTGCTGTCGGCCGCGTACAACAACAGCGACACCGAGGTCACGCACGTCGACCCGAAGCCGCCTGAACTCGACGCGCTCGTCGGCCGAAACGTGGTGTTCGGTGTCGAGGAGCGCAACACGGTCGAGACCGCGTCCCCCGACGACAAGATCATCCTGACCGCGAACTGGACCAGCGAACGCTGGTCCGTGCTCGTGCGCGGTACGCGCTGGGGCGAAGCGACGCGCGTGTTCAACTTCGGCGGTGGCTTCAGGCCGGAGCAGACCTACGGTGCGGAGTGGGGGATCGACCTCGACGTCGAATTCGCTGTCACCGAAGAGCTGAGCGTCGCGATCGGCTCGAACAACGTTCTGGATGAGTACCCGGACCTGTCGAGCGCCGACATCAACTACTTCGGCAACCTGCCCTACGACGTGCTGCAGCCGATCACGTTCAACGGTGCGTTCTACTACCTGAGGACGACCTACGCGTTCTGACGGTCCGGCAGGTCGGGTGGACCGGAGGGGGCGGAATCGCTAACATTCCGCCTCCTTTCGGGGCGCGTAGCTCAGCGGTAGAGCACTACCTTGACATGGTAGGGGTCACAGGTTCGATCCCTGTCGCGCCCACCAAAAACAAGAACTTACGATTCATCAAAATCTTCTGTACGGCAAAAATACGGCACGACAAGAGGACCACTTGAGCCCGAGGCAGGAACGCCAGAGCGAACCTAGGGACGCAAGATGGTTCGACGACGGGCAACAATCAGTCATGGCTTATGTGCTGCGTGACACTAGGAGCGACGTGAGAGTCGATTGCGCGGTGCCTCGCCGTATATCTCTGACGGTCGGATCAGAAAATCGGACGCACCGGCGCAATTGAGCGGCTTTAGAGTGCGGGCGAGAACATTCGACGGGAGCATGTCGTGCAGGACCGGGAGCTCTATTCGATCGAGGAGGCGCGGGCGCTGCTGGGCTGCATTGCCCGTAACACGATTTACGAGCTGATGAGGGCGGCATCACTTGCCCAGCGTCGTGATCGGGCGGCGGCGGTTCGTCTCTGCGGATTCAATCAGCGCTTTTGTCGCCGCGGCTTCGACCACGGTCTTCCCAACGGTCAACAGCGCGAGATCCGATTCGTTCCGATGCGGCAGATGACGCTGGAGTTCAAGACTCAACTGGCGTCGCGAGCGCAAGGCGCCCGATAACATCAGTTCGTGCCAGATATTGCGACTGAAAATCCGCGTGTCGGTGGTTCAATCCCACCCCTGGCCACCACTTTCCGGTCCGCACTTCAGGCTTTCTGAGCGCTCTTGGGCATACGCCCGCCAGTCTTGATGACCGGCGCTGCTACAGCTCTGCTACAGGCCAACTGAGACTCGAAAGCCGGTGCAGACGGCGACTAAGCATCCTCGCGTCCAGCCAGTCGAATTGCGTCCATGACCGGAGCATGATGCGCGGAGCGGCATCAGCGCGCGCTGCGCGACCGGGGCCGTCGACGCACTCATTTCCGACGTGGCGGCGTCCTTTGGATCTCCCGTCGGGGGTTCTGCACCATAGACGTCAAGTCTGCCATTGCAACGCTTGAGATGGTCGGATTAGACCGATGAACCACAGTCCAAACGACACGGACGGCACTGACAGCGAGGTGTTTCTCGTCGGCGACCTGCGTGTTGATGTCGGACAGCAGCGCGTCACCCGTGCTGGCATCGAAATCACCCTGCCTAATCTATCGTTGCAGCTGCTCATCGCACTAATTCGCGTCGCACCCAACGTCCTTAGCCACGATTTACTCATGGCACGGGTCTGGCCCGGGCTGGTCGTGAGTCCAGAGACTGTGGCCAAGCGGGTCAACTTGTTGCGTGAAGCGTTGGGAGATGACGCGCAAGAGCCGCGCTACATCGCCGGAGTGCGAAGTCGCGGTTACCAGCTGGTTGCGGCCGTGTCTCCCGCCGTACGTCTGGCGACGCCGGTCGATGATCCGTTGTCCGTGCCGGTGGTCGACACGTCGGCGACCGAATCTCGAACAATCACCACGAAGTCGAGCCGGATGTGGTGGCTCGCGTTACCCATCCTGTTGGTGGCCATTATCGCGATCGCCATAGGCGTGCGTATGGCGAATCGAGCTCCCGCTGCGGACGCCAAGCAGACGACAGATAATCCGCCACACAAGACGTCGGCAATCGGCGCGCGCGAGCGCACGGTCGCGGTACTGCCCTTCGATAGCATCAGCGCGGATCCCGCAGATGCCTATCTGGCGCAGGGACTGCCGGAGATGATTCTCAACCGCTTGTCACGAATTGATGGGCTTTCGGTGATCGCGCGCAATTCCTCGTTCGCGCTTGCCACCAAGGAGCATTGATTCAAGCGAGATCGGCCGGCGACTCAATTCCGGCTATCTGATCAATGGCAGCGTGCAGCGCAAGGCCGATAGGCTGCGAGTTGCGGTGCAACTCGTGGACACCGCAGCTGGCACTCAGGTGTGGTCCGCCCATTTCGATCGGGACTTGAGCGACATCTTCAGCGTCGAAGATGAGATTGCCGACCAGGTTGCTGACGCGCTCTCGGCGCGGCTCGGCGGCTTCGAGGCCACACCGGTCCACGATGAGCGCAGCAGCAATATCGAGGCCTACCTCGCCTACCTGCGTGGTCGCGCGCTGTTGGGACGGTTCACGGTGACCGAATCGGAGGCCGCGGTGCCGTATTTTGAAAGGGCGGTAGCGTTGGATCCCAATTTCGCGGCCGCCTACGCTTCTTTGTACGACGCGAGGATGCAAGCGGTCGACCAACGCATGGAGGATTTGACGCTGGCCCGGCGGCGCTACCATCATTTGATCGATCGGGCGCTTGAGTTAGATCCCAAGTTGGGCGCCGCCTACTTTGCGCGTGCGATGTGGGGAGAGGTGCAACTCGATGCGGACGCGACAGTAGATAACAAGTTGGTCGTTGCGCTCGAGCGTGACTTCAGTCAGGGCGCCGCACTTGATCCCAGCAACGGCCGCGGACTCGCGGCTTACGCCGAATTTCTCTATTGGATACTAGGACGACCCGAGGAGGGCAGGAGCGTACTGAAGCGCGCCTTGTGGGTCGATCCGCTATCAGCCAGTGCGCGTCTCAAGGATGCCGTGTTCACTCTCTTCGAAAGCGGCATCAAGGCTTCCGAGCAAAAGAATTTGCAGGTGCTGGAGCTCGATCCGAACTTCGTTCCGGCGCTCCAGCGCTACGGGGTATTCCGTTCGCGGTTTGACGGCAAGCTGGTGGAAGCTATCCAGTTTACCGAGCATGCCATTGCGCTCGACCCGAACAATTCGCGGCTGCGTCTGAACGCGGAGGCGATGTATCTCGATTTGGACGATGTGACGGCGGCGCGTGATGTGGCCGCCGGCGCGCTGCCCAATGTGCGCACGGCCGGGCTGCTTTCGATGCACGAAGGCGATTGGCGGCATGCGGGGCTCGCTGCATACGATGAGGCGGCCTGGACACGCGAGGACGACTACTGCCAGAACTGGCTGGCAAGCGAAGCAATTCGCGACTATGCAATGAAGACGGGCGATTTGAGTCGGGCGATCGCGTTCATCAAACTGAAGTACTACTTGGGCGACGTTCCAGCGGCACACCTGGACCCATGCAATTTCCGCGCGGCCGTCTATCTATCGCAGTTGATGGCTGCTGCCGGCCAGGGCGCGCAGGCACTGGCGCTACGGCGTGCTGCGCACGTGTGGCTAGACGCCAACGCGACCAAGTATTTTACGGGCGCTGGACGCCTGCGCGCCTTGGTTCTGCTGCTCGACGGAAAGCAGGACGCGGCGCTCACCGAACTGGCGGATTCATTCCGATCAGGGTCCTACGCAGATTGGTGGTACACCATAAAGTACGATCCCCTGTGGTTACCGCTCCATGGCGATCCGCGATTCCAGGCTCATTGCAGCCGACGTGCGACGCTATGTCGACGCAGAGCGCAGCCAGCTCGAAGTGCTGCGCCGACACGGGGACGTGCCGCGGCGCGGAGCTCCAACCGTTCCGCACTGAACCAACGGAAAGCCAGGTCAATGGCGGCGACTGGAATTCGCTATCGGAGCGCCGGGCTCGGGCTGGTCCTGGGCCTGTCCAGGGTGGCTTTGGCACAAGTTGAGTCCACACATGCTCCCACGCCTGACACTGCCGACACAGCCAGGCTCGATGAGATCGTCGTAACGGGGAGCCTGATTCGCGACACGGAAGCCGCGGGCTCCAAGTTGACCATCATTGGCCGCGATCAGATCGACGCCAGCGGCTACGGCAAAATCGAAGACGTGCTGGCGACCGTGACTCAGAATTTCAATCAAAACAACGAGGCCGTTGTCGAAGGAAATCACTTTTTCAACTACAACCGCGGAGCCGAAGTGCAATTGCGTGGCCTGGGCCCCGGTACGACATTGACGCTGATTAATGGACAGCGTCAGGGCCAGAGCGGCCTCCAGGGGACGTTCACGGATGTATCGACCATTCCCGCCTCCGCCGTTGAACGCATCGAGATCTTGCCCGAGGGGGCCTCCGCGTTGTATGGATCGGATGCCATCGGCGGCGTCGTGAACATCATTCTGCGCAGGAACTTCAATGGATTCGAAACGCGCCTGCGCGCGAGTACCGCGGGCGGCGATGCCGACGAGCGGGGAATCGCACAACTCTGGGGTCATGCCTGGTCGCGTGGTCATGTGCTGCTGGGCTTTGAGTACAACGACGGCGCTGCTCTGGCGTGCAGCGCGCGCGCCTACTGCGCGGCCAACGCTGACTTCAGGCGCTTCGGCGGCAGTGACGTGCGTGGTGTCGGCGGCAACCCCGGCACGATTTTCGATCCAGTTACTTTTGCCCCGATCGCTGCCATTCCGCACGGGCAGGACGGTACGCAGCTCACGGCGGCGCAGCTCATCCCAGGCGCTGTCAACTATACAGATGGTGTCAACTACAACGACGTTCTGCCCAGTCAGACCATGCGCAGCGCCTTCGTGAGCTCATCCTACCGGCCGGCAGACAATTGGGAGATATCGTTCGACGGCCGCTATTCGTCGCGCGAGTTCAAATTTACGTCTCCGCAACCGGTGGGTTACTTTACGGTCCCTGCGAACAATGCATTCAACCACCTCGGCGGGGATGTGCTCGTGGCGTACGATTTGACGTCAGACCTCGGCCCGGTCGTAGACAGTGGGCCGACTGACACGTCCTTCGCCTCGGCGGGAGTCATGCACGTGCTGCCAAGAGGGTGGCAGGCCAATCTCTCGACTGCCTATTCGAGAGCGCGGGACACTTTTCACGAAGTAAACACTCTCAACTATGACGCTATCATTGCTGCGCTCGGCAGCTCCGATCCGACGGTAGCGCTCAACATCTTTGGCGATGGCTCGCATACGAACGCTGCAACGCTGCGCAGCTTAGGTACCGTTTACGGCATCGTGAATACATTTACCACCACTTCGGCAAACGTGATCGCGGATGGTCCTTTGTTCGACGGGACCGCCGGTGCCGTCCGACTTGCTGTCGGGGGCGAATTTCGCAAGGAGCATTCCGACGGAACCAATATCGTGGACACCAAAGAGAACCGTGGCAGAGACGTCGCGGCCGCATTTTTTGAACTCGCGGCGCCGATCCTGGCCGGGCGGCAGGGCTCAAATGTCAATCGCCTGGACTTGTCGATCGCTGGTCGCTACGACCGGTATAGCGATGTGGGTACGACCTTTAACCCGAAAGTGGGTTTGAGTTGGCAGGCCTCGCGTCTCATCCGGCTGCGCGGTACCTGGGGAACCTCGTTCCGGGCGCCGCCATTCTTCTACTCCAATCCCGACCAGATCGGTGACGTCTTTACACGCGACGTCGTTGATCCGCAGTCTCCGACCAACTCTACACACGTCCTCGTGGTGGCTGGGCCGATGCCGGATCTGCAGCCGGAGACAGGGAGTGCCTGGACGGTCGGCATGGATGTGACTCTGCCGGCGGCACCGAGCTTTTCGCTTTCATTGACGTACTTCGATTTCGATTACCTGGGGCAGGTCCAGCAACCTGGATTTTCCTCGGACTATCTCGTTCGCGAGAATGAATTTGCCCCCCTGATCACTCGCAATCCGACCCAGGCGCAGATCGATGTCTTTTGCCATGGACCGCTGCGCAATGGAGGGGATTGCAACCCACCCATCGACGCAATTCTCGACATCCGGTATCGCAACATGGGCAGCGTCATGACACGCGGCGTGGATGTCACCCTGGATTATTCCAACGACACTGCAAGAGGCCAGTGGGTTTACGGCCTGAACGGCACCTATACCTTTGACCACGAACAGCAGATCTTGCGCACGTCGCCGGTCTTCGAACATGTGGATACCGTCGGCAATCCACTGCAGGTCCGGTTTGCCGGGCACGTGTCCTGGTCGCTGCGACGCTGGACGGTGCAAGCGACCGTGAACTACACCGGTCGGTATCGGGATCCCGGCTCCGTGCCCGCTCGGGTTGTCGATTCGTGGACGACGGCTGATTTCAACGTCGGCTACCAAGTCGAGGGCGATCAGGGTTGGCTCGCCAATACCCAGATCAATTTCGGAATCATCAACTTTTTCGACCAGCGCCCGCCCTTCGTCAATCAATATGACGTGTTCTCGGCGACGCTGGGCTACGACGCGGCCAATGCCACCGTTCTCGGAAGGCAGGTCAGCTTGCAGGTCGTGAAAAGCTGGGGGCAGTGAGTCTTCCGGGAAACTTCACGCCGCCTTCACGTCGAGTTCATGCACGCCCAAGTACTTTGAGTGACAAATGATCCCCATCGGCACACGACCGCAAGGGGATCATCATGTTGCGCTTCATCGGATCAGTGACTTGCCTGGCTTTTCTCGTGGCCGCATGTGGGGGCGGGGGCGGGGGCGGGGGTGACGCGGGCGGCGGTGACCCGGGCGGCGGTGACCCGGGCGGGGACGTCGGACCGCCCACGGCTCTGATCTACGCCAGTCCCGTGATGGGTACGGTGGGTGAGGCGCTTACGCCGTTGGTCCCAACGCTCAGCGGCCATGCAGACTCCTTTGCGGTCTTTCCCGCGCTTCCGGCCGGCCTGATGCTCGATCCGGCGACCGGCATCGTGTCCGGCACTCCGGCCAGCGCGAGACTTGCGCTAACCTACACGGTCACCGCCAGCAATGCGGGTGGCTTCACCAACTCCCAATTTCAACTGACCGTCGATCCGCCACCGGCCGGGTCCGTGGTGACCGGAGTGTTTCGCAGTGACACGGTTGTCGGGCTTGGCTATGTGTCGGGCGCGCAGAGCGGGGTGACGAACGACTCTGGCGCGTTCACCTACGAAGTGGGGCAGGGGATTAGATTCTCCATTGGCCAGCTCGACATTGGCGCTGTGCCCATGGCAAAGGCGCTGATTACTCCGGTGGACCTGGTGGCTGATGGGACTGGCACGTCAAATCAGGTACTGAACGTGGTGCGATTTCTCATGATGCTGGACCGGGATCTCAATATTAACAATGGCGTCGAGATTTCAGCGGCCGTGGCCGCCGCGGCGGCGAGTTGGGCGCCCGTGGACTTCAATACGGCAGACCTGCCCACAACACTCGGCCCGCTGATTCAGCAAGCCAGTGCCGCAGACGGCGTGTCTCACGTATTGCCCGATGAGGCCACCGCGCAGGCGCATCTGCTTGCGGCGTTCTACTGCACCCACTCCGGTAACTACTACGGCACGGTTGGGACGAATTCGACGCCCCCTGGAATGCGCGACGATTTCGCAGTGTCGGTCCACCCCAATGGCGGCATGGAAGATGGGCAATCTTCATACTCGATCGTGAACGTATTGTTCGACCACACCACAGTGAGCGCGGAGCTCGACGGCAGCTTCTCGGCAACACTGGGCCATGGAACATCTTCCCTTAATGGTTCTTTCGCCGACGCGGCCTACCTCAGTGGCTTCTACACGCATGTTGGCGACGTCGGCAATTTTCAGGCCGTTGGCGACACAAGCGTCACGGCGATATATAAATTCACCGGGTCCTACACAAGCACACCGAATGACTTCGTGACGAGCAGCCCGTACTCGGGGCCTGCCAATTTTTGGATTGATGACTCGAACCAGGTCTACGGCAGCGCTGTCGGCAGTCTCGCCGGTACGGTGTCAGGCAACACGTTCACGGGAACGGCAAGCTTCTTCAGGCGGGACTACGGCCCGCACCATATTTTTCATTTTCCGGTTTCGGGTACTTACTCGAACACTGCTTCCGGGGTCACATTCGATGGGCAGTACAGTACGGATAATTCGGTAGTCACGTTCTCTACACTCGGCTGCAGGGCGAACTGAGCGTGTGGCATGAGCGGCGGGGTCTAGGGGGAGATTTTGTGGGCGGCTGCAGCCGCATCCCGGGCCGGGGCAGGCCCGTGCGCCTGGCCAGTCTGTTCATCGGTCTGTTCTGGCTATCCGCCTGTGGTCATGGCGATTCAGCGGCGCTGCCGCCGCCCGAATTGTCGTACAACGGATCACAACCCTTTCCCGCAGTCGTCGGCGAGGCCATCGCGTTGACGCCTGCGGTGTCCGGGCCGATCGACCGATACGCGGTCAGTCCCGCATTACCACCCGGGCTATTGCTGAATCATTCGACTGGCGTCATTTCCGGCAGACCGACGAGGGTCAGCGGACCTGCGATCTTCGCCGTCACTGCTACGAACCGGGGTGGTCACAGTACTTTTTCTCTGGTGCTGAGCGTGACCGAGCCGCCGAGCAATCTTTCATACCCCAGTCCGGTGAAAGCTGCTGTGGGAGCGGCGCTCACGCCCTTGCGCCCAAGAATCTCAGGAACGGTCGAACACTTTGCTGTGACTCCGGCCCTGCCGCCTGGAGTCGTGCTTGACGGCACGAGCGGCCTCATCACGGGCACGCCCAGCGGTGCGAGAGCATTGGCCCCCTATATGATCACGGCGAGCAGTCTGGCTGGATATACCAGTTTTGTTTTCCTGCTGGACGTGTCTGCGCCGTCGCCACGCAGCAGTAACTGACTGGCGCAGCGCAGTCGTTTCCGGATAGATCGAACCGCCCCGAGCTGCGCTGGCGGACCATTTCCTGAGTTCTTCCGGGAAACATCACCCGGCCTTCACGCAGAGTTCATGCACGCCCAAGCGCTTAAAGTGACAAATGATCCCCATCGGCAAACTACTGAAAGGGGAAAATCATGTTGCGTCAACGGATCCTGCTTTTTGGCTTGTCTGCGTTCATCATTGCGTGGGGTGCCAGCGCCAGACCCGCGACGGCGCGCTCTTCGAGCCTCGATACTCACAATCACGCGCCTTGGTACTCGATCGGGCCGGCACCGCCGACGATCGGAGCGATCGCCGCCGACGCCAAATCGCGTACCATTTATGTCGGCAGTGTCGGTGGCGGGGTCATCAAGAGCACCGACGGGGGCGTCACGTTCCGCGCGGTCAATAACGGCCTCGCCGGACTGACCATTACTGGGCTTGCCATGTTGCCCACCAACCCCAAGGTGGTCTATGTCAATACACAGTTCGACGGCTTCTTCAAGACCGTAGATGGAGGAGCGCATTGGACCGGCGGCGATTGGGGCGGTCTGAATCTAGTCATGGACCCGAACAACCCCAAGGTCATGTATGGGGCCTCTGGACCATTCGACTATCTCCTGAAGACCACAGACGGCGGAAATACCTGGTCTTACGTGGGGGACGGCCTTGGGGATGCTTTGGTGTTCACGATTGCCATCGATCCACACGACAGCAACGTGATCTACGCCGGCTCCACCGGGCAGGGCGCCTTCAAGTCGACCGATGCGGGCGCAAGCTGGAAGCACATCAAGGCCGACACCAACGTCAACGCCATCCTGGTGGATCCCGATGACGGCAATATCGTGTATGTCGGGAGTGACCGACACGGCGTCCTGAAGAGCACCGATGGCGGCCGTTCATTCGTTCGTATCGGCTCACCCAGAGTCCCGAGCATACTGTCGCTTGCGATAAGTGGTCAGACTTTGTACGCCGGAACGGCGACGCAAGGCGTTTCCGAGAGCATCGACGGCGGCAGAACCTGGAGAAATTCGGAAGTCTCGTCCGGGCTCGGCAACGCGCTCAGCGTCGACAGCCAAGGGTCGGTCTACGTCGGCACCAATTTCGATGGAGCCTTTGTGCGTTACGTCAGCGATTCCCATTGGCGCCGTCTCGGATGGAATCTGCTCAAGCGCTGCGCCTGCCAGAACGGGGACGCGATCGCCATCGATCCGAGCGATCACGATCATGTGCTGTTCACTACGAACGGCGGTGGTCTCCTGGCAACCGAGGATGGGGGTCGGCACTGGCACGATGGTGGTACGGAAGGTTTGATGAGCGGTGGTCCGCGCGGGATAGCATTCGACCCGCGTGATCCGCGCCGTGTGTATGTGGGGTCGATCTGGGGTGGCGGCCTGTTCAGATCCGAGGACGGTGGCAAACACTGGCAGCGCAGCAGGAAGTTCGGTCCGGCCGACATTACCGTCTATGGCGTAGCGGTCGATCCCGTCGACCATTCGGTCTACGCCACTGCCTCGAACAATGGCAACGGCCTATGGAAGAGCACTGACTACGGCAAAACTTTCACTCGCATCGATCGCGCTCCGAATGCACCGGCCGGCGTCTATCTTGGCTTGAGCGGTCACACGGTAACGGTCGATCCTCATCATCACCGCACGGTCTACTTGCCGGACAGCGGCAATGTCGCAGGGTTATGGCGATCACAGGATGCGGGGAAAACCTGGGTGGAGGTCGATGCTTCCGACAATTTCCAGAGTGTCACGGTGGATCCGACCAACCCATCCGTCGTGTACGCGAGCGTGTTGGGACTTAGTGGCTACGCGGTACTCAAGAGTATCGACGGCGGCGCGACGTTCGTTCCCAAGAGCGTCGGTTTGCCAGTCGGCGAGCCGGCCAACGTGGGTTTTCTGCAGGTGGACCCTCAGCAACCCAACGTACTGTATCTCGGCACGGAAGCGAGTGGCCTGTTCAAGAGCACCGATGCTGCCGAAACCTGGTTTGCGATCAATCGCGGTTTGGGCGGGGACACTCACTACGACGTGTCAATTTCGGCCCTCGTGATGGATCCCGAATCGCCCGACACGCTATATGCGGCCACTGCCTATCACTCGGTTTACAAGACTTCGACCGGAGGTCGCTAGTCAAACGCGGCGGTGGGGCATAAGCCCTACCGCCGCTTGATTCGGGCATCCGGAACGAGAGCCGCTATAGGGATCTTGACGTTCGGGATCTACGGACTCGTGAGTGTGTTGCAGATTTTGAATCGACCCAACTTTGCGCCGGCGGGCTTACCCCGTCGTGGCGTCAGGTAGCAAGAATCGGGTCGCAATCAAGATGCCAGGAGAAGCCTCTCAAAACATCATTTGACATGGTAGGGGTCACAGGTTCGATCCCTGTCGCGCCCACCAGAGCCCCGGTTCCAGAGGCCCAGCGCACCGTCCGAGATCATCAGGCGGAACGGCCCGAAATCGGGTAGAATACGCGGGTCTGGTGATTCCCTAGTTCTGACTTGCCTGGATCGATGCGCCGCTTCGGCGCGCCTTCTGACCCGGTCCTGCCACCACATGACGCATCGCCGAACCAGCCGGTGGACATCCACTTGCTGCCATTTTCCTTATGTGAGTAATCCAAGTGACCAAGCTTTTTATCGGTAACCTTCCCTTCTCCGCGACCGAGCAGTCGGTGCGCGCGCTGTTCGAGCCCCACGGCACGATCGAGTCGCTCGCCCTGATCAACGACCGCGAAACGGGCCAGCCGCGCGGTTTCGGCTTCATCGAGATGTCGAATGCCGACGCCTCAAAGGCCATGCAGGCCCTGAATGGCAAGGACTTTGAGGGCCGTGCCCTCAAGGTGAACGAGGCCCAGGCCAAGGAACGCAGCGGCGGCGGCGGCGGTGGCTACCGCAGCGGCGGCGGCGGCGGCGGCGGGAATCGTTACTGAGTCCTGCTCCGGACCCGCGACGGGCCGGGATGAGAGTCCATGACCTGGACGATCATCCCTGGCCTGTCGGGGGTCGCACTGTCTTTGATTTCGGCGTGAGCCTGCACGACTGAATCCGAACTTCGCGAGGTTGAACCCATGCTCATCGTGTCCCGCACGGCCCGTTCAGTCCGCGAACAGCAGCGCGAAAAGTCGGTGCGCAAGCGCGAGGCCGCCGGCACGCTGGCATCCGCGTTCCCGCGCAGCGAACAGGTCCGCATCCATCTCCAGTTCGTTTCGCAGGAAGGCCCGGTGCCCGCGGCGCGCACTCATGCGCTCTATCCCTCGGCGCACGCGTATTTCGAATTTTCCTGTCCGCATGGAGACTGTGACGGCAGCATCGACCTGAACGACGTCGTGCTCCCGTTGCTCCGCAGCTCCAGTACCCAGGCCGAGGGCACCATGAATTGCCCCGGTACGCGCGCGGACGGTGGTGGCGCGCGTCCCAGCTGCAACCAGCGCGTCGACTACTGGATTGACGCCCGCTACCAGTCGCTTGCGCGCGCGGCGAGCTAGCCGCCCCCGAGCGCACCCCGGTCGATTGCCAGCAACGTCCGCAACAGGACGTCGGCGCCATTTGCGAGATCGGCCGGCGCCGTGAATTCCTTTGGGGCATGGCTGATGCCACCCTGGCTCGGCACGAAGATCATTCCCATGGGCGCGACGTGCGCCATGTCCTGGGCATCGTGGCCGGCACCGCTCGGCATGCGCCGGTGTGAGAGCCCAAGCGACGCGGCAGCTGATTCGACCAACTTGCGCAGGCGCTCATCGGTCGGGGCGGGCGTGAGCGAGAGTTCGACTTCCTCGAAGCGGATCGGCGTGACGCGTGCATCGGCGAGACGCTTTCCCTCGGCCTCGATCGCCCGGAATACCGACTCCATCTTGTCTGCCGCAAGGTCCCGGATCTCGAGGGTCAACGTGACGCGGCCGGGAATGACGTTCGGGGCGCCCGGCTCCGCGTGAATCTTGCCGACGGTCGCGACCTGCGTACCCGGCGTCGTTGACGCGATGCGGTTTGCGGCGAGCGTGAGTTCAGCGGCGGTGACGAGTGCATCACGCCTGCGGTTCATTGGCGTCGTCCCGGCGTGGTTCGCCACACCGTCGATCGTGACGTCCCACCAGCGGATTCCGACGATTCCCTCGACGACGCCGATGTCGGCGCCGGACTCGTCCAGGATCGCTCCCTGTTCGATGTGCAGCTCGACGAATGCGGCCACCGATCCAGGTACCCGCTGCACCTCGGCGAGGCGTGCAGGATCCCCTCCGACTGCGCGAATGCCGTCGCCAATCGAGAGTCCGCTGTGACTGACGACGGCGAGCGCTGAAGCGCCGAGGCGGCCCGCGATAGCCTGGCTGCCGACCGTTCCACCTTCCTCGTCCGTGAAGACGACGAACTCGAAGGGATGGCGCGTCGCAATACCATTCGCCCGCAGGAGTTCCGCCACCTCGATGGCGCCGAGCACGCCGACATCGCCGTCGTAGTTGCCGCCCTTGGGCACGGAGTCGATGTGGGAGCCCGTCATGATCACGGGCAGCGAGGAATCCGAGCCGGCGCGACGTCCGAGGATGTTTCCAGCCGCATCCACGCGCACCTCGAGTCCGGCGTCCCGCATCAGCGACTTCACGTACTCGCGGCCGGCGATGTCGGCGGCGCTGAACGCAACGCGGCTCACGCCGCCCTCGGGATTGGCGCCGAACCGGCCGAGCTCGTGGATGCGGCGCTCGAGGCGGGCGGCATCGGCCCGCGGCAGCCCGTCGGCCGCGAATGCCGTCACGACCCACGTGGCCTGGACGATCCCGGCGGCTCCCAGGGCGGCGAAGGCAAGTCGGGCAAATCGGTGTGTCATGGAGTTTCCCCGGCAGTCCGCTTGTTCCGCATCCGGCGTCCACTTACATTCTAGGTGCAGCAGGAGGGGACCTTGGCGAATGCACGCTATGACGTCGTCATAATCGGCGCCGGCCACAACGGGCTGACCTGCGGCGCCTACCTCGCGCGTGCCGGACTCCGGACGCTCGTCCTCGAGCGCCGCGACGTGATCGGCGGCGCGGCCGTGACCGAAGAGTTCGTGCCCGGCTTTCGCGCGTCGATCTTTTCCTACGTCATGAGCCTTTTGCACCCGAAAGTCATACGCGACCTGGAATTGCGCGAGCTCGGGCTCACGGTACTTCCGGCGACGGACCTCTTTTGCCCGATCGGGCGGGACAATTACATCGTCTTCAGCGGGGACGTCGGCCGGACGGCGCGCGAGTTCAGCCGCTTCTCGCGGCGGGATGGCGCGATCTACCCGGAATTCGATGCGTACCTCAACGAGGCGGCCGGCATCGTGAGGAAGGTCCTGTTCGACACGCCGGTCGATCCGTCGCGCAGGGACCTCAAAAGCCTGCGCGAATTGTGGAAGCTGGCCTGGAAGTACCGGCGCATCGGCAGGAATTTCTACCGCGTGGTCGACCTGCTGACGATGAGCGCCGACGACTACCTGGCGCGGTGGTTCGAGCATGGCGTGACGCGCGCCGTGCTGGGCTACTACTGCTCGATCGGGACCTTCGCCGGGCCGAGGACGCCGGGATCCGCCTACGTCGTCATGCACCACATCATGGGCGAGCACCAGGGCGCCGGCGGCTGGGGTTTCATCCGGGGCGGGATGGGTGCAATCAGCAACGCAATCGCCGAATCCGGCCGTCGACACGGAATGGAGATGCGTACCGGCGCCGAAGTTGCAAAGGTCGAGGTCGCCGGGGGCCGCGCGGCGCGGGTCATCACCACGGACGGCGAGCAATTCGAGGCGCGCGTGGTCGCCAGCAATGCGAGCTGCAAGGTCCTGTTCGACAAGCTCGTCGATCCGGCCGAGTTACCACCCGAATTCCTCAAGCACATTCGCGACTACCGGACTTTTTCGACGGCGTTCAAGATCAACGTGGCGGCCGAAGCGCCGCCGCGCTTCGCAGCGTTCGACGCATCGGCCTGCGGCTTCGCGGCGCCGAACTATGCCCACATCGGCCCGGATATCGACTACCTGCAGGCGGCGTACGAGGATGCCTGCCAAGGACGCTACTCGCGGCATCCGTTCGTGACGGCGGTCGTCCCGACCACGGTCGACGACACGCTCGCGCCGGCCGGCAAGCACGTCGTGAACCTGTTCGGGGGACATGCGCCGTACGAGTTGAAGGGCACGACGTGGGACGCCGAGCGCGCCGGCTTCCTCAAGAATGTCTATGCCACGATCGACGAGCTGGCACCCGGCTTCAGCGACGGCATCATCGGCGAGCAGCTGCTGCTGCCGCCGGACATCGAGCGGATCATCAACTCGCCGCACGGCCACATCTTCCACGGCGAACTATCGCTGGAGCAGTTGTTCTTCCAGAGGCCGGCGCCGCACTACGCGGACTACCGATCGCCGGTTCGCGGTCTCTATCAATGCGGGTCGTCGACCCATCCGGGTGGCGGGGTGTCCGGGCATTCCCGGGCACAATGCGGCCCGCGAGATCCTGAAGGACTGGAAGGCGCTCCGTGACTGAGGTGTCCGGCTGGATCGATGACGCTGATCGAGGCCCAGCGCCCGGGGCATTCCCTCGACCAGGCGTTCTACGTCCAGCCCGCGATCTTCGAGCGCGATCGCGAGCGCATCCTGCGCAATCACTGGATCATGGCGGGCCACGTGTCGCAGATCCCGGAGCCCGGCGACTTCCTGCTGTTCGAACTCGCGGGCGAGTCGATCATCCTCGTTCGCGACGCCGGCGGGGTCGTCAGGGCCCACTACAACGTGTGCCGTCACCGCGGGAGCCAGGTCGTACTGACTCCCGCAGGCCGCACGCAGACAATGGCCTGCCGCTATCACGGTTGGACGTATGGACTGGACGGCACGCTCCAGGTCGCACCGCGCATGCCGGATTCATTCCGGCGCGAGGAGTACGGACTCAAGCCCTGCGCGCTGCGCGTCATCGAAGGGTTGCTCTTTGTGTGCCTGTCCGACGGGCAGGGTCCCGACGCTTGACACGGTGGCCGCAGGCCTCGCGCCCTTACCTGCGGCTGCACGGCATCGGCGATGCGCGCGTTGCACACCGCGAGACCTGGCCGGTGCACGCCAACTGGAAACTGGCCGTGGAGAACTACCTCGAGTGCTACCACTGCAAGCCGGCGCATCCGCAGTACTGCAGCGTCGAGATCAAGGCCGACCGGATCGGCGACGGCTCGCCCGCCGCCATGGCGCGTTACGAGGCCCGCCATCGGGAGTGGCACGCGCGTGCGATCGAACTCGGCGCGACCTTGCCGGAGTTTGGCACCGAGTTGCCGCTGGACGAACGGTTGCCGCGCGCGCAGTTCGGCGCCGCCTACCGCGCGCCGCTTCGCGAATCATTCCGGAGCGCGACCGAGGACGGCGGCCCGGCCGCGCCGCTCATGGGAGGCTTCCGCGATTACGACGGCGGTGAGACGGCACTTGGACTCGGGCCGTTCACCTACATGCTCGCCTACAACGACTACGCCACGTTTTTCCAGTTCGTGCCGCGCGATGCCGAACATTGCGACATTGTCGTCACCTGGCTGGTCCACGGCGCGGCCCGCGAAGCCACGGATTTCGATCGCGCGCGGCTCACCTGGCTCTGGACGGTGACGACGGAACAGGACAAGTCGATCATCGAGGCGAATGCCGCCGGCATCCGCTCGAGCCGCTACGAGCCCGGCCCCTCGTCGTGCTCGAGCAGGACCTCGACGGTTTCCGCGAGTGGTACCTGGGCGTGACGGGACCGCCGGAGCGCATCGGCCGCCTGTCGCGTCGCGGCGGCGGCCGGTATTTCGGCCTCTGACCGCCGTGAATCCCTACGTCCTTGGAATACTTGTCAGTCTTGCCGTCTATCTCGCGGTCGGCACCTGGGCAGGTCGCAAGGTCCGCCACCTCGAGGACTACTTCGTGGCAGGCCGCCAGGCCCCGACACTCCTGATCCTCGGCACGCTGGTGGCGAGCCTGCTGAGCACGACGGCCTTCCTGGGCGAGGCGGGCATGGCGTACTCCGGATACGGCGCGCTGGTGCTGACGCTGGTCGCGATCAATGTCGTCGGTTACATCGTCGGCGCGCTGTTCTTCGGCCGCCACCTGCGGCGCAGCCGCGCGCTGACCGTCGCCGAATATTTCGGCGCCCGCTTCGCAAGCCGGCGCGTGCGATCCGCTGCCGGCATCATGATCGTGGTCGGCCTCGGCGCTTACCTGATGGCGGTGACGCAGGGCACGGCGCTGGTCGTCGCCGAGGTCTCGGACCTGCCGTACCGTGCCGCGCTGCTCGTCGTGTGGGTGGCTTACACCGCATTCACGTTCTATTCCGGGTCGCGCGGCGTCGTGATCAACGACACGATGATGTTCCTGCTGTTCATGGTGGCGGCCTTCGTGGCGCTCGGCTACGTCGTCGGCGCCGCCGGGGGCTGGATCCCGGCCGTCGATGCGCTCGCGAACTTCGACACAAAGCCCGGGATCATTTCCTGGCATGGCGTGACGGGACCCGGCGCCAACTGGGAAACGCCCGGCGATGCGCTGACCTGGGCCGTGATCCTCGGCCTCGCGTGGTCGGTGGTCGTGGCCGTGAGCCCGTGGCAGGCGAGCCGCTACCTGATGGCGAAGAACGAACACGTGGTGATCCGCGCCGGATGCGGCGCCGGTGCCGCCTTGCTCCTCCTGTACCCGGCGCTGATGTTCTGCGGAGCTGCGATCAACCTCACCAACGCGGGCGTCGAGCCGCGGAGGGCGCGATGATCTGGGCAGCCCAGCACCTGATGCCGACACTGGCAGGCGTCGTCGTGCTGGCCGGCATCGTCGCCGCTGGTCTTTCCTCGGCGACCACGTTCCTGTCGCTGGTCGCGTTCAGCGCAAGCCACGACGTGATGACGCCGGGATCGGTGAGCGATGCCGAAAAACTCCGGATCAGCCGCTGGACGATGGTAGGTGTCGGCCTCGCGGCGCTCGCGCTTCGCGATGTTCGTGCCGCCCAACATCTTCTGGATCACGTATTTCGCCGGGAACCGTCTTCGCGTCGTCGTGGGGCCCGGTGGCCTTCATGAGCGTCTGGAGCCGAAGCATCACGGAAGCGGGCGCATTCTGGGGAATCGTGGCCGGCTTTGCGGGCAATGTCGTGCCGAAGGCGCTCGCGCTGGTGCACGTGATCACGCTTCCGGTCTGGGCGGATCCCATCATCCTCGGCGCAATCCTGGGCGCGACGGTCACCGTGCTCGTCTCCCGCCGCGGGACGGTCAGCGAGACTGAGCGAAGCTACCGTTTGACGCTTCATCAGGTGCCGCCGGAGGAACTGGATGCGCTGGAGATCCGGCGAACCTTGCGCTGGCCCACGGTCCTCATGGTGGGCGGCGGCCTGCTCGCGATTGCCATGGTGGCGGGATACGCGCTGCCGTATCGCGAGGCCACCGGGGAAGGAACGGGCGAACTCCTGCTGAGCCTCGGCTGTGGCCTCATCCTGATCGGCTGCGGAGCGCTTGCACGCTGGGCGGTGCTCCGACGATTGTGAGGCCGGCCGTCAGCGGGCGATCGCCCGCTGAATCCACTAACATGACGCGTTTAAATGTGTGCTGAACCGCCATGCCCGTAATCACCCTGCCTGACGGCAGCCAGCGAAGCTTCGAACAGCCCGGTCACCGTCGCCGAAATCGCCGCATCGATCGGCAAGGGCCTTGCGCGTGCCGCGCTGGCGGGTGCGGTCGACGGCCGGCTCGTGGACACGTCGCACGTCGTCGACCGCGACGCGAGCCTGCGGATCGTCACGGCGAAGGATCCCGAGGGCCTCGAGATCCTGCGCCACTCGACGGCGCATCTGCTGGCGCAGGCCGTGCAGTCGATCTATCCGAAAGCCCAGGTGACGATCGGCCCGGTCATCGAGGACGGCTTTTTCTACGACTTCGCCTTCGAGCGGCCCTTCACGCCGGAAGACCTCGAGCAATTCGAGCAGAAGATGCGCGAGCTCGTGAAGGCCGACCAGCCGGTGCGCCGTCGCGTGCTGCTCGCGCGACGCGGCGGTCGCCCATTTCAAGTCGATCGGCGAGCACTACAAGGCGGAGATCATCGCGGCGATCCCGGCCGGCGAGGAGATCTCGCTCTACGGCCAGGGCGAATGGGAGGACCTGTGCCGCGGCCCGCACGTGCCGTCGACCGGCAAGCTCGGCGCGTTCAAGCTGACCAAGGTCGCCGGCGCCTACTGGCGCGGCGATTCGCGCAACGAAATGCTCCAGCGCATCTACGGCACGGCCTGGCCCGACGAGAAGCAGCTCAAGGACTACCTGCACGCGGCTCGAGGAAGCCGAGAAGCGCGATCACCGGCGGATCGGCCGCGAGCTCGACCTGTTCCACTTCCAGGAGGAGGCGCCCGGCGCGGTGTTCTGGCACCCGAACGGCTGGACCATCTTCCAGCAGCTCATCGCGTACATGCGCGAGAAGCAGGCGGCGGCCGGTTACCAGGAGATCAGCAGTCCCGAGATCATGGACCGCGAGCTCTGGGTGCAGTCCGGGCCACGTCGAGAAGTTCGGCGAGAACATGTTCCTGACCAGGACGCCGGACGAGCGCGTCTATGCCATCAAGCCGATGAACTGCCCGGGCCACGTGCAGGTGTTCCGGCAGGGACTGCACAGCTACCGCGAACTGCCGCTGCGCTTCGCGGAGTTCGGCAAGGTGCACCGCTACGAGCCCTCGGGCGCGCTGCACGGCCTGCTGCGCGTGCGCGCCTTCACGCAGGACGACGCCCACGTCTTCGTGACCGAGGACCAGATCGGCGAGGAGACCGTGCGCGGCATCGAGCTCATGATGTCGATCTACCGCGACTTCGGATTCGACGACGTCCGCGTCAAGTTCGCGGACCGGCCGGAGCGACGCGTCGGCGACGACGCCACGTGGACCAAGGCGGAGGAGGCGCTCAAGGCGGCGACGCGTGCGGCCGGCATCGAGTACGAGTTCAACCCGGGCGAGGGCGCCTTCTACGGGCCCAAGCTCGAGTTCGTGCTGAAGGACGCGATCGGCCGCGACTGGCAATGCGGCACCTGGCAGGTCGACCTGAACCTGCCGGGCCGGCTCGGCGCGCATTACATCGACGAGAACAGCCAGAAGAAGACTCCGGTCATGCTGCATCGGGCGATCTTCGGCTCGCTCGAGCGCTTCTTCGGCATCCTGCTCGAGCATTACGCCGGCAAGCTGCCCACCTGGCTGTCGCCCGGTGCAGGCGGTGGTGCTGAATATCAGCGAAAAGCAGGCCAAATTCGCAGGCGAAGCCGCCGAATTCCTTAAAAATCAGGGGCTTCGCGCCGAAATCGACTTGCGGAACGAGAAGGTGGGCTATAAAATCCGCGAGCACACGCTGAAGCGTGTCCCGTACCTGCTGGTCGCAGGCGATCGGGAAGTCGAGTCCAGGCAGTTGGCCGTGCGCACGCGCTCCGGGAAGGATCTGGGTGCCATGCCCCTGGAAGAGGTGGCCGCTCGGATCGCCCGGGATGTGGCGAGCCGCGGCCTTGGTCATTTGGAGGACTGAATATTTCGACATCGAAACGCGTAAGGCGCAACGAGGAGATCCTTGCGCCGCAATTACGCGTGATAGGCGCCGACGGGAGTCAGGTCGGCGTCCTGAGCCGCAGCGAGGCACTTGCCAAGGCCGCGGCTGAGGAGCTGGATCTCGTGGAGGTTTCGCCGACGGCCGAGCCACCTGTCTGCCGGATCATGGACTTCGGAAAGTACCTGTTCGAGCAGAACAAGAAGGCGCACACGGCGAAGCGCAAGCAGAAGCAGATCCAGCTCAAGGAAGTGAAATTCCGGCCGGGCACGGAAACGGCGGATTACCAGGTCAAGCTGCGTAATCTGATCCGCTTCCTGACGGCGGGTGACAAGGCCAAGGTAACCATGCGGTTCCGCGGCCGGGAGATGGCCCACACCGAGGTCGGGCGCAGGCTCCTCGACAGACTGGTGATCGATCTCGCCGATTACGGCGCGATCGAACAGCATGCTGCGATGGAAGGGCGCCAGATCACGATGGTCATATCTCCGAAGAAGAAGTGACCGGCGGGTAACCGCCGATACGCCTCCAGCCCGCGCAAGCGGTGTGAAGAGGTCATAAAAGGAGACGAACGATGCCCAAGTTGAAAACCAACCGGGCCGCGGCGAAGCGTTTTCGCAAGACAGCGAAAGGCTTCAAGCGCGGCCAGGCGAACCGCCGCCACATCCTCACCAAGATGACGAAGAAGCGTAAGCGCCAGCTGCGCGGCTCGACCATGGTCCACGAGACAGACGTCGGCCGGCTCGTACGCCTGCTGCCTCACGTCTGATTCTTGTCGAAACTGAACAGAGGGATGTGACATGGCAAGAGTTAAGCGTGGCGTCATCGCAGGACGCCGGCACAAGAAGGTCCTCAAGAAGGCCAAGGGCTATTACAACGCCCGGCGCAAGGTCTTCCGCGTCGCGAAGCAGGCGGTCATCAAGGCCGGCCAGTACGCGTACGTGGGCCGGCGCCTGAAGAAGCGCGACTACCGCGCGCTGTGGATCACAGCGCATCAACGCGGCGGCACGCGGGTTCGGCCTTTCGTACAGCCGGTTCATCGCCGGCGTACAGGCGGCCGGCATCGAGATCGACCGCAAGGCCCTCGCCGACATCGCGGTGCACGACATCGCGGCGTTCGGCGCGATCGCGGAGAAGGCGAAGGCCGCACTGGCCGCCAAGTAGCTCGATCACGGGGGTTCAGGTGAAGGACCTGGAATCGCTGGTCGCGCGGACGCTCGCCGAGATCGGCTCGAGCGCGGATCTTGCCGCGCTCGAGGCCGTCCGCGTCGCCGCGCTCGGGCGCAAGGGTTCCGTCACCGAACTGCTGAAGGGACTCGGCAGCCTGCCGGCTGGCGAGCGCAAGGCGGCCGGAGCCCTCATCAACGAGGCCAAGACGCGCGTCTGCCGCGGCGCTCGATGCGCGCCGCGCCGAGCTCGACGCGGCGATGCTCGAGCGCGAGCTTGCGAGCGGCGTGATCGACGTGACGCTGCCGGGTCGCGGCCAGTCGGTCGGCGGCCTGCACCCGGTGACCCGCACGCGGCTGCGGATCGAAGCCATCTTCCGGCGCGCGGGATTCAGCGTGGCCGAGGGCCCCGAGGTCGAGGACGACTTCCACAACTTCGAGGCGCTCAACATCCCCGCAAACCACCCGGCGCGGGCGATGCACGACACCTTCTACTTCGGTGACGGGCGCCTGCTCCGGACCCACACCTCGCCGGTGCAGATCCGTGCCATGAAGCTGCAGGGCGTGCCGATCCGGGTGATCGCGCCCGGTCCGGTCTACCGCCGCGATTCCGATGTCACCCACACGCCCATGTTTCACCAGGTCGAGGGCCTCGTGCTCGACGAGGACGTCAGCCTCGCGGACCTGAAGGGCGTGCTCGCAGGATTCGCCGAGCAGTTCTTCGAGAAGCCGCGCGGGCTGCGCTTCCGGCCCTCGTACTTTCCGTTCACCGAGCCCTCGGCCGAAGTCGACATCCAGTGCGTGCTCTGCGACGGCGCGGGCTGCCGCATCTGCAAGCAGACCGGCTGGCTCGAGATCCTCGGCTGCGGCATGGTGCACCCGAACGTGCTGACCGCCTGCGGCGTCGACGCGACGCGCTGGCAGGGCTACGCCTTCGGCATGGGCATCGAGCGCCTCGCGATGCTGCGCTACGCCGTCAACGACCTGCGCATGTTCTTCGAAAACGACCTGCGCTTCCTCGCGCAGTTCAACCGGGGCTGACGGTGCGGATCAGCCTCGCCTGGCTCAGCGAATGGGTCGATGCCGGCCTCGATCCGGCAGCGCTCGCGGCGCGCCTCACCATGAGCGGCCTCGAGGTCGAATCGATCGAGCCCGCGGCCGGCGACTTCCAGGGCGTCGTGGTCGGCGAGGTGCTCTCGGTCGAACGCCACCCCGACGCCGACAAGCTGACCGTCTGCCAGGTCGCGGGCGGCGGCTCCGCCCTGCTGCAGGTCGTCTGCGGCGCACCCAACGTGCGCGCGGGCATGAAGACGCCGCTCGCCCTCGAGGGCGCGCGGCTCGCCTCGGGCGACGTGATCCGCCGGGCGAAGCTGCGCGGCGTCGAGTCGAACGGCATGCTCTGCTCGGCGCGCGAACTCGGCCTGTCGGACGAGCACGAGGGGATCCTCGAGCTGCCCGATGAACTCGTGACCGGCACGCCGCTGCGCGACGCGCTCGCCCTCGACGACACGATCCTGACGCTCAACGTGACGCCGAACCGCGGCGACGTGCTGTCGGTTCTCGGCGTCGCGCGCGAGGTCGCGGCGATCGTCGCGCGCAAGCTGACGCCGCCCGCGCTCGAACCGGTGGCGCCGGCCACGCGCGAACGGTTTTCGGTCCGCCTCGAGGCGCCGGCCGCCTGCCCGCGCTTCGCGGGCCGCGTCATCCAGGGTGTGAATCCCGCTGCCCGCACGCCGCTTGTGGATGCGCGAACGGCTGCGACGCGCCGGCCTCCGGCCGATCCGTCCCGTCGTGGACGTCACGAACTACGTGATGCTCGAGCTCGGCCAGCCGCTGCACGCCTACGACCTGCGGCGCCTGAAGGGGCACATCGAAGTGCGCATGGCGCGCGCGGGCGAGAAGCTCATGCTGCTCGACGGGCGGGAGCTCGCGCTCGATGCCGGAGACGCTCGTCATCGCCGATGCGACCGGCCCGGTCGGGCTCGCGGGCGTCATGGGCGGGGAGAAGAGCGGCATCGCCGTGGACACGTCCGACGTGTTCCTCGAGGGCGCGTTCTTTCCGCCGGACACGGTGGCGGGCGTCGCGCGCCGCCATGGCCTCGTGACGGATGCGGCGCAGCGGTTCGAGCGCGGCGTCGATCCGCGCGGCCAGGAGCGCGCGATCGAGCGCGCGACGGAGCTGCTGGTCGCGATCGCGGGCGGCCGTCCCGGACCCACCGTCCTGACGCACGACGAGGCGGCGCTGCCCAAGCGGCCCGGCGTGACGCTGCGGCCGGAACGGGTCGCGAGCCTGCTCGGCGTGCAGATCCCGCGCGCCGAGATCGAGGACATCCTGCGACGCCTCGGCATGCAGGTGGCCGGCGCCGGCGACATCCTCGGCGTCATCCCGCCGAGCCACCGCTTCGACATCGCGATCGAGCAGGACCTGATCGAGGAAGTCGGGCGGATCCACGGCTACGACAACATCCCGCGCAGCGACGCGAAGATGCCGCAGCGTCCGCAGCCGTCGACGGAACGGGCCGTCACGCGCGAGCGCCTGCGCCTGCTGCTGGTCGATCGCGGCTACCAGGAAGTGATCACCTACAGCTTCGTCGACCCGCGCCTGCAGCGCCTGATGTTCCCGCGGCAGCAGGCGCTCGCGCTCGCGAATCCGCTGTCGACGGAGCTCGGCGAGATGCGCGTGTCGCTGTGGCCGGGCCTCGTCGAGACGCTGCGCTTCAACCAGCGCGGCAGCAGGAACGCGTGCGCATCTTCGAGGTCGGCACGCGCTTCGAGATGGACGGCGGCCGGCTCGTCGAGAGCCAGGTCATTGCCGGGCTCGTGACCGGCGCGGCGCTGCCGGAGCAGTGGGGCGCGGAAAGTCGCGCGGCCGATTTCTACGACCTCAAGTCGGATGTCGAGGCGCTTTTCGCGCTGACCGGCCGGCAGGCTGCAATAAGTTATATCGCGAGCGCGCACGACGGCCTGCACCCGGGTCGCAGCGCCGCGATCTTCGACGGCAAGATTCGCGTCGGCTGGATCGGCCAGCTGCAGCCGGAGCTCGCGCGCAAGCTCGACTTGCGCGACGCACCGTGGGTTTTCGAGCTCGGGATTGACCCGAGCTTCCGTTCGGAAGTACCTGTATTCAGGGAGATTTCGAAGTTCCCCGCCATCCGGCGCGACCTGGCGGTCGTGGTCGACGAATCGGTGACGCTGGACGAACTGCGGGAAAGTGTTAATTTGGCCGCAAAAGGCCTGCTTCGAGAGCTTGCCGTGTTCGACGTCTACCGGGGGAAGGGGGTAGAACCCGGTCGAAAAAGCATCGCTTTAGGCTTGATTTTACAGGAAACTTCTCGCACCCTTACTGACGAAGAAGCCGATGCCGTGGTCGCTGCGGTCATCGAGCGCGTCAAGGGTGACCTGAAGGCGGGGATTCGGGAATAGTCGGAATGGCACTCACCAAGGCGGAAATCGCCGAGGCCTTGTTCAACCAGCTCGGCTTGAACAAGCGCGAGGCGCGCGAGCTCGTCGATCTTTTCTTCGAGGAGATCCGTGCGGCGCTTGCAACCGGCGAACAGGTGAAGCTGTCGGGCTTCGGCAACTTCGACCTGCGCGACAAGAACCAGCGTCCGGGAAGGAATCCCAAGACCGGCGAGGAAATCCCGATTTCCGCGCGCCGCGTCGTGACGTTCCGTCCGGGACAGAAGCTGAAGGCGCGCGTCGAAGCCTATGCTGGAAGCAAGTAACAACAAGGAACTGCCGGCGATCCCGGCCAAGCGCTACTTCACGATCGGTGAGGTCAGCGACCTGTGCGGCGTGAAGCCGCACGTGCTGCGCTACTGGGAGCAGGAGTTCCCGCAGCTCAAGCCCGTCAAGCGGCGCGGCAACCGGCGTTACTACCAGCGCCAGGACGTGATCACGATCCGCCAGATCCGGAGCCTGCTGTACGACGAGGGCTTCACGATCGGCGGCGCGCGCAACCGGCTCGATGGCGACGAGGCGCGCGAGGACAACACGCAGGCACGCCAGGTCATCCGCCAGATGCGCGCCGAGCTCGAGGAGCTGCTTCGAATCCTGCGGCGCTGAGTCCGGCGACCGCCGGATCGGCTATCATTTCAGTGTCGGAGCGTGGCGCAGCCTGGTAGCGCACTTGCATGGGGTGCAAGGGGTCGCGAGTTCAAATCTCGCCGCTCCGACCAATCAACCCGGATTCCGCGCGGTGATGAACCAGGTGCTGGACGGCGCCCAGACGCCGTCCTTGCGCTCGTAGCGCGCGAGCGTCTCGCGCAGCGCCGCGACCACCGTCGGCTTCAGTCGTTCGCCCTCGGCGCCCGCCAGCCGGATGATCTCGCCGGCGGGACCGAGCGCCATCGCGAACTCGACCGCTTCGTCGAGGTCGCGGCCGATGCAGATGTCGGTGTCGAAGCGCTCGAACGCGATGCCGTCGAAGCCCGCGGCCTTCATCATCGAGCTCACCATGTCCGGGCCCGACATCGAGAACGGGCCGGGCCCGCAGTGGACCTGGTTCGTCTCGTCGTGCGACACGACCGGCACGATCTCGCGCACCCGCAGTTCCGCATCGTGCAGCCACGGGATTGTCTTCGCGCTTGCGCCAGACGATCTGCGCGAAGCTGCCGCCGGGCTTCAGCGCCTTGCGGATGTTCCGGAGCGCCGGGACCGGCGACATGAAGAACATGGTGCCGAAGCGCGCGAAGGCATGGTCGTAGGGGCCGCGCAGGTCGTCGTCCTGCACGTCGGCGACGAAGAACTTCGCATTGGCGATGCCCGCAGCCGCGGCGTCGTGTTCGCCCGTCTCGACGAAGCGTTCCGCGCAGTCGACGCCGACTGCCTCGCCTGCGGGGCCGACCAGGCCTGCGATCTTGATGGTGCTGTCGCCGAAGCCGCAGCCGACGTCGAGCACGCGGTCGCCCGGCGCGGAAGATGCCGCGCGACAGCAACTCGTCGCTGTGTCCGGCGAGCCCGGCCACGAGCAGGTGCTTGAAGCGCTCGAACTTGTCGAACAGCACCGTGTTCCAGGCTTCGACGACGATGTCGTTCTCGTTCATGCGCGTTCCAGGATCCTGCCCGGACAGGTCATCGCATAAGGCCGGTCCCGGCGCACGTCGCACCCGGACCGGCGGGAATCCTTTCCGCCTCGCCTCAGGGAGCCTGGGCCTTGATCTCCCAGATGTAGTCCGTGTGCTCACCGCAGATCGCGGTCATCAGGTCGCCGCCCGGATTGTCCTCCAACGCCTCGACGATCGCGGCGCGCGCCTCCATGAGCGCCTTGGCGTCGGCGGCGCTGAACGTCTCGAGGCGACGGTACTTGCCGCCGACGATGTGCTCGAGCCAGCCCCACGACTTCAGCTTGCCGTCGGCGACCATCTTGTCGAACATCGGGGCGAGCATGCCCTTGACGAGGGCATCGGCCTGCGATTCGCGCGTCTGGTCGCAGACGTAGTACGTGGAGAACGCGGCGCCGCCGCGGCCCACCGTCCCGATGTTGCCGGCCACCGCGCGCCAGATGTAGTCGTCGTGCGACGGGCAGATCGCGCTTGACTCGGCGCCCAGCTTCTTGTTCTTTTCGTTCGCAGTCGGCCTGGTCGCCCATCTTCTTCTGGGCATCCAGCAGCGCCTGGACGCTGCCCGGCTCCGTGGACGGCTGCGCGGCGCCACTGGCCGCCGGTCTGGTGGCCGAGGTAGCTGTAGGTGGTGATCGTGCCGTCCTTGATCGCCGCGTCCAGCACCGGCTTCTGCACCTGGTCGAATATCTCGTCGGCCCGCTCCTGCTTCGAGAAGTCGCAATACTGTAGGTCGCATAGATGTAGCGCTCGGCCGGCTGGTCCTGCGCCGTGCCGTCGTGCCGGCGAGCAGGCACACGCAGGCCGGGAGCACCCAGGCCCCGATTCGTTTCGTCTTCATTTTTTTCCCCCTGTACCGGACATGTGGCTGGTCCGGCGTCAGCGCGCGGAGTATAGGCCCGCGGGCGCATCGCTCACGCGCCTGGATCCGGTGCCGAGGATCGCGGCACGCCGAAAACCGGGCCGGCCGTGTGGCCCGGCTCCGGGCTCGAAGCGCATCCGAACGCGTTCCTTGCCGCGCAGGACCAGGTGCCGGCGGCACGGGATAGTCGCGATCGATGAACTCGCCCGGATGCTCGCCCTGGAGCCGCAGCGTGGCGATGCGCGCGCCGTCGACGAGGATGTGGAAGACCCGGTCGCGCTCGCCGCCCCAGTAGGTCGCGCGCAGGACGAGCGGCTCGTCGCGGACGGCGGCGTCGAACTCGAGGAAGCCGCCGGTTCGGGCGTCGCGGCCCGGCCGGAAGCGGTAGGAGACGGCATAGGAAATCGCGCTGGCGAGGCCGTGCCGGCGCTCGTCGTCCTCGACGCCGAGCCGGATGACGTCGACCGAGCGCGCGTCCAGCGCCGCAGCGCGCGCGTGCTCGGCAGCCCGCGTCCACGAGCGCCGCCTGCCATCCGGCCGGCGTGTAGCGCCTGAAATAGACGGCCGTGCGCCGGTCGTACTGGCTGAAGAACGGCGCGAGCTCGAGATCCGCCGGGCGGCCGAGGCCGCGCGTCCGCGAATCGCGCCTGGGCCGGCGTCGGTCGGCGACGATCGATGCGCGAGCGGATCGTTCACCGACGAGCGCGGGGGCCGGGCCGTCGAACGGCGGCGCTGTGCGGGACCGAGGTCGCGCGGCGAGGACGAGCGGGCCGTGAAGCAGGGCGACGACCGACGGATCGTCGGGCGTCGGCTCGAGGCGCGGGCTTCATCGGCAGGTCGAGCTCGATCACGTCGCCGCGCCCGCCAGGCGCGGCGCAGCGCGCAGGTATCCGTCCGCGGCGCGCGTCGCCGCGACCGACTCGCCGTTGACGCGGGCCGCCGGCGATTCGCACCAGGCCGGCAGGCGCAGTGCGACCGCGAATGCCGGTCCCGGCGCGCAGCTCGTCGAGCGTGATCGTCACGCGCTCGCCGAACGGGTAGTCGGTCTCGAGCGCGAGATGCGCGCGTCGCGCTCGGCCCAGTCGCACGCGTCGACGGGATGAACAGGTTGACGTAGAGCGCGTCCCGTCGCCTGCCCAGTAGATGGAATCGCCGTGCTTGGCGTGGCTCTCCATGCCGGTGCCGACGCAGCACCAGAAGGAATCGAACGGCACGGACCATTCGCGCGCGGTCCCGCTCATCAGCGGCACCATGTAGGCGAACGTGCCGTCGGCGCGGCCGCTGCTGCGCCAGGATGTGGTTGAGGTGCGCGCGTTCGTAGTAGTCGAAGTACGCCGCGTCGGGCGCCGCGGCAAAGAGCCGCCGCGTCAGCTTCAGCATGTTGTAGGTGTTGCAGCTCTCGCAGGTCTGCTCCGTGATGTAGCGCGAGAGCGATCCCGGTTCCTGGAAATTCTCGCGGTCGCTGTTGCCGCCGATCACGTAGGTGCGGCCCTCCGTCACCGCGTGCCAGAAGAAGCGGGCGCCGCCGAGCTCCGCCGCGTCGCCGGTGAGCTCGGCGTGCCGCGCGAGGCCGATGAGCTTCGGGATCTGCGTGTTCGCGTGCAGGAATGCGAGCTCGTCGCGGCCCGCGATGAGCGGGTCGAGCACCGCATGGTGGTGGAAGCGCTCCGCGAGGCGCAGCCAGCGCGCTTCGCCGGTGCGCGCCGAGAGCTCGGCAAGCACCTCGCTCATGCCGCCGAATTCCGTGCCGAGCACGGACTGCATCTGCGCGTCGTCGAGCCGTGCGAGCGTGCGCTCGATGAAGGCGGCCAGCGACTCGGCGACTGTCGATCGACTCGGCGCTCGCGCAGTGCGCGTCGGCGTCGAGCAGGCCGGCGAACAGCTTGTGCCAGTTGTAGAACGGCGCCCAGCAGCCGTTCAGGTAGAAGCGTGCGGAGCGGATGTCGCCGCGCGCGATCTCCTCCATGACCCGGCGGCCCGGCTCGATGGCGCCGCGTCGCCGCGTTGCGGCGCGTGAAGGCGCCGACAAAGCCGTCGCGCCGGCGCGCGCTGGCAGCCGCGAGCTCGCGCGACGATGTAGCGCGCGCGCGTCCGGCACTCCGCGTCGCCGGTCTGGGCGTGCATGAGCGCGCAGGCGGACAGGTAGTGGCCGAGCGAATGGCCGGCGATCGTGTCCTGCTCCCAGCCGCCGTAGCGATCGCCTTTCGGCGCGAGCCCGGCCTGGACGCGGTAGTCGTGCAGCAGGCGGTCGGGTTCGAGGCGGTGCAGGTAGGCGCGGTTGGACTCGACGCGCCGTGAGCCAGATCGACGGCTTGAGCCGCACCGTCGTCAAGCGGGAGCGGGCGGGCGCGCGGCGCTGCGACGCAGAGCGGCGTCGCGGCCATCCGAATGCAGACGGCAGCCGACGCAAGGATTGCGCACTGCAAGCAAGCGGCGTCGCGAAACGACAATCGGGGTTCGCATCCCGTCAGTACGTCCCGTCGGTGTCGGCAACTGAAATATAGACCGAGTACACTTCGCGCATTCTGGAGGGGACCATGGCTGGAAGACTCGCTTACGTGACGGGCGGGATGGGCGGCATCGGCACGGCGATCTGCAGGCGGCTGTGCCAGGAGGGATTCCAGGTCGTCGCCGGCTGCGGGCCGGGCTCGCAGCGCAAGGACCGCTGGATCGCCGACATGCGTGCGCGAGGGATACGAGGTCCACGCCTCGGAGGGCAACGTCGCGGACTGGGAATCGACGCGCGCCGCCTTCGAGAGGGTGCGCAACGAACTCGGCCCGGTGGACGTGCTCGTCAACAATGCCGGCGTGACCGCCGACGGCACGTTCCGCAAGATGACCTTCGAGCGCTGGCACAAGGTCATCGACACGAACCTCAACAGCCTGTTCCACGTCACCAAGCAGGTGATCGACGGCATGATGGATCGCGGCTGGGGCCGCATCATCAACATCTCGTCGGTCAACGGCCAGAAAGGCCAGTTCGGCCAGACCAACTACTCGACGGCGAAAGCCGGCATCCACGGCTTCACGATGGCCCTCGCGCAGGAAGTCGCGGCCAAGGGCGTCACGGTCAACACGATTTCGCCGGGCTACATCGGCACCGACATGGTGCGCGCGATCAAGCCCGAAGTGCTGGCGACGATCGTCGCCACGATTCCGGTCGGCAGGCTCGGCACGCCGGAGGAGATCGCGTCCATGGTGGCCTGGCTCGCGTCGGACGACGCGGCCTTCGCGACCGGCGCGGACTTCTCGCTGAACGGCGGCCTGCACATGTCCTGAGGAGGGGGCGGCGAGAACGATGAAAACGCGCGCAGCAATCGCCTAGGCGGCCGGCAAGCCGCTCGAGGTCGTCGAAGTCGACCTCGACGGCCCGAAGGCCGGGGAAGTCCTGGTCGAGATCCGCGCCACCGGGCGTCTGCCACACCGACGAGTTCACGCGCTCGGGCGCGGACCCGGAGGGCCTGTTCCCGGTGATCTTCGGCCACGAGGGCGCGGGCGTCGTCGTCGACGTCGGGCCCGGCGTGAAGTCGCTCAAGAAGGGCGACCACGTCATCCCGCTCTATACGCCGGAGTGCCGCGAGTGCAAGTCCTGCACCTCGCGCAAGACGAACCTCTGCACGGCGATCCGCGCGACCCAGGGCAAGGGCGTGATGCCGGACGGCACCAGCCGCTTCTCGATCGGCGGCAAGCCGGTGCACCACTACATGGGCTGCTCGACGTTCTCGAACTACACGGTGCTGCCCGAGATCGCGCTCGCGAAGATCCGCGAGGACGCGCCGTTCGAGAAGGTCTGCTACATCGGCTGCGGCGTGACGACCGGCATCGGCGCCGTGATCAACACGGCGAAGGTCGAGCCGGGCGCGAACGTCGTCGTGTTCGGCCTCGGCGGCATCGGCCTCAACGTGATCCAGGGCGCGCGCATGGCGGGCGCCAACAAGATCATCGGCGTCGACATCAACCCGAAGCGCAAGGCGCTCGGCCGAGAAGTTCGGCATGACGCACTTCGTGAACCCGAAGGAGGTCAAGGAAGACCTCGTCGCCCACCTCGTCGCGCTGACCGACGGCGGCGCCGACTACAGCTTCGAGTGCGTCGGCAACGTCGACCTGATGCGCCAGGCGCTCGAGTGCTGCCACCGCGGCTGGGGCGTGTCGGTCATCATCGGCGTCGCCGGCGCGGGCCAGGAGATCAAGACGCGCCCGTTCCAGCTCGTGACCGGCCGCGTCTGGAAGGGCACGGCTTTCGGCGGCGCGCGCGGCCGCACCGACGTGCCGAAGATCGTCGACTGGTACATGGACGGCAAGATCAACATCGACGACCTGATCACGCACGTCATGCCGCTCGCGAAGATCAACGACGCCTTCGACCTGATGCACAAGGGCGAGTCGATCCGCAGCGTCGTGACGTTCTGAAACCGGAGGAGGGGATACACATCATGGCTGTCAAGATTCATCCGTCCGTCGACAACGGCGTCAAGCCGGGCACGAAGGGCTTCGCGGGCGGCACGCTCACCTGCAGGTGCGCGAGCAATCCCGTCACGGTGACGCTCGCGAGCGACGTCGCCTTCAACCATGCCTGCGGCTGCAGCAAGTGCTGGAAGCCGGACGGCGCCGCGTTCTCCGTCGTCGCCGTCGTCGGCCGCGACAAGCTCTCGGTCACGGCGAACGGCAACAAGCTGAAGATCGTCGACCCGAGCGCGGCCATCCAGCGCTACGCCTGCACCGGCTTGCGGCGTGCACCTGTACGGCCGCATCGAGAACAAGGGCCACCCGTTCTACGGCTTCGACTTCGTGCACGTCGAGCTGTCGAAGGACAAGGGCTGGGCCGCGCCGGAGTTCGCCGCGTTCGTGTCGTCCATCATCGAGACCGGCGCCGCGAAGCCGGAGGAGATGGCGCGGCGTGCGCGCGCGCCTCAAGGAACTCGGGCTCGAGCCCTACGATTGCCTGAGCCCGGCCCTGATGGACGCGATCGCCACGCACACCGCGAAGGCGAAGGGCGTCCTCAAGGCCTGACGTGCGGGGCCGGCGCCGGCGGAGCCATGATGCGATGACGCGGCGCCGGAACAGCTCTCGAGCACGCGGCGTTCGGCGGGGCGGTGAGCTTTCACCGCCACGCCGCCGCCGAGACGGACTGCGCGATGCGCTTCGCCGTTTACCTGCCGCCGCAGGCCGAGCGGCGGCGCGTGCCGGTGCTCTGGTACCTCGCGGGCCTCACCTGCACCGAAGAGACGTTCATGATCAAGGCGGGCGCGCAGCGCGTCGCCGCCGAGCTCGGCCTCGCGCTGGTCGCGCCGGACACCAGCCCGCGCGGCGTGCCCGCTGCCCGGCGACAGCGACTCCTGGGACTTCGGCGTCGCCGCGGGTTTCTACCTCGACGCGACGGAGGAGCCCTGGTCGCGGCACTACCGCATGTATTCGTACGTGACGCGCGAGCTGGCGGAGCTCGTCGAAGCAGCACTTCCCGGTCGACCCGAAGCGGCAGGGAATCTTCGGGCACTCCATGGGCGGCCACGGCGCGCTCACGATCGGCCTCAAGAACCCGGATCGCTACCGCTCGATTTCGGCGTTCGCGCCGATCTCGGCGCCGATGCACTGCCCGTGGGGCCAGAAGGCCTTCACGGGCTATCTCGGGCCGGACCGCGAGCGCTGGACGGCAATACGACGCCTGCGAACTCGATCCGCGCGCTGCCCACGGTCACCGGCCGGCCGCCGCTCCTCGTCGACCAGGGCCTTGCCGACCCGTTCCTCGAGCAGCAGTTGATGCCGGAGCGACTCGAGCAGGCCTGCAAGGATGCCGGTTACCCGCTGACGCTGCGGCGCCAGCCGGGGTACGACCACGGCTATTACTTCATCTCGACCTTCATCGAGGACCACCTGCGCCATCACGCGCGGGCGCTGCTCGGCTGAGCGGCCCGATCAGCGGTTGAGCAACCGCAGGAGCATGCGGAACTTGCGGCCGTACGGTGGCCGCAGCAGCGAGGACGCACTGAGGCGGCCGTCGAAGAACACCGGCTTCTGCTTGGAGAACGTGTCGAATCCGGCGCGGCCGTGATACTGCGCCCATGCCGCTCGGGCCGACGCCGCCGAACGGAAGGTCCTCCTGGACGACGTGGAAGGCCGTGTTGTTGACCGTGACGCCGCCCGACACCGTGCGCGCCAGCACCGCATCGAGGTCCGCGCCTTCCGCGCCGAAGTAATAGAGCGCGAGCGGCCGCGGCCGCGCATTCACGAAGGCGATGGCCTCGTCGATCCCGTCGTAGCCGACGACGGGCAGGATCGGACCGAAGATCTCGTCCTGCATCACGCGCATCGCGTCGGTCACGTCGGTCAGCGCGACCGGCGCCAGTGCGCCGGCGCTCCGCGTCGGTCGCTTCGTCGTGCAGGTGGTGGATCGACGCGCCGTGGTTGCGGGCATCGTCGACGTAGCCGGCGAGGCGCCGGAACTGGCGGTCGCTCGCGATCGACGTGTACTGCGGGTTGGTGCCGAGCACCGGGTAGTAGGCATGCGTCGCCGCGCGGCAGGCCTCGATGAACCGGTTCACCAGCGCGCTCGGCACCAGCGCGTAGTCCGGCGCGACGCAGGTCTGGCCGCGCATTGATCAGCTTGCCGTACATGATGCGGCGCGCGGATTCCTCGACGTCGAAGCGAGTCCGTCACGATCGCCGGCGACTTGCCCCCGAGTTCGAGCGTCACGGGCGTCAGGTTCGCGCTCGCCGCCTTCATGACCTCGCGGCCGACTGACGGTCGAACCGGTGAACAGCAGGTGGTCGAAGGGCAGGGCGGAAAAAGCCCGCGCCACGGCAACGTCGCCGTTGAAGACGACCACCTCGTCGGCGCCGAAGGTGCGGACCACGAGCGACTCGAAGAGCGCGCCGAATCGCGGCGTATGCTCCGACATCTTGAGCATTGCGCGGTTGCCGGCAGCGAGCGCCCCGGTGAGCGGCGACACCGCGAGATAGAGCGGGTAGTTCCAGGGCACGATGATGCCGATGACGCCGAGCGGCTGGCGCAGCAGCCGCGCACCGCCCGGCAGGCTCCACCAGGCGACGGACCGCCGTTCCGCGCGCATCCAGCCGGCGCAGGTGTCGCCGCGCATGCGCGATGCCGTCGAGGCTCGTGAATTGCTCGAGCAGCTCGGTTTCTTCGCGCGGACGCATCCCGAAGTCGGCGGCGATCGCGTCGCGGATGCCGGCCGCGTTCTCGCGCAGCATGCGCGCGAGCCGTGCAAGGCGGTCGCGCCTCGCGGCTGCCGTGGGATGGGCTTCCACGGCGAACGCACGGCGCTGCAGCTCCAGGGCCTGCGCGAGCTGCGCCGGGATGGGTCGCGAGGCGGGCCGGTTCCTGTGCCGTGGCCATCGAGGGTATTTTAAGCGGATAATCGCGCAACTGCCGCCGCGAACTGCGCCGGGGCGCGTGCCACGCGGGTGGCTCCAGGGGGACAGGTGAAGATCGGTTGTCCGAAGGAAATCAAGGTTCACGAATACCGCGTCGGCCTGGTGCCGGCGGGCGTGCGGGAGCTGGTGGCTGCCGGTCACGAAGTCATGGTCGAGACCCACGCGGGTGCCGGCATCGGCATCGGGGACGACGCCTATCGTGCGGCCGGCGCGACCGTGCTGCCGGACGCGAAGTCGGTGTTCGCGAAGGCCGACATGGTCGTCAAGGTCAAGGAGCCGCAGCTGCCGGAATGCGCGCAGCTCAGCCGCGGGCAGGTCCTGTTCACCTACCTGCATCTCGCCGCGGACACGGAGCAGGCCAAGGCGCTTGCGAAGTCCGGCGTCACGGCCATCGCCTACGAAACCGTGGCCGCGCCGGACCGTTCATTGCCGCTCCTGACGCCGATGAGCGAGGTGGCGGGGCGCATGTCCATCCAGGTCGGCGCGACGGCGCTGCAGAAGGCCAACGGCGGGTTCGGCGTGCTGCTCGGCGGCGTGCCGGGCGTTGCGCCCGCGCGCGTCGTGATCCTGGGCGGCGGCGTCGCCGGCACCAACGCGACGCAGATGGCGGTCGGCCTCGGCGCGCAGGTGACGGTCGTCGACCGCTCGCTGAAACGGCTGCGCGAACTCGACGTGCAGTTCGGCAGCCAGATCGAGACCGCGTACTCGACGACCGAGGCGGTCGAGCGGCTGGTGATCCAGGCCGACCTCGTCATCGGCGCGGTGCTGGTGACGGGTGCCGCGGCGCCGAAGCTCGTGACGCGCTCGATGGTCGGGCGCATGGAGAAGGGCGCGGTGCTGGTCGACATCTCGATCGACCAGGGCGGCTGTTTCGAGACCAGCAAGCCGACGACGCACGCGGATCCGACCTACGTCGTGGACGGCGTCGTCCACTACTGCGTCACGAACATGCCGGGCGCCGTGCCGCGCACGTCGACCTTCGCGCCTCACGAATGCGACGCTGCCTTACGTGCGCGCGCTCGCCGACCTCGGCTGGACGCAAGGCGCTCGGCGCGTGACCCCGGTTTTGCCGCGGGACTCAATGTGCACGAAGGGGCCATCACGCACGAGGCCGTCGCGCGCGACCTCGGCCTCGAGTTCAAGCCGGTCTCGATCTGACGCAGCAAAAGGGGACGCACCCCTTTTTCCATTTACGCGTCGCAGGCATGAAAAAGGGGTGCGTCCCCTTTTTGCGCTCTAGAAGCCCGCGTCGGGGATGGTGAGGGCCGGTGTCGTCCAGCGTCCGCAGGAGGCTGAGCGGCGGGCCCGGTGCGCGGCAGCTCGTGCCGGAAGAAGAACCGGCAGGCGGCGAGCTTGCCGGCGAGAAATCACGGTCGTCGCCCCGGGCGGCGGGCAGCGCGGCTTCCGCGGCGAGCGCCTGCTCCAGCCAGCGCCAGGCGACCACGACATGGCCGAGCGCAGTCCAGATAGAGCGTCGCATTGGCGAGCGCGAGCTCGGGGTTGCCGCCCATCGCTTCCAGGATCGCTGGCCGTCGTCGCGGCGACATCGGCGGCGGCTGTGCGTGAGAGCCTTGCCATACGGCGCGAGTGCCGCAGAACCAGCGGCTGTTCGCCGACGTCTCTGCCATCCGCGCGGAACAGTTCTTGAAGCGCGGCGCCGCCGTGCATCGCGACCTTGCGGCCCAGCAGGTCGAGGCCGTGGATGCCGTGCGTGCCCTCGTGGATGTGGTTCAGGCGATTGTCGCGATAGAGTCGCTCGACGGGAAAATCACGCGTGTAGCCGTACCCGCCGTGAACCTGGATCGCGAGCTTGTTGGCCTCGAGGCAGTACTCGGAGGGCCACGACTTCGCGATCGGCGTGAGCAGTTCGAGCAATCCCGTGGATCCGTGCGCGTCCAGTGGCGTCCACGGCCGTGCAGCGCTCCTCGTCCGCGAGCCGCGCGCAATAGAGCACGAGCGCAAGGCCGCCTTCGACCCAGCATTTCTGCGCCAGCAGCATCCGGCGCACGTCGGCGTGACGCAGGATCGGCACCGGCGGTGCCGACGGGTCCTTCGCGCGCGAGCGGACGGCCCTGCGGCCGCTCGCGCGCGTAGGCGAGCGCCTCGAGGTAGGCCGCGTAGCCGAGCGCGACCGCGTTCGTGCCGACGCCGATGCGGGCCGCATTCATCATCTGGAACATGTACTCGAGTCCGCGATGCGGCTCGCCGACGAGTTCCGCGCGGCAGGCGTCGCGCTCGCCGAAGGAGAGCACGGCATTGGTCGTGCCGCGCCAGCCCATCTTGTGGTTGAGCCCGCGAGCCGCACGTCGTTCGGCTCGCCGACCGACGCGTCATCGCCGACGCGATCGCGCGGCACGGCGAAGAGCGAGATGCCGCGCACGCCGGGCGGCGCGCCCGGCAGCTTCGCGAGCACGAGGTGCACGATCGTTTCCGCGAGGTCGTGGTCGCCGCCGGAGATCCACATCTTCGTGCCCGTGAGGCGGTAGCTGCCGTCGTCGGTGCGGCCGGGCCTGGCAGCGGATGTCGGCAAGCGAGGAGCCGGCATGCGGTTCCGACAGGCACATCGTCCCGGTGAACCGGCCGGCCAGCATCGGCCGCACGAAGCGCCGGCGCTGACCTGGGTCGCCGAAGGTCACCAGCAGGTCGGCGGCGCCCGCGGTCAGCGCCGCGTAGGAATGGAACGCGACGTTCGCGCTCGAGAACACGGCCGTGCAGGCCTTGCGCGATCGCGAGCGGCAACTGCAGCCCGCCGTCGTCCGCGTCGAATGTCGCGGCGGTGAACGAAGCCTCGTTGTAGGCGGCGAGCGCCGCGCGCGTCTCGGGAATCGTCCAGGCGCGCCCATCCACGATGCGCGGCTCATCGACGTCGCAGGCGGCGGCAAACGGCGCGAACCGTTCGGCGGCGATCCGGTAGGCCGTGTCGAGCACGCCGTCGAAGACTGCGCGGTCGTGCTCCGCTGAAACGCTGCGTGTCCGCACGAGGCCTGCGACGCAGTCGAGGACGTCGTACAGCTGGAAGTCGAGGTCGCGGCGCGGTATCAGCATGCTCGCCACCTTGTGAAGCCGGGATTGTAGCGGCCGTCGATGCCGGTTTGCGGTGCTAGGATCGCGAACATGGCGAAGGATCCATTCGACCTCGGCGGGACGCGTCGCTCTCGTCACGGGCGGCAGCCGCGGCATCGGCCGCGCGATCGCCCTCGCTGCTTGCGCGCCATGGCGCGACGGTCGCCGTCGCGAGCCGCAGGCTCGAAGCCTGCGAAACGGTCGCCGGCGAAATCCGGGCCGCCGGCGGGCGCGGCCACGCGCACGCCTGCCACATCGGCGACCCCGCGCAGATCACGGCAACGCTCGCGGCAGATCGAAACGCGCACACGGCCGGATCGACATCCTCGTCAACAACGCGGCCACCAATCCTTACTACGGGCCGGCGCTCGACATGGATCTGGCCGCCTGGCAGAAGACGGTGGACGTCAACATCCGCGGCTACTTCTGGACCTCGATCGAAGCTGCGCGGCGCATGCAGCGCGCGGGGCGGGGCGCGATCGTCAACGTCGCCTCGGTGAACGCTTTCCGGCCGATGGACGGCCAGGCCTGCTACTCGCTGACCAAGGCGGCGATCGTCAACATGACCCAGGGACTCGCAAAGGAGTGGGCGCGCGACGGGATTCGCGTGAACGCACTGGTTCCCGGGGTCGTCGAGACCCGGTTCGCGGCCGCGATCCACGAAGATGCGGGAATGCGCGCCGCAATCGAGCGCCAGGTGCCGATGGGCCGCGTTGCCCAGCCCGAGGAGATGGCGGGCGCCGTGCTCTACCTGGTGTCGGACGCCGCGTCGTATACCACCGGCAGCTGCCTGACCGCGGATGGCGGCTGGCTCGCCTGAATCCTGCCGTTCAGGCGGCGTTCAGGAGGGCTGCCTTCAGCCTGGGGACCCCACAATTGCAGACTCGGCGCGCCGTGCCGTATAGATACGCGCTGTCGGAAGGAACGAGGACCCGTGCCATGCTGAAAGTTCGTTGGCTCGCCATCGCAATTTCCTGCTGCCTCGGTGCCCCACTGGCGCTTGCGGATGACATCCGCCCGGAAGCGCGCGCGCTGTCGGATGCCCGCCCGATGGCCGACGAGAAGTGCATCGAGAAATGCGACACGGACTCGGACAAGTGCATGCAGGACGCCGACGGGGATGCCGGCAAGGTCCAGGTCTGCGACGACAAGTACAGCGAATGCCTGCAGGCCTGTGAGGGCGGCTGAGATCGCCCTTTTGACTTCGGGGCGGCCCTGAGGCCGCCTCGGGTTGCCAAAACCCGCTTTTCGTATATATTGCGCAGCCCGACGCTTGTCGGGTTTAGCGCTTATACTCATTGTTTTCTCTAGGAATTCTACGGAATGAAAGAGCGCAATGAGGAGTCCTTCGACCTCGAGGACGAGTTCCTCGGCGAGTCGGCGGAGCAGGATGGCGACCTCGACCGGCTGATCGTCGTCGAGCGGCGCCCCAAGGGTCCGAAGCGCCCAGTGCAGCAGTCGGCCTGGAGCCGCGTGGAAGACGTGCTGGCCGAAAAGCGCCTGCAACGCGAACTGGCAGGAATTCGGCGACGTCGACGAAGCGTGATGACCCTGCACCGCCCGGCGCGGTGCCGATGAGAGGCCGCAATCCGCCAGGACTGCGGCCTTTCGTTTTTCCCGGCCGGCATCCGACAATCAACCGATGACAGCAGCCAGCGGCGCAACCTGGTGGCGCGCGCGTCGAGACGCGCTGCTCGAGTGCTTCGGCACGCGTGACGCGGCCTACGTGTACGACCTCGCCACGGTGCGGGCGCAGGTCGCAGCGTTCGGCGTGTTGCGCTCCGTCACGCAAGTCCTGTACGCGCTCAAGGCGAATCCGCACCCGGAAATCCTGCGCACCGCCCACGCGGCAGGTTGCGGATTCGAATGTGTTTCCCGTGCCGAGGTTGAACGCGTCCTGGCCGAGGTGCCCGGTGTCGGGCGCGAGCGGATCCTGTTCACGCCGAATTTCGCCCCGCGCGCGGAATACGCCTGGGCGCTGGAACGCGGGCTGCGCGTGACCGTGGACAACCTTTCGATCCTGCGCGACTGGCCTGCGCTGTTCGATGGGCGCGAAATATTCCTGCGGCTCGATGTCTCGAGCGGCCACGGCCACCACGAGAAGGTCCGCACCGGCGGCCTGCACTCGAAGTTCGGCGTCCCGCCGGAGGAGTTTGCCGAGCTGCCTGGCGCGGTCGCCGCGGCGGGAGCCCGTGTCATCGGCCTGCATGCACACGGCGGCAGCGGCAATTTCGATCTCGCCGGATGGCTCGGACCGGCACGAGTCCTCGCGGCGGAAGCGGTACGCCACGTGGGCGTGCGGATCCTCAATCTCGGCGGCGGCATTGGCATTCCCGAGGGCGCAGGGCAAGCGCCTGTCGACCTGCGGGCACTCGAGTCGGCGCTCGCAGGCGTCAAGGCGTCGCATCCGGGCCTCGACCTGTGGCTGGAACCCGGTCGTTACTTCGTGGCGGAAGCCGGCGCATTGCTCGCGCGGGTGACGCAGACCAAGGGCAAGGGAGACAAGCGCTACGTCGGCGTCGCGACCGGCATGAATTCGCTGATACGGCCGGCGCTGTACGGCGCCCGCCACGAGATCGTGAACCTGACGCGTATCGACGAACCGGCGATCCAGTCCTGCACGGTCGTCGGCCCGATCTGCGAGAGCGGCGACGAACTCGGCCGCGACCGGCGCCTGCCGCGCTGTGAGGAGGGCGACGTGCTGCTCATCGCCGATGCCGGCGCGTACGGGCACGCCATGTCGTCGAGCTACAACCTGAGGGCACCGGCGCCCGAACTCGTGATGCCGGAATGACCGAGGTCCATCGCTCGCACCTCGGGCAGCTGATCGCCATCAATGCGATCTGGGGCCTCAACATTGTGGCGGTCAAGCTGAGCGCCGACCGCTTTCCGCCCGTGTTCCTGAGCTTCATGCGCTTCCTGATCGTCGGGCTCGTGGTGTGGCCGTGGCTTCGGTTCCGCCGCGGCGAGATGCGCTGGCTGCTGATCGCGGCGACCTGCAGCGGCGGCTTGCAGTTCGCGTTGATGTATTCAGGCGTCGCGATTTCCGGGAGCATGTCCTCGGTCGCGATCGCGGGTCAGCTCGGCGTTCCGTTCGCGACGCTGATGTCCGTGGCGGTGCTCGGCGAGCCAATCCACTGGCGACGCTGGCTCGGCATCGCGATGTCGTTCGCCGGCGTCGTGCTCATCGGCTTCAGTCCCGAGGTGCTGAATTCCGCGACGGGACTGCTGCTTATCGTCATTGCGGCTTTCGTCGGCGCGGTCGGCCTGGTCGCAATCAAGCGCGTGCACGAACTCGAGCCCCTCGAACTGCAGGCCTGGCTCGCGTGGGGCAGCCTGCCGATCCTGCTCCCGTTGTCCCTGATGCTGGAGGACGGCCAGCTTGCGAGCGTCCGGCAAGCGGGGCTGACAGGCTGGGGCGCGCTCCTGTACTCCGCCGTGCTCGCAAGTCTCGTCGCACACACGGCGTACTTCGCACTCATCCGGCGCTACCCGGTGTCGAGCGTCGCGCCGGTGACCGTGCTGACGCCGCTCTTCAGCGTGTTTTTCTCGGTGCTGTTGCTCGGCGACGTGCTCGATGCGCGCATGGTCGTCGGCGGCGCTCCTCACCCTGACCGGCGTCACCGTGATCGTCGTTCGCGAGCGCAAGCGCGGTCGCGCCCGGCACCTGAGCCGGGAGATTCCTCCGCGAACCCGATCGACCGCCGGTCGGCCGTCCGCGTTCAAGGAGATGGACGCGGTCCTCGGAGGTGACATATGTCAACGTCGCGCATCGCGCAGGGCCCCGCGTCAGGCGGCCATCCTGGCCACGATCTTCGGACTCCATGTCGGTGTCGTCGTGCTGGTCGTGAACGGACACGCCACGACGCCTTGAATGGCTGAAGCCGCCACCGCCCTATATCTACGTGCTGCCGACAGCACCCGAAGCCGACCGCCGGTTGCGCCCCGTCATCCCGGGCCGGCCGACTACAGCCTGCCGAACGTGCCTGAGCCGCTGGTGCCGATCCCGGATTTCAAGGACTCCACGACCCCGCCGGTCGAAACTCGCGCCACTGCGAAACCGGAGACCGGCGCAGGGCCCGGCGTACCCGCCCCGGTTGTGCGCGGCCCGTCGCTGCGAATGCGGGACAGCCGGCTGGCGGCTCTCATCGACGCCTGCTATCCCTCGGCATCCCGCCGGCTGGACGAGGAAGGGCGTGTCGTGATTCTCGTCCGCGTCGACGCCAGCGGCCGCGTGGCCGCCTGGAACATCGTGGAACGCTCGGGTTTCGCTCGTCTCGATGCGGCCGCCGACTGCGTGGTTCGCAGGCTGGAGTTCAATCCCGGGCGGCGCGATGGCGCGGCCGTTGGAGGCGAGCGCACTGTTGCCGATCGTGTTCCGGCTGGACTGATTGGTTCCGCGGACAGCGTGCGTTTGCTATGCTCCGGTCGCTGCCGTTAAACCGGTGGTGGCCGGTGCTTGCAGTCAATACGGCCAACCGCTAAGGTGGCCGTGGCCGGATTCGGGGCGTGCTTGATTGCACGTCGAGAAGAAAGTGGGCAGGGGCCGCGGCCCGGTTTACGGGCATGCGACCGGCTAGTACGGACGAGGGGTGAGACAGGTCCGGTATGGCGAATACCTACACCGCAGGTAATTCTCGCACGACGAGCCGTATTCGTCGGCATCGTCGTTCTGCACGTGATCTTTTTCTGGGCCCTGAAGCAGGGCCTGGTGCGCGCCGGGATCCAGGTGGTGCAGGATTTCTCGATCATGGACCTGCCGCCGCCGCCGCCGCCGCCGGAAAATCTCGACGAACCGCCGCCGCCGCCGCCCGTGGACGTGCCGCCGCCGGTCGTGCCGCCGCCGCTGATCGACTTGCCGGCCTTCGAGGGGCCGACGACCGCGATCACCGCCAAGGTCCAGGAGACGCCGCGCGCGCAGCCGCAGACGCCGGCCCGCCAGGTCACAGATCACGCCGCCGCGATTCAAGTCGCGCAGCGATCGCATCAGCGCGGCCATCGCCGCCTGCTATCCGTCGGCTTCGCGCCGCCTCAGCGAGGAGGGCCGCGTCGTCGCGACCATCGCGGTCGGCGCGGATGGCAAGGCGGGTACAGTCACGGTGACGCAGAGCAGCGGCTTCCCGCGTCTCGATGGCGCGATCGAATGCGTCGTGCGCCGGCTGCCATTCGAGCCGGGCAAGCGCGACGGCCAGCCGGTCGAAGCGCAGGTCTCGGTGCCGATCGTGTTCAAGCTGGAGTGACTGGGCGAAGAATCGTCAGGACCGGGGAGGCGCAGGGTCGCGACAGGCGGCGTCGGCTTTCCGGAAAGTATTCTCTGTTAGAGGGATTGCAGAATGGCTGGTGAAACCACAGTAACCGACAACCCGTACGGCATTGAGGCGCTCTGGACCACGAGCGACTATGTCGGCAAGGGCGTTTTCGTCATCCTGATCGTGATGTCGCTTTGGTCATGGTTCGTCATGATCAACAAGTGGCTTGACCAGCGCATGCTGCGCAAGGTCGCGACCGAGGCCGAGAAGTGCTTCTGGACTGCCGGATCGATCCAGGAAGGAATTGGCAAGCTGAAAAGCAAGGTCAATCCTTTCCGCGACATCGCCCAGGACGGCTTGCAGGCGGTCGACCACCACCGACGCAGTACCGCACGCGACGTCTCGAGCAACATCGAGCTCGCCGACTGGGTGCGAACGCACATCGACAGGCGCACCACGATGCTGCAGTCAAGCCTGCAGAGCGGGATGGTCGTGCTCGCGTCGGTTGGCGCGACGGCGCCGTTCGTCGGCCTCTTCGGCACGGTGTGGGGAATCTACAACGCGCTGATCAGTATCTCGATCGCGGGCCAGGCGTCCCTGGACAAGGTCGCAGGTCCGATCGGCGAGGCGCTCATCATGACGGCGCTCGGCCTCGCAGTCGCGGTGCCGGCGGTGCTCGGATTCAATGGCCTGTTGCGCGGCAACAAGTCGTTGATGGAACGCGCCAATTACTTTGCCCATGACGTCGAGGCGGCACTGATTGCCGGCTCGCGCGTTTCGGCGAAGTAAGAAGTAGCAGGCCATGGCGATCCAGGTCGGGCACGACGAGGGCGAACCGATGGTCGAGCCCAACGTCATTCCGCTCGTGGACGTCATGCTGGTGCTGCTGATCATCATGATCATCACGGTGCCGGTCATGACCCAGGCGGTGAAAATCGACCTGCCGAAGGAAGTGAACCGCCCGACTGAAACCAAGCCGGAGAACATCAATCTCTCGATCGATTTCGACGGCTCCATCTACTGGAACGAGAGCAGCGTGGATAGGGCGACGCTCCTCAACTACGTGCTGGCGGAAGCCGTCAAGGACCCCCAGCCGGAGGTGCACATCCGCGCCGACAAGCGGGCGCGGTACGAGGCGGTCGCCGACACGTTGACGGCACTTCAGCGGGGTGGCATGCGCAAGGTCGGGTTCATCGCGGAACCGCCGCCCCCCCAGTAGCTGCGGCGGGGACCTCGAACGGAATCAGGCCCGCCGACAGCGGGCCTTTTTCTTAGGGTCCCTGGCTGAACCGCGGCTGAACCGGGCAACATATTTTTGGCACCGGAACCGCGGGGCCGTGGCAAAGTCCATTCAACAGGGAGCGGGCAGACAGCCGGGGCGGTTTTGGGGTATAAACGCGCCCCACGCGAAACTGGCGTCAGCCTGCAGGGTGAGGAAAGGCATATGACAGCTCGAAGAATCTGGATCGAGGGCCTGGTGGCGGCAAGCCTCGGAATGGCGATGGCGATAGCCCTCGTGCCCGTAGCGTCCGCCCAGTTGGCGCAACCCAAGTCCCGAAAGGATAACGAGGCTGCGACCGCAACAGCTGCGGCAGCCACGGCGGATTACAGCAAGGAGTTCCGCAAGCTCGCAGCCCCAGTGCAGACCGCGGCCAATGAAAAGAAGTGGGCCGAGGTCCTGGCCGCTCTCCCGGCGCTCGAGGGCATCCCGAACCCCACCCGCGACGACAAGAAGGCGATCGCCACCTGGCGCCTTCAGGCGACCCAGGGCGTCGGCGATCAGGACGCCTTCGCCGCTGCCATCGAGTCTTTCCTCGCCGCCGGCTACGCCGATCCGGAGAACGTCGGTACCATGCACCGCCAGCTCGCCGCGCACTACAGCACGAAAAAAGACACCGCGAAGACGCTCGAGCACTTCCAGAAATTCGTGGAAGGGACGCCGGACGTCGAGCCCGACGAGCTCGAAACCCTCGGCCGCCTGCAGTTGCAGGCCGGCCAGAACGCGGAGGCCTGCCAGACCCTCGGTAAGGCGATCGACGGCGCCAAAGCCAAGAGCACGAAGCCCAAGGAGATGTGGTACCAGTTGCGCGATCGCTGCTTCATCGAGTTGAAGGACGATGCCTCGCGCCTGGCGAACCTCGAGGCCCTCGTTACGGAGTACCCGAACAAGGAGTACTACAGCCGCATCGTCGCGATCTACCAGGCGCAGACGAAGGATGACCGCATCGTGATGCTGAACGCCTATCGCATGGCCGTCAGCGACCCGGAGGGCGGTCTTGCGACTGTCGGTGCCTACTTGAGCTACGCCGACACGGCCCTGGTCGCCGGCAGTCCGGGCGAGGCCGCGCGAGCCCTCGAACGCGGCATGAAGGAAGGGGTGGTCCCGAGCGCGGGCACCAACCAGCAGCAGCTGAGTCAGGCGAAGGCGGCCGTTGCCTCGGACAAGAAGACGCTGCCTGGCGAAGCGGCCTCCGCCGCCAAGAACGCCAAGGGCGAGGTCGACGTGAAGGTCGGGCTCGGCTTCTACAGCACGGGCGACTATGCCCAGGCGGTCGAAGTAATCCGCCGCGGCATCGCCAAGGGCGGCGTGGAGCGGCTCGACGATGCAAACCTGTTGCTCGGCGCTTCATTGCTCGAGCTCGGCAAGCAGGACGAAGCACGTGCGGCCTTCGAGGCCGCGAAGGCGGCGGCGCCGGCAGGAAGCCCGCTGGGGCGGATTGCCGATTTGTGGATTGCGCGCACGTCGCGCTCCGGTACGGCCCCGGCGGCCGGATGAGCAGGAGAATGATGATGTCGAAGACGTCGTTTCTCGGAGCCGGTGCGCTGACTGCGTTGCTGGCGGTCGCGGGCCTGGCTGTCATGGCGGTCACCCAGGATGCCGTCGCCCAGACGCAAGGCGGCTGGCGCAAGGAGCTGGCCGACAAGGCACAGCAGGCACAGGCCGCAGGCCAGAAAGGCAACTACAGCGAAGCGATCCGCCTGCTGAAGGAAGCCAAGGCCAAGGCGCCCCTGTCACCGCAGGAAGAGCAGGGCATCAACGAGCTCATGATCTGGGCCGCCAGCGGCGCCAAGGACCACAAGCTCGTGCTCGCAACCGTGGACGAGCGGCTGGCGACGGGCCGCGTCTCCGGCGCGGACCTCACGCGCAAGCTCCGCCTCAAGGCGACGACGCACTATGCGCTTCGCGACTATCGCGGTGCTGCGGCGGCGTTCGACAAGCTCGCGGCACAGGGAGCGCTCACGGCGGACGACCTGACGCTGCTCGCAACCTCGCAGATGCAGCTGCGTGACTACACCAAGGCGACGACGACGCTCGAGCGTGCGATCGCGGCGAACGACAAGGCCGGCCGCGCCGGCAAGAACGCCGCGCTGCTCGAGATGCTGAACTCGGCCTACTTCGAGACCAAGAACGACGCCAAGCGCATGCAGACACTGCACCGGCTGATGGCGGTCGCGCCGAAGGCGAGCACGTTCAAGCAGCTCGCGAGCGCATACGAAGTCGAATCGATGCGCGACCCGGTCGTGATGATCAACGTTTATCGCCTCGGCGCCTCGAAGAACGTCCTGTCCGCCGAGCACTACGTCAAGTACGCTGAGACGGCACTCGACCTGTCGAGCCCGGGCGAGGCGGTTGCGATGCTGGAGAAAGGCATGGCGGCTGGCGCGATCAAGAAGGACGACCGCAATAACCGCGTCCTGGCGGACGCAAAGTCGCAGCTCGACCGCGTCAAGGCGACGCTGCCTCAGCAGGAGGCGGAGGCCAAGGCCATCAAGACGGGTGAGCCCGAGGCCAAGCTGGCGACGGCCTACTTCACGCTGAAGAACTACCCCAAGGCGACCGAGGCGGCCCAGCGCGCGGTGACCAAGGGCAACCTGAAGCGCGCCGACGACGTCAACATGATGCTCGGCATCTCGCTGGCGAACAGCAAGAAGGCCTCGGAAGCCAAGAAGGCGTTCACCGCAGCCGCCGCGGCGAACACCAAGACGCGCGGCGTCGCCGACCTCTGGTCGAGCCTGACGGGCTGACCGCGCGCATAACGCGCTCCGTGCAAAGGTAAATCAGAGGTTCCTGAGCGTATACAATCCTTCGCAATGGAGAATCCGCGCAGCATCGGCATCGTCGAGGTCGGGCCGCGCGATGGCCTGCAGAACGAGGCGGCCTCGGTTTCCACCGAGGTGAAGGTCGAGTTCATCCGTCGTGCTGTCGACGCCGGGATCCGCCGCATTGAAGTCGCGAGTTTCGTGAATCCGCGGCGCGTGCCGCAGATGGCGGATGCCGAGGCCATCTACCGGGCCCTGCCGCAGCGTGACGACGTCAGCTACATCGGGCTGGTCCTGAACCGCGCGGGTTTCGATCGTGCCGCCGCGGCAGGCTGCCGCGAGATCGGGATGGTCGTGTTCACGACCGACGAGTTCAACCGCAGGAACCAGGGCGTCCCCAGCGCCGATTCGATCCGCACCTGGCGGGAGATTGCGGCGGCGGCCCACGCCGCCGGCATCCGCGCCCAGGTCACGATATCGGCCGCATTCGGCTGCCCGTTCGAGGGCGAAGTGCCCGTGCAGCGCGTCGTCGACATCGCCCGCGGCATCGCGGAGGCCCGGCCCTTCGAGATTGCGATCGCCGACACGATCGGCGTCGGTGTGCCGGGACAAGTGACGGAGATCTTCGGCCGGGTGGCGGAGGCGGTGCCGGGCATCGCCTTGCGCGGCCATTTCCACAACACGCGCAACACCGGACTTGCGAACGCCTACGCCGCCGTCATGGCGGGCGCACGCGTCCTCGACGCTAGCCTGGGCGGACTCGGCGGCTGCCCGTTCGCACCGGCGGCGACCGGCAACATCCCGACCGAGGATCTGGTCTACATGCTCGGCCGGATGGGTATCGCAACCGGCATCGACCTCGCGGGAGCCATCGACACGGCGCGCTGGATCGAGCAGCACGTCGGCCACACGGTGCCGGGCATGCTGGGCAAGGCCGGCGAATTTCCAGGCGCGCGCCGCGCCACGGTTTGAATCCAATCAAGGAAGGAAAATCACGATGACGATCAAGGCTGGCGACAGGATCCCCGACGGCAAGTTGAAGGTGATGGGCGTCGACGGCCCGGCGAACGTGGCCGCTGAAGAGCTGCTCGGCAAGGGCCGGGTCGTGCTGTTCTCGGTTCCCGGTGCGTTCACGCCGACTTGCAGCGCCAAGCACCTGCCCGGTTTCATCGAGCAGGCAGGAGCGCTGCGTGCCAAGGGCGTCGCCAAGCTCGTGTGCCTAGCGGTCAACGACGTGTTCGTGATGGGCGCGTGGGGCAAGTCGGCCGGCGCAGGCGATACGGTTGTGATGGCCGCCGACGGCAACGGCGACTACACGCGTGCGCTCGGGCTCGAGCTCGACGCACGGGGATTCGGCATGGGCATGCGCGGCCAGCGCTTCGCGCTCGTGATCGAGGACGGCGTCGTGAAGCAGGTGCACGTCGAGGCGCCCGGCGAGTTCAAGGTCTCGAGCGCCGAACACATCCTCGGCACGCTCTAGGCGGCCGGGTGATCGCCGGGCCGGTCTCGTTCCTCTATGCGGGCCTCCTGGGCCTGCTCCTGATCGCGCTGTCGACGCTGGTCGTCCTGGCGCGGCGACGCTACCGCGTGGGGCTCGGGGCGGGCACGGAGGAGGGCATGCAGCAGGCGATCCGCGTGCAGGCGAATTTCACCGAGTACGTCCCGTTCGCGGTATTGCTGCTGGTACTGGCCGAGATCACCGGGCTGCCTGCAGCCGCCGTGCATGGCGCGGGGATCCTGCTCTTCGCAAGCCGCGTGCTGCACGCGATGGGGCTTTCGCAGAAACCAGGCCGCAGCTTCGGGCGTTTCTACGGCACGGCGGGCACCTGGCTGGTGATCGTCGCGCTGTCGATCTGGCTCGTATTCGCGACTACAGCAGCTTCTCGATCTCCGGCACCAGCGTGAACAGGTCGCCCACCAGGCCGTAGTCCGCCACCTCGAAGATCGGCGCCTCGGCGTCCTTGTTGATGGCGACGATGGTGCGCGCATCCTTGATGCCGGTCAGGTGCTGGATGGCGCCGCTGATGCCGATGGCGACATAGAGCTCGGGTGCGATGATCTTGCCGGTCTGTCCGACCTGCAGCTCGTTCGGAGCGTAGCCGGCGTCGACGGCGGCGCGGGACGCGCCGATCGCGGCGCCGAGCTTGTCCGCGAGCGCCTGGACCAGTTTGAAGTTGTCCGCGCTGCCGAGCGCACGGCCGCCGGAGACGACGCGCGTGGCGGTCTGCAGGTCCGGCCGGTCGCTGCGCGCCGCGGTGACCGACACGAAACGCGTCGTCGTGGGCAGCGCCACATCCACGGCAACCGGCTCGACCGGTGCCGAGCCGCCGGCCGGGGCGGCCTGGAACGAGGCGACCCGGACGGTCGCAACGACGGTGCGCCCGGCGGGAACCTCGACCGTCGCGATGGCATTCGCCGCGTAAACGGGCCGGCGAAAGCGCGTCGCCGATTCCACCGCCATCACGTCGGAGAGCTGGGGTGCTCCAATCAGGGCCGCGACCCGCGGCATCAGGTCCTTGCCGAAGGTCGTGGACGGGCCGAGCACGAACGCTGTGCCGTCCGCCAGCTTTGCGACCTGGGGCGCGAGAACGGCGGCGAGCGCCGGCTCGTTGGCCGCGTTCTTCACCAGCAGCACGCGAGAGACGCCCTGGATTGCGGCGGCGGCAGCGGCCACAGCCGTCCCGTCCACGGCCAGCACGGCGACGCTGACGTCGGCGTCGGGGATTGCGCGGGCACAGGACACGCACTTGGCGACGGACGCATTGAGCGTGCCGTCCGCGTGTTCGGCGACGATCAGGATGCGGTTCATCAGGCGAGTCCTTTCTGCTTGAGCGCCGCGACCAGTTCCGCCGCGTCCTTGACGATCACGCCCTTCTGCCGCTGCGGCGGCGGATCGTACTTGATGACCTTGACGAGCGGCGTTGCATCGACGCCGAGCGCAGCGAGCTCGACGACGTCGAGCGGCTTCTTCTTGGCCTTCATGATGTCCGGGCAGCTTGATGTAGCGCGGCTCGTTGAGCCGCAGGTCCGTGGTGCACACGGCCGGCAGGTCGACTTCGATCGTTTCGAGGCCGGCGTCCACTTCGCGCGTCACGCGAGCGACGTCGCCATTGATCTCGATCTTCGAGGCCGAGGTCGCCTGGGGCCGGTCCCACAGGGCGGCGAGCATCTGCCCGGTCTGGTTGCAATCGTCGTCGATCGCCTGCTTGCCGAGCAGGACCAGCCGCGGGTTCTCGCGCCGCGCAAGCTCGAGCAGCACGCGGGCAACCGCCGGCGGCTCGATGGCCGCTTCCGACTTGACGAGGATTGCGCGGTCCGCACCCATGGCGAGCGCGTCGCGCAACTGCTGCTGGGATTCATTCGGCCCGACGCTGATGGCGACGACTTCGTCCGCCTCTCCGCGCTCGCGCAGGCGCAGCGCCTCCTCGAGCGCGATCGAGTCGAAAGGGTTGGCGCTCATCTTGACGCCGTCGGTGACGACGCCCGTTCCGTCGGGGCGCACGCGCACGCGTACGTTGTAGTCGATGACCCGCTTGATGCCGACCAGGATCCTGCGCATGCCTTCCACTCCGTGGTTTGCGGCGCATGGTATCGGATTCGCGCGTGTCCGACTCGACATCACAAATATATTCAATATGTTACGTAACTATATTGAAGTGAAATCACACCCAGCTGCGAATTCCGTCGGCCACACGCCGCCGAGCCTTGCCGTTTCAGGCTGCAGCGAGGCTCGCGCCATGCGCTACAAAGGCCGCCGGATGCCCACCGTCGCCTTCATCCTGCGGCGCCTCATCGGCGCGATACCGACGCTTGCGCTCGTCGTTGCGCTGTCCTTCCTGCTGACGCGGCTTGCGCCCGGCGGGCCGTTCGACGAGGAGCAGGCGCTGCCGCCGGAAATCCGCGCCAACCTCGAAGCGGCCTACGGGCTCGACCAGCCGGTCCATGTGCAGTTCGGGCGATACGTGCGCGGCCTGTTGCACGGCGACTTCGGCCCTTCGTTCAAGTTCCGGGACTTCACGGTCGGCGAACTCATCGCGGGTGGCCTGCCCGTGAGCCTCACGCTCGGGCTTGCCGCGATGCTGCTGGCACTGGCACTCGGCATTCCGGCAGGCATCTGGGCAGCGCTGCAGGCGGGGCGAAACGGCCGACCGGCTCGTCATGGCATTCGCAGTCGCGGGCATCTCGATCCCGGTGTTCGTCGTCGCGCCGGTGCTCGCGCTCGTGTTCGGCATCTGGCTCGGCTGGCTGCCGGTCGCGGGCTGGGTGCCGGGGCGTCCGGCGGATCTCGTGCTGCCGGTCGTCTCGCTCGCGTTGCCGGTGATCGCGTTCGTGGCGCGCCTCATGCGCGGCAGCCTGCTCGAAGTGCTGCGCGCACCCTGGATCCGCGCGGCGCGCGCGCGCGGACTGCCGGAGCGCACCGTCATCCTGCGCCACGCGCTGCCGGCCGCCTTGCTGCCGGTCGTGAGTTACGTCGGTCCCGCGGCGGCGGCGGTGCTCGCGGGTTCGCTGGTGGTCGAAACGCTGTTCGGATTGCCCGGCATGGGACGCCACCTCGTGCAGGGCGCGCTCAATCGCGACTACACGCTCGTCATGGGCATGGTCATCGTCTACGCCACTCTCATGATCGTCCTCAACCTGGCGGCCGACCTCGCATATGCCTGGCTCGACCCGCGCATCCGTCGGGAGCGGCGGTCGTGAGCGGCGGGCTGTGGCGCGAGGCGTTCGTAGCAGCTGCGCGCGCGATCGCCTGGCCATGGCCTGCGCCGCGCTCCTCGCCCTCCTGGCGCTGGCCGCGATCGCGGGACCTCCGCTGCTGGGACTACCGCGAGGATGAGATCGACTGGGCGCACATGGCGGTGCCGCCTTTCGAGGCCGCAGGGCACTGGCTCGGCACCGACCGCCTCGGACGCGACCTGCTGGTGCGCACGCTGCACGGCCTTCGCGTCTCGCTCGCGATCGCGCTGGCGGCGACGCTCGTCGCGCTCGTGATCGGCGTCGCCTGGGGCGCCCTCGCGGGCTACAGCCGCGGCCGCATCGGACGCGCTGATGATGCGCTTCGTCGACGTGCTGTATTCGCTGCCGCAGGTCTTCTTCGTGATCATCCTGACGGTGGTGTTCGGGCGCAGCCCGTTGACGATCCTGGTCGCGATCGGCGCGTTCGGCTGGCTCACCATGGCGCGCATCGTGCGCGGCCAGGCGCTGGCGCTTGCGCGAGCGCGATTTCGTCGACGCGGCCATCGTGGGCGGCGCATCGACGACGCGCATCGTGCTGCGTCACGTCATTCCGAACCTGATGGGCCCGGTGATCGTCTACGCGACGCTGACGCTGCCGCAGGTCATCCTCGTCGAGAGCTTCCTGAGTTTCCTCGGCATCGGCATCCAGGAACCGCTCGCGAGCCTCGGCAACCTGATCGCGGACGGTGCCGCGGAAATGGAGACGGCACCGTGGATGCTCGCCGTCCCGGCGGCCTGCCTGATGCTGGTCGTTTTCTGCTTCAACTTCCTGGGCGACAGCCTGCGCGACGCACTCGACCCGAGGGACCGGTGAGCGGCGCTGCTCGACGTGCGCGGGCTTGTCGTGGACTTCGCGGGTCCGCGCCCGTCCGCGCGGTCGACGGCGTCGATCTCGCGGTTGCGCCGCGCGAGCGGCTCGCGATCGTCGGCGAGTCCGGCTCCGGCAAGAGCCAGCTCCTGCTGGCCTGCACGGGCCTGCTCGCCGCGAACGGCCAGGCGGCCGGCTCGGTCCGCTTCGACGGCAAGGAGCTCCTCGGCGCCGCCGGCGCCGCGGCGCGCGTTCGCGGCCGCGGCATCGGCTTCGTGTTCCAGGACGCGGGCGGCAGCCTCACGCCGCACCGGCGGATCGGCGACCAGCTGGTCGGAGGTGGCCACCGGCGCGATCGGGCACCTCGAAGCGCGATGCAGCGGACGCCGCGGTCGACATGCTCGCGCGCGTGCGCCTGCCGGAACCGGCCGGCGCGCTTGCGCGGTATCCGCACGAGTTGTCGGGTGGCATGCGCCAGCGCGTCGCCATCGCGCTCGCGCTGGTGGCGCGGCCGCGCCTCCTGTTCGCGGACGAGCCGACGACGGCGCTCGACGTCACGGTGCAGGCGGAGGTCATGGCGCTCCTCGGCGGAGCTCTGCAGCGACCTCGGCATGGCGCTCGCTGCTCGTGACGCACGACCTCGGCGTCGTCGCCGCGCTCGCCGACCGGATCGCCGTGATGTACGCGGGCCGTTTCGTGGAGGAGGGCACGGCAAGGGCACTGCTCTCGCACCCCGCCATCCCTACACCGCGGGCTTGCTGGCGGCCGTGCCGCGGCTTTCCGGCGCGACGGGCGGCGAACTCCCACGATCGCCGGTCAGCCGCCTGCTCCAGGCATGGCGTTTGCCGGCTGCCGATTCGAGCCGCGCTGCCCGCGTGCCGCGGATCGCGTGCCGAGCGATCGATCCGCCGCTCGAAGCGCGCGCGGCGGGTCGTGTCGCCTGCCATTTTCCGGCGGACGCGGAGCGCGCCCCATGAGCGGCGGACTCACGGTGCGCGACGCGTCGTGACTTACCCGCGCGGCGAGGCCGGTCGGAAACGCCTCACGGCCGTCGCTGGCGTGAGTTTTACGCTGGCATCCGGCGAGATTCTCGGCCTCGTCGGCGAGTCCGGCTGCGGCAAGACGACGCTCGGCCGCGCGATCCTCGGACTCGTGCCGCTCGCGGGCGGCGAAGATCCACTGGCGGGGCCGTCGCATCGACACCTTGTCGCGCCGTGCCTTCCGCGCGCTTCGGCGCGAGCTGCAGCTCGTGTTCCAGGATCCGAACGCCTGCCTCGATCCGCGCATGACGATTGCCGAAAGCGTCGCCGAGCCGCTTCGTGCGCTCGAACCCGGGCTGCTGCCGGCGCGCGCGCACGGAACGCGTGACCGGGATACTCGACGAGGTCGGGCTCGCCGGCGAGCCTGACGGGCCGCTATCCGCACCAGCTGAGCGGCGGCCAGCTGCAGCGCGCGGTGATCGCACGCGCGCTCGTCGTCGATCCGCGCTTCGTCGTCTGCGACGAGCCGGTGAGCGCGCTCGACGTCTCGGTGCAGGGGCAGATCGTCAAGCTGCTCGAGCGCATCCGGCGCGAGCGCGGCCTGGCGTGCCTGTTCATCAGCCACAACCTGGCCGTCGTCGCGCGCCTCGCGAGCGCGTCCTCGTCATGTACCGCGGACGCATCGTCGAGTCGGGCGCGCGCCAGTCGATCCTCGGTGCGCCGCTGCATCCGTACACGCGCCTGCTCATCGATTCCGTGCCGGGTGCCGATCCCGCTGCGCGCACGCAGGCTCCTCGCGCGGCCACGGCACCGGCGGCGCAACTGCCGGCCGCGGCGGCTGCGGCTGCCCGTTCGCCGCGCGCTGCACCCTGGCGGTGGATCGTTGTCGAACGCGGATGCCGCCACTCCGGTGACTTTGGCGACGGCCGCACAAGTCGCCTGCCACCGTGCAGACGAATGGCCGGACGGCCTGCCGACCGCTGCCGGACTAGTGTCTTTGATGCGCCGGGATCATCCCCTGAGCCTGGCGTCGGCCTATCCTGCGTGCAGATGCGGAAAGCGCCACGCGTGAATTCGAACGAACGGTGCATCGCACACCTGTCGGCCGGCGGGCTCGTCCTCGCTGCCGACCTGCGCCAGGCGCGCATCCTGCGGCGCCTGCACGACCGCGCCCAGGTGGCGGCGGGCCGCCGTGTCTGGCCGACCGCACAGGTGCTTCCGCTCGATGCCTGGCTTGGGCTGCAATGGGACCAGGCGTCCGTCGATCGACCGGATCTGCCGCGCATCCTGCCGCCCGTCGCACTGCGCTGGCTCTGGCGGACGCAGGTCGCGCGCGATGCGCCGAGCCTGCTGGATCCCGCGGATCTCGGCGCCCGGGCGCGTGCGAGCTGGCTGACGCTCCGCGCCCACGGCGGCGACCTCGCGGACGTTGCGCGCTGGCCGCTGACGCGTGACCAGCAGGCCTTCCTCGGCTGGGCGCGGTCGGTCGAAGCGAACTTGCGCGAGCGCGGCGCCTGCGACGCCGGCGACCTCGCGCGACTCCTCGTCGAGGCGGCGCGTTGCCGTGCCGACGGTCCGCCGATCCTGCTCGCGGGATTCCGCCGGCTGACGCCGGCCCAGGCGCCTTGTTCACCGCGCTTGCCGCCGCCGGTCGCGCGGTCGAGCAGCCTCGGACTGCGCCAGCGCCTGACAGCGTGCCTGCACGCACCGCGCATCCGACCCGGAATCGGAGCGGAGCGCCATGCTCGCCTGGCTGCGGGAACGCGTCGCCGCAACGCCGGACGGTGTACACGGCATGATCGTGCCGGACCTCGACGCCCATCGCGGCACGCTCGAGCGCGCGCTCGCCGCGGCGCTCCAGCCGGAGCTGGAATTGCCGGGCCGCCGATCGCGACGACCGGGTGTTCGACCTGGCGGGCGGTCACCCGCTGATCGCGCAGCCGGTCGTGGACGCGGCTCTCGCGGCACTCGCCTGTGCCGCCGGGCACCGTCGACTGGGCGACCGCGAGCCGCTTGCTGCTTTCGCCACACGTCTGGCAGGCGCCGCGACGGAGCGCGCCGAGCGCGTCGCGGCCGATCTCGCACTGCGCGGGCGGCCGGGCGCCGCGCGCGTGCGCGGGACCGTGGCTCGCGGCGTTGTCGACGCGGGCAGGCGCCGCGCGGTTCGCGTCCGGGATCGCTGCATCGCGATCGCGGCGCTCGAGGGGCCACGCCGCCGCACTGCGCCGCCTGGGTGGGCCGAGGCCTTCGGCAGCGGCCTCGCGGCCTGGGGCTGGCCCGGTCGAGCGACGCTCGGCAGTCGCGAGTACCAGGCGGCGCGTCGGTTCGGCGAACTGCTGCGCGAACTCGCGGCGCTCGGGCGCGTGGCGCCTGACCTCGACTGCTTCGAGAGCGCTCGCGGAACTGCGGCGACTCGCCGCGGCGCCGTTCCAGCCGGAGAGCGGCGAGCCTGCCGTCTTCGTGCTCGACAGTTACGACGATCCCGGCGTGCAGTTCGACAGCCTGTGGGTCTCCGGACTGACTGCGACCGCCTGGCCGCGGCCGGTGGCCGTCGATCCGTTGCTGCCGATCGAGATCCAGCGCCAGCTCTGCGATGCCCGGCGCGACGCCCGAGGCGCGCGTGACCGAAGCGCTCGAGATCATCGCGCACTGGCGTGCGCGCACGCGATGCGCTCGTGCTGTCCTGGCCGCAGCGCGAGAACGACACGGAGGTCGATGCGACGCCGCTCCTGCCGGCCGATGCGGTGCGCTGGCGACGCGGCGCCGCTGTCGCCGACGCGCGAGCGACTGTGCTTCGACGCGCGAAGACTCGAAGCGGTGCCGGAGACGCCATTGCCGCCGCTCGCGACGCGCCGCGTCAAGGGTGGCGCCAGGCTCCTCGAGCTGCAGGGCCAATGCGGGTTCCGCGCCTTCGCAGAGCTGCGCCTCGGCTGCCGTGCCGCTCGAGGAGCCGCAGGCGGGCATCGACCGGCGCGTGCGCGGCATCGTCCTGCATCGCGCCTTGCAGGACGTCTGGACCCGGCTGCGCACGCAGTCCGCACTCGCCGCCCTGGACGATTCGGGGCGGCAGGCACTTGCAGCGAGTGCCGTCGAAACAGCGCTCGCGACCGAGGCGCCCGACGGGGTCGGCCCCCGCGCCATCGGCCTCGAGCGCGAATGGCAATCGCCAGGCCATCGGCCGCCTGCTGGAGCTCGAGCTGGCGCGCGCAGCCTTCACGGTGGTCGAAACCGAACGGCCGCTCGAACTCGAGATCGGCGGACTGGAGCTGCGGCTGCGCGTCGATCGCGTGGACCGCATCGGCGATGAGCTCGTCGTCATCGACTACAAGACCGGCAAGGCGAGTGCGAAGGCCTGGCGCGGCGCGCGCATGGATGCGCCGCAATTGCCGCTTTACGCGGTGCTGCATCCCGGGCATCCGACGGGCGTCGCCTTTGCCGAAGTCGGCGCGGCACGCGCCGCGTACGTCGGCGTCGGCCGCGACGGCGCGGTGATCGCCGGCATGAAGGCCGCGGAAAAGTTCGCACTGACGGAAGAGGAGGAAACCGGATTTGCCTGGCCGGCGATCACGGCGCATTGGCGCGCCTGGCTCGAACGCCTGGCCGCGGATTTCAGGGACGGGCGCGCCGACGTCGATCCGAAACTGGCGGCGGACACCTGTCGGCTGTGCCATCTGGCGGCGCTTTGCCGCGTGGAACCCGCCACGGCGGACGATGCCGGAGAGGAGGGCGCGATGACGCATGATCTCGTCGCGCTCGACCGCGAAGCGCGCCAGCGCGCCGTGCAGCCGACCGGCTCCTGCATCGTGCAGGCACCCGCCGGCTCCGGCAAGACGACCCTCCTGACGATGCGCTACCTGAGGTTGCTCGCCGACGTGGAGCGGCCGGAGCAGATCGTCGCGATCACGTTCACGCGCAAGGCGGCGGCCGAGATGCGCCACCGCATCGTCGCCGCGCTCGAACTCGCCGGAAAGCCACTGCCAGCCGACGCGGACGAGCGCACGCAGGAACTGCATCGCCATGCCAGCGGCCGCGCTCGAGCGAAGCCGCAGCCTGGGCTGGGGCCTCGAACAGAATCCCGCGCGCCTGCACGTGCAGACGATCGACGGCCTCAATCACTGGCTCGCACGGCGCCTGCCGCTGGCGGCACGGATCGGGACTTCCGCGGCGCTCGTGGACGATGCGCGCACGCTCTATGCGGAGGCGGCCGAGCGCACGATCGCCCGCCTTGACGAGGCCACGCCGCTGGCGGGCGGCCTCCTGCGCCTCGCGCGCGCGGTCAATCACGAGCCGCGCCAGCTCGCGACGCTGATCGAAGGCATGCTGGGCGAGCGGGAGCTGTGGCTGCCGAAGCTGTTGCGGCCCGGCGCGGACGGACCCCTGCGCGACGGGATCGACCGCCTGCTGCGCCAGGCACTGGAATCGGAGCTTGCGAGTGCGTCCGCAGCCCTGAGGGGTCCCGACTGGCCCGGCTTGTTCGCGATCTGCCGGCAGGCGGCTGCGGCCGGCGCTCCGGAAAGTCCCGCCCGGATGCTTGCGGCCCATACGGACCTGCCGCCGCCTGCGGCCGAAGCTGCAGCGGCGTGGCGTGCGCTCGCGGACCTGCTGCTGACAAACGACAGCCGGGCCGCATTGCGCAAGCAGGCGGTCGCGAAGCAGGGTTTCCTGGCCGCGGCGGAAGGGCCGGCCTGGGCGCCCCTCAAGCGCAGCATGAAGTCGTTCCTGGATTCGCTGGCCGGGCAGGACGCGATCGTGGCTCCCCTCGCGCGCCTGCGCGTGCTGCCGCCGGCTGCGTTGACCGATGCGCAGTGGGAGCGGATCGATGCCCTTTCGTCGGTGCTGCCGCATGCGGCCGCCGAGCTGCTGGCGCTTTTCGCAGAGCGCGACAGCCTCGACCATCCCGCGGTTGCCGCCGCCGCCCGCGACGCGCTCGGCGACGAGGAATCTCCGACGGAGCTTGCGCTCGCGCTCGATTACCGGATCCGTCACGTGCTCGTCGACGAATACCAGGACACGTCGCCTTCGCAGGCGCGCCTGCTCGAGCTCCTGGTCGCAGGCTGGCAGCCGGGTGACGGGCGCAGTCTCTTCTGCGTCGGCGACCCGATGCAGTCGATCTACGCGTTCCGCGAGGCGGACGTCACGCTGTTCCTCCAGGCCCAGCGCCAGGGCATCGGCGGTGTCGCGCTCGCCGCCGAGCGACTCGGGCGGAATTTCCGCTCGAGCGCGCCCATCGTCGAGTGGGTCAATGCGACGTTTGCCGCGATGCTTCCGGCGGCCGACGATTTCGAGCGCGGTGCGGTGCGGTATTCGCCGGCCGCCGCGGTGCAGGCGGGCGACGCAGGAGACGGCGTGCACGTGCACGCGCTCATCGACGCCGATGAGAGTGCGATGGCCGAGGCAGTCGTCGCCGTCGTGGCGGAGGCTGCGGCGATGCCCACGAAGCCCTCCATCGCGATCCTGGTGCGCGGCCGGCCGTCCTTGCCGCCGATCCTCGCGGCGCTGCGGCAGGCCGGCATCGAATACCGGGGCGTCGAGCTCGAGTCGCTGCTCGACCGGCCGGCGATGCGCGACCTGGTCGCGTTGCTGCGCGCGCTGCTGCACGACGGCGACCGCACGGCCTGGCTCGCGGTGCTGCGCGCGCCCTGGTGCGGCATGTCGCTCGCGGACCTGCATGGAATCGCCGGCGCCGAGGGGCCAACGACGGTGCGCGAGCGACTGACCCTGCCCTGGGCGTCCCGCCGGAGTCGGCCCAGCGCGCGCGGCCGCCTCGGCGGCGGGCTCGAGGCCGCGATCGCCGGTCGCGGGTCCCATTCGCTCGGCGCGTGGCTGAAATCCGCATGGCTCGCGCTCGACGGGCCGGCCACGGTCGAGGATGCATCGGATCTCGCGAACGCGGAGCTGCTGTTCGCGGCGCTCGATCGCCTCGAGAGCGAGGCGGGTTGCCGGCCGCAGGCCTCGGAGATCGAAGCGGCGGTGGCCGGCATCATGGCCTCGCCGGTCGGGAGCGACGAGGCGCGCGTGCAGGTCATGACCATCCATCGCGCCAAGGGGCTCGAGTTCGATGTCGTGATCCTGCCGGACCTGCAGCGTAACCCGCGTCGCGCCGATCGCCCGTTGCTCTACTGGACGACGATCGCGACCGGGCCTGGCGAGCGCGGCATCGTCCTCGCCAGCCGCGCCGACGCTGCGGAGGACGAGGGCCGTGCCGATGCGCTCGAACGCTGGATGCGCGAGCTGCGCAAGGAACGGGAGCAACTCGAGCTCGGACGGCTGGCCTACGTCGCCGCCACGCGGGCGCGCCGCCGGCTGCACCTGATTGGAAACGTGCGTGCGAAACGAACCGACGACAGGGCGACGCTAAACCGCCCGCCCGAGGCGAGCCTGCTGGGCTTCCTGTGGCCCGCGGTAGCGGCCGAATTCGAGCGGGCGCTGGCGGTGCTGCCGCCGCTCGCGCAGGAGCGAGGCGTCGGCCGCCGACGCCTCGCAGCGAGGCCGGCACGCCGCCTTGCGGGTCACTTCCGGACACCCGAGCCGCAATCGCTTAACCGCGCGCCAATGCTGAGGATCCGGGGCGAGCGCGAAGAGTCGATCCGGCCGGACTTCGATTGGGCCGGTGTGATCGCGCAGGCTGTCGGCCAGGTCGTGCATGCCGAATTGCAGCGAATGGCGGACGCGGCCGTGCCCCGCGCCGTCGACGAGCGCGCCGAGGCACGCTGGCGCCGCGAACTTGCCGCACTCGGCATCGAAGGGCCGCACCTCGAGACCGGCCTCGGGCGGATCCGGCACGCAATGACCGCCGTCACCGTCAGCGCGCAGGCGGCCCGGCTCCTCGACCCGCAGGCCCGCGAAGGGCGCTCCGAACTCGCGCTCACGGCGATGATCGACGGCGCCGCGCAGAGCCTGCGCATCGACCGGACTTTCGTGGACGGGCAGGGCGTGCGCTGGATCGTTGACTGGAAGACGAGCGCACATGAAGGCGGCGATACGGACGCCTTTCTCGACAACGAACTCGAACGCTACCGCGGCCAGCTCGAGCGATATGCACACGCAATGAAACTGCTGGAGCCGCAGCGAGAGCTGAAGGTCGGGCTCTACTTCCCGTTGCTCGACGCCTGGCGCGGGATCTAGAGAGTTCCCTCGATAGTGAAAGGACGGCGGCCCTGCCGGTCCGGCGCGCCGAGGAAACTCAGCGTGTCGAAGATCGCGGGACCGGCGCCTGGACCCGGGGCGGCCTCGCCCGTGAGCAGGTAGCGCCCTTTGGGATCGAGCTCGATTGAGCCGCGCACGCGCAGCGGCCCGCCCAGGTCGCGAATCCGCCCGTTCAGGGATTCGCTCCCGACGGTGCCTTCGCCGACGACGAGTTCGAAGTCGCCCAGCACCTGGCCGCCCGCACCCGGCGCGCGCAGGCCGCGCAGGAAAAGCGTGCCGCTTGCCGCGGCCGGGCGGCGTCCGACGAGCCGGATTTCGGCCACGTCAAGCTCGAGGTCGCCGGTCCAGCCGCGGGGCGTCGCGATGCCCTCGAATGCGGCGATGGGCACGCGCCCGCGCAACGACTGACCGACGATCTCCTGGCCGAAGTCGCCCGAGAGGTCGCCCGAGACTTCACCACCCGGCGGCTTGAGTCCCACCTTGCACGACCACTCGAGGACCAGGAGGGGCCAGGGGCGGCAGGACCATTGCAGGGCGCCGATCGGCCGGCCTTTGACCGCGAGCGAGCGGGCGCTTCCGGACCAGATCGTGCCGCCGACGCCGCCGAGCTCGACGCCGGTGGGCAGCCGGCTCGCCAGTTGGTTGGCCGGCACCATGGCAATGAGGCAGACGAGGAATGCGGCCACGCCCGCCGCGATGAGTGCGCCGCGCTTCACGGCCAGGTCAGGGTCCGCGGATGACGAACGTGGCGTCAACGAGGCCCGGTTCGCTGCTTGCGGTCACGCTCGCCGTTTCGGCCTCGACGCCGCGTTCCTTCTGCAGCCGGGCGAGAAGCAGGACCAGCGCGTCGAACGATGCGCCTGCGAACCGCGCGCGCAGGGCGCCGTTCGCTGCCGGTTCGACGGCAGCGAGTGTGTCGGCGAGTCCGCCTTCCCGCGCCATGCGATCGATGGCGATCGTCAGCGGCTCGTCCGCACGCCCCGACGGTTGCGCCTGCAACCGGGGCGTGACGCTTTCAATGAAGGCGAGGTCCTGGCGACGGCGCTCGACGCGAACCTCGGCGCTTGCGACCGAGGCGCCGAGCCACCAGGCGAGCAGGGCGACGAGCAGTACGGAAGCCGCCGCACCGCCCAGCAGGGCGATCCGCTGGTCGCGCTCGGACAGGCCGTGGTACCAGTCCTGGAGCTTCATGGCGCGGCCCCCGCCGCGACCTTCACCCGGGCCTCGATGCCTTTCTCGCTGTTGGTGGTCGAGGCGACATCGGCACTCAGCCCGCGCGACGTGATTCCCTGCGCAAAGCGCGCGATGGCGTCGGTGTTGGCGGCCACGACCTGCAGCTCGAGCGTGCGTTCGCGCCAGCCCAGGGACTCGAGCTTCGGTCCGGGTGCACCGGCGAGCGCGCCGCCGACCGCGGCGAGCTGGGCGAGGAGGCCTGCGGGATCCCCGCCGCCCGCACCCGCGAGGCGCTGCTCCACCTGCGCGCGCGCGTCCTCGATGCGCTGCGCATCCGGCAGCGCGATGCGGGCGGCCTGCTCGATCGCGGAATCCAGGCGTCGCTCCTCGCTGCCGAGGCGCACGAGGTCGTAGCCGCGTACGCCAAGGTGCAGTGCGAGCGCGGCAAGCGCGAGGAAAGCGGCGATGCGCCAGCGCTGCCACTCCGCGCGCCAGCCGGTGCGGCGCACGAATTCACCCTGCAACAACGAAAGCGTCTCAGGGCGCACGGCGTTTGTCGCCAGCAGCGGCAGCGCGCCTTCCGGCAGGATCTGCAAGTCGAGGCTGCCCGTCACTTCCCGCAGCGCCTCGATCATCTCGCGCGAGTGCTGCCAGTCGTGCTGCGAGACAAACAGCTGGACGTGGCGGTCCTCGCCCTCGAGCCCGGCGAGCGTGAACGATTCGGTGATGGGTTCCGCGTCCAGCGCGACCGGCAGCGAACCCGGCACGCGCACGAGCAGCAGGCCCGAGTCGATCACCGCGACGATCTTGCCCGGGTTCTCCGGGAGGCAGAGCGTGTCCGGCACGACCGTGTGCGGCTCGATGCCGGCCGATTTGAGCGCGTCGAGCCAGCTGCGCAACTCCTCGCGGCGCATCGCCGCGACCTGCGTGCTGCCGTCCGCGTCGGTCGCGCCGATCGCGAAATGGAAGTTCTCCACTTCGCCCGCGAGCGACTCCTCCATCGCGTAGGGCACGACCTGCGCCAGCTTCGCGCCAGACTTCACGGGCAGCTCCGGCCGCGCGAGCGTCACGCTCGGGCCGGGCGCCACGACGACGACCTGGCGCTCCTTCGCGATCGGCGCGCAATCGGCGAGGTCGCCGGTCGCCACGGGCCCGAGGCGACCGCCGTCCGCGCCGGTGATCACCCAGCTGTATGGGTTCGAGATCCGCAGGACGAGGAACTGGTTCATGGCGCTATTCGGTGCCTGTCGAGCGCAGCACCGTCCGGATGGCGGTGTCGCTGTTTCGATTGACCAGACTGTACAGCGTGAATTCCGAGGTGCCAATACGCACGGCGGTCACGGCGCGGAACCAGTCGCTGTTTTGGGAAATTACCCGGTTGCGCTCCTGCACATCGGGGAATTTGTCACTGAACATATCCGAGGTGGGATAGCAGCCGTCGCGGCGATTCGCAGCGAGCAATTCGGCGTTGCTGAAGTCCAGGCCGCCGTCGGAGAGCATCGCCAGCACCGGCGCCTTGGCCGTGCAGACGTTGATCGGCGTCCCGGGCGGGAGCGCCGTCACGTACGGCCGGATGCGTTCGAACTCGTCGCGCGTCATGCCGGGGAGCGCCATCATCTCGGTGGTCGTCACGACCAGGCCATTCGCCGCGCGATAGGGCGGGTTCTGCGAGAGATAAGTGGCATCCTCGGCACCCTCCGGCATGTTGGGTTGCGAGTCCTGGTCGATCCAGTCCGCCATCAGGCTGGCCCAGCGTGGCTGAGCGCCCACCTGGACCAGCAGCAGTGCAAAGCGCTCGACGTTGTCGGTGTCCGTCTCGCGCTCGGCATTGACGAGATTGTTGAGGTTGAAGCGGCCCTGCATGTCCTCGAGCGCGCCTCGCACTTCACCGCCGTCGACGGGGAGCGGCGGCAAGGGTTGCGCCCAGGCCTCGCCCAGGTGATCGAATTCCTGCGAGTCCTTGAAGTCGTCCTTCAGTACTTCGATCGCCCAGGCCTCCGCGCCGAGCGCCACGTGCCAGCCCTGGTCGAGCGCGACGAGCCCCGCGGTGCGGCGCAGGTCCATCGCCGCACGAGAGCCGATGCGCACGGCGAGCACCGTCGCGATCGCGACCACGACGATGGCAGTGATCAGGGCAACGCCGCGTTGCCTCATCCCGAGACCTCGACGAGGCGGCGGATCTCACCGTAATCCTCGAGCACGAGCGTGATCTCGACCGCCAGCGGACGCTGGTAGAACCCGAAATCATTGGTGTTGCCGAACTGCGGCCATTCGGCGACCCACTCGCGCCCGTTGGTCAGGTAGCGGATCTCCACGCGTTCGACACGATCGATCAATTCGCGCTTGACCGGCGGCGTTGCGAGCGTCGCATCCATCACGGTCCAGTGCTCGCGGATGAGCTTGCCTTCCTCCAGCCGATAGACGACGCGCTGCATCGTGCCGCGCGGCATCCCGGCCCCGTTCGGCCAGCCGCCACGCGACAGTTCGACCAGGGCTATCGCGTTGGGGTCGCGCAGGACGGTGGCGCGCACGCCGTCGCCGATCGGTTCGCGAACCGGTCGGCGCGTCAGCGTGCGAAAGTCGTTGACCACGATCTGCATGGTGCGCTGGGCGTTCCGCAGGCGGTCGAGATGACCCTCGGCATTGACGACTGCAACGCGCGCCTCGGCGATGCCGCGGTAGGCCATCACGCCCATGACCGCGAGGATGACGGTCGCGACCAGGATCTCGATCAGCGTGAAACCGCGCTGGCGACGCCGGGTATTCACTCGACGCCTTCCTCATCTTCGTCGCCGCCGTCTCCGCCGTCCTCATCCTCATCCTCGTCCCCGTCGCCGCTGCCCTGGCTTTCGATCCCCTGGTACCAGTCCAGATTGGTCTGCGGCGCGGCCGTGGCCGTGGCGCCCACGAAACCGGAGAGCGTGACGATGGAGGAATTCTCCGGGTCATCGTCGCGACGCACGCTGACGTCGATGCGGCGCAGTCCCTGCACCTGCGTCTGCGAGACTTTCGTCACCCAGTGCCATTGCCGGCCCGCGAATTCGACTTCGCCGGTGGTCTCTTCGACCGAGGGCATCTCGCCGGAAATGCGCACCTCGGTGATGCGGTTGTCCGCTATCCACTCGGCGAAGCTGCGGTCGCGCAGCTCGTCCACGTTGTGGACCGTGTCGCCGATGGTCTTGAAGACGGCGAGCATGCCGATGCCGAGGATCGCGAGGGCGACCACGACCTCGATCAGCGTGAATCCGCGGGACTCAGGGCGCTGCATCGCTGCGCTCGATCTCGATGCTGCCGTCGAAGTCGCCGACCAGCGTGATGTGCGCGCCGCCGCGACGCGACAGGGTGAGCCGGTAGGGGGTCATGTCACCGCTGCCCCAGGCGACGAGCTGTGGCAGCCGGGCGTCTTCATTCGGCTCGCGGCGCAGCAGCACCGGCCGCCCCTCCAGGGTGAGCTCGAAGGCGAGGTCGGGCGGCAACTCGTGCGCCGCGAGCGCCGCGTCACCCTCGACCGCTTTCCAGCGCTGCTCGAAGGCATCGAAGCGCTGGAACTCGTAACGCGCCGTCTCGAGCAGGATGCCGTAGTCGCGGCCCTCGAGCTGGGCCTGCTCTTGCAGGAGCGCGATGGCATCCGCCATGCGCCGCGTCTCGTCCTCGATCTGGCGATCCTCGCCGAGTATCCCGACGGACAGTGTCGCCAGCATGGCGAGGATGCCGATGATGACGAGGACGACCAGGATCTCGATCAACGTCATGCCGCGCATGGGGCGGCACGGAGAGGCGATGTGCATCGCCCTGGACCCTCAGGCGCTCACTGGAGGTTCCAGCTGCAAACGTCGGCGTCCGTTTCTTCGCCGTCGGGTTCGCCGTCCGCACCGAGGGAGCAGAGGTCATAGGCGCCGCCCTTGGTACCCGGCTGGAGGTAGCGGTACTCGTTGCCCCAGGGATCTTTCGGAACGGTCGTGGCCTTGAGGTAGCCGCCAGTCCGCCACTTGGGCGGCGCAGGCTCCGGCTTCTCGACGAGGGCCTTCAGGCCCTGGTCGGTCGACGGATAGCGGAAATTGTCCATCTGGTAGAAGTCGAGGGCGGTTTCGAGGGTGCGGATGTCCTGCTTCGCCGCGGTCACGCGCGCCTCGTCGACCCGTCCCATGATCTGCGGCGCAATCAGTGCCGTCATGATGGCGATGATCACCAGCACCACCATGATCTCGATCAGGGTGAAGCCGGATTCGCGTCGTGAAATCAGCATGATGCGTCTCTCCTCGAAGGCTTCGATGATATCAGAGCGGTTCCCCCGGCCCGCCCGGACTCGCCCCCAGTGTGACGGCGCGCTCACCCTATAATCCGCCCATTCCGCTCGAGGGAGAGGACATTGAAGCTGGCGATGATGTTCCCGGGCCAGGGCTCGCAATCCGTGGGCATGCTGGCGGCGCTTGCGGCGACCGAGGCGGTCGTCGGCGAGACCTTTGGCGAAGCTTCGGCCGTGCTGGGCTACGACCTGTGGACACTGTGCCAGCAGGGCCCGGAAGAGCGGCTGTCGGAGACCGAACGCACCCAGCCGGCGATGCTGGCTGCCGGTGTCGCCGTCTGGCGGGCCTGGAACGGACGCGGCGGTGTCCGGCCCGACATGCTCGCCGGCCACAGCCTCGGCGAATACAGCGCCCTGGTCGCTGCCGGCGCGCTCGATTTCGGGTCCACGATCGCGCTCGTGCGCTTCCGGGGCGAGGCCATGCAGCGCGCCGTCCCGGCCGGCGACCGGCGCCATGGCCGCGATCCTGGGGCTCGACGATGCCGTGATCGAGGCCGCCTGCGCGGAGGCAGCCCAGGGCGAGGTCGTTCAGCCGGTCAATTACAACGCACCGGGACAGCTCGTCATCGCCGGGAGCAAGGCCGCAGTCGCGCGCGCCATCGAGTCCTGCAAGGCCCGCGGCGCCAGGCGCGCCGTGCCGCTGCCGGTGTCCGTGCCTTCCCACAGTGCCCTGATGAAACCCGCGGCCGAGGCCTTGCGCGAGCGGCTCAAGGACATCGAGGTCAAGGTACCGGCGCTGCGGGTGCGCTCCTTCGATGCCGGCACCTACACGGATGCCGATTCGATCCGCGACGGCCTGTACCGGCAGTTGTTCAATCCGGTGCGCTGGTCCGCTATCGTGGCGGCGATGACGGGCGAGGGCGCCGGCCGCCTTTTCGAGTGCGGTCCGGGCAAGGTGCTGACCGGCCTCGCGCGCCGCGCGCCGGGCGGACGCGACCTCGACCTGCAAGCCATCGATACGCCCGAGACACTCGAAGCCGCGCTCGCGTCCGCCAGGGGAGAAGCCTCGTCATGACCTCGAAGACGCTGCAAGGCGAAGTTGCCCTCGTGACCGGTGCCTCACGCGGCATCGGGCGCGCCATCGCGCTCGCGCTAGGTGCAGCAGGAGCTACGGTCATCGGCACTGCGACGGGCGGCACGGGCGTTGCGGCCATCGACGAGGGATTGAAATCGGCTGGCATCGGCGGGCGCGGCATCATCCTCGACGTGGCGGACGGAGCCGCCTGCGATGCGGCAGTCACCGACGTCGAGTCCCGGGAGGGCGCGGTGACGATCCTGGTGAACAACGCGGGGATCACGCGCGACACCTTGCTCCTGCGCATGAAGCCTGAGGACTGGGATGCCGTCATCGCGACGAATCTCGGCTCCGTGTTCCGCCTCAGCAAAGCCGTCCTGCGCGGCATGATGAAGGCGCGCCGGGGCCGCATCATCAACATTGCCTCGGTGGTCGGACTCATCGGCAATCCCGGGCAGGCCAATTACTGTGCCGCGAAGGCAGGCATCGGCGGTTTCACGCGTTCGCTGGCCCGGGAGGTCGCATCGAGGGGCATCACGGTGAATGTCGTGGCGCCGGGCTTCATCGCCACGGACATGACCCAGGGGCTGCCCGAGGCTCAGCGCACTGCGCTGGCTGCCCAGATCCCGCTCGGACGCCTTGGGGCGCCTGCGGACATTGCAGAGGCCGTGTGTTTCCTGGCAGGACCGGGCGCCGCCTGGATCACGGGTGAGACTCTGAACGTCAATGGCGGCATGCACATGGCCTGAAAAGGTCATGCAAAACAGCATGTAAGGATTGCGTCTGGTAGCCAGTGGGGGGTTCGTGACATAGAATGGCGACCCCCAGCGGCTCGCGCCGCCTTGGGCATCACTAGGTGAGGGACATCAAACCGATGAGCACAGTCGAAGAACGAGTCAAGAAGATCGTCGCCGAGCAGCTCGGGGTGAAGGACGAGGAAGTCACCAGCGACGCGTCCTTCGTGGACGATCTGGGTGCCGACTCGCTCGACACCGTCGAGCTCGTGATGGCGCTTGAAGAGGAATTCGAGACCGAGATCCCAGACGAGGATGCCGAGAAGATCACCACGGTGCAGCAGGCGATCGATTACATCGTCCAGCACCAGTCCAAGTCCTGAGGCCTTCCGCGCGCGAGCCCCGGCCCCGCGGCCGGGGCTCGTTGCGTTAAGGTCGATCCATGCCAGCCAGAGGTTGATGCCTTGAGCAAGCGACGCGTCGTCGTCACGGGTCTCGGCATGCTCTCGCCGCTCGGCAACACGGTGGCCGACAGCTGGTCGGCTGCGCTCGCGGGCAAGAGCGGCATCGGTCCGATCACCCGGTTCGATACGACCGGCTTCCCGTGCACCATTGCGGGCAGCATCCCCGACTTCGACGTGACGAAGTACATGCCGGCCAAGGAAGCGCGCCGCATGGACCTCTTCATGCAGTACGGCGTGGCCGCCGGCGTGCAGGCCATCGCCGATTCAGGTCTCGAGATCACCGACGCGAACCGTTCGCGCATCGGGCTCGTCATGGGCGCGGGAATCGGTGGCCTTGCGACCATCGAGGACAACTACGCGAAGTACATCGAGACGAAGTCGCCCAAGAAGATTTCGCCGTTTTACATCCCGGCCTCGATCGTCAACATGATTTCGGGGCACCTTTCGATCATGTACGGCATCACCGGGCCGAACCTCGCCGTGATCACCGCCTGCACCACTTCGACCCACGCACTCGGCATCGGCATGCGCACCATCCAGTACGGCGACGCGGACGTCGTCATTGCCGGGGGCTCCGAGATGGCGCAGACGCCGACGGCCGTCGGCGGCTTCAGCCAGGCGCGGGCATTGTCGACGCGCAATGACGAGCCCACCCGGGCGAGCCGTCCCTGGGACCGCGACCGCGACGGCTTCGTGATGGGCGACGGCGCGGGCGCCATGGTGCTCGAGGAATACGAAACGGCCCGGAAGCGCGGGGCGCGCATCTACGCGGAACTCATCGGCTTCGGCATGAGCGGGGACGCTTTCCACATCACGGCGCCGCCCGACGACGGTGCCGGTGCGCGGCTCTCGATGGAGAACAGCCTGCGCGACGCCGGCATCAATGCGGACGAAGTGCAGCACGTGAACGCGCACGCGACCTCGACGCCGCTCGGCGACGTGGCGGAGACGACCGCCATGAAGAACGCCTTCGGTGCCCACGCCGCAAGGCTCGCGGTGAGCGGCACCAAGTCGATGACCGGGCACCTGCTCGGCGCCGCCGGCGTGGTGGAGGGTATTTTCTGCGTGCTCGCGATCCGCGACCAGGTGGCGCCGCCCACCATCAACCTTGACAACCCGGGCGAGGGCTGCGACCTCGACTACGTGCCGCATACGGCCCGCTCGATGAAGATCGACACGGTCGTCAGCAATTCCTTCGGCTTCGGCGGCACCAACGGCACGCTGGTCTTCCGCGCGTTGCGCTGAGCCAGTGTCGTGTCCCGCAGGTATCTTTGCAGCCTGCCGCACGGCACGACCGCCGACAAGGCGCCGGCGCGCGCGCGTGTCGGGTTCACGCGAAGCGACGGCAACGCCGAGCGGCGGTCGTCCCGTGCGGCCCGTAGGGAGACCGCCGGGCCGCCGCGCGCCGGCGTTGCGCTCGCTCGCCATGGCACCCCCATTGTCTCGCTCGCGCGCCTAGGCGCGCGGCGGCGGGCGGGCTCAGGCTGCAAAGATACCTGCGGGACACGACACTAACGGCCGCCCCGGGCATGCGGCGCCCTCCACCGTGATGCGGGAACTCCCGTCCGTCGCCGGGGCGACAGAGCGCATGCTCTCGCTGCACGCGCGCGATCCAGGGCGATATCCCGTGCTGCTCGACAGCGCTGCGACCGGCGGCCCGCTCGGCCGCTTCAGCATGATCATGGCGGCGCCGGGCGAACGGCTCATCCTCGATCGCGATGCTTGCGTCGATGGGCCAGGCTCGGGCACACGTTTCTGCGAGCGCCTGAACGCGTGGTGGCGGGCCTCCCGCGGACCGGCAGCGCCGGAGCCCTGGCCATTCGCGGGCGGCTGGTTCCTCTATCTCGGCTACGAGCTGGCACAGGAAATCGAGCCGACGCTACGGCTGCCACCATCGCCTTTGCCGATCGTCGCCCTGGCCTGGCGCATGCGCGCGGCGCTGCTGCACGACCACGCGAGTGGCCGCAGCGTCGTCGCCTGCGAGCCTGGCGCGGAGGCCGATGCCGAGCGGATGGCGGCCGATTTCGAGCGCACGAGCGGAATCGTCGTCGAACCTGCGGCCGTCTTGGCCACGGCCCTCACGGAGGACGATCCGGCGCACTACCTCCAGGCCTGCCGTCGCGCGCTGGCCCACATTGCGGCGGGTGACGTCTACCAGGCCAACCTGGCGCGGCGCTGGCGCATGCCGCTGCCGCAGGGCCTGACGCCGGCCGAACTCTATCGTCGGCTGCGCACGGCGAACCCGGGTGCCTTTGCCGGCTCCGCGGCGCTGCCGGGCTTTTCGATCCTCTCGAGCTCGCCGGAGCGGCTGGTGCGCGTTCGCGGACGCGAGGTCGACACGCGCCCGATCGCAGGCACCCGCCCGCGACGGGGTCCTTCCGATGCCGCCGCCATCGCGGAGCTGACCGGCAGTCCCAAGGAACAGGCGGAGCACGTGATGCTCATCGACCTCGAGCGCAACGACCTCGGCCGCCTGTGCGAGGCGGGCACGGTACAGGTCGACGAATTCATGGTCGTGGAGAGCTACGCGCACGTGCACCATATCGTGTCGAACGTGAGCGGGCGCTTGCGTGCGGATGTCGAGCCGGGGGATGTCATCCGCGCGCTGTTCCCGGGCGGGACGATCACCGGCTGCCCGAAGGTGCGATGCATGCAGCTGATCGGGGATCTCGAGGGTATCGGTCGCGGCGCCTACACCGGCGCCATGGGCTACCTCGCGCTCGACGGCAGCCTCGACCTCAATATCCTCATCCGCACCATGACCGTCCAGGACGGCGAGATCGAATTGCGCGCCGGTGCCGGAATCGTCGCTGATTCGGATCCCGGGCACGAGCTCGAGGAGACGCGCGCAAAGGCGAGAGGGCTACTGCGCGCACTCGGCAGCCCTCAATGACGGGGGTTCTCGTCAACGGCCGCGCCGACGCCGCAATCGACCCGCAGGATCGCGGCCTGCTCTACGGCGACGGATTGTTCGAGACGGTAGCGGTCGTGGGTGGACGCCCGCGCTTTCTCGACTGGCACTTCGAGCGCCTGAGCGGAGGCGCCCGCGTCCTCGATTTTCCGCCGCCGGATCTCGATGCCTTGCGCGCAGACATCGCGAGCGTTGCGAGCGAGCCGCGCTGCGTCGTGAAACTCATCCTGACGCGCGGCATCGGCGAGCGTGGTTACCGGCCGCCGCGCAACGCCCGGCCAACGCGCATCGTGGCGGCCTCGCCCTGGCCCGCCGGACCGCCGGAGGCGGCGACGAAGGGCGTGCGGCTCGGGTGGTGCCGAATGCGCCTGGCGCGCAACGGCGTTCTCGCGGGCCTCAAGCACCTGAACCGCCTGGAGCAAGTGCTGGCGCGATCCGAGTGGGATGATGGCGCCATGGACGAGGGCCTCATGCAGGATGATCGCGGCCGCGTAATTGCGGCGACGCAGGCCAATCTCTTCGCCCACATCGATGGCGCCTGGGCGACGCCGCGACTCGACGAATGCGGCGTTGCAGGCGTCATGCGGCGCGCGTTCCGTGCGTGGTGCGGCGAGCAGGGGATTGAGGTCATCGAACGAACCCTCGAGGTTGCCGACATCACGTCGGCCACCTCCCTGGTCCTGACCAATGCGCTGATCGGCGCCTGGCCGGTCGCGACGCTGGACGGCCGGGCACTGGCCGTTGCACCGGCGGCCCTCGCGTTCAACGGCTGGCTTGCGCGGCAATGAACCGCTGGCTGCAAGCCGGGGCGTTTCTGGCGTTCGTCGGGATCGCCGTTTTTCTGGGCTGGCATCGCTACGAACGCGCGTGGCTCCAAGAGCCGATTGCCGGCCTCGTCGAACCCACGGTATTCGAGGTGCCGCGGGGCGCGTCGCTCACGTCCGTCGCGCGTCGGCTCGAAAAGGCGGGCCTCATGGAACGCCCCCGGAGCTGGCTGCGCCACGCAAGTCGCAATGGCCTGGCAACGCGCCTCAAGGCCGGTGAGTACCGCCTGCAGCCGGGCACGTCGCCGGAAATGCTGCTCGATCAATTCGTGGCGGGCGACGTCATCCTGCACGCCCTGACGCTGCCCGAGGGCTGGACCTTCCGCCAGGCGTTGGCGGCCATCCAGTCGCATCCCCAGGTTTCCGCGGAGCTCAAGGGACTCGACGACGCCGCGATCCTGGCGCGGCTGGGCCTGCGCGACTCGCACCCGGAGGGCCTGTTCTTCCCGGATACCTATCGATTCCCGCGCGGCACGAGCGACCGTGAACTGCTGCGCCAGGCGCATGCGCGCCTCGAGACCGAACTGGCCTCCGCGTGGTCGCGGCGCGCGCCGGACTTGCCGTACGACATGCCCTACAAGGCGCTCATCCTGGCGTCCCTTGTCGAGAAGGAGACGGGCGCCGCCGAGGAACGGCCGCTCATCGCGGGCGTCTTCGTCAATCGCCTGAAAATCGGGATGCGGCTGCAGACCGACCCGTCGGTGATCTACGGGATCGGTGACGAATTCGACGGCAACCTGCGTCGAAGGGATCTCGAGCGAGACACGGCCTACAACACCTACACACGCGCGGGCCTGCCGCCGACGCCGATCGCGCTTGCGGGGCGCGCGGCTCTCGAGGCTGCCGTTCGTCCGGCGGCGACCGACTCGCTGTACTTCGTCGCGACCGGGCTCGGCGACGGCCGCCACTATTTCTCCGAATCGCTCGCCACGCACAACGCCAACGTGTCGCGCCATCTGGCCAACCTGCGCCGCGGTCGCGGCGTTCGGGTACGCTGACGCCGTGCGCGGCGCATTCATCACATTCGAGGGCGTGGAGGGCGTCGGCAAGTCCACGCAGATCGCGCGCGCGGCTGCTCACCTGCACGGTCGCGGCATCGACCCCATTGTCACGCGCGAACCCGGCGGCACGGAAGTTGCGGAGAAGTTGCGCGCACTCGTGCTCGATCCGGGCCACGGTCCGGTCAGCCCGAATGCCGAACTCCTGATCTATTTCGCGGCGCGCGCGAGCCACGTCGATGAAGTCATCCGGCCGGCACTGGCCTCGGGGCGCTGCGTGCTTTGCGATCGATTCACGGACACGACCGAGGCATACCAGGGCGGCGGCCGCGGCGTGCCGGTCGGCGCGATCCGCGCACTCGCCGGAATCGCGCATCCGGGCCTGACGCCCGACCTTACGTTGGTGTTCGATGCGCCGTCGGAGGTCACACACCAGCGGCTCGCAGGCCGGGGCGCTGGACGGGATCGCATCGAATCGGAGGACACCGCGTTTTTCGAGCGCGTCCGCCACGCATACCAGGAGATCGCGGCGCGTGAGCCGCGCCGCGTGCACATCGTCGATGCGACGCGACCCGAGTCGGAGATTGCGGCCGGCGTCGCGTCGATGATTGATGGCGTCCTGGCCGGCCTCGGGCGCTGAGCGATGGCCGAAAAGGACGGGGAGGGCGAGGTCGCCCTGGCGCCGGAGACGGCACCGCTACTGGAGCGGGCAAACGTGGTCTGGCTTGAGCCGGTGCGAGCGCGCCTCGACGCCCTGCAATCACAGGGACGCATGCCGCACGGCCTGCTGCTGACGGGCGCGGCCGGAGCGGGGCAAGCTGAGATCGCGACCTGGCTGGCGGCACGGCTGCTGTGCCGCGCCGCCGACGGGCAGCCTTGCGGGCATTGCGCGGATTGCCGGCTGTTCCGGGCCGGCAGTCATCCGGACTTCCGCTGGATCGGCGTCCTGCCCGACAAGAAGGACATCGGGATCGAGCAGCTGCGCGCGCTGTCCGAAGCCTTGTCGATGCGAAGCTACCGCGGCGGCGTCAAGGTGTCGGCCATCGTGCCGGCCGATGCGATGAGCGCGAAAGCGCACAACGCGCTGCTCAAGACGCTCGAGGAGCCTGCGAGCGAAACCTACCTCGTGCTCACGGCCAGCCGCCTCGAACGCATCCCGAAAACCATCCTGAGCAGATGCATGCGGATCGCGATTCCGCTGCCCGACGCCGACGTGGCGCTGGCGTGGCTGACCCGGCAAGGGCCCGCGCCCCACGGTGCCGAACTACTGGCGCTCGCGGCGGGCGCGCCGTTCCTGGCGCTGGAGTACCGGGAGGCCGGCCTCGGGGACCTGGAATCCGAAATGCAGGAAGCCATCGCCGCGGCCGGCGAGGGCCGCCTCGATTTCATCGCATTTGCCGATCATTGTGCGAGGAATGCCCCGGGCGCGCGGCTCGCCTGGCTCGAAAGCTGGTTGACGCGCAACTTGAAGGACGCGGCGCTCGCTAGTGATGCGGTTAACAATAATCGATTACCATGGTTGCGGCCGCCCGGGCTTGAAATGAAGATACGGGCGGGTTTCGGCCTGCTGGACCGGGTGCGCGAAGCGCGCCGCCAGGCAGGCGGGTCACTGAACATGCAGTTACTCTTCGAATCGCTGGCGATTTCGCTGGCCGCACTGGTGGTGCGGACGAGGAAGGGATCGCGGGAGAGTGCGGGGTGAAAATGCGGCCACCATCCACCAAGCCGGGACTCCTGACGCTCACGATCAAGGACAAGAGTGCGCTTTATCTCGCGTACATGCCGTTCGTGAAGAACGGCGGGCTCTTCATCCCCACCAACAGCAGTTACCGTCTCGGCGACGAGGTCTTCATGCTCCTCAACCTGATGGGTGAGGAAGAGAAGCTTCCGGTTGCAGGACGAGTCATCTGGCTCACGCCCAAGGGCGCGCAAGGCAAGCGCACGGCGGGCATCGGCGTGCAATTCAGTGAGCAGGACCGCGGCACGACGCAGAAGAAGATCGAGTCGTATCTCGCCGGCGCCCTCGGCGGCGACAAAGCCACGCACACGATGTAGAAAAAAGGGGTGCGTCCCCTTTTTTCTACTCGGGGCCGAGCCGGTTGCCTGCCATGCCTCCCTGGAGGCAGTAGGCTTCGAATCCACGTTCGGACAGCAGGAACGCAGCGGCCGAGCTGCGCCGTCCCGTGTCGCAGACCGCGATGTACGGGGTCTTCGAGTCAAGCGTCTTGACCTTCAGCCGGATGAAATAGAGCGGCACGTTAAGCGAGTCGTCGAGATGAAAGGTCTCGAACTCGGACGGCAGGCGCACGTCCAGCCACTTCGCGCCCCGCTCGACCAGCTCGCGCGCACGGGGCAGTTCCACCCAGTGCAGCAGGGGCTCGTTCAGGAGTTCCTTGAAGTCGTCCTTGCCGAGGCGCACGAGCGCCCCGTCGTTCTGCATGGTGATCGTCGCATTGCGTTTGCCGTCGGAGATCAACGCCTCTTCGCCGAATGACTCGCCGACGCCGAGTTCGGCGAGCTTGAGGCCGTCGCGGTTCATCGGCGTTTCGCGCGTCACTACGGCCGAGCCCTTGGTGATCACGTAGAAAAAGTCCCCGTCGTCACCCTGCTTGATGACGACTTCGCCGGCACGGCAGGCGACGTGCTGCATGCGCATGAAAAGCGCCTGCAGGTTCGCCGGCGGGATGCGGTGGAAGGCCTTGGTCTGCAGCAGGACGGTCATCCAGTCGTCGCCGTCTGCGCTGCCGCCGCCCGCGATCTCGCTCACCTCGTAGGAGCCGGTCTGGTCCCAGGTGATCATGACGTCGAGCAGGTCGGAGTCGATCGCGACGAAGGAGACGTCCGAGAGTGCGCGCGCCGTGAAGCGCCGTGGCTGGCCGGGCGCGACGGCGATGCGGGCCTCCGGCGTGCCCGCGCGCAGCATCGACACCGTGCGGTCGCCGACGCGCAGCTCGAGCTCGCCGCCGACCAGGTAGATGGTGCGCTTGTCGGAATCGCCTTCCTTGAACAGGACGCGCCCGGAATCGAGGTCCTGCAGGCGCGTCTTCTTGGCGAGCGCGTGCAGATTTTCGCGCTTCAGCCCGTCGAGCGGGCTGAAGCTGCGCAGAATGTCGAGTTCGACCGGCTTGTCTTGCGTCATGTCATCGAGCCTGGCACGGCTGGACCCCCCTCCCGTGCGGGCGCGAATCCTATCATAGCCTTACCGGCCCGACCGGAGGGCGGCCCAGCCCTCATCCGGCCGGAATCGCGGGCCATGCCTCGATGCGAGCGCTTCGAGCCGCGCGACGATGGCAGGCACGCCGCGCGCTTGCGCGTAGTGCAGCGGGCCGCCGCGAAACGGCGCAAAGCCGGTGCCGAAAATCATGCCGGCGTCCAGCAGGTCCGCGTCTTCGACCACGCGTTCGCGCAGGCACGCGACCGCTTCGTTGAGATACTGCAGCACCAGCCGGTCCGTGAGGTCGTCGGGCGCACGTCCCGTGCTCTCCGCCTTGACCGGCCTGCCATCGCGCCACTCGTAGTAGCCGCGCCCGGACTTGCGCCCGAGGTGGCCGGCCGCAATCAGCTCCGCCGTGCCGCGCGGCACCGGCAGGCCGAACGCGTCGGCGAGGATCTTGCCGACGTGCGAGGCGACGTCGAGGCCGACGGTGTCCGCGAGTTCGATCGGGACCCATCGGCATCCCGAAATCGACGGCAACCCGGTCGATCAGCGCGAGCGGCACGCCTTCGTCTGCGGCCAGCATCGCCTCCGTCATGTAGGGCATCAGGACCCGGTTGACGACGAAGCCGGGCGAACTGCGGCACGGCAACGGGAGCTTGTCGAGCCGCCGCGTGAACGCGAGCGCGTCCTCGACGATCTCGGCGCGCGTCCGCTCGGAGCGGATGATCTCGACCAGCATCATCTTGGCGACCGGATTGAAGAAATGCAGTCCCACGAGCCGCCCGGGGTCCGCCAGGTTGCGGGCCAGGTCCTCGAGCACGATGCTGGACGTGTTGGTGGCGAGGATCGCGCCCGCCTTCATGCGCGGCTCGAGCTTCGCGTACAGCTCGCGCTTCGCATCGGCGTTTTCGTAGATTGCCTCGATGACGATGTCGGCATCCGGCACCCCGGCGCCCTCGATGTCCGCCGTGAGGCGGGTTGCCATCTCGGCAGACTTGGCCGGGTCGCGGGCGCGCTTGCCGAAGAATTCGCGCGCGCGGGCGAGCGCCGGCTCGACGTACTTCATCTCGCGATCCTGCAGCGTGACAGTGAGCCCGCGCGACGCGCACCAGGCCGCGATGTCGCCGCCCATGACGCCCGCACCGACCACGTGGACGCGCGCGAACTTGCGCTTCGACTGGCCGCCCAGGGCCTTCATGCGGTTCTGCAGGAAGAAGACGCGGACCAGGTTCCGCGACTGCTCGCTGAGGAAGAGCCGCGCGATCGAGCGCGCTTCAGCATCGAAGGCAGCGCTGCCGGAGGCGCCGTGGCGCTCGAACAACTCGACGATCGCGTACGGGGCAGGGTAGTGCGCGGGATTCGCACGGCGTGCCACCTGCTTGCGCGCCTGGGACGCAACGAAATTGCGCAGCAGCGGCCAGGCGAGGATGCGCTGGCCGAGGGGCGGACGCCTGCGGGCCGGCGCGGTCCGCGCGATCTCGCGCGCTGCATCGGCCAGCTGCTCGCGCGGCACGAGCCGATCGACGAGGCCGAGTTTCAGCGCTTCGGCGGCGCGCAGCGACTTGCCGGTCAACATGAGGTCGAGCGCTGCCGGTGCACCGATGAGCCTCGGTGCGCGCACGGTTCCGCCGAATCCCGGGTGGACGCCGAGCATGACCTCGGGCAGCCCGAGGTTGAGCTTCCCGTCGTCCGCACCGACGCGATAGTCGCAGGCGAGCGCAAGCTCCAGGCCGCCGCCGAGCGCAAAGCCGTGAATCGCGGCGACCGTCGGCATCGGCAGCGCTTCGAGGCGGTCGAAGACTTTCTGCCCGGTGCGGACCAGCTGGTAGGCCTGTTCGAGGTCGGTGAGGTTCGCGAACTCGGTGATGTCGGCCCCGGCGACGAATCCGCCGTCCTTGGCAGACCGGAGGATGACCGCCCGCGGCTTCGCCGCTTCGATCTCAGCCAGGCGATCGTTGAGCTCGCGCATCGGTGCGCTGCCGAGCGTGTTGGTGCTGCTGCCCTGAAGGTCGAAGGTGAGCCAGGCGATGCCGTCGGCATCGGTCTCGAGGCGCCAGTGCTGCGGGGGACTCGACATCATTCGACTCACGGGTGGCCGGGGAGGCCGATTATGCGCTCCAGCGCGCGCTCATGCCCCAGCGGCGGCGGTCTCATCCTTCGCACGCACGAAGTCCGGATCGACCTCGAAGTCGAACACGAGCGGCAGGTGATCGGACAACGGCACGGCGGGAATGTCGAAGCCCTTTGGCAGGATGCCCCGTCCGTAAAGGATGAAGTCGAGTTCCTTGCGCGGCCAGCGGCTCGGGTAGGACGGCAGGCTCGCGATGTTGGCGCTCCTGAGACCCGCGGCCTGCATGAAGAGGTAGATCTCGTGCTCGCCCCAGAACGTGTTGAAGTCGCCTGCGACGATCACGGGCTTGGTCTGGCGACGCACCAGCTGGTGCAGGTGACGCAGCTGGTAATGGCGGTGCCGGAATTTCAGCGACAGGTGGACGAGGAACACCGCCACGTTCTCGAGCTCTAGTTCGATGATCAGCTTCTTGATGCCGGTCTCGAAGTAGTGGAAGCGCTCGCCGTGCACGCGGGAGGCAGCCAGGAACGCGTTCGCCTGCTTGCGCACGATGGGCATGAACTGGTTAAGCGAGTCTTCCCCGTACTTGCACTGGTACGTCGAGAAGTGCTTCAGGTGAGTCGCGATGAACTCGGCCTGGTTGATCATTCCGCTGCGGATGGAACCGGTGTCCACCTCGATCAGGCCCACGATGTCGGGATCGCGCTCGGCGATGAAATCGGTGATGCGCTCGAGGATCTGCGCGGCTGCTGCGCAGGTAGCCCGCGCCCGGAACCGGCAGGTGAAAAGCCGGGCCCGTGCCCGTCGCATAGCGGATGTTGTAGACGAGCAGTCGCATCAGGAAGGCTTGTACCCGGACTCCGCCAAAAGACGTATTCTAGGGGCAGGGCGGCAGGAGGAACGGCAATCGTGACGGAAGAGGGCAATCCGATCCGGCTTTTCGTCACGCACCTGTACACGCCTGACGAGAGCTACTTCCGCGTCTTCGAGTATCTCGAAAGCCAGCCGAACTTCTATTACGTGAACCTGGCGACGCCGGACAAGCCGCCGCGCAGCAAGGAGAAGGAAGCGATCCGCGAGGACCTCCGTCGGCAGATGACGGACGCCGAGGTCGTGGTCGTACTGTCTTCGCTTTACCAGGCCGATGCGGCGACGATCGAATACCAGTGCCTGTATGCGCAGTCCTGCGACAAGCCGTTGGTCGTGCTGGAGCCGTTTGGGACGCAGGAGCCGGTGCCGGCGAAGCTGCGCGAGGTGGCCGACGAGGTCGTGCCGTGGAACGGGCGGGAGATGGGCGATGCGATCCGGAGGCAGGCGCGTCACGAAGATACGACGCGCTGGGACGTGATCGAGTTCAAGCTCGATTGAGGCTGATCAGCGTCGGGATCCTCGACGCCCCGGTATCCCCAGTGCCCCGGACGGCCTGGCCGCCGTTCTTCGGCGCCGCAGTCAAACTCGAGCGATGCAACGTGTCCAGCAGGGCGACGATCCGCGCTGCGCAAGCATCGGCCTCGCCGATCGACATCTTGCGGACCGAAGCTGCCACCGGGCACTCGCCGTGCTGGCCGCGAATGCGCGTCATGGACTGGCGCAAGGCATCGAAATCCTTGCGCACTTCGGTCGGCAGGTCATGGGTCGGAAGGTCGATCAGGTGGCGCGTGAAAGCGTCGGTCAGGCGCTGTTTCAACGCGGTCGGTTTGGCCAGCTCAAGTGTGGCCTTATGCAAACTCTCCCAGGCGGCTGCACTCACGGTTTTCCGGGCTCCCTGATGGCGTGCTTTAGTTTCTAATCCTGTGGAAATGTCATCAGTCCCGCTATTCGAATACCGCGTATCGAACAGAAGTTCCCCGTAACATCAACTCGATACGACGCGAATATAGCGCGATTTCTAAGCCTGGGAAGGGACTCCCGGGCGGATTCTTGCGCTCTGTCAAGAAATTCGGGTTCCATTGGACCCGAAACATCCCGAGGGACCGGGCCCCATGACCGAACCCCAAGCCCAGAAACAGGTGCCGATCCTGGCGGCCCTGGCCCAGCCGACGAGGCTCCTGATCCTCGATCGCGTCTCAGCGGCAGGCCCGGAAGGGGTCGTCGCCGGGGAGATTGCCCGTTCCCTGCGCTGTCCGGCCTCAACCCTGTCGTTCCACCTGAAAGAGCTGAGCCGCACCGGGGTGCTCGAAGCACGCCCGGAGGGGCGGTTCATCCATTACTCGTTGCGTCGGCCGGCCTTGCAGGCCCTGGCGGGCTACATCGCGGGCCTCGCAGGGGCAACCCGTTCCGGGCGAGGCAAGAAGCGGGCGGGCGGCAAGGCCCTGCGCCGCAGCCGGGCGAGGGCAGCCGGCCAGCTCACGTTCTTCGGGGACTGAGGGCGGGGCGCGTCGCTAGTTGCGCACGAAGTGCGCGACGAAGTCGTCCACCGGGGTGGCATCGAGCCGGGATGGATCCGCAAACAGCGCTTCGATTCGCCGGCACTGCTTTTCCGGGAAAACGGACGGCAGCGAGCCGCGAAACTTCTCGACCAGTACCGGATAACCTTCTGCGCGCCGCCGGCGATGGCCGATCGGCGCGTCGACGTGGATCCGCTCGGTCCGTGAGCCGTCCTTGAAGAACACCTGGATCGCGTTGCCGATGAAGCGCTTGTCCGCATCGTAGGTAGTCGCGGGTGAACTGCGGGTTCTCGCGCACTTCCATGCGCGCGCAGCGCATCGACGCGCGGATCGGCGGCGACGTCGTCTTCGTAATCCGCCGCCGTGAGCCGACCGTGGATCAGCGGGATGGCGACCATGTACTGGATGCAATGGTCGCGGTCGGCGGGATTCGCAAGCGGGCCCGTCTTGTCGATGATCCGGACGCCCGGCTCCTGTGTCTCGATGACGATGCGCTCGATCTCGTCGAGGCGTCCCTTCAGGTCCGGGTGCAGGCGCATCGCGCACTCGACGGCGGTCTGCGCATGGAACTCCGCCGGGAAGCTGATCTTGAACAGCACGTTTTCCATGACGTAGCTGCCGAAGCCCTGCGTGTAGGCGAATGGGTTGCCGTCGAAAAAGGACGTCGTAGAAGCCCCATTTCGGCGCTGAGAGTGCCGAGGGATAGCCCATCTCGCCGCGCAGCGCGATCAGGGCATGCCGCACGCCGCGGCTCGTCGCGTCGCCAGCGGCCCAGCTCTTGCGCGAGCCGGTGTTCGGCGCATGCCGGTACGTCCGCAGCGCGCCGACCATCGATCCAGGCGTTCGAAACGGCATTCACGACCTGGTCCTCGGTGCCGCCGAGCATGGCCGTGACGACCGCAGTCGTCGCGACCCGGACCAGGATCACGTGGTCGAGGCCGACGCGATTGTAGGCATTCTCGAGCGCAGTGACGCCCTGGATCTCGTGCGCCTTGATCATGGCCGTGAGCAGGTCACGCACGGTCGGCGGGGAGCGGCCCTCGGCGATGCGCCTTGCGCGCCTGCCAGTCGGCGACCGCAAGGATGCCGCCGAGGTTGTCGGAGGGATGTCCCCATTCGGCGGCGAGCCAGGTGTCGTTGAAGTCGAGCCAGCGGATCATCGCGCCGATGTTGAAGGCGGCCTGCACGGGATCGAGCTCGAAACTCGTGCCCGGCACCCGCGCGCCGCCGGCCATGGTCGCGCCTGGCACGACCGGCCCGAGCATGCGCGTGCAGGCGGGGAAGGCCAGCGCCTGGAAGCCGCAGGCGAGCGTGTCCATCAGGCAGTAGCGCGCAGTTTCATAGGCGACATCGCTCGTGATCCGCGCGTCGCGCGCATAGCGCGCGATGTCGACGAGCACGCGATCGGGTGCGGGCCGCTCGGCCGAGCGGATGTCGTGATGGCTCATAGTACGGAGCCAGCGATGAGTTTCCGCATGGAGCGCGTTACGCGCGCGCCTTGGCGGGACAAGGCGCGAGCCGAAGCCCCATGACAGGGAGCATGGGCGAGGCGAGCAACGCAGTCCCGCCAAGGCCCGTGCGTAACCCGCAGGGACCGGGCGCTATTCGTTCCTGGCCTCGTTGCTCGTCGCTCATGTATCGCCTGATACATATCGTTCCTCGCGCCTTGCCAGGAACGAATAGCGCACGCGGTCGCGCCCATGCGGAAACTCATCGCAGGCTCCTATTACCTCTGGTCGGGGGGCGGGACCTTGCGTGGTTCCGGCCCGATGTAGTTGGCGCTCGGGCGGATGATCTTGCCGTCGGCGCGCTGCTCAATCACGTGCGCGGCCCAGCCAGTCGTGCGAGAGATGACGAACAGCGGGGTGAACATCGCGGTCGGCACACCCATCTGGTTGTAGGCGACGGCGCTGAACCAGTCGAGGTTCGCGAACATGCGCTTGATCTCCCACATCACGGATTCGATGCGCTCCGCAACCCGGAACAAGCTGAAGTCGCCTGATTCCTTCGAGAGCTTTGCGGCCACGCGCTTGATGACGACGTTGCGCGGATCCGACACGGTGTAGACGGGATGCCCGAAGCCGATGATCACTTCCTTTGCCGCGACGCGCGCGCGGATGTCGGCCCCGGCGGCATCGGCGTCGGCGTAACGCCGCTGGATCTCGAGTGCCACCTCGTTCGCGCCGCCGTGCTTCGGCCCGCGCAACGCCCCGATCGCGCCGGTGATGCACGAGTGCATGTCGGAGCCGGTGCCGGCGATGACGCGCGCGGTGAATGTCGATGCGTTGAATTCGTGCTCGGCGTACAGGATCAGCGAGGTGTGCATCGCCCGCACCCAGCTCGCCGGCGGCGCCTTGCCGTGCAGCATGTGCAGGAAGTGTCCGCCCGCGGAGTCGTCGTCCGTCTCGACCTCGATGCGCTTCCCGGACCGGGAAAAATGGTGCCAGTAGCAGAGCATCGACCCGGTCGAAGCAACCAGCCGGTCGGCGATGTCGCGTGCGGCGGCGGCTGCGTGCGCCGGATCTTCAGGCGTCTCGCAGCCGAGCGCGGATACGCCCGTGCGCAGCACGTCCATCGGGTGCGCGGTCGAGGGGATCTGCTCGAGCATCGTGCGCAGCCGCGGCGAGAGTCCGCGCAGTCCCTTCATGCGATGCTTGTAGGCCACAAGCTCCGATGGATTCGGCAGCTTCTCGTGGACGAGGAGATACGCGATCTCCTCGAATTCGCAGGACTCCGCAATGTCGAGGATGTCGTAACCGCGGTACTGGAGGTCATTGCCGGTTCGGCCGACCGTGCAGATCGCCGTATTGCCGGCGACGACGCCGGACAGGGCCACGGATTTCTTCGGCTTGAACCCGGCCGCCGCCGTTCCGTCTTCGCTCATTCCTTGCGCCCCCGGTCCCGGCTGAAGAGCGCGTCGAGCTTGCGTTCGTACTCGTGATAGCCCAGGACTTCATAGAGTTCTGTTCGCGTCTGCATGCCGTCCACCACGGCTTTCTGCGTGCCGTCACGGCGGATCGCAGTGAAGACGTCGAGCGCTGCGCGACTCATCGCGCGGAAGGCCGACAGCGGATAGAGGACGATTCGCACGCCGGCCGCGGCGAGTTCCTGGATCGTGAAGAGGGGTGTTTGGCCGAACTCGGTGATGTTGGCGAGAACCGGAACTTTCAGCGCACGCGTGAACTCGCGGTACTCGTCGAGCGACGTCAGCGCCTCGGCGAAAATCATGTCCGCGCCGGCCTCGACGTAGGCGGCAGCGCGCTCGATCGCCGCTTTCTGGCCTTCGACAGCGTGCGCATCGGTCCGCGCCATCACGACGAAGGCGTCGTCTGCGCGCGCGTCCACGACGGCACGAATGCGGTCAACCATCTCCGCGGCCGGGACGAGTTCCTTCCCGGGACGGTGCCCGCAGCGCTTGGCCTGCACCTGGTCTTCGAGGTGAAGCCCTGCCGCGCCCGCACGGGTGAGTTCCCGCGCCGTGCGTGCGATGGAGAACGCGGCGCCGAAACCGGTATCGGCGTCGACGAGGAGCGGCAGCGCTGTCGCGCCGCAAATTCGGCGCACGTCCTCGCAGACGTCGTTGAGGTTCGTGATTCCGAGGTCGGGCAGGCCGAAGGAAGCGTTCGCGACGCCGGCGCCGGACAGGTAGATGGCGCGGAAGCCGGAATTCCCGGCAAGCAACGCGCTGTAGGCATTGATCGCGCCGACGACCTGCAGCGGGCGTTCGGCCTCGACCGCATCGCGCAGCCGCCGGCCCGGGGACGATTCCATCATTCCGATATGATACATCGCGTCCGGCGGCCCGGTGCCGCCGGACGGTCCACGCGGAGGAGCGCCGGTACGCCCACAGTAAACCGCATGGTGCGTGCAATCCGCGGCGTCGGAATTGCGCTCGGCGCGCTCGCGATCGCTGCGGTCGTGGCGTTGTACGCCGGTAGCGAGTGGTTGATCCGCCGGTCGCACGATGTCGCGCTTCGCCCGATTGCAGTTCCCGCCGGTGAAGCTGCGGTCGCAGAAGGACTGCGCCTCGCGACCATCCGCGGCTGCAATGACGGCTGCCACGGCAAGGGCGTCGCCGGAGGGCCTTTTTTCGACGGCCCCTGGTATTACGGCGGCATGGTGGCACCCGACCTGACCCGCGTCGCGGCAACGCACAGCGACGCCGAGCTCGAGCGCGTGATCCGGCACGGCGTGCGCCAGAGTGGCCGCAGCACTTTCGGCATGCCGTCCAGCATGTTCTATCACCTGACCGATGCGGACCTCGGGCACATCATTGCGTTCCTGCGTTCGCTGCCCGTCGGCGACGGGCCGCAGACGGAGATCCGCTTCGGGCCGCTCGCGCGGCTGGAACTGCTGATTAAGCCCCACTACGCATACGCCACGGAAATTGAACGGGACGCACCGTGGACGACTGCCGCTGAACTCCAGGGCCCCCACGGCCGTGGCCGCTACCTGGCGCTGACGGTGTGCACGGAATGCCATGGCATGGACCTCAAGGGATCGGACGATGGCTCAACGCCGAACCTCACCGCGGTCGGTGCCTACGGTCCGGACGACTTCGCACGCCTCATGAAGACCGGGATCGCCGTCGGCGAGCGCCAGCTCGGATTGATGTCCGAGGTGGCGAAGACCCGCTTTGCGAGGATGCATGACGAGGAGGTTCAGGCGCTCTACGATTACCTGACAGCACGTGCCCGCGATCCCCGCACCCACGAGTAATTCATGAGTCGCTTCATTGGTTTCCTGGCCGTCCTTGTTTTCGCTGGAAGCGCGGGAGTTGCCGGCGCATCGGAGTGCGGCTCGCTGGCGTCGATGCAGTGGCTGCGCGGCGAATGGCTGGCCGAAGGCGCCCAGACCACCTGGCGTGAAACCTGGACGGAGGTTGGCCCGAAGACCTGGGAAGGCCGGGGGATCGAATCTTCCAGGGCGGACCCCGCCCGGCAGAGTGCGGAGGATTTGCGCCTGTTGGAAATGGGCGGCGGCGTGTTCTACCTCGCCAAGGTGACGCACAACGAGCAGCCGATCCCGTTCCGACTCGTCGAATGCGGCGAGGGCCATCTGGTCTTTGCCAACACGGCGCACGATTTCCCACGCCGGCTCGACTATCAACGCCAACCAGACGGTCGACTGCACGTGCGCGTCAGCGACGGCGGGGACAAGGGATTCACCCTCGACTTTGCGCATCAGCCGGCAGATTCCACCGACTCCGCCGCCGTGCTCGCGGCCGAGGATGCCCGTTTCTCGGCGATGGTGGCAGCGGATCCCGCGGCCCTGGGGCGCCTGCTTGCCGCGGACCTCTCGTACGTCCATTCGACGGGCCGCGTCGTGAGCCGCGAACAGATGATCGACGAGATACAGGCCGGCAAGCTGCGCTATCGCGCCGTGGCGCCGTCGGAGCGCAATGTCACGCTCGTCGAGCCCGATGCCGCTTTCGTGCGCGGCCTGGCCCGTATTGAGGTGTCTGCCGACGCGAAGCCTGTCGAATTCCAGGCCCGGTACCTTGCGATCTACGTCAGGGACGCAGGTGCCTGGAAGCTGCGTGCCTGGCAGTCGCTACGCTTGCCCTGAACGGGGTGGCAAGATATCGGGTATCACTCGTGCAACGGAGGATCCAGAGATGAGCAAGGGCATGGACAAGAAACGCGAAGACAGGAAAAAGCCATTGCATACGAAGGACGAGAAGCGCGCGTTGAAGCGCGAGAAAAAGCGCCAGAAAGGATTGATGTAACCGCATGAAGGCGTACGTCATCGCCAACATCGACGTGCAGGATCCGACCCGGTACGCCGACTACGTCAAGCTGACGCCGGGCTCCATCGCGCCGTTCGGCGGTCGCTTCATCGCGCGGGGCGGGCGCTCGGAGCGACTCGAGGGCGCAACGCCGGCCAACCGGATCGTCGTGCTGGAGTTCCCGAGCTACGAACAGGCCAGGGCCTGGTACGACTCGGACGCTTACCGCGCTGCGATGACAATTCGGCAGAGCGCCTCGACGGGGAGCCTCATCCTCGTCGAAGGCGCGCCGTGAGCATCGGCCGCAGCCGCGCGTGGGCCGCGCCCCTCGGCGGCCTCCTCATCCTGGCATTGCCCGCGGCGTCGCATGACGACACGCGCGGGGCACGCTTCGTCGATCCCGGTGGAGCCAATGCCTCGGACTGCCTCGAGCATCACGAGCCCTGCCGCAGCATCGAGTACGCACTTGAAGTCGCGTTGCCCGGCAACACCATCAAGGTGTCGGAAGGCGTCTACGACGTCACGGGCATCGACCCGGAGCGCTACCTCTTCGGCACGATCCATGCCCAGGGTGGCTACGAGCCCGGCGGCCACTTCGAGCTGCGGGATCCCGAGGCCTATCCGACGATCCTCGTCGGCGTGGATCCGCGCTATCGACAGGCGCTGATGCACCTCGGTTTCAAGTGGGCGGCATCGATGGAGGACGCAAGGCAGGGAGTCGTCGACGACAGCCCGGCGCCCGCGTTGCAGGCTGCGGCACTCGCTGCCGAGAACTGCGTGCAGGGGAGGGCGGGCCAGTTTCCATGCCGCAACGTCGACTTGCTTGCACAGATCCCGCTGAACGAGTTTTCGACCCAGCCGGCTTCGGCCGCAAACGTCTGGGGACTCGTGGATCTCAACGACGCGCGCGAGTACGCGATCGTCGGCCTCAGCAATGGCACGGCGGTCGTCGAGGTGACCGACCCGGAAAATCCGCGCGAGGTCGTCACGATTCCCGGCAATTCGTCGTCCTGGCGGGAAGTGAAGGTCTACCAGCACTTCGATGGCGGCAGCAACCGGTATCGAGCCTATGCCTATGTCACGACCGAGGCGCTCGGATCCGGGCTGCAGGTCATCGACCTCTCGGGCCTTCCGGCGACTGCGACGCTGGCGACGACGCTTTCCGACACCAGCACCCAGCACACCGATTACATCTCCAACATCGACTACGCGACCAACGTCGTATTGCCGGGCTCCGAGGCGTTCCTCTATGTCGCGGGCAGCAACCTTGCTGACGGTGCCTGGCGTGTGTACAGCCTGGCGGATCCCGCGCAGCCCCAATTCATTGCTGCCGCGCCGCCAGGCAGCGAATACGTCCACGACGCGACCAGCCTGCTGATCACGGATGAGCGCACGGCGCAATGCGGCGCCGGGCACGATCCATGCGAGGTGTACGTCGATTTCAACCAGAACTCGGTGGATCTCTGGGACGTGACGGACAAGGGCGCGCCGGTCATGCTGTCGTCCACGACTTATTCCGACGTGAGCTACACGCACTCGGGCTGGCCCTCGGCGGACCAGCGGCACATCTTCGTGCACGACGAGACCGAGGAGATCTTCGGCGGCCTGAACACGCAGATCTACACGATGAACGTGGAAGACCTGGTGAACCCCTTCATCGTCGCAAGCTATCGGGGCCCCGACACCGCGACCGACCACAACGGCTACGTCAAGGACGGATTCCTGTACGTGTCGCACTACCGGCGCGGACTCGTCGTGTTCGACGTCAGCGACCCGGAGCAATTGCAGGAAGTCGCCAGCTTCGACACCTTCCTGCAACCGGCCGCCAACAGCGCGGGCACGGACGGCGCCTGGGGCGTGTACCCGTTTTTCCCCTCCGGGACGGTCGTCATCAGCGACATCAGCAACGGACTCTTCGTGCTGCGCGACGCGGCGTCGACGCTGGCCCAGAATGCCGGCCGCATCGGTTTCTCCAGTGCCGCGGTGCAGGTCGCTGAAGAGAGAGCAAGCGCGCGAGTCACCGTGCGTCGGAATGCGGGAACGGCCGGAGCCGTCAGCGTCGACTATGCGACCAGCGACCTGGCTGCAGTGGCCGGCAACGACTACACGGCGACCACTGGAACGCTCGAGTGGGCCGCCGGCGACATGGATGACCGGACGATCACGATACCGGTGGCGAATGATGAAGACGAGGAGGAGGGCGAAGAAGCGTTCCGCGTGACGCTTGCCAATCCTGGCGGCGGCGCGGCCCTCGAAGGCTCGGCCTCGATCGACGTCACCATTGACGACGGTGCGACCATCGGTCCGCCGACCGGTGGCGGAGGAGGGGGCGGCGGACTCGTGCTCGAACTACTGGCCCTGCTCGCGTTCTGGTTTCTGGCCGCGCAGGCGCAGCAGCAGGCCCATCGCCGTGCCCACGATGGCGCCGTACAAGTGCGCCTGCGGAACCACCGCGACGCGTAGTACCTCGTGGACCGGAAAGCTGCCGTCCCAGGGCTGCTCGATGAGGACCTTGATGGTGCCGCCGACCAGCGCGGCAATCGGCAGCCAGCGCTGACGTCCGGCCGAGGCCCCGATCCACACCACGCAGCCCGCGAAGTAGAGGGCGTGCAGCACGCCCGACAGTCCGCGATACCAGAGTAACTCCGGCAAGGCGACCAGGAAGAGAATCGAGATCAGGACCGGTGCGACGCCGAGGATTCCGAAGAATGCGGCAGACTTGAGGCGGTCGGCGAACAGGCGTCCGAGCAGCAGGAGCGCAACGCAGTTGAGGAGCGCGTGCACGAAGCCCAGGTGCACGAAATGTCCCGTGAAGAGCCGCCACGGTTCGCGCGCCGAGAGCACCCGGCGGTACTCGAGCGCCTCGGCGGGCAGGAAGAGTTCGGCGGCCATCACGGCCAGTACGACTAGAGACAATCCGGCATTGACCGAAAGGCGCATCCGGGGTTCCTTGGACTGACCAGTATCATTATCCCGGAGTTCGGGCCGGCGTCTGCATGGATTCCAGTGGCATACTTGAGCGCAATCCCGGAGGGCCTCCGCAATGAAACGGCTGCAACGTCACCTGGCCTTGTTTGTCGCGAGCCTTGCGCTGCTGACCGCAATGGCGGCAACGGCGGAAGCGCCGGCCGTGGACATGGCCGCTGTCCAGGCGGCCCTTGCGGAAGCCAAGGCCCGGCTCAAGTTGTCACCGGAACAGGAAGCCGCGCTCAAGCCGGTCTTCGAGGAGCGCACCGCGAAGCTCAAAGCCATTCGCGACAAGCATGCGGGCGACACGTCACGCAGTGCCAAGCGCCAGATGTACAAGGAAGCGCGTCCGGTGATGGAGGACTACCAGGCCAAGGTACGGGCGATCCTCGACGATTCGCAGGAAGCCGAATGGGAAAAGATGCGGGCCGAGGCGAAAGCGCGACTCAAGGAACAATACAAGGCCGGCCAGGGCCCGAGCTGACCGGACTCTCGCCGCAATGACGACATTGGGTGGCAGCTGCCTGTGTGGCGATGTCCGCTTCGAGGTCGACGGCCCGTTCCCCAAGCTCTACCAGTGTCACTGTTCGCTTTGCCGCAAGCAGGGCGGCTCTGCTTCTAACACCGGGCTCATCGTGGCAGCCGACAAATTTCGCTGGGTGGCGGGCGAGGCCGCGATCGGCCAATGGCAACGCTCGACCGGATTCCGCTCCTGGTTTTGCAAGCGCTGTGGATCCACCGTCCCGAATCCACTTCGCGAGACGGGCTTTGCGTGGGTGCCTGCGGGCGCGCTTGACGACGACGGCCCGCTGGAAATTGGCGCGCAATTGTTCCTGGAGTCCAAGACGAGTTGGGACCAGCCGCGTCTCGACGGCATGCAGCATGCAACCGCACCGACGCTCACGGAGTTCATCGCGATACTTCACGCGGAGCAGGCGGGGTCACACTGATGTAGTCAGGTCAATCACCTGAGCCAGTTCTTGCCTTAGACGATAGTTCGCATAATGTATATTATGTAATATACGGGATATCAGCCCGCGGGGATTCATGCGGCTTTTCGCACATGAGCCCCCGACCGACGCCCTGCCCGCTGGTTCGGCAATCCGGCCAGGTTTCAGCGCAGGTGCGTTTCGATCAGTAGGTTCAGAGCGACGCAAACCAGGCGGCGATTGCACTGCGCTGCCCGGCATCCGGCGTGCGTCCGGCGGCGGCCTCGAGATTCTCGGCCGCATGCCGTGGATTCCGGGTCGCCGCGAGGATGACCGTGACCGCCGGCTCACCGAGTACCCACTTGATGAACAGCTGCGCGGCACTGCGGCAGCCGAGATCCGCTGCGACGGGCGGCAGGGCGCGCCCGGATGCGCGGTCGATCATGGCGCCCTTGGTGAATGGTCGGTTGACCAGCACGGCGACGCCGAGCTCGCGCGCGAGCGGCAGGAGCCGTGCGCCGGCTTGCGGCTCCGCGATCGAATAGTTGACCTGCAGGAAATCAGGCTTCTCGCGGCGAATGACACGTTCGAGTTCGCCGTGGGCGCTGGCCAGGTAATGCGTGACGCCGATGTAGCGCACGGCGCCTGCATCGCGCGCGGCCCGGAGCGTCGCGAGGTGCACGTCGAGGTCCTGCAGGTTGTGCACCTGCACGAGGTCGAGTGTCTTTGCGCGCATGAAACGGTGCGAATCGGCAAGCTGGCGCGCACCCGACTCGCGGCCGGTGGTCCAGATCTTGGTGGCGAGGAACGGCGGCCGGCCGGGCCTGATCCCGGCCAGGATGTCGCCCACGCGCTCTTCCGAACTACCGTACATCGGCGAGCTGTCGATCACGCGCCCGCCCGCATCCAGGAAACCACGCACGGCCGCACGGGCCGCATCGAAATCTGGCCCGTGGGCCGGCACGTCGAGCACCTGCCAGGTGCCGAGGCCTAGCACCGGGAGCTGCTCGCCGCTCCGCGGAATGGCGCGTTCGAGCGGTTTGGTCGTGGCCATGACGAATCGTGGCACAGCGAGCGTCGCCAGCAGTCCAAATGCTTCGCGCCGCGTGATCACGAAGTGCCCGACTGCCGCCGTTGGAAAGCCCGCCCGAGGTTCAGCGAGACCGCGATGGCAGGGATCATCAGGGCGGCGCCTATGAGCGCATAACCCACCAGGCCGATTCCCGCGGCATGCGCGAGGGTCACGAGCCCAATGCCCACCAGGTCGCTGCCCCGTTGCAGTACGGTGTCGATGAAGTTCTTGGCCTTGTACTTGGTTTCCGCGTCCACCACCGTGAACAGGACTTCCCGGCTCGGCTTGGCAATGCCGTACTCCCCTCCCCGGCGCAGCACCTGGCCCGCGGCGAGGACGAGGAGCAATGGCGAGGCCGCGAGCGCCAGGAACGAGAGTAGCGCGACGATGGGCATCGTCACCAGCGCGCCTGTAATGTCGAAGCGCCGGATCAGCCAGCTCACCACGAACGCCTGGAATGTCCAGGCCGCGATGTTGACGACGAAATCGAGCCGTCCGAAGAACTGCGCGCGGCTTGCAAGGTCCGGATAGGTGGAACCGACGACGCGCAGCAATTCGCTGTACATGAACGCAGCCGCGATCGATCCGAGCGCGATGATCGTGACGATCCCGAGCAGGTACCGCGAGCGCACCACGATCATGAACCCAGCCAGGATTCCGCCGCCGATTCGCCCCTCGGGGTCCCCGGGCGGCAGCACGAAGCGCCCATGCCTCGCTTCGGCCCAGTGCGCCAGCGCTCGGATGCAGGGCAACGTTCCGAGCAGGAGCATCATGGCGAGGAACACCACGGCGTCCACGCCGATGCGTGGTGCCAGATATTGCAGCACGAGCGGCCCGACGATCGCTCCGGTGCCGCCGCCGGCGGCGATCGGCCCGAACAGGCGTTTCGCCTCCTCGTCGCGAAACACGTCCGCCATGAAGCTCCAGAACACGGAAACCACGAACATGTTGTAGACGGATACCCAGACGAAGAACGATGCCGCCAGTGCGCGCGAATCCGGCATTGACTTGAACAGCAGGTAGAACACGAGCAGGTTCGAGGCGAAAAACGCGTATGCAATCGGCAGCAGCAGGGGCTTGCGGACGCGCGACACGAGCGCTGCAAACAGCGGCGTCAGCAGCAGCATCACGGCCAGCGTACCGGCGTAGAACGAGAACAGGTCTTCGACGACGCCGCTCGCCATCGCATCGCGCAAGGGCCGGAGCAGGTAGTAGCCGCTCATCAGCATGAAGAAGTACGCGAATGCGAAGCCGACCGCGCGCCCTTCGCCCGGCCGTATGTGCATCAGCTTGCGGATCGCGTCGCCGGCCATGTCCTCAGCCGGGCCGCGCGGATCCCGCGACGTGCGGGCGCCCGCTCGCGGAATCCTTCAGCACGAACACGCGCCTGTCGCCGCTGGCCCAGTGCTCGAGGCGTGTCTGTCCCGGCATGAAGAGCGGGAACTTGAACTCGACCCGCGCCTGCACGGGCGGCGCTAGCGCGACGGGCCCGAGCGCCGCAAACGAACGTGCCATCGACCACATGCCATGGGCTACCGCGCGCTGGAATCCGAACAGCTGCGCGCCGCGATCGCCGAGGTGAATCGGATTGAGGTCGCCGGAGAGCCAGCCATAACGGCGGCCCATGGCGCGAGGCACCGTGATGTCGGCTGTCTCAGGCTGCGCCCCCTCGGGTGGCGTCTCGTAGCGCAGCGCCTGGCGCGCCCCGCGCGAAGGCCGCCTGCCGCCCGACGAACGCCGCGCGAGCAGGGTTGATTTCTCGAGCCAGGCGGTGCCCTGCCCGTCCTCGACCGACGTGAACAGGTCGAACTCATGGCCGCGGTCGACGTCGCGGTGACCTTCGATCCAGCTTCGCAACTCAAAACGTCCGGATTCCGGGAGGGACCGGGCCTGGTGAATGTCGTTGGCGATGTGCACGAGGCCCATCAGGCGCACGGGGAAACGCGGATGGGTCAGGATCGCGAACTGGATTGGCATCGCAAGCACATGTGGATACGTGAGCGGCAAGCAGCCGTCGTCCGCGAATCCGCAGACTTCGCGATAGCGGTCCAGGTGACGGCGATTCGCGAGGACCGTGTCGACGCGGGCTTCCAGCCGGGGCACGACCTGCCCGTCCGGCACGAGTGCGCTCCTGCGACCGAACACGGCTCGCGGGAAATAGCGGAACGCCGACGGCAGGCGCTCGAAGCGGTATTGGACGACGGCCGGCCCCATGGCACTCCCCCGGCCGCTGACTTAAGGAACGGTCCGGTCGATGGTGAGGCTTGCCGGACGGGCCGAGGCGAAATCATAACCGACCTCGCCGAAGAGATCGCCGCTCGCCGCGATCGGTTGCCCGCTCAGGGAAATCCGCGCAATGAGCGTGAGCGGTCCCGCGCCCGCGAGCGAGATGCCGGGCAGCATGGCGTCGGCGTCGCTGAGGCGCAGCGAGACCGGCCAGGCTCCGACCGGACGTCGTTGCACGGCGAGCGGCGGTCCGCCGCTGCCGCGGCGAGCGATCACGAACAGCGTCGCGTTGGCGGGAACGCGCGCTGCCAGGGCGGGGTCGATGACGACAGTGAGGTCAATCGCCCCTGGCGTCGCGGAGGCATCCGCCTTCACGGCTGGCTTACCCTCCGTCTGCTCGATCTCAGCCAGGCGCTCGGCGAGCACCTGGCGCAGGTCGGCCGGCAGGTCGTGGTCCTGCAGTTCGATCCAGCGCTGCTGCGCGAGCGCCATGTCGCCGCGTCGATACGCAACGATGCCGCCGTACCACAGGGCCCGTGCGTTATCAGGCGCCATTTCGAGGGCGCGCTCGAAGAGCCGAGCCGCCTCGCCATCGATCTCGCGCTCGTCCAGCAGGATCATCGATTCGGCATAGCCGACGACCGCGTCGGCATCGGCGCCCTGGGTGCGGGTGTAGGCCTCGCCAAACGCGCGGCGCGCGAGTGGAAAGTCGCCGAGCACCGTGGCGGATCGACCGAGCAGCTTCCAGCCCTCCACGTCACCCGGCTGGCTCGCCAGCCTCCCCTGGAGTTCTGCCACGACACGCTGCAGGTCTGGCGCCGCGGTCGGCGGCGACTCGGCGGGCGCGCGCCAGTCCCAGTTGCTGAGCGAGAAATAGACCAGGAATGCGGCGACCGGCAATGCTGCGGCCACGACTGCGGCGGAGATTCCGGCACGCGGCGCGTCATCCCCGGAAACGCCGCGGCGCAACAGCGGCCAGGTGATGAGGCCGATGGCTGCCGCGATGAAGACCGCGCAGATCGCGATGAATGCAGTCACGGGAGGTCTGGTCCGTCGTCGAGCGAGCCCGGGTTCGAGCGGGCGGCGATTGCGCGGCGGCGCACGACCACGAGTACGACCGCGAGGCCTCCAACGAGGAACAAGCCCGGTGCCGCCCACAACAGCCAGGTGCGCGGCGTGACCGGCGGGCGCAAGAGCACGAAATCGCCATAGCGTTCGGTCATGAACGCGTGAATCTCGGCGTCGCTCTTGCCCTCGCGCATGAGCGAGTCGACCTCGCGCCGAAGATCCGCGGCGAGCGGCGCGTTGGAGTCGGCGATGCTCTCGCTGCGGCAGACCAGGCAACGCAGGTCGCGGATCAGGCGCTCGTAGCGCGCCTGCTGCGCGGGATCGTCGAAGCGCTGGCCCGTGTCCACGGCGCCGGCCGACATGGAAAAGAGGAGCCAGGCGACGAGCGCGACCCTGCGCATCACTGTCGCGCCCCGGCCGGAGGCAGGAGCGGAAGGAATTCGCGCTGCCAGGTTTCTACGGTGAGCGGGCCGATGTGTTTCTTGATCACGCGTCCGTCGGCGTCGATGAGAAAAGTCTCGGGTGCCCCGTACACGCCCCAGTCGATGGCCGTGCCGCCCTCGGGATCATAGGCGACCGATACGTAGGGATTGCCGAGCTGCTCGAGCCAACCGAGTGCCAGCGCCCGGTCGTCACGCCAGTTGAGTCCCATGACGGGCACGCGATTCTCGCGCGCGATGGCAAGGAGCGCCGCGTGTTCCTCGCGGCAGCCGACACACCAGGTGGCCCAGACATTCAGTACCCAGGGCCGTCCAGCGAAATCCGCAGTTCCGACTTTCCACGCGGGGTCACCGAGCGACTCGAGGGAAAATGCGGGCGCAGGCTTGCCGATAAACGGGGACGGAATGGCGCCCGGGTCGCGTTGCAGGCCGACCACGAAGAAGCCGATCAGGATCGTGAATGCAACGGCGGGCAGCAGGAATCGCCAGGCAAATTTCATTGCGCGACCGATGCCGCCCGGTCGCCCACGCTGGCGGTGACGCGCTGGCGGTAGCGTCGATCCAGCGCTGCGAGCAGGCCGCCGAACGCCACCAGGATCGCGCCGAGCCAGATGAAGCGGATGAGCGGCTTATATTGCAACCGGAAGCTCCAGCGGCCCTGACCGAGGTCATCGCCGAGGGCCGCAAACAGGTCGCGCGCCGCGCCGACTTCGATGCCCGCCTCCGACAGCGCATTGCCTCCGGAGTTGTAGAGCCGCTTCTGCGGCTTGAGGACCGTGACCGCCTCGCCGCCTCGTGACACGACCACGTCGGCTTCGACGCCCACGTAGTTCGGGCCGCGCACGTCGCGCAGGGCCGCGAACTTGAATTCATATCCGGCAATCGTCGCGCCATCGCCGATGCCCAGCGCAAAATCCTTCTCGACCTTGAACGACTGGACGCCCGTGATGCCGAGGGTCGCGAGCCCGATGCCGAAGTGGGCGATGACCATGCCGAGTACCGCAGCCGGCAGGGGCTGACGGCTGCGCAGGCGCGCGAACGGCACCAGCAGCGAGGACAGCATGACCCAGATCGCGAGGGCGAAGCCGATCGTGGTCATCGGCCGAACCTCGCCGTAGGCCGCCGCGCCGATGATGACCGATGCGCCGATGCTGGCGCCGGCAACCGCAAACAGTCGCGTGCGCATGGTGCCGAGGAGCCCGCGCTTCCAGGCGGCATGCATTCCGATGCCGAGCAGCACCAGGAGCGGCAGCATCGGCACGAGGAAGACCAGGTTGAAGTACGGCGGGCCCACCGAGACCTTGCCGAGTTCGAGCGCGTCCATGAAGAGCGGATAGAGCGTACCCAGCAGGATGAGGCTGAGCGCGGTGACGAGGAGCGCATTGTTGAAGAGCATGAAGCTCTCACGGGAGGTGGCCTCGAATCCGGCCTCGGACTTGAGCCGGGGCGCCCGCCAGGCGTACATGAGCAGCGCCCCGCCGATCACGACGGTCAGGAACGCGAGGATATAGATACCGCGTTCGGGGTCGGTGGCGAACGCGTGTACGGAGATCAGTACGCCGGATCGAACCAGGAAAGTGCCGAGGAGAGACAGCGAGAAGGCGGAGATGGCCAGCAGGAGCGTCCAGCTCTTGAACAGGCCGCGCTTTTCCGTGACCGCGAGCGAGTGGATCAGCGCTGTGCCGGCGAGCCAGGGCATGAAAGACGCATTCTCGACCGCGTCCCAGAACCACCAGCCGCCCCATCCCAGTTCGTAGTACGCCCACCAGCTGC